>CAZNPH010000006.1:0-175065 GCA_964574985.1 uncultured Bacteroidaceae bacterium
GGAGCTTCCTATTCTTGAAAACTACGTGTTTAGAATTACCGTGAAATTCCGTGTTAATGTGATGAGAGGGGAAAATCTCGTATGTTAGAAGACAAAATTTTTGAAAATAAAATCTGCTTCTGGTGATAAAATAGTGATAATCATAGGAAAAAGTTTTTTAATTAAAAAAAGTACAATTTTCCGAATAAAGACACTGAATAAGACACTTATAACAATAAACCCCCTACTAATCAGGGGGTATTTGTAGCTCCACCAGGACTCGAACCTGGATCTACGGTTTAGGAAACCGCTATTCTATCCCTTGAACTATGGAGCCGGTTTTTCAGATCATTTTTTCAGGGCACAAAGATAAAGGTTTTTACATACAACTCAATTAATTACAATCCGTTTTACCGCAGTCCGATAAATTTTTATAATTTTGAGGTCATTTTATAAATAACCTGGTCATAACCTTAAATCATAATCAACATGGGAAAAGGAGACATCAGAACACGTCGCGGTAAATTATTCAGGGGAACATATGGAATTTCCAGGCCGAGAAAAAAGACAAAAGACAAAGAACATAAACAAATCCGTCAAGAGAAAAAGGCGGCAGAAGCTGTTGAAAGGGCAAAAATAAAAGCAGCAGAGGAAGAAAAAGCCGGAAAGGCTGCCGAAGAAGCCGCCAGGAAAAAAGCAGAAAAAGCACCGGAAAAAGCCCCCTTAAAAGAAGTAAAAGCCGGAGAGAAAAAGGAAGAGAAAGCCGCTGAAAAAGGAACCAGACCGGAGGCAAAGAAAACAGAGAAGGCTTCACCCAAAAAAGTAAAGACAGAAGAAAAAAAGGCAGAGAAAACTGCTGCCAAAGAAGAGGCCCAGGCTGAACCAAAACAAGCAGAGAAAAAAGCTCCTGCCAAGAAAGCCAGAAAGGCCGGAGAAAAGAAACCGGAAAAAGCCAAAGAACAACCAGCAACCAGAACCAAGTCAGCAGACACCAAATCCAAGTCAGCAGACACTAAATCCAAATCAGCAGACACTAAATCCAAGTCAGCAGACACTAAATCCAAGTCAGCAGACACTAAATCCAAATCAGCAGACACCAAATCCAAATCACAGGCAAAGCCGCCTGAAAAAGGAAAAGGGCCGGCCAAAACCAGCACGGGGAAAGCAAAAACAGCAGCGAAAAAAGATGCTGAAAAGGATGTAAAAAATGCAGCCGGCCAGAAAAAGGAAAAAACGCGGTCCAAAACCACCAAATCCTCCGGGAAAAAATCCGGAGAGACAAAAAAGAAATAAGCGGCTATACCCCGGTTTCCCGGGAGATTTCAGTGATTATTCCTTCTCTTTCCAGGCAATTTGCTCATAAACCAGGGTGCAAATGCTGACCAGCAACAGGCTGTTGGCCACATGAAAGAAATTCACCGCATGGTTTACACCCAGAATGGTTGTGCCCAGTACATATGACAATGCTCCGAAAAGGATTAAGAGTCCGGCCACAATCCCGGAAATCCAGGCAATGATTCTAAAAAAGCTCATGATCGAGATTTTAAGATGGATACTTGTAAAAAATGCTGCATACGAAACATTTGATAAATAAATATATACTATCGAGTTCAATAAGTCAAATCCTGTCATGTTTCATGAAATGTGCTACTTTTGAAAAACACATCTGATCATTCTGGTCATCCTCACCACACCACCCTGGCGGGTAATTTTTATTCCCTTGACATTCTGGCCCTCAGAGCCGAAGAGCCACGCAATGCCGGGGAGATCGATCTTTTCTGACCCTTCTGGTCAACCATTGTTTTTTTACGTTTCTCAGAAGAGTCAAAAAATTCAATCATTGGTGCCTCCGGGGGTTCAGGATATTGATCCCGGTAACCGGACTGGCATTTGTGGTATTGCCGTTCATTCCGGCAACAACCGGACTCAGGAATATTTTGCCGGTTTCTCTGGTTTTTGCTCTTTTTTCTGTTCTGATCAGTTTCCTGTTGCGGAAATTTCCGCAATACGGACTATACTATTTCCTGCTTTTCTATGGTTGTCTGCGATTTTCGGTAAACCTGGTTTATCTTCCTTTCAATGCCCGGATCACCGGGATCGATTACAGAAAAGAAGTAAGCCGCGTGCTTGAAAAAACAGGCAAATCACAGGTTTTCCGAAAGGGTGAACCTGAATTCATCCGCACCGGGAAAATGTGCCGGGAGAGGAAAATATCCTTTATCGTTTTAGGGACCGGGAGAGGAAAAAAGAGCTGGTGCTTCTCCGGAAATGATTTCAGGTCTTGGGTTCTGTTTTCCGGTATACCCTGACCCAGTCGATTTCCATTCCGGCAGGAAGCTGTGATTCACTGAGGGAGCGGGTAACTCCCGCGCTGATGGCAACATACATCTCTTCCTGGGGCACATCACCGGTTTGTTTCATCACCGGAACCCCGTTGATGCTCCAGATTATTCTTTCGGGCGACCACTCAATGCCATAAATGAAAAATTCATCTGCAAATCTGGAACCTCCGATCCTGGAAAGTTTTTTGTTTACTCCTTTCTTCTCATCGATGTTGCCCCAGTAACTGCCAAAACGAAGCTTTCCTCCGTCCATTTTGGCCACATCGATGTGGGGCATGATCCGGTCCCCTGCCATCCAGAAGGCTTGCCTGAGGGGAACGGAATTCATCTTGATTTTGGCCTTGAAAAGCCCGTATTTCTGCCGCAATGACCTGGCCGTGCTGATCAGCCCGGATGTATAATCATATTCCTGTTCTGTAAATCCTAAAATCGGGGTCCACACTTTGCCCAGGGCTTTCTCCTGTTTGGTCATTATGCCAAGCACCCCTTCCCTGAATTCCATGTTTTTACCATCGGTATAAAAATGCCGGTCCCCGGGCAGGGAATAATTGTCCTTGAGCAGGACCTCGCCCCAGAAATACCGGGTAATCCATTTTTTCCTATCCAGTTTACCCTTGCTGAAATCATCCTCAAAGGTCAGTTCCCTGCTTTCCAGTATGTCAAAATCATTTTTCTTTTTCAGTTTGAAATACCATTTGATCTTTTCCGAATTTTTGAGCTCCGAATATTCCTGTTCCATCCTGTATTCCTCCGATTGCTCATACTTTTTCTTCGGGGGAAGTTTCATGTATTCCTTTGTTTTGCTGAATTTGCCGGAATTGACAAAGTCTTTCAATTGTTCATATTCTGCCAGCTTTTCTGATCCTTCCACTACTTTGAAAATCCCGTATTTCCTGGATTGTTTGAATTTGAAATATTTGTTGATCCCGGGCATTTTTTTCAGTTCCTGGTATTCTTTTTCTTTTTTGTGCGCATCCGACTCTTTGTAATCCTTCTTGTTCATGTACTCTTTTTCTTCCCTGAAAGCTTCAGAATTCACATACTCCGACAATTCACGATACCTTTTCAGCGTATCTGAACCCTCCATTTCCCTGAGCGATTCCAGTTCCGGTGAATCCTTGACCTTATAGTAATTCTTGATTTCTTTATCTTTCCTGAGCTCTTGATATTTTTTCAGTTTTTGGTATTCTTCCGTATCCTTGAATTTTTGTGCTTTGATTTCCTTTTTTCTGTCAGAAAATTCAGGTGAATTTACTTCCTTCTCAAGCTCGAGATAATGCTTGAGATCATCCGATTCGCTGAATGCATTGAAGTCATTATATTCCTTGATCAACGCTGCTTCTTCGGATTCAATTTTCGAAGTATTCGGGATCTTTTTGAACATGAAAGCTAAACTGCCCATATTGATAAGATTTGTTTGTTTTTTCCGGATGCCGTACCTGCCGGACAGGTCACCCAAAGCGTAGTTAAAGATATAAAAAAAATCAGATCAGGGAACAATTCATTATTCACCCCCCTATGAAGAATTTCCTGTCTGCAGGTCGTAATATCAACAACCGGGAGAAACGCGATTATATTATTTTTCGGGAACTGGCGGGTTGCCTGCTCCCAAATTACCAGTTCCTGAACCTCCTGGTTTCAATGTAGTAATGTGCACCCAGTGATATTACCAGTTGTTCGTATAAACCAACGGTATAGCGGATCTGGGCAAAAGCATTGAAATCATTGTCTACGATCATTTCTATGCCGGTACCGAAATTAAAGCCGGGTTCAAAATTGGATTCATTTTCAAAGGCAGGATTATCTCCTTTGAACGTATTGGTGAGATTGGTCAGATTGAAACCTGCCATAGCATAAAACAACAACTGTTTTTCTTTGGCAATGGCATATTGACCGTCCACGTCAAATGTTGTGAACCATGTCGTACGGCTGTTGTTGAATTGGTCGGTAACCGTTTTGGGCATATAGAATGTGAGTCCGGGAACAATAAAAACCTTCCGCTTGATCTCATATACACCGCGGACCAATAATCCGGGATTACCGGTTCTGGCCGTTGGATCATCCACACCTGTGGTAAAACTGAGTCCGCCTCCGTACCGGTTAAACTGTGCCGAACATGTTTGGAATTTGCCGGTAAGAAGAACAACGATAAGCAAACCGGCGAATGGTAATGTGTGGATTCTCATGACTGAATTATGTTATCGGATGATTATTCTTCGGGGACGGAGGCCGGCTCCCTGTCCGGGGCGATTCTGATCAGAATCCCTGCGGTCACGGCGAATTGACCTGCCATGCCGAAGGTATATTTGGCCTCCGCAAAAGGATGGATCATGCCTGACAGCCGGATACTGCCACCCACGCCTACATTAAGGCCTGCTTCCATTTCAGAATTGCGGTCTTCAAAAACCTGTGTTTGTATCCGGTATTCATAATCCTCCGTAACATTGGTGAAATTGAGGCCCATGAGTCCGTATGCCTGTATCTTTCCCCATTCCAGGGCATTGTAATGACCGTCAATGTTCAGGCTCCACCAGTAGAAATCCCGGTATCCTCCCATGTAATCGGTTTTGTGGGGCAGAAACCAGGTGAAGTTGGGGACAATATCGATTTGTTGGTTTACCGTATAGATGCCATACGCGCTGATACCCGGTTCCTCAGCCTCTGATCCGTATGACAAACCGGCTCCCGGATGTGTGAACTGGGCATACATTCCGGCAACGGGAAAGCTGCAAAGAACAAAGGCAATGATCAATGTTTTTTTCATGGTTTTGGTAAATGTTCAAGGAAATAGTCCTTTGCTGGTTAAAATTATGCCAAAAATACTAAATTTGTCCGTTAAGTTGTGTCTTTCGGTTTTATTTAAACATTAAGATATGGCCATGCTAAAGGGCAAAATTTCCCAGGTAATCGGACCTGTTGTGGATGTCATATTTGAAAAAACCGGCGGAGAACTTCCCGGCATTCACGATGCGCTGGAAATCAAAAAAAAGGACGGATCAAAACTGGTGGTCGAATGCCAGCAGCACATCGGGGAAAATACTGTTCGCACCATTGCCATGGATTCAACAGACGGACTTCAAAGGAACATGGAGGTGGTGTCCACGGGGTCATCCATAAAAATGCCCGTTGGTGATCAAATCCGGGGACGGCTTCTGAACGTCATTGGGGAACCAATTGACGGGATTGGAGAACTGGACAGATCGAAAGGATATGAAATACATAAAAAAGCTCCGTCCTATGAAGATCTTTCCACCGAAACCGAAGTTTTTTATACCGGCATCAAGGTCATTGACCTGCTGGAGCCTTATTCCAAGGGCGGGAAAATTGGATTATTCGGTGGTGCAGGAGTAGGAAAAACCGTGATCATCATGGAGTTGATCGACAATATCGCCAAGCAGTATGCCGGATTATCCGTCTTCGCAGGTGTGGGAGAAAGAACAAGGGAAGGCAACGATTTGTTGCGGGAAATGATCGAATCGGGCGTGATCAGATACGGGGATGCTTTCAATAAAAACATGCGGGAAGGTGGTTGGGATCTCAGCAAACTGGACAAGAAAAGTCTTCTTGAAAGTCAGGCCACACTTGTTTTCGGACAAATGAACGAACCTCCGGGGGCGCGTGCGAACGTGGCCCTGTCGGGATTGTCTGTTGCCGAATCTTTCCGGGACGGTGATGAACAGAGTGGGGGGTGCGATATCCTGTTTTTCGTGGACAACATTTTCCGTTTTACCCAGGCCGGATCCGAAGTGTCTGCCCTGTTGGGCAGAATGCCGTCCGCCGTGGGCTATCAGCCGACATTGGCCACCGAAATGGGGCTCCTGCAGGAGAGGATCACGTCCACCAAAAAAGGTTCCATCACATCTGTCCAGGCCATTTACGTACCGGCAGACGACATGACGGACCCCGCACCTGCCACCACATTTGCCCACCTGGATGCAACCACGGTGCTCAGCAGAAAAATATCTTCACTGGGGATATATCCGGCAGTTGACCCGCTTGATTCAACTTCCAGGATCCTTACATCTGATATTGTCGGGGAAGATCACTACAACACAGCCCAGCGGGTAAAGAAACTTTTACAGCGGTATAAGGAACTGCAGGACATCATTGCCATTCTGGGCATGGATGAACTTTCTGAAGAAGACAAACTGGTTGTCCACCGCGCCAGGCGGGTCCAGAGATTTCTATCCCAGCCTTTTCATGTGGCAGAACAGTTTACCGGTATCCCCGGTTGTACCGTTAACATCGAAGATACCATCAAAGGTTTCAATATGATCCTGGAAGGAAAGGTGGATAAATATCCTGAATCGGCTTTCAATCTGGTCGGCACCATTGAAGACGCCATAGAAAAAGGGGACCGCCTGTTGGAGGAATCATCATAAATCCGGGCAGACATGGAACTCAACATCATTACACCGGATACAAGTCTTTTTTCGGGAAAGGTAAGCCTTGTGCAGGTTCCCGGAACCAATGGTTCCTTTGAAATACTGAGGAACCATGCCCCGATCATTTCTACCCTGGGCAAAGGCCGCATCAAGATCAAAACGGATAAAAAAGAAATCGTACATTTTGATATTGAAAGCGGACTCATCGAAGTGGTGAAAAACAACATCATCATCCTGACCGAAACACCGGAGCATAAACTCATTGAATAAAGTGGTCAAATTCCTTGTCATCCGGTTCAGTTCCATCGGAGATATTGTGCTGACCACCCCCCTGGTCAGGTGCCTTCATGAACAGGTGGGGGATGCAAGCATTCATTACCTGACCAAAGAGGAATACCGGCCGCTCCTGAAATGCAATCCGCACATAGAAAAGGTGCATGGCCTTCAGAAAAACCTTGTGGACATTGCCAGGCAACTGAAAGATGAGCAATTCGACTACATCATTGATCTGCACAACAACTTTCGCAGTGCATTTGTGAAGTCAAAACTCCGCAACATGAGTTTTGGTGTCAACAAGATCAATTTTGCCAAGTGGCTCATGGTCAATTTTAAGATCAACCGCTTGCCCGATGTTCATCTTGTGGACAGATACATGGAAACCGTTAAAATATTTGAGGTACGGAACGATGGTCGCGGACTGGATCATTATATACCCCGGGGAGATGAAATTGAGCCCCGGAAGCTTTTTCCGGATCTGGAAGGAGGCTATATCATCCTGGCCACCGGCGCAAAGCATGCCACCAAGCGGATCCCGGCCGATAAACTTACATATATCTGTGAGCACCTGCATTTGCCGGTTATCCTGACCGGCGGAAAAGAAGACCGCCGGGTCGCCGAAGCCGTTGCCCATGCTGCCGGATCAAGGGTTTTCAATGCCTGCGGAACCCTCAACATCAACCAATCTGCTTCCCTTGTGCGACAGTCCGCCCTGGTGATCACACCCGATACGGGGATCATGCACCTGGCCGCCGCATTGAAAAAAAACATCCTGTCGGTCTGGGGAAATACCATTCCTGGATTTGGCATGAAACCGTATTTCCCGGGAGAGAAATCGAGGATATTCGAAGTCAAAAACCTCGCCTGCCGTCCATGTTCCAAACTGGGATATGACAAATGCCCCCGTCAACACTTCAAATGCATGTATGAGCAGGATTATGACGGGTTGATCAGAGCAGCAGGAGAAATTGCCGGAAGTTGAACCTGAAAAAGGAACCCGGTTTACTGGGGCATGAAATGATAGGTAATGGTCCCTTTTTGTAACTCCTGAGCTTTCATGGAGGGATTGAACCGGGTCCTCCCCGCAGATTCAATGGCCGCCCTGGCCAGGCATTTCCGGTTTTCATCCGGAACCGGGGTCAGCAAACGTGACCGTATCACATAACCTGAGCGGTTTACATCGATCTCAACTTTGATCACTCCCCCGCCTTCGCATAAATACACCGGAGAAGGCAGATACAGATGGTGCCGCCCTTCCAGTTCATAATATATGGTGGTCGGACCTTCGACATTTTGTGCTTTGCGTTCTCTGGTTTCATTTTCCGGCATGGGTGGTTCCAGGAAACCCGGATCCGACAGATCAAGAGGTGGAGATTGGTTATCTGGCCATTCGTCGGACCGTCCTGCCTCCAGTTGCTTTTCCACTTCATTGACAAATTTTTCCGTGCTGATCTCTTCCTCCAGAGGCTGGGAACGATTTACGGCAATATTTCTGCGTATTTCATCCATGGCCTGTTCAACAAATTGTTCGGCTTCAAGTTCATTTTTCCTGGCCCTTTCTTTCTCAATCTGTTCCCGGTATTCTTCCCGCGCAAAATCAATCATGAATCTTTCCCTTACCGTGTTTTTGGTAGTGGATATTTTCACGATCAAAAACACAATGGCCAGGATCATATGAAAAGAAAGGGTTCCCAGTATCCCGTTGATATTGTTTGCAAATTTGATTTTTATCTTTTTCCACATGATACAATCACGGATCGAAAAATCTTCATTATCAGGAACGAAATTAGCCATTCCTGATTGCCCGGCACAACAATTCCTTACCCCGGACCGTCAGAATTGGTTCAGGTCAATATTGAAAACGAACTGAAAAACCGGTCTGTTCTTGTCCGGCACATAAACATACCGCAATCCGGTATTTATGGGAAACAGCAAATGCATCAGATGTACATCCACCGTCAGTTCCGCCCCTGCTGAATGCATATCTTTGTCCTGAACGGTCCATTGCCCGTTCCGGTAGAGATACATGTTTTCCGCATGGGCATAATCGTAAAACATTCTGCCTCTCAGTCTCTTAATATAAAGCAGGGTATTGATTTCAAAATCAGGATAAGCCACCGGGAAAACGTAATCCCCCGAAAAGGTTTTCAGGTTTTCTGCAATCTTCCGGTCATGTCCCCTTGGCATCTCAAGGTGATTGTTCATCAGATAATTTTCAGGCTTTTGATCCTGGAAACCCAGTTCCAGACGGGTGGTGTGATGGTCCGTAATGCCCGGAAGGTATACCCTGGTTCTCAATGAAAACTGTGAACCCAGGTTTTCCTTTTCAAACGGTGAATTCACATGCCGTACATTCAATATTATGCCCAGATTGGGTAAAATGCTCCTGTGGGATGTTTTCAGGTAAGAATAAAAATAATACCGGTAATCCATCAGCTGGAGTCCGCTCCTGTAGGCTCCCTGATTCTGATCATAAAGATATGAACGGTTATGGCTCAATTGAATTTCCGGTCGCATCCCCGTGACGAATTTTCCGGATGTCAGGTCAAGCGGAACATATATGCGGCTTTTCAGCGAAAGCTCAGGCCTTGTTTCTGAAGGCAGAGGTTCATCCCGGAATGAGAAAACCGAAGGCCTTCCACCGGCCGTAAGGGAAAAGGACAAAACAGGGAAAAATCCCATGTACCTGAAATCGGTGTGAAAGAGATGATCCCCGTCCCGATATTCGTATCCCAGGGCGGCAACCATGGTTTCGAGCAGATTTTGTGACAACAGGGACAATCCGGGAGCAATCTGCGTATCTTCAATATCCGGATCATCATAATCAAAATAGAACGGTGCCCAGCTGTGAAACCTGAAAAGATCTTTCAATCGTGAATAATCTTCCACTTTGTGCTCTTTGTCAGGGATCATCCGTATACTGTCGATATATATGTCTTTTTCTTCAGATGCATACGGAAACTGAATGCCGGGGGGACTGGTGGATTTTTTTGCTTTGACCGGATTGAAATCCGATTCGCGGACTCTGAAACCTTTCGAAGTATACTCAGAATATAATATTTTCTGTCCATTCGCAGACAGGCAGGGATAAAAAGCCCCGCTCGCCGAATGGGTAACCCGGCACAATGCATGATCCGCCAGCCTGATGCCGTAAATATTGTCTGTACCGGAAAAGGTGCCCCTGAAAAGGAGAAAATCTTCTCCGGATTCCAGCTCGGCCACCTCCTGAAAACCGGCATCATACAACCGGTCCCATTTTTCATTTTTCAGGTCATAGGCCTGGATGGTTTTCCCCTCCATATTCATCAGGGTAAGATAGATTTTTGTGCCGTCCGGACTCCAGGCAGGGTATTGTGGCAATGCATTGCCGGGTGTATTGATTTCTTTCAGGATACTTCCGCTGCCGGCATCAAGGATGACCAGGGAATACCGGTTGTCAGCAGCATACCTTACAACCACGATCTTCCGGCCGGTACGGGTGATATCCGGACTGAAATAACGGGTTTCCCGGGACAGACGGATGGACTTCATCCGCACCATATCATAAACCATCAATTCGGAATAACTTCTTTTTTCCCATCGCAAATCGTTCCTGAATTCTGTCCATACGATCCTGTTCCCGCCGGTCGCAATATTCACGTCATCATAGAAACCCGGTATATGAATGACGTGTTCTGAACGGTTTTTCCCGGTCATAACAAATTCGCCGATCTGACCGATGCCGGATTTTTCAGCAAAAACGGTCCCGTTATCCAGATAAGAGGGGAACCTGTAATTTGTATAAACCGGGGGTGTCTCATGCATAAGCCGGTTCTGCGGATTGATATCCTGCCGGCAACTGTCCCTTATTCTTTCCTGCATTTCTTTCATCGTTTTCCTGTAGAGGTCTCTTTTGGAAAGTCCGGTTTCTTTTCGAAGACCGAAATTGAAGGGATACAGCAAGAAGGGCTTCCTGGCGGTATAATCGATCACCCCGGGCCATATGGAATCCCCGTAATGGGTTCTGACATATCGCACCATCTGGTAACCATACTGATAATAATCGGGGACGAAATCCCGGTAGGATCCGTAATAGGCTTTTTCATAAGAATAGAACGGTTCCTTTTCCGCCAGAATTTCCCGGATCCTCATCCGGAAAGAAGGCAATCTCCCCCGGCCCGAATGGGAGAAACGTGTTTCCGCATAAACGGCATCCCCTTCCAGGTACCAAAACGGCATGAGTCCGGCCACCGCCCCCAGCGCCTGTTCTCCCAGGATCCATTTCATAACCCCGGTGATGCCCTGGTCAAGCTTATCCACCTGTACCGCGTGTCTGTATTCATGCAGCGCCAATTGGTTCAGCCAGGGATCCGGATAAGCATCCGGCGGCGGAGTGGTAACCAGTTCCATTCTTTTGGGAGCCCATGCCACGAAACCATTGGAACGAACCGAATGGTTGTGCATCAAAACGGGGATCTTTCCCGGCCGGTGAAAAAGATCGTACCGGTGGCAATCCCTGGTGTGAACGAGCAGGTTGGCAAGCCGGATGGCGTCATCGGTGATCTCTGACGGAAAAACAATACGGTATCCTTCTGTATTGATCTCCTTCCATGCAAGTCCGGCCGGATCCTGGCCGGTCAGATAGAACTGGGGGAAAACATCCATTGAGTGACATATAAAACACAGAACCAGTATGATCCTCAGAGAAGCCCTGAAAAATTCCGTGATTTTCTGATCCCTCATAAATGATGATGAAACCTGTGAGGCAAACTTTTACAAAGATAATTTCAATTCCCGTACCGCTCCGGGATTGTTGGCAAAAAATGCTAAATTCGTTGTATCTTTGAAGCCACACCGGCCGGCACCTTTTCCGGACGGACCTGTAAACGGAGCATTGAAATGAGAAAATTTACCGTTCTGAATAACCTGTTGGGATGGATATCGTTTCTGATTGCAACCACTGTGTATCTGCTCACCCTGGAGCCAACCACAAGCCTGTGGGATTGCAGTGAGTTCATTGCTTCTGCATACAAGCTCGAAGTTTGTCATCCTCCCGGGGCTCCCCTTTTCCTGATGATGGCCCGTTTTTTTTCCCTGTTCTCCGGCAGTCCGGATAAAGCCGCCATGTTCATCAATGCACTTTCAGCCGTTACAAGCGGATTAACCGTCATGTTCCTTTTCTGGACCATCACACACCTTGCCGGAAAATTTGTTCCGGAATCTTCCAGGCTCAGCGCCGGGAACATGATCGCCATTCTGGGCAGCGGATTCACAGGGGCTATGGCATTCACCTTTTCAGATACATTTTGGTTTTCGGCTGTGGAAGCGGAAACCTATGCCACATCTTCTCTTTTTACCGCGATGGTATTCTGGGCCATCCTCAAATGGGAAAATATTGCAGGCAGAAAACATGCCAACAGCTGGATCATTCTGATCGCTTACCTGATGGGGCTTTCCATTGGCATTCACCTGCTCAGCCTGCTGGTTATTCCGGCGATCGTACTGGTATATTATTTCAGGAAATACAAACCGACCACAAGGGGAGTCATCGCCGCCCTGGCCCTTTCCGTTACCTTTCTTTTCGTGATGATGTATCTTATCATACAGGGCTTTGTCAAACTGGCTTCACTTTTTGAACTCTTTTTTGTAAATACTGTCGGTATGCCATACAATTCCGGATTGTTGTTTTATGGCTTGGTGGTCACCGGACTGATCATTTACGGAATCCGTTACACCCACAGGAAAAACATGCCGGTGATGAATACAGCCATTGTTGCCCTGACCGTGATCATCATCGGGTATTCATCCTATGCCATGATCATGATCCGTTCCCTGGCCAACCCGCCCATGGATGAGAACAATCCTGAAACGGTTTTCTCCCTGCAGGCCTATCTTAACCGCGAACAATACGGCGACCGCCCTCTTTTTAAGGGCCATTACTTTAATGCACCCATTACCGGCACACAGCAGGGAAGGCCGGTTTACGGGAGGAAAGAAGGGAAATACCAGGTGGTCACAAGGAAAATGAGTTATATATACGATGAACGTTTTACCACCATTTTCCCCAGGATGTACAGCAGCGATCCCGAACATGTTGAGGTATACAAAAGCTGGGTAGACATTGACGGAACACCTGTCCGGGTAACAAACAACCAGGGAGAAGCAGAGATGGTCAAAAAGCCATCCTTTTCTGATGATCTGGCCTTTTTCTTCAAATATCAGATCGGGCATATGTACCTGCGGTATTTCATGTGGAATTTTGCAGGCAGGCAGAACGATATACAGGGACACGGAGAACTTCTGAACGGGAATTGGCTCAGCGGAATTGATTTTCTGGATGAAGCCAGGCTGGGACCGCAGGACAACCTGCCTTCCAGGTATGAAAACCACAAAGCCCGCAATACCTATTTTCTTTTGCCCCTGTTGCTCGGACTGGTGGGTTTGTTCTTCCATTTCAAGAGGGATAATCACAATTTCTGGGTGGTTTTGACATTGTTTCTGATGACCGGAGTAGCCATTGTGGTATATCTGAACCAGACTCCCAATCAGCCCAGGGAAAGGGATTACGCGTACGCGGGTTCGTTTTATGCTTTTTGCATCTGGATCGGCATCGGCGTATACGCCCTGGTTGAATCCATGCCACGCAAAATCCCCGGGTTTATCAATGCCTTACTGGTGGTACCGGCCAGCTTAATCCTGGTTCCTGCGCTCATGGCCCGGGAAAACTGGGACGATCATGACCGGTCGGGACGTTACACGGCCAGGGATTTTGCTTATAATTACCTGCAAACCTGTTCGCCGGGTGCCATCCTTTTTACCAACGGAGACAACGACACCTTTCCTCTCTGGTACGCACAGGAAACCGAAGAAATAAGAACCGACGTCAGGGTGGTCAATCTGATGCTGTTCAATACACCCTGGTACATCGGGCAGATGACCCGGAAAGCATACGAGTCGGAACCCCTTCCCATCAGTCTTCCCAAAGAAAAATATCAGGATGGGACCAACAACATCATTTACATGTTCGACAGGATCAAAAGCCATGTCGATCTCGATCAGATCGTGGAATTCATTGCCAGCGATAATCCGAGGAGCAAATTCAATCCCCAGGCAGACATGACCCTCGATTATATCCCTACCAAGTTACTCAGGCTCCCGGTTGACCGTAAAAAAGTAATTGAAAACGGACTGGTCCGTGCAGAGGATTCTGCTTTGATCCTCCCCGCCATTGAATGGAAGATCAACCGTTCCAGCATGCTGAAAAACGGGATGATGCAACTCGACCTGCTGGCAACTTCCGATTGGGAAAGGCCTTTTTACTTTGTAGCCGCCGGGAATGAGGGCAGTCTGAACCTGGAGCCGTACTTTCAACTGGACGGTTTCGCGTACAAACTCGTACCCATCAAGACCCCGGGAAGGAATTTCCTTACCTATGGCCGGATCAATACAGATATCCTGTATGACAAAATGATGAACGAATTTCGATGGGGACGCATGAATGAACCGGATGTCTATCTCGATTACTACAATCTCCGCACCATACAGGTTCTCAGACTGCGCAACAATTTTACCCGCCTGGCCAATAAACTGATTGAAGAGGGGGATGCCCTGCGGGCCCGGAAGGTGCTCGACCGGTGCATGGACCTGATGCCTGGCCACAAAGTGCCTTACGATATTTTCATTCCCCCCATAGCGGAAGCATATTATCACTGTGAGGCAAAGGCAATCGCCGATTCAATTGTGGAGGATCATTTTGACCGGTTGAACGAAGAGCTCGATTACTATCTTTCACTGAAACCCGAATTCGCCAGCACGGTTGACTATGAAACCCGCCGGGCACTCCAAATCCTTCAGGATTACAGAACCATTGCCAAAGAGGCAAACCGCACAGAGCTTGCCGGGAGGATCGAAGAACAGTTCAGCAGGTTCTACCGGATATACAGTCAGAAAAGACAAGGCAAGCAATGATCAATCCGGAGTGATCAGCTTTTTCTATCGAGCATTGAACGGGCAAAATCCCGGAGGGGGACTTTCCGGTTTGCCGGAACATTCACATGTTCAAGGCATTCAAGCGCTTTTTGGTTGTAATTGTGAATTCTTTCAATGGTTTCCTGCCTGATCTCCAGCAGATCATATATTTTTTTTACTGCACGGATTTTTTCTTCGGCGGGAGCATTATTTTGCCTGATCCATGTTTCCAGGGCCTGTTTCATTCTTTTATCCGCTTTTTCCATCGCTCTGATCATCAAAAAAGTTTTTTTATTGGCCACGATATCCAAACCGATCTTTTTCCCGAGGGATGACTCACGGCCGTAAACATCCAGCAGGTCATCCTGGAGCTGGAAAGCCATGCCCAGGTTTTTTCCAAACCTGTAAAGTTGTTCAGCATCCTCATCCCGGGCTTCCCCGATCCATGCGCCCATTTTCATTGAGCAGGCCAGCAATACGGCTGTTTTCAATCCGATCATCAGCAAATAATCTTCCATATTAACTTTGGTGATCCTTTCAAAATCCATGTCCAGTTGCTGACCTTCACATACCTCCAGTGCCGTTTCGTTGAAAACACCCATTAATTTGCAGAGAACATCTTTACGGCATTTGCAAACGTACCGGCAGGCCATGATAGACATGGCATCCCCTGAGAGGATGGCTGTGTTCATGCCCCATTTCCCGTGGACAGTCTGTTGATTCCTTCGCATTGAAGACCGGTCCATGATGTCATCATGCAACAGGGTAAAATTGTGAAATATCTCGATGCCCAGCGCAGGACCAATGGCATCTGAAACATCCTCCCTGAAAAGGTTGCAGGCCATGATCATCAGGGCCGGCCTCAATCTCTTGCCCCCGATGGAGAGCATGTAACGTATGGAATCATACAAGCTTGCAGGTTCACGGTCAAGATTCAACTTATCGATTTCACCGTTGATGATCTTCCTTGAATCGTTGATATTGTACATGAAGATCTTAATAGAACTTTAATTCCCCGTAAAAATTAAAGTTAGCACATTATTGTTTCTTTACAAATTGAAAGAAATTGTATGCGTTTAACAGAATTCTTCCTAATTTAAGCCGGCCAAGCATATTTCTTTTCTGAATCCCGGCATTCTGCATGTATACCATTATCATGAACATATTAACGCTCCTGGGTTCCCTTGCCCTGTTACTTTTTGGGATGAAACTCATGAGCGAAGCCCTTCAGAAGGTTGCCGGGGCCAGACTTCGTAACACACTTGCCGGCCTCACCGCCAACCGTTACAGGTCTGTGATCAGCGGTTTTGTGGTTACCGCCCTGATCCAGTCCTCCTCTGCAACCACGGTGATGATCGTCAGTTTTGTGAATGCCGGACTCCTTTCACTGGTCGAATCCATCGGCCTGGTCATGGGTGCCAACATCGGAACCACCATCACTGCCTGGTTAATCTCCCTGCTGGGATTTAACATCAAGATCAGCAGCCTTGCCCTGCCACTGATCGGAATTGGTTTTCCGCTCATTTTTTCCACCAACAATACACGGAAAAGCTGGGGAGAGTTTATCATCGGATTTGCCTTAATATTTCTCGGCCTGGATTTTTTGAAACTGACCATACCCGATATCAGCACCAGGCCCGAACTCATCGGATTCGTTTCCAACTATACACATCACGGATTCTTCTCGATATTGCTGTTCCTGTCCGTGGGAATGCTGTTCACCATCCTGATTCAATCCTCCAGTGCGGCCATGGCCCTGACGCTGGTTATGTGCTATAAAGGCTGGATTGATTTCGACCTGGCTGCTGCTATGATACTGGGAGAAAACATAGGGACCACGGTAACTGCCAATTTTGCCGCCATCGTGGCCAACCGGATGGCCAAACGATCGGCCGTTGCCCATTTTCTGTTCAATGTGATCGGAGTGTTCTGGATTTTGCTGCTTTTCAGGCCCTTTCTCCATGGTATAGATCTGATCGTACAAAAAACAGGCAATCCCTCTGCATTTGAATCCGTAATATCCATTCCGGTTGCCCTGTCGATCTTCCATACGGCTTTCAACCTGATCAACACGGCTTTGCTGATCGAATTCATACCCCAGATCCAAAAACTGATTTACCGGCTGTTGCCTGTCAGGGAAGACCGGGTAGAACAATTCCGGCTGAAGCATTTCAGGACCGGACTCCTGTCTACCTCTGAACTATCCATTCTGCAAGCCAAAAAGGAAATTGCAGTATATGCCCGCAGGGTAAAAAAAATGTTCAGGATGGTCAGGAATCTGTTCAATGAGATCAACGATGAAATGTTCCGGTCATATTTTCAGCGGATAACCAATTATGAAGAAATCTGTGGCAGAATGGAACTCGAGATATCAAACTACATTATGCGGATTTCGGAAGGAGAACTCAGCCAGCCGGGAACCAAAAGAATACGAACCATGCTGAAAATTGTGGATGAGATCGAAAGCATCGGTGATATTTGCAAAAACATTGCCGATATCCTGAACCGGAAAAAACAGAACAAGGTATGGTTCCCTCAGCATTTCCGGAATAATTTAAATTCTTTGTTTGCGCTCGTTGATGAAGCATTTGACCAAATGAACAAGGACCTTGACAAGGATTTTAAAGAAGTTGATTCCGACAAAGCCCTTGAAATTGAAAAAAAGATTGTTCAATTTAAGGAAGACCTTGAAAAAGAACACCTTGAAAATTCAGATAAACAGGATTACAGGGAACAGGCCGGTGTAATCTACAACGATATCCTGGTCCAGAGCGAAAACCTTGCGAATTCTATCTTCAATGTCAGTGATGCCATTGCCGACGCCAATCTGGTAACCGATAAATAATTCTTTTCCCGGTTTTTTTATATTTTTGAAACATAATCAAGCGCAGTTTGGGATGATCAAGTATCCCGTTACATATCTGGTTTTTGTCTTTTGGATGGCCGGGGCCATGGCCTTCTCCCAGGGATATAATATTCAGGTGGAATTGAAAGACTTCCCCGGAGATCAGGTCATCCTGGGCCATCACTTCAATACTTCCATGATCCCAAAAGATACAGCCAGGCTGGATCAAAAAGGAAGAGGGCAATTTACGGGAAAAGACCCTCTGCCTCAGGGTCTTTATATTGTTTACTTGCCCAACCGCAAATATTTTGACCTGATCGTGGGAGATGACCAGTTTTTCAGCCTGAAAAATGATACCGTCGATATGATCCGGAATTTTGTCGTTTCGGGATCAGATGAAAACCGGGGTTTTTATGATTACCAATCATTTATCCAGGAGAATAAGGCCCGGGCCGGGGAACTTCATAACTCATCGCGTGATGCTTCCGGCAAAAAGGATTCGGCAGCAATAAAAAAGCAGATCGCCAGGATCAATGACGACGTAAAAGAAAAAACCAAACAGATCATTCATGAATACAAGGGAACATTTTTGAGCACTTTCCTTTCGGCTCTCCGGGAAATTGAAGTTCCCGAACCACCCGGGGACGAGAACGGGAACATCACAGATTCACTATTCCAGTATAAATATTATAAAAAGCATTATTTCGATCATTTTGATATTTCCGATCCCCGACTGCTCAGAACCCCCGTCTACGGGAATAAGATCACGCGGTATATCGGAAAAGTGGTCCCCCAGATACCGGATTCATTGATATCTGCTGCGGATATGTTGATTGAAAGATCCAGAAGTGATCCCCGGTTATTCCGTTTTATGCTGGTTACCTTGTTCAATCATTTTGCGAAAAGCAAGATCATGGGCATGGATGCGGTATATGTACATCTTGCCGAGAAGTATTACATCCCTGAAGCCGACTGGAGCAACCAGGAATTCATTGAAAAACTGAAAGAAAGGGTGAAAAAACTGAAGCCCACCCTGATCGGGCAAACTGCACCGGATATCCGGCTGGTCGAAATCCCGGATGAGCATTTCATCAATGCCCGGGAAAACGGTGAAATCAAAAAAGACGTTTATGCCGGAAATTTTTTTAATCTGCATGACGTGCAGGCAAATTATCTCATCCTTTATTTCTGGGAA
Organism: uncultured Bacteroidaceae bacterium; assembly: GCA_964574985.1. GTDB lineage: Bacteria > Bacteroidota > Bacteroidia > Bacteroidales > SM23-62 > CAZNPH01. Next base: position 18,970 of record CAZNPH010000006.1, read on the forward strand.
TACGATTGCGGACACTGTAAAAAATCCACTCCCAAACTGATGGACATCTACCAGGAGATGAAAGTAAATGGATTGGAAGTAGTGGCTGTTCATATGCTTGGCGGAGAAGAAGGGAAGGAAAAATGGGTTGATTTCGTAAACAAACATGAACTGTACGGATGGATCAATTGCTGGAACCCTTATGATTATTCATACAAAATAAAGTACGATATCAATTCGACACCTGTCCTTTTTTTGCTTGACAAGGATAAAAGGATCATTGCAAAAAAGGTGGACCCCGAACAGGCCAAAAAGATCATCGAAGATCATACGCGCAGGGAAAAACTTGCCTCAAAACCATGAATAAAGAAAAAACCATGCGTTTGATCCTTGAGGACGGAACAGAATTTTCAGGCCGTTCATTCGGTTCGGAACACTCCGTATCCGGCGAAGTGGTATTCAATACCGCCATGACAGGATACCCGGAAAGTTTGACCGATCCCTCGTATAAAGGCCAGATACTGGTTCTTACTTATCCCCTGATCGGCAACTACGGAGTACCCAGGGATGATATTGAAGACAAGCTGTTCAGGTATTTCGAATCGGATAAACAGCACATAAGCGGATTGATCGTTTCTGATTATTCCAACGAATACAGTCACTGGAATGCAGAAAGAAGTCTTGGAGACTGGCTGAAAGATCAGAATGTCCCCGGGATATATAATATCGATACACGGAAGCTGACCAAAATATTACGGGAAAAAGGGACCATGCTGGGCAAGATCATTTATGACCATCAGGATGTTGAACTCTACGACCCGAACCAGGATAACCTGGTCGAACAGGTCAGCACAAAAAAAACAGAGACTTATGGCAACGGGAGGCACAGAATATTACTGATCGATTGTGGGGTAAAATACAACATCATCCGTTCATTGCTCAAGCGGGACACAACCGTGGTGCGTGTTCCCTGGGATCATGACATCAGCAGGGAAAGTTACGACGGCCTGTTCATTACCAACGGACCGGGGGATCCCAAGAAATGCATCAAAACGGTTGATCAGCTTCGGGAAGCCTTCAAAAAAGATATACCCATCATGGGTATATGCCTGGGGAACCAATTGATGGCACTTGCTTCCGGGGCCGATACCTACAAGCTCAAATACGGACACCGAAGCCACAATCAGCCGGTGCTGCGTGTGGGTTCCCGGCAATCTTACATCACGTCACAGAATCACGGATTTGCCATTGATAATGAGACACTGGGAGCTGACTGGAAACCTTATTTCATTAACCTGAATGATCAAACCAACGAAGGGATGATCCACACAAGCAAACCCTTCTTTTCCATACAATTTCATCCTGAAGCTTCGGGAGGACCCGTGGATACCGAATTTCTGTTTGATGATTTCATTGAACGGATCCGCGAGCCTGCACTCAGGTCCTGATCTGTCCGTTACCGTAAATGATGTATTTTGTTGTAGTCAATTCCCTGAGGCCCATCGGACCCCTGGCATGCAGTTTTTGAGTGCTGATCCCGATCTCTGCCCCGAAACCGAATTCGAATCCGTCCGTGAACCTTGTGGAGGCATTGACAAAAACAGCCGCTGCATCTACTTCTTCGAGAAAACGCTGTGCATGGGTATAATTCTCAGTCACAATGGCTTCCGTATGCCCGGTTCCGTACTTGTGAATATGATCTATGGCATCGTCCATGGTTTTTACGATCCCGACCGATATGATCAGATCAAGATATTCGGTTCCCCAATCTTCTTCACGGGCAGGTTTCGCTTCCGGCACCAGTTTGCATACTTCCGGGTCACCTCTCAGTTCCACCCGGTGTTCAAGCAGGCTTTTTGCAACAGCCGGCACAATGGCAGCAGCCACGTTCCTGTGAATCAAAAGACTTTCCGCCGCATTGCATACGCCCGGTCTCTGAACTTTCGAATTGACCGCTATGCTCACGGCTTTTTGATGATCGGCAAATTCATCGATGTATACATGACAGTTTCCCACACCGGTCTCGATCACCGGAACACTGCTGTTCTCAACCACCGTCCGGATCAATCCTGCCCCGCCTCTGGGAATGAGCACATCCAGATATTGATTCATTTTCATCAGATAACGGGCTGATTCCCTGCTGGTATCCTGAACAAGCTGAAGTGTTCCTTCCGGAAAACCATTGTTATTCACGGCTTCCCTGATCACACCGACAATGGACTGATTGGAATGAAAGGCCTCTTTTCCTCCTCTTAGAATGGCAGCATTCCCCGTTTTCAGGCACAATCCGAAAACATCGGCGGTAACGTTCGGTCTGGCTTCGTATATGATCCCCACCACTCCTATGGGAACTCTCTTTTGACCCACATACAGTCCGTTCGGACGCCTTCTCAGTCCGTTTACCTCCCCCACCGGATCATCCAGGGCGGCAATTTCTTCCAGCCCCACGGCCATGGAATGGATTCTCTTCTCATCCAGTTTGAGCCGGTCGAGAATGGCTCCTTTCAGGCCCGACTCCCTGGCCTGAACCATATCCCTGTCATTTGCCTTCAGTATTTCCTTTTGTTTTGTTTTCAGGAGTTCAGCTACGTCCATCAGCAATGCATTCTTCTTGTCTGTTGATACATTCATCAGAAAAAAGGAAGCTTGTTTTGCGTTCTTCCCCAAAATGTCCATTGAATTCATAGGAAAAAATTTAAGTTAATAATAAGTTCGTCCGGTATGATGGCAAAAATTATCTTCGAAATTGTTTTGATTTGACTTCACGCAGAATAATATTTCTGTATTTTACTTAAGTGTGGCCTCCCTGTAAAAATACGGGGCCCGGGTTGGTGTCATCTGCATTTATCCCGCCTCCAGTACATCCTTTCAGTGGTTGATTGTCAATTACTGTTTCGCCATTGAGTTCAACTGTAACATGCCGGTCAACCAAAACAATCCTGTAATGGTTCCATTCCCCTCCCGGATTTGCATTATTATGTGTCGGTTCAATACATCCAAAAATGGCTCCGGGGCCTTGTATACCCTGCATCGGACTGTCCCTGTCCAACTACCTGCACTTCATAGGTACCCCGCAGGTATATCCCGCTGTTTCCTCCTTCCGGAACATTATAGTCAACAGACAGTTCAAAATCAGTATAATCCGCATTGGTACGCAGGTTTCCGTATGATCCATACGCTCCGAAATCCTTTTTGGGTGTTTCATTGATCAATACACCATTTTCAAAACGCCAGTCATTGATTTTTTTGGGATTTGTGAGTTGCCAGTCTTCCAGACCATTGGCCAATAAATTAACCGGTTCACCAAATGTGACTTTGGATAAATCAGGCTTCGGAGGCAATGGAGCCATCCGTTTACCGGCACGCATCAATGTATCTTCTTTTTCACTATATTCATATACAACGGTCAATACCAGATTGCCCTTATGATTCATTTCAGCAACAATGAATACAACGACAGCAATTAAAATGGTATTTTTGCTCATTTCCTTTTGATGTAAGTCAGACATGAATTCAGTCAGCAGATTCAGGTCAATATTTTTGTGCCGGCCACGAACAGGGTTCCCAGATCATTTCCTTTCAATACACGTATGATGTTCTCGGGATCTTTGCCATTGATGATCACGGCATCGATATTGTGTTCATGGCACTGCTTCACCGCGGAAAGTTTGGTGACCATCCCGCCCCTGGCAAATGATGAATTGGGTCCGCGCGCGCAATCCTCGATTTCCCTGGAAACACCGTTCACCTGGGAGATGATTTTGGCATTTTGTTTCTTCTTCGGGTCAACCGAATACAGACCGTCTATATCGGACAGGATGATCAGCAGATCAGCTTCCACCAGGACCGATACCTTGGCAGACAAAGAATCATTGTCTCCAAATTGAATCTCTGCCGTAGACACCGTATCGTTTTCATTGATTATGGGAATGATCTTCATTCGCAGAAGTTCATTCAATGTATTTTTGGCATTGTTCCTGCGATCCTCATCATCCAGTCCGTCCCAGGTAAGAAGTACCTGAGAGACGACCTGGTCATATCCATCAAAGAATTTCTGGTAGATCCTTATCAGTTCGGCTTGTCCTATGGAGGCCAGGGCCTGCCTCTGTATCAGTCCTTCCGGAGGACTGTTCAGTCCCATTCTTCTGGATCCGACCGCGATGGCCCCTGAAGAAACAAGCAAAACATCCCTGCCGCTGCTCTGCAGGTCAGACAAGACCCTGGTCAGCTTTTCAATTCTGGTATAGTTCAGCTTACCGTTGGGATGTGTCAAAGAGGATGTGCCCACCTTGATCACAATCCTCTTTTTTTCTTTCAGCTTTTTTCTTGGCATCTTTACATACGGTATTTGGTGAAAATTATTTTAGCAACCGGGATATGGCCCGGTCATTTTCCTTGTATTTGAATTGTTTAAGCAAAACATCCATTTTTCCACGTATTATGTCGTTCCCGGGATTGCCTATACTCCCCGGGTGGGTGTATTCCGGATGATTGTCGGCATCAAAACCGGGTTCCCCTTGATTCAGGGCAACCTGCCTGTATGCCTCCCTGAAGGGCAATCCTTTGATAACCAGTTTGTGTACCTCCTCCACACTGAACAGGGAACGGTACATTTCCGCCTCCAGAATATGCTGGTTCACCTGTATTTCAGCCGTCACCGGGATGATCATATCCAGGCAATCCCTGAGGGATTCAATGGCAGGGAAAATGATCTCCTTGACCAGTTGCAGGTCACGGTGATATCCGGTTTCCAGATTACCGGTGATCATACGTATTTCCCCGGGTATGCTACGGATCCTGTTGCAGTTTGCCCGTATCAGTTCAAAAACGTCTGGATTTTTTTTGTGGGGCATGATGCTGGACCCCGTGGTCCATTTGTCCGGCAAGGATACAAATCCGAAGTTTTGACTCATGTACAGGCAGATATCTCCCGACAGCCTGGCAAGTGTGCCTCCCACTTCCGCCATGGCCATGGCCATCCAAAGTTCCGTTTTTCCACGGGTCATTTGTGCATAAACGGAATTGACGTGCATATTATCAAAACCCAGAAGTCCGGTGGTCAATTCCCGGTCAATGGGAAAAGACGAACCATAACCCGCTGCTGAACCCAGTGGATTTTGATTGCATATGTTGTAAGCAGTCAACATCATTAGCATATCGTCCGCAAGGCTTTCCGCAAAAGCGCCAAACCACAATCCGAAGGAAGAAGGCATGGCGATCTGCATATGTGTATATCCCGGCATGAGTACTTCCTTATGTCTTTCGCTGAGATCCAGTAACAGGCCGAACAATTTCTCCACACGGCCGGTAATCTGCTTGAGCGATTCACGAAAATACAATTTCATGGCCACCAGAACCTGGTCGTTCCTTGACCGGCCCATATGGATCTTTTTCCCCAGGTCGCCCAGATCTTCAGTCAGTTTATGTTCCAGCCAGGAATGGATATCTTCGTATTCATCCGGGATGGAAACCGGGCTTTCAACAAAATTCCAATGGATTTTCTTCAATGCATTGCAAATTGTTTTTCCTTCTTCCGCGTCCAGCAAGTTCACAGAAACAAGCATTTTAACATGTGCCAGGGTACCCAATACATCATAAGGGGCCAACAACAGATCCAACTCCCGGTCCCGGCCGCTTGTGAACCTGATCAGATTTTCATCGGTATGTTTTCCTTTATCCCAGATCTTCATATGTACCGTTTTATTTGTCCTGCCCGATTCATATCAGTGTTTTCAATGTTTCCAGCAATTTAATATACCCCTCAATGCCTTCCCTGATCTCTGCGGTATTTATATATTCATCGGCTGTATGTGAGCGTGCCTGATCACCCGGCCCGATCTTTCCGGTTGGAAAATCCATCAATGCCTGATCTGAAAGGGTATCCGATGCACACAGTTCAAATCCGTTCATTTCTGCTGCTCTTCTCAATGGATGCCCCTCTTCCAGGAATGAAGCTTTTAACCGGGTTGACCGGGGATTGATCTGACTTTCCAGTTTTCCGGATATTTCCTGCAAAATTTCCCCGTGGGTATATTTCTCATTGATCCGCACATCCACCACATAAGAACAACGGTCAGGCACCACATTGTGCTGGTACCCGGCCTCTATCTGGGTTACGTTCATCTTTACATCACCCAGGAATTCCGATTTTCCCGGAAATTTCATTTCGCGGATCCTGCCAATATCCCGCATGGCCTTGTAAATCGCATTTTCATGATCATTCCCTGCTGCATGCCCGCTCCGGCCCAGGGCCTGGCAATCCAGGACCATCAAACCCTTTTCAGCTACACACATTTTCATTCCTGTAGGCTCTCCGACAATGCCGAATCGGATTCCCCGGATACGGGGCAATACTGATTCAATGCCGTTTTTCCCCGAAATCTCTTCTTCGGCAGAAGCCACGAAGACCAGGTTAAAAACCCGTTCAGGTTTCCGGGAAAAATACAAATAGGCAGCCAGCATGGCTACCAGGGAAGCCCCTGCATCATTGCTGCCCAATCCCCGGATTCTCCGATTATCTTTCCCCGGATCAAAGGGATCCCTTGACCATCCTTCCACCGGTTGTACCGTATCCATATGTGAATTCAGCAATATCAGGGGAAGATTCTTTTTCCCTGACTGTGAAGACCAGACATTGTTGCCATGCCGGAAAACTTGATGGCCATGTTTTTCAAGCACCGACCGGATGATTTCCGCCACTTTGCCTTCTTCACCACTGAACGATTTTTCCCTTACCATGGAAATCAGGGTTTCTTCCGCCAGGTCTTCAAGCATTGATTTATTTAAGTTTGGATAGCTCATTGAATGAAGTGATAATGCCTTTAATCAAGGCTGAACTCAAACCATTGTGTTCCATTTCATTCAGACCGGCAATGGTACAACCTCTCGGGGTGGTTACCTTATCGATTTCCCTTTCCGGATGATTTCCCGACCGGGTCAGCAATGCAGCTGCACCTTTGGCTGTCTGCGAGGCGATCAGCTGGGCTTCCGAGGCATGGAACCCCACTTGTATTCCTCCCTGGGAAGCCGCCCGGATACACCTCAGAAAATAGGCGATACCGCATGCACCCAGAATGGTGGCTGCGGACATCAGCGGTTCACTGATCACCAATATGGCCCCGAGGGCCTTGAAAAAATCCTCAGCGGTTCTCATTTCATCAGTATCCTCAGTCATCCCTGCCAGGCAAGTCATGGACTCGCACAGCGCGATGGCCGTATTTGGCATGGCCCGGATTATCTGTATACCCACCGGCAAAAACGAAGCGATCTCCTCAATGGTAACAGCCGAAATCACCGAAATAACCAAATGTTTACCCGGTTTAATCATTTCTCTGATATCATTCATCAACATATTCATTTGCCGGGGCTGCACGGCAAGAATGATGATTTCCGACTGCCTGACAGCCTCCCTGTTGTCTGATCCCGTTCGCACCCCTTCTCTGCGGAGGTCTTCCAATAATCCGTCATTTCTTCGGGTCAGGAATATTTGTCCGGGTTCCCACCTGCCTGATTTAAGCATTCCGTTGGTTATGGCCCTTCCGATATTGCCTCCACCCAAAATCGCAGTTTTTTTCATTGTTTCTATTAATTTATTATATCATCTGCCAGATCCGGATTGACCTGATAGAAAATTCGTGTCTGTGTTCCCCTGATCCTGGTGAAACCTTCCACATCCCTGGCAGACCACTGGGGATTCATTTCACCGTATTGTGCAAAGGAACTGCTCATCAGGTCGTGTTCCGATTTGATGCCCTCTACGGAGAAAGAACGGGGCCGCAATTTCAGTGTGACTTTTCCGCTGACCGTTTTTTGGGTATCTTCCAGAAACTTTTCGATATTCCTCATGACCGGATCCATATATTCACCTTCATGCAAAAGCATACCATACCATTCTGCCAGTTGATTTTTCCAATACATCTGCCACCGGGTCAATACATGTTTCTCCAGTGCATGGTGAGCCTGAATAATCATCAATGCCGCAGGCGCCTCAAAACCAACCCGCCCCTTGATGCCCAGGATGGTATCCCCGGTGTGTATATCCCTTCCGACCCCATAGGACAATCCCGTTTTCTGCAAATCACGGATGGTTTCCAAACCTCCCTCCAGGGTCCCTTCACGGAAGCCGATCTCAACGGTTATGGGTTCTTTTCTTTCCGGTTTCCCGGGAAAGGCCCCGTCAGGCAAACCCTGATGTGAAGTCAGGGTTTCCCGGCCACCCACGGAAGTTCCCCACAATCCCTGGTTGATCGAATAGGAATGCGTCTTCCAGTCCTCATGAACCCCTTGTGACTGAAGATATTCGATTTCTTTTTCCCTGGAGATCTTGAGTTGACGCACAGGTGCGTGCACAACAATGTTTTCACCCAGCACATCAAAGATCAGCTCAAACCGTACCTGGTCATTTCCGGCTCCTGTGCTTCCGTGGGCAATGTGACTGATGCCCATTTCCCCGGCCAGTTTCAGCACGGCCAGGGCCTGGAAAATCCGTTCCGAACTGACTGACAAAGGATAATTCCGGTTTCTCAAGACATTGCCAAAGATCAGGTAACGAATGCATTTGTCATAATATTCTCCGGTAACATCCAGGTTTCTGTGGCTGGCCGCACCCAGCTTTAACGCTTTGCTCCCGATGTTTTTCAATTCCCGGTCTGTAAATCCCCCCGTGTTGACAGTCACCGTATGCACCTCAAAACCTTCTTCCTTTTCCAGGTACTTAACACAAAAAGAAGTGTCCAGTCCGCCACTGAATGCAAGTAAGACTTTTTTCATAATGTTCCGGATATTTTGTGTTTTTTCTGCTTTTTCCCGGAAACTTTCCGGGGGTCGCATATCATGGCGGTGCACAGGCAGTGTCTACGGTTTGTCCTGGTCAGGATATCATAGTACGCACATGTTTCACAACCCTTCCAGAAAGCTTCATCATCGGTGAGTTCCGAATAGGTAACCGGTGTATAGCCCAGTTGTGAATTGATTTTCATGACAGCCAGATTCGTGGTGAGTCCGAACAACTTTGCGCCCGGAAATTTCTCCACGGAAAGGTGCCAGGCCTTTTCCTTGATCCTTTTTGCCAGTCCGCTCCCCCGGTATTCAGGCAAAACAATCAGTCCGGAATTGGCAACGAAACGATTGTGACCCCAGGATTCAATATAACAGAAACCTGCAAATTCATTGGCTTCTGTCAGCGCAATAATGGCTTTGCCTTCCAGGATCTTTTTCCGGAGATATTCCTGCGATCTTTTCGCCAGGCCTGTTCCCCTGGATTTGGAGGCTTCGAGTATGGCCGCTTCAATGTCAGCCGTAAAGTGCAGATGTTCGGCTCCGGCAAGACCTACGGTAAACTGCTTCATGATCAATGATTATATTCATATTCAACAATGTCAGGGATAATAAAAGCCAGCGAATTCAACACATTCGCTTTTGTAGCTCCTTCCCTCATAATCAAAAGAATGGTATCATCACCCGCCACGGTTCCCATGATGCTGAAAGAATCCAACGCGTCAATGGCTGAAGCAATGCTGCTCGCATAACCGGGCAGGGTCTTGATGACACCAAGATTAAAAGCGAAATCGATGGACAAAAAACCGTTCACCGGAGGATGATCCTGACCGGTGTTTTTCCTGATCCGGTCTTGTTCATCTGCCATACGGTAAACGTATCCATTTTCTGAATCAGGTACCCTGGCTACTCTTAGAAATTTCATATCTCTTGACAAGGTCGCCTGTGTCAGATGAAATCCCTGTTTTTGCAACAAGTCAAGTAATTTTTCCTGACTGGTGATTTTCTGATCATTCAAAATCTTCCGTATGGTCAGCAGTCTGGTATGTTTTGTTCTCATGGACCTGTCATTTTTTGTATATTTATACAAATGCTGTGCAAATGTATACATTTTTTTATACCTCCAAACGTTTTTTTTAAAATAATTCGTACTTTTGACAGCCGGAAAAAAACAACAATGAGAGAAATTATCAGCAAGGTGGTTGTACTCGGTTCCGGTGCCCTGAAGATCGGAGAAGCCGGGGAATTCGACTATTCCGGTTCCCAGGCCTTAAAAGCCCTGCGGGAGGAAGGCATAAGTACCATCCTGATCAATCCCAACATCGCCACGGTCCAGACCTCGGAAAAGATTGCAGACAAAATATATTTTTTGCCCGTCCTGCCCCATTTCGTGGAACAGGTCATCGAAAAAGAGGATCCGGATGGCATATTGCTTTCTTTTGGAGGCCAGACCGCCCTGAACTGCGGAATCGCTCTGTATAAAAGGGGCGTTTTCGAAAAATACCAGGTAGAAGTTCTCGGAACGCCTGTACAGGCCATCATGGATACTGAAAACCGGGAATTATTTGTCAACAAATTGGGTGAGATCGATGTGCTGACCCCAAAAAGCGTTGCGGTCACCTCGGTAAAAGATGCAATAAAGGCCGCGGATCAACTGGGATATCCCATCATCATCCGTTCGGCCTTTACTTTGGGCGGACAAGGATCCGGATTTTGTTCCCATGAGGAAGAACTTCGTCATATGGCTTCCAAAGCATTGTCTTATTCGGAACAGATCCTGATAGAAGAATCCCTCAAAGGATGGAAGGAAATTGAGTATGAGGTGGTCAGGGACCGTTACAACAATTGTATTACGGTCTGTAACATGGAGAATTTTGATCCGTTGGGTATCCATACCGGGGAAAGCATTGTGGTGGCCCCCTCGCAAACCCTTTCCAACAGCGAATACCATCAGCTCAGAAAACTATCCATTTGCATCATCAGACACATTGGGATCGTCGGGGAATGCAACATACAATTTGCCCTGGATACAAACTCAGAAGACTACCGGGTGATTGAAGTGAATGCCCGTTTGTCCAGGTCCAGTGCACTTGCTTCCAAAGCAACCGGATATCCGCTGGCTTTTGTTGCTGCCAAACTTGGATTGGGGTACGGACTCCAAGAGCTGAAGAATTCGGTGACCAAAACCACACCCGCATTTTTTGAGCCCGCCCTGGATTATATCGTCTGCAAAATCCCCAGGTGGGATCTCAATAAATTTGCAGGGGTGTCCAAGCTCATCGATTCGAGCATGAAAAGTGTTGGAGAGGTCATGTCCATCGGACGTTCCTTTGAAGAAGCAATCCAAAAGGGAATCCGGATGATCGGACAGGGAATGCATGGTTTTGTCGGGAATCGTGACCTGGAATTTGAAGACATCGGCAAAGAACTGAGTGAGCCCACAGATATGCGCATATTCGTCATTGCCAGTGCATTCGAAAAAGGTTATACCGTCGACCAGATCCACGATCTGACCAAAATAGACAAATGGTTCCTGATCAAACTCAGGAAAATATACCGTTTATCCGACGAGCTCAGCAAATACAAGGGGTTAGAAAATTTGCCTCCCGGGTTACTCCGGGATGCAAAAACCGCAGGGTTCTCAGACTTTCAGATCGCCCGGCTCGTATTGAAACCAGGAGTGAAGGAAATGGGAGATAAGATGCTGGAAGTCAGAAAATTCAGAATTGACAGAAATATCATGCCATATGTCAAGCAGATCGATACGCTCGCAGCCGAATATCCCGCACAGACCAATTATTTATATCTCACCTATCATGCCAGTGAGCACGATGTTGATTTTACAGATGACAATCAATCGGTTGTCGTGCTTGGATCAGGCGCCTACCGCATAGGCAGCAGTGTCGAATTCGACTGGTGCAGCGTGAATGCCCTGTACACGGTCAATGAACAGGGTTACCGTTCAGTGATGATCAATTACAATCCGGAAACGGTCAGCACCGACTATGATATCTGCGACCGGCTTTACTTTGAAGAGCTATCCCAGGAACGGGTACTGGATATTATCGACCTGGAAAAACCCCGGGGAGTGATCATTTCCATGGGCGGGCAAATACCGAATAATCTCGCCATGCATCTCCACAAGCAGAACGTCAATATTCTTGGCACCTCCGCCCAATCCATTGACAACGCGGAAAACCGGCACAAATTTTCCATGCTTCTCGATTCCCTGAAGATCGACCAGCCCCGGTGGAAAGAAGTGACCAGCATCCGGGATATTTATGAATTTGTTGACAATACCGGTTTTCCGGTCCTGATCCGTCCGTCCTACGTTCTTTCCGGAGCAGCCATGAACGTGGTTTCCAACAAAGAAGAACTGGAATATTTCCTGAACCTTGCCACCAGGGTCTCCAGGCAATATCCGGTGGTGGTATCGGAATTCATCGAACAGGCCAAGGAAATTGAGATCGATGCCGTGGCGCGGAGCGGCGAACTGCTGGCATACGCGATCAGTGAACATGTTGAATTTGCCGGTGTGCATTCGGGAGATGCCACCATGGTTTTCCCACCACAAAAAATTTATTTTGAGACCGTCAGAAGAATCAAGAAAATATCACGGGACATTGCAGAAGCATTGAAAATTACGGGGCCGTTCAACATGCAGTTTCTTGCCAGGGACAACGACATCAAGGTCATTGAATGCAACCTGCGTGCATCCCGGAGCATGCCGTTTGTTTCCAAGGTTCTGAAAACCAATTTAATTGATTTGGCCACCCGGGTCATGCTGAACCTTCCGGTGGATAAACCCCATAAATCCAATTTCGATCTGGATTATATCGGCATTAAAGCACCTCAGTTTTCTTTCTCAAGGTTAAAAAAGGCCGATCCGGTTCTGGGAGTGGACATGTCATCCACCGGTGAAGTCGGATGCCTGGGAGAAAATTTCTATGAAGCCATTCTGAAAGCCATGTTGTCGGTAGGCTACAGTATCCCGGAAAAAAACATCCTGCTTTCGACCGGACCCATGCGGTCAAAAGTTGAACTGATCAATTCCTGTAAATTGCTCGCGGGGAAAGGGTACAATCTGTTTGCCACCGGCGGTACACATGATTTTCTCAAACTGAATGATATTGAATCCACAGTGCTATACTGGCCTGATCAAAACAAAAAGCCGAATACACTGGATTATATACAGAACAAAATGATCGATCTGGTCATCAACATTCCCAAGGATCTGAGTAAAACGGAACTCACCAATGATTACCTGATTCGCAGGAATGCCGTAGACTACAACATACCCCTGATCACAAACGCACGCCTGGCCAGCGCTTTCATTATCGCGTTCTGCAAAATCGGACCGGAAGACATTCGGATCAAAAGCTGGGACCAGTATTGAGAATCGAAGCGTTATTATTTTCCCAGGGCTTCCGCACCCCCGACGATCTCAACAATTTCGCGTGTTATGGTAGCTTGCCTCGCCTTATTGTAGGTCAATCTGAGATCTTTCAGCAGTTCTTCTGCATTTTCTGTCGCTTTGTGCATGGAAGTCATTCTGGCTCCCAGTTCGGAAGCGATCGAATCCAGCAGGGCTTCGAAAACCATGATCCTCAGGCACCTTGGCATCAAATCTTTGACAATAAGTTCTTTGGAAGGCTCGAAAATATATACCGGAGGAACAACAAGATAGTCTTCTTCTTCATCCGCTTCCATGATAACGGGCAGATATTGTATATCGGAAAGGATCTGAACGGCAGCGTTTTTAAACTGATTGTATATCAGAATAATCCTGTCATATTTACCGGATATGAAAAGATCCATTAATTCTTCAGCGAGGATTATTGCATTATGATAGCTCAGGTCATCCAATATTCCCGTTTCTGATTTGTATACAGGATAGTTTTTGTATCTCAGCAGATCGGTTCCTTTTTTGCCGATGGAATAAAAATGCATAGAACCGTTGCGCATTTGCATTTTGTAACGGGTTTCAGCCAGATCTGTTGCTTTCTTGAAAACATTGGAATTGAACGCTCCGCACAAGCCTTTGTTGGCCGTTACGGGAACAAGCAATATTTTTTCCGGGGATCTTTCCTTCATATAAACATTCTCTCCGGATTCTTCGTTGTTCCCTGAAACCATATCCGTCAGAATGTCCCGCAACTTATGGACATAAGGCCTTAACTGCAAAATGGAATCCTGCGCCCGCCTCAGCCTGGCAGCAGAAACCATTTTCATGGCATTGGTAATCTGCATGGTTGAAGTTACCGAACCGATCCGTGTCCTGATTTCCTTAAGATTGAGCATATTGGTCTATTGATAATCGGCAGCAATTTTTTTGGCTGCTTCGGTCAGGATTTTTTCTGTTTCCGCCGCCAGTTCACCTTTTCTGATCGATTCAAGTGTTTTTCCATGGTTGATTTCCAGGTGAGTCAAATATTCTGCTTCAAATTTCATGATCTTTTCCACGGGTATATCCCTGAGAAGCCCCCTGGTCCCGCAATAAATGATGGCGATCTGTTTTTCCACCGGCATGGGGGCATATTGAACCTGTTTCAGGATCTCAACATTTCTTATTCCCTTATCCAGAATGGCCAGGGTTGCCTTGTCAAGGTCCGACCCGAATTTGGCAAAGGCTTCGAGTTCCCTGTATTGTGCCTGATCCAGCTTAAGTGTGCCGGAAACTTTCCGCATGGATTTTATCTGGGCTTTCCCCCCGACCCGTGAAACCGAAATGCCTACATTGATGGCCGGCCTGATGCCGGAATTGAAAAGATCCGATTCCAGGAATATTTGTCCGTCGGTAATTGAAATTACATTGGTGGGAATATATGCCGAAACATCGCCGGCCTGTGTTTCAATAACGGGCAGGGCGGTCAGTGAACCACCCCCTTTTACCATATGATTGATCGAATCCGGGAGATCGTTCATCTTTCTGGCAATGCTGTCTGATTCGATGATCTTGGATGCTCTTTCCAGCAATCTGGAGTGCAAATAGAAAATATCCCCGGGATAGGCTTCTCTTCCGGGAGGTCTTCTTAAAAGCAGGGATACCTCACGGTATGATACCGCTTGTTTGGACAGATCATCATAAATGATCAGGGCGTCCCTGCCTGTGTCGCGGAAAAATTCCCCGATGGTCGTTCCTGCATAGGGCGCATAAAACTGCATGGCGGCCGGGTCCGATGCCCTAGAAAATACAATGACCGTATAATCCATCGCGCCTTGTCTTTCCAGCACTTTGGCAATATTTGCCACCGTGGTGCCTTTCTGCCCCACTGCAACATAAATACAATAAACGGGTTCCCCCTGGTCATAGAATTCCCTCTGATTGATGATGGTATCAATGGCAATCGCGGTTTTTCCCGTTTGCCGGTCCCCGATGATCAATTCACGTTGGCCTTTTCCTATGGGGATCATGGAATCAATGGCCTTGATCCCGGTCTGCAAGGGTTGCGTAACGGGTTGCCGGTACAAAACACCGGGAGCTTTCCGGTCAATGGGCATTTCATAGGTATCTCCATGGATGGGGCCCTTGCCGTCAATAGGTTCGCCCAGAGAATTGATCACGCGGCCCAGCATGCCTTCACCAACCTGCAGGGAAGTGATCATGCCTGTTCTTCTGACCTTGTCTCCTTCTTTGATCAGATCGGAACTGCCAAACAGGACCGCCCCTACATTGTCTTCTTCCAGATTCAGCACCACGCCTTTGATCCCGTTTTCAAACTCGATCAGCTCATTGGATTGTACATTATTCAACCCGTGAATCCTTGCAATACCGTCCCCGATCTGCAAAACAATACCGATTTCTTCAAGCTCGGCCTCCGTTTTGAGGCCTTCAAGCTGTCGCTTCAATACTTCAGAGACTTCGGCAGGATTGATTTCAGACATAGTTATTCAATTTGATTATTTTATATTTTCCAGTTTCTGTTGCATTCTTTTCAATTGCGCAGTAACTGTTGCATCGATTTGCCGGTCTTCTATCCTGAGCAGAAATCCCCCGATCATTCCTTTTTCCACATGGGATGTCATTTCAACTTTTGCATGAAGATTCTTTTCAATCATTTCCCTGATTCTTCCCTGGATCTTTTTATCCATCCTGACCGCTGTAATCAATTCGGCCCCGATGATGTTTTTTTCCTTTTTGTAAATGACTTCATAATTAATGGCCATGGAGGGTAAATAAGCTTCCCTTTTTTTCCGGATGGTCAGATCAATGAATGCCGCCACAAGGGGACTGACCTTGCCCGAAAGCAGGGCCCCGAATACAGACTGTTTCCTGGATGCTGGGATAACCGGACTATGAATCAGTTCTTTGAGCAAATCCGTCTGCCGGATCATACCGGCAATCAGGCGCATGTCTTTTCTGACCCGGTCTTCCATGCCCTGATCCCTTGCACTCAGGTAGAGGGCTTTTGCGTAACGTACCGATAACCTGTTGGTTTCCATGTAAATTTCGTAAACATCCCCGGTTAATTAAACCGGACGTCTTCCAGGATACGATTGATCAATTCCTTTTGTTGCTTGTCATCCCGTAATTCATGGCGCATGATCTTTTCTGCAATTTCAACCGAAAACAATGCGACTTGCTGCCTGAGTTCCTCAATGGCTTCTTCTTTTTCATGTTCCAGGGCGATCTTCGCCTGCCTGATCATTTTTGCCGATTCCCCGGAAGCTTTTTCCCTGGCTTCTTCAATGATCTGATCCTTGATCTTTTTGGCTTCTTTCAGGATCTGTTCTTTTTGTTTTTCTGTGGTCTTTAATAATTTTTCGTTGTCGATTTCGCATTTCAGCAATTCTTCTTTTGCCTTGTCCGCCGATCGCAGTGCCTCATCAATGCTTCTCTCCCGGTTCTTAAGGGCTGTCAGGATCGGCTTCCAGGCAAATTTTTTCAGGATGGCCAAAAAAATGCCAAACATCAACAACATCCAGAATAAAAGACCAAAACCCGGTGTAACCAGTTCCATGTTTTCCAATTTTGGTTTTGTTCACTTCCATCTGAAAAAGTGCTGCAATCCAGCCAACCGCAGGATTGCAGCGCTTCCTGCATTAAATGAACAGGATCAGCAAACAGACAACCACTGAAAAGAAGGCAACCCCTTCGATCAGGGCAGCAGAAACGATCATGTTTGACCGGATATCTCCTGCCGCTTCCGGTTGTCTTGCAATGGCTTCCATGGCAGCAACTCCTATCCGGCTAATGCCAAAAGAAGCCCCAATCACGGTAATTGCAGCTCCCAACGCAGCACCCAGGGAACCGACTGCAACTTCGAGCAATACATCAAATGTCAACATAATGTAACGATTTAGTCAAATGTTTATAATCAATGGCCCTTTTCTGTGGCCATTCCAAAATACAAAGCCGACAACAAAGTAAATACATACGCCTGGATCAGAGCCACCAGAAACTCCAGCAGGGTCATAAACAGGGTAAATGCCAGGGCCAGCGGGGAAACCGCGTAACCCAGGTCAACCTGCATTTGTCCGAAAATAAAGATCAGACTGAAAAATCCCAGGGTGATGATGTGCCCGGCGGCTATATTGGCAAAAAGACGGACCATCAAGACAAATGGTTTGGTCAGCATTCCGACGATTTCAATGACGGGCATCATGGGGATGGGGATTTTCAACCACCAGGGAACACCCTGTGCATTGAAAATATGTCTCCAGTAATTCACATTCCCGTTCAGGGCGGTCATGAAAAAGGTAAACAGTGCAAGCACCATGGTTACCGTAATGTTTCCGGTCACGTTGGCCCCTCCCGGGAATATGGGTAACAATCCCATCATATTGTTGATCCAGATAAAAAAGAAAATGCTGAGCAGGAACGGGACGAATTGTTCATATTTTTCTTCGCGGATTGATGTCTTTGCGATTTCATCCCGGATAAAGATAATGAACGGCTCCATAAGATTCTGAAGGCCCCTGGGAGCTCCTCCTTTCCTTTTTTGATAGGAACGCGCAACGGATATAAACATCCAGCACATCAATAAAATGCTGATCAGAATGCCAAATGCATTTTTGGTAAAGGAAATATCCAAAGCCGGCAATTTTTCAGATCCGTCGGGCATGATCTCAATAATTTTCCCTTCATGTTCCCCTCCCCGGGCAATTTCGAATCCTTTATGGCACTCATGACCATGATGAAATGCGGAAGAAAGAAAAATATTGAGTCCTTTTTCCCTGCTGTAGAGAATAACAGGAAGGGGTATGCTCAAATGAAAATCATGATATGAAAAAATATGCCAGCTGTATGCATCCGCAATATGGTCAAAGATAAAATCTCCCGGTTGAAATTTTTTACCGGAATCATGATTTCCGCTTTCTTCCGGAGCAACAGACTGGTTCCGCACAGGAGCATTATGTTCCCGGGGAATGCCCGCAACCAGGAACAACATCAGAAGCACGCCTCCGATGATTGCCAGTAAACGCTTGAACCATTTCACTTTCAGCTATATCATCATCACAATAAACAACATAAAAATAGCAAAAACAAATTGCTTTAAAAGCAATCAGGATTTCTTTTTGAAGTAGGCCAGAATGGAAATAACTTCAAACAGGGTGTAAGACATGTACAGGATCAGCAAAGAAACCAAAAAGGACATGATGTGTTCCGGATCGGTCAGCAGCACCGCCACAATGAATATAAGATAGATCAATAGTTTCAGGCCTGTACTTCCCAGGTACCTGTTCATAAACAGCCTCATGTTGTGTGGCTCGGCCTTCAGCAATACATAATGGGTGACCAGGGTGGCCAGGAAAAACAGAATAAGCAACCAGGGAAAAGAATGAAAATACAATTCATCAAAAAACACCCCGAAAAAAACCAAACCTGCCATTCCGAAAAACAGAGTAAGCAGGGAAAGACGGATGGTGAATTTCTTCAAGGTCTCTTTCATGGGGTTCATCAGGTATTCCTGATCAAATCCTTAATGGCATGATAGATGGCAAACAAAACGGATAAAATGGAAAGTACAACGGTAAAAACGGGAAACTCCCATTTGACAATCTTATCCAGCTGCATTCCCCCGAAAACACCCACCAGAATGATGAGGATCATTTGATAGGCCATGGTTGAGTATTTGGCGAATTCGCTACGACTCAACTGGTGCTTCTTTTGGTCTTGTTTTTTTTCCTTCATAACCTGAATGTTCATTGCTCATATCACAGTGGCCGGTAAAAATTGAGCCCGGTTCGATGGCAAGCCTTTTGGCAATGATATCACCAAAAATTTTCGCTTTGGTTTTTAAGGCAAGAAGCTCGCCTACATTGATTTTGCCTTCAACGGTCCCTTCAACATCTGAATTTCTGCAGCGGATCTCACCATTCACTTTGCCTGTTTCCCCGATCACGACCTTCCCGCTGGTGGTAATATTTCCGGTCAGACTCCCGTCTACCCGGATATCTCCGTTTGAATTGACATCCCCCGTAATTTCGGTACCAATCCCGATGATATTGATCCCGTTGTTCTCGTTTTCGTTATTTGTCCTGGCCATTTTTCTGAATTTTTATTGACCGCATCCAACCGGCGAACGGACATGAAGCAATCAAAGATAAAAAATATATCAATATGCCCATTTCAGATATATCGCTCCCCAGGTAAAACCACCTCCGAAAGCAGCCAGTATCAATTGATCGTTCTTTTTCAATTGTTTTTCCCATTCCCAGAGGCAAAGGGGAATGGTGGCCGCGGTCGTGTTCCCGTACCTTTCGATATTGATCATAACCTTCTCCCTGGGAATTCCCATTCTGCGGGCTGTCGCTTCAATGATTCTCATATTGGCCTGATGCGGGACAAACCAATCAAGTGCTTCCGGTGTAATGTTGTGTTTTTTCATCATCTCCACCGATACATCGGCCATCCTGGAAACAGCAAACTTAAAAACGGCCTGCCCCTCCTGATAAACAAAGTGTTCCTTATTTTTGACCGTTTCCACGGAAGGCGGATGCAACGAGCCACCTGCTTTCATATGCAGGTGTTTTACACCGGATCCTTCCACATGCAAACTGTGATCAAGCACACCCACTTCTTCCCGGAGTGGCTCCATCAGGATGGCCGAGGCAGCATCTCCAAAAAGCGGACAGGTGGTCCGGTCGGTATAATCGGTGATGGCAGACATCATATCCGCGGCCACGATGATCACTTTTTTATAAGCACCGCTTTGAATGAACCGTGAAGCCGTTTCCAGCGTGAATAAGAATCCCGAACAGGCTGCTGAGATATCATATCCCCAGGCATTTTTCATACCGGTTTTGTCACAAATCAGATTGGATGTGGCGGGAAAGTGCATATCTGCGGTAACGGTGGCGCAAATCACCAGTTCGATATCATGAGGATGGGTTCCGGTTTTTTCCAGCAAACCCTTCACCGCTCTGGCGCCCATATCGGAAGTGGCTTTGCCGGGTTCCCTGAATATCCTCCGCTCTTTGATCCCGATCCTTTGCATGATCCATTCATCGCTGGTATCCACCATTTGGCTCAATTCATCATTTGTCAGCCGGGATTCCGGAATCCAGCCATGGATACCCGTGATGGCTGCATTTAATTTGTCCATTGTTTTGTGATTTCCTTGATTCTGTCAACCAATCCAAGTTCTATTACTTCAACTGCATGGAGGATCATTCTTTTAACAGCATCGGGACTTGACATGCCATGTCCGATCAAAACGGGCTTATTGATCCCGAGGACCGGCGTCCCCCCGAACCGTTCATAATTGAATTGTTCAAAATAATTATCCCTGATTCCCCGACTGACGGTAATATCATAAATGGATTCGAAGATCTTCAATAAAATATTCCCCACAAAACCATCACAAACAACAACATCCACTTTTGACCCGCTAAAGAAATCATTTCCTTCAACATTTCCAATAAAATTGAATTCTTTCGTTCCCTCCATGATTGCGTATGCGGCTTTGGCGACCAGATTGCCTTTTTCCTTCTCTGATCCGATATTCAATAAACCCACCCTGGGCTCCGGGATTCCGCAAATGGTATTCGCATATACAGATCCCATGATCCCGTATTGATAGAGTACATCCGGCCGGCTGTCGGGATTCAGGCCTACATCGAGAAACACAACCGGGAATCGCCTCGTTGAGGGCAGGGTAGCGGCGATACAGGGACGGATTACCCCGGGAATGGAATGGATGATCTGCATTGCACCCACCAGTATTGCACCGGTATTTCCGGCACTGGCAAAGGCATCAATTTCACCGTTTCTCAGCATAACCATACCCCTGACAATGCCCGATTTCTTTTTCTGCATGAAGGCAGTGGCAGGATTTTCCCCCATTTCTATATGCTCACTGACATGAATTGCTCCGAAACGCTCATTTTCCGTGTCCCGGGATTTGAAATGATCCTCAATGATTTTCCGGTCTCCGATCAGTACGATCTGAACATTTTCAGAAATCTCAGAAAGCGACAGGGATGCACCCTGCAAGATGGCTTCAGGAGCATGATCACCCCCCATAATGTCTAAACCTATCCGCATATTCCCCGGATCATATTATGAGGGTATTATACTTTCACTTCTCCCTCAACCACCAGCTTGCCTTTGTAGTAAAGATTTCCATCAAGGTAATAGGCCCTGTGGTACTTATGGACCGTACCTGTTACCGGATCGGTGGCCAGGGTGGGGGGAGTTGATTTGATGTGGGTCCTCCGCTTATGCTTTCGCTGTTTTGAAGTTTTTCTTTTTGGATGTGCCATTTTCTTATTGATTTTTTTTCAGATATTCTTTCAAATCGTCCCAACCCGGATCAGGTATGGATTCTCCGGATTGATCATCTCTGGTATGTCTGGAAAGCCGTTCCGTCATGTCTTTGTCGCATCCACTGTTTCCATTGACATCTTTGGGATGTATCTTTTTATAAGGCAAAGAAAGATGTATGAACTCATAAATAAACCGGGATACATCAATTTCGGTTTCATCATACGGAATAATAAGGGAATTGTCCGTTTCTTCCCGCCTTACCGGTCCGAATTTAAAAAAAAGAGAACCGTTGTATTCGAGAGGAAGATAAAAATACCCCAGGCACCGGTCACAAACAACCCTGACCAGACCCCGGATATCGAAGTCAAGTGTCAACAGCCGGGTTTCCTTATGCAAAACGATCCCGGCCTTCAGCGATCCTTCTGTGATTTCGGTTGCCCCGAATCGCTCAAAGAACTCATCATCAATCTCAAAATCAAATTGATGTGTTCCTTCCCTCAATCCTTTGAAGGGGATAATATAATTCCTTAACCTTCCCACCACATCAAAATTTAATCGTGCAAAAGTAAAAATTATTATGGAGATACAAAAGAAAAAAGCAAATCAGCCCCCCGCTTCTTCTTTTACGGCATCGATCAGGGAATCAATGAAATAATGATCTTTGGCAATGTATTTCCTTGCCCCGTTTTTCATAAATTCAGGAATAAGCCGCTCATCCTGTTGACTGGAAAGAACAATGACGGGAAGTTCTTTGTCCATGGCATGAATCTTCTTCAAGGTTTCCATTCCGCTCATCTTTCCTTTATACTCATCATTAAAAATGTGATCCAGTACGATCAGGTCTGGTTTGAGATGCATGTTTTCCAGGCATTCTTCCCCGGATAAAAAAGTCTCCACCTGTATGCCCTCTCTGCTTTTAAAGGTATATTCAAGAAGATTCAGGATCATTTTGTCATCATCAACGAAAAATACCAGTTTGTTTTTCACTTGAATGTATTTACGTTAATTTTAATATTCAGCATGTTATAATGTCAGCTCCAATTCTTTGTTCTTTTGCTACCGGCCACCCGCATGCTGTCCGAATTCCTGGCCATTATTGTACAAGATAACCAAATTTGAAGAAATATCACAACTTTTTTGTTTTACCGGTGCATGCCCGAATCCGGCAAAACTTGTTCAATATCCAAAGACCTTTGACCTTTTTTAACACATTCCTGATCAGGAAAACATCCTGAAAATGATCTTTTTTATAAATTTGAACGGATTTGAACAGACCATAATCCGTAACATATTTTGTCCCGGGTCGTCTAACCCATAAATCAACAACGGCACATCATGATTAAAACAAAAGATCTGGTTAAGGTTTTCCGCACCGATGAAGTGGAAACAACCGCACTGAACAAAGTGAACCTCGAGGTTACCTCCGGGGAATTCGTAACTGTAATGGGGCCTTCCGGGTGCGGCAAATCCACCTTGCTGAATATTCCCGGACTGCTAGACAATCCGGCCAGCGGAGAGTTGATGTTCGGTGGAGAGGAAGTATCCAGGTACAGGGGAAGGCAACATAGGATTTGTTTTTCAGAGTTTCAATCTGATCGATGAACTGACCGTTTTTGGGAATGTTGAATTGCCCCTGCTGTATATGAACGTTTCGGTATCTGAAAGAAAAGAGAAAGTCAATAAGGTCCTTGAAAGAATGAAGATCGCCCATCGCCGCAAGCATTTTCCTCAGCAGCTTTCCGGAGGCCAGCAGCAAAGGGTTGCCATCGCAAGGACCGTGGTCATCAAACCCAAACTGATTCTTGCCGATGAGCCGACGGGTAATCTGGATTCCGCCAATGGTGATGAAGTCATGAACCTGCTCACCGAACTGAACAATGACGGGACCACCATCGTCATGGTAACACACTCCCCGTTTGATGCCGAAAAAGCCCACAGGATCGTCCAGCTGTTTGACGGACACATCGTTACAGAGAACATCAAGAAAATCCTTTAACAGGAAAATCTGTTTATTTTACAAATTATATTTTTTCATCCGTATCATTCCCCTCTTCAGGAACTCAAAAAAATATATATTACCGGCCAAACAGAAATCATTCCATATCCATATGACAAGACAATGAAGTATGACATCGTCATCATCGGCGCGGGCATTGTAGGATTGGCCACCGCCTTAAAGATCAAGGAGAAAAAGGAAAAACTGGATGTACTCCTTCTGGAAAAGGAGGATGACATCGCCCTTCACCAGACCGGCAACAACAGTGGAGTGATTCATTCCGGGATTTATTATGAGCCGGACGGACTCAAAGCCAGGAACTGCCTGAAAGGATACAGAATGCTGATTGATTTCTGCCGCCGCCATTCGATCCCGTACCAGATACGCGGGAAGCTGGTGGTTGCAACCAAACCCGAAGAACTTTCCCGCTTGCAGGACCTGTATGAAAACGGACTCCGGAACGGCCTGACCAAAATAAGAAAACTTACCCGTGAAGAGATCAGGGAATTTGAACCCCATTGCTCAGGACTGGAAGCTTTGCATGTTCCTTACACGGGAATTGTCGATTTCAGTGAGGTTTCCCTGAAAATTGCCAGTCTGTTCACAAAACGCTATCAGGGGAAGATCATGACCGGAAGAAAAGTTACCGGCTTGTGCACAGATAATGAATATATCCGTGTTAATGCGGGAGATGATGAACTACGGGCTTCCCTGGTGGTGAATACAGCCGGACTCTTCTCTGATGAAATCGCAGCCATGGCGGTAAATAAACTGAATGTCCGGATCATCCCTTTCCGGGGAGAATACTACCGGATTTCAGGCGAGCGGGAGTCTCTTGTCAATCATTTGATCTACCCGGTCCCCGATCCCGGTTTTCCCTTTCTCGGGGTTCATTTCACCCGCCTGATCGGGGGAGGGATCGAAGCCGGCCCGAATGCTGTTTTCGCTTTCCGTAAAGAAGGCTACAAAAAAACGGATTTTTCACTCCGGGATACGTGCCGGTCTTTTTCCTGGCCGGGTTTTATCAAAGTCATGTGGAAATACTGGAAGACCGGGTTGAATGAATACCACCGGTCTTTTTCCAAAGCTGCATTTACCCGGTCACTTCAAAGGCTTGTTCCGGAGATCACCAAATCTGATCTTCTGCCGGGAGGGACGGGCGTAAGGGCCCAGGCATGTTCCCGTTCGGGAAAACTGATCGATGATTTTATGATCATTGAAGAAAAACGTTCGGTTCATGTATTGAATGCCCCTTCTCCTGCAGCCACAGCATCATTATCCATTGGTGAGACCATCGCGGAAAAGGTTGTTGCCAGACTGTAAATCTTTTTATAACTTACTTCGGTAATGCACCCATGATAAAGATGAAAAAAAATATCAGTCGTCGAAAGTTCCTTGCCGATGCAGCCATCCTGGGCACAGTCTCATTCATGCCGCCACCGGGGATCAAACAATTCCCCGCGCAGGAAAACAACCCCAATGACCCCGATATGGTGGTTGTCAAGGGGCCGGCATATTATGCAAATACACTGAATGCCATAGAAAGACTCGGAGGCATGAAAAAATTCGTTTCCGGGAATGCACAAGTTGCTTTGCTGATCAACTCCCCCTGGAACAAACCCGGAACATATACCCATCCCGACATTGTACTGGCTGTGGTAAGTATGTGCTATGAAGCGGGTGCAAAAGAAATTTTTCTGATCAAAAACGCCGGTTCTTCCTATTTCAACCGGAGCAAACTTGCCGGTAAATTCACCGAAGAGATCCGCAGCTTACAATATGACGGCGAACAGACACGGGTAAATATACCAAGGGGGAAGCAACTCCGGGAAGCTGAGATCAGCAAAAAACTCCTTGAGAATGATGTACTGATCAATCTTCCCATATCCAAACACCATGCAGGCACCAATTTTACAGGCAACCTGAAGAACATGATGGGCGCATCCCCTTACTCCACCAACCGTTATTTTCACAATGGAGGGGAAACTCCGGAAGACCCGTGGTTTTTGGCACAATGCATCGCAGATCTCAATCTGGTTAAGAAACCGGATCTTTGTATTTCCGATCTTACCGAACTGGTTACAACTAATGGACCCGCCGGACCCGGGGAATTGATCAGGCCGCAGAAAATCGTTGCCGGAACCGATCCGGTAGCCGTGGACGCCATGGCATCTTCCATTATGGGCCATAAAAAGGGAGAGATCCTGATGATCCGCCAGGCCTATCTGCAGGGTGCTGGTAAAATGAACCTGAACGAACTGAACATTGAAGAGATTGTTTTCTGATACATCCCGGGGAACATCCGGGTATGGTGGGCAATACCGGATTCGAACCAGTGACTTCTACCCTGTCAAGGTAGCGCTCTAAACCAACTGAGCTAATTGCCCGTTTTGAACCACCGGGTTGGGAATACCGGCAGCCTTACGGTCCTGCAAAAATAGTAAAATTCAGAAAAATATCCACAATCAAATTCAGGAACCCCTCTTTTTTCTGTTGACCAGTGGGATGATCAAAAATGCCGCCAGTCCGACTACCAGATACACCAGATTGGTGGAGGTATGTGCGATCAGTGCAAAAATTTTCCCATCGGTCTTGTCGATCCCGTAGAGAACCAGGGTTTCAAAAACCATAAAATGCCAGGGTCCGATCCCGCCCTGTATAGGAGCCAGCATGGCCAGTCCGCTCATCAAAAAAGTGAACGTGCCGGCCCATATGGTAAGATGACGGGTGGGTTCGAAAGACAAAAAAACCACATACAGCATCATCAGATACATGGCAAAGATCGCAACGGTACTTATTGCAAAAAGCCAGGTATTTTCCAGCCGGGTGACCGACCGGATCCCATCTTTGAAATTGTTCCTGATATTTTTCAAACGTTCTCCGATCCAGTTCCGGCCCACCGGGCGGAGCAGGAAAAAAAAAGCCACCAGCAACAGGATCACAGCCGCTGCCAGAATAATATTGGTCAGGGACATGATCTGAATGAAGTTTTCGTTGATCTCCGGATGGGCCAGCAAAAAATCCTTCAGCCTGGTGATATTGATGGAAAACACAACGATCACCAGAAAGATCATGAACACAAAATCAGCTATCCGTTCAATGATCACGGTACCGAACAATTTGGTAACCGGGATCTTTTCATATCTGGATAACACACTGCATCTGGCAAGTTCCCCGGCTCTGGGTATCAATAAATTAAAAAAGTATAGTATGAGAACGGACAAGAAGGTATTGTAAAGCCTTACCCGGTACCCCACCAGGGGCCGGATCAGCATATTCCACCGCCAGGCCCGGATCAGATGGCTTAACAGGCCCAGCAGAACGGACAAGATGATCCACCCGTATTCCAGCTCCCCGAGAATGCTCCAGAATTTATTAAAATCCAGGTCCTTGTATATCAACCAGAAAATAACAATCCCTACAGCCAGAAAAAACAGATATCTGAATCCGTATTTCAGCCCTTTTTTTAACCCGGGGTTGATCTTCGGTGACATGGCTTGATGAGAGTCCTTGTGAAAATAATCCGTGCAACCGCTTTACAAACGGTCCACAAATGTAGTCAACAATCTGAACAATCCCTCATATCCTGCCAGTGTGAGTGTGCCCGGACGGTCATAAATATCATGATAGGCCTCCCGCTCACCCAGGGTATAAATAAAAATGGAGGGGACTCCCTTTTTCTGAAAAGGGCAGTGATCACTGATGCAGGCTGCACCACGGCTTTTAATTCCGGGAAGGAATCTGTGTTTTTCATTGAACCGGCGCAACATTTTAAATTCATCATATTGTGTTTTGCCGTTGACTACCATAATTCCCTGTTCGCCGGTACCTACCAGGTCAAGATTTATTAAGAACTTTATATGATCAAGATCAAATGGCGGATTTTTAACAAAATATGATGATCCTGCAAATCCGGCCTCCTCGGCAGCCGTGGCAATGAATACCATGGAGTATTCAGGCTCGTGGCCCGGAACCGCAAAATGTGCGGCCAAATCCAGCAACATAGCCACACCACTGGCATTGTCATTGGCACCCGGGAAATAAACGTCGTTCCCCATCATGCCCAGATGGTCGTAATGGGCGGTGAAAACTATAAAAGAATCCCGGACGGATTTCCCTTCGGTCCAGGCAACAACATTCCGGGTTTTATAATTGTGTATCTGCCTTCCGTTCACAATGATATAAACCTGTTCGACCGGCTGCCGGACAACGTTCACATCGACCCGCAAAAAGGGCTTGGCTACCTGTTTTTTTGCCACTCCCCAGGTCAGTCTTTCCGGGGTCAGCAGGATGGTGCCCACAGAAGGGTTGTCTTCGGCGGTTTTCAGAAATTCAAAGATTCTTTTTATTCTTTTTCTTTCGCCGGGATTTTCCTGAGCATATCCCAGGGTATCGATCAGCAGGAATTTCCCGGTGCAACTTGCCAGGGTACGGTACAAGGCCGTATCCACCAAAAGGTCCCTCCGTTGTATCCCGACCACTTCGAATATGCCGTCTACGGCAGGTGATGCGGGATCCACCAGGAAATCGCGTCCGGCATCCAGCCGGGTTCCGTCAAGAGACAAAACAAGTTTGCGTTGAATGACATTTACCGGGAATTTGAAGCCTTGAAAATATCCTTTCTTGAATTTATTCAGTCCGTTCCTGCCGAAACGTTTTGCGATATATTCCGAGGCACGCCTGTCTCCATGCCTGAAATAGCCCCTGCCGCGCATTTCCGGGGCTGAGAGGGCCCTGATCACTTCCCTGGCATCCCGGGCATCCTGTCCAAAACAAACCATACACATCAGGATGAACAAAGCCAGACTGGCTCCAATTCGTTTTTTTCTCATGGCGTTTTGATTCAATCAATTCCAACTGCATTTATCATAAATATAAAAAAACATATATGCAAGCCATAAAATACAACGATAATTGTTACCTTATATGATGTTATAACTTACAAAGCCATGGAGAAAAAAAACGTCAGCATCCATACAGGTACTTCCGGTTGGTCCTATGACGAATGGAAAGGGGATTTTTATCCTGAGGATATCGCCAAAAAGGATTGGTTCGGGTATTACTGCAAACATTTCGATACCGTAGAGCTCAATGCCACCTTTTACCGGTCCTTTCCGGAAAAAACCTACCGGGGATGGGCTGAAAAGGCTCCCGTTCATTTCAAATACGTGCTGAAGGCGCCACGGCTTCTCACCCACCGGAAATTCTTAAAAGACCCGGAAAGCATCCTGGGTAGATTTGAAGAAAGAGCAAGTCTGATGAATGACAAAACAGGACTCCTTTTGCTGCAACTTGCCCCCAAAACACCGGTTGAACACGAACGGCTTGAAAATGTCTTCCGTTCTTCAAAAGATCCGGGGAAACTGGCCGTCGAGTTCCGGAATGAGAAGTGGATGAATAAGGAGGTTTTCAAACTTCTGGAAAAATACAGGATCGTTTATTGCAACCCCGATTCACCGGATATCCGGGTTGATTCGATACTCACCTCCGATACGGGATACATCCGGTTGCATGGAAGAAAAGAATGGTACAAATACAACTATTCCAAAGATGAGTTGGGGGAAATCTCGGATGCAGCCGAACAAATGATATCCAAAGGAGCAAAGACCGTTTATATTTTCTTCAACAATGACTATCAAACCCATGCACCGGTAAATGCCCTTGCACTGAAAAAAATGTTGTTTTGATTTTTTTTCTTTTTTTTTATTTTTGCACAACTTCTAAAACAGCGGTTACAATGGATATCAAAATTGAAAACCTCACCAGGAAATTCGGTGGACAACGGGCCGTGGACAACATTACATTCGAGGTAAAAACCGGAGAAATCCTGGGATTTCTGGGCCCCAACGGTGCCGGAAAAACCACCACCATGCGGATGATCACCAATTACATCATGCCCGAAGAGGGCAGGATTTTCGTAGGCGGGAAAACAGTACACGAATATGCAGACGAGATCAATAAACATATCGGATATCTTCCCGAAAACAATCCCCTGTACCATGAAATGCCGGTGATCGACTATTTATCTTTCATAGCCGCATTACAGGGAATACCCAAAAAGAATATCTGGCAAAGGGTGGTGGATATGATCATACTGACCGGATTGGATGCGGAAAAACATAAAAAGATCGGTGAACTTTCCAGGGGGTACCGTCAACGGGTGGGATTGGCACAAGCCATGATCCATGACCCCGAGATCCTCATTCTCGATGAACCCACGAGCGGACTCGATCCCAACCAGATCGTGGAGATAAGGAAACTCATCCGGCAACTGGGAAAAGAAAAGACGGTTGTGCTCAGCACCCACATCCTGCCGGAAGTCGAAGCCACCTGTGACAGGATACTGATCATCAACCGGGGCAGGATCGTTGCCGACGGCACCTCTGAAAACCTGCGGAAGCAGGCCCAGGGTCAGGAAATGCTGAAACTGGCCATTGAGGAAGGTGACCCGAATGAAATCTTCAAAGCCCTGCAGGAATTGCCAACCACTGCATCTGTTGATTTTTCCGGAAGGGAAAGACACAAATTCTCTGTACAGAGCCATCCCGGATCGTCATCCAGGAAGGAAATCTTCGGGATGTGCGTTGACAGGAACTGGATCCTGACAGAGATGACACCGGTGGAAACCAAACTGGAAGATATTTTCAGAAATCTCACTATGAATTAATCATTGAACACAAAGAAATCATTATGAGCAATACCCTGATCATCACCAAAAGAGAACTGCAATCCTTTTTTGATTCCCTGATCGCCTGTATTCTGCTGATCGCATTTCTGGGATTCAGCGGATTCTTTACATGGCTGTACGGAAGGGATATTTTCCTTGTCGGCCAGGCCAGTCTGAGAGCTTTTTTCGGAATTGCCTACTGGTCTTTGTTCTTTTTCATTCCTGCCCTTACCATGAGGCTTCTGGCCGAGGAGAACAAGACAGGCACTATCGAGTCCCTGCTCACCAAAGCGGTGACCGACCGGGAAGTAATTACAGGAAAGTTCCTGGCCACCTTTCTGCTGATCTGTATTGCCCTGTTGCTTACCCTTCCTTATGTCATTACCGTTTCGAGCATCGGGAACCTGGATAACGGAGGTACACTGACCGGCTACCTGGGACTGCTTCTTATGAGCGCTGCCTACATCAGCATAGGCCTTTTTGCCAGCAGTCTGACCTCCAACCAGATCGTTGCTTTCATGTCTGCCTTGTTCATCGGTTTGTTCTTCCACATCATCTTCGATGTCCTGGCCGACAATTCCACAGGTTTTCCGGGGGAGTTGTTCCACAATCTGAGTTTATCCGTCCATTTCGAAAGCATTTCAAGGGGCGTCCTGGATACGACCGATCTGATCTATTTCCTGTCCATTGTTTTTGTGGGCCTGTTTCTGACCGAGGTCAGTCTGGCCAGAAGAAATACCAATGTCTAAAGCAAGCTGAAAAATGAAGTTCAACAGAATCCATACAAGCGTTGTCCTGGTCATCGCGATTGTCGTGGTTGTCAATCTGCTGGCCGGTCAGTTTTCCATGAGGCTTGACCTCACCGAAGACAAACAATACACCCTGAGCAAAGCCACCCGGGACATTCTCAGGGAGCTGGAAGAACCGGTTACGGTCAAAGCCTATTTTTCCCGGGATCTTCCGCCGGATATTGCCAGGCTTCGCAGGGATTTTATGGACATGCTGGCAGAATATTCGCAGATCTCCGATAATATGCTGGTGTATGAGTTCCTGGATCCGGGCGGTGACGAGGCACTTGAAACGGAAGCCATGAAGAACGGGGTTCAGCCGGTGATCATCAACGTGCGGGAAAAGGATCAGATGAAACAGCAAAAAGCTTTTCTGGGAGCCGTGTTATCTATCGGTGAAGATACCGAAGTCATTCCCGTGCTTGAACCGGGATCGGCCATGGAATATGCCCTGACCACCGCCATCAAGAAGCTCTCGGTGAAGGAAAAACCACATGTGGGACTGGTACAGGGCCATGGTGAACCTTCCATCGGACAGATGAGACAAGTTCAGGATGAGCTGGAGGTCCTGTACAATTTCGAATCCTTTGCCCTGAATGACACCAGTCCGGTCCCCGACAGGTTCAAAACCATCGCCATTGTGAGTCCGGACGACAGCATATCCCCGGCACAGCTCAGCATGCTCGATGATTTTCTTGCCAGGGGCGGCAGAATATTCATTGCCCTCAACCGGGTAGACGGCAACCTGCAAAACGCATACGGAAGCGAACTGACCACCGGACTGGAAGGATGGCTCTCCCAAAAAGGCGTTCATGTCAACAACAATTTTGTGCTGGATGCCAATTGTGCCTCGGTTACCATGCAGCAAAGGGTGGGCAATGCCGTCCACATTTCCAGCATCGCAGTACCCTATATTCCCATTCTGTCCAATTTTGCCGATCATCCCGTGACCAGGGGTCTTGAAACGGTGATTATGCAATTTGCCAGTGAAATCATATTTTCGGGTGATTCTGCCGTACATTTTCAACCCCTGATCATGACCTCCGAGGCTTCCGGTTCACTTACCGCACCCCAGTATTTCAATTACCAGAAGCAGTGGTCGGAGCAGGACTTCCCCATGGAACACATGGTGGTGGGTGCCGCACTTGAAGGACCGTTCGCCGGGAACCCCCCGGCAAAAATGGTGGTGATCGCCGACGGGGATTTCCCTGTGGGTGGCTCCGGCGGCCAGCAACAGCAAGTTCAGCCCGATAACGTAAGCCTGATGGTGAACAGCATTGACTGGCTATCCGATGATACCGGACTGATCGGACTCAGGACAAAAGGCATAACCTCAAGGCCCATTAAAAAACTTGAAGATTCCAAACAATCATTTTTGAAATACCTTAACTTCCTCCTGCCTCTGTTTATGGTTTTTCTCATCGGATTCTTCAGATTCCAGTACAGAAGAAACCAGCGGATCGCCAGGATGGAAGCCAAATTTGAATAAATGGTAAAACAAAAAACAACAATCTATGTCTGGTAAGCCGAACAACCGGGTCCTTTTGATTATTCTGGCTGCATTGCTGGGAATCTTTGTACTGGTCCGTGTATTCAGAACCAGCAAACGTGAAAAAACCCTCCGGACAGAACTCATTCATGTAGACACTTCAAGGATCTCCCGGATCAGGCTTTATCCCGGGGCTGAGGATCATGAGGAGATCCTGTTCAGGAAAAATCCGGAAGGTTCATGGAGGGTCAGGCACGGGGATGTTGATGCTGAAGCCGATCCCCGGTCCGTCAAAAGTATGCTCACCGAAATCCTGAACATCAAGCCCGAAAGGCTCGCGGCCACCAGCAGGGATAAATTTGCCGAATTCCAGCTGACCGATTCCCTGGCAACACGGATCGTCGTCGAGGAGGGCAAAAAAGAAACCCTGGACCTGCTGGTCGGAAAATTCAGCTACAAACCCAGTCCCGGACCTTCCTATGGTGGTTATTCCAACCGGTACGGGAGGGGCATATCCTACATCCGGCTTCATGATGAAGAACATATTTATGCCGTGGACGGATTCCTGACCATGTCCTTTAACCAGGGATTCAATGCCTGGAGAAACCAGGTGGTTACCGATCTGAACAGGCAGGATCTGACCGCCTTCCGGTTTGATTATCCAGCCGATTCGGGTTTTGTGGTCCGGCAAAGGGATTCCGTCTGGTATATCGGTTCGGTCCGGCCCGATTCGGCCAGCATGATACAGTACCTGAACACCATTTCGCACCGTTCCGGTTCCTCTTTCGCGGACGATCTCAAACCTTCCGGGAACCCGGATTTCCAGCTGACCATCGAAGGCAGGAACATGCGCCCGGTTAATCTTAAAGGATATCTAAAGGATGAAGAAGAGATCATCATCCATTCCTCCCAGAATCCGGAGGCCTGGTTCAAAAGCAAAAAAACGGGATTGTTCGATGACCTGTTCAAGGGAAAAGGCTATTTTACCCAAAGCAACTGACCATTGTTAGCGCATTTTCTCCTCGATCCCGTTGCAGACGGAATGCAGAAGGTGCAGATCATCATCGCCCAGAAGCATGAATCTTTCCATGATCCGGTTGTAAATGAGCGAATCCGGAAGGATCCCGGCATCTTTCAGGATCCGGTTTACCCTTGTCCACAGTGCCTTTTGTGAACATTCATCCGGTATGGATTCTGTTCCGGTGGTTTTTTCAGGCACCCCGCCCAGCACATATGCATAAACCATAACGCTCTGGGCCAGATTCAGCGAAGGATGCCTTTGCCGCAGCGGTATGCCCGAAGTAATATGACACAGGGAAAGATCTTCATTGCTCAATCCGTATTTTTCGCTTCCGAAAACAATGGCGGCCGAGGCAACTGTCCCGCGTTTTTTTTCCAGGACCTTTTTCAGTTTTTCAGGTGACAGATAATCTTCCTTGATCCTTCTTTTTCTTGCCGTGGTCCCGATGAAAAGATCAAAATCACCGGCTACTTCTTCGAGCCGGTTTACCACCGCTGCCGACCGTAAAACATCTTCAGAACCATGGGCAAATTTCCGGGCTTCGGGATGCAGATGATCGCAGGGACGCACCAGTATCAGGTCAACGAAACCCATATTCTTCATGGCCCTTGCAGCTGCTCCGATATTTCCGGGTACGGCAGGTTCAACAAGTATGAAGGTGAAGTCCAAGATTTTCCCTTTTTGTTAAAATACCAATTTAATCCCTTTATTGATTATTCCAGCCGTTATTTTTTTTCAGGGTTGTACCATTTTGTTAAATTGCTTATTCTACTTGTAATCCGGTGTTTGAAAAATATTATAAAATACTGAAGCTTGATCCCTCTGCCAATCCGGAAGACATTAAAAAAGCATACCGCATCCTGGCTAAAAAATATCATCCCGATATCAACAAATCCCCCGGTGCAAATGAAGATTTTATCCGGATTGCCGAAGCGTACGAAATACTGATGAACAAATCTCTCCTGTCGGCTCCCCGTACGGAGAGGTATACAGGTGAAACCGCTGACCGCACGTATGAAAATTTTATCAGAACAGCCAGGAAAAGGGCCAGGTGGGCTGCTGAAATGCGTTATGAAAAGCTGAAAAAAGAACATGAAGCTTTTCAGAAAAGCGGTGCATATGACCTGGTACTGCTTCTGAATTATACTTTCCATGTTTTGCTGATCCTGCTGGCCATCGTCTTTATCTGTATTCCTGTCTGGATTTCTGTCCGTTCCGGGGAATGGGACAACATATACAAACTTTTCTTTTTCTGGATTACCGGAGGATTTCTGATCATATATATTTATGACCAGCGAAGGAGTTATTTTCGTCTCGGGTCTTTTTTTTACGGATTCCGGGATTTTAAAACCCTTTTTGAAGAAAAGGCCAATCAGCATGGAAAAAAATGCTTTTATGCTCCTTCAGAAAAAGCAGACTCAACACCCTACAAGATCACCATGCTCAGAATTGAAGACATCAAACTTCATCACGGTGGGGTCTTCCAGCATAACGTCCAGTACAGGAGGAAATACCGGGAAGTACTGATCCCCCGGAGCAGGAAGGCATTCACGGTCCATTTCCTGGCATCCGTCATCAAGGCACTGACCCTTCTGCTGACCGTGATCTTTCTCAGCATTGACAATTTTGCCTGGAGGTTCATTTCCGGACTTTTCTTCGGGGGGGTACTGGCTTCCGCCCTGCTTATGACCACCGGTATCCGGTCCAAGATATCCTATCTGCTGAATCTGAATCACATCATTAAATATTCGATCTGGATTATCATGATCGCCATTGCCAGCGATTTTTCGGGATTTCCCAACATCCGTCCCCACGAGATCCTGCCCCTGGTGGTCATGCTGATGCTTTTCTGGCTGGATGTTATCCTGGATCCTTTATTCCGGCTGTTCAGCAACAAACCCGCATTGAACAGGCCCCTGATCAAACAACATCCGGGTATTCACCGCCTGGTGGAAAACGGGTATCAGTATTATCTGGATATTCCCGTCTGGTCCACCATTTACCCACTTTTTAAATGGCTGTTTTAGAACGACTCACCGGCACTTGTGGCATTGATTACGATCTCTGCGGGTTCCAGATTGCCTGAGGTTACTTTCAATGTGATCTTCCCGGGGGTTTTCAGGGAATGCACGATGGCCAGACATTTTCCTTTGTACATGCGGTACTGAGCAGAATGATACGTTTCATGGCTGAAGGGATTGCCGGCATCCAGACCGGCCAGTTCTCCCGGGCCGCTCAGTTCAAAATGAAGCAGGGTCCCGGAATCATGCACGAATACGTCGTTTCTGTCCCTGAGATTTACCTCCACATGGGCAATGTCCCGTCCGTTTGCCTTTATTCTCAGGGTATCTGCATACAATTCAATTCTCCTTGGTTTTCCGGAACTAATCAAACGACGTGTATAAACCACCTCGTCGTCTATTTTACCTATGGCTTCAAGGGTTCCCTCCCTGTAGGGAACTTCCCATTCCAGTACCAGGCCGGTGCTGTCGGAACGCAGTTTTTCGCCCTGGGATACATTGCTCATGAAGAGCTCCACTTTTTCACAATTGGTATAGCAAATCACTTTTTTAAGACTGTCCCCCGGCCAGTTCCAGTGCGAGCTGACTTCTGGAATACCACCTTCACCACTTTCCCTGCCGTTGGTATCCGATACCGTCAAATAGATCATGGGTGCGGTGGTCCATAAACTTTTTCTGTAATAATACAGGGGTTTTCTGAAACCTGCCAGATCAAGCAGGCCTGTTGTTCTGGCTTTTTGAGGCCATTGGTCCCTAAACCGCTTACCGCTCCCGCCCAGATAATCGGTGCCCGAATCCAGGAACTGCCCGGGTAAATAATCAAATGCCTTCACCGCAAGCCAGCTTTGCAGGTAATGTGAAGTCCCGGTATTCAACAGGACCCTGCCGGGATACCTTATGTGTTCCTTTTCATAGTAGTTCCTATAATCCCCGGGGTCGACATCATTGTATCCCGCAATATCCAGCAGATCCATAAATCCGGTTGCATTGGCTTTTTCCGCCGGATTGCAGGCTACGGTAACCGGGCGGCTGGGATCTTCCCTGCGTACGATCGCGGTCATTTTCTTCAGCATTGATATGCCTTTTGGGTTGCCCTGTTCCGGTATTTCATTGCCCAGGCTCCACATCATGACTGAAGGATGATTCCGGTCACGCCGGATCCATGTCCGCAGATCATGCTCGAACCACCGGTCGAAGAACATATGATAACCATATTCCTGTTTCCCCCAGGGGCTTTCCCTGTAATCTTTCTCCCAACCCTGGCTCCATACATCAAATATTTCATTAAGAACCAAAAATCCCATCCGGTCACAAAGATCATAGAACATGGGGGCAAACGGGTTGTGTGCTGTCCGGATGGCATTGCATCCCATTTCTTTCAGTCTGGAAAGACGTCTGACCCAGGCATCCTTTGGAATGGCACTGCCAAAAACACCCATGTTTTCGTACAGGTAAACACCCCTGATCTCCATTTTCCGGCCATTCAGAAAAAAACCGGAATCCGCATGGAATACCATGTGCCTGATACCGAATCTAACAACATAATCATCTACTGTTTCATCACCTGTCATCAGCCGTACATATGTTGTATACAATTGTGGAGTATCTACGGACCATTTCCTTGTTTCCCGCAAAATGATTTCCTGAACATAGGTGGCTTCCCCAAATTGTTTGATGTTTTTTTGGGTTGTGACTGATCCCACCAACCGGCTATCCGGGTCAAAAAGATCCGTGGCCAATGCAACCTGCCTGGCGGCATTTTCGTTGGCCGCTTCGCCAAACCGGCCGGCCCGGACCTGGGTGACGATCCTGATTCCTGACAGGGAATCCGTCACAAACGGTGTGGACACAAATGTTCCCCATGGTGCAATATGCAAAGGATCGGTGATGGTCAACCATACATGGCGGTTGATCCCTGATCCCTTATACCAACGGGCATTGGGCTGAAGTGAATTATCTGTTTTTACAACCAGTACATTGAACAGGGAATCCCCGAAAACAACAAAAGGGCTGATGTCAAGATGCCAGGGAAGATGGCCATTGGGATGTTTACCCAGATAATGATCATTGACCCAGCACTCACCGCTCATATAAAAACCTTCGAATTCCAGAAAAATTTTTTTGCCTTTGGCACTTTCCGGAATGATCATCTTTTTCCTGTACCATCCTGTCCCTGCCGGAAGATAAGCCCCCGGTGAACCCGACGGATTATCCCGGCGGTATTCCCCCTCAATGCTCCAGTCATGGGGCAACCGGATCTGCTGCCAGTTATCCTCTTCAATATCGCCATGTGCTCCTCCCGGAAGGTCCCCGTGCAAGAATTTCCAGTCTTCATCCAGATTTTTTCTGATCCTGGTTTGTATATTGACGGTCTGCCCGGATCCTTCATTGATGAGGATATAACCAAGCAGTATGACAACAAGCAGCGGTCTTGTCATATATAAACCTTTTTTCCCGGGTAAAGATAAGCCAGTTTTTTTTCATAACATGGCGATCAACGGACATAAACCCTAAAAATCGATTGCAGCCATTACAGGACAATGGTCTGAATGTTCAACATGATGAAGAATGGAAGCATCCAATAAGCGCTTTCTCAAATCATGGCTGATGATATGATAATCAATCCGCCATCCCAGATTCTTTTTCCTTGCACCCGCCCGGTAGCTCCACCAGCTGTATTGTTCAGGCTGCCGGTTAAATTCCCTGAAGGTATCCACAAATCCTTTTCCGATGAAAGCATCGAACCAGCTGCGTTCTTCCGGCAGAAATCCTGATGATTTCTGATGCCGTTCAGGATGATTGATATCAATGGGTTTGTGACAAATGTTTATGTCCCCGGAAACAATGATATTTTTCCGTTCTTTTTTCAACTTTTCAAGATAGGCTGAAAAGTCATCCAGGAACCTCATTTTGAATTTCTGCCGGATCCCTCCGGAAGTTCCGCTGGGGACATATACACAAATTACCGTAATATCACCAAAATCTGCCCGGATCAACCTTCCTTCGGCGTCATAGCTTTCAAAGCCCATGCCCGGTTCGATCCTGTCGGGCTCCCGGCCGGTCAGTAATGCCACACCGCTGTATCCTTTTTTCAGGGCCGAATGCCAGTAACTGTAATATCCGATCCCCCCGAACAATCCTTTTTGTACCTGGGCAGGTTGAAGTTTGGTCTCCTGAAGGCACAGGATGTCGGGTTTGTATTCCCTTAGCCATTCAAAAAAACCTTTTTTGACAGCCGCCCGTAATCCGTTTACATTATAGGTAACTATTTTTCTGACCATAATCCGTCAAACCTACATAAAATTCGGGATACAGTAAATATTCTGCCCGGTACCCGGATTGATATTTATCACTATTTTTGTGTAAAAAGGAACCGTGAGGAAAGGATTGGTCATCAAATCCGCCGGAAAACATTGCACTGTCCTGGGTGAGGATGGTTCAACCATTGCCTGCACCGTTAAGGGACGTTTCAGGATCGAAGGTTTTACCAGTACGAATCCGGTAGCCGTCGGGGACCGTGTCGAATATGAATTAACCGGAACCCCTCCGGCAGGTGTGATCCACAAAGTTTTGGGAAGAAAGAATTTTATTATACGCAAGTCCTCCAATTTTTCCAAAAACTTTCAGATCATTGCTGCCAATATTGACCAGGCTTTTCTTCTGGTCACCGTTACCCGGCCAAAAACCTTTACAGAATTCATTGACCGGTTCCTGGTCATGGCAGAGGCCTATGATGTCCCGGTTATTATTCTGTTCAACAAAACGGATTTATGTAACC
Source organism: uncultured Bacteroidaceae bacterium (assembly GCA_964574985.1). Classification (GTDB taxonomy): domain Bacteria; phylum Bacteroidota; class Bacteroidia; order Bacteroidales; family SM23-62; genus CAZNPH01. The sequence goes on from CAZNPH010000006.1 coordinate 58,196, forward strand.
GGGAAGAATTGAATACGCTGAACGAACTTTTCAATATCTATGATTCCATCGGTTATTCCTGCCGGAGGATCTCCGCCCTCTCCCGTGAGGAAGTCCGGGATATCAAAAATCTTTTCAGGAACCGGATCAGTCTGATCTCGGGCAATTCAGGGGTCGGAAAAACCACCCTGATCAACAACCTGGAGCCCGGACTCGACCTGAGAACAGCCGAAATATCAGAATATCATCAGAAAGGGCGCCATATCACAGCGACTGCGGAAATGTTCCCCATGAGCAATGGGGGATATCTGATCGATACACCGGGTATCAAAGCTTTCGGCATACTGGACATGGAAAATGAACAAATTGACCATTTTTTCCCCGAAATATTCCGGTATTCCCGGAACTGCCGGTATCACAATTGCACACACATCGATGAACCGGGCTGCGCGGTCAAGGAAGCCGTCCGGAAATCAAAGGTGGCCCCTTCCAGGTACAAAAGTTATTTAAGCATCGCCGAAGAAAAAAAACGTGCAGATAAATACCGGTAAGGGGATGAAATATGCAGATAATTCTTCCGGATCCCTGAAAATCTTTTTAGATTATTTTTATCTTGCATGGTCAGGATGATGCTTTTTTCCCGACAGATACGCCATCTTTAATATGATCATTTGATGCGAAAACATGTCATCAATATCATTGTATTTGTTTCTGTATTCATTATCCTCAATTTATATTTTTACTTCCGCATTTATAGCCAACAACTTGATTTTCAAAAAGATATTTTAATCGAACAAACCCAGGTCTGTGCCAATACCATAGAAAATGAAGGCCTTCATTTTGAAAATGAGATCAATTATATCCTTTTCTCCGACGATGTCATACGTATCTTCAGTGATTTGAGGGCCCGGGAGCGTGCCAGCAAAAAGCTCGAATTGTTTTATGCCAAATACGAAGACCTGATACGCAACATTACCATTTATGATGACAGTAACCGGGCTTACAGTCTTTATAAAGACAAAATGGATAAATTCGTGTCCGACTTTTATGAATCACAATTCCAGCGGGAGCTTGACCAACGGGACCGTTTGATCGCAGCCGAAGATAAGGATTATTATGTTCTTCCGGTTTTCAGGGAAAACCGGGTACGCGGGAATATTGTGGTACAGGTCGACTTCAAACAATACATTACTTCTGTGTTCAACCGGTACAGCATCGGGGAAACGTTCTGGCAATGGCTGATCGACGACCAGGGAAACATCCTGTTTTCCAAACTTTCCGGCAATGGCCTCAGGATAAGCGGACTCGAAAGGATCAACCGCAACATCCAGGCGGAGGAGATGGGATCAATCGTCCATACAGTGCAGGCCGGGGGCAAGCCCCAAAAGGTAATTTCCTCCTTTGTACCGGTCAGACTCCTGAAAAAAGATTTTGGCATCGTCTTTTCCATCCGTGCAGATCTGTTCCTGCAGTCAATCCTGACCAAAATCATTGTAATAGGACTGATCAGTTTGGTGTTGTTTTCCTTCATCATGTATTGTGCTTACCGTTTTGTTTTCAAGCCCCTGAAAGATGACAGGCAATACAGGAAATTGGAGAATCTTATGGATAGTTTTCTGGATGATATACCGGCCGGACTCATCCTGTTGAATGCAAAACGAAAAGTGGTGGCCATCAACAAAGAAGCGATGAGGCTGCTGGCTTATGCAGATAAAACGGATATTCTCGGAAAAACATTCAATGCTTCCAGGATTTTACGGAACAAACCGGTGCAAGACAAGCCTTTCAAGAATATTTTCGGGCCCGGAGGTATAATCAAGCTTGACCGGGAAGAAGGGGAGGTCATTTCCTGTCACAAGGAATTTCACTTGTATGCTTCGGGCAAGCATTATACCCTGCACTCCCTCATTGACATTACCACCCTGGTCAAATGCAGGAACCGGGAGACAGCGGCAAAACATGCCAAATCGGAATTTCTGGCAAAGATGAGCCATGAGATCCGTACCCCCATGAACGGGATCATCGGGATGGCGGAGGCCCTGAATAAACAAAAGCTTACCAAAGAGCAGAAAGAACAAGTGGAGATCATCAGGAAATCTTCCGAACTCCTGGTCAGCATTGTCAGTGACATCCTTGATTTCTCCAAGATCGAAGCCGGTAAAATGATGCTTGAAGAGATCCCCTTTAACCTGCGGGAAGAGATCAACTTATCGCTGGATCTGTTCCGGTCCGTGGCCCAGTATAAAAACATCAGTCTGATAACAAAGATCCCGGGGGACATACCCGATCATCTGATCGGGGATCCCTTCCGGCTTCGTCAGGTTTTGTCCAATCTTGTCGGAAACGCAGTGAAATTCACACATGAAGGCAGGATACTAGCCGGCGTTGAGCTTTTGCAGGAACAGGAAGGAATGATCAAATTGCTTTTCAGTATCGAAGATACGGGCATCGGTATCCCCAGAGACAAACTGGAGCATATATTTGATTTTTATGTCCGGGGCAGTGATTCAATTGCGGGGGAATACGGGGGGGCCGGACTCGGAACGGCGATTTCCAGGCAATTGGTGACACTGATGGGCGGAAAAATCCAGGTTGAGAGTCCGTCCGGGATCAGCACAAACCCAAAATACCCCGGGACAACTTTCAGTTTCACCATTGAGGTCTTCTCCAATGAGAAACAGAAAAAGGACATTGATTTCAGTTCTGTCAGGAAATGCAATGACATCAATGCCATTGTATTGACCAGGAAAAAAGAAAGCCAGGACAACATATGCGAAATACTGAACTCGTTCGGGATCAAATCACGGTACAAGGAATACGATGGGAACAATTTTGAATCATTACTTGAACATATAAGAAATAAAACCGGTTATTATCACATGATTGTGATACAGGACAAGCCCGAATATGAAGGCTTCACCATGATGACCAGATTGCATGAATCGGGACTTTCCGTAAAATTCATCACCATACTGGCCAGTTCAAACAATCAACCGGGAAATTATACTGCCTGCCGGAAAAACGGCATTGACTACTATCTGATCAGTCCCTTTGAAACCAAAGAGATCTATGACATTCTGCGGGAGGAGTTCCCGGTTGCATGCGAGGTTCCCGAAGGGGACATTCCCATGGTCAATCAAATCCGTTCGAACCTGTCCATTCTGGTGGCAGATGACAATCCGATCAATCAGAAAGTGGCTCAGGCCGTCCTCAAAATACTGGGATTCGAGATCGATATTGCCAACAACGGGTACCGGGCCACGGAAATGGCCGCCCAAAAGAAATATGACATCATATTCATGGATCTGCTGATGCCTGAAAAAGACGGCTTCCGGGCAGCCCGGGAGATCCGGGAAAAAATGGGAAAGATCCCCATGGTGGCCATGTCTGAGGATGAAACACCCGAATCCAGAAAAAAAGCCTCTTCTGCCGGCATGAACCATTACCTGACCAAACCGCTCAGGACCGAAACCATCAAGGAACTATTGATCCATTTATTTTCCGAATCGGTTCGGAAAGATTGACCGGTATGGGAACCCGAAATGTTGCCATAGAAGAATTTCTGGTGAATACTGCAGAAATGCCCATAGCGGATGTGCGTTCACCCTCGGAATTCGCCAGGGCATCCATTCCTGATTCTTCCAATCTCCCCTTGTTCGATGACCGGGAAAGAAGCACCGTGGGAAAAATATACAAGGAAAAGGGACGGAATGCAGCCATTGACAAAGGGCTTGATATTGCCGGCAGGAAACTCACCAGCTATGTTGCCACGGCAAAAAGAATCGCTCCGGAAAAGAAGATACAGCTCTACTGCTGGAGAGGGGGCATGAGAAGTGCCAGCATTGGCTGGTTGCTTGATGTGGCAGGTTTCAGGACCCATATCCTTGAAGGAGGGTATAAATCGTACCGGCACTGGGCCCTGGATCTCTTCCGAAAAAAGCTCCGGTTGATCGTGGTGGGGGGTCTGACAGGGAGCAGGAAAACCGCTTTGCTGAAAACACTCGGTCAGAAAGGTGAACAGGTGATCGATCTCGAAGCACTTGCCCATCATAAGGGATCCGCATTCGGAGGAATACACGGAGAAGCCCAAAATTCAAATGAACAATTTGAAAACGATTGTGCCCGGGACATATACCGGTTCGATCCGGAGAAACCGGTATGGATCGAAGATGAAAGCAGAAACATCGGCAAGAATCTGATCCCGGCCGGACTCTTCCGGCAAATGACCGATTCACCCCTGATACAGGTGACGGTTCCCGATGAACAGAGAATCCGGCATCTTGTCCGGGAATACGCCTGCTATGATGATGAACGCCTGAAAGCATGCCTGGAGAAAATTTCCCGCAGGCTCGGCGGAACCCGTTTCAGACAGTCCCTGCAAGCCCTGTCCAAACATGATTATTCCACCGTGGTCAAAATCGTCCTGGAATATTACGACAAAACGTACCGGTATGGCCTGGATAAAAGAGATCCAGGTTCAATGAAAATTTTCCGCACTGATCTTTCGGATCTGTCCGGATCGGCGGATAAACTGATACAGTTTGCCAAAATTTCATACATTTGGGGGTAACCGTCCTGAAAACGAAAACAACCATGGAATCATTCGGATCGATTGCAAAAACCGGAAAACTCATTGCCCTTGAATCCCATATTCTTGAGAATACACTGGTTCTGGAAGAAGTGGATCCCTTCGATGATTATCATGGAGAAAATATTCCGTCCGGGTATGTGCCGCGTTTCATCTACCTGGTGACCAAAAAGAAATACTCGACCGAGAAAATCATGCGCATTTCCCAGCTGGTCAAAAGAAAACATGATCTTTCATTTGGTTCAACCCCCGGAAGGATCTGTCTTCCCGACGAAACCCTGCCCTGTATCCGCCTGCGGGATCTTGAAAGCTATGAAATGATCCCCGGGATCCAGATCGCTTATGCCAAAGAAGGCATCACCTACCAGAAAAAGAGGAGTCTGGATACCACAGCGGTCATTCAGCTCAAAAAATTCTTCAGTCTGGAAAAAATCGAAAAAGGGATATACAGTGATAAAAGGTATCCGCTCATGTTTTACCTGGAAATACCCCGGCCCCTTCCCTGGAAAACATTCACGGAGATTACCCGGAAGGTCAGGCAAAATATCGATAAACTGAATTTCGATGCAGCCCTGGGCGCTTTATACCATATGGATATCCTCGATCTCGTCCGGATCTACGTAAAAGACATGAACATTGCTTTGCTCAGGTTGCTCCGCGACAAATACATTCAGGAAATCAATTCACACGGGGAATGATCATTTCCCGGAATCCACGATCTTGAAGAGCCTGTCGGATCTTCTGACTTTTCTTTCAAGGGCCAGTGAAACATTTTCCCCCGGTCCCGCCCTCAGTACAGGTTCCTTATCCACCCGGATTTCCCGGACCCGGGTCTGGTACACGCCCGATGCCGGGCCGGTAATGAGTATTTCATCTCCCGGCCGGAGTTCACCTGCTTCCAGTTTGAATTCAGCCACTCCGATGCGGCTGAAATAATTGATTCCCTTTCCGATGTAAACTCTCTTCCTGGTGGCCAGGGAACCATATCCGCCGGCCCACGATCCCATTTTCCGGCCAAGATAATATCCATCCCAAAACCCCCGGTTGAAAACGGTTTTCAACCGCTCTTCCCATTGAGATACCGATCCGGGTGTGTACCTGCCTTCGGTGACCGCACGGACGGCTTCATCATAACAATGAACGGTTTGGTATACATATTCCGGTGAACGGGCCCTTCCCTCGATTTTCAGCACACGGGCGCCTGATTCCATGATTTTGTCAATAAAGCCTATGGTGGATAAATCCCTGGGAGAAAGAAAATATTCCTGGTCTACTTCAATTTCTTTTCCGTTTTCTTTTTCACTCAATATGTAAGATCTTCTGCAGGGCTGCAAACATGAACCCCTGTTGGCAGATTCCCCGTATTGGTGCAGACTCAGATAACATTTGCCTGAAATGGCCATGCAAAGGGCACCATGAATGAACATCTCGATCCTTACCGGCCGGCCGGCCGGTCCTGTGATCTTCTCGTCTTCAATGGCACGGTATATGTCCGACACCTGTTTCAGATCCAGTTCCCTTGCCAAAACCACCACATCGGCAAATTCCGAATAGAACTTCAGTGCCCCGGTATTGCTGATGTTCAACTGGGTGGATAAATGCACTGACATCCCGGCCTCCCTTGCCTTTTTGATCACCGAAATATCCGAAGCAATCACCGCATCCACCTTATTCCTTATGGCAAGTGACAGCATTCTTTCAATCTCTCCGAGATCACGGTCATACATGACTGTATTCAGGGCCAGGTAAACCCTGACTTGCTGCCTGCGGGCCCTGCGGACAATGGTTTCCAATTCTCTCCCGGAGAAGTTCCTGGAAGATCTTGATCGCATATTGAGCCTTCCCGATCCGAAATATACTGAATCGGCCCCCGCCTGAATGGCGGCCATCAATGATTCCATGGAACCCACCGGAGCGGAAATCTCAAAATCTTGTCTTTTCATTGTCCCCGGTTTTGTTTATTTCTTCATGACGATCCTGATCACCGTGCCCTCTTCAGGAGCGGAAGAATACACGAAGATCTTCCCATCGTGATAGTCCTCAATGATCCTTTTGGTCAGGGAAAGGCCCAGGCCCCATCCCCTTTTTTTGGTGGTATATCCGGGTTTGAATATCTTTTTGTATCTCGATTTCAGGATCCCCTTTCCCGAATCCCTGACATCTACATACAACACCTGTGTATTGTCATGAACATCAATGTCTATGATTCCTGATCCGCCCATGGCATCGATGGCATTCCTGCAAAGATTTTCGACCACCCATTCAAACAAAGTGGCATTGACCGGAACCAGTATTTCCGGATCCTGAAAATTCAGGTGATAAGAAATCTTTCCCGAAGTTCTGGTTTTTAAATATTTGACGGAATTCTGCAAAATATGAATGATGTTGTTCCTCTCCAGAATGGGCAAAGAACCAATTTTTGAAAACCTTTCGGTGATTTTTTCCAGCCGGTCGATGTCTTTCTGCAATTCCGCCACCACTTTGTTCTCTCCCATTTTTTCCCTGAGAATCTCTGCCCATGCAAGCAGGGAAGAGGTGGGAGTTCCCAGCTGATGGGCGGTTTCCTTGGTCAGTCCGATCCATACCTGGTTTTGTTCAGCCTTCCGGGATGCACTGAATGCAAAATAGGAAACCATGATAAACAACAGGATCACTCCGAATTGTATATAAGGATACAGGGTCAGTTTTTTCAGAAGGGTGGAATTGCTGTAATAAATATAATTCTTTTCTTCTCCGCCAAGTTCAATGACAATAGGCTCATTTTCCGCTTTCATTTTTTCCAGCCGGTTTCTCAGATATTCGGGATTCTCGGCCTTGAGTGAATCCAGGTTCCGAATGGCCAGGATATTCTCATGCTGGTCAACCAGGATGACCGGAACCGTCTTGTTGTTCCGGATCACCTGCAGAAGAAACCCGAAATTGCGGTTGGTCAGACTCACATCGGCGAGCTGGCGGGTGGCCTCTGCCCACAATCTGACCTTTTTCTGTTCTTCCCGCGAAAGCTCACGAACAAGATAATCGGTGTAAACCAGGGAACTGACCCCGATCACCACCGCAAACAGAAAAAGAACGAGTTTCCATTGCTGTTTCCTGTAGTAAATATCCATTGGCCATCACGGTTTGGTATCTATTCATGATCCTGCTCCGGATCTTCTTCCCATTCAATGATGAACTCCGGAGATTCTTCTTCATCAATCCCCGGAGGCACACTTACTGTTGTATCCCGGCTAAACATGCCCAATTCCTTATTCAGCAGTTTTTTTAATTCAATCTTTTCTTCCCGGAACCTGTCCCTGATCGCCCTGACGGTTTGTTGCGGATCATATTTTACATGTATATCACCGGGTGTGCCACTTACCGAAAGGTACAGAGCCGTTCGTCCCAGGCCATCGTCCTCGACATATCCAAAATCACTCTTCTGAAGTCCGTTTGAACAGACTTTCCCTGAGAGGATCTCGGACAAAAGGACCTTGATCCTGTAATCAAACTGCTTGTTAAAACCATGTTGCCCTGATCCGGAAATGGTAAAAGCTGAAGATTGTATATCCATCAGGGGGATGATCACCTGGCTGTCCCTGATGAATATCTGGTTTTCCAGGGTTGAAAATCTGATGTGTTCCAATTCGGAGAGTTCAACAAACCGTGAAATATCCATCATGGGTTCGAAGCCGATCATTTCACCGTCACGGATCAAAAAATCAGCATCGGCCTGAATGCTTCCCTTATCCAGTTTAAAAAAAGGATCAAGCAGTCCGGTAAAATTCACCTTTCCTGTCAGATTTCCCTGCAAATGTTTTGCCTGAATGAATTCCTGGCCGAAATTACGAAAAGCCAGGAAAAAATCATGAATATCAATGTCATTCAATTCACTGCGTATATTGAGCATGAATTGTCCGTTCCCTTTCCTGATCATGCCACCCCCTGCACGAATAGAGCCTCCGGCCAAGCCTGAACGAATGTCATGTACCACCAGTATTTTGGGTTTGTAACTCATTTTCCCCGCAACACCGGCAGCCTCAAAATCCCCGGACCTGAAATGAGTGCAGTGAATCCGGGCTTTGACATGCAGATTTTCCGGGAAATTCATCCCTCTTTTTTTTCCTTTCTTCTCCCGGTCCCCAAACCGGTTCAGATCCATCTGCCGTGAAAAAACATCAACATCCGCCCACAATCCCGTTTTCTTCCCGAAAAGCCTGTCCAGGGCATGATCCACCCTTCCCGTGAGCCGGACATCATTTCCGGACAAAAGAAAACCTACATTGTCCAGCCTGAAATCCTCATCCACGTGCAAAAGTCCGTTCACCGAATCGAATCTGAATTCCGGCCGGGGCCAGGTAAATGAAAGCTGTTGAAAACGGGCTTCACCGCGGTATGCAAAATCCGCCAGCTTTTCCTTGTTCAGTTGCATGTCTTTCCCCAATACCCCGGCAACGGCAACATGAACTGCCATGGAACCGGACAATCCGGAAAACCCCGGATCATTCACCAGCTTTTCGATATCCCCGTGTTCCAGAAGAGCATTCAGGTCCATTCTGAAAACAGGCATGGAAAGGTTCTCCAGCATGCAGTTTCCCTTGAAAGTGCTGGCGCCCCATTCAAATGAAAAATTTTTGATGTTAAGCTTACTTGATTTTGGATGGTTCAGGGGTCCGTTGGAATATTCCCCCGTTAAAGAAAGATCACCGATCCTGCCCTGCAGACTATCTGTCTCCATCCATCCGTCCTTCAGGGAAAAACCGGCTTCTATATGCGGTGTTATCTTGCTGTTGTACCTGCCCGTGATCCCTGCCATGAAATCCAGCATTCCGTTCCCCCGAAAACCTGCAGGCACTTTCAATGCCTTCCCCGCAAACCTTTCCGTGATCTCCTCAATGCCGATATTGTTACCCCTGACCACCAGATCCAATTCCGCTGTCCGGTCATGAAGGATGTTCCCGTCAACCTTGAAATCCAGATCCCCGATTTCGAGTCTGCCCCTGTGTATGCTGTACAAATTGCTGTCTGCCTGAAAATGCAATTCAACAACCGCCGGATCATCCCGCAAATAGCATATTCCGCTCCTGGTAAGCTTTTCGGCAACCAGCGACATCCTGGTCTTCAATAAATAATCAGCCCGGGAAAAATTACCATCCAGATTCATTTTTTCCATCCGGCCGCGGAATGAAACATTTTTGGCCAGGTTTTCCCAGCGTATTTCGCACGAGGTCAGTCTGAACCCATCCAGTGCAAACCGGAAATCCATGCGCTGGCTGTCCGGCTTTTCCTTCCAGAACCGGTAATTGCCCTTTCCCTGCTCATCAAAATAAATCCGGATATCTCCCTGGTCTGCGTGAACATTCTTTACCCGGTATTCTTCAAGAAAAATATCCCGCAGATTGAACTGGAAAAAAAGATGTTCAATAAAGGCCAAAGTATCAGTCCCGAAGGAAAAATCCCCCCGATCATATTCCGGTGCCGATTCGATCAGTACATGGCTCAACTGGATGGAAGCATCCGGGAATTTCCTGAAAACATGCAATTTTACATTCCCAATGACAACTTTTGTGTTGAGTTGTTTGTTCAGTTCCCGTATGAATACCTTTTCGACCCGGTCTTCATAAAAAACCGAAATGATCACCCCGCCTATACCTGCCAGGATAAAAAGCAACAGCAGGAATGCTGTAAGGTACCTGGATAATCTCATGGGCGTCGTAACACGGGTCAACTGCAATATTAACAATTCGAAGAAACAGTACCCGGATTTTTGAACGAAAAAATAACTACGGCTATTGCACAATAAACAAAAGATGAAAGGGCGTTCAGATATTGTTGCAAATAGTCCTCATGAAACAGCTGTAACAATTCGGTCTTGTAATGCGTCTTATGTTTGTCACCTGATCCGGAACCGTGGATTACCGGAAATCCAAATCCTATTTGTTCACTACGGCTTATCACACCATGATCGATGTAGTCAGAAAAGAAAAAAAGCAGGTGGATTTTGAAACCGTTGAATTGCGGGAATATGCACATTCAGATCAGTATACAGATTTACAGCAGGTATTGCACGAAGCTATAAACAAACTGCCGGATGTGCAACGTTCGGTCATTCTGCTCAGAGATTACGAGGGATATTCCTACCGGGAAATAGGAGAAATCACCGGATTGAGCGAATCACAGGTCAAAGTGTACATTTACCGGGGGCGGATATTTCTGAAGAACTATATCGGAAGTATGGAAACCGTGATATGATTTGATATGAACATCGACCGCGAACATTATCAACTCTATTTCATGGACTATCTGGACGGGAATCTGGATCCGGGAGAAATCCGCGTTTTACAGTCCTTTCTGGAAGACAATCCTGACCTGGCTGAAGAACTGGAATCATGGAAGGAATTTTGTCTTTCTCCCCGTCCGGCTCCCGGGAGAATTGATAAGGATGCTTTGAAAGAAATGATTTTTTCGGACACATGCCGGCCCGATGAAAAATTCGATGAAATTTGTCTGGCAGAAATGGACGGTGACCTTACAAGCGGGCAATCAAGGACCTTTAATACCTTGTTTCTCAATGATCCTGAAAAAAAGAAACAATATGAACTGCTCAAAAAAACAATCCTGCGGCCCGATCCCAACATCCGTTTCAGAAACAAATCCTCCCTGAGAAAGTTTACCCTTTCAACCTTCGGGAAAAGATACTGGCCCCTGGCCGGAGCGGTGGCGGCCGGACTGGCAATCATGCTGCTGATCACCCGTATTGGTGATAAAACCCTGAACCATCAACCCGTCCCTCAGGCATCCACAATAAAAAGCGAATCCGGCCCAATGCAGGAGGAACCGGGAGGCGTCCAAACCGGCACTCATGTCCCGCGTATGGCAAAACTCCAAAAATTGGCCCCGGCCACCATCAAAAAAATTCCTCCCCGGGATGAGGCCGCTGAAGTTAAGCAGAAACCGGTCCGTGCCCCGGCAAACAGGCCGGAGGAGGATCTCACGGTGCCGGCCAGACTCGACCCCCTGGGACCGGAAAAACTCATCTGTTCCTTTACGCCTGCCTTACGGACGGTGCCTCCCGGGAAATATACCAGAATACCGGAAGGCAAATTCCTGACTCCCGGGGAATTTGCCCTTCAAAAGATAAGGGAAACCGTGGATCCGGATTTCAGCAAGCTGCCCGGAAGCAAACCTTCCCTGCTTGATATTGTTTCCCTGGGGTTGAACGGACTGGGAAAGATGACCGGCAGCGAATTTTATCTGGAAAGGCAATACAATGAGCAGGCAGAACTCGCCGCCCTTGTGGTCAATACCCCCATTTTTGGTTTTGTGGCCCCTGTCAGAAAGAATAAACCCTGAATGCCCTGTAACAAATCACATCTCCACAACGTCCTACCAGCAAAACGATTTTTATTCATCATCCAATTTTCAAATAATGAGAAATTCAGGCATTTTCATTGCAGCCATACTGATAGCCGGCACACCGGTTGCATCCGGACAGGACACCACCAAAATCGGGGTGGGCAAAAAAAACCTGGTAACCGTCAATGAGGATTTAAAACGGACCGAGGTCAGGATAGGTGCCGATGACAATATTGTGGTAGAAGACAATGATGATACAGTAAACATCAAACTGGGGAAAAAGGGGATCAGCATCGTGGAAAAGAACGGGGTAACTTCCATCGAGATCATCGACATCGAAGATTTTGAAGAGCATGGCTGGAAAAAGCAAAAAAAGGAACGATTCAAAGGGCACTGGGCAGGATTTGAAATGGGGCTGAACAATTATGTCAACAATGACTTTTCCATGAGTCTGCACCCCGCCAGCAATTTCATGGATCTGAATACCGGCAGGTCCTGGAACGTGAACATCAACTTCATGCAGTACAGTCTGCCCATGGGCAGCAGGGCAGGTTGGGTAACGGGACTCGGACTCCGGTTCAACGACTACCATTTTGACGGGGACAACAACATCACCAAAGACATTGACGGAAACATCATAGCATACACTCCGGGGTACCCGCTGAACAAATCCAAATTGTCGGTGGAATACCTGACCGTGCCCCTGCTGCTGGAATTTCAGTTCGGTCCGCAAAACAAACTTTTCATTTCAGGAGGTCTGACCGGTTCGCTGAAGATCGGATCCCATTCAAAAATTGTATACAAGGGAGACGGTCACAAGGAAAGAGACAAAACAAAGGATGATTTCAATCTGAATGCCCTGCAGTACGGGGTCAGTCTGAGAATGGGGTTCAAATCACTGAAGATCTTTGCCAATTACAATCTGATGCCCCTGTTCGAAAAGCACAAAGGCCCTGAGCTTTATCCTTTTTCGGTCGGACTGACACTTTTGAGTTTCCGGTAGGTTTACATCCATCCTTTTGCTATCTTTGAAGGATGATCCGGTTTTCTTCCGGATCAAGCCCGGTTGACCAGGACTGGCCCCTGCTGCCGGGTTTGATGAATTCAACAAAGGAAAACAGCTTTTTTTTGGATATCGACGGATTGTCATCTTATGAACTGAGACGCTACCGGCGCCAGATCATGCTCCCCGAGATCGGCAGGGAGGGGCAGGAAAGAATCAAAAAGTCCCGGGTCATGGTGGTGGGGGCAGGAGGCCTCGGAGCCCCCGTGCTCCAGTATCTGACGGCTGCAGGTGCAGGCACCATCTGCATTGCCGACGACGATCCGGTGGATGAAAGCAACCTGCAACGCCAGATCCTGTACGGGGGGAACGACATGGGCAAGATGAAAACCATCATTGCCCGGCAAAGGCTTAATCACCTGAATCCCCTTGTCCACATCGATATCATGAACATCAGGCTCTCCGAAAGAAACATCCTGGACGCCATCGGGCCGTATGAGCTGGTGGTGGATACCACCGATAATTTCCATACACGTTACCTGATCAATGATGCCTGCGTTCATCTTGGAAAACCCTGGGTATTCGGGGGAATTTACAAATTCGAGGGACAGGTCTCCGTGTTCAATTACCGGGGCGGGCCCTCACTGAGATGCATCTTTCCCGAACCTTCGGAGGATTCAATCGCACCGGATTTCACCCGGACAGGCATTCCGGGGATCACTCCCGGCATCATTGGCAGCATCCAGGCCTGCGAAGCGATCAAAGTGATCCTGGAAATGAAGGATGAAGTATTATCCGGCAAAATGCTGACCATTGACACACTGAGGAACAGGTATAACATCATAACATTTACCAGGAACCCGGACAATATGAACATCCGGAGGTTCGATTTATCTCAGGCCAACCCATGAACCTGTTACTGATCAGCAATTCGACCAATGCAGGAGGATCCTTTCTCCAGCATCCGGAAAAACAGATCCGGGATTTCCTCGGACCAGGACCGGTGAAAGCGGCATTCATACCATACGCAGCGGTCAGCTTTTCTCTCGATGAATATGAAGAAAAGGTCAGAAGACGGTTCCGTGCATTCGGGCACGACGTGGTATCGGTCCACAGGAGTAAAAATCCTGCCGGTTTTATCCGTGAAGCAGCCGCCATCGTGGTAGGAGGCGGGAACACTTTTCAATTAACCGCACTTTTATACAGGAACAACCTGATGGATCTGATCCGCCGGCGGGTTGCAGAAGGCATCCCTTACATCGGATGGAGCGCTGGGGCCAACATGGCCTGTCCCACCATAAAAACCACCAACGATATGCCCATCACCGAACCGGAAAGTTTCCGGGTACTCGGACTCATCCCTTTTCAGATCAATCCCCATTACCTGGATGCCCATCCGGACGACCACGCCGGGGAAACCCGTGAAATGAGGATCAAAGAATTCACGGAGATCAACCGTGATGTTTATGTGGCCGGTCTCCGCGAGGGGAGCATGTTCCTGGTCAGGGGCAAGAAAATCGAGCTTACAGGTCCCCGGAACCTGCGGGTTTTCAAATATGGAAAAGAGCCGGCAGAGTACAGTCCGGGCAGCAACATTGACTTTTTGTTGGAACCGGTCTGATTTAAAAAATTTCCAAAAAACTCGCAAAAGGAAGAGCTTATCCAAATGATCTTCAACAAGGGAATGGATGAAATCATGGCTTTCATCGACCCCGACCGGGACGGGATCCTCACCCGTGATGAAGTGATCTTCATGATCGAGGAAACCTTCCGGGTTATGAAAAACAACATCCGCTACTGGCGGTTTTATTTTACCTCCATTATGCAGCCTTCCGTGCTGAAACTGGTGCAGCCCAAGCTTTCTGAGACCGTCGGGTCGGTCATTCACAAACTGAAAAAATATTTTGAGTCCCGGGGGGGCGAAGATCCCGGACTGGAAGCGATTGTTTTCGGGGCTTTCCTTGATGGTATCAGCATGAATTACATTATTGACCCGGAACATTTTCCGCTGGAAAAAGTCAAAAAAAGGATCATTGAACTATATAAATAAATACAGGATCATGAGAAAAATATTTTCAATTGCGGCCTCCATGATGATAAGCGGACTTCCCCTGCAGGCACAGGACGTTACTGAGATCATCAGAAAAGCCGAGCAAAAAATGCTGGGAGAGACCAGCATGGGGAGCATGACCATGAAGATCATCCGCCCCACCTGGGAACGGACCATTTCCTTCAAGATGTGGACCAGGGGTAATGATTACAGTCTGATCCTGATCACCTCCCCGCCCAGGGAAAAAGGACAAACCTACCTGAAAAGGGGAAATGAAATGTGGAACTGGAATCCGACCATCAGCCGGATGATCAAACTGCCGCCATCCATGATGTCCCAGGGATGGATGGGATCAGACTACACAAACGACGACATTCTGAAAGAATCAAGCATTGTTGAGGATTACAGGCATCATTTGATGGGAGAAGAAACGGTCAGTGAATATTCCTGCTATAAAATTGAACTGGTCCCCAAAGAAGAAGCGGCTGTGGTCTGGGGCAGGGTAATCAAATGGATCAGCACGGATCTTTATATGCAGATGAAATCTGAATACTACGACGAGGAAGACTTCCTGATAAAAACCGAGATCGCTTACGACGTTAAGACCATGGATGACCGGAAGATTCCTACCCGGATCGAGATCATTCCCGAGGACAAAAAAGGACAAAAAACCGTTTTCATGATCGATGATATCCGTTTCAATGACCCCATCCGGGATGGTTTCTTTTCCCAGCAAAACATGAAAAGGGTAAGATAATATTAAACAATTACTTGAAATGAAAGAAAAATACACACTTGCCTGGCGCAATTTATGGAGAAATAAACGAAGGACTCTGATCACCGTTGCTTCGGTGACTTTCGGCGTGTTTTTCTCCACGGTCATGAGCTCCATGCAGGAAGGGTCCTATTCCAATATGGTGGACAATGTAGTTACATTCTACTCAGGGTACCTGCAGGTCCATCACCCGGATTACTGGGAAAACAAAACCATCAACAACATTTACCAACCGGGGGACAGTCTGATCAAGGCCATTGAGAATACCGGGGAGATCAGCAACTACACATCCAGGCTCGAATCTTACACCCTTGTATCCACCGGTGAAAACACCCGGGGTGCGATGATCATGGGGATAAAACCCGAACTGGAAGAGGAGATCACCCATTTGTCCAAATGGCTTGATAAGGGTTCGTACCTGGAAAAAGAAGATCCCGGCGTTCTGATTGCCGCCAACCTTGCCAAAAACCTGGATACAGGTATCGGGGATACCATTGTCATGCTGAGCCAGGGCTACCACGGAGCCACCGCAGCAGGGAAGTATCCGGTCAAAGGCATCCTGAAACTTCCTTCCCCGGAACTGAACAATCAGTTCATCTACATGGATATCCGGAATGCACAGCATTTGTTTTCGGCCTATGAAAAAGTGACTTCCATGGTGCTGATGGTGGATGACTATTCCGATGTCGCACCGGCCAAACAACATTTGCGCGACAAGATCGATCAGGGAAAATACTCGGTCATGAACTGGGATGAAATGCAGCCCGGGGTGGTCCAGCTGATCAAATCAGACCGGGCAGGCGGAGTCATTATGAAAGCCATTCTGTACATGGTGATTGCTTTCGGTATCCTGGGCACCATCATCATGATGGTGGCCGAACGAAAAAGGGAGATGGGTGTGATGGTTGCCGTAGGCATGAAAAAGGGCAAGCTCGGAACGGTTTTGTTTTCAGAAACCATTTTCATCGGGATTCTCGGCGTGATTACCGGTTTTCTTATCAGTCTGCCCATCATCGCCTGGTTTGTCCACCATCCTGTCGAACTTACCGGGGAAGCCGCCCAGACCATGATGGACTGGGGGATCGAACCCCTCCTGGTTTTTTCATGGGCTCCCAGGGTTTTTTACAACCAGGTCATCACCATCCTGATCCTGACCATGATCATTTCCCTGTACCCGGTCCTGAACATCAAAAATATGAAGGCGGTCGATGCATTGCGTGTCTGAAAGCCAACAATGAAAACATAAATCAAGCATTATGATTACATCCGTATCCTGGAGAAACATCTGGAGGAACAAACTCAGAAGTTCGATCATCATCATGGCCATCGCCCTGGGGGTGTTTGCAGGTGTTTTTTCCATTGCTTTTATGAAGGGCATTGCCGATCAGCGGATCGATTCGGCCATCATGACCGAAGTGTCCCATATACAGATCCATCACCGGGGCTATCTTCAGACCGGCGACAAAGATGACTATTTGGCCCGTTCCGACAGTATCCTGCAGACAGTGAAAGACCGTCAGGGAATATCTTCGGCAAGCCGCAGAATGATCTTTTCCTCTATAATATCCTCGGCTGAAACCGGTTCGGGGGTAAAGATCCTGGGCATTTTGCCCGGAGATGAACAAAAAGTAACCGATCTGCATGAAAAGATCATCCAAGGCAATTATTTTGACAATGCCATCCGGAATCCCATTGTGATCGGGAAAGAACTGGCTGAAAAACTGAATGTCAAACTGCGGTCAAAAGTGGTCATCACCCTGACAGAAATGAACGGGACACTGACCGGAGGGGCATTCAAGGTAGCCGGCATTTTCGAAACCTCAAACAGCATGTATGATGAAAGCCATGTTTTTGTCAGACTGGAGGATTTGTCCGGACTGGTCAAGCTGGATGAGCCGGCTGCGCATGAAATTGCCATTTTGCTGGATTCCCACGAGGCTGCGAAAAGACAGGCGAAGGAACTGCAGGCACAATTTCCCGGACTCGATGTCAAACCCTGGACAAAACTTCATCCGGAACTTGCCTACCTGAACGAATCCATGGGAATTTATATGTATTTGTTCATCGCTATCATATTGCTGGCTTTGGGTTTCGGCATAGTCAACACCATGCTGATGGTCGTCCTGGAAAGGGTCAGGGAGCTGGGTATGCTCATGTCCATTGGCATGAACAAGCCCCGGGTGTTTGCCATGATCCTTCTGGAAACGGTTTATCTTTCATTGACCGGGGGTGTACTCGGGATCGGGGTCGGAAGTCTGCTCCCGGGACTGACCGCCAGAACAGGGATCAATCTGGGCAGATGGGCAGCAGGATTTGAAGCCGTTGGATATGAGAGCATTGTTTATCCCGATATTGGTTTCGGGATGATCCTGGTGGTAACCTTGCTGGTCATTCTCACCGGTGTTCTTGCATCCCTTTACCCGGCATTCAAAGCCCTCAGGCTGAATCCGGCCAATGCACTGAGAACCGGGTAATTGAACCGATATTGCAGCAGACTTAATATGTTTAAATAAATTGATTCGAAATGATAATAATTGATGTAAAAAACGTCAGTAAGACCTACCGGGAAACCGAGGTGGAAGTCCGTGCCATCCGGAGCGTTGACCTGCAGTTCAGCAAAGGTGAATTCGCCGCCGTGGTGGGGCCGTCCGGTTCGGGGAAAACCACACTGATGAATCTGATTGGCGGACTGGACGATCCGACAGGCGGGGAGATCATCGTGAACGGAACCCGGCTCACCGAATTGAAATCCTCAGAACTGATCGATTTCAGGTTGTGGAACATCGGCTTTGTTTTTCAGTCCTATAACCTGATCCCCGTCATGACAGCCCGGGAAAATGTGGAATTCATCATGCAATTACAGGGGAAAAGCAAACAGGAGAGAAGAAACCGTTCAGAGGAACTGCTTTCGGCAGTCGGACTCGGAGACAGGATGAACAGCCGGCCATCCAGATTGTCCGGCGGACAGCAGCAAAGGGTGACCGTAGCCAGGGCCCTGGCTTCCAAACCCAAATTTGTGCTGGCCGACGAACCCACCGCAAACCTGGACTCCAAATCCACGGAAACCCTGCTGGACATCATGGAGAAACTGAACAAACATGAAAACATCACCTTCATTTTTTCAACCCACGATTCAAGGGTGGTCAAAAAGGCCAGGCGGGTCATTACCATAGAAGACGGTAAAATCATCAGTGATGAACAACAAAAGAAGGAATAACTTCCCGGCAACCGTGCCGAAAACCATTCTGTTCCTTTCATTTGTCCTGTTTACGGGGAAATCATATCCCCAGGCAGATCAGAAATCCCTGGTGCTCCGGGGATACCTGACCAACATGCAATCGGTACTTATGGAAGCGTTCGGCCAGGACTGGAAAAGTGAAAACCTTTTTCACAACCGGTTGAATTTTTACTGGTACCCTTCAGACCACCTGACCGCCAACCTTCAGATACGGAACCGCTTTATATACGGCGATCTGCTGGAAAGCACACCCGGTTATGCAAAACAGGTCGGAGCAGATAACGGGGTGGCCGATCTTTCGTTCAATCTCTCTTCCGGCCAGTCATATCTGCTGAACTCCACCATCGACAGGGCCTGGCTCCGGTATACCCGGGGCAACCTGGTAATCACCGGCGGCAGGCAGAGGATCAACTGGGGACAGAGTTTTGTATGGAACCCGAATGATATTTTCAACGTGTATTCTTTTTTTGACTTCGATTATGTGGAAAGGCCCGGCAGTGATGCCTTTCGCGTACAGTACTACACCGGGATGGCATCCCTGGCCGAACTGGCTTTCAAGATTGACAGCGGTAAACGGGTAACAACAGCCGGCATGTACCGTCTCAATGTGCTGGGTTATGATGTCCAGGTGCTGGGCGGACTCCTCAACAGCGAGGACTACCTGGTGGGGATGGGCTGGTCGGGCAATATCGGAGATGCGGGATTCAGGGGAGAAGCATCCTTTTTCAGGCCGGTGGAACATTTTGCCGATACAAGCGGATTGTTTTACCTTTCCCTGTCAGCCGATTATACATTTGCAAGTTCCCTTTCCCTTCAGGCGGAAGGACTGTACGCGGAAAAACCGCAAAGACATGAAGCAGAAAACTTCATGGAATATTACCGGGGCCCCCTGAGCGTCAAGGATCTTTCCATAACCGAATTTTCCTTGTTTTCCCAGGCCTCCTACCAAATAACCCCCCTTCTGAGAACCGGTATGGCCCTGATGGTTTTCCCCGGCATCAGCGGATATTATGCCGGACCTTCCTGCAGCTATTCATTAACCCAGAACATTGATCTTTCCTGTCATTTGCAGATCTTCAGCGGCCGTTTCCAAAATGCCCTCACCGGCAGGGAAGAACGGATGAATTTCAATCTGGGATTCCTCCGGTTCAAATGGAATTTTTAGGTTCTGAAAAATCCATATCTTTAGCCCTTTGTTCCCAATCCGGTTTTTATGTTCTTTCGGAGAAATTTGCTGTTTTTTCTGATATTCCTTTTGTATGGGTTAGCCTGGACGGTCCGTGGTCAGGTGGTTTTTGAACACATCCGCCGGGAACAGACCGACCGGTTGCTATCCTGGCTGGAAGAAAATGACATCAACGGCCGTTACGGAATAGACAGCATAACGCCCCTGATTTTTTCAATCCGTGCTCATCAACCCGGTGTGGCGGATTTACTGCTTGGACATGGTGCGGATCCCGATCTCAGTGCAGAAGGAAAAGTTCCCCTGGTCCATGCCATTCTTCTGGAACAAAAAAAAACCGTCAGGCACCTGCTGAAAGCCGGGGCCAACATCAACCATACCGATTCGCTGGGAAATACACCCCTGATTTATGCGGCCTCCACAGGCAACCTGAGGATGGTGAAGATCCTGCTCCGGCACGGAGCCCACCTGAACCACAAAAACAAGATCCGGCGGACGGCATACGATCATGCCGTCCGGTCCGGTAATCCGGAGATCGCCGGCTATTTACGGGATAAATACGAAAGGAACCTGCCCGACCTGACCGACGGCCCCTATGTAAAATGGAACCGCGGAAAAAGGATCCGGACCTTTTATATGGTGCATGATTCCGCACGGCACGTAACCAGGAAAGTCCGTGAAAATTATAAATCGGCGCAGGATACCTTCACCTTCCAGGGTTATGCAGGCGATACCTCGGAATACACCGTTTTTCGGGAACATCCCTACCGGGACTTCGAATTCGACGATGTAGAAAAGCTGGTCATCCTCGGAGACATTCACGGCACCTTCGACAGTCTGGTCAACCTGCTGCAATTCAACCGGGTAATCGATGAAAACCTGGACTGGAACTGGGGGCGGGGTCATGTTCTGTTTCTGGGGGATATATTCGACCGCGGCAACCAGGTTACCGAAACCCTTTGGTTCATATACCGGCTCGAACAACAGGCCGACCATGCCGGCGGAGCCGTACACTATATTCTCGGAAATCATGAGATCATGATACTTTCCGGGGATTACCGTTACCTGTCAGACAAATACTATTACCTTACGGACAATCTGAATATTCATTACACAGGTCTGTTCAACAAAAGAACGGTGCCCGGGCGGTGGCTGAGGACCAAACATACCGTGATACGGATCAATGACATGTTGTTCGTTCACGGAGGCCTTTCACCCCCGGTGGCAGAACTGGGATTATCTGTTCAGGAGATCAATGACATTGTCTGGTATACCCTGCGGCACCCCAACCGGAAAACGGATTTTCATTCAACACAGGTTTTGTTGTTCGGTGAACTGGGACCTTTCTGGTACAGGGGATATATAGAAGACAATTCTCTCTACAGCAAACTCAGCGAAAAAGAACTGACCGCCATCCTGGACCAATACAAAGTTTCCAGGGCGTTCATCGGACACACCAATGTAGAACGGATCAATGCCATATACGGAAGGGTATATACCATGGACGTTCCGTTCTATACCTATGGATACAATATGGAAGCCATTCTTTACCGGGACGGTGATTTGTTTAGGATCAGCACCTTCCGGCCCAAAGAAAAAATCGAATGACGGGCAAAAAATCCATAAAATCCCGGTTGCTGTATACGGTGTTATTTCTTTTTTCTGCAATGAACGGTTTTGCGGAACCCTTGCCGGATAACCTGAATACCATAAATTGCCATCCTTTCTTTTCGGACCAATCCCTGCTCCATCCGGAGATCATCATGGACATTGCTGCCATCAGAAAAGATGTGGGCAAGAACCACGGGTATCACCATGTCCTGATCCGTTATCCCGGACACAAAAAAGACTTGCTGAACTACCTGGAAAGTTTCTTCAGGGTGCTTGAATGCCCGGAAACAGCAGACTATGAATTCAACAAAACCTGCAGGCAATAAAAAAAGCAATCACCATTTCCTCAGCAAATATTCATACAGGGTAATGTTCATCAGAAGGAGCAGCATTCCGTAAAATATATCTTCCAGCGGTATGGTCAGTATCCTCAGTCCGATGATTTCAGCATGGTTGTACCACACCACTTCTTCCCCGATCCCGGTCCCGGTCAGTATTCCGTTAACAAGGGCAAACGGCAGCAGAATGATCAGGTATGACATGTAAAACCTCCCCATATACCCGGTACGCAGAACAAATTGAACAAGGATGACCATCATTCCAAGGGACAGAAAAGTAACCAGGGTGTATAGCCTTTTATGGAATAAGGCGGCCGATATGATCAGCAGAAAAACCAGAATTGCACTGATTTGCCGGGTGAATTTCTCTGGGATACCGGTACCAAAATAATAACGGTATACCTCATAGGTAAAAACAGAAGCATAGGGGATGGTTAAAAAAAACAAGCATTCTTCCACAGGCAATCCCGCAATATCGTATCCGGTCAGGTAGTCAGGATTGAACCCCCAGATGCCTGCATCTGAAAATATCCGGTCCCAGACCAGAAAAATAATTCCGGTAACCAGCATGGAAGGAAGTAGGTATTTCCATCTTTTGTAAAAAGAAACCTTCCGGTCAAAGCTCAGTATCAGGGGAATGATTGTTACGAAAA
This sequence comes from uncultured Bacteroidaceae bacterium, assembly GCA_964574985.1. Taxonomy (GTDB): domain Bacteria; phylum Bacteroidota; class Bacteroidia; order Bacteroidales; family SM23-62; genus CAZNPH01. The sequence goes on from CAZNPH010000006.1 coordinate 80,946, forward strand.
TATTAATTAACAGGTATATAAAATTACTCACCTGGAATTATAATTTAAGTTTTTCCACGGATCCTGAAATATCTTGACGGAAACATAAATATAAATCCGAAATGGGGTTTTCCGGTGTGATAACAGGTTTTTATATCATCGATAATTTACACTTACAGTACGAAACCAGCAGTATCAGGTACTTTTTGCCGTTGGGAATCCTGACCCGCAGGCTGATCAGCTTCTCCGCCGGCGTTTGTTTGATCTTGCGGAACAAGGAGTGGTAATAAACATAAGAAAGATAGACCCCCAGTTTGACGGGCGGGGGCAATTTTCTGATGCCCGCATATCCTTCGGAAAATTCTTTTTCAATTTCTTTTTCGATCTCTTTTTTGTCGCCAGCCGAAAAATTGTTCATGTCCAGGTCCGGGAAATATATCCTGCCCAAATGGTGATAATCGGCCTTCAGATCCCGGAGGAAATTGATCTTCTGATATGCCGAGCCGAGCTTCTTGGCATACGGTTTCAGTTCCTCATATCTCCGGCGGTCTCCATCCAGAAATACCATCAGACACATGAGTCCGACCACCTCCGCCGATCCCAACACATACCGCTCATAATTTTCCCGGGTGTATGTTTTTTGGTTCAGGTCCATTTCCATGCTGTGAAAAAAATGTCCGATCAGTTCCCTGTCAATTGAATACCGGTGAACCACCTGCTGGAAATTGTTCAATACGGGATTTATACTGATCCGGTTTTTCAGGGCAAGCATGGTATCCTCCCTGAATTTAATGAAAAGTAGTTTTTGATCATGGTCATGAAAAGTATCCACGATCTCATCGGCCAATCGCACAAAGCCATATATGGCATATACCGGATTCCTGTATTTTTCCCTCATCATTTTGATCCCCAGGGAGAAAGAAGTGCTGTATGCATGGGTCACCATCTCACTGGAACGTTCCGATATTTTCTGATATATCCGCATCATATCCACCGGGGATTTTTCATGATCTGGCCGGCCACAACCAGGCCGGAGACCAGGCAGGGCGGCACGCCGGGTCCCGGGACCGTCAATTGCCCGGTATAAAAGAGATTTTTGATCTTTCTGTTTCGTATTTTGGGTTTCATGGAGGCTGTCTGAAAAAGTGTATTCGCCAGTCCGTATGCATTTCCCCTGTATGCATGAAAATAATCGATAAAATCAGACTGGCCGATTGTTTTTTTGAATACAATATGCTTTCCGACCGGTTGACCGGTCATTTCTTCCAGCTTTCTGATTACCCGGGTGTAATATTTTTCCCTGATATTCTCATCATCCTGTAATCCGGGAGCAACCGGGATCAGGACCACTACGTTCTCCATTCCTTCGGGAGCAACACCCCGTTCCGTCCTTGACGTACAGGAAATATACATGGCCGGATCATCCGGCCATTTCGGGTCTTTGTAGATCTGCTCTGCATGGGCCTGAAAATCGGTATCAAAAAACAAATTGTGATGGAACAGGTTCAGCTTGCGGTTCACGCCCAGGTAGAAAAGAAGCGCAGAAGGAGCCATCTTTCTACTTTTCCAGTAGCCTGCCGGGTAATTCCTTGCCTCAGGAGGCAACAGATACTGCTCAACATGATGATAATCGGCAGAAGCAACCACCACATCCGGTGTATATTGTTTTCCATGGTTTACCTCCACGGCATCGACCTGGTTGCCGGAAATCAGGATCCGGGTTACTTCACTGTGGTAATGAAATTCCACGCCGAAGGACCCGGCAAGTTCCACCATGCCGTCCACCACACGGCTCATACCCCCCAGGGGATACCAGCTTCCCAATACCAGATCGGCATAATTCATCAGGGTATATATTGCTGGTATTTCCGATGCGGTTGCCCCCAGGAAAATGACAGGAAATTCCAGCATCCTTCTCAGCCGTTCATCCCTGAAATTCTTTCTGACCACCGAAGCAACCGACCGGAAAACATCCATGGACAGGAGTCCGCGCAACAAACCCGGATGCAGTAGCTCAAAGACCGAATGTCCGGGCAGATATACAAATTTTTTCATTCCCATAAGGTATTTGTATTCCGCCTGATCAAGGAATTTTTTCAGTTTTTTCTGACTGCCCGGTTCAATTTGCTCAAATAAGCTGTACAGTTCTTCCCGGTCTGCAGGGACGTCAATATGGTCACCCGGCGAAAAAAACATCCTGTATCCCGGATCCAGTCTTTTCAGTTGGTAATAATCGGATGCCGATTTACCGAAGTGATTGAAATAATCTTCGATGACATCCGGCATCCAATACCAGGAGGGACCCATATCGAAAGTAAATCCGTCACCTGTCAGTTTTTGTGCCCTTCCTCCGGGCACACCACCCTTTTCAAAAACATCCACCCTGAAACCCGCCGATGCCAGGGCGGTAGCCGAAGAAATTCCGGAAAATCCCGCTCCTATAACCAGGGCTTTGCGATCCATGATCATTCTGACAATTTACAGAACAATTATTCTGATGCAAAAACAAACAATGATATATTTTGTTTAATTTACAACATATTCACCGAATATGCAGCCGGTATCATGTTTTCCATGAACACCGAAAAATATTTTACAGGCGCATTGGCAATCTTTTTTGCCTGTGGTTTTGGCTTTCACATGGTGCCTGCGTGGTACCCTTTTGCCCGAGAGACAACGGAATTGTTTCTGGCCTTTTCCGGAGGAATTGTATTGTATTTTGTCTTTTTGATCAATTCCCCGAAACGCATGCTGGCCTGGCTGCTGATCTCACTGATCCTGACCTGGTTTCTGGAAGTGATGGGAACAAACACCGGCATGATTTTCGGTGATTACCGGTATACAGGCACCCTGGGTGTCCAATTGCTTAATGTTCCCGTGGTTATTGCACTGAACTGGGTCGTTCTTACCCTGGGCATGTCAGAAATCGTCCGGGCCATTGTACGTAAGGATCTCTGGGTCCCTCCACTGGCAGCGGTTTTCCTTGTATTTTTCGATCTGCTTCTGGAGCCAATGGCCATGAAATTGAATTACTGGCAATGGAATGACCGGTTCGTTCCCCTGCAGAATTATCTGGCATGGTTTGTGATCGCTTTTCTCCTGTCGGCATTGCTGATCCGACTCCGGATCAGGACCGGCACCCTGATTCTCAGGGCATATATCATCATCCAGTTTTTGTTCTTCGGTTTGCTGTATTTTTTTTTCTGACAAGCTTTGTAAGAACGGATTCATGGCATGTTCAGATTATTTCATTTGTTGTATATTTACGCTTTACAATTTGAAAAAGGCAAAAACAAAATGCGCATAAAAATCAGATACTTAACACTCTTTTTCCTGGCTTTGATCATTTTTCCGCCGGGATTTTCACAAACCAAAGACATTGAATTCATCCAGTATGATCTCCCCAACGGATTGCATGTGATCCTTCACCAGGACAATTCCCGGCCGATCGTGGCCATCAACATCACCTACCATGTGGGGTCAAAAAATGAAAAGTCCGATCGTACCGGTTTTGCCCATTTTTTTGAGCATTTGATGTTCGAAGGTTCCGAAAATATTGACCGGGGGGAGTACTTTAAATACGTACAAAATGCAGGCGGGCAAAACAACGCGGGGACATCATTTGACTATACAACCTACTACGAAATATTGCCGTCCAACCAGCTGGAACTCGGTTTATGGCTTGAATCCGAACGATTACTGCATCTTAAGATCGACAGCGTGGGTGTGGAAACCCAAAGGAAGATCGTAAAGGAAGAACGCAAATCCAGATATGAAAATCAGCCCTATGGTTCATTCCAGGAAGAAATTTTTTCCAATGCATTCACAAAGCATCCATACCGGTGGGTCCCCATCGGAGATGTTCAATATATAGACCAGGCCACCCTGGAAGAGTTTATCGGGTTCCACGATCATTTTTATGTTCCTGAAAACGCTGTGCTTGCAATAGCCGGTGACATTCAGATCAACGAGACCGAAGAATTGATCGAAGCGTATTTCGGCACCATACCCCCCGGTGGTCATAATATTTACCGCCCGGCTGTGGAAGAACCAAAACAAACGGAAGAAGTCAGAAAAACCGTTTACGACAACATACAGCTTCCGGCCATTTTTATGGCCTATCATATGCCCCCATTGTGTTCCGATGATTATTATCCACTGGACATGTTGCAGAAATTGTTGTCGGGCGGACAAAGTTCGAGGCTGTACAAGTCCCTTGTCGATGAACAACAGCTCGCACTGGAAGTGGCCGCTTTCCCCTATGCACTTGAAGATGCAGGTATATTCATCACCCTTGCCCTGGCCAATATGGGCGTTTCACTTGAAAAACTTGAAAAAGCCATTGAAGTTGAGATCGACAAGATCAAAGAAAACGGACTGACAGACAGGGAATTTGAAAAACTCCAAAACCAGACCGAAAACGATTTCATAAGCCAGAATTCCAGTCTGTCCGGTATTGCATCCAATCTGGCCCATTATTATCTTTTTTATGATGATGCCGGACTGATCAATACCGAGATCAACCGCTACATGGCGGTCAGCAAAGAGGACATTGTCAGGGTGGCCGGAAAATACCTGCAACCTGAAAATCGTGTCGTGTTGTATTATTTGCCAAAAACCCACTAAACCATGAATTTCCCCGCCCCGAGGAAATTGTTCATTTATTTGTTCCTGCTGTGCCCGTTCCACGTGGTCCTTGCACAGATCAACAGAAGCACCCCGCCTGAACCGGGCCCTGCACCTGAGATCCGTGTCGGAAGCCATGAAAAATTTATCCTCGACAACGGAATGCGGGTATACGTGGTTGAAGACCACAAATTGCCCAGGGTTTCCTATACCCTGATCTTTGACAATGATCCGGTGCTGGAAGGGGAACATGCAGGCTATGTCGGATTTACCGGGGAACTTCTCGGGACGGCAACCACCACACGGTCAAAAGCAGAAATCGATGAAGCCATTGATTTTATGGGTGCGAAACTTTCCACATCTTCAGGCTCGGTCCATGCATCCTGTTTGAAGAAGCACAATGAAAAACTGCTGGAGATTCTCAGCGATATTCTGATCCATCCCGTATTCAAACCAGAAGAACTTGAAAAAGTCCGTAAACAAACCCTTTCTGCCCTGGCGGCTGAAAAAAACGACCCGGACGCCATTGCCGGAAAAGTGAGTGACTTGCTGGTATACGGCAAAAACCATCCCTATGGTGAGTTCATCACGGAACAGACGGTGAACACCATCATCACCGGCATGTGCAGGCAATATTATGAGGATTATATGACCCCTGCATCAACTTATCTTGCCATTGTCGGAGACATTAACAAAAGAGAGGCCAGAAAGCTGATCATGGAGCATTTCGGGGAATGGAAAGGTACTTTGCCCCCCGAACACCGCTACCAAACACCGGAATCTCCCCCGGGGAAACAGGTGGTGGTGGTGGACCGCCCTGTTGCGGTCCAGTCGGTGGTTATTGTGGCCTACCCGGTTCAGCTCAAACCCGGAAGCAAGAACACCATTCCCGCAAAAGTAATGAACACCATCCTGGGTGGAGGAGTTTACCGGCTTTTTGAAAATCTCCGGGAAAAACACGGATATACTTACGGAGCATATTCATCCCTGCAACCCGATCCGCTGACCGGGAGCTTCCAGACCCGGACCGAGGTCAGGACCAGTGTAACCGACAGCGCCATCCATGAAATTCTGTATGAAATGAACCGTCTGCGGGATGAGTCCGTTCAGGAAGAAGAACTGGAAAGAGTTAAGAATTACCTGTCCGGTTCCTTTGCCCTTGCCCTGGAAAACCCACGGACCGTCGCCCGTTTTGCCATCAATACGGAAAGATATGACCTTCCGGGCGATTACTATACAAATTATCTGAAAACGATTCATGCGGTGAATCCCCCGGATGTACAGGCCATGGCACAAAAATATCTGAAACCTGAGCATTCTTACATCCTTGTGGTGGGAAAGGCCGGTGAGATTTCAGACCGGCTGAAAAAGTTCAGTGATAACGGTTCCATTCTGTATCACGATACAGACGGCAACCCTCTCCCTTCCCCCGGGGACAGTCTTTCTTTTCCTGCCGGCATAACTGCAGATGCAGTCATCGACCGTTATATTGAAGTTACCGGAGGAAAACCCGCCTATGAAATTGAGATCATCGATCCGGCCGGCAATTCCAGTCTGGAATATTTCGACCAGGAAACCGGCTTAAAGATCAAAGCCGTTCAGACACAGGAAGCACCTTCGGGTCCCGTCACCCAGGAAACCTGGTATGAAGACTACCGGAAAAATTCCGGAGTGTTGTTCCCGTATACGATCAGGCAAACAGCCAACGGACAAACATTCGATATTAAAGTTGACTCCATTAAGGTGAACACCGGCATTCCGGATGAAATTTTTCAATGAGATGAGGGCAGTGATCCAACGGGTACAAAATGCTTCTGTTTCGATTTCAGGAAAGAACAAAACCGTCATCGGCAATGGTTTGATGATTCTGCTGGGAATCGGGCATGGAGACAATGAACAGGACATTGAATGGCTGGCCGGAAAAATTTCCAGGCTCCGTATTTTCAACGATGAGCAGGGATTGATGAATCTTTCCGTTCAGGACATCCACGGAGAGATTCTGGTCATCAGTCAGTTTACCCTTCACGCCAGTACCCGCAAAGGGAACCGGCCTTCATTCATTCGTGCCGCCAGACCGGACGAAGCCATTCCCCTCTACGACCGGTTCATTGATACATTGTCTTCCAAAACAGGTACCCGGGTCCGTTCAGGTGAGTTTGGCGCCACCATGCAGATATCTCTGGTCAATGACGGCCCGGTAACCATCATCATTGACTCCCGGGACAAGGAATAAATATTAAAATTTCTTCCATGTTGCTGAAAATACCCGTTTATTATCCACAGGAACCTGATTCCATAACACCTTCTGTCAATACAGATACGGTTTTCCCATCGACCGACACCATCCCCCGGGAAGCAGATTCCATGCCAACTGCAAAGACCCGGCTGCAAAATGCCATGGATATCTTCCAATCAATCCGCCGGAAAGATTCGCTCATGGAACAACAAACCCTTCAAGCTTCCGGAGATACGCCCGCCAGGGTTACCGTGATCCCTCCACGTCCTGAAGTTCCAAGCTTTACAGCGGATCATTTCCCGCGTTACCGGGAATATCCTGATTCGGTCAAACAGGAACAGGGTCTTTTTTTCCTGAAAAGAACAAAAAGGGATTATTTCTGTTTTAACGAATCAGACCGGGACATCTTTCGCCAGGAAAAACCGTCAGCAACCACCGCTCAACAGGATGTGCCTTTCTTTCACCAAACCCATGCACGGAATGCTGCATTTCAATCCGGATTGAACAAAGACCTGATCCTGCTGCTGGTGATCATATCCCTGATTACAATTGCCTGGACAAAACTGTATTTCAGCAAGTTTATTAATCAAATCATTTCTTCCCTGTTCAATTTTCAACTCTCGGTCAAACTTGCCAGGGACAAAAATATCTTCATGCAAAGGGTCTCTTTTATAATGAATGCCGTTTTTGTGCTTGTTTCAGGGATCTTTGGATATCAATTGATGGAGTATTTTGATTTTTCTTTCCGGCCTCAAAATGATGCCCGCTCTATTCTGTACAGCAGCGCTTTTTTTACCTCCCTGCTCCTTGCAAGGATTCTGGTATTGCGCGTCACCGGATTTATTTTTAAAAATCCCGGCATTTTCCGTGAATATTTACATCAGATACTGCTGATCTGTAAAAATGCCGGATTATATCTGATACCGGTCATTCTGACCATAACATATTTGTCTGCCCGTTATGTTCACTGGGCCATTTTTCTGGGATTGGCAATTTTTTTATTCGGATTTATCCTGCGCGTAATCAGAGGTATACAAATTATTATAAGAAAAGGAGTTTTAATTTTTTATTTGATTTTATATCTTTGTACCCTTGAAATTTTGCCTGTTTTGTATCTGTGCAAAGCCTTTTTCTCTTTGAAATAGCAGTATTCACAAAGATTGCCATACATGAAAATCAAAAAGATACTGATCTCGCAACCAAAACCGGAAAACGGCAAATCTCCCTACAACAATCTGGCCGAAAACAACAACCTTCAAATTGATTTCAAGCAATTTATACATGTTGAACCGGTACCTTGCCGGGAATTCCGCCAGTGCCGCATTGAGATCCTGGATCACACGGCCGTCATATTCAACAGCAAGAATTCCGTCGATCATTTTTTCAGGATCTGTGAAGAGATGCGGATCACCGTTCCCGATTCGATGAAATATTTCTGTAAATCCGAAGCCACAGCATTTTATTTGCAGAAATACATCGTTTACAGAAAAAGAAAGATCTTTTATGCCAACGGTTGTTTTGATGATCTGCTGAACATCATTCTGAAACACAGGGGAGAGAAATATCTTGTGCCCCTGTCAGACTCTCACAATAATTTCATACCCAAAACATTGAGGAAGCACAAGATCAAATTTACCAAAGCGGTCATTTACCGGACCGTTTGCAGTGATTTGTCCGATATTTCCGCAATGGATTACGATGTACTGGTCTTTTTCAGTCCGTCCGGCATAAAATCACTGATCAAAAATTTCCCCGGCTTCAAACAAAACAACATTAAGATCGCCTCATTCGGTACCTTCACTGCCAAGGCTGTCAGGGAATCCGGACTAAGGCTTGATCTGGAAGCACCCCAGCCCGATGTTCCATCCATGGCCATGGCCCTGGAGAAATTCATTGTTGAGCAAAACAGGAATCATTGATCCGCAGGAATACTTTCCGGAAAGAGGAGAGACTGAAAAGCCGCAAAATAATCGGGGAAGTGGTGGAAAAAGGCCAAAGCTTTCATATTTCCCCATTACGTGCTGTTTATATTTTCCGCAGTCCCGGTGAAAAAGACTGCCCGATTGAAATTGTGATCTCCGTAGGCAAAAAGTCGTTTAAAAAAGCGGTTCAAAGGAATTATATCAAAAGGATCATCCGCGAATCGTACCGCAGGAACAAACATGAATTACACCGTGAACTGGAACGGAAAAGGATCAAGCTATATATAATGGTCATTTATACCCGGAGAGAGACCGTTGATTATGCGGTCATTGAAGCCTCGGTGAAAAAACTGCTGGAGCGTCTCATAAAAAAAGTATCTTTGCAAAACCAATTCGAATAAACCTTTCGGCAATGACCCATGATCAATCCATCGATCAAAGACAAAAGGACATGAAGTTCCGCAAACGCAAAATCAGGCTCCTGAAATTGAGTGCGGTCACTTTTTTACTGGCTTTATCAATTGGTTTTCTTGCCTTTAACAGTGATGATTTCAAACTTGTCAAAAGCCTCGAAATCTATTATAATTTGTTCCGGGAACTTACCCTTTTTTATGTAGACGAGATAAATCCCGAAAAACTGGTTCATTCCAGCATCGACGGGATGCTGAAGGAACTGGACCCTTATACTACATTCATTCCGGAGTCTGAAAAGGAAGATTTTAATTTCATGACCACCGGCCAGTACGGTGGGATCGGCGCATTGATCAGAAAAAGAGATGATTATGCGATCATTGCTGAACCGTATGAAAATTTTCCGGCAGCCAGGGCAGGATTGCGGGCCGGCGACATTATCCTTTCCATTGACGGGAAAAGCATGAAAGATGCAGAGATCAGCCATGTCAGTGAAAACCTGAAAGGCGCCCCCGATACGGAAGTCCGTTTACAGATCAAACGCCTGGGCAGCAAACGGCCGTTGCAGAAGACACTGATCAGGAAAATCATCAAGATCAGCAATGTTCCCTACCATGCCATGCTGACCGGGGAAACCGGTTATATCCGGCTTTCCAATTTCACCAAAGACGCCGCCAGCGAAACAAAGCAGGCCCTGACCGGTTTGCTGGAAAACCATCAGCCGTCGGGAATCATTCTGGACCTGAGAAACAATCCGGGCGGACTCCTGATCGAATCGGTTGACGTGTGCAATCTTTTCATCGAAAAAGACCAGGAGGTCGTCAGTACACGCGGCAAGGTAGAACAATGGGATCAAACCTACAAAACCCGTCACAACCCTGTTGATACCGCCATCTCCCTTGTTGTCATGGTTTCCCGTGGTTCGGCATCCGCAAGCGAAATTGTGGCCGGCGCCATGCAGGATCTTGACCGGGCAGTTATCCTCGGACAAAGAACATTCGGAAAAGGACTTGTGCAAACCACCCGTGAACTGGTCTATAATACACAATTGAAAGTGACCACGGCCAAGTATTACATTCCCAGCGGAAGATGCATCCAGGCACTGGATTATTCCAACCGGAATGAGAACGGCAGTGTAGGGAATATTCCGGATTCACTCGTTTCCACATACTCCACCCGCAATGGAAGAACCGTCTATGACGGGGGAGGCATCAGGCCCGACTTGGAAACAAAACCTGCTGATTACAGTCAGTTTACAAAGGAACTTTTCATACAAAATATGATATTTGATTTCGCCACCCGCTACAGGAACAGAAAGGACAGCATCCCCGGTGTTCACCGGTTCAGGATCAGGGATGATCTTTTCAATCATTTCAGGGAATACGTGACCCAACAGGATTTTTCTTACCAGACAAAGAGCGAACAGGAACTTGAAAAGCTTATGGAAACCGCCAGGAAGGAAAAATATTATGATCTGGCCGAGGATTCTTTTCTTGCCCTCGGAAAAAAACTGGCACACAACAATGAAAAGGATTTTGTCAATTTCAGGGATGAGATCGAAAGACTCCTGGAACAGGAAATAGCGGCCCGTTATTATTACCAGAAAGGCCGCATAAAAGCATCCATGGAATCAGACCAGGAAATCAAAAAGGCCGTCAGCATCCTTGAGGATCCTTCCAGATACAATGACATCCTGAAACCCGTTCCAGAGAAACATAGCGCCGCCGTGCAGAACTGAATACGACTGCTTATCCTCCTTCAAAAGGCGGGATCAGGGTAATCTCATCCAGATTTTTCAATTTCCGGTCAGGACTTGCTTTTTCCCCGTTCACCGACACGGCAAAATCATACCGTGAAATCCCGGGAAATCTTTTTTCCAACTGCCCGATCAATTCTTCCACATGATCCATCTCATTGAATTCAATGGTTTCATGTTTTGTGATTTCCCTCAAAATCCCGTAAAAATGGATCTTTACGGTCATAATCCGGTTTTTTTACATTCAATGGCATATCGACCTGAGGGGATATGAATCCGGTTCCTCCCCGTATACCTGAATTTTTCCCTGTCTTTGACCTGGAAATCCCCGGGCAGATAAACCGTGGCCGATGTGTTTACAGGCACCTGCACCCTTAAAATCACCCGTTCGCCTTCCCTGGACCAGCCGGAGCTGATGGTTCCGAAGGGACCTTCATGTTCCGCGTTGACCCATTTCAGATCATCGATAAAAGCAGGTTTTATGATCACATGTTTGAAACCCGGCTGTTCCGGATCGGGATTGATGCCTACCAGTGTTTGATAGAACCATTCACTCACACTGCCAAACATAACATGATTGAGCGACATGCTGCCATCCCAATCCTGCCACAGGGTATTTGCCCCCTGATCGATCCACCATGCATACCCCGGAAAATCCCTGTGATTGAGCATTTGATAGACAATATTGCTGTAATGGGGGTCATCCGAGGCATTGAAAATGGATTTTACCCCCACCACCCCGGCATCAAAATGATGGTCATTGTTAACAATGATGCTGCAGAGCCCACGCAGAACGGGTTCCAGGTATTTTTCAGGCACCAGCCCCAGTGCAAGGGCCAGGGCCATGGAAGTCTGTCCCCCATTTCCGTATGTATTTGTTTTCCGGTCAAAATACTTTCTATTGAAAGCTTTTTTGATCTTTCCGGCTTTTTCAGAAAAAATGGCAGATTGATCTTCCTTTTGAGCCACAGCAGACATTTTTGCTGCCAGACGGGTAAGACGGTAGTAATAGGCTGAAGAAAGAATGCCGGGTTCCGTTTGAGTTCCAATGGCTTTATGATCGTCAATGCCCACATCCAGCAAATTATTGACAGCAAGTGCATTCAAATAATCCATGTATTTCAGGACCGGTTCATAAAACCGTTCAATGATCGCGGTATCCCCGGTGTATTCGTACAGGCACCATCCAATGAGCATAAACGCTCCGTGCCATTGCGGCCCATGATGGTTTCCGCGAAAAACTTCGCTGTCACCGTACCCCCAGCCGCTGGTGGGTACTATGGAAGGCAAACTTCCGTCTTTCCTTTGTGCAGCCACAAAATCATCCAGCCATTTAATATAGGAAGTTGCCACATGGTAATTATACAAACCGGCTTCGGCGACCAGATGGCCGTCTCCGGTCCAGCCGATTTTTTCACGGTGCGGACAATCCGTGGGAATGCCATGGTAATTGCCGATATATGACCAGCGGGTCAGTTCCTGTATCCGGTTCAAAAGGGGATTCGAACAGGCAAAGCCCCCGGCCGGCTCAAAAGAAGTATGCACCACCACCCCGGTAAGGGTTTGCCTGCCGGGTTTCACCGGCAGGCCCGATACTTCCACATATTGAAATCCATGATAGACAAACCGCGGGTTCCATGTTTCAATCCCCTCACCCTTTAAGGTATAGATATCTGTCTGGGCCTTTCCTGTTTTCAGGAACCGCAGGATCTGTTTCTGTTCCACACGTCCATCGGGATGCAGTTTTTCACCGTGTTTAAGCACAATTTCCGTACCCTTCGGGCCGGCCACCCTGATCCGGCTGTAGCCGGCAATGTTCTGTCCCAGATCGAACACATAGACGCCTGGCCCGGTCTCGTCAACAGAAACCGGGCGGATCTCCCTCATTTCTTTAATAGCAGGCAATTGCTGGGCCATTCGTTTTCCTCCCGGTGAAGGCACTTCCACCGCCGGCAACCATTCCCGGTCATCAAACCAGGGCTGGCTCCATCCGGGCATCTCCCGCCTGGCATCATAATGCTCTCCGTTCCTGATGCCGTCATACAGGATGGGGCCCTGACTGCATTTCCATGTTCTGTCACTGGAAATCACCAGGGTTGTTCCGTCTTTATAACGGATCTCCAGCTGGCAAAGCATGGCAGGATAAGCCCTCCAGGGAGCCAGATTGAACTGCCATGCAGACCGGGCAAAATGATTGAACCATCCCGTACCCAGTACCAGCCCCATTGCATTTTCCGAATCATTCAAATAATCGCCGACATCAAATACCAGATATTTGATATGCTTGTCATAGCGCGTTTTGACAGGATCAAGGACATGATCACCCACTTTTTTTCCGTTGATGTACATTTCAAAATAGCCCAAACCGGTTACATACGCCCTGGCCGAAGAAATTTCTTTATCCACTGTAAAATGTTTCCGGAAAAAAGGAGCAGGTCTGGGCTTATACAAAGTATCCGGAAACGAAGGATGTCTCAGCCACCTGGCCTGCCAGTCTTTTTCATCCAGCAGGCCCATTTCCCAGAAAGCGGGAAGGCTGATGCCGGATGCTTTCCCTTCCCTGTCCCATACCTTCACTTTCCAGAAACATTTCTGGCGGGACTTCAGCCTTTTGCCCCGGTAAGGAACGGTAACGGATTGATCTGAAATGACCTTACCCGAATTCCATAAATCAGCTACTGACGGCTTCAACCGGTCAGGGGACGATGCCACCAGTATCTGGTAGGCTGTCTGTTTTTGTCCCCGGATATTGCTTTGCATCTTCCATCCCAGGACCGGATGGTGTTCTTCAATGCCCAGGGGATTGGTTTGATACTGACAACTCAGATCCGTTATGATCATATCATTGCCGGTTGAATCCGCCGTCAACCAGGAAAATAACAAGATAATCAAAATTTGTCCGGTCATATGATCATAAAATTGGTTTTGTGTTCAATGTGCTTCCAGCCAGTTGTTCCCGGTCCCCCAATCCACCTTCAGGGGGACTTCCAGATTCACCACGTTTTCCATTTCCCAAACCACCATCTCCCTGACCGCATCCAGTTCTTTCTCCGGTACATCGAATATCAATTCGTCATGCACCTGCAGGATCATATTTGTTTGTAAACTTCTTTCTTTTATTCTGCGGTCGATGTTGACCATGGCCTTTTTGATGATGTCCGCGGCAGTACCCTGCAGGGGTGCATTGATGGCATTGCGTTCCGCAAAACCCCGTACAACAGAATTCCTGGAATTGATGTCTTTCAGATATCTTTTTCTTCCGAATAAAGTAGACACAAATCCCTCCTCCCTGGCTCTCCGGATCACCTGATCCATGTATTCCCTAACCCCGGGATAAGACCTGAAATAGCCATCAATAAGTTCTCCGGCCTCTTTTCTGGGTATTTTCAGCCTCTGGGACAAGCCGAACGCAGATATGCCGTAAATGATCCCGAAATTGGCCGTTTTAGCAGCGGATCGCATTTCCCGGGTAACCTCCGTTTGCCTGACATCAAAAATTTTCGAAGCGGTGGCCATATGGATGTCCTCCTGCGCATTGAATGCATTGATCATGGACGGATCCCTGCTCATGTGTGCCATCAAACGCAACTCAATCTGTGAATAATCAGCACTGAACAATATGTTTTCCGGGGCCGAAGGAACGAATGTCTTTCTTATTTCCCTTCCCCGTTCTTCCCTGACGGGAATATTCTGCAGGTTGGGCTTATTGGAGCTGAGCCTACCTGTCGAAGTAAGGGCCTGGTTGAAAGAGGTATGGATCTTCCCCGTTTGCGGGTTCACCAGTCGGGGAAGTGCTTCGACATATGTACTTAGTAATTTCTTTAATGTCCTGAACAATAGAACTTTATTGACAATGGGGTGCTTGCCGGAAAGGGCCTCCAACACTTCTTCACTGGTGGAATATTGCCGGGTCCGGGTTTTTTTGGCTTTGTCCTGGATCTTTAGCTTTTCAAATAAAATGACTCCAAGCTGCCTGGGGGATGAAATATTGAAACTTTCTCCGGCCATCCCGGTGATTTCCTCTTCCAGGGAACGGATTTCCTCTTCCAGCTGTTTGCCACAAGTCTGCAAACCCTCGATATCCAGTTTGAATCCTGCCCTTTCCATTCGGGCAAGAACACCGATCAGGGGCATTTCTATTTCTTCAGACAGCCTGACCAGATCTTTTTCATGAAGTTTTGTATCCAGCACCGATGCAAGTTGCCAGGCAATATCGGCATCCTCACAGGCATAATCACAGACTTTCCGAAGGGGCACATCCCGCATGTTGATTTGCCTTTTGCCTTTCTCACCGATCAGGGATTCGATGGGGACCGGACTGTAGCCGAGCATTGTCCTGGCCATATCGTCCAGATTGTGTTTCAATTCAGGCCTGAGCACATAGTGTGCAATCATGGTATCGAACAGCTCACCACAGACTTCAATGCCATAACCGGCCAGTATCTGAATGTCATATTTCAGGTTCTGGCCGATCTTTTTCTTTTTTGCGTCCCTGAACAAAGGGTCAAACTTTTCAAGCTTTTTACGTACCTGTTGCCGGTCCTCTTCCATGGGTACGTAATATGCTTCATGGTCTTCCCATGAAAAAGATATCCCGGTTATTTCCGCGGTCATGGGATCAAGGCCCGTGGTTTCCGTGTCGAAACAAAAAGCATCCAGGTGTTCCATTTTGTGTAAAAGGTCTTCCATATCCCTTTTGCCCTGAACCAACCGGTAGTTATGCCCGACATCTTCAATTCTTTTGTATTTCTGCTCCCGGAGTTCATCCCGGAACAACACCCCCTGCCGGAAATCATGATCATTTGTAACGGCTGAAGGAATCCCGATGATCCTTTCCTTAATGGTTTTGAATTCCAGTTCATCAAAGATTTCAGCCAGTGTTTCCTTGTCCGGATCTCCCCGCCTTAATTTGTCCATGTCAAGTGTAACGGGAACATCAGTAACAATGGTGGCCAACACTTTTGAAATTTTTATCTGAGGGATCGATTGCTCAATCTTTTCTTTTTGTTTCCCGGTAAATTCACCGATACTGTCGATCAGTTTTTCAACGCTCCCGTAACGGGAAATCAGTTTTTTGGCGGTTACTTCCCCGATCCCTTCCACACCGGGGATATTGTCCGAGCTGTCCCCCCACAGGGCCAGTATATCGATCATTTGTTGAGGATCTTCCACCATGAATTGTTCTTTTACATCTTCTTTTCTGATGATCTTTGCCTGGCTTCCCGATTTGCCCGGTTTATAAATATGGATCCGGTCCGAAACCAACTGGGAAAAATCTTTATCCGGGGTCATCATATATACGGTCACTCCCGATTTTTCCGCCTTTTTTGCCAGGGTGCCGATTACATCATCCGCTTCAAAATTTTCCACCTCGATGACCGGAATTCGAAACCCCCTGATGATCTCCTTGATGCGGGGGACTGCTTTTTTGATGTCTTCCGGCGTTTCTTCACGGTTCGCCTTATATTGTTCGTATATCTTTTGGCGAAAGGTCGGGCCGGGCGGATCGAATACCACGGCGATATATTCCGGATCCTGGTTTTTCAGAAGCTCTTCAAGGGTCAGTGTAAATCCGAATATGGCAGAAGTGTTCTGTCCTTTGGAATTGACAATCCGGTTGCGGATGAAAGCATAAAATGAACGGAATATCAGCGCGTAAGCATCCAGCAGGAACAAGCGGTGATTTTTTCTCTGTGTCATGGAAACGCTTTTTATTCTGATTCAAACCATTCAACGCAGGAAGTGGCCGTTTCATATAACTTCAGACTGAACAGGTCAACCCCCGGAGGCAAAACCCTTTTGATTCCCCGGGCAATATTGGTCACAAGATTCTCACTGGTGGGTGGAAAATCGACCATGTGGAGTTTTCCAAATAATTCATTGTTTTTTAGTTCCGGTTCAAATTCAGGATCTTTCTGGATCACCAGGGAATGATCGTAATGCCGGATGACATGTTCATCGATCAGTTCCTTCAGTTCCGAGAAATCCATAACCATCCCGTACTGGGGATCTTCTGCACTGTCGTTGGGTTTTCCTGTCACGGTGACCAGTAACTTGTAGGAGTGACCGTGTATATTTCTGCAGGGGCCGTTATATTTCCTCAGGGCATGGGCCATCTCAAAGGAAAATTCTTTTGTCAGCCGGATGTTGGTCATACTGGAAATGGATTTCCCGTTTTAATCACAGGCACATTTGCTGATGCATTCCACGATATTGCTTAAATCTTTGTGCTTCAGGAAATAATAGGTGTTTTTTCCTTCCCGCCGGGAAGCAAGGACCCCTCTGTTTTTTAAAATACCCAGATGGTGAGAAGTGGTCGATTGTTCAATCTGCAACTTTTCATGAATCTGGGTAACCGTCATTCTTTTTCCGTTTTCCAGGTAATTCAAAATGGCGATTCTCATGGGATGGGCCATGGCTTTCAGCATATCCGCTGCATTTTCTAGTTGTTCGTTGGTTAAATGATCGATTCTCATTGTATACTCATTGACAAATGCAAATATATAAATATATCCAAAAAGAATTCCATCTTTTCCCTGGGCAAAGCGATAAATCTTATCTTTGCAGATGTTGCCATTGCCTGCGCCGACCATGAATCCACTCAGCAACATCAAAGAACCCATACGGAATGAACTGAAAAGATTTGAATCGCATTTCAGCGCTTCAATGAAAAGCTCCATCCCGTTTCTTTCCCTGATTACCAATTTCATTCTGAGGAGGAAAGGCAAACAAATACGGCCCATGTTCGTTTTTCTTTCCGCCAAGCTCAACGGAGAGATCAACATGTCCACCTATCATGCGGCATCCCTGATCGAGTTGTTGCATACCGCCACCCTGATACACGATGATGTGGTGGATGAATCCTATGAAAGAAGGGGATATTTTTCCATCAATGCCATATGGAAATCCAAGGTAGCCGTTCTGATCGGAGACTTTTTGCTCTCCAGAGGCCTGCTGATGGCCGTTGAAAAAAAGGAATATGATTTGCTTGAAATTGTTTCCGGGGCGGTTCGCGAAATGAGCGAAGGAGAATTACTACAGATACAAAAATCGAGGAAACTGAACATAACCCGGGAACAATATTTTGAGATCATCCGGAAAAAGACCGCCATGCTGATTGCCGCCTGCTGCCAGAGTGGTGCAAGATCGGTGGGTGTAAATCACGATATTCTACACCGGATGCAGTCTTTCGGTTTGAATGCCGGCATTGCATTCCAGATAAAGGACGATCTTTTTGATTATCAGAAAAGGGGCATTACAGGAAAACCCACGGGCAACGACATCAAAGAAAAAAAGTTTACTCTCCCTCTGATCTATGCCCTTGATCAATCATCAAACTCTGAAAAGCGGGAAATAATAAATATCATCCGCAAGAAAAACAACAACCATGCCTCCATCGACAGGATCCTGCAATTTGTTGATGAGAAAAACGGACTAGCCTATTCTGAAGAAATGATGATGGAATACAGGAACAAAGCACTGAATATTCTAAGAGACTTCCCCCGGAATGAGGCCCGGAATGCCCTGGAAGGGCTTGTCTGCTATACAGTCTCCAGGAAAAAATAGATTGATCGGCTAAAGCTCTGATAATCTATATCTTACCGGAATCATTCTTTTGAAAATGGTCCATCAGGATGCCGGTTTTGCTCTTCCCGATCAGATGAACCAGTTCATTTTTTTTTGCAGACCTGATCCGATCAAGGGAACCATATTTCAGGATCAGTTTTTCGCCTGTGGCCGGCCCGATCCCCCCTATGCGATCCAATTCGGAGCGAATCATTTCTTTTTCCCTTTTCTTCCGGTGAAAGGAAATCCCGAAACGATGGGCTTCATTTCTGATCTGCTGGATTGTTTTCAATGCCGGGGAATTTTTATCGATGTACAGGGGTACCGGATCATCCGGCAAAAAGACCTCCTCCAGCCTTTTTGCAATCCCTATCAGGGGTATGCGTTGTTCCAGACCCAGATTTTTCAGACTTTTCCTGGCAGCATTCAATTGCCCCTTTCCACCGTCAATGATCACCAGCTGCGGTAATTCCTTCTTTTCATCCAGCAGGCGTTTATATCTTCTGAGGATCACTTCGGCCATGGAAGCATAATCATCGATCCCCGGTACCGTTTTGATGTTGTAATGCCGGTACTCCGATCTGCTTGGCTTGCCGTTTCTGAACACCACACATGCAGCTACTGGATTTTTCCCCTGGATATTCGAATTATCGAAACATTCCATATATACCGGATTCTCTTTCAAGCCGAGATCTTTCCGGATTTGCTCCAAAACCCTGGATGATTTTTCTTCTTTCCTGGTTTTTTCTGTCTTTTTCAAATGTTCGAACATAAAATATTTTGCGTTCTTCTTTGACAATTCCAGCAATTTCTTTTTATCACCAAGCTTCGGGATTGTATACCTGACATTTTCCATGGTCATATCCGGTTGAAAGGGGGCGATGATTTCTCCTGTATTGCTTTTTGTTTTTTGCCTGATCTCGGTAATGGCGGTTGCCAGAAGATCTTCCTGACTCTCATTCAGCTTTTTTTTCATAACCAGTGAGTGGGATTGTATTACCGAACCCCTGGATACCTTGATGAAATTTACAAACGCTTCATTTTCCCTGTCAACATAGGAGAAAACATCCACATCATGGATCCTGGCATTTACAATGGCTGACTTGCTGCGATATTTTTCAAGCAAGCTTAGCTTGTCCTTGATCATTTGTGCACGTTCAAAACGTTGCTCATTGGACAATATGACCATTTCTTTTTTCAGATACTCCAGAACCTCCTGGATATTCCCTTTCAATATGTTCCGGATCTGCTGAATGGATTTCTGGTAAGATGCTTCATCCTGCAAACCTTCACAAGGCCCCGGACAATTGCCCAGGTGATATTCAAGGCAAACCTTGAACTTTTTTTGTTGTATACTTTCCCGGGTCAGTTTGTATTTACATGTCCTGAGCGGATAAAGCCTTCTGATCAGGTCAAGCAATGTCCTGACCATAACCACCGAAGTATAGGGCCCGTAATATTCAGACCCGTCCTGTACAACATTCCGGGTATGAAATACCCTGGGGAAGGGTTCATTTTTGATGCAAATCCAGGGGAATGTCTTATCATCTTTCAGCTGTACGTTATAGCGTGGCTGGTGGGCTTTGATCATGCTGTTTTCCAGCAATAACGCATCTGACTCATTCTCAACCACAAAATGTTTTACATCGGCTATTTTCTTTATCATTGTACTGAGCCGGGTGTGCGAAAGGGGTGATTTTTTGAAATAACTTGAAACCCGTTTTTTCAGATCCCTTGCCTTGCCAACATATAAGAGTTTCCCCTGAGCATCCAAATATTGATATACCCCGGGTTTATGAGGCAATACATCTATTTTTGATTTGATGTGTTCCATCTTTCCGGTTTATTCTACCAGCCGGGGCATTCTCAACGCGGCGTAACAAAAAGTTCCGTAAAAGCAAACTCATCAACATTGAACAATCCACGATCCCCTATTTTCAATTTTGGGATAACCAGGAGGGAAAGAAATGATAATGTCATAAAGGGAGCTGTAAACCGGCATCCCATGGAAGCTGCTTTTTTATTCAAAATGTCATATTGCCGGGCCACTGCCGGTGCATCATCCAAAGCCATGAGTCCGGCTACCGGCAAAGGCAATGCAACCATTTCGTTCTCATCCCCGGCAGCAATCCCTCCTTTCATTTCGATGATCTTGTTGGTTACCCTGAGGATTTCATGATCTTCAACACCTGCCACAATAATGTTGTGGCTGTCATGCGCCACGCTCGAACCAAGGGCTCCTCCCTGAAGCCCGAAATTTTTAACAAATCCCACCGACGGTTTCGCGGGTTTATACCGGTTTACGACAATGACCTTTAAAATATCCCGCTCCGTATCCGAACCGACAGGTTTTCCGAGCTGACCGGCAACACATTGTTTTTCCGCTGTATACAGTTGCTTGTCAAAGGCTTCGATTACACGCATTTTTTCCTGGGTGGCAATTCGTTGGATATCTTCTTTCTGCACGGGTTTTGGATTGAAATGGTTGACAGCACTTTTCTCTATTTTCGGGAATTGCACCGATCCCCGGTCAAATACCATATTCCCCTTTATGCATGTTTTCAATACTTTCATGCTTTTCAGATCTGAAACCACAATAAAATCTGCAGGGTCCCCTTCCCGTAGCAATCCCGTATCCAATCCGTAATGCTCAACAGGATTTTTTGAAGCCGCACGTAAAATATTGAAAAGATCCAAACCAGCTTGAATTCCTTTCTTTACCATTCGTTCGATGTGTCCTTTGATAAGATCATCGGGATGAATATCGTCACAGCACAACATGGTGCTTTCCGGATATTGATCGATCAAATGGCAGAGGCCATCAAAACTTCCAGCCGCACTACCTTCCCTGATTATGATCTTCATGCCCGATTCTATCTTCTCCCTGGCCTCATCCGGATCAGTGCATTCGTGATCTGTTTGTATCCCTGCCGATATATATATCTGTAAATCTTCCCCCCTTAGTCCGGGTGCATGTCCGTCTGCTTTCTTCCCGTATTTTGCAGCCAAAGCAACCCTTTCCCTGAATTTTTTGTCTCCTGAAACAACCGCCGGGAAATTCATCACTTCGCCCAAAAAATGAATATCTTTTCTTTGCAGCAATTTCTCTATATCCCCATTTTCCAAACGTGCACCTGACGTTTCATATTCAGTGGCCGGAACGCAGGAAGGAACCCCGAAATAAAACCCGAAAGGCACTTTTTTCCCATTTTCGATCATGAATCTAATTCCTTTTTCACCAAGCACATTGGCTATTTCATGCGGATCTGCAACCGCTGCCACCGTGCCTTTCTTTATAGCCTCCCGCGCAAATTCAGCCGGCGTCAGCATGGAACTTTCAATGTGCACATGTGCATCCACAAAACCCGGCAGAATATAACCCGGTTCGCATGTCCCTTTTTCCCTGATACGCATAATCCCTCCATTTTGTATGCTGATCTCTGCCTTGTAAATTCTTTCATTCTCCAAATCGATCACATTCCCCGATATGGAAAATTTACTTTTATTCATTATACATAATTCATTGATTTTCTTAAACTTGTAAAATCACGATGATTGTTCCACGTGGAACAATCATCTGCCCAGGAATATGAGTATCATATTGATGTCAGCCGGTGATACACCGCTAATCCGCCCCGCCTGCCCTAAGGTTGCTGGTTTAATCCTTTTTAATTTTTGCCTGGCTTCTGTTGAAATTGAGGAAATTTTATTATAATCCAATTTTTCCGGTATGTTTATTTTTTCCAGTCTTTTCATTTTATGTACCAATGCTTCTTCTCTTTCTATATATCCTGCATATTTAACCTTTATTTCCACAGAACGTATAATTTCCAATTTCCTGCTTCCCAATGAATCAACTATTCCTTTTATTGGCTTACTATAAGGTATTAAATGATAAAAATTTATCTGTGGTCGTAATAATAAATCAATGGCCTTCACTTTTTGCTTTATTCTTGATGTTCCCAGGGCGTCCAAAACTTCATTGATTGCTTCCGGCTGAATACTTTCCTTTTTCAGCCAATGAATCATTTCATCCCTTGCTTTCATCTTTTCATTGACCAGTTGTACCCTTTCCTTTCCCGCCAACCCGATTGCATGACTAATCCCGGACAGTCTTTCATCAGCATCATCCTGCCTGAGCAGCAACCTGAATTCAGCCCTTGATGTAAACATTCTGTATGGCTCATCCACCCCTTTGGTTACCAGGTCATCGATTAATACGCCAATATAAGCCTGTTCCCTTGTGAGCGAAAATTCCCCCTCACCCTTGATCTTCAGATGGGCATTGATCCCGGCCATGATCCCCTGGCCTCCTGCTTCTTCATATCCTGTGGTACCATTGATTTGACCTGCGAAATACAAATCTTCAATTATTTTCGTTTCCATACTTCTTTTCAACTGCACCGGTGGAAAATAATCATACTCGATGGCATAACCCGGTCTGAACATTTTTGCATTTTTCATCCCGTCAATTTTTCTCAATGCCTTGTATTGTATTTCCCAGGGAAGGGAACTTGAAAAGCCGTTGATATAGTATTCGATGGTATTTTCACCTTCCGGTTCCACAAACAGCATGTGCCTGTCTTTTTCCGGAAAGGTTACGATCTTGGTTTCTATGCTTGGGCAATATCTCGGTCCGATGCTTTTTATGGTTCCGTCATACAACGGCGACCGGTCCAGTCCCTTCCTCAGCTCTTCATGCACTTCTTCGTTGGTATATACAATGTAGCAGCTTTTATGATTTCCATAGTCCACTTCATAATCCAGAAAAGAGAATTTTTCTCCTTCATGGTCACCCTTTTGCTCCGTCAATTTGCTGAAATCAACCGTTCTTCCGTCTATTCTTGCTGGTGTGCCCGTTTTCATTCTTCCTGCCTCAAAACCCAGTTTCATCAATTGCTCTGTCAGTCCTTCCGATGGCCTTTCTCCCGCCCTTCCTCCGGGGATCTTTTTTTCTCCCACATGCATCAATCCATTCAGAAAAGTTCCGTTCGTCAATATTACGGCCTTTGATCTGAATTCCATGCCCATTCTTGTTCTGATCCCCCGTACCGCCTTTCTTTGTACCAATATCCCCTTTACTGTATCCTGCCAAAAGTCAATGTTTTCTGTCTCTTCCAGCGTTTTTCTCCATATTCTTGAAAACTTCATCCTGTCACATTGTGCTCTCGGGCTCCATAAAGCAGGTCCTTTGGATTTATTCAGCATTCTGAATTGTATCATGCTCTTGTCGGTTACAATGCCCGAATAACCTCCCAGCGCATCGATTTCCCGTATGATCTGCCCCTTGGCAATACCCCCCATCGCGGGATTGCATGACATCCCGGCCATTTTGGTCATGTCCATGGTAATCAACAAGACCTTCGATCCCATATTGGCCGCCGCCGCTGCCGCTTCGCAACCAGCATGGCCGGCTCCAACTACGATTACATCGTATTCTTCTTCCATGTTTTCTTCCCGATCCTATTTTTACCGTCTCTTTCCTGCATACAATCGTAAGCATTCATTTTCCTTTTCCTTCATTATTTTCATCTCTTTTTCATCCTTATCACGGTATCCCGCCAGATGCAATATCCCGTGCGCCATAACCCGCATCATCTCTTCCTCTTCATTCACGCAGTATTTTTCAGCATTTTCCCGCACCCTTTCAAGACTGATGAAAACATCACCGCTTACAATATTCCCCGATCCATAATCAAACGCGATTACATCGGTTAAAACATCTTTTTTCAGGAATTTCCTGTTGATTTCAAGCAGCCGCCGATCTGTAGTAAAAATGATGTTAATTTCGCCGGCCTGTTTCTGTTCTGCTTCGCAGATATCCCCGATCCACCTTTTTCTTTTCCTTTTTCCTCGTAACCCGTACCCTATATCTTCGGCATGAAAATATATGCTCAAATCCTATAAATTGAACTCCAAATTAACAATCCGTCCTTTATCCAGAAATTCAATCCGGTCTGACAGTTTTTCCATTAAGAAAACCCCTCTTCCACTTACCTTCTCAATGTTTTCCGGTGCTGTAGGATCGGGGATTTCCCTGTAATTGAATCCCTGCCCCTGATCCTCTACCGTAAGTATCAGTTTCTTTCCTTTATTGCTGAATTTAATCTTTACCGGTTTTCTTTCATCCATTTTATTTCCATGCAAAATTGCATTATTTGCTGCCTCCAAAGTGGCGATCAGTACATTTCCATAGATTTCCTCACTCAATTTACATTCGGTGGATACTTCATCCACGAATTTTTCCACCTTTCTCAGATTATCCACCTTTGAACCGATTTTTAGCTTTTTTTCCATTTCACATACACTTTCTTAGCCCTTATACTTATATTTTCCATTTTTGTTTCCATTTTTAGATGATTTTTTTTTGTCTAACCAATTTTATTTGCTGCTGAGCCATTTTTCAGGATCCAGTTTTTGCATTTCTTCCCATATTTCTACATGCAAAACGGTCGCGTTTTCTTTTTTTTCAGTATATACTGTTCCCAATATCTGCTTTGTTCGTACATGATCACCCTTTTTTACCCGTACATCCACCAGATTGTGATACACCGTCAGAAAATTTCCATGCCGTATTATTACGGTTGAATTCGCCCCCAGGATCCCGAACACCCGGGTTACTGTCCCTTCAAACAGTGCCCGTGCCTTTTCACCTTCCACGGTACTTATATCGATTCCATTGTTTTCTATGATGATTTCCCGGACCACCGGATGATTTTGTTTCCCGAACTTTCCCGTGATGATCCCCCTTTCCGTCGGCCAGGGCAATTTTCCTTTATTATCCCTGAAATTGTCAGACAATGCCTTTTCCGCCGGGGTTAACCTCTCGTAAATGCTCATTTCTTTCGCTTTCCTGGTTTCTTCAGCGATGATCCGTTCAATCTCCTCCTCCAGTTTCCGGTTGATTTGTTCTTTTCTTTTGATTTCGTTTTTCAATCTCTTCTCCTGTTTTCTTATTTCCCCTACGGAGGCGATCTTTTCCTGTTTTTCTGACCGTAAAATCTCTTTCTCCTTTCTTTTTTGTATGATCAACTTTTCCTTTTCCTTTTTGTGTCCGATCAATTCTCCAATATGCCCTGTTAATTCATTTTTTACCTCCCCGATCATCCGTGCCTGCTTTTTTCTTAATTGCGAATATTCCTGCAGATATTTCATTCTTCTGTAGGCCTGATTAAAATTTTCCGAGGACAGAATAAATATGATCCTGTCGTAACTTTTCATGTTCTTATATGAATAATATATCAATTTCCCATATTCATCCCGCAGCTTTTTCAAATCTTTTTCCATCACTTCCACGATTCTTTCTTTTTCCCTTATTTCCTCCTCCAATATTCCGGTTTCTTCTTCTATTGTTTTGATCAATTGATCTCTGAGCTGTATCCTCCTTTCTATCAAACGGATACGGTGACCCGTGCTTCTCCTTGTTTTCTTTGCTTCATCGAGCAATTTCGTGGCATATTCTATTTCCGATTCATTTTTCTTTTTTCTTGTTTCAAGCTCTTCCCTTGTTTGACCGTATACATTGACCAATGCATTCATGATCAATATTCCCGTGATCAATGTAACTCCCATGAATTTGCTGCACATGCTGGTATTTTTCTTTTCAGTGTGCATGATCTTCTTCGGTATTACAGTTCCGAAACACGATATCCCCCCGGTACCACAAATTCCGCCCGTATTTTTTCATTCAGCACCAATCCGCCCATTTCCAGCTTTAACCTGCTTACACCTCCGTCCTTGCTCATTTCCATTTGTATTTTCCCGGGCAAGCCACCCACTTTGGATTCTCCTCCCTCATATCCTTCATACATTACATCGATTCTGGCCTTTAATCGTGGGTCAATATATTGAAGCTTCCTGATATTCAAATCATTTTCTTCAACCGTATATTCACCTTCCACGTATTTACCGTGAACACCTTCTTCAATCAGCCGGAAACGGTAGCTTCCTGTTACTTGCTGCGCATATTTCCTCATACTGCTCATACCTGAAAAATATTCTCCCATGAGCAATGCCTCCAGTTTTCCGTAACCTACCTCCATATTGAACTTCTCCATGAATTTTTGCCAGCTCCCCCGGTAATAATTCTTTTCCATCCTGTGCAAAATTTTTACGCTGTCCTTATAAATAAATAATCTTGCCGCTTCCAGTCCGGTGATCGGGGTCACTGATATCAGGATCAAACTATCCCTGATAATACCCATGGATCCCCTGCCCCCAACCGTTCTGTCCGGATTGGTATAGGTGAAATTTATCCTTTTGTATTTTACGCTTTGTATTTCCGAATTCTCCATTTCCCGGCTCAGTATGATGTCGGATACGGCCATCCTCCCCCTCATATACTTTGTTTCCTTTATTTCCTTTTTGACCCCGCAGGATACAGGCAACAGCAATACCGCAGCCAGCCAGCATGCAATAACTTTATTCATTTTCCAGCTTTTTTTCCATATCAATGCTTTCATTGCCAGCTTCAACTGCCTTTCTCCATATTTTCACGGCCTCATCCCGCTCACCCTGCACATACAGAATATCCCCGTAATGCTCCAGAATTTCAGGATCTTCTCCTCCTCCGTGTTCAACGGCTTTTTCTATATATTTTCTTGCTTCCCGCAAATTTCCCATCTTGAATAATATCCATGCATAGGTATCAAGATATGTCGAATTCTCCGGCTCTGATTTTATTGTTTTCTCGCTGTATTTCAGGGCTTTATCCAGTTCTTCCTCCTCCAGTGCCAAATAATACCCGTAATTGTTCAATACCATTTTGTTGTCCGGTTCTATTTCCAGCACCTTTTCAAAATACCGGAATGATTTTTCCATTTCCCCCTGGTCCCTGAATGCCTCTGCAATAAAATTATAGAATTGAACCAGCAGTTCTTCCTGTTCACCGACATATTCAAGACCTTCATTCAATACTTCTATGGCTTCTTTTGCATTTCCCTTTTGCAAGGCAGACATGCCCCTGAACAGAAATAACATGGGCTGCCTTTGAAAATATTTCATGGCTTCCCTGCTTTTCTCATATACCGCTTCTGTATTGCCCAGTATATTATCAACATAAATTGCCTGTTCCCAAATCAGATAGTTGCCTTTCTGCCGTTCCAGTATATAGGCGAATTCTTCCCTTGCTTCATTATATTTGCCGGTTTTGGTCAGAAAATCAGCATATATGGTGCGCACTTTCAGATTCTTCCCGTGATTTTTCATCAGGATGCCGATCAACTGCCTGATCAAATCCTGTTTGTCTTTGAATTCCCTTTCATTCCTGAAAAAAAGTACGATTTCCTCAATTTTATGATCAATGCTCAGATCTTTACTTTGAAATGCCTCAATAATTGTCTCTTTATATTTCTTTTGTTCACCCTGTGTCTTATAAAATTCCGCCAGGGACAACCGGGCCATACCATTTTCAGGTTCCAGTTCAAAGATCCGTTCATATGTTTCAAGTGCCTTTTCTTTATTTCCGCTATCCCCATACAATTCTGCAAGCATTCCCAGATATCGTATTTCCTCATCAAAGATATTGATCAATTTGAGCAGTTCTTCCTCCGCTTTTTTATATTCGCCATTTCTTTGATAGATCTTTTCCTTGGCCAGTATTACCGGTTCTGATATACCGAATTGTTTTTCCAGCATATTCAGATATTTCAATGCCTGTCCGGTTTTCCCCGTTTCATCGTACAACCCGGCCAGTTCAAATTTCATTTCAGGATTATCCGGGTTCTTTTTTGACAACTCTTCCAGCAATCTGACGGCTTTTTCCTTCTTGTTGTTCATTTTATATATCTGGATGAGCTGCCTTTTGTACCAGAAATTTTCAGGATCCAGTTCCCCTGCTTTTTTACTGTATCTTTCCGCCTCCTCACCATTTCCCGCCATCAGCAGGATATTTGCCATTTCATAATACGATACTGCACTTTCCGGATTTACCCTGATACAATTCCTGTAGTTACTGGCGGCTTCCCGCAAATTACCGAACAGCTTTTGTTTGGTCGCTTCTGTCAATGCATAGTAATATTCTCTTTTTTCTTTTTCACTCAATTCTTTTTCTTCCTGTACATTTGTCTTTTCCGTTTTTTTCTGTATCCCGCATGATACCATGAACCCAAGCAGTACTAAACCAACTGTGATGATTTGTCTCATTTGTATTTTCCTTTCAATTGTTCCCTGTATGTCCGAATCCTCCCTGCCCCCTTTTTGTTTTACTCAAAACTTCCACTTCTTCCCATAACGCATGTGCATGTGCTGAAATTACCATCTGGCATACTCTTTCGCCATTTTTTACTGTATATTCATCCTTTGACAGGTTGACCAGAATGACCTGTATTTCCCCTCGGTAATCCGCGTCTATCGTACCCGGAGTGTTCAGTACGGTTATACCATTTTTGATGGACATACCGCTTCTCGGCCTGATTTGCGCTTCATATCCCCCGGGCAATTCTATGAACAAGCCTGTGGGTATCATTGCCCTTTCAAGCGGCCCGATGACCACCGGTTTATCAAGATTGGCCCTCAGGTCCATTCCTGCTGAAAACTCGGTTCCATATTCCGGAACGGGATTTTCCGATTGGTTTACGATCTTTATTCTAATCTGTTTTTTCATTTTTCCCGTATTTAAAAAAGCTCTCCTTTTTCAGAACAATCAAAACAAATACCAGAAACATCAGGCTATGAAACATGATCCTCACGGCCATCGCATCAATCTTTATCAGCCGGCTCACAATAAATATTCCTCCGGCAATGACCAAATAAAATATAAATTTCGGAATATCATAGTTGATCCTGTAGAATTTCCTGCATAACAGAAAAGACGCCATAACCATCATGGCATAACATATCAGGTGGGCCCATGCCGACGCATGATATCCATATTCCGGAATAAATATAGCATTGATCAGAATTGTAACCAGGGCCCCGCCCCCTGTAAGCAGGGCACCGTATTTTGTTAAATCCCTGATTTTATACCAGACAGATAAATTGAAGAAAATGCCCAAAAAGAAATTTGCCAGCAAAATGATGGGTACAATGTCCAGCCCTTCCCGGAATTTCGGCCCGATAAAATATTTGAATATATCCAGATAAAGGATCACCATCAACAGCAAGCATAGACCGGATGCAACATATGCATTCATTATACCTGCATACAGTTTCTTCGCTTCCCTTTTTCCCGCGTTTTTGAAATACATTGGTTCACTCGCGTAGCGGAACATCTGCACATAAAGGGTCATAATCACCGCGATTTTAAAGTTTGCTCCGTATATGCCCAATTGTTCCAGCGGGTTTTCCTGTGCCGGCAGCAAATGTCTGAGCAATATCCGGTCAATGGCTTCGTTGATCATCCCTGCCAGGCCCGAAACCAGCAAGGGCAATGAATAGACCAACATCTTCTTCCACAATGTCCTGTTTATTTTCATATGAATGCCTGCAATCTCCCTCCCCAGCAGGACCATGATCATAACGCTCGATGCAAGATTCGAAATGAAAACATATCCAACGCCTATTTTCTCATTGTACAGCCACCCGGGAATACCCATCTCCCCTTTTTCAGTCAATCGCGGAAAAACATAAAGAAATATGAAATTCAATCCTATATTCACCACCACCCCGGTAATCCGTATGGCGGCGAACTTCACGGCTTTGTTCTCAAAACGCAGTTTGGCGAAAGGTATCGTACAAAACGCATCAATCCCCACAATCATTCCTATCCAGACAATATATTCCGGGTGTTCCCCGTATTTTAGCCATCCGGCCAACGATCCTGAAAATATCCCTGTCAGAAGGATAAAAAACGAACTGGTGATGCCCAATGAAATCACCGCGTTATTAAATATTTCAGCTGCCCTTCCCTTTCCTGCAAACCGGAAAAAACCTGTTTCCATTCCATAGGTAAGAATGATCATCAGAAAAACCACATATGCATACAACTCTGTGATCACCCCGTATTCCGCCAGTTCAAATATTCTTGTGAAAAATGGTGTCAGTATTACATAGTTCAGCAATCTCGGTACGACTGTACCCGCCCCGTAAACGGCAGTTTGCCCGAAAAGACTTTTTATCTGGTTCAACTAGGTTGTGCTTGTTTTATTCAGTTGATTGATTGCACTGATTATATCCGGATACTGAAAATGGAAATTTTCCCCCATCAAACGTCCCGGGACTACATCCTGCCCCCGGGTAAGCATAATCGATGATTCTCCCATGAAGGTTCGCAGCATCCAGTCAGGTAATCTTATTTTTTTTCTTCGACCGCCGCCGGCGATCATCCTCGAAAACATATGGTATTCAGGTAATTCAGGTGCCACGGCATTGATGATCCCTTCTTTTTTCCCCCGAATGATCCACCGGAATATTTCCACCAGATCATCTATGTGGACAAAAGGCAATTTTTGCTTTCCACTACCCATGATCACATTCAACCCTGTTTTTCTCAAGCCAGTCATTTTTCCGTATGCTCCACCATCTCTACCCAGTACAATTCCCAGCCGTACAATGGTCACTTTTGCTCCGTATTTTTTTACCCTTACAGCTTCCCCTTCCCAGTCCCTGACCACGTCAGCAAGAAAATTTCCTGCAATTTCCCGGCTTTCCTCATCATATTTGCCCTCCTCCGGATATATTCCCACTGCGGATGCATTGATCAAATGCATATTTCTTTTTCCTATCTTTTCAATGGCCCTGACGATTTTGCTTGTTGTTACCATCCTGCTTTCCCTGATTTTTCTCTTTTTCTTTTTGCTCCAAACACCAAAAATACTTTCTCCGGCCAGATTTATGATCACTTCTGCTCTCCCGATTTTTCTGCGAAGTACTTCGCTTTCGCCATATAAATCCTCCCTGCGCAATGGTATCAGCACATATTCCCCGAGAGAATTAATCAATGCCCTTCCGATAAAACCACCCGCTCCCGCTATGATCACTGTTTCTTTTTCACTCATCTCCCCGCCTGTTAAACAAAATATATCCGAAATTGAATTGAACGTACAGCTTTTTGCCTTCTTTTTCAAAATAATTAATGCTCACATTCCCCGGTCCTGCCGGTGTGTGGTAGACCAGGGCCGCGTTCATTAAAAAACTCCTGTCCCGGAGCACTCCCCCCAGCACAGGCTTCTTGTTTTCTCCCTCCTTGATCTTTCTGTATGGCTGGAATATATAAAGCCCTCCCCTCAGATGCATATTTTCTGTGAATTTGATTACCGGGACAATGCCCGCCGCTGCAAAATTGTTTGCCCTGTAATTCTCCATAAAAATTGTTTTACTCACCGGCACAGATTCAAACTGTTTAGCTTTCAGCATGGTTGAAATATAATTGTTGAACATCTCTGTTTTCATAAGTTGGATTTCTGTCTTCAGTCCGAGCGAAAAAACATCCCCCAACTCAAAATATTGTTCTCCTTTCATATGGACCCCGTATTGTTCATAGTCTTGTTCGGTAGGATCATCGAAGGGTAAAGTGGATCCCGGATAGGTTCTTTCTCTCCCCCTGATGGTTTTTAAAGTTACTTTGTATTCTTTTCCCGCATAAGGATGTTGTTTTTTATTCAGTGTGCTTGACTCATAACCCAAATATATATCGCAGCTGTTGTACCTTGATTTATCCGCTGTATCGGTTTTCATGAACACTCCGCTCTGATAATATTCATCATTCATCCTTGCCATACATAAACCGGTTTTGATCTTCCCGTTCATTCCTGCCGGAAATCCCACCTCCATTCTTACATTCGTCTCATCCTGAATGATATATGCCGGCCTTACATCTTCAAAAAAGGGTTCGTTGCTGCTTGAAAAATAATCCAAACGGTTCATGACCATGCCCCCTTGTAAATAAAAAGGGATTTTCCCCGGAAAGTCAATTCTGGTTTGCAATGCCACCGAGCTGTATAACCTTCCGAAATATACGTTTCCCTTTACTTTTGTGCCCAGATATCCCAGTGTATTGTACCCCACAGCTGCATATCCCTGGTTTATGCTGCTTGATGATATATTACCGCCCAGTTCGACTTCCCATTTTTTTCTTTCCCGCACTTTCAGATTGATTCTGAACATTTCTTTTGCCGTATCATATCTGGCAACCGGATATGCACTTTTTATCCGTTCATCACTGATCAGCTTAAAATATTCCCTCCGGATTTCCTTTTCGCCCATATCCTTTTCAGCTCTCTCCAGATTCTTCAAAATATGCTCTTCCTGTTTTATATTGATCCCTTGCACGCTTACCCCGCAAATTTTAAAATCCGGCAAATTCTCCCTGTAATTTTTCCTTCTTTTGTCCAGTTCTTTTTTATCCATTCTCCGGTTTACCATTTCCAAAATGATTTCCATTTTTTCTTCCGCCTTTTGTTTCCCTTTTTCTATGAGGGAATCCGCTTGTTCAAAATCAAACAATCCCACATTTTCGAATTTTGTTTCAATCAATATTCCGTTTTCTTCTGGCATGGTAAAATCCGTATTTCTCATCAGCATGTTCTCGATCTGGCTCAGCACATCTTCCTCATCAGGCCTTTCCGCGTTTTTTACCGTTTTGCTTCCAATGACCACATCCGGATGAAAGCTGTTCATCATGATATCCACCGGGAAATTGTTATACAGTCCCCCGTCAAAATATACCACACTGTCAATGCTTATGGGCCGGTACCAGAAGGGAAAGGTTGCCGATACCCTTACTGCAGAGGCCAGATCCCCGCTTTTCATCACCACTGCTTCATTTTTGTAAATATCCGCTGCCACACAACGAAAAGGAACAAACAACCGGTCAAAATCGTATTGTGCATATGCAATGGCCTGTGCACACATTCGCATAAATGCATAATCCATGGCATGGGTTTGAATGATATTGGTGGGCCATTGGGTATATGAAGCCGAATCGTTTATGCTGAAACGCAACCGGAACATGCTTGCATCCTTTTCTCCCTGTTTGAAATTGTATATCATGTCCTGGGTGATGACTCCTGTTGCCCATTGTCTGAAATTTTCCAAGCCCACCAATCTGCGCATATCCTCCGGTGAATACCCCATGGCATACATAGCTCCAACAACCGCCCCCATGGAAGTGCCGGTGATATAATCCACCGGAATATTGTTTTCTTCCATTGCTTCAATTACACCGATATGGGCAAATCCCTTTGCCCCTCCTCCACTAAGCACAAGACCCACTTTTTGTCCGTGCAACATGGTCAACACAGCCGATCCTGCCATGATCAGCACTAATTTTCTGAACATATCCAATTTCATTTTCTGATCCTTCCACAAATGTAATGATTACTTTCTCAGCAACATGCAGCTGACGCCAAAGCTTTGCTATAATCAATAAATGTCTTAGCTTTGTATTTCTCAATTTATTTGCAACGAAGTGGCAACTAAGCTTTTACTCTTCATATTCATATTATTTCTTCAACTGATGAACGTACAGGCCCAGTCAGGCTCTGCCCTGGTTCTTCTTGAAACCGACCTGGGCAATATGAAAATCCGGCTTTATGATCAAACGCCCATGCACAAAGACAATTTTCTGCAGTTAATAGAAAAAGGCTATTATGACGGTCAGTTGTTCCACAGGGTCATTTCCGGATTTATGATCCAGGCGGGGGATATCAATTCCAAAAATGCCACACCCGGCGAAAGACTTGGCAGCGGCGGACCAGGATATACCATTCCCGCCGAATTCCATCCGGATCTGTTCCATAAAAAAGGTGCTGTGGCAGCCGCCAGGAAACCCGACCGGGTCAATCCGCAGAAAGCCTCTTCCGGTTCCCAGTTCTACATTGTACAAGGCAAAAAACTATCTGATGAACAACTCAACCTGATGGGAAAAAAAGGCAATCACATCCGCTTCACGGAAAAACAAAGGGAAATTTACAGTGAAACCGGGGGAACACCACATCTGGATTACAATTATACCGTATTCGGGGAAGTGGTTGAGGGATTGGAGGTCATTGACAGGATCGCATCCGTAAAAACCGATCCGTATGACCGCCCGCTGGAGGACATCCACCTGAAAACGCGTATTCTCGAAAATTAGCTGACATGCATAAAGATATAGACAGGTTGAAAAAGCAGGTTGAATCATTTTCCTCTTCCGACCGGGGAGATATAGAAGATTTCAGGATCCGCATGTTGGGCAAAAAAGGATTGATCACCCAATTGTTCAAGGATTTTCGCAATATTCCGCCAGACCAGAAAAAAGAAACAGGCAAAAAATTAAACCAACTCAAAACACTCGCTTCCGAAAAAATCCAAACCCTGCTTGACCGTGCAGGCAAACCCGACATCCAGGCCGGCAAACATGACCTTACATTGCCCTCCGAACCCCGTCAGCTTGCTTCCAGGCATCCGGTTTCCATCGTGAGGAGGGAGATCATCGATATTTTTTCTACCATTGGTTTTACCATTTCAGAAGGACCGGAAATCGAAGATGACTGGCATGTTTTCACGGCCCTTAATTTTCCCGAAAATCATCCTGCAAGGGATATGCAGGACACATTTTTCATCAGCAAGGATCCGGATGTTATTTTGCGGACCCATACTTCACCCGTACAGGTCCGGGTGATGGAAACTTCCTCACCTCCCATCCGGACCATTTCTCCCGGAAGGGTTTTTCGCAATGAAGCCATTTCTGCAAGGGCCCACTGTATATTCCACCAGATCGAAGGGCTGTATATAGACCGAAATGTCTCTTTCGCCGACCTTAAACAGGTGCTGCTTTATTTTGCAAAAAAAATGTTCGGAGAAAAAGCCAGGATCCGTCTCCGTCCCTCTTTTTTTCCTTTCACAGAGCCCTCGGCCGAAATGGATGTTTCCTGCACCCTTTGCAACGGGAAAGGATGTAACGTGTGCAAATACAACGGCTGGCTTGAAATCCTCGGTTGCGGTATGGTGGATCCCAATGTACTTGAATTCTGTCATATCGACAGCAAAAAATATACAGGCTATGCTTTTGGAATGGGTATCGAGCGACTGGCCCTTATTAAGTACCGCATCAATGATCTGAGACTGTTTTTTGAAAACGATGTCAGGTTCCTTGAACAATTCACATCATCGGTCTGAGCATCATCCGGGGCCCTTCCATTTACTCCCGGATCTCAATTTCATGTTCAAGTTCCATTGCTTTTCTGTAGTTTGCAGTGACCCCGCAATATCTGTCCTGTGAGAGGTTTACGGCTTTTTCCACCTTTTTTCGGTCAATTTCTTTCCCTTTTAACACATATCTTATCACCATCTTTTTATATTCTCTGGGCATTTCTTCATTCAGTTCCCCTTCGACCTCTACACTGAAATCATCGAAATCAACCCTCATTTTTCTCAGTATGGAAACAACATCCATGGCTGTACATCCGGCCAGGGCCAACATCATCAACGGTTTTGGTTTCGGACCCAGGTTTTTCCCCCCGACCTCCCGGTCAGCATCAAGGACAATCCTGTGACCATCCATCCGGGTCTCGAAACTCATTCCTTCGACAAACTGAAGATGTAAAGAATCTTTCATTTTTGAGACAATTTAATCAATCAGCAAAACTTTAACATGCACTGTCTTTTGCCGTAACCGAATCAGAACAACCTTGCCTGGTTTTGTTTTCCCTTCACACCCAGGTGTGTATATGCCATTTCCGTGGCCATCCTGCCCCTGGGTGTCCTTTTTATATAACCCTCTTTGATAAGAAAAGGTTCATATACTTCTTCCAGGGTACCTGCATCTTCGCCCACGGCCGTGGAAATGGTCGAAATTCCCACCGGACCTCCCTTGTATTTTTCAATGATCGTTGACAAAATCCTGTTGTCCATTTCATCCAGTCCGTGCCTATCAATATTCATTGCTTCCAATGCATATTTTGTAATATTCGTATCAATGCGCCCGTCCCCTTTTACCTGCGCAAAATCCCGGACCCTCCTCAACAGGGCATTGGCGATCCTGGGGGTGCCCCGGCTTCGTGAAGCCAGCTCTGTTGCAGCATCTTCATAAACATCGACCTTCAATAACCTGGCAGACCGGATGAGGATTTTTCTGATGATTTCCGCAGGATAATACTCCAGCAGAAACCTGATCCCAAATCGTGCACGGAGCGGATGTGTCAGCAAACCGGAACGGGTAGTGGCACCGATCATGGTAAACGGATTCAGGTCCAGTCGTACGGTTCTTGCTCCGGGTCCTTTATCGATTATGATGTCTATCCGGTAGTCTTCCATGGCCGAGTAAAGGTATTCTTCCACCACCGGAGATAAACGGTGTATTTCATCAATAAACAAGACGTCATTTTTTTCCAGGCTGGTCAGTAAACCTGCCAGATCACCCGGTTTATCGAGTACAGGGCCTGATGTGATCTTAATACCCACATCCAGTTCCCTGGCGATGATATGGGCCAGCGTCGTTTTTCCCAGTCCGGGCGGACCATGCAACAGCACATGATCCAACGGTTCTTTTCTCTGTCGGGTGGCCTGAACAAATATTTTCAGATTTTCAACGACTTTTTTCTGACCTCTGAAATCTTCAAACTTTAAAGGCCTCAGTTCGTTCTCATATTCCCGGTCTTTCTCGGTCAGGTTTCCGGCATTGATGCTGAATTCTTCTTCCATCACGCAGGGATATAAGTATACTAAGGTATGATTTTTCTTCTTCTTTCCGGCAATTCGATCTTCATTCCGTTGATTCTGACTTCTTTATCATTTTCATAACCAATGATCATTTCCAGGTTTCCCTCTCTATTGTATTTTTTCCAATGTTTTTCCCGCATCCCCATCACATAGTAACGTTCTTCCCATAATTGCCCGTTTTGCCAGTACAATTTATGTTTGCCGTCAGCCTGCCCCTGAAAATAATTCCCTTCGAATTTCATTGTGCTGTCTGCATAAAAATATTCCCATTCTCCGTCCCTGAGTCCGGTTATGAATTTCCCCTGTTCCACATGATCACCCACCCGGTAAGTCCACAGACCTTCCTTTTCCCCGTCTATATACTCCCCCCGGGTGATGACCCCTCCGTTCTCTGCATATTCCACCAACCGGCCATCTTCCTTTCCATGAAAGAATTCTTCCTCGCGGCGGACCCTGCCATTGGGATAATACCACTTCCAGAGACCATGAAATTTTCCGTTTCTATATTCGCCGGTCTGTTCAATTTTTCCCGATGAAAAATAATATGTCCATTTTCCGTTCTTCTCATTGTTTATATATTGTCCTTCCGATTTCAACCGGCCGCCGGGATAATAATTTTTCCATGGCCCCTTTTTCCTGCCTCCTTCATCGACAATTCCTTCTGATATTTTTCTTCCCAGATCATCATAGATCACGGAACCGATGATTTCACCCCGTCCATCGTACTTCCGGTGAATACCTATCTTTACTCCTTCCTTGTATGGTCCTCTTGATATCAGACGGCCGTCCCGGTCAAATTCTTCAACGATTTCGATCTTCTCTTTTTCTTCTGCATTTTCCTCAACAATTTTACCCTCATCATACATCATACTGAGAATCATGCTTCCTTTTTCATTAAATTCCTTGTATAGCCCATCCAGTTTCCCGTCTTTATAATTCATTTCTCTTTTTATCTTTCCATCCTCATAAAATTCCTTCCACGGACCCTGCTTCAAACCGTTTTTTCCACGACGGTTGATCTCTTCTTGCCCGGTCACAAGACCATCATGATAAGTGATCAGGGTGATCGGATTGCCGTTTCTGTCATATTCACGGGCCTGGCCTTCTTTCTTCCCATTGGAAAAATTTACTTTCATTTTCAATGTCCCGTCATCATAGTAATAATATGAAACCCCCTGTTTTTTATCATTCACATAAAGTTCTTTTGCAATCAATACACCCCTTGTTCTTCCCTCCGCGTCTCCCGCATATCCGTATGTATAGCTGTATCCATTCTTCTTTCCGTACATATAGCATATTTTCTTTACAATATCACCCTTTTGATTATGAAATATCCATATGCTGTCCAATAGAAAATTCTTCCTTTTTCCTTCGGATTTGATCACCCCGGTCACATAATATGTTCTCCAGTATCCGTTTGGTTTTCCATTTTCCATAATCCCCTCGCTGGATACTTGTCCGTTGGGATAATAGAACCGGGTAAATCCATCCTGAATTTCCGTCTGGGCACTGCATTTCAATAGTTGCAAGCCCTGGATCAGGCACATAAACCATATGATTTTTCTCATAAACCTGCTTTTTCCGAGATTTCCAGCATTTTTCGTATGGGTTCTTCAGCCTTTTTCCTGATATTCTCATCCAACCTGACCTCCGGCATTTCATACTTCAGTGTCAGGTAAATTTTTTCCATGGTAATCAATTTCATGAATTCGCATTCACTGAGCACACGATGGGAATTTTTTGGCGGTGCCGGCAAAAAGGTTTTTCCCGGATTTTCTTTTTTCATCTGATGAATAATTCCCGGTTCAGTAACCACAATAAAGGTTTTATTCCTGCTTTCACGGCTATATTTCAATAAAGATGTAGTGGATCCTACATGTTCCGCCTTATCCAATACCTTTTTCTCACATTCAGGATGGGCAATAATTTCCGCATCAGGATATCCTCTTTTCATCTCCATGATTCTTTCTATGGAGAAATTTTCATGTACATGACAACCTCCATGCCACAACACCATATTCCTTCCTGTTTGTTCATTGACATAATTACCCAGGTTCCTGTCGGGACCGAAAATAATCTTTTCTTCCCTGGGAAGACTATCCACAATTTGTACTGCATTCGCTGAAGTGCAGGAAATATCGGTTAATGCCTTTATTTCTGCCGTGGTATTCACATAAGTTATGACGGTGTGATCCGGATATTTTTTAATGAATTCCCTGAACTCCTTTGCCGCGCATGAATTTGCCAGTGAACATCCTGCATTCAGGTCAGGTATCAGTACTTTTTTTTCAGGTGACAGAATTTTTGCGGTTTCGGCCATGAAATTTACCCCTGCAAACAGAATAATATCAGCATTGTTTTTGGCTGCTTTTTGTGAAAGTCCCAGACTGTCACCCAAATGATCCGCAATATCCTGGATATCTCCCGTCTGATAATAATGGGCCAGCAATACCACATTTTTTTCTTTTCTAAGTTTTTCTATTTCTTTATGTATGTCCAGATTTTCCGGAATTTCTTGATTAATGTATCCCAATTCTTCCGTTTTTTTCTTTTTTAACAACATCATATAAAAATATTATGAAAATTTTATTCTTATTATAATAATAATATCCGGTTGAAAGTGTCGGGAAAAATAAAGCAAATCAGATAATTTTTTTTTAAAAAGCAATCAACACAGAAACCAACAAATGAAATGCGTCAAAAAACGCGTTGATCGATATAAAATCATTCTATGAACAGTCTGTGCATATCTTAAAATAACAACAGGTTAAGACAAAGAATCGTATCCGGTTGTTCAAAAACTTGTTCAATAATTTTTGTTTAATGATCAAAAATAAATTTTGAATAAAAAGAAAAATTACTATCCGTATACTTTTGCAAACAATTCAATAATATTCAAAAAATAATTCATGAAATATAAACAATAATTAACAGGCTATTCATATCTCCATACAGGCAATCAACAAAAAGAAAGTCAGAACCTGAAAACGTTTATCAGACGGGTGATCTGGCGCCGGATAAAAAAATAGGAAAGTATGGCCAGGAAAGCACCCATGGCATTGCTCAAAATATCAACAATATCTCCCTGCCTGCTTTTTGTAACCGTTTCTTGCAAAATTTCAATGATAATTCCATATATTATAACAAGAATTACTGTAACAATCTTGCAGCGCATTATTTTTTTGGAGTCCGGTTCCAGATTGCCTTCGAAACCGAAATATACAAGAAAGGCAAGTATGAAATAAAATACAAAGTGGGCGGCTTTGTCAAGGTACGGGATATTAAACGGTGAAGAACCGGGCATGCTGATCAGGTAAAAGCTCAGAAGGAAAATGATCAGTGCCCAGATGATGGCAGGCAAAAAGAAAAGGAATTTTTTTGTCATTTTGCAAATCTAATAAATACTGTGGTTTCGCAGGTTAACCCTGTAAAAATGATCAAATGAGGACAGAAAAACTGATAAACAAACTCAAAAAGGAATGCATCAGGACATGGTTTGATCTGGGTTTGTTCCTTGACCGGTTTAAAGAGGAAAATGCCACCGGGACAGGTACATTCAAAGGAAATTACCGGGAGTTCAAAGAGCATATCAACCGCAAAGCCATTGCTTTTCTGACTTTTCATTATGCCGTGGATGGGGTATCTATTGAAATTGAAAAATATTCCAGGATATTCAGAAAAATATTTCCTGACTCGGGGATCCATTATATAGCAGGAACTTTTTTTAAGGAATCATTAAAATTCATTGATCCGGAAATTCACAAGTGCCAGATGGATGATCTGAAAGGATTTGATGACTGGTCGCTGTACAGGGATTTTTATTTTACCAAACTTGAAAGGGGCAGTGAAAGCTATAATGCATTGATCGGAAAATTCTGGGAACAGGTTCTCCGGATCGTGGAGCAACTGGGCAAATATATTGAAAAACATGACATATGCCTGTTGTATATTGTCAATGTGTGCTCCAATCCGGGCAATGTTGCCTATGCACTGGCCCTGGTATTGCTGTCAGAATATTCAGGGCTGCCTGTGATTCATAATGCCCATGATTATTACTGGGAAGGCGGAAACCGGCAGGAAGACATTGAGGTGTACAGACTTAAAAAGGGTCCCAGGGATTTCTTTTTTACCAACGCGCATTTGGGAGAGTTCTTTTCGATCATCGAAATGATATTTCCATGGGAATCAAGACGCTGGATAAACATAAACATCAACCGGGGACAATCGGAACATCTGATCGTTCAGAACGGCCATAATCCGGCCAATGTCGCAGAGATCGGAACCGCAGTGGACACTTCCGTTTACCAGAATATCCCCAAAAGGGAAAAAATCAATTCTTTTATACAAATCGAAAATATACTGAGCCGGCATGAAAGCCGGTTGATCGGATACAGCGTGGAAGATGTTTTGGCCAACCAACTGGTCAGTGAGCATGATCCAAAGCCCATACTTATCTGTCATAAAACAAAACCGGTAGACAGATTTCTTGCGGAAAACATCATTTTCCTCCAGCCCACCAGGATCATTTCAAGAAAAAGGATAGAAACAGGCTTCCGGCTGATCAGAAGGTTTTTTCAGGACATGACCTTCCTGAGAAAACTGGAGGAACATGAAAACCTCAAGCTGACCCTGGTGGTAACCGGCCCCATTGCACATGGGCAGTATGAATATTTCATCAAACTGATCAGAAGGTTCAGGGGCCTGCTGGAAGTGATCAATCCTGACTACCGTGAAAAAGTATTTATGGCTTTCCTGTTCAGCGAATTTGACAATCAGGAATTCAAAAAGAGATATCCGAACCCGTTGAACATGCCGGAATTATACAACATTGCTTCACTGATTATGCTGCCCAGCAAAACGGAGGGGAGGGGACTTCCCATCATCGAAGCCACGGCATGCGGCACACCGATCATATGCCGGAGATATGATCCTGAAAATGTGTACAGGGAAGTGGTTGGTGAAGACCTTGATGAAAAGGACCGGTTGAAAGTCATCGCGTTCGACGGCAAAAGAATCAAATCAAGACATGTACTGGCGATCATTGAAAGGATCTTTTTTCCCAACAAATTCATCGATGAAGTCTTGCACAACCGGCAGGTTGTCATCAACCGGTTTAGCTTGAATGCACTGAGTAAA
The DNA here is from genome assembly GCA_964574985.1 of uncultured Bacteroidaceae bacterium. Lineage (GTDB taxonomy): Bacteria > Bacteroidota > Bacteroidia > Bacteroidales > SM23-62 > CAZNPH01. The sequence goes on from CAZNPH010000006.1 coordinate 123,157, forward strand.
AATATCCGGAAGATCTGTTACCGCGTATATCTTCAATACAAGGCAGAAAACAAGTTGTATGAGAAAACCGTTAAAACCATCAGGCAATACAGGGAGATCTGCAATTTCAGAAATGATGATCTGAATATGCTGTTAAAAACCGGGAAGAGGCAATATTTACCGGGATACGGCAAATTGGCCTATATGATCTATCTGAAATCATTGATCGATCCCAGTTTTTTCCGTGTGGAACAGCAAAATATGAAAGGCATTGCCATGGGGTTTGCCCGGGATATAATCCGCGGGTATAAACGGAACATGGAAATTCCCATGGAAAGGGAAATTCCCATGGAAAGGGAAATTGCATTTTTCAATGTGGTTGACAATATTTTTCTTCACCGGGACGGAGAACTGAAGATCCGGCACGATCATTCCATGGCCTACCGCCACAGGAACAAGTACCATTACCCTTATCAGGATTTTACCCTGCAGGAAATGACCGGACTCATCAATATGCTTTATTTCAAGATCATCAGACCCACGGAAAAAACAAGGATCGATGAGAGTCCGCATTTCTTTACCGATTGGAATCTGGCACTGACCCAATTGACCACCAGTCCGGAAATCGGCATAGACGACCGGGAAAAACTGATCCGTAAACTGAAGACCAATGTACCCATTGCTTATTTTCCGGGTGACTATCTAAAATATGAACTTGAATTCTTTGTGCTGCAATCGGTTCGTGCCCGTCTGAAACTCAGCATCAAGGAAGAACTGACTTCCGGGATCCTGAAAAATTCCCCTGTACAGATCGCCCCCATCTTTATATTTGCCCAGGAGAAGTCCCTGATCAGGCAAATGAACCAGGAAGAGATCAGGGATTATATCAACAGCGGGGGCAACAAAGAACTCAAACTTTTATACGAACGGAAGATACTGAGGATCATACCTACTGATCAGCTGTGTGTGGGCATTCATTTCCCGCAGCTTGGCCCCCGGGCCATCCGGGTACTCAGGGAGATACAGCAACAAGGGGGATACATTATTTCCAACCGGCGCAATGCCGTGGTGATGACCGATATTGTGGACATCGACCGGTTCCACATCGGAAAGGTCAGGAGCCGTATCGCTGCCGGTATCCTGGGTATACCCTTCAACAGCGGTTACATTCAGTATGTGCCTGCCGGGGTGAGAACAACCCTCGCTTATCCCACGCCTCTCCAGACTGCTGCCGATTTCAGCCGGGTCCTGCACAGTGCCCGGTTTAAAAAATTATGCAACCGGCTGGGCGAAAAACAAGTGCTGGACATAATCCGGAAAGATGCTGAAGAGAGAGGCTCCCCGGTGAAACATGTGCTGGACCATATTGAAAAAAAAGACCCGGGCGCCCGGGAAGACATAGGGTATGTATATCTGAGCGGGGTGTACCCTGACGGCAATCCTTACAACGGGGTGATAGCCGGTGTTCATGGATCAAAAACAGGGGAAAAATGGAAATTCGTTACCGTTTTCAGTCCCGGTCAACCTGAAAAAGTAACCGACCTGGCCCGCAAATATGAAAAGAAAACCGGACGAAAAATAAGGATCGCCTGGAATGGCGGGTATATCATGAATCCCGAACTGGTTGGCAAACTGGGCCTTCCCGAATCCTATATCGGGTCCCCGCTGGGACTGGTCATCTCAGGGCACAGGGTCCTTTCACCGCCGCTGTTCAATAAAGCGGCCATTCTCATTGAACGGTCAGGAGATATCCGGATCATGCGGGTCAATTCGGGTCAGGGGATCACCATCGGGTATTCGGGCAAAAAAGTTGATTTTCCCCGGGAAGGATACAACTGCGAAGATCCGGCTTTGCCCTTCTGCTATTATGACCTGCTTTATGACCGGGAATCCGTACCGGCCAAAGGGCGGGTCATTGTGCGGCTGGCGGGAAATGTCATCAAGGAGGTTTTGCCGGGGGACGAAAATGATCCGGTGGAGATCATTCCCGTTGGGCTGACCCTGTCCGTTGACTGTGAACATTTTCCGGAATGGATGAGCAAAAAGGACCGGGAAGTGGACCTGGTGGTACACGGACTACCCCAGGCGGAACATGCCATAGAAGCGGGACCTATGTTGATCAAAAACGGCAAACCGGCCATTAACATGAAACTGGAAGGGTGGAAAACAAACAATTCCATCCGGACCCAGGCGGCCAGACTGGACTATACCGATATGCGCGGACCCAAAATTGCAGCCGGTATCAACGGTGAAGGCGAACTGAGCATCCTGGTGATCAACGGGAGGATCCGGGAATCGGTGGGTGCCCGGCATCATGACATGGCCGATATACTGTTGAAAAACAATATCAGGGATGCCATGGGATTTGATCCCGGCGGATCCAGCACGCTGGTGGTTGACCACAGGACATTGAATATATCCCCCTACAATCATGAATATGAACGGAATATTTATTCCCTGCCTCCGGAACCCAGAGCGGTTTCCAGTGCCGTTGTAGGATACATTGAAAAGTAATATGACCGGTATCTATATTCATATTCCCTGGTGTTCCGGTTCCTGCATTTATTGTGATTTTCATCACAGTGTGTTTACCGGCAACATGAAGCGTATGGTCAATGCCATGTACAAAGAGATGGACCTGAAAAAGAATTATGCCGGCAGGGAAAAGATCACAAGCATTTATTTTGGAGGGGGAACTCCTTCCATTCTGTCCCCTGCAACCATTGGTGATTTTATCCGGAGGATCTGCAGGACATTCGACATGTCATCCAATCCGGAAATTACGCTGGAAGCCAATCCGGAACACCTGAAACCGGATTATCTGAACAAGATACGCCGGGAAGGTATCAACCGTCTGAGCATCGGCGTACAATCATTTCACCCGGAAGACCTCATATTTATGAACCGGACTCATAGTCCGGCACAGGCATTTTCCTGCCTTTACCATGCAAAAAAATCCGGTTTTGAGAACATCAGCATAGATCTGATTTACGGATTTCCCGGACTGAGCAATTCCAAATGGGAACAGAACCTGGACAGGTTTCTGGAAATGAATCTGCCACACCTTTCGGCTTACCAGATGACCATTGAACCGGGGACGGTCCTTTACCACCGCGTACTGAAAAAAAGGGTAAGGGAAATAAGCGAGGCAACGGTTATCCGTCAATATGAAATATTGTTGAAAAAAACCGGGGCAAACGGCTACCGGCAGTATGAAATATCCAATTTCGCAGGCAAAGGGCGGATCAGCCGGCACAACACACTATACTGGAAAGGAAAGAAATACATAGGCATCGGGCCTTCGGCCCATTCATTCAACGGATCATCCAGGCAGTGGAATGTCCCCGCCAATGAAAAATACATCCGTTGCCTGCAGAAAGGCCGGCGGTTTTCTCAAACGGAAACCCTTACCCAGCAGCAGCGGTTCAATGAGTATGTAATGACCGGACTGAGAACGATGTGGGGAATAAATACGGATATGGTCCTCAGGGATTTCGGCCCGGAACAGGTCAAACATGTAAACAGATTGATGCAGGGGAAGTACTGCAGTTACGCGGAACAAAAGAATGATCGCATCATACTGAATGACCGGGGAAAAATAATTGCCGACAGGATCATTGAGGATCTTTTTATATAGTTATTTATTTTCCGGTAGACTTTTTCAGCAGTTCTTCCAGTTTTTGTTCCAGTATATCGAAAGAAAAAAACTTCCGGCCCAAAGAAAAGTTGTATTCGGCGATATCACGGTTCAACTCATCATCGCATATGATCTTTTTCATTTCTTCGATGGCCGGTCCGGTAAGTACATTGTTCTCCAGCATGACCGTTTTAAAGCCTTTGCTGCCGATATCCGGCCAGTATACCGGTTCATAATTGTTGACAAAGACGGGCCTTTTGGCCAGAACGGCTTCCACAAATGCATTGCCGAAACCTTCATATTTACTGAAATAGGTACATGCCTGCGCCTGTGCATAAGCATCAGAAAGGGAATAGTTGACCTCTCCGTTCTGCCTCCCGGTCAGCCCCTTGTTGTGAAAACAATAATATGCAAATCGGACCCGGTCGCTGATCTTCAGGGTATGGATCTGGTCAACCAGTTCATTGTAATATTTGCTGCCTGTATCATCATCGTAATTGCCGGTAATGATCAGCTTGATCATTGGATCTTCAAGCCTGTGAATGAGTTCAATGGCTGTTTCGATCCCTTTTCTCTTTACGATCCGGGTGATCTGGAACAAAAAGATGTCGTTTTCACTGTATCCCAGTGTCCGGTACATCTGGGCGTTTTTCTCTGTGATGGTCCCGAAAGGCTTGTCGAAATCCATGACGTTGGGCACGTTAACAGCATCACGGCCGTAATTTTCCTTCAGGGTGTTCACGGCATGGGTATTGATCACAGCATGAATATTGTGTAATCGCATGGGGAAATACTCCGATACATAATCGTTGATCCTTTCATGGGGCGAATGATATCGCTCGCCCCGTTCCCAGGCGAAATCATGATCATGGGTGATGCAGGGAATGCCCTGGTTCTTAACGGTATTCCAGATGGCAAGACCCATTTCAAGATGGGAGGGAAGGGAAGAAGCGTTTTCGGAGATCAGTAAATCCAGCTTTTTTTCACCGATCCACTGGTTGATCCGTTTATAGATGACTTTGCTGTACAGATTGATGTGCGCGATCAACTCGGCAGGATCGGTTTCGGGAAAGAAAAACGCTTTTTTCTGGCTCCAGTAGCTTTCCGGGGAAAAGAATGACATTTCGGGGACCAGTTCCTCATGGACGGATTCCATTCTTCTTTCCTGGAACTGGCCTGAAATAATAAAAACTTCATGCCCCATTCGCCTGAGGACCTCGATCCACTTTTCCGTTTCCAGGGCGACGCCGTCCACGCCGCCGATCCTGCCAATGATGATGCCGATTCTCATTTGATGTATTATTTGAGTGCGAATTGTGTTGATCCGATCATATTGCCTTCAGTGTAAAGTTCAACCCCATAGGTTCCGGGGATCAGGGTTCCGTCATTATCCCAGTAAATACAAACATCGACATCCGAATTTTCGTAATCCACCTCTCTGCTGGCGGTATATACCATTTGTTCTCCCTGGTACTCAAAAAACTTGACACCGTCGGTCAGGATGATCTGGTCGGGCCGGGTGATGCGCAGGAACAGGGTTTTGGGTCCGGATTCCACGATCGAATTTTCCCGAAGGGTAAAACATACCCTGATCTTTTCAATTTTGGATACCCTGTCTTTTTCCCGGCTTCTCCTGTTGAGCGGGGAAACAACAATATCCTTGGCACTCAGCACGGATGCCTTTTCCACCTTGGTGGAAAGTTCCTCCTTTTCATGATGGAGTTCTTCCTTTTCCCGTTCTATTTTCTGCAGCCGGCTCCTGACCTGAATATTTTCGGCAGTCAGGATCTTGTTCCTTGTATTCAGGGAATCGATCTGGATGATATAACTTTTCAGCACTTTCCGGAGTGTCTCCAGTTCTTTTCTGTACAGACTTATTTTATAAAGATTGTCGGCCTGAATGGTCAGGAGTTTTTCAATTTTGTTCTGCTCGGCAGCCAGTTTCATGTTCATGGTATCGTTCTCGGTTTTGAGCGAATCATATTGAAAAAATAAATCCTTCAATTCCCCGGAAAGTTCATCTTTTTCTTCTTCCAGCCTTGCCTGTATGCTTTTGGCTTCCTGCACATGGCGGTAATACTCATAGGAAAGGAAAGCCAGGGCAAGGGCCAGGATGATGGTGATAAAAACCAGGAATCCGGAAGGTTTCCTTACCCGGGAATCCCGGGGTTTTATTTTTTTGTCCTCACGATGTTCCATATTGATACCATTTCTGACCAGAACGCAAATTTACAATATAAATTCTATTATTTGAGAAGTTCCATTCCTTCCGTCGCGGATGGGCCGTTGGGTGTGTTCAATATGGCTTTCTGGAATAACACCTTTGCTTCCCTGAATTTTTTCAGCTTAAGTTTCGTCCAGGCCAGCATGGTCAATGCATCATAATCAAAAGGGAAAAGATTAACAACCTTGCTAAAATAGTTTTCAGCTTTCTGAAAATCTTCCCGGCCATAATAAATAAGGCCTAACCTGTGCATGGCCACTGTATTGTTCGGCGTTATGTCAAGGATCTGCTGGTACTGATTTATGATCTGGGTCCAGTTACCAAGAGCAGATGCAGGATATACAATGCCAAATTTGGGTTCTACGGCATAGGGCATCAGACCGATGGCTTTGTTGTAGTAGGCGATGGATTCAGTAAACGATCCGGCTTCGTATGAAAGCCAGCCAAGCCGCAGATTTATTTCATATGATTTTTCATTGTACACCGATTTCAATGCCATAATGGCCTTGTTGTATTCCCCGGATGCTTCCGCAAGATAGCTTTTCTGGAATGCCTCCACAAAGGACTTGAAATCCTGTCCGGAGGCATCTATCAGAAATAAAGCGGTAAATAAAATGAAAAAAACCTTTTTCCTCAGATTTAAAATTTCCATGATAATCCTCCTGTTAGATGATGTGTATTATATTCAATAGGGTTGTTCGTGCTTTCTGTACCGGTTAACCGGAAATGGCTGGTATGCCCTGAGTAGTTGTACCGGAATGACAACATCAGTCCGTTTGCCTTCACAGGCACAAGAAAATTCATTCCCAGCCTTTTGTTTGTTATATCGCCGCTGTTGAAAACCACCAGTCCGTTATATAGGTGGTAATTCATTATTTCACCGGCTGAACCATGAAATTCGATCCACAGGAAATTAAATGTCCTGAAACCGATCTTCTGACTGTACATAAACCGGAATTCCCGGCTGGTCGTTGAATGATGTTCTGAAATCCCGGTGAATCGTGAAGTAATGTAAAGATACAGGTTCCCCATCGGATACCATGTGCCGGAGAAATTTCCCTGCATCTGTTGCCGGCTGTTCATTTCCGCGTAGCTTGCACCGATACACAGGTCAAAACAGCCCAGGGATCTTGACAGGGATCCCCCGGCCAGGAATTGATTTTCAGATGCGTTGGCCGAAATGATCCGGTTGTTCGGCGCCTGTCCGGTACTGATCTCAGATACGACCGGATAACTGACCCGTATAAAATGAAAAAAGGGCTGTATCAGGTATCCTTTGCAGGTGGTAAAGCTGCCCGAGATATAATATTGATGCTGATTGATTTCCTGTCTGCTTTCGTATGCACGTAAACCCTGGTCCTGAATAAGGAAAAAATTATTCTTGTTCAGGTAGCTGTATGCATGGAACAATGAAAAAACCGGACTCAACCGGTGACCCATTCCGAGACCAAAATAATCAAGACTGGCGGTAACAGACTGGTATCCATTTTCCACAGGATCAATATCCGTGGTAAAATCATCCTGATGCATCGTTTCCGGATTTTCCTGATGAAGATAGTCCAATGATATGGATTCAATGAACAGGGATTCCTTGTAGTTGATCTTGTCTTTCAATTGGGAATTGAATTTTTTCGCAAGCGCAACGGCTTCAGATGTGCGACCTGACCATTTCATGGAATAATAAAGATATTCTGATGCCATAGGATCCTGCATGTTGAATTCCAGGGCCTTTTTGAAATGCCTGGCAGCTCTCCGGTAATTCTTCATTTCGAAATATGCGATCCCTGTCCTCATTCTGAGATAATAATAATCATATCCGTATTTGAGGGCATGGTTTCCCTGCCGGACCAGCTCTTTCCAATCTCCCTCAAGATAAAGCCTGTAGGTTATGCTGTCAGATTTTGAAAAATCAGGTTTTTCCTGTTGTGCCCATATTCCGTTAACAATTCCATTCATTAAAAACAATATTAAAAGGGTCAGTCTGTACATTCTGATTTAATTGTGAGTTTACCGGAGCGGACTGTAAAAACCTGAATACCCTGCCGGCCGATGTGAATGGCGAAATCAATTTTTCTCAGGATTTCCCCCCCCAGTTTGTTTATTGCACTTGATTCAAGCAGTATCTTTTCAGGGGAGAAATCATTGTCACTGAAGGCATACCGTATTTCATAATCCGCTTTGAGGAATATATGAAACGGAGCCACAAAATCCTGGACATATCTGACCGGATGGGAAAACAAAAGATTTACCGGATACTGATCCCGGATTATCAGATCCTGGTAGAATCCGGTCTGGACCTTAAATGAAGCAAGAAAAAAATAATACAATAAAGATTTCCGGTTCCCTTTGAAATGATTAAAATACAAAAGGTAGCCATCATTTTCAAAATAAGCCATACTGCCGGTTTTCCGGCACAACAGATATGTATTGTTGTAAGGATCCGCATCCACTTCCCACTCTGCTTTGTATTTACGGCCATCCCGGGTTACATTGAAAGTCAGTCTTTTCCCCGGAACAAGGTGAAAAGCGTGTTTAATTAATTGGCTGGTCTCAATATTGGAAACGGCCTGATCTTTGAGCGGAAAATCAAAGTTCCTGAATTCAAAACCCCCTTTTTCCGGATGTTCAATATAGTAACTTATGGGATACTTCAAAGTGGCAGAGCCGATCTGTGGGGTTGATTGAAATTGCATATGCAGATGTGGATATGGGGATCTTCCTGAATTGCCGCAGGAAGCAATGACTTCTCCCTGTTTGACCCGGTCCCCGGGTTTCACCCTGAGAGTACCGGGTTTCAGGTGGCTCAGGGAAGAATATAAATGATCGGCGTGCTTGATGACAATGGTATTTCCCCAGTTCTGCAATATATTGACATCACCGATCTTGTTGTCCGGAATCTCGTCGTCAACCGACTCCACATATCCGTCAGCCGGGGCAATGACTGATTTTCCGTAGCAATGATAATTTTCCGGGATATCCCCGGAACCTTTGTATTCGCGGTTCGATGAATCCCGGATGTTAAAATCCCATGCATATTGCCAGGCTCCCTTGTGGGTATGTTCACCGTCAAGTGCCTGGGAAACGTTCCATTTGCCGTAAAACGGCAATTTAACCGGGAGCTTGTGCCCATGTCTGAACCGGATTTTATCATTATGAAAAGAATACAGGTTCTTTTCAGGCGAATTCTGCTGGATCAACACTTCCTGCAAGGATGGCGAAGCTGAGGTTCTGAATTTCAAGGCATACAGGTACATCAGGACCATGATATTGAAGGGCAATGAGTAAATGGGCAGCTTGAACAGAAAAAAGACCGAGGACAGGCTAATGGTCAACAAAGCGACCATGGGGATCAGCAAAACCACCCAGAAGTATGACCGGCGGGAGGGAATGATGAAAAATCCCCCGGCTGCAATGGAGGTAAGTACATAATTGAAACCAATGTATGTATAATTGATTTCTGTCAGATCGGCCCCGATGACTTCATAGAACAGATAAGCCGTATAAAAACCAATAAATGACAAGGTAAATGCTATCCTGGAAAAAAACAGCAATCCTGCACAAAGAAGAATCCCGGCCAGCATATTGTATTGAAAAAGGATGGCTCCCAGGGATAAAAAATAGGTCCTCAGGGAAACAGGAAAATTGATTCCGTTCCACCAGTCATACAAACGTATAAATGCGTCACCCCCCAATATGTATAGTTCGTTGAGTGTATATATACCACGCTCGCTGATGCCGAGGGCTTCAAAGTCACGGGAAGCCAGGGAAACGGTCCATATGCCCAGCAGAAAGGGTACGCTCAGGAAAGGAAGTGCGTATTTGCCGATCACGCCCTGCATAATTACCGAAAACAGCAGTGTGAGCAAAGCAGATATGGCAATGATCAGGAAAAGAAAAAGGCTGGGTTCATAGTATATCCCCAGTCCCAGTCCGACCAGCAAACTGTTGAATCCGTATATCCCACGTGAAATGGTGTTTTTATCATAACCGATAAGGTTCGCGGCGATGCTGGTTGCCGCCACGGCCGTAAGTCCGGCCAGCCCTGTATAGAAATCCACAAAAGTGACCAGGATCACAATAAAGGCAAAAATCCGGTTGTCTGAGAAAAACACCTGCGAATAGGCGTTCAGAAAACTTTTTATATGCAGGTTGATCTTGCCTGACATGGTCCGGATAAGGAATTATTTTTTAAGATGGCCGGGAACCGATTCGAATTGTAGAATCGATTGCAGATCTTCATTTTTTCTTATCACGTGACCTTTGCCTTCCTGATCGATAAGGACCACGCGTGGCCTTAGTGTAATAAACTGCATCCACTGGGTCATGTTGTATGCACCTATCCGGCTGATTACAACATGATCTCCTTTTTTCAGAAGGGGAAAAGCAATGTTTTCCCTGATCACATCGATGTTCATGCAGAGGGGACCGAAAATGGTGGATTCTTCCTTATGTTCTGAAACCGGTTTGGCAGGAGATATTTTGTGTTCATACCAGAATGAAGTGAATAAAAGGTTCACACCGATATCAATGATGGTGGCACGCCTTCCGTCCGACAGCCGTTTATTGGCCAGGACGGTCCCCAGCAGGTATCCGGCATCGTCGATCAATGCCCGCCCGGTTTCCATGATCAATAACGGCAGCTGGTCAGGTTTGAGTGAAGAAGTAAGCAGTGCTGAAGTAATGGCTTCTGCGTAATCACTGAAGGAGGGGGCCGTATCTGTTCCCGCGTAATAAGCCCCTTTCAGTGTATTTTTGGAAGCAAATCCCCCCCCTATATCAATATAATGGACGGCATGACCGAATTTTTTACGTATCTCTTCTGCCAGTGTGGCCAGCTTGGTGGCAGCCACCCTGTAAGCGGTGGTGGTCATCATGTAGGTGCCGATATGGGTGTGCAGGCCGGCAAGCTCAAGCTTACCGGAATACATGATCCGGTTCAGGGCATCCCAGGCTTCCCCGTTCTCATAATTGAATCCGAACCGGTCCCAGAGAGGATAGACCCCCGTATCCATATTGATCCTTATGGCTACTTTGGGCTTTTTGTTCAGCTTTTCAGAGAGTTCGACCAGGGAATACAATTCATCAAAATGATCGATATGAATGAGTGCTCCGTGTTCAATGGCCATTTTCAGATCTTCATCGCTTTTATCCGGACCGTTGAAAATAATGTGTTGCCCCTTCACCCCGTTGTTGAGTGCCTTGTTGAATTCGAATCCCGAAACCACCTCCGCCCATGAACCTTCCTGGTGGAATATCCTGCAGACCGCATCCAGGTAATTGGTTTTATAAGACCATGAGAACTGTACTTTCGGATACCTTGTACTGAATGCCTGGACGGCATCCCGGTATGTTTCCCTGATGGTCTTTTCGGACAACACGTATACCGGGGAACCATGTTCTCTGATCAGATCCTCCACGGGGGTATTGTCAATGTGGGTAACCGGTTCAATGGTGGTTTGCAGGCCGAATTTACCGGGCATTCCGGAAGACAGCCTTTTAATAAAAGGTCTTTCAAACGGTTTTTTTTCCATGGCAACAATTATATTTCACCTTTTGTACTGATCTTTTCAAAATCTTTCATATCGCAGATCATATCCCAGGAATATCGTACAAATATTACTCCCTTTTTAAAATAATTAAATGGTTCGACATCCTGACCCATGGCCAGTTTAACCAGCGCTTCGGGCAAATTTTGCCCTGCACCCACTGCCAGGTAAACCCAGGCGGGGATGCGGGGGTTGATCTCGATCACATACAATTCCCCCCCGGATTTTCTGATCAGTTCCAGTTCCATTCCGCCTTTCCACCGGGTGGCTCCGATGATCTTTCGGGTCAATTCCAGCAAACCCGGGTCATCAATGGTAATGCCACCCCAGGCCTTGCCTTTGTCTGTAATATACTGTTTTCTCATGGGAACAGCACCAATGGTATTTCCCTTTCCGTCGCCCAGGGCCACTACATTGACTTCGGTTCCACGGATCAATTCCTGGATCACCACCGGAACACCCCATTTTGAACTGATCTTGTTGAAATACATTCTTGCCTGTTCTTCATTGTAAGCAGGATATGCATCGTAAAATTTCCCCTTGACCATGACCGGGTAATCAAAATCCTTTCTGATTTCAGAAATTTCCCGGCTTCCGGTTACGGGCCGGCTGAAAGGGACCGGTACATCATATTTTTTTCCGAATTCGGGCAGATTCGATTTGTGACGTTCTTCGTATTTTTCCAGTTCCGGCAAGTAAGTTTTGATCCCCATGGAGCTGAGCTTATTTTCTGTTTTCATAAAAGTAAACAGTTCAGAATCGAAATTGGGGATCAGCAGGTCAATATTCTCCCTTGAATTGATGTATTCGATCCTGTCAAGCAGGGCTTCTGTACCGTCAGACGGATACGGGATCTGGTAAACTTTATCGACGAGGTCCTTCAGGTATATTCCTGGTTCAAGGGTTTCGTAGGCGAGTCCGGTTACCCGGGGATCCAGTTCTTCCGATTCCCTTATGGCCCGGATGACCGGAACACCGGGCCCCGGATTATCGGTATTGTTCAGTCCCGATACTGCAATATTCAGCTTAAGCTTTTTCATCCTGTTCGATCAATTGAAATTGTCTGAGCATTCCCAGAAAATCATAGAGATATTTTTCGAAGGAATTTGCATCCACATCGTATTTTCCGGTCATAACGGATGTTATCTCTTCCGTTGATTTTCCTTCTTTCAGTAATTGCAGGATTTCCTGTGCAGAGGTATTGATCGAATAGGATTCACCGGTGGAGGGATCAAAAATGAACCCGGTCTCACTCATAGCGATGTTTTTCTTGATCCTCATGACATGATGGTTTGAATCATTATTGGTTTTTTACGGTGAGGTCTTTTTTCCGGACCCCGAATTTTTCGTCACGGTCGGAATAACCGGAAGGTTCGATGTGTACCACGATATCATAAATATAATCAATGGATCTGTGGATGTTCTTTTCTACCTCTTGTGCTTTTTCGTGGGCCCGCAGGACGCTCATTTTGCCATCAACCTCAATATCAATGGCGATCATATGGTAGTTGGCGATCTTCCGGACCCTGAGACGGTGGGGATTGCTTACGCCCGCTACCCGTTCCACCGCTTCAAAGATTTTGTTGTAGAGTGACGGGTCTTTGATGCCGTCCATCAGTTCAACATTGGTTTGCATGAATATCTGGAAGGCCATCCTCATGATCCAGATGCTTACGCCCAATGCAGTGATCACATCGATCAGCGGGAGTTCAAACACCAGGGTGAAGAATAGTCCGGTCAGTACCGATATGGAAATGATCATGTCGCCCTGCATGTTCCGGGCATACGCCTTCAGCATTTCACTGTCCGTTTTTTTCCCTGCTTTATGCGTATACAAGGAAAGCAATAATTTCCCGGCTATGGAGAAAAGAATGGCATATACGGCCCATACAGATGGAACTTCCCGCTCAATACCTGAAATCAGCTGTTTGACGGTGTTTATTGCCAGCTGCGCCCCGGCAAAAAAGATAATGAATGCCAGGGCTTTGGTGGCCACCGTGTCCGCTTTCATATAACCATAAGGGAATTTGAGATCGGGGGGTTTGCTGATGATCCTGGCCGTGACCAGTATGATCAGGGATCCCATGATGTCCCCGGCCGAATCGATCCCGTCAGCGATCACCGAAAGGCTCCCCGAAAAGATACCGGCCACGATCTTGACCGCGGCAAGCAAACCGTTCCCGGCGATCCCGGCGTAGGCAGCACGGGTTATTTTTTTCTTCTGGTGTATCATTTGTTTTTATCATTGCAATGACCATGTTCGAACTGAATGGTGGAATGGACAATGCCGAATTTTTCCTTCAGCAGGGATTCGATCCTGATCCTGAGTCCGTCTGCCTGGCTTATCCTGATGTCATCACTCAGGTCCGCATGGGCTTCAAAGTGGATCTGCCTGTCATTCAGTTGCCAGGTATGGATGTGGTGAAGATTGCTGATATAGGGAAGGGTTTCAATGGCCTTTTTGATCTCACTGGGATACAGTCCCCGCGGGGTGGCCTGCATCAGGATCCGGTAGGATTCTTTCAGTACCCGGAAGGCTTCCCAGAGAATATACAATCCGATCAAAACGGTGATCAGGGGATCAACCCAGTATATATTCAGAAAAGTGATCAGAAGTCCTCCCCCGATCACTACGAATGAAGAAAGCGTATCTCCAAGCAGATGCAGGTAAGCAGACCTTATGTTCAGGTTCTCGCGGGAATCCCCGTGAAGGATCAATACCGCGATCAGATTGACAATCAGTCCGGCCCCCGCCACCGCAAGCATCAAAGGGCCCTTGATGTGGGATGGCTGGTAAAATCTTTTATATGCCTCGTAAAAAAGGTAAACACAGATCACTATCAGTACCACTGCATTCAGCAGTGCGGCCAGTATCTCGATTCTTTTGTAACCGAATGTCTGACGGGAAGTGGGGCCTTTTTTGCTGATCCGGTTGGCGATGTATGCAATGAAAACAGCCAGGGCATCCCCGAAATTATGCAAGGCGTCCGAAAGCAGTGAAAGACTGTTGGAAAGGATCCCTCCCGCGATCTCGATAGCGGTGATGACGGAATTGAGGAGTGCAGCGTACAGGAGCTTTTTCCCCCTGACGTCTTCCCGGTGGCCGGTTTTTTTGCGGGGACGTATGTTTTCATTTCCTTTCATGCCGGCAGGGATTTGAGCAATCCGTTTACCAGTTTCCGGATCCTTTCAGCAATCAGCTCCGGCTGGTTTTCCTCATCGATCACGAGTCCGCGAAACTCATCTTCCTGCAAAGCCAGTGACCGGGTAACTGCGGCTTGCAGACAAAGATACGAAAGCAAATAGGATCTCATGCAGATTGCCCGGGGGATTTTTCCGTGCGCCCGCGCAGGATAAAAAACAGAAGAACGAGTCCGGCTACAAAGAAAGGAATGCTCAGCCATTGTCCCATATTGAGCATCATATCCTGTTCGAATCCGACCTGGTCTTCCTTGATGAACTCGATCAGAAAGCGCATGCCAAAAGTAAGGGTCAGGAAGATGGAGAACAACAATCCTTTTTTTACCCGGCCATTGTTTTTCCAATAGATCCTGTACAGGATCAGAAAAATAATGAAGTACGACAGGGCCTCATAGATCTGGGTGGGGTGTTTGGGAACCATTTCTCCCTGGCGGATGAAAACAAAACCCCAGGGAAGGTTGGTCTTGATCCCGTATATTTCGGAATTCATCAGGTTGCCGAGACGGATCATTGCACCGGCCAGGGCAACGGTGATCACGATCCTGTCCAGTATCCACACGAATGATTTGTTCTGTTTCCTTACGAACAGCCAGAGTGCTGCCAGTATGCCGATGGCTGCACCATGGCTGGCCAGTCCGCCCTGCCATATCTTCAGGATCTCGAGCGGATTGGACAAATAATAACCCGGTTCATAAAACAGGCAGTGACCCAGCCGGGCACCGATCACCGTACCCACGGCCATGTAGATGGTCAGTTTATCCAGCAGCTCCATAGAGAGCCCTTCTTTTTTAAAGATCCTGGTAAATATCAGGTAACCGAACAGGAATCCCGATGCGAAAAGCAATCCGTACCAGCGAACGGCAAAATTGCCGATCCGGAATATTTCGGGATCCATACTCCAGTGAATGGCAAGTGAGGTCATATCCGGGAAATTTAGGAACCAAACTTACAAAAAAAATGTATGTTTGTGCATTGATCAGCGGCATGAATATGAAACTTTTCATCAGGCTTTGCAGGGACCCGGCCGTATTTGTGACATGTATCCTGGTCATATCTGCCTGTGCGAAGATCGGCAGACCGACCGGCGGACCGAGGGATGAGGACCCCCCGGTGCTGACCGGCAGCAATCCGGATAATTTTTCCACGGGTTTTGACGGGAACCGGATCACCATCGATTTCGATGAGTATATTGTCCTGCGGGATGTGAACCGCGAGCTGACTATCTCTCCGCCCCTGGAAAAAAATCCGGTGGTCCGCCTGCGGGACAAGGGGCTGGTTTTGGATCTTCCCGGGGAACTGAAAGAAGACATGACCTATACCCTGAATTTCGGCCGGGCCGTGGCCGACAACAACGAGCAAAATGTACTGAGGGATTTCAGGTTCGTTTTTTCCACCGGGAGCCACATCGATACAATGAGCATATACGGAAAGGTCCTGGATGCATTCAGCCATGAGCCGCCGGAAGATCCTTTTCTGGTCATGCTTTACCGGGAAACCCATGATTCCGTTCCCCTGACCACCGAACCCCTGTATCTGGGGAAAACCGGAGAAGAAGGCCGTTTCAGCATTGATTATATAGCCCCGGGGAAATACAAGGTCTTTGCCCTGAAGGATGTAAATTACAACTACCTGTACGATTTGCGGGAAGAGAAAATCGCATTCCTTGAACAGGACATCGTACTGAACGCGGATTCCCTTGACCGGGAGATCATTGAAAACCGCTTTGCCCCGGAACCCGATACGGGTGTGTTTGCCCCCGGGGAACCCTCTCCGCCGGGAGACCGGGATACAACAGCACAGGATACCACTTCTTTATATATGCCGGTATATTCGGCAGGGATCAGTCTTTTTGCATTCCGGGAGGATAACCAGCCCCAGTATCTGAAGGAGTATGTGCGTCCGGACAGGAACCGGTTCATATTGTACTTCAACCGGGTCAATGAAGAGGATATCCGCCTGAAACTGATTAACAGGCAAGCGGACAGCGGCTGGTATATGCCCGACCGGTCCATATATAACGATACCGTGGAATACTGGATCACCCGGGAAAGGATACTGTCCATGGATACCCTGATCCTGTCGGCCCGGTACCAGGTCACCGACAGCCTGGGTAAGTATGTGCCATTCGCCGACACCCTGCGCTTGCTTTTTACAGAGACTTCAGAAAAAAAGAAAAAAAAGAGGGACGAACCCTCCGTTGAAGAGAAAGAAAATCTGGCCATCCGTACCAATATACGGCCGGGAAAACCCTTTGACCTGAACCGGAATGTATTGATCACCACTGCCGCGCCCGTGGATTCCGTGCAACCGGACAGTATCCGGTTGTTCTTCAAACAGGATACCAGTCTGTTAACCCAATCCGCGCGGCTGATCCGGGATACCACCCGGCACCGGCGTTTTTCCCTGTCGGTCAAATGGAAAGGCAACGCACCTTACCGGCTCAGATTTTTGCCCGGTGCTTTCCGGGATATATACGGGAAGATCAACGATACGTTGGATCTGGATTTTACCACCCGGGACCCGGAGCATTACGGAGCCCTGTCCGTTTTGATTTCGGGGGTGGACCAGCCGGTTATCATTCAGCTGCTGAGTGGACAGGATGATCTTGTCAGAGAGCAGAACATGACCGGCAGCGGACGGGTGAATTTTGCTTTCCTGGAGCCCGGACAGTACAAGCTGAAGTGTATATATGACCGCAACGGAAATCAACAATGGGATACGGGGGATTACCTTGAAGGCATACAGCCCGAGATGGTTGAATTCAAGGAGCAGGAAATAAGCATCCGGACGAACTGGGAACTTGAAGTCCCCTGGGTTCCGGAAGGTGCAATATCCCGTCCCGGGATCAGTCAATCAACTCGTTCCAGATAAGGCCTGCAGCACCCAGGACCGCTGTGTTTTTGTCCTGGATGCCCGATGGCAGGAGTTTCACTTTGTTTTTGTAGATGTTCAGCAGATGTTTTTCCATGGAAGCTTTGGTGGGCCTGAAAATGAAATCACCCGATTTTGCCAGTCCGCCAAAAAGAAAAATGGCTTCCGGACTGGTGATGGCCACTGCTTCGGCAAGTTTCTTGCCCAGTATTTCCCCGGTGTACTCGAAAGCCTCCAGGGCAATGGGGTCCTTTTCAAGGGCAGCTTCATGGATGAGTTTGGCCGTCATGTCCTGAAAACAAATGCTCCTTAGCCGGCTTTTGTCGGTCCGTTTGGCCAGCAGCTCGAACACCGTTCTTTTGACCCCGGTAGCGGAAGCATAGGTTTCCAGGCATCCCAGGTTTCCGCAGCCGCACTGCCTGCCGTTTTTAATGGCGATCACATGCCCCAGTTCGCCGGCAAACCCGTCATGGCCGTAAACCACCTTGCCGTCCGCAACGATCCCGCTGCCCAGTCCGGTCCCCAGGGTGACCACAATGAAGTTTTTCATGTTTTTTGCACCTCCGTAGATCATTTCGCCCAGTGCGGCGGCATTGGCATCATTAGTCAGCACGATGGGCATTTGCTGAAAATGTTTGCCCAGCATTTCCGTCAGGTTGATGATCCCTTTCCAGTTCAGGTTGGGTGCATACTCGATGGTCCCGCTGTAGTAGTTCCCGTTGGGAGCTCCTATGCCGATGCCCTGTATATCAAAGGATTCCCCGCTTTCTTCGACGGATCCCATGACGGCTTTGTGCAGGGCTTTCAGGTACGACTCCACGTTTGGGTGCCGGTCGGTGCTGATCGAATTTTCAAAATAGGTCCGTCCGTCGCGGTCGACCGCTCCGTATTTGGTAAAGGTCCCGCCGATGTCAATTCCGATAACCGCTTGAATGCTCATATCTGTGATTTATTTTGATGGTGTTATGATCCTGTGCCCCCGCCAGCCATACCAGGCAAGGTAAAAATAGCAAATCATGGGTACAAAAAACGACCACTGGAGTCCGGTCAAATCCGCCATCATCCCCTGGAGCGGAGGTATGATCGCTGCTCCCAGGATGAACATGATCAGGACAGACGAACCCTGGCTGGTATGTTTACCCAGTCCTCTGATGGACAGGGTGAATATATTGGACCACATGATGGAATTGAAGACCCCGATGCCCAGGACGGACCACATGGCAACCATCCCTCCGGTGGTTATGGTCAGCAGAAGCAGGAGGACGGGTACAACGGAAAAAACGGTCAGTGTCCGTGCCGGCATGGTCCGTCCGAGAATAAACCCAAACAAATTGAGAAAAAGAAATACAAAATATGGAAGTATATGAAAGAAGGAAAAACCGGTTTTTATGTAGACAGCCAGATAAACGATCATGAAGGTGCCCAGTAATATCAGTGTCATTTTCAGTATGTTCCGGAAATTTATCTTTCCTCCCCGCAGGGCAAAAGCTCCGATGAACCTCCCGATCATGGCGCCTCCCCAGTAAAATGCCACATAGGGGCTGGCTTCCGCCTCGCTCATGCCGGCAATGTTTTCCATCCCGAAGAAATTGATCAACAAGCTTCCGATGGTCACTTCGGCACCGGTGTACACGAAAATGGCCAGCGCCCCCAGGCGGAGATGCCGGAATTTCAATGCACCGGCCCCTTTTTCAATTCCTTCCCCGCCGGTGAAGCGGGGAAGCCGCGTGAGTGCGATCACCAATGTGAGCAGAAGAAGCAGGAAAGTCAGAAACAGGTAGGGCACCACAACCGATTTGGCATCCATGGCCGATTCACCGCCGAAGAATTCAAAGATAAAAAAGCCACCCAGTATGGGACCAATGGTGGTGCCGAACGAATTGAAAGCCTGGGACAGGTTCAGCCGGGAGGAAGCCGTCCTTTCTGGTCCGAGAATGGCCACATAGGGATTGGCAGCGATCTGCAGTATGGCAAAGCCAAAAGCCAGGATGAACAGGGCTGAAAGAAAAAAACCGTAGATCCTGTATTGTGCGGCGGGGAAGAACAGGGCGGTCCCCGTTGCAGAAATGATCAGTCCGAGAATAATGCCTTTCTTGTAACCGATCCGGTTAATGGGATCCCCGAATTTTACCGAAATGACAAAATACAGAAATCCCCCCACAAAATATGCAATAAAAAATGAAAACTGTATGAGCATGGCCCTGAAGTAGCTAAGCTCAAAAACCGCCTTCATATACGGGATCAGTATGTCGTTTAATACGGTGATAAAACCCCACATAAAAAAGAGGGAAGTCAGGGCGGCCAGTGCGGGTCCGTATGAACGCCCGTTTTCCGTCCGGGTCAGCGATGCTGCTGTTTCTGAAGGGTTTGTCATGGTAAACACAAATGGGGCAGTAAAAATAACAATATTTATTGAAAAGGATGTTTCCTGTTTCACCGGAGGCTTCAAACCCTGCATATCATCAAAAATATGAAGAGAATAAAAAAAAAAATTATAAATTAGCTCAGTATATTTTATCCGGTAGAACCAGCAGATATGAAAAACATCATCGTCCCCATCGATTTTTCCAGGAATTCCCTGAACGGACTCGAACTTGCCATGATCTTTTCAACAAGGCGTTATACCAACATACAAATGGTCTACGTGCAGAAAAGAAGTTCCGATTATTACATTCCCGGGCAAACCGAAGAAGAGCAAAAATGGGCGGAAAGGAAATTCAGGGAACTGATCAAAAAATACGGACCAGAACTGAAGAGCGGATCCAAACTGTGTTACATCATCAAACATGGAAAGATATTCAAGGAAATCGTCAATCAGGTGGAATCATACAAGGATGCCATGGTGGTGGCTTCCACCCATGGCGCTTCCGGATTTGAGGAATTTTTCATCGGAAGCAATGCATTTAAAATCATATCGGCCACCGAAAAACCGGTGATGACCATCCGGGGAGGCCATTGCCCTGAGAAGTTCACCAAGATCGTCATGCCCCTGGATGTACATGTGGATACACGCCAGAAAGTACCCAAAACGGCCGAAATTGCAGAACTTTTCGGATCGGAGATCCATGTCATCCCCGTTTCCTCCTCCAGAAGCAAAAAGATCCTGAACCGCCTGAACGCATACAGAAAACAGGTAACCCAATACCTGGCCGGCAGGGGCATTGCCTATAGGTCCAAAAGTTTGTACGGGGAGAACATTGCCGATCTGACCGTGGTGTATGCTGATTCCATTGATGCCGACCTGATATCGGTCATGAAAGACCAGGGAAAAAACCTGAGCATTTTCATGGGCAGTTATACCCATCAGATCCTGAACCGGTCCACCGTTCCCGTGCTGACCATTTCCGCGCGTGAAACCCATACTTCAACGGGATTCCGGACTTTCGGAGGCTGATCGCTCCCGGCAGAACCGGATGACATCCTGCAGTCTTTCGTTGAAGGATCCCGGCCGGTAGCCCAATTGCTTCTCCGCCTTTTGAACGGAGATCCTGAAACTGTGGTTGAACTTGCGGATATGGCCCGGAGTGACCAGGGGGGCTCTTCCCGTAAGCCGGGACCAGATCATCACGGCGTGACCGGCCGCCAGCATGGCCCACAGGGGAATCCGGATCATCCAAAACCGCCTGCCCGATTGACGGTTAAGCAAATCAAGCAATTCATTGTAATCCACGTTGGTGCCCCCGATCAGGTATTTTTCCCCGGCTTTTCCCTTTTCTGCAGCCAGCAAATGGCCCATGGCCGCATCATACACATGGACAAAATTGGCAATGCTCCTGCCCCTGCCGGGAATGATCCTCCAGGAACCTTTGATGTAGAGGCATATCATGCGGGCCACCCAGTTGCTCTCTGTCAGGGGGCCGGGTCCGAACACCCGGGTGGGATATACCGCGACGATGTCCAGGCCCCGGTCAATGTATCCGGGGATGATCTCACCGGCCAGGGCCTTGGAATGTTCATACGGGGTGTAGTATTCGGGGGTGTGCCGGCTCTCCTCGGTGATGAAGTCTGTGGCCGAAGGTTTGTAAACCCCGGCAGTGGAGGTAAAAATCACCTTTTTCACCCCGGTTTTCAGGGCACATTCAAATACATTCCGGGTGCCTTTTACGTTGATCCGGTAAAAATCCCCGGGATCCCTGGCCCACGGCCTGGCCAGTCCGGCCAGATGAAAAACCCAGGTACAACCCCGCATGGCTTCTTCCAGCACATCCGTGGTGAACAGGTTTCCCCTGAACAGGCGGATGTTCTTACCTGGCAGCTTTTTTGCCTTTTGGTCACTTCTGTACAATGCATGAACGGAAAATCCCCGGTCTGCAAGCAAGGTGCATAAGTGCATCCCGATAAAACCCGTTGATCCGGTGACCATTACATTCATTTTATCATGAATTTGTGTAATACGGACCTGAATATAATGAAAAAGTATCATATTTGTTTTAACTTTCAGAGATCAGAGTTCAACACGGTAAGGAATATTTGCCCCTTGGGCCGGAAACCATCCATACAAGCGCTTGAACAAAAAGTCCGTTTACTGGAAAACGAACTGGCCAAAGAAAAAGCCAGGGTGTTTTCGGTGGTAAACGGACTCGCTTTTCCGGCCTGGCTGAAGGACAGCGAAGGAAAATTCATCTGTGTAAGCCAGGCATACAAGGAAGTTCATGTAAAAAAGGGAACGAATGTCACCGGGAAAACCGATTATGACCTGTACCCGGAAGGGGAGGCAAAAATATGGGTCAGGGATGACCGGGAGGTCATCCGGAAGGGAAGTGTGATCACTTTTCAGAATAAAAAGAACGACAAATGGTACATCACCAACAAATGTCCGGTGTTCGACGAAAAAGGAAAAATTGCCGGGATCTTCGGATATGAGCGGGACACCACTGAATACCTGGAAGCCATTGAACTGCTGGCTACTGAAAGGGATTTCCTGGAAGAACTGATGAACCATCTCCCCTACAACATCTATTTCAAGGATACCCAAAGTCGGTTTACCAGGATCAACAATGCACAGGCAGATTTTCTGGGGATCAGCCACCCCGGCAAGGCCCTGGGGAAAACCGATTTTGATTTCCTGCCCAGGGAACGTGCAGAAGAAGCCTTCCGCGAAGAACAAAAAATAGTCAAAACCGGGGAGCCCCTGATCGAACGCCAGGAAAAACATATCATGCCCGGCGGGGAAGAAAAATGGATGGCCGCCACCAAAATCGCTGTCCGGGACAAAAAGGGCAACATCACCGGCATGGTCGGGATATCCAGGGATATTACCCGGGAACGGGAGGCGGCTTTCGAACTGAAAGAAGCAAAAGCCAAAGCCGAAGAGGCGGATCGCCTGAAATCGACCTTTCTGGCCAACATGTCACATGAGATCCGTTCCCCCATGAACGGGATCATCGGTTTCGCCAGACTGATCAGGGACCTGGACCCCGACAGGCAAACCATCCTGAAATATGTTTCCCTGATCCTCAATTGCGGCAACAATTTGCTGGCCCTGATCGACGACATCATCGACATAAGCAAGATAGAAGCCAACCAGCTCAAGATCCGGAAAACCGGAATGGATGTAGTACAAACCATGCAGGAAATCGAAGAATCCTACAGAAACACAAAAAAAGACAGGCTGAAAAAAATGGAATTTTCCCTGAACATTCCGGATGACGTATCCGACTTTCATATAATCACCGACCCTCTGCGTTTCAACCAGATCATGAACAATTTGCTGAGCAACGCTTTCAAATTCACAAAAAAGGGAAGGATCGAATTCGGTTTCACGAAGCCGGAAAATGGCATGGTGGAATTTTTTGTACATGATACGGGGATCGGGATTCCGGAGGAAAAAGAGGAAATAATATTTGAACGTTTCGGACAGATTGCCGGCAGCAATACGGAGGAAGGGGGTACCGGACTCGGACTGGCCATTACCAAAAACCTGGTTGAACTGCTTGGGGGGACCATCCGGGTGGATTCCGTTGAAAATGAAGGAAGTTCATTTTATTTCCGTTTACCCTGGGTGCCTGCTGAAAAGAACGGGGAAACCGTTGCTCCCGGGATTAAAAAAAAGAAGGAAAAATACCGGTGGCCGGGTAAAAAGATCCTGGTGGTGGAGGATGAGTTGTTCAATTATTATTTCCTTGAGGAGATCATTTCGGTCACGGGGGCCAGGGTCATCCGGGCGGTTAACGGCAAGGAAGCACTGGAAAAGATCCGGAACCGGAAAGACATCGATCTGGTGCTGATGGACATACGCCTGCCGGAAATGGACGGGTATGAAGTCACCCGGCAGATCCGGGAACTGGATCCGGATATTCCGGTCATCGCGCAAACCGCGGGTGCCATGCCCGGTGAAAGAGAAAAATGCCTGGAAGCAGGATGCAATGAATATATTTCAAAGCCCCTGGATGTTGAAGTCCTCATGAGCCTTATAGACCGGTATGTCGGAGAAAGAGATCATTAATACAAATCAGCATGATCAGGCAGAATATGATCAAGTGCCTGGAAAAAAGCTTCAAACTCAACTGGAACCAAAGGGCGTTCAGTGATTACCAGGCAGATACCATTACCTATTCCCGGGCAGCCATTCAGATACTCAGACTGCATTTGATCTTCGGGGAAGCAGGGATTCAAAAGGGCGACAAGATCGCCCTGATCGGCAAGAATTCAAAAAACTGGGCGATCATTTACCTGGCCGTCATAAGCTATGGTGCGGTCATCGTTCCCATACTTCCGGATTTCGGCAAAGACGATGTACACCATATCGTCAACCATTCCGGTTCTTTGCTGTTATTCGTGGGAGAAGAGATTGTAAACAGACTGGATCCGGAGGAGATGAAATCGTTGAAAGGGATATTCAGAATACAGGATCTGAAGATCCTTGAAGACAGGACAGGGAACGGACTTCCGGACGGGTCATCCGGGCGGCTGGACAGGAAATTTGAAGAAAAATACGGGCGTGGGTTCGGACCGGATGATCTGAATTTTCAGGAAACAGGAAATGGAGAACTGGCAGAGATATCCTATACATCAGGGACCACCGGTTACTCAAAGGGGGTTATGTTGCAGTACGACAGTTTGATGGCCAACATCATCTTTGCCCAGGATAACATGCCCCTGTTGCCCGGGGACAAGATTGTTTCCTTTCTGCCTCTGGCCCACTCCTACGGCTGTGCTTTTGAATTCCTTTTTCCCGTCACCCTGGGTTGCCATATTGTTTTCCTGACCAAAACCCCTTCTCCCAGGATCATCACCCGGGCTTTCCGGGATATCCGTCCCAGGCTGATCCTATCGGTACCCCTGGTCATCGAAAAGATCTATAAGAAACAGATCCTTCCGGTAACCAGAAAACCGGTCATCAGGGCCCTGCTTGCCATGCCCGGCATAAACCGTCTGTTGTACGGGAAGATCAGAAGGAAGATGAATGCCGTCTTCGGCGGCAATTTTCATGAGATCGTGATCGGCGGTGCGGCGCTCAGCCAGGAGGCGGAAGATTTTTTCCGGAAGATTGGATTGCCCATTACCGTAGGATACGGGATGACAGAATGCGGCCCGTTGATCAGCTATTCCAGCTGGAAAACCACAAAACCACGCTCGGCCGGCAGGCCGGTGAATACCCTGGAGGTCCGGATCGATTCCAGGGATGCTTTCCGGGAACCGGGTGAGATCATGGTGCGGGGGGAGAATGTCATGGCCGGGTACTACAAAAATGAGAAAGCCACCCGGGAAGTGTTGGATGATGAGGGCTGGTTGAAGACCGGAGACCTCGGTGTGACCGACGAAGACGGATTCATTTTCATCCGGGGGAGAAGCAAGAGCATGATCCTGGGACCTTCCGGGCAAAATATCTACCCGGAAGAAGTGGAAGCCAGGATCAACAACCTGGAATTCGTGGCCGAATCGGTGGTGGTTGAGCGGGAGGGTAAACTGGTTGCCCTGATATTCCCGGATCAGGATGCCATGGAGAAAAAAGGCATCTCCCCGGATGATCTGCCTGCAATACTTGAAAAACATCGCAGGGATCTGAACAAACAAACCCCCTCGTTCATCAATGTGGCCGGATTCGACATCCGGCAGGAGGAATTTGTGAAAACACCCAAAAAAAGCATCAAACGGTACCTGTATCAATAAAAAAATACGTGATCATCGTAGCTGCCGGAAAAGGCCTGCGGATGGGCAGCCAATTGCCCAAACAATTCCTTGAACTGAAAGGCAGGCCTTTGCTCATGCATACAATGGATGTTTTTGTACGATATCCGGAACCCTGTGAAATTATTCTGGTGCTCTCCCGGGAGCATGTAATCACCTGGAAGGAACTTTGTCAAAAACACCGGTTCACACCGGATCATCTGGTGGTAACCGGCGGACCGGCACGCGGCCATTCGGTCCGCAACGGCCTGGCCAGGGTGGATCGAAATGCACTGGTGGCTGTCCATGACGGGGTGAGGCCCCTGGTTAGCCATGAAACCATATCACGTTGTTTTGCCATGGCTGCAAAAAAAGGTTCTGCGGTGCCCTGCCTGTCTTCCGGGGAGTCGGTCAGACTCGTACAGGGAAACGAGAATATTCCCCTTGAACGGGAACGGGTCAAGTTGATCCAGACCCCCCAGATTTTTCAGTCAACCTTGCTGAAAGAAGCCTATGAAAAAGGTTTCCGGGAAGATTGTACGGACGATGCTGGCATTTATGAATCACAGGGACATACAATATGGCTGGCCGAAGGAAACCGGGAAAACATCAAGATCACCGGCAGAAATGATCTTCTTTTTGCCGAAACCCTGCTTTGATCATTCCACTTTGTAGGTTTTGAGGATCTCGCCGGCCAGGGAAGTATTCAGGTGCTTTTCCTCCGGGTCCCCTATGTATCCTACAAATCCTTTAAGTTTTGCATCGGCTTCCAGGGAATGGTTTGCGGTCACCTTGACCTTTCCTCCTGAACTGGCCCTGGCCACCGTATCTTCACAGTCCAGGCCGTAGGCCGAATAGGTACCTGCCGAACCTGCTTCCACCTGCTGTGAACGGGTGGTGCCGGCAAGGACAATGATGCTTCCGTGAACCACCCTGGCAGTGATGTGTTCCAGCCGTACCCTGAGACTGATCTCTCCCCCCTTGTCGGCCAGCAGATCGAGCTCATCGGACCAGAAAAGCTCATCGGACCATACGGTGGCCTGTCCGGCAGCGTGCAGGGATTGAAGATCGGTGTATGTTACACGGACCATAACCTCTGCATCGGAATAATCACCGGTTTTCAACCTGAGGTCCAGGGTTTGTTCGTCCACGCCGGACAGCACATGGTCCGGTGTGGTATTTTCAACACGGATATCCAGGGATTCTTTCTTACCGGCTACCAGTTCAAGGTCAATATCCCCCTGGACGAATATTTTGCTGAACGCACCCGGTTCGCGGATTTCGGTCTTCTGGGAAAAAGTGTGCAGGGAAAAGCAGACTGTCAAAACAGGCAGCATAAGATATATCAGGATCTTTTTCATATCCGGGTTTTTTCATTTCTCCAGACAAAGTTACCGTATTTCCGGGAAAATCATGCAAGAATTCCATGAACCATTTCCGGGATCGCTTTTGCTTTGATCGGACTGTCCATTCCGTCTCTCCGCCATGCAGATTGCTGGCACCATCCGGACCGCCCTGTTCGGCCGGGAAATCTCGGACTCCTGCCGTTGGCGGTCGGACTCACATTTTCAACCTTCCTGACCCTGGTGATACAGATCAGGCTTGCACGGCTGGCCGGCAACGGCCACCGGATACAGAAAGATGGTTAAAATGATGGACCCCCATTTGATTTTTCTGAATATTTTGCGTAAACTGCCCATGAAATAAGTCAGACAACATGCAACGCATATTTATCCTGGTCATTTTGCTGATCCTGGTGATCGTGATCTTTGCCCTGCAAAACAGCAGTGATGTGGATGTACAATTATGGTTTTGGCAAATCGAATCTTCCCTGGGGCTCCTGTTGCTGATCTCATTCAGTATCGGGGCCATCCTGGGCATGCTGATATCCTATCCGTTGATCGTGAAGAAAAACAAGTTGCTCAGGCAAAGGGACCGCAGGGTCAAGGAATTGCTTGAAAAGATCGAAATGGGTTCGGGAGAACCTCCCCTGAGAAATGAATTCGAAGATCTTGAAAAAACCGATTAATCGGAACAGGGACGGCGGATCCTTTTTTTGTCTACAGGATAGCCTGCCCGTTCCCACTGCCTGAGTCCGCCCCGCAGGTCATATACTTCCAGGAATCCTTCTCCGGCCAGTATCTTGCAGGCGGTTGTACTCCGGTAGTCATCCCGGCAATATACGAATAAAGGCTGTTCCCTGTCCAGGGTGTCGGCAATGCTGAGAAGCTTCTCCGAACGGGGCGCATGCACGGCTCCCGGGATCCTTTTTCTTCCGTATTCATGGCAGGTCTGTGTGTCCAGGATCACTTCATTCTGAGCCAGATTCATGCGGATATAGAATGTATCCGCTCCCACGGTCAGGTATTCTTTTGACCGGACGGCGGCTTGTCCGTGCATACCTGGCCGGGGGAAGCAGCATATTATCAGAAAAGCCCAAATAAACTTCATAGGGAGATGTTTGTTCCCCGGCCCGGACTTACCAACTTTTCTCGAGTTTACCGTCTTTGAATTCCTCATAGGCTTCCCGGACCGTGCCTGAACCGGCAAGATAAACAGGAATGCCTGCCTGACGGATCATTTCGGATGCCTTGGGGCCGATATTGCCTGTAATGATGGCATCCGGTTTTTCCCGGATGACCAGTTGGGCGGACTGTGTGCCGGCACCATGGGGTGCCTGCATGTTGTCGTCGTTGGGGATCCATCCGGACTTGCCGGATTCTTCGTCGAAGACCAGAAATCCGCCTGCACGCCCGAATTTCATGTCCAGCGCAGCATCAAAACTTTCTCCTTCTGATGTAAAGACAATTCTCATTTGAAAATATTTACGTTGAATAATCCATGATCTTTTCCCAGAAATCCCTGAAAAGCTTTTGATAGGAGCTGCTAATCTCCACCATGGCCTTTCCCCGGGACATGCTTTCTGTCACCACCTGATCGTAAGGAATCTCTCCGATGATCTGCAATTCCTTTTTCCGGCAAAAATCCCGGATCGAACGGGTAGAATCCGGATTCAGGTCCGATTTGTTGATGACAATGCCGCAAGGTATGGAAAATTTATCAGCAATTGAGAAGATTCTTTGCAGATCATGGAATCCGGAAACGGTGGATTCGGTGACTACCAGTGCATAATCCGCTCCGGACAAAGCGGAAATCACAGGGCATCCGATGCCCGGCGGACCGTCAATCAGCAAAATGTCCGCCCGGTTGCTTTTACTGAAATTCCTGGCTTCGTTTTTGGTTTTGAACACCAGTTTCCCTGAATTGTCCGCCCCGGGATTCAGTTGTGCGTGAAACATGGTTTGGCCCGACCGGGTTTGGGATACCATAAAAGTCCCCACGGCAGGTGTTTTTATGCTGATCGCATTTTCCGGGCAAACGTGGGCGCAATAACCACATCCTTCGCAGGAAAGTTCATTGATTTTCACTGCTCGGTCGGCCAGACTTATCGCCCGGTAATTGCATACATCTTCGCAAATCCCGCACAGGGTACAGCTAGCCTGGTCGATTTCCGGCAGGAAACCGCTGTAAAATGTTTCTTTCTTCGAAGAGGTGGGGGAAAGGATCAGGGGAAGATTGGAAGCCTCCACGTCACAGTCCGCCACCAGGATCCCGTTTTTTGCCGTCAGGGCCAGCGCGGCGGCTACCGACGTTTTTCCTGTTCCTCCTTTTCCTGATATGATTACAATTTCTCTCAAAGGGCCGTGGTTATGTTTTGATGCAATTCGGACATGTATTTTTCGAACGCCTGTCCGGGTCCGGTTACCAGTTTTCCGCCCGCGTACTTCCCGGCGTATTCCCTGTCATGGGGGATCCTTGACAGTACGGGGATCTTGTTCCGGGTGCAAAATATTTCGGTGTCCCTGTTTCCGATGCCGTACTTGTTGATGACCACCCCGAATTTTTTATGCAGGTATTTCATGACATCGAAGGACAATTGAAGATCATGCAAGCCGAAGGGAGTAGGTTCGGTGACCAGAACGACATAATCTGCATCCTTTGTCGCTTCAATAACCGAACAGGACGTACCCGGCGGGGAATCCAGCAGGACGGTGGCATCCGGGCCCGATTGCCCGGTGATGTATTCCTTGAGTTTTCCGATCAGGAAAACACCCGAAGGTTCGCCGGTGATCAGACGGCCTTCGAAAAAATCCAGCTTATCTGACCGGAAATGGGTGATTTGCCCGGTGGGATATGGTTGCATCCCGATGGCGCGGTCAGGGCATACGCGGGCACAAACTTCGCAGGAATGGCATAATTCAGGAAAGACCTTTACCCGGTCTTCCAGCAGCGCAAGTGCATTGAAATTGCATTTTTCGGCACACAGACTGCACAGGGTGCATTTTCCCTGATCCACCACGGGTACCTGGCGGCACACCGGGAAACGGGCAATCTGCTCAAGGTTCATGAATAACCCCGAATTGGGTTCTTCCACATCAAGGTCTCCGAGGACCACACCACCGGGGACAGCATTCTGATTACTCAGCCATTCAGCGAAATTGGTGGCCACAAAGGTTTTTCCGGTCCCGCCCTTTCCGCTGGCAATTGCTATCCTGATCATCTTCCGGCTTTTTTTGAATGCGCGGGATTATGCAGGACCAGGGGCGTTCCCTTGGGGATGCTCAGTATCCGGGCGATCACTTCACATTTGATCATCAGCAGGAAATAAATATTGTCCGGTTCATTCAGCAATCCTTCCAGATTCCCCTGCCCCTTGGAAATGATCAAATCTGCATTCCGGTATGCCCTGAGAAAATCTTCATTGACGCGTGATAAAAGTGTGGAGGGATCGCCGTTCCCGTTGGTGATCACCCGGGCGACTTCATGCATGCCTGTCATATCGGCGTCTTCCATGGTGGCGTCGTTGATGACCGGTTTGCCTCTGACCGCGTAGACCACTTCCGGATGTTCCATGGTTTCGATCAGGAGTTTGTCCATGACGATCTCACCGGCATTGTCCCCGATAAATAAAAGTTTTTTCGATTTGCGGATTTCCTTCCTGAGCCGGGGGGTGTCGTCTGTATCCGGTGTGGCGCACAGGACCTGCTCAATGGTATGGTCAATGTCAATATCATGACCGGGCACAAAATCGATGATGTTCCCGGCAATGGCCATGCGAATGGCCGTTTCCAGAGGATCCCCGGAATTTCTGACCCGCTCCCGGAAATGCTCATAGTGATTCATCAGCAGTGTATTGTATCTCCTTTTTTGTCCGGCATAAGGGTCTGTCCCTAGGAATTCATTCAGGATGCCATGTACTTTGGTGGCAAATTCGGGGGATGAACCCTCAATGTCCTCGGGGCACAGGGACCGGATCAGTTTTTTCAGGACCTGGTTTTGCGCTGCCGGATCGGAAATGTGTTTGTTCAGTAATTTTTCGAAATTCCTGATCTGGCAAAAAAAACAAGCTTGCTCCATATTCAGTGAAGAATTGAGAGAAAATCAGTGGTCACAGTAATTGGAAGAGGTTTGAAGCCTGCCCTTCAGAAAATCCTCCACGATCTTTTCCGCAGGCTCAAAAGGCGCACCGGTATGCACATTGACGCCATGGCGCTGAAAAAGGTCGATGGCCCGTTGGCCGATCCCGCCGGCGATCAGATCAGTCACTCCCAGGCCGTGGATCCATCGGGGAAGGATCCCGGGTTCATGTTGCGGGGGTGACAGGACCTGCTTGCCGGCTACCTCGTTTTCCCTGATTTCGAAAACATGGAACTGGCGGCAATGGCCGAAATGTGCGCTCAGGATCCCGTCATCGGCTGGAATGGCAATTTTCCCTTCTTTCATGATTCGCTCTTTTTTTCCTGTTCCTCAGACGGTCCGGATCTCCAGTCGGGATCCCAATACGGACCGGGTCCGGGGCCAAATCCCCGGCCTCCGGATTCCCAACCTCTGCCAGGCCCGGGGCCCCAACCCATGCCACCTCTGAATCTCCGGCCTCTGCCGGGACCACGTCCCCGGCCTCTGCCGGGACCACGTCCCCGGCCCATTCCGCCTCCTCTTACCGGGCCGTAACCGTATCCATATCCGTACGCCTGGCCTGCCCTGTAACCGGAAGGCCGGCGGGGGGGATTTTCCTGATTTTTATCGTCTTTGTCTCCGGTGTTTTGAGGGCCACAATATCCATAGCCCCATCCGGTTTGCGGTCCTCCACCGTAAGGACCTGTTCCGTCAAATCCTGGCATGATGAATTCTTTTTTAATAAAACATTTTTACAAAGATATTGAACATATGTTCAATATTAAAATTTTTCGCTTATTTTTTTCATCAAAGTAAACAAGATTTCAATAAACAATGAGCCTGACAAAAGAATTGTTCAATTTGTTTTTTCCTGAATATTGTCCGGTGTGTAAAGGAGCACTGATGATTCATGAACGGCTGGTCTGTACATCCTGCATTGTGAATATCCCGGCCACAAATTTCCACAGGATCAGGGACAATCCTGTAGAGCAACTTTTCTGGGGGAAGGTTTACCTCCGGTATGCCACGGCCTTTTTTTATTTCAACCAGGGAAGCCTGTACCGGTCCCTGATCCATCAGATCAAATATCATGGTCGCGGCGAACTGGGAATATTTATGGGGAAGCTGTTCGGCAATGCCCTGCAAAATACCGTATTTGCCCGGACGGAACTGATTGTACCGGTTCCCATGCACCGGGACAAACTGAAAAAAAGAAAATACAACCAAAGTGAAATCATTGCCGAAGGAATGTCCCGGGTCCTGAAAATAAAAACAGCCGCCGGTGCCCTGTGCAGGATCCGGGACGATGGCTCCCAGACCGGCAGGAGCCGGCTGGAAAGAAGAGAAAATACCGCCGGGAATTTCCGGGTGGCTGACCGGGAAGTCATGTCCGGCAAACACGTCCTGTTGGTTGATGATGTAGTGACGACAGGGGCGACCCTGGAAGCCTGTGCGGAAGAAATCGCCGGCATACCGGGCGTGACCGCGAGCGTGGCTGCTCTCGCGTATGCTGAATTATAGACGGGTCCTTTCCAGAAGTTTTTCCTTCAGTATCTTCACCCCGGCGCTGGCTTTTTCCCGGATAAATTCAATCTTCCGGTCAAACGGGGCCTGCACTTCGTTGGGATCGATGACCCAAACGGGGACATCCGGGGGAACGTAACTTAGAAGGCCTGCCGCCGGGTAGACCACCAGGGAAGTACCGATGACCGCGAACAAACCGGCACGGGAGACAATTTCAGCAGCTTTTTCGATCGCTGGCACGGGTTCGCCGAACCATACAACATGCGGCCTGAGCTGGAACCCTTTCTCGCACAGGTCCCCGGTATTCAGTTCGGTGCCTTTCAGTTCATAGATCAATCCGGGATCCCCGGTGCTCCGGGCCTTGGTCAGTTCCCCGTGCAGATGAAGAACATGGCTGCTTCCGGCTTTCTCATGGAGGTTATCGACATTCTGGGTGATGATATCCACATCGAAATATTTTTCAAGCTCCACCAGTCCGGTGTGGGCCGGATTGGGCCTTGCCTTGGCAAGTTGCTTCCTGCGCTGGTTATAGAAGGCAAGGACCAGTTCCCGGTTTTTTTGCCAGCCTTGCGGACTGGCAACTTCGGTGATGTCATATTCTTCCCAGAGTCCGCCCATTTCCCTGAATGTCTTCAGTCCGCTCTCACGGCTGATCCCCGACCCGGTAAGAACAACCAGTTTTTCCATATCATGCGGAATATTTTGTAAAAATACAATGAAATGATCACGGAAAAAAGGAAAAATGTTGAATCGATCCACAACTTTTCTCTAAATTAGTATAGAAAAATTGCGATATTTATTATTCTGACAATCAATAATATAAATTTCCCCATTGATCGATAAGGAAACCATAGACCGGATTTTTGAACGGGCAGACATCGTGGAGGTGATCTCGGATTTTGTTTCCCTGAAAAAAGCAGGCCAAAATTACAAAGGGCTCAGTCCGTTTTCCGGCGAAAAGGATCCTTCTTTCATCGTGTCCCCGTCAAAAGGCATATTCAAGGATTTCAGTTCGGGAAAAGGAGGGAACGTGGTGGGCTTTCTGATGGAGCATGAAAAACTGTCCTACCCGGAAGCGTTGAAATATCTGGCTGCGAAATACAATATTGAGATCAGGGAAAAGGAAATGAGCGAGGAGGAAACCCAAAAGCAAAACGACCGGGAAAGCATGAGCGTGTTGAATGCCTTTGCACTGAAATTTTTCAGGAATTGCCTGATGGAAACCGGGGAGGGCAGGTCCGTGGGGTTAAGCTATTTCAGGGAAAGAGGATACCGGGATGATGTGATGGAGAAGTTCCAGCTGGGTTATTCTCCTGAAGCACGCGATGCACTCACCCGGACTGCACAAAAGCAGGGGT
The DNA here is from genome assembly GCA_964574985.1 of uncultured Bacteroidaceae bacterium. Lineage (GTDB taxonomy): Bacteria > Bacteroidota > Bacteroidia > Bacteroidales > SM23-62 > CAZNPH01. The sequence goes on from CAZNPH010000006.1 coordinate 157,063, forward strand.
ACAAACTGGAATTTCTGGTGAAGACCGGACTGACCATTCAGAAAGATGAAGCCCGTTTTGACCGGTTCCGGGGCCGGGTGATCTTTCCTTTCCACAGCCTGTCGGGCACCATTCTGGGTTTCGGCGGAAGGACCCTGAAATCCGGGGGCCCGATGGCCAAATACATCAATTCACCCGAATCGGAGCTTTATCATAAAAGCAATGTGTTGTACGGACTCTTCCAGGGCAAAAAGGAGATCGTACGGCAGGAGAAATGTTACCTGGTGGAAGGATATACCGATGTGATCGCCCTGCACCAGGCCGGCATTGAAAATGTGGTGGCTTCTTCAGGTACCTCCCTGACCCACCAACAGGTCAGGATGATCAAACGCTTTGCCCCCAACGTGACCATTATTTATGACGGGGATGAAGCGGGGATCAAGGCCTCGTTGCGGGGTATCGACATCATCCTGGAAGAAGGGCTCAACATCAAGGTTGTCCTGCTTCCCGAAGGGGAAGACCCCGATTCTTATGCAAAAAAGGAATCTGCATCCGGATTCAGGGAATTCATTGAAAAAAATGAAAAGGACTTCATCACCTTCAAGGCGTCCCTGCTTATGGAGGAATCCGGTAAAGATCCCGTGAAGCGGGCCGGACTCATCAACGATATTGTACGGTCCGTATCCGTCATTCCCGATACCATTACCCGCTCGGTATACATCAAGGAGTGTTCAAGGCTTCTGGATACAGACGAAAAGATCCTATACAACCAGGTATACAAACACCGGCGCAAAAGGGCGGAACAAAAATACAGGAAGGAATTCCAGACCGGGGAAGTCCGGATCACATCCGGTCCCGTTCCCGGATTCATCAGCGAGATATACAGCGAATCCCAGGAAAGGTTTCTGGTGCGGTTCCTGCTTCAGTTCGGCAATGAAAAGCTTTTTGATGTCCAGGACCATTCCGGGCAGGAGCATATTTCAGTGGCCGAATACATCATCAATGAAATCCTCAATGACGATTTGGAATTCCGGAATCTCCTCTACCGGAAAGTTTTCGAGGAAATCCATGACATGATCCGGGAAGGCGGGGAGATCGACACCCGGTATTTTGTCAATCACCCGCAGGAAGACACTGCCCGCCTGGCGGTCGACCTGCTCAGTACACCCTATACCCTGAGTGCAATCCATAAAAAGAAAGGAGCAAGTATAAAAACCGAACGGATGAAGCTGAAGGAAAATGTTCCCAAGGCAATCGTTGAATACAAAAGGAAGATCCTGGAAATGGCACAGAAGGAAAAACTGGATGAGATCAGGGCGGCACTGGAAAAAGCCGATCCGGATGATGTCATCCATGATTTGCAGCAACAGCATATGACCATTTCATCCATTATAACGGCCATTGCCAAACAATGGGGCTGGGTGGTTACCAAAGGATAAACTTGTTTTGTTTGGCCATAAATTTTATCTTTATAAACACTTATTATCCCGGATAAATGCGTGACCCCATGAGGATCGATCTTTCCAGGTATCTTGAAGAGCGGTATAAGGAGTCCATCAGCGAGATGCCTTATGAGGGTCCGGTGGTAACCATAAGCCGCGAGTACGGATGCCCGGCCAAAAAGATTTCACGGGCCCTGGTACAGAAGCTGAACGAAAAAAAACCCTCCCGGAACAAAAAAAAGATGCCCTGGCGGTGGATAAGCAAGGAGATCCTTGAGAGATCGGCCAAAGAGCTTGAGGTAGATCCCTCCGAGATACGGTATGTTTTCCGCTATGAAAAGAAGACCATTTTCGATGACATCCTCCGGTCCCATGCCAAAAAATATTACAAAAGTGACCGGCAGATCCGCAGGACCATTGCCCGTGTAATACGGAACATGGGCATCGAAGGGAACATTGTCATCATCGGCCGGGGGGGTGTGGCCATCACCCGGGACGTAGAACGCTCCCTCCATACCAATATTTTTGCTCCCATTGAATGGAGGGCATTGCGGGTGAGCCAGAAAAGGGATATGGAAATTGAGGAGGCCAAAAAATATGCCCTGGATATTGATCAGAAGCGGAAGGAACTGAGGGACTCATTTCACGGATCGGGTACCGATTATACACAATTTGACCTGAGTCTGAATGCCATGACCATGAGCGTGGACGATATCGCTTCCATCATTGTGAGCGCACTCGAAATCAGAGGAATGATCTGATCCTATGATTTTACACATTTTGTTTATCTTTATTTCGTTTAGCAGAATCCGTTTCTTATGAAAACCCGTATTCCCGTTGCAGGAATAGCAGCGGTTATGCTGATACCGGCCGTTTTGTTTTCATGCCGGCAGGAACCTTCCGGGAGCAGTGTTCTGGAAGAAGGGATCGAAATAGAAGACGAACAGGCCCCGGAAGAAAAGATCCGGTCCATCTTTTACAATATGTATCTGCCGGTGGAAATGGCCCGGATATTTGAAGCAGTTGAAGCGGGTTATGATCCGGCCCTGCTCAATCCGGTCAGCCGGGTCGGCCGGTATTCACTGGATTCACGGCGTGCAATGAACCTGGGTGTATATGGTGTCGACCTGTCCTACCTGAAGCTTTACGGCCAAACCCAGCAATCGGTGAACCATTTGAATGCCATTAAAAAATTGTCTGTAGAGCTGGGCATCCCCGAAAACCTTTACGGAAAGATGCTGGGAAATCTTGAAAGATATATACACAACCGGGATTCCCTGTCCAGGGTGACAGAGAAAATATACCGGGAAACCGACCGGTACCTGCGAAGCAATGACCGGGGCTCGGTCGCCGCATTGGTGGTTATGGGCGGATGGGTGGAAGCGCTTTACATTGCCACCCGGATTTCCACCCGGGAGCCTTCCAACATGGAACTGCGCCGGAAGATCGCCGAGCAGAAATATTCACTGAACAGCCTGATTTCCCTGCTGAACAATTACCGTTCGGAAACCAAAGTGGCTGAAAGCATCCTGATGCTCAGGATCCTGAAAAAAGCGTACGACAAAATCAATATATATTATACCGGGGATGTGAATGTGGACACCTCGTCGCGGACCATCACCGTTTCCGATGCCCGGATCGATGCCGGTGAAGAAAATATATACGAGATCGGGGTGATCGTAAACAGCATCCGCTCCGAAATCGTTGATTAACCGTTTTCCGGATGAGCAAACCGTTTGCCCTCGATAAGCTGGACAAGGAAATATTGCAGATCCTGATCCGGGATGCCAAGGTTCCCTATACCGAAATAGCGCGGAGGCTGGTTGTTTCCCCGGGTACGATCCATGTCAGAATGAACCGGCTCGAGAAACTCGGGGTGGTCAGGGGAGCAACCCTGATCCTGGACCCGAAAAAACTGGGTTATGATTTGATCGCATTTATCGGGATATATCTGGTCAAGGGGTCGGTATACAATGAGGTGATCCGGGAGATCGACAAAATTCCGGAGGTAGTGGAAGCATATTATACAACGGGAGAATACAGCATTTTCACCAAGATTATATGCAGGAACACCCGGGATCTGCGCATGGTGATCAATGAGAAAATCCAGTCGCTCAAGGGAGTGATGCGGACCGAAACCATTATCTCCCTGGATGAAAGCATAAAAAAGCAATTGCCTTTGCCCTGACGGTCATTGGACAATGATCTTTCCCCTTTCTGAAAAGCCTTTGCCTTTTCCGGTATAATCGAACCTGAACATGTATACACCCGGCGGTAGTCCGGGAAGCTGACGGCTGAAAACGATGGTCGTTTCATAATGGCCGCCGGTGGAACGGGATTGCTCCCGGGAAAAGATTTCTCTTCCGGCCATGTCGAACAAGCGGATGCGGATCCTGCCTGGGCGGTTGCAATGACAGGAAAAACGGACATGATCCCTGCAGGGCACCGGAAAGGCCCTGATCAGGCATTTGTCCCCTGCAGGCCCCGGCAATCCCGCGGGCCAGTCCGCCACCCGTACCTCCGTCCCCCCCGGGCGTGAAGTTTTCCCTTTGTTATCGGTGGCCAGGGCATACACCGTATAATTGCCCTTGGGCACATGTTTCCACAAAAAGCTGTCAGCGGGCTGGGAAATGATCCCGATCTTGTGCGGACCGGCAAAATATTCCACTTTCATGATCCTGCCGTCCGGATCCGCAGCATCATGGACGAACAGGATGGTATCCCCGCGCGTAAAAGAGGAGTCGGAATAATCCGTTTTCAGCCGGATGGAGGGGGCGGTATTGGGGGTGAAGCTGCCGGCAGGCCCCCCGAGATAACCATATATTGCAGCTGCAGGTGCGATGTTCTGGTGTATGGTGAATTCATTGGTGGCCGGACAACAGCGGTTTTCGAACCAGGCTTCATGGACCGGCCACTGGTCGATGGGCGGAAACACCCGGTCGCGGGCAAAGTCGGGATCCCAGGGACCGTTGTACCCGTTTTGTTGCCCCCGGTGAGGCCCGTAGGGCACAATGCCCGGAAGGACCTCCGGCACGGTGTCGAACCAGGAATCGAGGTGCATGATCCCGGACGGACTCCGGTCGCCGGTTCCGGTCACCCAGGTCATGTTCAGGGGATTGCCCCCCAGCATATAGTCGCAGGTGGTGTACATGTAGTCGAGATACTCACTTTCCCCCGAGATTTCATAAGCGATCAGGGATTCAATGACCCAGGGTGTGGTGGCTTGTCCGACCAGGGTGGGGAAATACCAGTGGAAGCCCATCCGGCAGCTGCGCTTTTTGGCCGGACCCGTGTTGATTTCCCGGGCCCGGTTGAGCACCGCCTGCCTGACCGTATTTCGCAGCACCGTATCCATATCCGGATTTTCCGTGGTGGCATAGCACCAGGCCCCCCATTGCTGGTCATAACCGGTTCCCGCCGGGGGAACCCCGGGCTGGGTGATCCGGTTGTCCGATTTGAAACTGGTTTCATAAGTGGGTTGGCCGGTCTTTTTGAACATCCAGGCTGCGGCGTACATCCGGTCATCCTGTACATCATCACCGGCCAGGGTATGCTCCCCGGCCCATTCCCAGGCATTTTCGGCCTCTGCCAGCCAGGCCGCTGCCGAATCGGGATGCCCGCATGCTTCCAGGCAATAAGAAAGATGTGCTGACAAAGCCGCATATTTGTACGAAGTAACCGGGTCGGCAGCAAATACATACCATGTCCTTTCATCTTCCCAGGAAGGGATCCCGTCGCCCGTGCTGCCGAAATTCCCGTGCACCCTGGCACCCCCGATCCCCCCTGAAGCGTCTTTGGACCGGCGCAGATATTTCAGCAGCCAGGAAGCCTCATCCAGGATATCCGGGATGCCGTTGCCGCTTTCCGGAATGTCCAGTCCGCCGTCCCGGAAATTGGAAGGAGCAAATTCCCAGGCGGTCATCAGGTAAGCAGGTACAGCCAGATGGGACAGGTACCCGTCCCAGTCGCCCGCGTCATGGTACCAGCCGTAGGTTTCAGCCGGAGCCGCAACGGCATTTTCCACCACTTCCCGGTCGCCGTTTTCCGATGTGAGGTCCATGGTGCGTACATCGGTACGGTAGATCTCCAGTCCGTCCCCGTAATGATGGTCACGGGGTCTGGCCCAACGGGTATACCGGGGTTCGATCTCCAGTCCGCTCCGCTGATGATAAAGCGCCCGGGCCGTCAGGTAATAGGCTTCCCGGTAAGCATTTTTATGGATTTCAAAAGGATAGGAACAACCGATCCCCTCCACGGAAACCACATACTCCCCCGTGTCGGAGAAATCCGAAAAATCACATTCCCAGACGTCGGCCCCCGAAAAATTACCGAAAGGGCATTCACTTTCCTGCCCGGTATCCGGTCCGCCGGTTTCCAGGTCCTTTCTCAGGGCGATATCCCCCGAATAAACCCGTTGCCCGGTAGACAGATCCACCAGGTGAAAACGGCTGCCTGCATAGGTATCAAGGTTCAGGGGGCCCAGGCTGCCCATCCAGTGATATATATAGGCATATTTGAGTCCGGCCTCCGGGGCATATCCCAGCTGATTGACATGAACGGCTTCCGAACGGATGTTGTCCGCATGCCAGGCAAATGAGAACGCTTTCAGAAAACTGTCCTGCCCCTCCGCGGAAACCCGGTAGGTACAGCCCGGCTCAAGCGCCGCAGGTAACCGGAGGTATATATAATGGCGGGATATGTAATCGTTTTCGCAGACCTCAGTGGCCGTGTTCCATTTGCATTTCCATGAAAAGTCCGACCCCCCGGATTTCCTTCCCATCCCTGACGGATGTTCAGGGGTCTGGTAAGCCGGGTCATCCGGACTCCAGATCCGGTAGGAAGTCAGGTCCTGTGCTTTGGAAAGGTTCAGCGGGTACCGGTGGGTGACCTCATCATCACCTGATTCATGATAACCGTAGTGTTCAATATACCCTTCGTCGAAGACCAGCATGATGATCCGGTCGGTCAGGGGCAGGACCTCCACAAGGTCGGCCCCGGCAGAAAGTCTGCATACTGCCGACAAAACGATGGCCGGCATGATCCTCCCCGGCAGAAAAAGCCTGCGTATGGATCGGGTCTTTTTTGGTCGGTTCACACCGACAAGTTATTCATAACCCGGGAGAACGCAAAAAAAGCCGCCCGGCGTCCGGTGCGGCTTTTTTGCTGTAGGGGAAGGATTCGAACCTTCACGGAGCGGTTAGTCTTCTGAAAGATTTATCCCGTTTTCTCCGCCCCCGGGACAGGAGGGTGTGTCTGCCTGTTTCACCACCCTACATTGTTGTTTCTGATTACAAATATAATTCAAAACAACAAATGGTGTTATAAATGCAATAAATAATGAAAATAATTATATTAATAATAAAGAATATATGAATATAATAATAATATGATAATTTACATACCGGAATGAAAGCCAAAATTGAAAAGTCCGGAATCATAAGAGACGGGGTTCGGATAAAATCATATATCTTTGGAATGCAGTATGTAAAAACAGGGCTTATGAGAACCATTATACAATTTAGGAAAATATTGTTTTTGCTGAATGTCACGATCTTTTGTGGCGTAATGGCGGCCCAGGAAAGGCTGGAACCGGATCCGGCATATACCAGGGAGCCGGGAAAATACATTTCACGGACCATGCACCTGCTGGCCACAAGCACACCAAGAACCAGGAATACAGTAAGGATCATGGTATACGGCCAGTCGGTCAGTGCGGCTGACTGGTGGATCCCGCTCAAGGAGGATCTGGTCAACCGTTTTCCCCATGCAGACATTGTAATGACCAACCGGGCCATCGGCGGATTTGCATCCCAGCGTTTGTGGAAGACCGTCGGGTTCGACATCATCAATTTCTATCCAGACCTGGTTATTTTTCACGTGTTCGGTTCACCGGAGCATTACGAAAGGATCCTGAAAGATATCCGCAGCAGGACCACCGCTGAGATGGTCATATGGAACGACCATTACAACCGGCGCGATGCATGGAACGATAGCATGTCCTATCACATCATCCCCGGTTTCTGCGATAAATACAAATTACAACTGCTCAATGTACGGGATTCATGGAAGGATTATTTGAATGTGCACGGACTCGATACGGCGGATCTCCTCAAGGACGGAGTCCATTTGAATGCCTTCGGAAACTTTGTGCTGGCCAAAATGATCAACAGCGGGATGGTTTATGATCCCGCACTCCCCGTCGATCCTTACGGGATGGTCAAGGAATATGAGATCGGCAGGGATGTTTTTTTCAGGGGCGATACCCTGACCCTTCCCTTTGACGGCAACCGGGTGGATGCCGTTACCCTGGACCGTGATTTTGCCCCCCTCAGCGAATATGAGGTGCTGATCAACGGCAGACCCCCTTCGGAATACCAGGCCTGTTACATATTTTCCAGGCCCAACGACCTTCCGCACTGGCCCTGGGATGTTGGATCCATGTATTACATACAGAACAAAAGCGATCTGGTGGTGGAAAACTGGACACTGACCATTGACAAGCTGGACAAAGACCATGATTATTTTGAATTCGACCTGGTGGGCTCGGTCACCGGCCCCGACGGATCGGGAAACAGCCATGGAACCTTTGTTTCCAATTCGGGGCGCATCGTGATCGATCCGGAGGATTGGCATATCAAACGTTCACATGACCACAGGCGGGTCGCCTTGCGACTGACTACTCCATATACGATCGAATGGAGCGTGATCCCCATGTTCCGTGATCGGTTCACCCCGGAACCGGATGAGGATCCCACCCTGGAAAATGCCATCACCATGGTCAAGGGACTTGAGAACGGGCATTACACCCTGAAACTGGTAAAAAAACACGGTTCCGGCCAGCCTCTTCGTGCCATCAGGGTATACCGCCCATTCTGGGGACGTTGATTTTGAAATCACTCCGGATCAAAAACCGTAAAGCCAAACGACCCGGATGCAAACTGTAATCAATAAAATCAAGAACATGAGCCAACATCAGATAAAAGCGGCCGGAAAGCCGGCCACGGCCTTCATCGCAGGGATGCTTCTGCTGGGCAATTTTCCTCCTCCGGCGGTAGCGCAGGAATATACACGGGGTGAAGATGCGGAGTCCTTTTTCAGGGGTGTAAGCAATGCGGAAAAACAAAAGATCGTGGAAGCTTTGCCCCGGACCGCTCACGTGAGCCCTGAAAAACCCGGAAAGCTGCTGGTGTTTAATCTGCATATCCGCGACAAAAAGGTGGTGGAAGGACACAGCTCCATTCCCTACGGCAATTACGCCATTTACCAGATGGGAAAAAGAACCGGTGCCTGGGAAACCTTTTTCAGCAGGGATACCCTGATGTTCGGCAGGGAAGCCCTGGAACCCTTCGATGCCGTCTGTTTTAACAATACAGGAGGGGTACTGTGTGAAGACCCCGTGCTCCGAAGGAATTTGCTGGAATATGTGCATTCGGGAAAGGGATTCGCAGGGGTCCATGCCGCCGCGGCCACCTTCGTTCAGTTTCCCGTTTATGACCAGTTCCCCCAATACGGGGTCATGCTGGGAGGTTATGAGAATTACGGGCATCCCTGGGCTCCGGATGAACAAGTCATACTACAGGTAAATGAAACGGATCATCCGGTGAACAGTGCCTTTGAATCCAAAAACTTTGCCATCCGGGATGAGATCTACCAGTATTGTGATCCTTATTCCCGGGACATCCTCCGGGTACTGGTTTCGGTTGATCCGGAAAAAACAGACATGGGCCCTGAAAGGTATATTTATGCCCCGCGGAGGATCGACAAAAACATAGCGGTTAGCTGGGTGAAGGCCTATGGAAAGGGCAGGGTCTTTTTCAGTGCCCTCGGGCACAATCCCCATATATTCTGGAACTCATTGGTAATGGAACATTTTTATGACGGCATTCAGTTCAGTCTGGGAGACCTCGCGGGTTCCGTTGTGCCCGGAAACAAAATGGATCCGGCCGTCAGGGCAAGGGAAAACCTCGGCTGGCGGTTCGGGATCAATTCATATTGTTTCCGTGAAGGGACGCTGTTCGAAGCCATTGACAAGACCGCAGCCCTGGGTTCATTTTATATGACCGGATACAATTTTCAGAAAGTCAGTGATGAGATCGGCAAGGAATTTGACCATCACCTTACCGGTGAAGAACGGCTGGCGGTGATGACCAAGCTGGCGGAAGAAGGGGTCAGACTGGTGGAGTATTATATCCACCGCCTGCCGGAAGACCGGGAAGAATGCAGAAAGATCTTTGAATTTGCCCATGCCATGGGCGTGGAAACCATAGTGGGCGAACCGGCAGAGGAAAGACTGGATATGGCGGAAGCGCTGTGTGAAAAATTTGACATGCGTCTGGCCATACACAACCACCAAAAAGACCTGTCTCCCGTTTACTGGGATCCTGAAGGGATCCTTGAGGTATGTGATGGGCGCAGCACCAGGATCGGGGCCTGCGGGGACATCGGTTTCTGGATCCGTTCCGGGATCGATCCGGAAAAAGCCGTCAGGAAGCTCGGAGACCGGCTGATCAGTTTGCACGTGCATGACCTGAATGAAAAAAGCCCCGAAGGGCATGACGTGGCCTGGGGGGAAGGTGTGGTCGATTTCAGGGCCTTGCTGGAAACCCTGCATGAAATGAACCTGCCGGTGTTTTACGGACTCGAATATACCCGTCAGGAAGGAAATGCCTTCGGAGCCATCAGGGACAGCATGGATCATTTTGACCGGATCTGCATGGAATTGGCAGGAAAAACCTCCATCACCGATCCGGCGGCAAGTCGCTGATTTTAGACAAATGGGGGTTCGCCGGCCCGGAATGTGGACAGCATGGGGGTGGCCGGCAAAAATTAGACATAGCCTTTGGACTGATATTGTAACAAGCATATAATCATATGATTAACTAAGATATTTTCTTATGATACAAAAATTCAACAGAAGAAATTTCATCCGCAAATCGGCAGCCACTGCCGTGGGTGCCATTGTGCTGCCCGCTATTGTGCCGGCCCGGGTTCTGGCGGGAAGCGGGAAAATGCCCCCGTCGGATAAGATCAACCTGGGATTCATCGGTGTGGGGAACATGGGAACCGGACATGTGCGGTCATTCCTTGGTTATGACGATGTTCATGTAGCGGCTGTATGTGATGTCCGGAAAAAACACCGTGACAGGGCCAAAAAGATCGTGGATGACCGGTACGGGAGCACGGATTGTGATACCTATCATGATTTCAGGGAGCTGCTTGCCCGCGGGGATATTGATGCCATCGTCATGGCCACCCCCGACCACTGGCATGCCCTGATCGGGATAGAGGCAGCCAAACAGAACAAAGACATGTATCATGAAAAACCACTGAGCCTGTTTTTCAGGGAATGCCAGGCCATGCGAAAGGCGGTCAACGATTCCGGGGTGGTGTTCCAGCTGGGCACCCAGCAAAGATCGGACGAACGTTTCCGTTTCACCTGCGAGCTGGCCAGGAATGAGAAATTCGGCAAACTGGAGACCATTGTGGTCGCCTCAGCCGGTGGTTCCGGATCCAATATTATCCGGCCGGTCGAACCCGTTCCTCCCGGATTTGATTATGACATGTGGCTGGGCCCTGCTCCCTGGGCTCCCCACTGCAACCTGAGAACCACCCGTTCCTTTACAGTGATCTATGATTATTCCGTGGGATGTATTTCCGGGGCCTACGGCATCCACCACGTGGACATCGCCCAGTGGGCTGCAGATGCCGACCACACAGGCCCCATAAGCGTGGAAGGGCAGGGCGTGGTTCCGGAAGACGGGCTCTTTGATACCATTACCAGTTGGGAATCGGAGCAGACATATGCCAGCGGGGTGAAGCTGCTCCATATGGACCACGGCACGGCCAGGAAAAGATTTCCCCAGTTGCGGGGACATGCCATGGGCATGCTGTTCATAGGAAGCGAGGGGTGGGTGCATGTAAAGCGGGGATACATCAATGCACAGCCCGAATCCCTGCTGAAAACCGTCATCGGTCCGGATGAGATCCGGTTGCCCCGGAGCAATGACCACCGACGGAATTTCCTGGATTGTGTGCGGAGCCGCCGGCAAACTGTCAGTCCCATCGAAACCGCGGTGCGATCCGAAGCAGTTGCCCAGCAGGCAGATATTGCAATCCGGCTGGGGCGCAGACTGGAATGGGATCCGGTCAGGGAAGAATTCCCGGGCGATCCAGAAGCCAATAAAAAGCTGTCCAGACCCATGAGGAGCCCCTGGCATCTGTAAATAAACATCAAAAAACCATTGTCATGACAAAAAGCAATCATACCATCAGCATCAAATCCTTCCTGATCATATCGTTCTGCCTGATTATGGGTTTTTCAGGTACCCGTGGATATGCACAGACAGGTTCCGGGGAACAGATCCTGGAAGAAACCGGCAACCTGCTGGAAAGCATTGCAGTCTATAATTATGACAGCAGAAGCTGGCTCAATGATTATCTCGATCTGATGCGCTCGGTTTACAACACACCGGGTGCAGCGGCAGAAGTTGAAAAGATGATGCTGGATTTTCTGGAATCCGATGCCACCTATGCAGGAAAACAGTTCATTTGCAAACACCTGCGGATCATTGCCACGGATGCCTCCGTCCCTGTCCTGGCCGGGATGATCCGGGACCCGCAAACCGCCGATATGGCGCTGTATGCGATGGAAAACATACCCGGATCGGCGGTTGATGAAGCATTGCTGAAAGCCATGGATGAGACGGAAGAAGAAGTGCTGGCCGGGGTCATCAATGCACTGGGGGTACGGAAGACCGGAAAAACAGCAAAAAAAGCCGTCAGAAAACTGGCCGGCTGTACCGGGAATGACAACCAGGAAGTTGCCAAAGCAGCGGTCTATGCCCTGGGCAGGATCGGAGGGGAAAAAGCTGCTGCCATACTGGAGGAGGAATATCTCCGGGCCGGTCCTCCCTTCAAATGGGACATTGCCGGTTCCTGGCTGAAATGCGCAGACGGATTCCTGGAGGAAGGCAAGGGCAAAAAGGCCCGGAATATCTATGAGAAAATATATGCTGACAGTCCGCCCGTGACCACCAGGGTCGCGGCTTTCAAAGGGATGTTGAAGACCGGCGACATGCCTCCGGAAAACCAGATCCTCAGGATCCTGGAAAGTGGGGATCCGCCCATGAGGGAAGCTGTTGTCCCCATGATCCGTGACCTGCCCGAAGGAAGCAATATGAAAATTTTTCTGGAACCCATGGACCAATGGCCGGACATGCTGCAGATGCAGGTGGCGGTGGCCATTGCCTGCAGGCATGACCCCCTGGTGCATGATAAAATCCTCCGGATGGCCGGTCATGAAAACCCGGCCATCCGGCTGGCTGCCATACAAGCCCTCCGGGAAATCGGAACGGCCGGCGATGTATTGTACCTTGCCCGGCTGGCTGCCGGAGGCAGGGGAAGAGGGGAAGAAATGGCCAGGCGGTGCCTGTATTCACTCAGGGGAGAAAAAGTGGAAAAAGCCATTTTGGAGGGGATGGAAAAAACCAGCGGGGAGGTCAGGGCAGAACTGGTGCGCAGCATAGGCACCCGGAATATGATTTCTGAACTGGACCACGTTTTCAAATACGCGAGTGATCCGGACCGGAATGTCAGGAAAGAATCTATGGAAGTGCTGGGCATGCTGGCCGGTCCCGGCCAGTTGAAACAGGTGATCGATCTGCTGACCCGGGAGGAAAGCAGGCAGGTCAGACGCGAAGCTGTACAGGCCGTGGTGTCCATTGTCACGCAGATCCCCGATGAATCCGAAAGGGCCGTGGAAATCATTGACGCCCTGGAAGTTGCAGGGGAAATCCGTAACAAGGAAGCATTGATCGAAATTCTCGGAGAGATTGCCAGTGGACAAGCCCTGTATGTATTGCGGGATCACCTTGATCATCCGGAAAAAGATGTTCAGATTGCTGCCGTGAGAGCACTGTCAGGATGGCCTGATGCGGCTCCCCTGTGGTATCTCAAGTCTATTGTTCAAAAAAGCGAAATGCCCCGGAAACGTGCCCTCGCTTTCAGGGGGTATGCCCGGCTGATCGGGATGGCGGAAGAACTCAGTGATCAGGAAAAAGTGAAGGAATACCGCCTGGCCTTTCAATTGGCTGAAAATCAGCGGGAGAAAATTGCCGTGGTATCCGGACTCTCCGGTGTGGTATCCCTGGATGCCCTGCACTGGGCGGTAGAACTGCTCGGCGATGCTTCCCTGAGAAGGGAAGCCGAAGCAGCGGTGGCCAGGATCGCCGGGGAAACCGGGGACAATCACCCCGAGGAAACCCGCAAGATCATCAATAAAATACTGGAGGATACCGGTCCGGGGGAATTCAGGGAAAACCTGGAACGGATTTTGACCTATATCAAATAGTTGTTGTCTGACTAAAATGGAAAAGATGAATCCCATGGGAAAAAGTCTGAAAACCCTTGTATCCGGTTTTGTTTTGTGTGCATTGACGGGCATCATGCCTTTTGTCCCGGCATGGGGCCAGGATATTGAACCCCTGAACATCGATCTTCCCAAGCCCATGTTCATAGGCACCCCCACAGGATTCCGGGTCAACAAGCTTGAACCTCCCCGTGGCCACGACCGCCCGCCCTTTCTGGCACCCCAGGGAACAGAGAATGTCGCCCTGGGGAAATTTGTGGAAAGCAGCGACCCGGATCCGCTTATGGGAGATCTTGAACTGGTCACCGACGGAAACAAGGAAGCGGTGGACGGATCCTTTGTGGAGCTGGACGAGGGCCTGCAGCACATCACCATTGATCTGGAAGGAAGGTTCAACATATATGCCATTGCTTTCTGGCACTTTCACAAGAAAGCCCGGGTTTATTCTGATGTGATCGTTCAGGTTTCGGATGACCCGGATTTTCTCACCGGTGTGCATACCGTGTTCAACAATGACTACAACAATTCGGCCGGATTCGGATCGGGCGGGGAGTGGCATTATGTGGAGACATACGAGGGCAAGCTGGTGGATGCCAAAGGCGCACAGGGGCAGTTCGTCCGTTTGTACAGCCAGGGGAATACGGACAACAAATTCAACCATTACATCGAAGTGGAAGTATACGGAAAACCAGTCGAGTGAACAAACCGTACCTGTACCGTTCTCTTTTTCTGTTCGTGCTGGTCCTGGCCATGGTGCTCAGGTTTGCCGCTATCCGCCGGAGGCCCATGCATACCGATGAGGCTGTGCACGGGATGAAATTCTGCGCTCTCCTGGACAGCGGCCATTACCGTTATGACAAAAAGGAATTCCACGGCCCGGTATTAAACTACCTGACCCTTCTGCCGGCCTGGCTGACCGGGGCCGGAACATGCCGGGAGATCGACGAGGCCGTTCTGCGCCGGGTGCCTGCAGCCATGGGGGTATGCATGCTCCTGTTGCTGGCACTCCTGAACGGCGCAATGCGGCGTCCGGCCATTCTGGCATCAGCGGCTCTGGCCGCCGTTTCCCCGGTTTTTGTGTACTACAGCCGGTATTATATCCAGGAGATACTGCTGGCCTTTTTCACCCTGGCTTTTCTGGCTGCTGCATACCGGTACATCAAAAGCAGGAAACTCATCTGGGCACTGGTGGGGGGAGGGGTGGCCGGACTGATGCATGCGACCAAGGAAACCTTTGTCATCTCCCTGGGATGCATGGGATTGGCCCTTGTGGTTTTGTGGCTGACAGGCCCCCGGGGAATAACCCGTTCAATCAGCCGGGGAAAGCAATCTGCCAGGGACAGCGGTAACAAAATCTTCTGGCACATACCGGCTGCAGCAGGAACCGCAGCGGTTATTTCCGCCATTTTCTTTTCCTCTTTCTTTACCAATATGCAGGGCATCAGCGATTCATATACTTTTTATGAAACCTACCTGCAAAGGGCAGGAGCCGGCCAGGCACACCACCATCCCTGGCATTATTACCCCGGACTTCTGCTGTGGCCCGGTAAATTACATGCCGGCGTGGCAGGGGAGTGGCTGATCTTCCTTGCCGGGATATGGGCCATGATCCAGGCATGGTCCGGAAAATCCGGAAGCCGGTTCAAAGACACGGGATTTATCCGCTTCATGTCCGTTTATGCCCTGCTCATGCTGGCGGTTTATTCGGCAATCCCCTACAAAACCCCCTGGAACCTGCTTCAGTTCTGGTTGGGATGGATCATTCCGGCCGGTGCAGGAGTGATGCATTTCTGTGGCCTGTTCAAAAAGCAATGGGCACGAACAGGCGTTTACATCGTCCTGTTCGCGGCAGGAGCTCATTTGCTCTGGCAATCATACCTGCTGAATTTCCGGTACGGTGCCGATCCCCGCAATCCCTGGGCTTACGCCCATACCAGCCGGGACATTTTCAAGGTGACCGGAAGGATCCGGCAATTGGCCGGTGAATGCCCACAGGGCAAAGACATCTATATGGAAGTAATTTTCCCGGAGCACGATTACTGGCCGCTTCCCTGGTATCTGCGTGATTTCAACAACATCGGATGGTGGGATCATGTGGCTATGGATACTCCTGCGGCACCCCTGGTGCTGGCCTCTCCCGTTTTCCGGGAAGACCTGCTCAGAAAACTCTATGAACTGCCTCCGCCGGGACAGAAACATCTGTATGTTCCCCTGTTTGAAAATACACCCGAACTGAGACCGGGGATGGAGATCCGGGGATATGTCAGGAAGGATTTCCGGGACCGTTCCCTTTTGACAGATATTTTTTGATCCGGTATATGTCCTTGATCGCCCGGAAAAAGGTTGACATGAATGACAGCCGGCTGTCCGGATCCGCTGTCCATTCCACCGGGAATTCACGGATCCTGTAATTTTTTCTTTGGGCACGCATAATGATCTCCAGGTCGAACATAAATCCGTCGGTTGCACATTGTTTATAGATCTCATGGGCAACATCCCCCCGGTAGATCTTGAGTCCGCATTGCGTATCGGTCAGATGGGAGGGAAGATTCAAATACAACCGGGTCAGTATTCTGAATAGAAAGGAGGACAAGCTCCGTGTCCAGTGTTTCCCGCGGATGATCCTGCTGTCGGGCAAACGCCTCGAACCGTGGGCGATCTCACATTTCTTGCTGCTCACCATCCTCAATCCCCTGGAAATGCTTGTATACGGGATGCAACTTCCGCTGTCCAGGAACATGATGACACGCCCCGTTGCTTTCATAATGCCGGTTTTCACGGCATGTCCTTTACCCCTGTGGGCGGGTATCTCAACAAGGTTCAGTATGCAGTCCCCGGCCGGGGGAATATTCTTGACGGTTTCAGGGGTACTGTCCTGGCTTCCGTCATCCACCACGATGATCTCCCCGTGGATATTGTAGGAAGAAAAAAAATCCCTGACATCCCGGATATCTTTTTCTATTTTATCGCGTTCATTGTATACTGGTATGACAACGGACAGATCCATGAACCACCGATTTGACGGTCCTAAAATACAACAATTTGACTTGCTTTAGTTGAAAATTACTGCTTAATATTGTAATATTGCATTTCATTTTGATGAACGGGGCCCATAGCTCAGCCGGTTAGAGCACCTGACTCATAATCAGGGGGTCGCTGGTTCGAGCCCAGCTGGGCCCACATCATAATCAACCACTTACAATTCATTTTGTAGGTGGTTTTTTCGTTGGTGCCAGTTTGGTGCCAGGATTTAGGGAAAAGGTTGGTGGGGATTAACACTTAATATCTCAGAAAATATTGGGAAAAAAGAAACGCTCCTTTCGGAGCGTCGGACTAAAGATGCTATCTTTAGCGATGTTATGATGCAAATATAAAATGTAATTATGTCAAATACAAGTGGTTTATCAAAAAAAGAACGAGTAATTGTTTATGTTGACGGATTCAACTTGTATTTTGGTATAGTAGAGGCTGGCCTCTTAAATAGCAAATGGCTTGATATTTCTATACTTGTAGATAATTTATTAAAACCCAATCAAGAACTTCGCTTTATAAAATATTTCACCAGTAGAGTTAGCAATAATCCTGATAAACAAAAGCGTCAAACGAAATATATTGAAGCTTTAGAAACAAAAGGTGTAAAGATATATTATGGCCACTACCAATCTGGCAATATTGAATGTAATCGATGTGGAAATATTTGGGCAACATATAGTGAAAAAATGACAGATGTTAATATTGCAACTCAAATGATAATTGATGCCTATAATAATTTTTATGATATGGCGATGTTAATATCAGGTGACAGTGACCTTGTTTCGCCAATAGATCAATTCATGAAAATTTTACAGATAAAAGGATTTTTGTTGCATTCCCTCCAAAACGGCATAATTCTTCCGTAGCTATTGTAGCAAAAGGTTCAATGACAATAGGTAGAAAGAAATTAGTTGATAGTCAATTCCCAGAGGAGGTTCAAAAACGCGATGGATATATTATTAAAAAACCAAGTGAGTGGTAAATTGAAAATACCGATTACCTGCCCCCTCTGCCGCCGATTTTGATTGACCATATGTTTGGTGGGATCTAACACCTTTCTTATTTGAAATTTCGACTGCTATTTCTTTAAGGTTGGGGTTTTCCAATTTAATTCATTTTCTAAATGAATTTTAACGCCGGTGTAAACTGATACCACCCACCGGTAAAAAATGATACCACCTT
>CAZNPH010000007.1:0-5697 GCA_964574985.1 uncultured Bacteroidaceae bacterium
CCGCGTCGTCGTACCACCGGGCCGTGGCACCCGTGCCGGGCGTGCCGCCGCTGTAACTCAACGTGATGTTGGCAAAATCACCGGGACAGAAGTTGTCCTGGTCACTCGTCGCACCCGTGGGGGCGACAGACTCTTCCCTGACCGTTACCGTCACGCTGGCCGCGGAGGTCGTGTCGCAGTCTCCCTCGAACCTGACATAATAGGTCGTGGTCACCGCGGGAGCGGCTATTGAAAGGTTATTGCCGCTGCCAATATTGCTGGTCAGGGCCGCGTCGTCGTACCACCGGGCCGTGGCACCCGTGCCGGGCGTGCCGCCGCTGTAACTCAACGTGATGTTGGCAAAATCACCGGGACAGAAGTTGTCCTGGTCACTCGTCGCACCCGTGGGGGCGACAGACTCTTCCTTCAATGTAAGGATTTCAATACTGTCAGTTGCTGTACATGAAGGTGCACCGTCATCAGTCACTACAACCTTATACCAGGCCGGATTCAAACCGTTGATCACTGCCGTGGATTCCCCATAAAGACTGCCATTTCTGTACCATACATAACTATAGGTTGTCCCGGTTCCACCTCCGGGTGTGGCGGTTATTGAACCATCCGCATCGCCAGGACAGTTTTCATCTGATTTAACCAATGACACCGTTACCGGAGGTTCCTCGGTTATTACAATGCTCTTGATGACCTGAGTTGCAGGATCTCCATCATCAGTGACCGTAACTTCATATGTTGCCGGTTCAAGTCCTGTGATTGTCGAACCGGTTTCTGCCATGGGAACACCGTCCCTGGTCCAGGAATAACTATATCCAACTCCGGTACCGCCGGTCGCTGTCACAGTTGCGGTTCCGTCATCCCATCCGTAACAGGTTACATTGGTCCCGGTGATCTCTGCGTCAAGAGGATTACCCTGTACACACAGGGTAAATGTTCCATTGTACCTGTCATCATCAACAGATATCCAGTACCAGTTGCCAATGGTCAGCGTATCTACGGTAAGAAGAACTGTCCCGTAATTATCTGTCCATGACTGGCATCCCACCTCATCACCGGCTACATTCCAGAGAGCCAACTGCTGCCTGGACATATCACCGTATCCACTTCCTGTTTTCACTTCAATCTCAGCCTTGGATGCAATGGCCTGGAATTTAAACCAAACATTTTCATTCATAGAACCTGTCCAGCAACTTCCCGGAGACTCGTCCGGAGTGGCAAACTCATTGTTGTATGCCGCATCTGCAGAACACCAGTTGTCAACATCCGTCAATTCAATGGCCCCGGCACGATAATCATAATTAACTGCATCATCCAGGCAAATGGTAAACGATCCGCTGCGGTAATCGTCATCGACAGATATATAGTACCAATGACCGGTAGTAAGCGTGTCACTTTGCATAACAACCGTTCCCTCATTGTTTATCCACCTGGCACAGGCAACCTCATCCCCTGCTTCATTCCAAAGGGCAAATTGCTGACGGTCCATGTTCCCATATACGGTACCTGTCTTTATCTGTACCTTTACTTCCGGACCAATGGCCTGGAATTTAAACCAGACATTCTTGAGTTCATTATTCATCGTCCAGCATGAACCCGTATCCCGGTCAGCAGTTGCATAGTAATTTGAATAGGCAGCGTCAGAAGAGCAACCATGATCATGAGAAAGAACGATTGCTCCTTCAAGATAATTGAAATCGGGGTCGTCATCTAGACAAAGGGTAAAAGAACCGGACCGGTAATCATCATCCACCGATATCCAGTACCAATTGCCTGTGGTCAGACTGTCAACGGTGAGTTTCTCTGTCCCCTGGTCAATTACATCGTCAATACATCCAACCAATGTATCCTCGGCATTCCAAACTGCCATTTGCGGGCGCCGCATGCTTCCATATACATTTCCACATTTCAGTTCTATGGTGGCAAACCGGCTGATTGCCTGGAACTTAAACCAGACATTCTTATTTTCCGTTCCGTCCCAGCAATCACCCATCTCCCGGTCAGGAGTTGCATAATAATTGGTATAGGCAGCATCCGATGAACAGTAATTGTCATGACTGATCTCGATGGCTCCTTCCCTGTAATCATATGTCGGTTGATTATCAATACATAATGTGAAGCTACCCGAACGATAATCATCATCAATAGAAATGTAATATGTATTGCCCGGTGTAAGGCTATCCGCGTTAAGCTCCGTGGTACCCTGATCAACTATATCGCCCACACAGGCAACCATAGAATCCAGTTCATTCCATACAGCCATTTGCCCACGGCGCATACTTCCGTATATACTTCCTGTTTTCAGCCGGAGGGTAAGAAACCGTGTGGTTGCCGTAAATTTGAACCATACGTTTTTGTTTTCAGTACCGTCCCAGCAATCACCCATCTCCCGGTCAGGAGTTGCATAATAATTGGTATAGGCAGCATCCGATAAACATCCGCCGTCATGCATCAATTCAATGGCTCCTGCATGATAGTCATAATCCGGTTGATTGTCCAGGCACAGTGTAAATGAACCGCTCCTGTAATCATCGTCCACCGAAATATAATACCAGTTGCCAACGGTCAGACTATCGGTTGAAAGCTGCAATGTTCCCTGGTCAATGATATCACTTACACAGGCAACCAGTGTATCCTGGGCATTCCATATGGCCATCTGGGGCCTGCGCATACTGCCATATACACTTCCGCATTTTAGTTCGGCAGTGGCAAACTGGGATGTCGCCTGGAACTTGAACCATACATTTTTGTTTTCTGTTCCCGCCCAGCAACCGGCCATCTCCCGATCGGGAGTTGCATAATAATTGGTATATTCAGCATCCGATGAACAACTCCCGTCATGGGCAATCTCAATAGCTCCTTCGTGGTAGTCATAATCCGGCTGATTATCCAGGCACAGGGTAAATGAACCGCTCCTGTAATCATCGTCCACCGAAATATAATACCAGTTGCCAACGGTCAGACTATCGGTTGAAAGCTGCAATGTTCCCTGGTCAATGATATCACTTACACAGGCAACCAGTGTATCCTGGGCATTCCATATGGCCATCTGGGGCCTGCGCATACTGCCATATACACTTCCGCATTTTAGTTCGGCAGTGGCAAACTGGGATGTCGCCTGGAACTTGAACCATACATTTTTGTTTTCTGTTCCCGCCCAGCAATCAGCCATTTCACGATCAGAAGTTGCATAATAATTGGTATATTCAGCATCCGATGAACAACTCCCGTCATGGGCGATCTCGATGGCGCCCTCATGAAAATCGTATACAGGCTGATTCCCTAAACACAATGAAAATGAACCGCTCCTGTAATCATCGTCCACCGAAATATAATACCAGTTGCCAACGGTCAGACTATCGGTTGAAAGCTGCAATGTTCCCTGGTCAATGATATCACTTACACAGGCAACCAGTGTATCCTGGGCATTCCATATGGCCATCTGGGGCCTGCGCATACTGCCATATACACTTCCGCATTTTAGTTCGGCAGTGGCAAACTGGGATGTCGCCTGGAACTTGAACCATACATTTTTGTTTTCTGTTCCCGCCCAGCAACCGGCCATCTCCCGATCGGGAGTTGCATAATAATTGGTATATTCAGCATCCGATGAACAACTCCCGTCATGGGCAATCTCAATAGCTCCTTCGTGGTAGTCATAATCCAGCTGGTCATCCACGCATATGGTGAAGGTCCCACTCACACGATCATCATCCACACCGATCCAATACCAGTTGCCTGTGGTTAATGTATCCGTCTGCATAATGACTGTACCCTGATTGGATGTCCATTTGGAACAGGCAACTTCATTGCCGTCTATATTCCATAAACCAACCTGTTGACGTTGCATATTGCCATAAGCACCTCCGGTATGAATATCAACTTTAATGGCATTGTTAGTGGCCTGGAATTTAAACCATTTGATGTTTCGGGGCGATCCTGTCCAGCAAGATCCCTGGAAAGTACTTTCCTCGGAGGAAGCATTTGAATATCCGGCATCAGGGGAACACCAGTTGCTGATATCGGTTAATTCAACTGCTCCCTCAGGATAGTTATATGTGACATCATCATCAATGCAAATGGTAAATGTGCCAGGCTGGCCATCATCGTCAACTGAAATGTAATACCAGTTTCCAACGGTCAGTGTATCGGAAACCATGCTCAGCATACCATCAGAAGGAAGGGGACCTGCACAATTGACTTCGGTGCCTGCTTCATTCCACAGGGCAATCTGCTGTCCTCTCATCTCTCCTGCCTCATATCCTGTTTTAAGCCTTACAGTAACTTCGGTCGATGTGGCCTGGAATTTGAACCAAACATTTTTATTATCCCCACCGGTCCAGCAACTACCCGTGGATTCATCCGCGGTTGCAAGAATGTTGCTGTATTTTGCACTGTCGGAACACCAGTTGTTAAGATCATTCAGTTCATAGGCATTGGCTTTGTCATCATTTCCGACATTGTCGGTCACACAGAGGGTAAACGTTCCCTGGTATCCGGTTCCAACGTAATTGTCGACTGAAATATAGTACCAGTTTCCGGCTGTCAAGGCCGTAGAGGCAATTTCAATATCAGCGTTGTCAGTACTGTATATCTCACATTCCACTTCCGTCAGGGTTTCATCCCAGAGTGCAATGAACGGACGGTCAAGGGTCCCTTCCACACCGTCGATCCTGAATTGAATGGCAATGTTCGAAGAAGTAGCCTGGAACTTGAACCAGCGGTTGTAATTCGGGCCGTTCGGCCAGCAGGATCCGGCACTTTCATCGGCCGTGGCATTCTGTGTGGTATACGCTCCATAAGTTGAACACCAGTTGTCCAGATCGCTGATCAGTTCTGCACCATCAAAGAAGTTGTAATTCAATTCATCATCCATGCACAGGGTAAATGTCCCCCTGTAGCCTGAATTATTCAGATTATCAACCGATATATAATACCACTCTCCGATGGTCAGGTCAAATGTGTCAGATGCAATTTCGAGGTCACTGTACTGGGATATATATCGTGCACAGGCCAGTTCCGTCCCCAATGAATCCCAAAGCGCCAGATAGGGATATCTGAGGGTGCCTTCTTCGGCACCTGTTTTCAATTCAACGGTTACATCGGTGGAGGTGGCCCGGAACCTGAACCACCGGTTATAATTGGGACCAGAATTCCAGCAGGATGCAGAAGTGTCATCCGGCGATGCACCTACTGTGGTAAATTCGCCCTGGGATGAGCACCAATTGTCATAATCTGTAACCTCATAGGCAGACTCCCTGAAATCATAATCGACCGTATCATCGACACAGAGCGTGAATGTCCCGCAATAACCGGAGGAACCGCCATGATTATCCACCGAAATGTAATACCATTCACCCGGAGTCAGTGTGTCGGAAGAAACACTTATATCACTGTAGGTTGAACTATATCTCGCTGACCGGATCTCGGTTCCCGATGAATCCCATAAAGCAATATATCCATAGCGAAGCGTTCCTTCATCACCACCGGTTTTCAATTCAGCCCGGACCATATCCGATGTGGCCTGGAATCTGAACCAACGGTTGAAATTGGGTCCGGTATTCCAAGCAGATCCCTTTTCTTCATCCGGAGTTGCGCCAACCGTGGTATACTCAGCATCTGCAGAACACCAGTGATCAAGATCCGTAAGCTCAACGGCCGCTTCCTTGAAATCATAGTCGATTGTATCCGTGGCACACAAAGTGA
>CAZNPH010000007.1:5797-97604 GCA_964574985.1 uncultured Bacteroidaceae bacterium
TCCCAGAGGGCCAGGAATCCGTACCGGAGGGTGCCTTCATCGCCCCCGGTCTTCAAATCGACCTTAATATTCTTTTTGGTAGCCCGGAAACGGAACCAGCGGTTGAAATTCGGCCCGTTGTTCCATGCAGATCCTTTCAATCCGTCCGGCGTGGCACCTACCGTTGTATATTCCGCATCTGCAGAACACCAGTGATCAAGATCCGTCAGTTCAACGGCCGCTTCCTTGAAATCATAGTCGATTGTATCCGTGGCACACAAAGTGAATGTCCCGCAATAATCGGAAGAACCTCCGTGATTGTCGACCGTTATGTAATACCATTCCCCGGGAGTCAGATTGTTCGCACTGACCGAAATATCACTGTAGGTACTGGTATAACGGGCACTGGCAATTTCACTATCCAGAGAATCCCAGAGGGCCAGGAATCCGTACCGGAGGGTGCCTTCATCGCCCCCGGTCTTCAGATCTACCTTGACCATATTCCCGGTGGCCTGGAATCTGAACCAGCGGTTGAAATTCGGCCCGTTGTTCCATGCAGATCCTTTCAGACCATCCGGTGTGGCATCCTCTGTTGTATATGCAGCATCGACAGAACACCATTGTTCAATATCCGGAATCACAATCGCACCTTCTTTAAAATCGTAATCCACAGTGTCATTGATACACAAAGTGAAGGATCCCCTGTAGCCTCCTGAACCCCCATGGTTATCCACCGACAGGTAATACCAATCACCGGGAGTAAGTGATGCACTGCCAATCTTCAGATCGTCATATGCTCCGGAATACCGGGCACAGGCAAGTTCGTTCCCGGCAGAATCCCAGAGTGCCGCCATCAGGTAACGGATGGTCCCTTCATCACCGCCGGTTTTGATATCTGCTGTCACCTGGGGAGTTGTGGCCCGGAATCTGAACCAGCGGTTGTATGTAGGGCCATTCACCCAGCATGAACCTGCATCCTTGTCCGGGGTGGCATTATATGTGGTGAATTCAGCATCATTGGAACACCAGGCGTCCAGATCGCTCAGCACATATGCCCCTTCCCTGAAGTCGTAATCAACGGAATCATCAACACAAAGCGTAAAAGTACCCCTGTAACCGTCATTGGCATAATTGTCCACGGAAATGTAATACATCTCTCCGGGCGTGAGATCCGGACTGCCGGCCACGATATCGCTGTAATCCGAATAATAACGCTGGCAGGAGACCTCCGCACCGGAAGCATCCCATAATGCCACATATGGCCTTCTCAATGTCCCCTGGTCTCCTCCGGTCTTTACTTCGACCCTTACCTGGCCGCTGGATGTAGCTTCAAATTTGAACCAGCGGTTGTATGTCGGGCCATGTGGCCAGCAACTGCCCTTGTTTTCATCCGGAGTTGCGCCTGTTGTGGTATATCGTGCATCCGTTGAACACCATCCGTCAATATCGGTCAGAAGCCGGGCCCCGTCCCTGAAATCATAATCCTTGACTTCAGTATATGCCGTATCATAATCCGTGCAGCCGCCCGGATTGGTATATGTATAAACCACTGTATCTTTCCCCACACCGGCAAGGGCAGGATCATACTGATCCCCGGTAATGCCGCGGCCGCTGAAAGTTCCTCCGGACGGACTCCCGGTCAGGGTTACGGCAGGATCATTTACATCATAAAGACTGTCTAGTCCGGTAAAACTTGCTTCGGTCAGGGCATTCACGGTCGTGCTTTGCATGGTGCTATCGGTACAGCCATTGATATCGGTATAAGAATAATATACATCGTAACTTCCCGCTGAAGCCGGGGTGAACAAAGCGGTTCCATCCCCGTTGTCCGTAACGGAAGCACCCAGGAAAGCGCCATCCGGGGCGTGGTTGCCAATGAGTGTATCATTCTCATCGCCTTCACAATATTCAGCCTGAAGACCTGTAAAACCAACATCTGGAAGAGGATGGACGGTCACAGACTGGATGGATGAATCGGTGCAACCGGGAGATTCAGTATAAGTAAATTTGATATTATATGTACCGGAGGCAGACGGACTGAAAATGGCGGTTCCGTCGCCGTTGTCGGTAATTCCTGTCCCTGAATAAGTCCCGGAGGTGGCTGTTGCAATCAGGGTATCATCTTCGCTGAACAGGCAATACTCGGATTGCAGTCCCTGGAATTCAACGGTTGGTGCAACCGGACTCTCATTGTTGTCTCTTGTCCCGATCGTGTAATAGCCATTTGCCAGGTCAGCACTGCTCAAGACAAAATTAACCAGTGTGCAACTGTCTATTCCCTGGGACTGAACATTCACTTCAGCAAAACTGCCGCTTGTTGAATTTCTGTACAACAATGCATAGTTGGCCGGTGACCTCGGAATGCTTCCGTTGATCCCGTCAACAAAATCAAATGATACATTGACATCGACATTTCCGGTCTTTTCAAGATACCATGTCCTGGCCCACCTGGCATCCACTCCTGCCGGGAGATCGGAAGTGGATTCCTGATTAAGCGAGTTGTCATGTCCGAACAGAATATATTCACCGGGGTCCAGACTGGTGTTTGTTTCGGTAATGATCAATCCTGCCGACCCCGCCTGGATATGATTCCCATCCTTTTCTTCACCGATTCCGGCAATCTGATGAATATAACTTGCATCATTGCCGGTGTAATAATCCCGGGCAATGGATATTCCGTATTTTGCAGCCAGATAATTGTCAACAATGTTCCTCCGCGCAGAATTCAACAATGTATTGTAAAAAATGATTTCGGCAATATAACCGTTCCAGGCATTGGTGTTGTCCTTCGGCCCCCTGCCGATGATCACCCGGTCTGCATTGTTGAGGGATCCGGAAATGATTCCCTCATTGTAGGTATAGGAATCTTTGGTTCCATTGATGAACAAATGCAGGGAATCACCTGAAACCCACCCGGGTGATAACATTTGTCCGTCGGTAGTCAGTTGATTATTTGAACCTTCCAGTTGCCTGGAAGCACTTGTGGTACTGATACCGACCTTGATGATATCATCTCCACCACCTGACCATCCTGCGTTGTCATATCTGAGACACAGCATATCGTCTGCCCCGTCGGGCAATTCTGTATCGAAGATGCCGGCATCGGAAGCAACCTCGTTCGACTTAATCACCGCATACAGAAAAAATCCCGTGTTTCCGTTTATGTAATTCTCCCCATCATCATCTTCAAGAAAATCGTCAGAACCATCAAACAGAACCGCAGACTGGTTGTTCAGGGCTGAAACAGATCCGGCAAATAAAGGCCTCAGTGTTCCTGCCTGGATCAGATCATTGCCGTTTCCGGAAATGTCAGGCCAGGTGGAAACAGGATCGGTGTCTGAAAGACCGCCTGTCGAATCTGCATTCAGCCAGAGTTTATTCACATTTTGATCGCCAACACCGGCCGGCCCCGTAAATCCAAAATCAGGACAGGAATATACAAGAACGGACTGAACCTCGGAACCGGAGCACCCGTTCCCGTCCGTATATGCATAGGTAATGTCATGGCTTCCGGTCGTGGAAGGGTCAAACCAGGCCGTCCCGTCCCCGTTGTCCGTGATCCCGGTTCCTGAAAAAGTACCGCCCGGAGCTTCACTCCCGGTAAGCAAATAATGATCGGCGCCTTCACATACCGGTGAAGTGAGTCCCGTAAAACTCACCACGGGCAATGAATTGACCGTTACCGTGTCTTCTTCCAGAGAAACTGTGTCACCGTATATAACAAACTCTACATAATAATTTCCGCTTTGTTTAGCCGTATACTGATATTCGTTTGCCCCCGGGATCACACTGCTGTCCCTGTACCATTGATAATCTGTTCCTGTAGAATCCGTGGACAGGATCACCGAATCCCCTTCACAGAAAGTTGTAGGCCCTGAAGCTGTGATCTCATAGGAGCCCGAACTGAAAAACTCCCAAAGATCCTGATTCTCCTGCACATCCGTTTCACTGCCAAATCCACAGTTATCGGGATAATCATTGGTGTCGGCACACTCCAGGTCCTCATATCCCGTACCTGATTTGATCTGGGGATCATCATCGAAAATATAGACTTGTCCGCCGTCAACATCAAAAGAACCCTGATTATCGGAGCCGGTCATGGCAAACTCACCGGTGACGATCAATATCCCGCCCAGCATCACATCCACCAGGTTCCCGGAACTATAATCACCTCTTACAATCAGAATACCTGAGGAATCTATGGAAAGATTGGCATTATTGCCCAGATCAAGGTTCCCGAAAATAATCAGTGTGTCATGAACAAACAGATCTCCCAGATTGAATCCGAGGTCACCGCCCCGGGTAACATCCCCGTAGATCTCTACATCAACATTCAGCACGCTTACCCCCGGGGCGGAATTGTCAGTCCATGTGGCATCTTCGGTCCAAAGTCCGGATTGGTTATCAAGCGAAATTTCCTGCGCAATCCCGTAATTCCAGCCCACTCCAAAATGAAGAATAAAAAGGAGAATAATCCAGATCCCGGCATTTTTGCCCGGTACGCGGGGAGATATTATCATCTCACTTGAAAAGTTCATATTGTAAATTTTTTCTGCTCTTTATGTCAAGACCCTGTGATCAACAAAATAGTTGCTCGTATATGAGAAGCTTACAATGCAATATCATTCAGTGCCTGTAACAGATGCTTTTTAAAGATAAAGATTTATCGAGTATAACGTAAAAACCATGAAAAGGTTACGAACACAAATTGGCTAACCATTTGAAAATTATGACAAAAGGTAGAAAAATATGGATAGACAGCACTATAAATTTTTAATCTCTGCAATCAGTTTCTGGAGTGAATCCCTGGCATTTCCGAACAGCATCCTGGTCTTGTCATCGTAAAAAAGAAAATTCTCAATGGCCGCATAACCTTTCCCCATACCCCTCTTCATAACGATGATATTTTTTGCCTCATGGGCACGTATGATGGGCATTCCGTAAATGGGGCTGGAAGGATCATCCAGGGCGGAAGGATTGACCACATCGTTGGCACCGATGACCACCGCCACATCAACATTGTGCATGTCCGGATTGATGGTTTCCATTTC
Source organism: uncultured Bacteroidaceae bacterium (assembly GCA_964574985.1). GTDB lineage: Bacteria > Bacteroidota > Bacteroidia > Bacteroidales > SM23-62 > CAZNPH01. The sequence continues at coordinate 10,828 of CAZNPH010000007.1, forward strand.
CACGAGTTTGCTGTATGGAACTTCGGCTTCGGCCAACAAAACATTCATATGACCCGGCATTCTTCCGGCAACCGGATGAATGGCAAACTTCACCTCCACACCGTTCTCTTCAAGCAGTTTGGCCATCTCATTGCATACATGCTGGGCCTGGGCAGCGGCCAATCCATAACCCGGAATGATCACCACTTTCTGTGTATAATACATCAAAACGGCGGCATCACTCACCGGAATTTCCTTGATATTTCCTTTATCACGATCTGCGGCGGCCCCGCCACCACCGAATGCGCCGATAATAACATTGACAAGGGAACGGTTCATGGCCTCACACATCAGGAAAGTCAGTATGAGTCCGGCCGAACCCACGAAGATACCACCCAGTATCATGGCCTGGTTTCCATAGATAAATCCGGCCATGGCAGCAGCGATCCCTGTAAAGGAATTCAGCAGCGATATCACCACGGGCATATCTGCGCCTCCGATGGGCATTACAAAAAGAACTCCGTAAACCAAAGAGAGTGCCAGCAACAGCCATACCAGGGTAATGCGGGTTTCAAAAGGCGCAACATTCATGAGGATATATACCGACAATCCGATAATGACAAGCAAAATGGCAAGATTGATGTACTTCATAAATGAGGCGAAAATATCCCTGATTTTTCCGTCAAGCTTCCCGTATGCAATCATGCTCCCGCTGAAAGCAATGCTGCCAATGATTAATCCGAGTATGGTAACCAGACTTGAGGTGTTTTCGGGATTTGAATACTCGATCAGGGCTACTAATGCAGATGCAGCGCCTCCTGTAGCGTTAAAAAACGAAACCAGTTGTGGCATTGCCGTCATTTTAACCTTTCTGGCAATCAGTGCCCCGGCCACAGATCCCAAACCGATGGCAATCAGAATGATGGCAATATTGGCAGGTTCAATGCGGTTGCCCTGGTTGTCCCTGTGTAGAACCATGGTGGTGATCATGGCCAGCAACATGCCTGCTGCAGCCCATAAATTCCCTCTTCGTGCAGACTCCGGGTTACTCAGTTTTTTTAATCCGGCAACAAAAAGAATGGCTGACAATAAATAGCTGAATTCCAATATAATGTCCCCTGATGCAACACCCAGGCTACTGATCATATCCATGACTTACTTTTTTTCCTTTTTTTTGAACATTTCGAGCATACGGTCGGTTACCACAAAGCCACCGGCAACGTTCAGTGTACCAAGAAGAACGGCAAAAATCCCCAGTACGAGGTTCAGGGATATGCCGGAAGTGTCTGCATGGCCTACCAGAATGATCCCGCCAATGATAATGACCCCGCTGATCGCATTTGCCCCGGACATCAACGGCGTATGGAGTACGGATGGAACATTGGATATAACTTCTATGCCCAGAAATACGGAAAGGGCAATGATAAAAATCATTTCCCTGTTTTCGAAAAAGAACATCAATATATCTTTCATTTATACAGGTTTTAATGGATCATTTCCCTGACTTTTTCATTTATGATCTTATTATTATGACAAACACAGGTTCCCCTGATAAGATCATCATCAAAATTGAGTGAAAATGTGCCTTCATCGTCAAACATCAAATTGATAAAATTCAAAATGTTCTTACCAAACATCTTGCTGGAATCAGAAGGAGTTTCAGAAGGATAAACAGAATTTCCGATCACTTGGATCCCCCTGTATTCAATGATCTTTCCGTTTTGAGAAACTTCGCAATTGCCACCTGATGAAGCCGCCAGATCAACGACAACAGAACCGGGTCTCATTTTGTCCAATGTCTCCTTACGCAAAAGCAAAGGTGCTTTTTTCCCCGGAATCTGAGCCGTGCATATGATCACATTGGACTTGATCGCGTGTTCATGAATGGCTTCTTGCTGTTTCTTTTTGTATTCTTCGGTTTGTTCAACTGCATATCCGCCGGCAGAATCATCATCCATGGAACCCTCAACCTCTACAAATTTACCTCCGAGACTCATTACTTCCTCTTTTGCTGCAGACCGCACATCGAATACCTCCACCACCGCACCCAGTTTCCTGGCAATGGCTATGGCCTGCAACCCGGCCACACCGGCTCCCATGATCAGGACTTTGGATGGCCTGATGGTTCCGGCAGCTGACATGAACATGGGGAAAAAATTGGGAGACCGGTATGCCGATTCCAGTACTGCCTTATAGCCCGCAACCGTTGCCTGTGATGACAAAATATCCATGGATTGTGCCCTGCTGGTCCGGGGCAATATATCCATGCTGAAAACAGTCAGCTTTTTTCCGTTCAGTTTCCGGACCAGGCCCGGTTTCATCAAAGGATTAAAAACCCCTACCAGCACCTGTCCTTCCTTTAATTTGTCCAGGTCCTTATCTTCAGGGGGGTGGATCATCAGCAATATATCCGCATCCTTCAAAACCGTGTCACGGTTTTCGACGGCGGCCCCTGCCTCCTGATATTCATCATTCCCGGCAAATGCCCGCTTACCCGCATCTTTTTCCACAAGCACCCGGATGTTCTTTTGCAGAAGGGAAGACAGGATTTCGGGCAACATGACCACTCTGTTTTCCTTTCCTGATTCTTTTATGATCCCTATATTCATGGCCGATGCAATTGGATTACCATCAGGTTTTGTTTGTTTGACGAAAATATTGGGCAAAAATAATAATTGTTTTCATCAAACCATTAATAATACCGGGTATCTGAAATGTTTATCTTTGTCAGGAAAATCTTTTCGCCGTGATCCTGCATGATAATTTCAATCTTCATCATCTCAATGCTTTCGGACTTGATGTAACCACCAGGAAATTCCTGAAGCTGGAGAATGTGCAAGAAATTCAGAAATATCTGCACACGGAACTCAGCAAGATCACCCCTCGGCTGGTCATAGGAGAAGGCAGCAATCTGTTATTCATAAAGGATTATCCGGGTCTGGTCATTGGCCTGGATTTCAAAGGAATTAAAATAATACGGAAAAATAAACAACAGATCACGGTTGATGTCGGAGCATCCCAACGCTGGGATAGTTTTGTAACCTGGTCGGTTAAACATGGCTTCTGGGGTGCTGAAAATCTTTCCTGCATTCCCGGATCTACAGGTGCTTCTCCCGTGCAGAATATCGGCGCATATGGTGCGGAAGCAGAAGACATTATCGAATCGGTTCAATATACTGATCTGAGGAATGGCAGGAATACCGTGCTGACAGCCAGTGAATGCCTTTTCGGTTACAGGGACAGCATATTTAAAAATGCCTTGAAGGGAAAAGCGATCATTACCTCGGTACGGTTTGTTTTATCCCGGATTCCCAGACCCAATTTAAAATATCAGGACCTCCGGCAGGAACTCGAAGGATCGACTCCCGGTTCACCGGAACAAGTCAGAGATGCCGTGATCCGTTTGCGTCGTAAAAAATTGCCTGATCCCGGGACCCTTGGTAATGCGGGCAGTTTTTTTAAGAATCCCGTGATTGACAAGAATGATTTTACGGACCTTCAAAAAGCTTCCCCGGAATTGCCCTTTCATAAGATCAATGATCGGGAATATAAAATACCAGCAGCCTGGCTGATAGAAAAATCGGGGTGGAAAGGCCGTCGCTTTGGTCAAACCGGGACTTACCCCAGGCAACCGCTGGTCATCGTGAATTACGGAAGTGCTACCGGAGCCGATATCCTGGAACTGTCAAACCGTATCAAAAATTCTGTCAGAGAACAATTTGGCATCCTGCTTGAGAAAGAAGTACATGTTGTGGGAAACCATTGAAATATCAAGGCTGATCACAAATTCGACAAATATTCTGTGGCCTCGGCAATGATCCTGTCGGCTTCTGTTTCTGATTCTGCCTCTGCGATCAACTGCACGGACAACATTGTTTCCGGCTTAATGACAACCCATTGACCCGTTCCGGTTATTAATTTATATCCGTCCATTGACTCAACCGCGGTTACCTTGTAGGGCCCCATTTGCTTAATCTGATCATTATTGCACAATTCGTTCAGTTTATTTTTATGGGCTTTCCCCAATTGTACCGCCCTTGTGCTGATATGCCAGGACCCCGCGATCTTTTTGAATTCCCTGAGCAATGTGGATGGCTTTTTCCTGCTCTTTGCCAGATATTGTTCAATATACAATGCAGCAATCACAGCATCACCGACCGGGACAATCCTGTCTATCATATAACATCCGGCGGAAGTACCTCCTGCCATTACTTCAGGTTGTTGAAAAGATTCCGCCAAACTGGTTATTTTCTCCTGTATGCGAATGACCCTGAATCCATAATGTCCTGCTAGTTTTTCAATTTTTTCCGAAAGATGGAATCCGGCAGATATGATACCGGATCCATTGCTGTTTTCAGCCAGAATGTGGATCAGCAGCATTAAGATCTCGCTGGGTTTCAAAACTTTCCCCTGATCATCAACCATACCCAGTCTGCTTCCGTCTCCGTCAATGGCAAATCCGGCCTGAATATTCTTGTCTTTCCGGGCGAGACCCTTGAGCTCTTCAAGGTTTTTCTCCCGGGGATCAGGAACAATTTCCCCGAACAATGGATCCGGTTTCCGATGAATGACCCGAAAACCTTTAATATGTCTTGGGAAAAGTATTCCCGAACCTCCGTACATAAGATCCAGTGCAACGTTTAACCCGGATTTGTTATCCGGCTCAATCTGTCCGGAATCCCTTAGCCTGGACAAATATAATGCCACCAGATCCACGGGTTTGATCATTTCCTCCCCCGTCAGCCTGTCCCAATTTAACAGGTCCAAATCCATTGAATTCTGATCATGGATAAGTGCCTCGATATTCACCTGGAGTGCGACCGGAAAATATGAACCATTCTGATCAAAAAAGCGTATCCCGTTCTGATTATGGGGATGATGACCGGCAGTGATCATTATGCCCATGCTGGCATTTAAATCGACAACACCTCCGGACACCATCGGGGACGTACCATGACTTTCCGGGAAATACACCCGAACCCCTTTGGCAGCCAACACTTTGGCAAAAGCCCGTGCAAAATATGAGCCTTCAAACCGGGTATCATACCCGATCACAACCGAAGGCCGGGTGAATTTGTTCAGCAACCATACAGAAGCGGCATTGGCAATTCTTGCCACATTGGATACAGTAAAATCATCCCCGATGACCCCGTGCCATCCTTCCGGTTCAAATTTAATTTTACGCATGTGTGAAAATGAATCCTGAAATGTAAGTTAATCAGCTTTCCGGAAATTATACTGAAGAAAACGGCGTTTAGTTTAAAATTTTACGCCTATCCAAGGCTTTTTGGTATAAACGCGCATTTCTGTTATGTTGAGCAAGGGTTTTGGAAAAGACATGACGTCCTGAAAAATCACATTTTGCACAAAAATAAAGATAGTCATGGTTTTTATGATGAAGTACTGCATCAATGGCGGACATCGACGGAATCACAATGGGGGCGGGAGGCAATCCTGCCCTCCGGTATGTATTGAAAGGCGAATTGATCTCAAGATGTTTTTTCAGTATTCGCTTCATGTCGATGTCCCCAACTGCATATTTGATTGTAGGATCCGCTTGCAGCCGCATCCCTTTCCTTAGCCGGTTAATATAAACTCCGGCAATTACAGGTTCTTCTTCTGTTATATAGGTCTCTTCATCCACAATGGAGGCAAGGATCATGACCTGCATCCTGGTTATTCCCATTTCTCTGGCCAGCCGTTCCCTTTCTCCTTTCCAGAAAAGATCATATTCAGAAACCATCCTTTGCAAAAGCGCATTGGTTGAGATGTCCCAGTACACTTCATAAGTGTTGGGGATAAAAACCGCATAAAAAGTCTTTGCGGTAAAACCATACAGGGAGGCCAGGGAGTCGCTGGTAATTGCCCGGTATATGGAAGCTGAATCCGGTTCGATCTGTCCGGCAACCACAGATGACAATTCACCCCGGCTGCGGATACTGTTGAATGTAAGATCAACCGGTTCCTGGTTGCCTGACCGCAAAAGGTTGATCAGCTTGTTGTTGCTCATACCATTTTCGATACGGTATCTGCCTGAGTGAACATGGTTGTGATAATTCTTTTTACATGACAACCACCTGAAAGATTCCGGATCTTCAATGATTTCCTGTTCTTCAAGAAGGGCCAGAACACTGTCAAAGCCGGCACCGGTCGGAACATAAAAATATATGAAGGTTCTGTCTTCCAGATTCACATTCGGGGAAAACACCCTATGGTAGACGATCAGAACAAACACAAAACATGCAATGGCAGCAGTTGCGGCCATTGTCCATATGATCCGGCGGGTTATGAAAAACATATATGGGACCCTTTGTTCACCGAAAACACACGCAAAAATCCCTTAAAAATAACACAAAATTCATGCACCGGCAGAAACCATTCATACAAAAACGCATTATTTTCAGCCCTTGATCCACTACAATTGTTATGCCATGGAAAAACGGAAACGAATCGCCCTTATCGCCCATGACAACATGATTACAGCGCATATATCCAGAGAAGGGGAAACCGGACAGGACAATTATCATCAGGGCAATGATGCCTTGAATTCATCATACCTTGACTGGAAATACCGGCCCGTCTTGCCCCCCAGGGCTTCCACATTTTCCTGGATCTTTTCCAGTCTGTCCTCCGGGGAGGGGTGTGTTCTCAAAAAAACCGGTGTTACGGAATGGTTCTCCATCCGTTCAAAAAAACCACCTAATCCGCGTGCATCATAAGCCGTGTTGTAAAGAAAACGGACGGCATAATCATCCGCTTCATATTCGTTACTTCTGCTGAATGCCAGCATGGACAAACCATTTGCCAGTCCGGATGCAATTTCAGCAAGCACCCCTGGATTTTTTCCCAGAAGGGCGTTCAGCAATATGGAAAAACCATATTGCTTGGTCAGGTTTTTCGTTGAATGCCTCCGGTCACAGTGGGCCATTTCGTGTGCCATCACACCGGCAAATTCTGCTTCGTTTTCCAGAAAACGTATGATCCCCGTATAGAAATACATGTAACCGCCAGGAGTAGCAAAGGCATTGAGGGTAGTATCGTTCCGAATGATCCTGGCCTGCCAGGGGAAACGGTCGGCATATCGTAACTGGCCCGAAGCCAGTAAGCTGTCCCTGATCCTGAAAAAATGCTGATAGGCCAATGGATATTCATCCTCATCCAACAAGGGATAATCAGACGGATTGCTCCTGATGGTATCGTCCATAGCCTGCCCGAATTCAATGTCCTGTTCAACCGTAAACAGGTTCAATCCGCTGTCATCCCTGGAGCAGGACCCGGACAAAATTGCCATCATCACCACCATGATCCGAATCAACCGGCCATTATGCTTCATATTCTGAAAATTTTATTTTTCAAATTAAGAAAGTTCATTCAGTGCATTTTTTAATCTCCGAATGGCCTCCTTCAGGTTCTCATCCGAATTTGCAAAGGAAATGCGCACGCAATTGGGTTCACCGAATGCTTCCCCGGGGACGGCGGCAATATGGGCTTCTTCCAGAAGATACAGACAAAGATCCATGGAACCGTTGATCTTCCTGTCCCGGAATGAACGTCCGAAATAATGGCTCACATCCGGAAAAACATAAAAAGCACCTTCAGGTGTGTTGGTCTTCAAACCCTCAATCTCTGAGAGCAATCCGATCACCAGGTCCCTTCTCCTCCTGAAAGCCTGGTTCATTTCCTCCACACAGGCCTGATCAGAATTCAATGCTACGATAGATGCACGCTGAGCCACGGCCGTGGCTCCGGAGGTCATCTGTCCCTGCAATTTTGCACAGGCTTTGGTGATCCATTGAGGGGCAGCCAGGTAACCGATACGCCAACCGGTCATCGCATACGCTTTTGACACACCATTCACCAGTACCACCCTGTCTTTCAGAAAATCAAACTGGGCAATGCTGACATGTTCCCCGGTAAAATTGATGTGCTCGTATATTTCATCCGAAATGATAAAAATATCTTCATGTTTTTTCAATACCTCTGCAAGGCCCTTCATTTCCTCATAATTATAAAAGGCTCCCGTCGGATTGGAGGGAGAGCAAATCAACAGGATTTTGGTTTTTGGTGTAATGGCTTCTTCCAGTTGTGAAGGTGTTATCTTGAAACCCTGATCGATTCCGGTTTTGATAACGACACTGGTGCCACCGGCAATTTTCACCTGTTCCACGTAGCTCACCCAGTAAGGAGATGGAATGATCACTTCTTCTCCTTCATCAACAAGGGATATCAAGGCGTTGGCGATGCAATGCTTGGCACCCACCGATACCATGATCTGATCCGGATCATAGTCAAGGTTGTTCTCCCTTTTGAGTTTTCCTGCAATGGCTTTTCTAAGTTCAGGATACCCGTGCACGGGAGCATAGAATGAATAATTCTCATCAATGGCTTTTTTTGCCGCTTCCTTGATGTGATCCGGGGTAAAGAAATCGGGTTCCCCGACACTCAGGTTGATCACATCCACGCCTTTCGACTGAAGATCTTTGCTTTTCTGGTTCATGGCAATGGTTGCCGATGGAGACAGGCTGGAAAGCCTTTTGGATAATTTTTCCATATACTACGGATTAGTTTAACGGTAAATGAATCTTAAAACCTTAAATCGGTCAAAAATACAGTTTTAATCATAAAATAATTAATATTGCACTACAGAATGTCATAAAAAATTATCAACATGGATGTTGTCCTGGAAATTCTGAAATATACGCTCCCCGCAATTGTGGTTTTTCTTACCGCTTACCTGGTGATCAGGAATTTTTTGAAAAACGAAGAACAACGCAGAAAAGTCGAGCTCGCATTGGCCAATCAGAAAGAATTACTTCCCCTGCGCCTTCAGGCATATGAAAGGATCGCCCTGTTCCTTGAAAGAATATCCCCCGAATCGATCGTCATGCGGATCAGCAAGCCGGGAATGAACAGCCGGCAATTGCATGCGGAACTCATATCCGCCATCAGATCCGAATACGAACACAACCTTTCCCAACAGGTCTATATAAGCAGCCAGGTTTGGGAATTGGTCAGGAATGCCCGGGGAAACGTGGTAAAGCTCATTAATTCAGCTTCCGGGGAAATCAAAGAAAATGCTTCGGCCATGACCCTGAGCAAAAAAATACTGGAACTGGCCATGGAACATAAGTCCGCCCCAACAGAAACCGCATTGCAGGCATTGAAACAGGAAATCCGGCAATTGTTCTGAGGGCTTACTTGATCAGGGCTTATTTGATCAGTTCTACACTTCTTTTAACGAAAGTCGACAATTCCTCTCCTTTCAGCATATTGTTGGCAAGCAAAGCAAGATCGACAAGCTGTTTAACGAGATCATTCTTTTTTCCGTAATCGGTCCAATATTTTTCCTTATTGGCCGACAGCATTTCTGTTTTTTTGTTCAGTTCTTCCAGTTTGTCTTTTTCTTCCTGGGCGATCTCTTCATCTTTCTTTTTTTCCTGTTCTTTGGCAAGCCGGTCCTTTTCATCTTGCAGGGGTTTGAGTTCTCCTTCGACCTTGCGCACCTTGTCACCCACAGATTTTTCCTGATCATCCAATATTCTTTTGATCAATGGATGTGCTGAATTGACCACCAGATTATAGGTTTCCGGCAAATTACCGTACATTCCCATACCGGGACTCAATTGTGACATGTCTTTCATGCGTCTCATAAATTCCGACTGCGTAATCAGGATGGGTTGTTCATTTTCACCCAGGTCTTCATAAGACACCATGAATTTGTCCCCGGGAAGCCGGCTTTTCAATATTGCCGTTATGGCTTCCTTCTGATCAGGGGACAATCCTGATTCTTTTACATCCTCTTTTCTGATCAGTTTGTCAATGACGTCCGCATCCACCCTGACAAATCTGGAATCCTTGAATTTCTGCTCCAGGTGATTGATGAAATGCGTATCCAGTTCCCCGTCCATCAGCAGGACATCGTATCCCCTTGACCTGGCAGCATCGATATAACTGTATTGTTCTTCCTTATTGGTCGCGTAAAGATAGATCAGTGTTTTGTCCTTGTCAGTCTGGTTGAGTTTGATCAGCTTCTCATATTCATCAAAGGTAAATTTCTTTCCATCTGTGTTCTTCAGCAAAGCATAGGATTCGGCCCGGTCGTAGAATTTTTCTTCTGTGATCATTCCGTATTTGATGAACAGACTTATATCATCCCATTTTTTTTCAAAATCCTTGCGGTCGGCCTTGAAAAGCTCTTCCAGCCGGTCGGCCACTTTTTTACTGATGTGGGCCGATATCTTTTTGACATTGGGATCCCCCTGCAGGTAGCTTCTGGAAACATTCAGGGGAATATCCGGAGAATCAAGTACTCCATGCAACAGGGTAAGAAATTCCGGTACGATCCCTTCCACGGAATCGGTCACAAAAACCTGATTGCAATACAGCTGGATCTTGTTTTTCTGGATTTCAAAATTTGACTTGATTTTGGGGAAGTACAGTATCCCTGTCAGATTGAAAGGGTAGTCCACATTCAAATGAATGTTAAAAAGCGGATCTTCCTGGGCAGGATACAGTTCACTGTAAAATTGTTTGTATTCCTCATCTTTTACATTGGCCGGTTGCTTGGTCCATAGGGGTTCGGTGTCATTGATGATATTGTCCTCTTTTGTCTCCACCTCCTTGCCGTCTTTCCATTCTTTCTTCTTGCCAAAAGCGATTTCAACAGGCAGGAACCGGGAATATCTCTTTAAAATGCTCTCGATCCGTGCCTCATCCAGAAATTCCCCGGAATTTTTATCCAGATGAAGGATGACGTCCGTTCCCACCCTTTCCCGGTTGGCATCTTCAAGGGTGTATTCCGGACTCCCGTCACATGTCCATTTAACGGGTTTTGTACCTTTTTTATAGGATTTGGTTATAATCTCCACCTTGTCCGAAACCATAAAAGTAGAGTAAAAACCAAGTCCGAAATGACCGATGATGGCCTGTTCCTTATTCTTGTATTTTTCCAGGAACTCTTCCGCCGAAGAAAAAGCCACCTGGTTGATATACTTCTTAACCTCTTCGCCGGTCATGCCGATACCGTAGTCTGAAACCCGCAGGGTTTTCTTTTTCTTATCCAAGGCAACACGGATGGTCACATCCCCGAGCTCTTCCTTGTATTCTCCCAGGGAAGCCAGCGTTCTCAGTTTCTGTGTTGCATCAACCGCATTGGAGATCAGTTCCCTGAGAAATATCTCATGCTCGGAATACAAGAACTTCTTTATGATCGGAAAAATGTTTTCGGTTTTTACGTCAATCTTGCCTTTTTGCATTTTTATCCTGGATTTATTGTTCACACTTTTGATGCAAATGGCTTTCAAAGGACATGCCATGCAAAAATATATGACAAATAGTCATACTTACTTCATTCTGCCGTAATCTACATTGGAAAACTTCCTCCATACTCCGTCAATAAATGCATATCCGTCGTATGTCAGATCGGGGCCATAGAATGTATAATTGCCCCTGAGGGAAGGTTTGATGGGGCCCAGATGATTGAAAACGATCATATTCAGGGTTGAATCATAGCGCATGACCATGCTGATGCGCGCAGAATATGCAAAGATCACCCTGTTCTGTAAACCATCATCAGTTTCAAAAACCGGACTTCCAAATACAGGATCGCCTTCTTCGCTGAATAAAAGCACATCAATGATCTTTTTGGTGGATAACCTGTCATTCAGGTCAAGGGCCAGATACGGGTACATGATCCTGCCCTCATGTTCGGTCCTCAGTATTTTGTAACATAAAGCCCCGTACCATCTTTCATGAGACAACCGGGCAGATCCCGGATCCCCGATCTTCCCCGACCGGTCATACAATCTGTAGACATGACAGGAATCATCATTCAACGGTCTCATCTGGAGAAAACCAAAGTATTCGTGTCTTCCGTCATCCAGCGGAATATTCCAGGTGAACATTCTGAAAAGCCGGTCGGGAGAATAAATCCTCCCGATCATGGTCAGCGAATCAAAAGGAAAACAGAATGACCGGGGATCTGCAAGGACCCGTGAGAACGTATCCAGTATATTCCCATTGATCCTGTATTTTTCTTCTTCGGCATTCTGTCTATACATTTCTGTAAAACATTCCTGAAAGTACCGCTCGGAATCTGCACATGGATGCATCTCTCCGGATTCAGGTTGGGAAAGCGGAAAAATTCCGGACAGGACAATGAAAAACAATAGCAATATTTCCCGAATGATCATGCCCTCAATGAAATCTCAAGTACATGGTTGATGGTTTTACATACCTTTTCGATCTCCTGCTCAGAGATGATCAGCGGGGGCGCTATCCTGAATGCCCGCTCATGAAAAATAAACCAGTCCGTCACCAGTCCTTCTTTCAATCCATTCCGGATAAAATTCCTCACTTGTCCGGAATCATTCAGTTCCACTGCAAGCAAAAGACCTTTCCCCCGGATCTCCCGTATTCCTGGATGCCTGATACATTTTTTAAACATCTCCCCTTTCCTGTTTACATCCTCAATCAGATTTTCCTGCAATAAGTACTGCAGGGCTGCAAAACCTGCAGCGCAGCTGACCGGATTTCCTCCGAAAGTCGTGATGTGCCCGAGTACCGGATCAGTCTTAAATACAGACATGATTTCACGGGATGCCACAAATGCTCCGAGCGGCATTCCCCCACCCAGACTCTTTGCCAGTGTGAGCACATCCGGAATGATCCCAAAATCCTGAAATGCAAAAAGTGTACCGGTCCTGCCAAACCCTGTCTGGATCTCATCAAGGACCAATAAGGCACCGGTTTCATTGCATCTTTCCCTAAGCGCTTTCATATAATCGATTGACGGAACCACCACACCACCCTCCGCCTGGATGGGTTCAATAAATACGGCAGCTGTCTTGCGGGTAATTTCTCTCAATTGACCCGGCTCATTGAAAATCAGTTGCCTGGTCGCCGGAATCAGGGGACGGAAAGAATTCCTGAAAACTTCATTTCCGGTAATGCTCAACGCACCATGGGTGCTGCCATGATATGCATTCCTGAAATAGCATATTTCCGGCCTGCCGGTATATCGTTTGGCAAGTTTCATGGCTCCCTCATTGGCTTCACTGCCTGAACTGACAAAATAGACATTGTCAAGGGAACCGGGCAGGCATTCGACCAGCAATTTTGCAAGCCGGACCTGTGGAGATTCAATAAATTCCCCGTAGACCATCAGGTGCATATAATCATTAAGCTGGCTTCGGACGGCACCGGTCACCCGGGGATGAACATGCCCGATATTGCTGACTGAAACACCGGAGATCAGGTCAACATAGGCATTTCCTCTGGTGTCATAAAGATATATCCCTTCTGCCCTGCTGATCTCAAGGGACAGTGGGGAATCGGATGTTTGTGCCAGAAAACGGATAAATAGTTGCCTGTCGCTGAGCATTGTGATCAGAAAAGTGACCGGGTAATCCTATTTGATAATCAGATTGATATCCCCCATAAGCTTATCCTTGTATGATTTTCCGATGGGGATACTTTTTGTGCCATCCTGAATCTTCAGCACAATGGAATTGTCTTCGATCACATCAATGCAACTGGTATTGACAATATAGGATCTGTGCACCCTGATGAATTTTCTGGAAGGCAGCTTCTGTTCAATGGCCTTCATGGTAAAATGGATGGTATACTTTTCATCATAAGTATTGAAGATCACATAGTTCTCAAGGGCCTCAATCCAAAATATATCGTCGTATTTAAGTTTAACCAGACTCGAGTTCTTTTTGATGAATATCTCTTCTTTGCCAATTCTATCCAGACTGTCCCGTCTGTATCTTTTCCGGGCTTTTTCAACAGACTTGTAAAACCTGCTGTATGAAATGGGCTTGACCAGGTAATCGGTCACATCATATTCAAAGGCACTCACGGCATACTTGTCTTTTGACGTAACAATGATCACCTGAGGGGGATCTTTCAGTGATTCGAGAAATTCAATTCCGTCCATTTCGGGCATTTCAATATCCAGAAATATCAGATCAATCGCTTCATCCTCTTTGATCTTATTAATTGCATCTACTGCATTATCAAATGATCTGACCAGTCGAAGATCATCCGTTCTTTCAACAAATTCTTCTAAAACGCGAATGGATAAATTGTCGTCGTCCAGGATGATACAATTCATTTAATTGGATATTAATCAATGCACTAAGATAGTTCGCCTTTCGATTCCCTAGCTTAATCAAAGATAAAGAAATATTCAGGAACAGGAACAGATACGAACAAATTATTTGGCCTGCTGTAAAATCATGATCTTGCCTGGTTCTCCAAAAACTTCTTTTCCAGCAGTTCCGAACCCCGAACGGATTCCCTCAGCCATTTGAGTTTGATCTTTGCCCGTTCCTTTTCCGAAAGTTGCCATTTCAGGGAGGAAGTCCGCAACCTGCCGGTTAACTGATAAAGAATGATGGCAACAGAAACGGATATATTGAAACTCTCTGTAAATCCAACCATCGGAATGGTGAGTAACTCATCTGCATTGTCCAGAACGGCGGCGGACAAACCTTCCATTTCGGATCCGAAGAAAAGGGCCATTCTGCCCTTCTCAAGGTTGAGGTTGTCCGGATTAGCAGATTGTTTTCCTGCAGGTGTGGTGGCAATGATCCTGTATCCTGCATTCCTGAGGCTTGTAACGGCTGACAAGGTATTTTCCTCTGACTGGTTGTGCCTTATAAATTCCAGCCACTGTGACGAGCCAAGGGCAACATCCGGGTTTACCGAATATGTATTCCTGTTCTCAATGATATGTACATCCTGTATCCCGAAACAATCACAGGTTCTCAGCACCGCACTTGCATTGTGTGGCTGGTAAATATCATCGAGCCCCACGGTTATATAACGGGTGCGGTTATCAAGCACCCGCTCCATGGTTCTCAGTCTTTTTTGGGTAACAAAATCCGACAAGTATTCTATCAGCTTATTTTCAAGCTGTTCCATGGATGGTTCAATGCACAAAAAAAAGGAGCACATAAATGTGCCCCTCAACCGGGAGTAGTACGAATATCTTTATTGAACAGAGTCTGCCAGTTCACTTCCGGCTTTGAACTTGACAACCTTTTTGGCACCAATGGTAATGGGTTGTCCGGTCTGAGGATTTCTGCCAGTCCTGGCACTTCTTTTACTGACTGCAAATGAACCGAAGCCTACCAGAGCTACCCGGTCGCCTTTCTTCAAAGCGTCAGTTGTAGCGTCAATAAAAGCATCAAGGGCCCTTTTTGCATCAGCTTTGGTCAGGTTGGATTCACCGGCGATTGCATCGATAAGTTCTGCTTTGTTCATAACAAATAATTTTTGGGTTAGTAATTCTTTGTAAATTCAATGTGTTTACAAATATAGACTATTTCTGGTCTATAGCAAATTTCACCAAAAAAAAATGCCGCTTTTGTTGATAAAACGGGGGTTTTTGTGAACAAAGCCATTTAATGGCTCCATTAATCCGCATTTTATCAGTCATACCGGGATGTTGAAGACGGCTTCAAAATATGGATCCTGCCACCACCGTTCCCGGCCCGAAAATCCCGCAAAAAAATTAAAATAGTTATCTTTGTACCGGCCCGGAGAAATGGCAGAGTGGTCTAATGCGGCGGTCTTGAAAACCGTTGTACGCATACGCGTACCGGGGGTTCGAATCCCTCTTTCTCCGCAAACCATAATACAACCGCACCCCAGGTGCGGTTTTTTATTTCCGGTGCTGCCGTCAGAAGCTTGCTTCTGTAAGGCAGTATCGGAGATAAAAAGGTACACGAAGTGTTGTATTATGGTTTGCAGGGAGCCCCGTGAACGGGATCACGAGCCGCAAAGCGGCAAGTAATCCCCGGGGGAAGGCTGCCGTCAGAAGCTTGCTTCTGTAAGGCAGTATCGGAGATAAAAAGGTACACGAAGTGTTGTATTATGGTTTGCAGGGAGCCCCGTGAACGGGATCACGAGCCGCAAAGCGGCAAGTAATCCCCGGGGATTGGTTCACCCCCCGTATTTCGCCACCAGCTCCGAATTGATCCTGACATGATCCGTCCATTTGGGAAACATACCCACGATGACCGCATCCCCGGACTTGATGCCATCAAAGGCATCCTTAAAGGCCTTTTCAAGCAAATGATCCCGGTCGCAGACCCGTCCGGCAGCCAGGATCTTAAAAGCCAGACAAGTCTTTTCGGTCTGGCGGATTGCCTTGTACATTCTCGGCGGATCCTCCTCAAGATATACTTCCCGAACCGGCAGGGGAACATAACCCAGCATTTCTTTCAGTACATCAGCACTGCGGTGTCTTTCATATACACAGTTCATATAAAAGTCCACATCCCAGTCCCTGCTCTCGATATAATCGATCACATCCGGCATATGGGTGGAAACCCCCACCAGCAATCCGGAACCCCGGATCTTTTTCAGGAAATCATGAATTTTATCCAGCCGGCCTTTTTTAAACAATGCATCGGTAAATTCCCCATGATAGGCCAGGCCCAGAAACTTATTCTTTACCGCATAATCGATGCTGATCCCGCTGCTGTTTTCGTCTTCCCTGACCAGGCTGATGAAATGGCGGGTTTCTCCCGGCGGACAGGACCTGTTCCAGATTTCAAAATTCCTGGCACTTGATCCCTGGAACAGGTTGATCCCGTGCTCAGTACATCTTTGAAAATATTTAACAGTGTTTTCATCTGTAAAATATTCCTTCATGGAACGGTTCAGCATTTTCGACATATGTGAACCGCCGTTGACCGGATTGCTGCCGGAGATCAGGCGTGAGATCCTGCAACCGCCCAGTTCCACCGTGGGCATGTCCGATGGCCTGAAAGCACTCTCGGGAACTTCGTGTCCTTCAATGCCCTGTTTGCCGCCGGTGCTGCCGAAAGCGGCCAGGTGCCCCATCCCTATACCCGCCTGGGCAATAGCCGCAGATTTGAGAAAGGAACGCCTGTTCATTTTATTCTTTTCCATATGCTGATGATTAAAAATGAAAGCCATAAGATAAGAAAAAATGATGTTTTTCCACCAGGTTGAAAAATTTCAATTGATAAATGTTTTCGACAAACTTTTCTTATATTTATCAGAAAGGGCCGAATAAATACATCAAAACAGATCATAACGACCCGGACCGAAACACGACTCACATGAAACGGCAGATCATCCTCTCATCGGTCATCTTCCTTTCTTTACTAATATTCACCTCCCTGATGGTTTTCCGGTCACAGGATCCCAAAGGCCAGTTTGCCTATGATGATTTTGATAAACCGGACTATTGCAGGCAATGCCACAATGCCCTTTATCACCAGTGGGAACGGGCCATGATGTCCGAGTCCTTTACCCATCACTGGGACGAAATCGAATATTTCGACCTGGCCGTTGCCCACTCCGAAAAAGATCCTTCCATGAAAGAAGCCCAGGAGGGCTGCAACGGTTGTCATGCCCCCCTGGCATACGCAGCCGGGGATCTCCCCCCGCCCCGTCCTTCAAAGAATTCACGGGCCAACGAATCCGTTTCCTGCGAAGTCTGCCACAACATCAAAGCATATACCGGAGATACTGCATTCAACTACAATTATATTCTGGAGCCCGGGGAAACCAAATTTTCATCCAGGCTGGGCGAGGTACAATCACCCGACCACAACATCGTCAAAACGGATCTGCACGGCAAAGCGGAATTCTGCGCCATCTGCCACAACGAAAAGAGTCCGTTCAACACCTGGGTCAAATCCACCTATTTTGAACTGAAAGAAGGGCCCTATTACAAAGAGGGGGTTGTCTGCCAGGATTGCCATATGACAAAAGCCCATACCAGGACTGCCAAAATGGGAGCCACTTACCCGGATGCCAAACTGCATCTTTTCCATGGCGCACATGATGAAGGAAAGATCAGGGGCACCATAGAATTGCGGATATTTCCAGACATTCAGGAAGCCATTGCCGGGGAACCCGTTCAGTTCACGGTCGCCCTTTTCAATCAAAAAACCGGACACAAATTCCCCACCGGTTCGGTGGAAGACCGCATTGTCTGGCTGCATGTGGAAGCCGTTGATGAATCCGGCAAGAAATTCCATCTCCCGGTGGACAAAAAAAGATTTGAAGGGGAAGAATACACCATTGCATCGGATGCCATGGCCTACCAGGATATGGGCATACCCCTGGGCATTGATGATTTTGAGGGGATAAGACGGGAAGATGTACCCCCGGGTGACAGGATCTTCCGCATGCCTTACTTTGATCCGCAGGGAAGGATGACCATCATGCAATGGAACACTGCATCTTTTGGCGTTGACTACCGGATTGGCCCCAGGGAAACCAAACTGGAAACCTACACATTCGAAGTTCCCTACGACATTACCCCGGGACGGCTGAAAGTGACCGCCACGCTCAATTACCGTTTGCTGGTCAAGCCTGTCGGGGAATTCCTGGATGTGCCCGAAGAAGAGTACCGGGCAGTAAAAGTTAACGAACAGTCTACCGAAATAAATGTCTTCCTTTAAACCCGAACTCTATGAACAGCAGAATTATTTTGACCGCCCTGATCCTTTTCTCTTTCGGGACCCAACTGAGCCGTGCCATTCCGGCCTTTGCCAGAAAATACCGTATCAGCTGCAAAACCTGTCATGCTCCTTCCGTGCCCAAACTGAAGGATTACGGGAACGATTATGCCGGAGACGGATTCAAACTGCAGGATTACGAATCACCCGGCTATTTTGTGGATGCCGGGGATGAGAAGCTTTCCCTGATCCGGAATTTCCCCCTTGCCGTCAGAATGGACGGTTATATTACCTGCAATTTCAGCGGAAACGGCCGGCATGATCTATCTGCTCCCTATCTGCTCAAGCTTTTGTCCGGAGGGGAACTTTCTGATCATCTGGCATACTATTTCTATTTCTACATGGATGAACAGGGTGAAATTGCCGGGGTAGAAGATGCTTACCTGATGTATGACAATTTCCTGAACAGCCCCCTGGATATTTACCTGGGACAGTTCCAGGTTTCGGATCCCCTGTTCAAAAGGGAGCTGAGGCTAAGTCTGGAGGATTACCACGTGTATACATCCCGCATCGGACTGTCTGACATCAATATGAAATATGACAAAGGGATCATGCTTACCTGCGGCTTCGATACCGGTACCGATCTGATCGTCGAGGTGGTGAATGGCAATGGCCTGTCAGAAGCAGATCCCTGGAATCTGTTTGACAAAGACAAATACAAAAATTTCCTGGGAAGGGTCTCCCAGGACCTGGGAAGTATTCTGCGCCTGGGGGTGGTCGGTTATTTCGGGAAGGAAAAGATTACCAACAACATCGGGAACAGTCTGATCAATCAGGTGGCCTTCTACGGTCCCGATGCAACAGTGACCGTCAGCAACCTGTTCGAGTTTAATGTCCAGTACCTGGCCAGACAGGATGACCAGGTACTGACAAATCCTGAAACAGCTGAGATACAGGAAGATATTAACACCAAATGCACACTGGCCGAATTGATATTTACCCCCAAGGGAGATGACAGCGATTGGTATGCCATGGGCCTGCTCAACTGGATCGATTCGGATTACCGTCCGGCCGGATACCGTTCAGCCACGCTTCACGCGGGTTACCTTCCCAGACGCAACGTGCGGCTTTCAGCCGAGTATTCCTATGTTTTTTCAGAGCAGGTGGATGATTTCGGAAAGTTCTCCCTGGGATTCACATCCGCATTTTAGGCATTGACGGAACTCAGGATCATTCATTGTCCGAAAGCAGGGGATTGAAATAAGAGATCTTCCGGTCCATTTCAAAATCATACAGGGTAAGGATCCGCAGATTATAATATGCCTCCCAGTAATCCTCCAGTGATTGGATATAATCGCGTTTGGCGGATTCACGTTCGGCCAGGGAAATGTTCAGGTCGGTGATGCTGATCTCACCGTTCTGGAATTTCTTCAGGGCGATCCGGTAACCGTTTCCCGCCACTTTATCTGCCTCACGTGCCGTTTTCATCTGATCCTTCAGCAGTCCGAACTGCTCAACCTGAACGATCACTTCCCTTTCAAAATCCTTTTTGTCCTGCTCAACATCATAGACCACCAGGTCCCTTTCCGATTCGGCAAGCTTGACCCGTGAAGCCGACCTTCCCCAATCGAGAATGGGGATGCTCAGGGACAACCTCAACAAACGCTCCCTTTCCGGGTTTTCATAGATCCCGGTAAACTGCGGTGCGCTGTTGGAGATTCCGTAACTCCCACGCAGAGTGGCACTTAGTCCGCTCCCCCGCTTTGCCTCTACCAGTTCTTCATCTGCTTCGATCAAACGGCGTTTGAACTCCGGGGTCTCTTTCCGGTTCTGCTTGGCTTCGTCAAGTGCTTTCCGGGGATCGATCTCGAAAAGCATAATGTCCAGTGGCATGATCAGTTTGATTTCCTGATCCTGATCGAGCCCTATATATGACTTCAATTCAAAATCAGCGTTCCTCAGGTCCATCCTGGCCTTGTTCATTGCTTTTCTTGCATTAAAAAGGGAAAGTTCTATCCTTGAAAAGTCATTTTCAGATATCTGTCCCAGTTTTCTTTTTGTCCTGGCAATGTTCAGGTTGTCCTGACTGTTCTTAAGATTGCTTTGCGCCAGATGATAATCGGTCTGTATCTCCAGGTAATTGAAAAAATACCGTGTTGCCCGGCGGGATATTTTCTCAATGGATTCATTGAAATTTTTTTGCGCTCCTTCATAAACCAGGGGTTCGGTCTTTTTTGCCCATTTCATCCAGTTGTATGCGAAAACCGGTTGTCTGAAACCGATCCTGAAAGGGCTCCCGGAAAAATCTATCGTATTGTTCCTGAAATCCTGGACCCGGTATAGTGAAGTGGAGGCATAAATGGAAGTTCCTGTCTGAGGTATATACTGGCTCAGGGATACAACTGCAGAAGCCTGCACATTGGACACCTGTTTGAACTCGATATTGCCGTCAGGCTGCACCACCGGGGTAGTAGACTGTGTATAATCCGGGAGATTGCCTTCAAGTTCCAGGCGGGGGCGAAACCGGGTTTCAAAATTTTTCCATCTCCAGTAATAATTCACATTCCTGTTCTGTACATATTTCACCGAAGATGATTGCGTAATGGCCAGGTCCACAACATTTTTCAGACTCAGCAGCAAAGTATCTCCACTGTCCTGGGAATAAACAGGCAAAAGCCAACTGAACAAAGACAAAAACATTGAAACGGCAATGCTTCTCGATTTCATAAAAACCATCGTTTTTAAAGATTTTCGATTTCAATTTCTTTCATTCTCCGGTAGGATGAAATATCCGAAATAATGATCTCCTCACCTGCCTCCAGCCCTTCAACTATCTCCAGCCAGTCCGCCCCTTTGAGTCCGGTTACCACCTCCCTGCGACTGGCTTTTCCCGCTCCAACCACAAATACCTCCTGTTTATTGTTCGCGGTCAGTGCAGGTCCGTTGGGAACCCTGAGGGTGCTGTCCCTCCGGGCCCGGACCACCCGAAGACCCACACGCAAATTTGGCATGAGCTTTTCGTGACTGCTGTTCTCCAGAAATACATCAAAACGTACTTTGTTGTCCTCGATCATGGGTTTGATATTGCCGATCTGTCCGGGAAGCCATTCATTGTCGATCACCGCGTACACCTGCCTTCCGGTGGTGATCAGGTCTGCCTGCTCTTCATCGATCGCCCCGTTGATCTTGAAAGAAGTCATGTCCGACATAATCACCAGCAATTGCCCCACGTTGGTCTTTTCCCCCTCATTGCCGTATATGTTCAGCACCATACCCGATGAAGGCGCCCTGACCACCATTTTCTTCAATGTTTCCCGTTTGGCTGCCAGCTCCTTTTCCTGAATCCCGATCTGCAAAAGAAGTCCTTCCTCCTCTGCTTCCAGTTGTTTCAGCCTGATCGAGTTTTTTTGAAGGATCATCTCCAAATCCTTTTCGGCAGCTTCCATTTCCTGTTTGGTCTTTTCGACGCGCGCAGGAGAAATTCCCCCGACTTCCAGTAACTGTTTCCGGTCATTCAGCTCAGATTTAATGGAGGCGATCCTCAATTCTTTCATCTCCACATTATACTCCAGGTCCACTTTCACAGCATGAGCATTTAACCGGTTTTTCCTGAGATTGTTCCTTTTGACCTTAAGCTGATCGGTGATGTTCCCGATCTGTTCCTCAATCTGTTCAGAATCAAGGATCAGGATGATCTCCCCGGCATTCACATTACTGCCCGGTTCATGATAAATCCTTTTAATGACCGTCGAAGCAGGACTGCGCAGCAGCACCTCGTTCTCGGCCTCCACGGTGCCTTCGGCATCAACGGTCCTGATCACCGGACCGTATTCGGCAACCGCGGTTTCGAATTCTCCCCGGAGCATAACCGGAGGCACCAGAAACCTGTAATAATACAAAGCGGCTACAATGGCCAGCAAAAGTATGACCGGAATGGCCACCCAAAACATTGTTTTTCTTTTCATGGATAAACTGGTTTATCGTATTACAATCCCAAACAGACCAATTGGCCTTCCCTGGTGGAAATGAACAATTTTCCGTAGGCTGCAGCCATGCCATCCATGACGGGAATGAATCCGGTTTTTATTTTACGCTCTGTCTCTCCGTTTTCAGCAGATACCACCCATAGCAGGCCACCTTTTTTTCCTTCGAAAGCGGACTGCTGTTCCAGCAACATGGCTTCCACACCCGTACTGTCTATATGTGAAACAACTTCTTGTTCATCCACCAGGTCCGGCGGCCCGGCAATGAAAAGCTTGTCGCCGGCCAGAACCATGGCCCTGACCATCAGCGGCACTTCATGATCCCAGAAATACCGGATCCCACCGGATGTTCCGTCTTCCCCGGAGGGTACATCTTTTGCTGCGGCAAACAATCTGAATTCCATGGGTGTGGTCCAACGGTAGTATTCCGGTTTCCGCCCGTAGCCGTATACTTTCGATTGGTCAAACACCAGCAGTTTGCCTGCCGGAGTCACCGTTCCGGCCCGGGGATAACCGGCCCATCCCCCCAGGAACCTGCTCCCGTATACCCAGTATGTACGGTGCCACCAGCTATCATCCAGGAAACCGGTCGGACTGAACAAGTGTTTATATTCCGGGTTCTGATCAACGGGTATGGAATATCTTTCCGGATTTCCGGCGTAAGGCAATGCTTCCAGGGGAGTACGTTTTCCGTCGGGTGTGAAAGGCTGGGAACGCATGTATATGTATTTTTCGTCCGAGGAAAGAATATCCGGCAGGGCAACCGGCATATTCAGCTGCCGGACATAATCCTGAATGGTTCCTTTACCTTGTGGATCTTTTTCATCCATGATGTTAACAGATAAAACCTCACCGGTCCCGGGAACCATCCGGTAAAGTCTTATGCCCCCATCCAGAAACATGGAACGGCCGGCGGTAAACCACAGGACCCCGTTCCGGATCAGTACGCTGCCGTGTACCGGCCACACCGATTCAAGCTGCTCAAAATACATTAGCCGCTGATCCAGTGGAGCGGCAAGAAACCGCCAGATCAACCGGCCGTCTTCTGCGGACAGGTTGTACACCGATCCGTCGGCCGACCCGAACAAAACCATATCCCTGTAAACAGCCGGTGGAGAATCGATCCTTCCCCCGGCAGTGAATTCCCAGAGCTTGTGGCCCGATCCGGCATCGTATGCATACAGCGTGTGTCGGTCCGTGGCGGCTACAAACACCCGTCCGCCGGCAATGACAGGCGGCGTGATCCGGCCGCCGGGGCCGACCGACCATTTCCGGATCAGTCCGGATGGCACTTTTGCCTGTGTTGAACCGCTTCGTGCATTATCGTGGCGGTAAACCGGCCATTCACCGGCAGATTCCCCTTCCTCCTGATTCCCTGCCTGAATATGTCCGTAAGCAGGGCCTTTTATCAACCGTTCTTCCTGCTTGTTTATTTTTCCTGATATTCGTTTCCCGGCGGCCAGGGCGTTGATCCCGTACAGTTTGGATTCAGGGAAACAGGCACAGGGATGCTGAGGCGCATAGGTGAGTCCGTTTGCCGGCATTACCCCGTAAAGACAGGCGCCCCGCACCCAGTGATTGATATCCCAGTGTTCATTTTCGAGATCGATGTATTCGATGCCCGTGCGGGAGGTCATCATGTACCGGTTGGTCGACCGGCTCCGGTAACAACGGTGATGAAACCAGTAAGTATCCACATCCGGGACAAACTCCCGGATCACCTCGCCGGTATGTACGTCTCTGGCAATGACCTTTCCTTCGGCATGCCCGCTGGTGGTCTCTCCGCACCAAACCACATCATCGACAACGAACAGGTCCTCGGGAGAGGCATATCCTGAAAGCGGGTGAGGGGCTTTCCAAAGAAAACGTCCATCTTTCAGGGACAGGACCGTCAGGGTATCCTCCACATTCACCTGCCAGGAGCGGTTACCCTCAGCAGCCAGTCCGCTTCCCGCCAGCAGAACCAGGTCTTTGTAAAGAACCATGGTGGGAGCCGAACGCAAAGGATATTCCTCCGCCCTGGAAACCGGATCCGATTGCCAGCAGAGGCTTCCGTCCTTTTTGTCCAGGCAAATGATCCGTTCCCCGCTCAGGAACACAACATGCCGGTCATCCATGGCCAGGGAAAGCTTGACCACAGGACGCCCTTCCGACCACAAACGTTCACCTGTGGAAACATGATACGCCCTGACGGAATCCGGTTCGGATGTACCCGGCCCCCCTCCCGATTTTGCGATCAGGACATCCCCTGACAAGAGAATTTCCCGGGTTTCTTCAGAACCCTTGCATGTATGTACTTTCTGGCCGCTGGCCGCATCCAGTACCGTCACCGGCTCATGGATACCCAGGGTTACATATACCCTGTCTTTAGTGGCCACCAGTCTTCTGGGCAGGTCAGCGGGGCCGCTCTTGAGCCGGTGCAAATGACTGAACCATTCAGGAATGTCTTTTTTCCACAAAACCGTGCCGTTGAAGGCATCCCGTGCCACAAGCCTCCATTGCGGCGGGACCAGGATGGAAAAACGGGGAGCCTCATCGATGATGTAAAAGATCCTTCCTCCTGCCGAAACCATGGCACTCAGACTGGACATATGGTCATGGTGCCGGGCCCAGCGCGGACTCCCCACCCATTGCAGCCGTCCGGGAGGACCCACCCTCCGGTCACGGGCCACGGCATTGCCGGACGCATCATGCATATAGTGGGTCCATTCATCGATCGCATCCGTACGGACCTTTTTATGTTTTTTCCAGATTCCCTCATCCCTGATATATGCTATACCCCCCGGTACGAGCACCCGCATGATCTCCTCCATGGACAATCTTTCGGGTTTTTCTTCCGAAACGATCAGATTGACCAGATTATCGATGTATGGCAGGCACCTGCCATCCCACCAGTCAACACTTGCCTGTCCGTATACCCCGTCCGATATCATCCTTTCGCGGGCTGCAGAAATGTTCCGGACCCCGGTATCGAGTCCGTGCACCATAAAACCCTCATTCCCGGCAAATGAAGAGGTGAGTTTTCCCTTGCCACATCCGATATGTACGATAAATCCGCCCCGGACATCTGTTTCATCCAGTATTTTTGAAGCTTTCCGGTGGGAGGTACAGGAAAACAGCAAAACCAGCACGGAGGACATAATCCACCATGTCCACCTGAATGAATGGATACTGTATTTCTTGTTCATGGCGATAAATAATTGTTTTATTGAATTTCTCCGTGATCCAGATGGATGATCCTGCCGGCAACCCCGGCAACGGACCGGTCATGGGTCACCAACAGAACGGTCTTGCCTTTCCGGTTATAGTTTTCCAGGTATTTCAGGATCATACGGCTGTTTTCTTCATCCAAATTGCCGGTGGGTTCATCGGCCAGAATGATATCCGGATCGGAAACGACCGCCCGGATGAAAGCGGTCCTTTGTTTTTCGCCGACACTCAGCTGATGGGGCAACTGAGCCGACTTGTCCGCCAGCAGGAAATCCTGAAGCAGGGAAGGAATGGATTTTACCGCCTCTCCGTTCTGGCATGCCATCCGGATGTTGTCATAAACGCTCAGGTAGGGAATAAGATGAAATTGCTGAAATACAAATCCGATATTCCTTTTCCTGTATGAGTTCTTTTCTTTCTCCGGCAGGCGGTAATAATCGACGCCTTCCAGCATCACTTTGCCCTGTTCGGGACGGATCATGCCACCGACTACAAACAACAAGGTCGATTTGCCGGCACCGCTGTGTCCGGTAACGGAAACGAATTCTCCCCTTCGTATTTCAGTGGATATATTCCTGAGCGCATGGAAAAATCCGTTCCGGGTAGGATATTTCTTGGTAATCCCTGTTAGTTTTATCATATCATCCATTATTCCTGACTTAAAATTCTGGCCGGATCCAAAAAGATCGCGTACAGGGAAGGGATCCATGAAGCCAGCATCCACAGAATGGGGGAAACGATCATGCTCATATACAAAAGGCCCCACCTGAAATGGATATTCTCCGCCGTAAACCGGAAGATCTGCCGGCCGAAAATATCCGCCATCAGGGAACCCAGGAAAAATCCGGCAACCGCTCCGGCAACACCCAGCAGAAAAGCTTTCCCCAGAACCAGATAAACGATCCTCCAATTGCCGGATCCCAGCGCCCTCAGGATGCCCACTTCATGTCTCCTTGCTTTTACATTTTCATAGAACAGGAATCCGGTAATGATCAATGAGGCCAGAATCACAAACGGGATAATAAAAGATCCGTACCGGTTCATCATCTGCCGCTGTTCCTCCCTTGCATTGGCAATGCTGGCCAACTCCTTCACTTCGATGCCAGGCAGCAGTTCCGTTACCTGGCGGCGGACTTCATCAACCCGCCCCCCGTGACAAGTACAACCCAGGGCTTCGATTTTATTGATCTTTCCTTCCATTCCGGTGATCTTCTGAAGATCCTGAAGGTTCATGGCCACGGACTGGTCAAGGATACCCCTGCCCTCCTTCAGCCTTTCTGCCACCTCAAATTCATAGGTTCTGCCATCTTCCCCCTCAATGACAAAAGGCTTGCCTTCCGGTACATTGACCGATATTTCGCTGCCCAGTTTGACCGTGCCGGACTCCACATCATACCCCATGGATTCCTGGGGCCTGAGATTAATCTGTACCGCCTCGTCCTTGTATCCCACAAGAAATATCTTGTGCTTCGACCCGTTCGGATCGACCCAGTCGGGGTACCGGACCTGCAAAACCCCCACAAGATGCCGTACGGCGTCGAACGTCCGTGCCCTGGCCAGTATGTCTACATAAGACTCGTCAAAGGTCCGTGAGTAATCATAGGAGAAAAAATCCATGGTCTCCGTTCCCTTGGGGAACATGAACAAATTGAGGCCCTGTTCCCGCATGATCTTGCGGGTCTCATCCTCACTCGCCTTGCTCAGTGAAAACACGGCGACCGAGACGGAAGTGGCCACCACTACGGTCAGCAGTATGACCATGGTTGAATTCAGTCTGTACAAAGCCTCCCTGATGATCAAACCGATCGTTCTCATAATGCTTTTTAATGAAATTGCCTGTCCATATTGTATTTGATCCCTGCATATATCCTCCTTCCGAAGTCCGGGTACCCCACCACGGTAGAATACCTCCTGTCGGTCAGATTGATCACTTTCAGATATACCCGGCTCCTGATGCTCCGGATCATATAACCGGCGGTTATATCCGCGGCAAAAAAGTCCCCCAGAGGCTGAGGTCCTGCAGGTCCGGCATAACGGTCATTTTCGAAAGCCGAAATATATTTGCCGGCAAGATTTACATCCCACTGGCCCTTACGAAAAAACACTCCCCCGTTGATGATGAATTCCGGCTGCTCCCTGTTGATGACCCGGTCACCGTCCTCTTTGATGAATGACTTTGTATACACCCCGTTGGCAAAGGCATTGAGAACATTCCAGAGTCTGGGGGTTTGTCCGGTCAGTTCGATCCCGTAGTTCATCTGGTCCCGGTTTTCATACAACTCCATATCGAGTCCGGTTACCGGATTCTCATAAGTTTCCCCGCTGTATACGATGGCATCCTGTTGTATGACGGAAAAGGCGGTCAGCGAATAATTGCCTGTTCTTCCCCAACCGGACCGGTATCCCAGGTCAAGCTTGAAACGGTCTTCGTTGCCGGGCTTCTCCAGATCAATGTCCAGGGCACCGTCCCTGGGTCTTATGTTGCCGAATGCCGAATGAAAAGCCAAGCTGCCCTGATCCCATAAATCATAACGCGCACCGAAACTCGCCTGTATCTCGGAAGGCATCCATTCATCGGTAATGGGCGCAACCGTCCTGAAATCCCTTGACGAACCCTCAATGTTGAAAGCGCCATATTCATTCATATAAGTTTTGGTCCAGCGGAATCCCCCGTCAAGGGTAACAACCCCGAAATTCTGTTCATCAACGGCCACCAGTGAAAAAGTCTCGGTATCACACGTATTGCCCACATAAAACCTTTTCCCCTCCGGCGCCACCCAGTGGTTGTAGAGTCCGCCTACCCGCAGGTTATTCCCCTTGAAAAGGGACAGGGCCTGGACAAAATTGATTCCGTATTCATAATCCTTCTCATTGACTTCCGTATGCTCCGTCTCATCAATCATGACCGGGTCTTTCAGAGAATAGTATACATGCAATTCCGAGGAGCTGCGTCCACTCTGCCTGTAATAAAACTTGATGTTGCCCAGGGCAGTCCGGAACGGATCATAACGCTGTCTGAAATTGATAAATTTCGGCGCTGCAGGCGGTTCCGCAACCCGCAATTCCCTTTTTCCGTTCAGGAGCATGAGGTTGGCCCTTATCTCCATGCGCTGTAAAGGCTCCCAGCCAATCTGCCCTATAAAGCTTCCCATGTTTTCCCGGGCATGTTTACCCTCCGGACCGGCAGTGGACCGGTATCCCAGTCCGGTCGAGTATTTAACCTGCCCGGACTTCCCGCCGTGGAAAAAATGTCCGTTGAAGGTTTTGAAGCTGCCGTATTCCAGTTCCGCAGTGGTCGTTTTCCTTTCCGGTTCACGGGTGTTCACCTTGATCACCCCGGCGAGACCGGACAAACCCGTGAGCAGCGCCGCGCTTGAACGGACGATCTCAATGCTTTCCACATAGGAAGCCGGGATAAAGTAAGGCAGTTCATGGAATTCTTTCTGCCATATCCCGTTGATGGCATAATCCGGATAGGGATACTTTTGTCCGCGGATGGAAAAAAACTGTTTGACCTTTCGACCCCTGGACTCCACGAGTCCGCCCGGCACATATTTCATGGCATCCACCAGGTCGGTCGCACCCGTTTTGTCCATTCTTTCACGGGCAACCAGCGAAGTGGCCACCTGAAGGGATACAGGCTCCATGGAAGGGGTCTCTACCGGGTCGTCATATATTCTCCCGCGGACCACGGAGACCGAATCCAGGGCATAGGCGACGGGCTCCAGCTGAAACTCCACCCGGGAAACACGGTTGGCCTGAACGCTGACTTCCTGCATCATGGTCAGGAATCCGACCACGGAAACCTGCAGAACATATTCTCCCGGTGGGAGTTCCCGTATGATGAAACGGCCGGAAGGCCCGGAAATGACACCACGTCTGGTTCCTTCGATCAGGATATTGGCATTTTCAATGGGCTTGCCGGTTTCCTTGTTCAGTACTATGCCCCGGATGCCCTGCTCCACTTCCTGTGCATGCACACTCCCGTTGGGTCCGGGAAAACACATCAACAATGTCCACGCGAAAATCAACCGGAAAATATCGTTCATAATATTTTGGAATAATTGATTGTTTCAAAATATTTTCAACGGCAAAGAAACAAATAAATTGCCGGCCGGTAAAATAACAGCCACCGGAAAAACCGTCACCCGGGGTTTATTTCAGGATCCTGTAGTTCCTGTATTCGAAAAAACGTTTCCCCGTGAATTTTTCCAGCCAGTGGAGCAAACGGTACCGCAGTTTATAGTTCTTTTTCTCTGCATCCAGCCGGAGGTCCCAGTTCATCCGGCCGATCCGCTCTTTCATTACGGCAGGATGGGTGCCGGCGAAAAGCCGGATGGAATCCACCCGGGAAAAATCAAAAAAATCTTTTTCCGGCTCCGTACTTTTCATCCATGCATCATCATGATACAATTTTTTAAATGCCCTGTACTTGCGTAGCATGATTTGGGGATGTTTGACCCACCCATAATGATAGATGGCCGCATCCACGGGTTTTACCATCAGTTTTTTACCGTTTTTCCGGAATCCCTGGGCATCCCTGTATGAACGGATGCTTTTGTCATTCCGTATCACCCTGATCTCACACCGGTACCAGGCCCTGGAGTCCGCCACATAATCATAACTCCCGTAAAAATGAAGATACCTGAACAACAGTCCTTCCACTTTTTCCCGGTCCTTCCATTTCTGCATGGCTTTCCTGACCGGCTCATGGTATTTTTCATGCAATATCTCGTCGGCCTGAATATAAAAGGCCCAGTCAAAATCCTCCGGAACTGCATCAAAGGCTTTATTGGTCTCTTCGGCAAGAACCGCACCCTTCTCACGCAGGTCTCTCCTCCATGTACTGGTGATGACCCGGATCTTTTCCGGAGATATGCCTTTGATCAGATCGATTGTATCGTCTTCGGAATCACCCACATTCACGATGAAATGGTCACAAAGGGGAAGTACGGAAACAATGGCCTCCTTCACAGGATAACTGTACTTTAACGCGTTTCTCACAAAACTGAATCCGCATACCTTCATTTTCCGGAAAATGATCTGCATGCACATAGGTACCGGTCACCGGGATCAGTACATCTGCATTTTATGATACTTTTTATAATAACCGTTCATGGCAAGCAATTCTTCATGGTTCCCGTGCTCGACGATCTCTCCTGCTTCCAGTACGAAAATTTCATCGGCGAACTTGACGGTGGACAAGCGGTGGGCGATCACAATGGATGTCCTGTTCTGCATAAGATTGACAATGGCTTCCTGCACCAGCCTTTCCGATTCGGTATCCAGGGAAGAGGTGGCTTCATCCAGTATCAGTATGGGCGGATTCTTAAGCAGGGCCCTGGCAATGCTGATCCTCTGGCTCTGCCCCCCGCTCAGCTTGCTACCCGCGTCACCGACGCTGGTATAATAACCGTTCCGGGTTTCCATGATGAATTCATGTGCATTGGCCATTTTGGCCGCTTCAATGACGTCCGGCTTGCGGGCATCATACATTCCGAAGGCGATGTTGTTGAAAAAGGTATCGTTGAACAGGATGGACTGCTGACTGACAATACCCATCAGGTTCCTCAGATCCCTGATCCTGTAATCCCTCACCGAAAGTCCGTCTATCATCAACTCCCCCTTTGTACAATCGATGAACCTGGGCAAAAGGTCGACCAGGGTGGACTTGCCGGACCCGGACTTGCCCACCAGGGCCACCGTCCTGCCTTTTTGTATGTGCAGGTTGATGTTTTTCAGTACATAATCCTTATCATACCGGAAATAAACGTCCCGGTATTCAATGGAGCCGGCAAACTCCTGAATGGGTCTGGCATCCGGCTTGTCCCGGATAACCACTTCTGCCTTAATGACCGAATCGATCCGGTCCACGGCGGCCATTCCCTTCTGAATATTATAGTATCCTGTAGAAAATGCCTTGGCGGGGGTAATGATCTGGGAAAATACGATCAGGTAAGCGATGAACCCTTCCGAGGATAAAGAAGTGATGTCTCTGAGCACAAGTATTCCTCCGACATACATTAAGAGCATCATCACCACCGTCCCCAGGAACTCGCTCATGGGGGAGGCAAGAAAACGCCTGCGGTATACCTTATTGATTATCATTGTATACAGATTGTTCGTATTACGGAAATGCCGGGTTACTTTCTTTTCCGCATTGTATGCCTTGATAATCCGTATACCGGTGAGGGTTTCCTCGATGATGGACATCAACGTGCCCATCCTGCGCTGCACCTTGAATGAAGCGGCACGGAGAGTCCTCCCCACCCGGCCGATCAGGTAACCGCTCACGGGGAGCAGGATGATGGCGAACAGGGTCAGCTGATAGCTCATAATGAACATGTAGGTCAGGTAAATAATGATGGTAATGGGGTCACGGAATATCATTTCCAGTGAACTCATGACCGAGGCCTCCACTTCATTCACATCCAGTGTGGACCTGGATATGATGTCACCCTTCCTGGCATCCGAATAGTAAGACAGGGGGAGTCTTATGATCTTGTCATACAGATTGTTCCGGATATCTCTCACCACTCCGGTCCTCACCGGGGTCATATAATATTGGGCGAGGAACCTGGTCATTGCCTTGAACAGGGTCATGATCACCACCAGCAGGGAAACAAAAAGCAGTGCCCGGCTCTGTCCGTATTCCGCAATGATGTTGCTGAGGTAAAAATTGAAATTGTGCTGTATGGCATCCAAGGAAAACGCAAAAGGCACAGATTCCGTGACCATGGGTTGCTTTTCAAACAGGATCCGCAGAAAGGGAACCGCCATAACAAATGAGAACAGGGCAAAGCAGGCAGACAAAACATTGAACAGAATGTTCAGAAAGGCAAAAAACCTGTAGGGTCCGATATATCGTATGACCTTGATGAACGACTTCATGTGCAGATGTTCATTTGAACCCGGAGTCAAATACCGGTGTAGTTAAAAGGGGTGATCCTTTTAAGCTCTTCTTTGACGGCAGGTTTCAAATCCAGTGAATCAATAAAATCATGCAGTTTCTTCTTATTTACCGGCTCATTGGTCCGGGTCAGCTGTTTCAGTGTCTCAAACGGATTTTCAATCCCTTCCCTTCGCATAACGGTCTGGATGGCCTCCGAAACCACAACCCAGTGTTCATCCAGATCCGTGCGGATATTCTCTTCATGTACGACCAGTTTGCCGAGTCCTTTCAGCAGCGATCTGAACGCGATCATACTGTGCGCAAGTGGAACACCTACATTCCTGACCACCGTGGAATCGGTCAGATCCCGTTGCAATCTGGAAACCGGCAGTTTGCCGGCAAGGTGGTTACCCACCGCATTGGCAACGCCCAGATTCCCTTCCGCGTTCTCAAAATCAATGGGATTCACTTTATGAGGCATAGCCGATGAACCGGTCTCTCCCTCTTTTATCTTCTGTTTGAAGTAATCCATGGATATGTATGACCAGACATCCCGGGCCAGGTCTATCAGAATGACATTGATCCTGCGCATGGCATCGAATATGGCTGCCAGCTGGTCATAATGATCGATCTGGGTGGTGGTCTGACTCCTCTTCAGTCCGAGCCGTTTGTTCACCAGGTCATTCCCGAAAGCGACCCAGTCGATTCCGGGATAAGCCGCATGATGGGCATTGAAATTCCCGGTGGCCCCACCGAACTTGGCCGAATACGGGATCCTGGAAAGTTCCTCCGTTTGTATCTCAAGCCTTTCTGCAAACACCCGGAACTCCTTGCCCAGCCGGGTCGGCGAAGCCGGCTGCCCGTGGGTCCTCGCCAGCATAGGGATATGCACCCAGTCCCTGGAAAGAGTATTGAGTCTGTTTACCAGCTTTTCCAGCAAAGGCATATAGGCATTGCGAACCGCATCCTTCAGGGAAAGGGGAACAGCGGTATTGTTAACATCCTGCGAGGTCAGTCCGAAATGTACAAACTCCCTGAAAGCCGAAAAACCCAGGAGGTTGAATTGCTGCTTGAGGTAATATTCCACCGCTTTTACATCATGATTGGTCACCGCTTCGATCTTTTTCACTCCTTCCGCTTTTTCCGGGGTGAACGCTTCAACCATCTCCCTGAGAATATGAAAACCTTCATCCGGAAAATCCTTCAACTGTTGCAGGGGCAATTCACACAAAGCAATGAAATATTCCACCTCCACAAACATCCGGTATTTGATCAGGGCATATTCGGAAAAATAGGCATCGAGCGATTCCACTTTATTCCTGTACCGCCCGTCAATGGGTGATATGGCAGTCAGGCTGTTCAGGTCCATTTGAATTCAATTTTTGTACAGAACGAAACAAAGTTAGCAGAAATTTCCGTACCGGTGTTTTATCTGAATTTTTCTTAATTTTACTGCCCTCAGGTTTCCGGAAAAGGTTGCCCCGGAAATGCGCCTGCAAATATTCAAAAAATGAAGATTTGCTTCAAAAAATACCCGCGGTTGGTTTTCCCGGTGATTTTTCTCCTGCTGATCCCGGTTTGTCCCCTTGCGGAAGAGTCCCTGCCCGTCGAGAGAACCGCTCTGGTATACACCTTCGATATCAAGAAGCAGATCGCTCCCCCCGCATGGAGAATCACACAAAAAAGTTTTAAGGAAGCCAAAAAGCTCAGGGCCGACTATATCATCCTGCAGCTTAATACGTATGGCGGACTCCTGGATGCGGCAGACTCCATCAGGACCATGATCCTGAACAGCAGGATCCCGGTATACGTGTTCATTGACAACAATGCCGCCTCCGCCGGCGCCCTCATTTCCATTGCCTGCGACCGCGTATATATGCGGTCAGGCGGCAGCATCGGTGCAGCCACGGTAGTCAACCAGTCCGGGGAGGTTGTGCCGGACAAATATCAGTCCTTCATGCGTTCAGCCATGCGGGCAACCGCCGAAGCGCATGGCAAAGACACCCTGATCTCAGGAAACGACACCCTGGTCCGCTGGCACAGGGATCCCAGGATCGCCGAGGCCATGGTTGATCCTTCCATATATATTGAGGGGATCATCGACACTGGAAAAGTGCTCACCCTGACCACGGAGGAAGCCATACAGAACGGATATTGCGAAGGGAGTGCAAAAAACATAAGGGAAGTCCTGTCCCTGGCAGGAATTGAAAAATACAGGATACAAAAATACAAACCCAGCGGGATCGACAAATTCATCCATTTCCTGCTCAGTCCGGTCATCAGCGGATTGCTCATCATGGTCATTGTCGCGGGAATATACTTTGAAATGCAGACACCGGGCATCGGTTTCCCCCTTGCAGCCGCAGTACTGGCAGCCATTCTGTATTTCGCACCCCTGTATCTTGAAGGCCTTGCCCAGAACTGGGAACTGGTTATGTTCATCGTCGGGGTTCTCCTCATCGCCATGGAAATATTTGTCATTCCGGGTTTCGGCATCGCCGGCATATCCGGTATCATTCTGGTGGTGGCCGGACTCACCATGGCCATGGTTGACAATATGGTATTCCGGTTTGAAGGAGCTGTGGCCCTGAAGGAGATCATCAAGTCCTTCTTTATCGTGATCACCTCCATGTTCCTGGCTTTCATCCTTTCCCTTTTTGTGGGTAAAAAACTGCTTTCCCCGAATTCCTTTGCCAGGCTTTCCCTGAGCACCGACCTGGTCACCGAAAACGGTTACCTGGGTGTGGATTCTTCCATGAAGAACCTGGTGGGTCAGACAGGCACTGCCTATTCGATCCTGCGACCTTCCGGAAAGGTCCTGATCAATGATGAGATATATGATGCGAAGTCAGAAGTCAGCTATATCAACGCCAGGGAAAAAATCCGTGTGATCCGTTACGAAACCGGACAGCTATATGTGATTAAACACCGGGAAAACTCCGATGAGGGAAAGCATGACCACGCCTGAAATACGGATCAGGGTTTACAGTCCGGAAGACCATCATGATCTGATGGCGTTCTGGAAAGAGAACGGACTCACCTATCCCGAACGGGGTGATAATCTTCAGACCATTCAGGAATCCATTGATGAGCACGGAGGGAAATTGCTGGTTATGATTGATTCCCGGAAAGGGGATATCATCGGTTCGTCCTGGATGACCTGCGACGGACGCAGGATATTCCTTCACCACTTCGGGATCAGGGAAGACTTCAGGGGGTGCGGACTGGGCCGGTTGTTGATGAAAAAAAGCATGGAATATGTCAGGGAAAAGGGACTTCAGCTCAAGCTCGAAGTACACCGGGACAATCTGGCCGCCAAAAAGATTTACGAAGGATATGATTTCGAGATATTCAGGAAATATGAAATATATATGCTCAGGGACACCGCAATTTTTCATTAATTTTACCGCATGCTGACCAATACAGATCGATATCCGGGGAACAGGCTGGTCATTTTCGTTTTGGGGATACTTTTGCAGGCGGGCGGTCCGGTAAGTGGACAGACGGGGATAAACGGACTTGAAGAATGGGATGAGGGCACGCTGAACAGTGCAGCCACCGCGAAGAAAACACACTACCTGAACCGGGAGGAAAAAGAGGTCTATTTTCTGACCAATCTGGCCCGGGCAAACGGTAAATTGTTCTTTGAAACCATTCTCAAGAAGTATGTGGAAGAAAAAGAAATAAAAACCAACCGGTACCTCCGGTCGCTTTATACCGACCTTGCCAACGTTTCCCGTCTGCCTATGCTTGAGCCAGCAAGGGACCTGTTCGAGACCGCCAAGGAACATGCTATAAAATCGGGAC
Organism: uncultured Bacteroidaceae bacterium; assembly: GCA_964574985.1. Taxonomy (GTDB): domain Bacteria; phylum Bacteroidota; class Bacteroidia; order Bacteroidales; family SM23-62; genus CAZNPH01. Next base: position 47,148 of record CAZNPH010000007.1, read on the forward strand.
ACACAGGTCACGTGGGACACAAGGGGTTCAGCAAGCGAACCAGGGGGCTTCTGGGAAAATACCTGGCCATCGGGGAGAATTGTGATTACGGGAACCGGAATGCCCTGGACATCGTCATGAGTCTGCTTATCGACGACGGTATCCCCGATATGGGGCATCGCGACAACATGCTCAACAAGGAATTCAATACAATGGGTGTCGCCATCCGGCCCCACAAGACATACCGTTACAATTGTGTAATGAACTTCGGAAAAATGCATTAATCCGCCTATGAGACACGACCGGTCACAAACGAAAATCATCGCCACCCTGGGCCCGGCTACTTCGGACATCTGCGTCCTCCGCCAGATGTTCATGGAGGGGATCGATGTATGCAGACTCAATTTTTCCCATGGAACCCACGCGGATCATAAAAAATCCATCGACAACATTGTCCGCCTTAACCGGGAAATGAATGCCAATGTGGCCATCCTGGCGGATCTGCAGGGCCCAAAGCTCAGGATCGGAAATATGGAAAACGGGGGTGCGGAAATCAGGGACGGGCAGATACTTACCATTACCACGGATGAATGTCCGGGAACGGCTGAAAAAGTCTATATGAGCTACCGGGAATTCCCTGCAGATGTTTCTTCCGGAGACACCATCCTGATCGATGACGGAAATATCCAGTTGGAAGTCACCGGGTCCAACGCAAAAGACACTGTCAAAGCCAGGGTCATCCACGGAGGCTTTCTTGGCTCCCACAAGGGAGTCAACCTCCCCGACACCCGGATATCCCTGCCCAGCGTCACGGAAAAGGACAAGGATGATGCATATTTTGCATTGGATCATCAGGTTGACTGGATCGCATTGTCCTTTGTCCGGGCAGTCACAGACATCATCGAACTGAAACAACTGATCAAGAAAAAGAAAAAAACCGCCCGGGTCATTGCCAAGATCGAAAAACCGGAAGCACTCAGGGAAATCGACCAGATCATTGATGTGTCCGACGGGATCATGGTTGCCAGGGGAGATCTTGGGGTCGAGATCTCTTTCGATCAAGTCCCGCTTATCCAGAAAGAGATCGTAAAAAAATCCATCCGTATGTCCAAACCGGTGATCATTGCCACACAAATGATGGAAAGCATGATCACCAATTTCAGGCCTACACGCGCAGAAGCCAACGATGTCGCCAATGCCGTGCTGGACGGGGCCGATGCACTTATGCTCAGCGGTGAAACCTCCATAGGAAAGTATCCCGTGGAAGTGATCAGGAATATGCAAAAGATCATTGACTGCACGGAACAGGAAACACCCGTCCATCTGGATCATCCCCCCATGGAATTTTCCAGGACCTTTCTGCCCGACTCGATCTGTTACAATGCTTACAAGCTGGCAAAACAATCCAATGCAAAAGCCATCATCACTTTTACCCATTCGGGCTATACAGCATTCAAGATATCCAGCCACCGGCCCCGTGCCGACATTTTTGCATTCACCAACAACCGGGATATCCTGAGAAAATTGTCCCTGGTATGGGGTGTCCGGGCATTCTATGCAGAGACCTACAGCAACATCGATGATTACATTGAACATTCACTGAAAAGGCTGGAAGAACCGGGACACATCAAACAGGATGACATTGTCATACATGTGGGAAGCACACCCATACTGGCCAGGGGAAAAACCAACCTGATCAAGATCGGCATTGTATAACATTCACTTTCCGAAAGATCTCAGCTTGATGGCCGTCAATACATTTTTGGTATACAGGGGGAAGTCGCTGTTCATGATCCAGCCGTAGTATCCCGTATCACGGGTAAGTACTTCCTCAACGGACTGCCCTTTGTATTTGCCGAAATTAAAAACCTCAACGCCCGAATCATCATATACGATCCGGCCTGCAAAATCAACATTGTCCTTGTGTGCCGAAAAATCAGACAGAAAATCCACCGAATTTTCAAGCTCTTTATACCGGTCAAGCTGTGCCTTCAGTATCTCAAAAGTGGCCCTTGTGTCGGCTTCCGCACTATGGGCCTCTTTTAATTTTTTGTTGCAGTAAAACCGGTATGCGGCACCCAGGGTTCGTTGCTCTTTCTTGTGGAAAATCACCTGCACATCGATGTGTCTGCTCTTTTTGAGGTCAAAATCAATACCGCTTCGCAAAAATTCTTCGGCCAGAAGCGGGATATCGAACTTGTTGGAATTATATCCGGCAATATCACAACCCTCGAAATCTCCGGCAATGCTTCCGGCCACGTCGGCAAATGCCGGTGCGTCTTTTACATCTTCATCGGTTATTCCATGAATGGCCGTTGCTTCGGAGGGTATGGGCATGCCGGGATTGATCATCATGGTTCTTGCCATTTCCATGGCGCCGGGTTCTATCCTCAGGGTCGAGATCTCCACGATCCGGTCTTTTACGATGTCCATGCCCGTTGTTTCAAGATCAAAAAAAATCAGGGGCCTTTTCAGGTTCAGTTCCATTGTTGAAAATCATTGGTTCAGGGTACGTTGCGCCTGATATGAAGAATTCGGGGGATTTCATGCATTGATCATCATGGGCATGAGGAGCATGAGCATGTCCTCGGACTCGTCTTCGCTTTGGGCCGGGAGAATGATCCCTGCCCGGGTCGGATCCGAAAGTTCCAGAACGATCTCCTGCGCATCGATGTTGGACAGTATTTCTATCAGAAAGGTAGATTTGAATCCGATTTCAAGATCATCTCCTTCATACTGGCAATTAAGCCGTTCATAGGCTGAAATGGAAAAATCAATATCCTGGGCCGAGACCGTCAGTTGGTTCCCGGTCAATTGCAGTTTGACAAGATTGCTTGCCTGGTTCGAGAAAACCGAAACCCGCCGGAGCGAATTCAGAAGTTCGGTCCGGTCAATGGTCATTTTGTTGGGATTTTCCGTGGGTATCACGGAATTATAATTGGGATAATTCCCTTCCACCAGTCTGCATACCAGATGATAGCCGGGCAGTTCAAAAAATGCATTTTTGTCATCGAACGCTATCCTGACCGGAACATTTTCTTTGGTCAGAATATTCCGGAGAAGAGAGGCCGGCTTCTTGGGTAAAATGAATGAATTGTTCTGATCAGCATGTGTATCCGTCCTTTTGTAACGGACCAGTTTGTGTGCATCCGATGCCACGAATGTCAGATCATTCTCCCCGAGCTCAAGGAATATTCCGTTCATCACCGGCCGCAGCTCATCATCGGCAGTGGCAAACAGGGTTCTGTTGATGCCCTTGTGCAGGAACGCGCTGTCCATTTCAATCTCGGATTTTTTGTCTGCCTTGATCACAGGCATTTGGGGAAATTCCTCCGCATTTTGCCCCATGATGGTGAACTTCCCGTTCCCGGAAATGATCACCGCGGACAATGACTTGAGATCGATCTCGAAAGTCAGGGGCTGTTCAGGAAATTCTTTCAGCGTATCACTGAGCAGCCGGGCGGGAATGGCCACGCTTCCTTCATCGGTCGCATTTTCCAGCATCAGGTGTGTAACCAGTGTGGATTCCAGGTCGGAAGCGGTGATCTCCAACTCATTCCCTTCCAGTTTGAACAAAAAATTATCCAGGATGGGAAGGGTGTTTTTTGTACTGATAACGCGGCTGACCGTTTGCAGATGATGAAGCAGATCAGTACTTGAAACGACAAATTTCATATAAAAAAGCTTTAGAAAATGCCATGAACGAACCGGAACTCAATAATACAAAAAAAAATCGTACGGTACATTCCCCTTCGTCATTTTTTAACGGACAAGAAAATAGCCGATATCCCTGGTTACGGCATCCCACTTGAAGTAACTCAGCAATAATATTTCATTGGTCCCCGGGATTTTTCCGTACATCAGGTTGTAATCCGGTTCACCGGTGGATGGAAAATATTTTCTGTATGTTTCCACGAATTTGCTCCGGCCGTTTTTCAGTTCAAGACGGACTCTGTGCATGGGCACAGATGCCAGGATGGAATCTTTTTCACGGGAGGAAAGATCCGTAACCGTGCTTTCGAAGGGGACCGAACGAAAGTAGGTCAGGTAAGCAGTAAGGTTTTGCAGATTCACGGAATCCACAGAAACCCGGTTCCCGGGAGATTTCAGTGTATATTTACCGTTTTCCGGCACCGAAATGACAAAGGATCTTTCGGGTTCTCCGGGATAATGGACAGAGACCTCCAGAATATCGAAGGGGCTGGCAGAAAAAACGTTGTGATCACGCCAATAACCGGGATCCGTGCGGAAAAAAACCGTCAGGTCCCTTCCGGAATACCCGTGAATTTTTGCACGGAAAGGCCTTTCGCTGTTTTCCCTCAGTATATAGGTGGTGCCGGTATGCACCGAATCATAGTATACGTAAAACAGTCGCTGTCTTCTTCCGTAGCCGATCCGTACCCGTCTGCCTTCCTTTCTGATCACAGGAAGCAACTTTTCCCGGATGCTGCGGGATGCAGGTGCCGGGATATCCAGTCTTTTCATAACGGTCAACAGGGCCCTGACCATGCGGATATCGGCAGGATATTTCCGGTCAACCGTCCAGCTGCCGGATTCACGGCTAAGTACCGTGCTTCCTCCGGCCGTACTGATCTCAATACGGCGAACAGATGCAGTATCCCGGATGGCAAAACTTCTTTCCCCGGTGGACAACGTGCCCGGTCCTCCGGTCAGGTGGAGGTACAGGGCCACTGCTCCCAGCATGAGCATGGCGGCGAACAAAAAATTGATGTTTCTTCTTTTGGCCATGATCAGTTTTTTAATCCGTACAACCGTTTACGGACCATCAGTACCACGAATCCGGCCACCAGCACCATCAGAACCGGAACGGCGGCATTCACGATCTCCCACAGGGTTTCCTCCTCCATGATCCTTTTCCGGTCCAGCAACCGCATTTTGAATTCGCGTGAGCGAAGGCTCATCAGTCCGGTATGATCGGTAAGATAATTCACTGCATTCATAATAAAGTCCTTGTTGCCGAAAACCTGGGAAGTATATTTATCAAATCCCAGTTCGGCAACCGCGGGACCGTTCCGGGTCATGATCCGCTCGTTCCTGATCATATCGCCGTCGGATATGACGATCATTCTGGTGGGAACACTGGTTTCCAGGAAATCCGGAGGTCTCTGGCCGAACTCCCCGGGAATGGAACGGTTCCTGAAAACCGAAGAAAAACGGCCTTCCAGCAAAACGGCCACCGGCAGATGCGCTTCACTGAATTCCATTTGTCCGGGATGAAGGGAGGATTCCTTCAAAGAGATCCTGGCCGGAGTTTCCACCAGGCGGGAATGCGGTGATGTGGCCAGGAGCACTGTTTTATCCACCCGGGGATCATTTCCCACGGTATCGATCTTCCCGGCATATCTCGCCAGGACCATGTTCAGGCCGCTGGTCACCGGATGACTGCCCCTGGGTGACAACAGGGGATAATAGTACCACGGAGCCAGTTCCCACTGCTGGTTGCCACCGGGCAAACCCTTGCCGACAGGCAGTACATGGCACTGGATGTCCTGCACAAGCTTGTAATCGATCCGGGCGCCATACCGGAACAACTGATCCATCAGATTCAGGTCCCTGGGCAAAGCGATGGTGGCTCCGGTAAACAGACTGTCGGTGTTGATCTTTACCGGATCGAGCAGCCAGAGAACCGTCCCCCCCTTCATGATATACTGATCAATGGCATATTTATCGGCTTTTTCGAAGGGTTTTTGAGGACGTGCAATGATGATTGCCTCATAGGGATCCAGAGATCCTGCTTTTCCATTGATCCTGCCACGGTCAACCTGATAAAAATTGGCCAGTTCCCGTGTGATGTCCGCCACCTGCATCTGATCCAGTTCCCCGTGACCTTCGATAAAAGCCACCTTCTGTATGGTATCCGTGGTTACATTCCTGATCATGCTGATGAATGCATATTCGAGGGATTGTGTTGAATTGAGCAGGTTCATTTCACCGGACAGACCCGGATTGTTTTTGAGCAGGTTCAAAGGCACCTCTACCCCCCGGTGGTGAACCATTGCCCCCGGGAAAAGAATCTTTTGTGAAGTTCCTCCCCGGCGTTCACGGACTTTCACATTGGTTGGCTGCAACCCTTTTCCGTACAATTCCCGGATGATCTCATTCCGCAGGTCGGGTCCGGCATTTTCGACGGGATTCACAAATTCATATTCCAGTTCATCTCCTGCCCATGCCCGGAAATTATCCAGAAGTTCGGAAATGGATCTTTTCATCCTGACAAACCCCGGGGGCAGTTCACCATCCAGGTATACCCGGATAAAGACCGTTTCATCAAGACCTTTCAGTATCTTTCTCGAGGTGGCTGAAATAGTATGCCTTTTTTCTGAGGTCAGGTCTATCCTCCGGAAAAGGTGAGAAGAAATATAGTTGACCAGGAACAGGATGATCAGCCAGCTCGCCAGGGTGGTCAATTGTCGTTTGCGCAGACTCTTTTTCTTCCTGCTTTGCAGAACCATCCTGGTCAGAAAGACAAAAAAGGCCGCCACGGTGACAAAATAGACCAGGTCCCGGGTATCGATCACCCCCCGGCGCATGGACCTGTAATGCTCATTAATCCCCAGCCGGACAATGAAATACTCAATTCCGCTGAATACATCCAGGGAAGCCATCAGATCGAATCCAAGAAACATAAAAAAGCAAAACAATACCGATACGACAAAGGAGATGATCTGATTGTCGGTCCATGAGGAAACGAATATGCCGGCAGAGCCGTAAATGGATGCGAGAAAGAACAATCCGATATAGGATCCCCATACACCTCCGGAATCGATATTGCCCGGGGGGCTGCCCAACCGGTAAACCGACCAGAAATAAACCAGGGTGGGAACAAGGGCGGACAGGACCAGGGTAAGGGCGGCCAGGTATTTGGCCATGATGATTTGCAGATCGGTCAACGGCCTGGTCAGCAAAAGTTCGAGTGTGCCTGTTCTTTTTTCTTCTGCGAAAAGGCGCATGGTAACTGCCGGAACCAGGAAAAGAAATATCCATGGGGCCAGCATGAATAAAGGATCAAGATTTGCATATCCGGCTTCCGGTATATTGTAGTTGCCCTCAAATACCCATATGAACAAACTGTTTACCAGCAGGAAAACAACAATGATCACATAGCCGGCGAAATTGCTGTAAAAAGACGATATTTCTTTCCTGTATAAATTCAACATGGTGATCACTCCGGTTGAACATCAACGATCACGGCCCCCCGGTAATAAAAACCGAGGATCTCCCTGAATGAATAACCTTCCCTGGCCATTTGCATGGCACCTTCCTGACTGAGGCCCACTCCGTGGCCGTATCCTTTCCCTTTAAACAAAAGAAGGCTGTCATTATTGCATATGGAAAAAAAAGCGGACCTCAGATCCCAGTCCGTTCGCAACGTACTGTAAGCAATCGAATCATCTCCCAGGACATAATATTTTTTCCTGTTGGCGGCCTCCCGGCAAAAATAACCGGGGCCGGCATCCGGGGGTACCCTGAATCCGTTATCCTGCAGATATTGTTTCCACAGTTCCGGCCAAATCTTCCGTTCCCACTCTGCCCGCTGCCCTGCCTCGCTGAATGGATCCCAAACCGCGATCAGATAATCGAGTGACTTCAGCCAGGCCATTTCCGAAGAAGCGGTTTCCCCTCCGCTGTTCGAATGATATGCTGCTGTAATCAGATCCGAATGCCTGTCCACGAGGACCGATCCCTCCGTTATGGCGGTCAATGAATCGATCCGTTTATCATGATGGTTTATGCCTTTGTAGGCCTGGCAATGAACGTTGTCGCACAGATTAAATCCCTCAGGCAAATGCTTCTCCCGGTTCTTCAGGGCAAAGGTCCTGCAGATAACCGCCTGTGCCTTATAATATTCTTCCGGAGCACCCGGTCCAGCCTCGGTCGCCACCACCCCGCACAAATAATCTTCCAGATCAAGCCGGTTGACCAGTGCAAGGTACTTTCCGGAAACATATACCTTAATGCTCCCGTTGTATTCCCGTGGTTTAAGGGCAGGTGATACCGGTTTCAGGGAAAAAGAATGCGGTTTTCTGCCGGCAGGGGTCAAAGACATCTGTCTGAAAACACCGCGCAAGCTTCCTGCTTCCCAAACCATCAGGGAACCTTCCCGGGAAGTTATATAGATGGCATCGTTACTTCCAAGCCTCCACCGCAATGAATCCCCGGCAAATACATTAAACTCCCCTTCCACACAGCTGATCACCAGGGCTTCCAGAGAATACCGGGTAAAAAGCCCGATTTCTATATCCTTTCCCCGGACCCGTAGGCACACACCGGCAAAAATAAAGAACCATATGAAAGCCAACCGGTATATCATGATGTCAGCTCCTTGTATATACGGCCGGCTACCCTGGCCGAAACTCCGCTTTCCCCCAGAGTTTTTCTTAAAATCCTGTATTGTTCCAGCATCCTGGATCTGTATCCTTCATCAAACAGGATCCGGTCCAGTTCCGGTTCCATCCTACGGCTAAGATTGAACTGGAGAAATTCCTTCACCACTTCCTTGTCGGCGATCAGGTTTACCAGGGAAAAGAACCGGATATGGACAAAAGGGCGGAAAAGAAAATAGGATAAGCTGCCCGGCTTGTAACAAACCACCTGGGGCACATTCAGCAAAGCAGTTTCCAGGGTGGCGGTCCCGGAGGTAACTGCAGCCGCCCGGGAATGCCTCAGTAATTCATAGGTCTTGCCGAATAGCACGGGGATCTTCTTACCACGCATGTAACGGTGGTAAAATCCGGAAGGAACGGATGAAGTCCCGGCCACCACCAACTGATGGTCTTTGAACCGTTCCGTGGCAGCGATCATTTCCGGAAGGCATCTTTTAATTTCCTGAAAACGGCTTCCAGGCAACAGGGCAATGACCGGCTTTCCCGGCAAACCGTGGATCCGGGTAAATTCCCCGAAGTCCTGATACCTGATCTTATGACCTGTTACAGCATCCAAAACCGGATTGCCTGCATATTCCACTTCAATCCCGTGATCCCGGTAAAAATCCACTTCAAAGGGCAGGATCACGAACATTTTGTCCACCAGGGCCCTGACTTTTTCAATCCTTTTTTTGTTCCATGCCCACACCTTGGGTGAAATATAATAAAACACCCTCAGGCCGATGGCCCTGGCATATTTTGCAATCCGGAAATTAAAACCCGCATAGTCTATCAGGATCACCACATCAGGCATAAAGTTCCGCAGGTCCCTGCGGCAGCGCGCAAGGTTCTTTCTGATGGTCCCCATATGGAACAAAACATCAAAGAAACCCATATAAGCCATTTCACCATAGTGCTTCACCAGTTCGCCCCCTTCTTCTTTCATGCGGTCGCCGCCCCATACCCTGAAAACCGCTTCCCGGTCAAGTTTTCTGAGCTCCCGTATGAGTCCGGCCCCATGCAAATCTCCGGATGCCTCCCCGGCAACGATGTAGTATTTCATTTTACATGATTTGATGCCCTCAACGCATCAGATTATAAATTTTACAATAATAATAACAAAGGCAAAGAAAAATGTCGCCATCAGCACCCCGCGGGCGGCGTATAATAAATTCAGCCATATGAAAATAAAAAATATCATCAGATTGGGAATAACACACAGGCTTAGCAAAGAGCTAAATATTCCCGCATCAAAAAGGGACCGGAAATAACCGGCGGGGTCAAGTCCGGGGAACCGGATCATATATATCAGAACCATGGCCAGCACCGGGGCTGCGATCCCACAGGAGAGTCCGGCCAACACAGAATTACATCCGGGAAATTTTGCCATGGATTATTCATCGTTCAGTTTCCATTTCTTCAGATCATCCAGAAAACCATATGCAGTCATATCGACCTTAACAGGAACCAGAGCGATGTAATTGTTCCGCAAGGCCCATTCATCAGTATCCACTGCATCCGGCTCCAAATCAATGAATTCTCCTGTCAGCCAGAAATATTCCCTTTTCTGTGGATCCACCCGGGTATCGAATTCTTCGTGCCACAAACCCTTGTTCTGCCGGCATACCTTGATGCCTTTGACCGGTTCGACCCGGCCGACCGGGAAATTCATATTCAGGCAAATATCATCAGACAGGCCGTTTTCCAAAGTATGCTCAATAACCATTCTGATGTATTTTGTAATCCCTGAGAAATCGGCATCCTGGGAAATATCAAGTGATGAAAAGCCAATGGAGGGGATACGGTTGATGCAACCTTCCATGGCGGCCGCCATGGTACCTGAATAAAAGATGCTCGTGGATGAATTCGAGCCGTGGTTTATGCCCGACAGAATAATGTCGGGCTTGCCCTTGACCAGTTTGTTCAGGGCGATCTTGACACAATCCACCGGTGTACCGCTGCAGCTGTATATCCAAAGATCCTCCTCACGCCTTATCTTCTCCAGCCGGATGGGATACTTTACGGTAATGGCATGGGACATACCGGACTGTGGCTCGTCCGGTGCCACCACCACCACCCGTCCCAGGGGCCTGACAAGTTCAATCAGTGTTTTGAGACCTTTTGCATGCACCCCGTCATCGTTGGTGATGAGAAATAGTCTTTTCTTATTGTCGTATCTGTCCATCTGAAGATATATCCGTATGAAAAAATATGGTACAAAGATATTGAAATCAAAAAAAGTAGCAACTGACATCCACTGTCCACATGCCGGGCCGGCGAACCCCCATCTGCAAATCCTTTGCCGGTTAATGTTCTCATGTCCTTTTGTCTGCAAAACGGCAGCTTGTATCTGGATTGGTGATGGGGGTTTGACAATTTTTATATATTTTTGTTTTTCTGATTTTTAATGAATTTATTCCAATGAGGATTTCCTGCAATTGGCTGAAGAATTACATCAGAACAGACCTTGCGCCTGAAAAGATTTCAGATATCCTGACCCATACCGGACTGGAAGTTGAAGGCACGGAAAAGTTCCAGCCGGTCAGGGGCGGATTGGAAGGTTTTGTCATCGGCCTGGTCAAAAAATGTAACAAACACCCAAACGCAGACAAGCTGAATATTGCATCCGTGGATATCGGCCGGGATGAAAACCTGCAGATCATTTGCGGTGCACCCAATGTGGTATCCGGCCAGAAAGTGCTGGTTGCATTGCCAGGGACCCGGCTGTATAAGGGAAATGAATCCTTCAACCTGAAAAAAACCACCATAAGGGGGCAAATCTCCGAAGGAATGATCTGTGCCGAGGATGAGGCAGGAATGGGAAACCGGCATGAGGGGATCATGGTACTGGATCAGGATGCAAAGACCGGGATGCCCGCAAAAGATTATTTTGACATCCAGGAGGATACCGTTTTTGAGATCGGGCTTACACCGAACAGGATAGACGGAGCCAGCCATTACGGGGCAGCCAGGGACCTTGCCGCCTGCCTGAGTATGGAGGCCCCCGTCCGGGCCAACCTTCCCCCGGTCAATGATTTCAGGATCGACAATCGTGACCTGCCTGTTGAGATCATCATCCGGGACAAGGAAAGGTGCAAAAGATATTCAGGCATTACCCTCACCAATATCCGGGCCGGTGATTCTCCCATGTGGCTGAAGAACAGACTTCGCTCCATCGGTCTTAATCCGGTCAACAACATTGTGGACATCACCAATTATGTCCTGCATGAAACCGGCCATCCCCTGCATGCTTTCGATGCAGATAAGATCCGGGGAGGGAAAATCATTGTTCAAAGACTCAGGGAAGGCACAAAATTCACAGGACTCGATGAGGTGGAGAGAACCCTTTCTTCAGAGGATCTCATGATCTGTGATGAACAGGAGGGACTTTGCATTGCAGGGGTACTGGGAGGTGCCGGGTCCATGGTCAGCAGGGAAACAAAGAACCTGTTCATCGAAAGTGCCTGGTTCGATCCGGCAGGTACCCGGAACACGGTCAGGAGGCACGGACTCACAACCGATGCTTCTTTCCGTTTCGAACGGGGAGCCGATCCCAACATAACCATATATGCGCTCAAAAGGGCTGCCATGCTGATCAGGAAAATGGCAGGAGGGAAAATTTCCTCGGAAATTGTGGACGTCTATCCGGAACCCATCGAACATTTCAGGGTACATTTGAACTTTGAACATATGGACCGGCTGGCGGGTGAAAAAATTAACCGGGATCTCGCGGGACGGATACTGGAATCCCTTGAGATCAGGATCATAAAGAAAAGCGGTCATTCCCTTGACCTGGAAGTGCCTCCCTACAGGGTGGATGTCCGCCGGGAACCCGATGTCATCGAAGAGATCCTGAGAATATACGGATACAATAAGATCCCTGTGTCTGACAAATTCAACTACTCGGTGATCCACGGAAGGGAGAATTTCAAGGAACAATGCACGCAAAAGGTTTCCGATTTGCTGACCCACAAGGGTTGTTATGAAATCATGTCCAATTCGCTGACACGTTCTGCCTACTACCCCGGAGTTGAAGATCTGGTCAGGGTGTATAATCCCCTGAGCGCGGACCTGGATTGCATGAGGCATTCTCTGTTGTTTGGCGGACTCGAAGCCGTATCCCACAATGTCAACCGGCAACGGCCCGATCTGCGGTTGTTTGAATTCGGAAACATTTACCGCATGAACAAGCAAACAGACCGCCGTGAACTGCTTGACCGGTATATCGAAGAAGAACACCTGGCCCTTTTTCTGACCGGACGGAAAAACGGCATAAATCCGCACGAGCCGGTCCGTTCATCTTCATTTTACCAATTAAGGTCCTACGTCAGTGCCATATTCGCCAGACTGGGAATTCCGGAAGAACGCACCGGAATCCGTTCTCATTCATCGGATGATTTTTCGGAAGCCATAACCCTTTCCTTCGAAGATAAGGAAATTGCCACCCTGGGAATCCTGAGCACCAGGCACCTGAAATCCTTTGATCTGCGATCCAGGGTCTTCTATGCCGATCTCAACTGGAACCGGCTGGTTCAGCTTGCCGGAGAAAATGAAATCATCTACCGTCCGGTCCCCAGGTATCCCGAAGTCAGAAGAGATCTGTCCATGATCCTGGGAAACGAAGTAAAATACGAGGATATACGCAAAACCGTTCACTCCATTCCCGAGAAACGCATTGTGGGCATGTATCTTTTCGATGTTTATGAAGGAAAGAAAATCGAAACCGGAAAAAAATCCTACGCGATCAGTTTTGTGCTTCAGGATAAAAAACAAACCCTCAGGGACCGGGAGATCGACAAGATCATGGACAAGATTGAAAAGGCACTGGAAAAAAAATTCGGAGCAAGAATACGCAAACCGGAGGACCAATGAGCACAAAAAGAATCCACCTGTTCAGGGGCGACATCACCACGCTCAAAACGGACGCCATCGTGAATGCGGCCAATAAATCCCTTATGGGCGGAGGGGGTGTTGACGGAGCCATTCACCGGGCCGCGGGGCCCCGGCTCCTGGAAGAATGCAAAAAACTCAACGGCTGCCCGGCAGGAGAGGCCAGAATAACCGGGGGATATGATCTTCCGGCAAAATTCGTGATCCATGCAGTTGGACCGGTATGGCAGGGAGGGAACCACGGGGAAGAAGAATTGCTGCACAAAGCCTATACGAACAGCCTGAAAATTGCCGCGGACCATCAGTTGACAAGCATTGCATTTCCGAACATCAGCACGGGTGTTTACGGTTTTCCGAAACAAAAAGCCGCTGACATCGCCATTGCATCAGTAAGAGAATTTCTTGATGACCACCGGGATCTTGAAAAAATTGTTTTTGCTGTATTCGATGATGAGAATTATGAAATCTACAGAGAGAAATTGGAATTATAAATAAAATATAATATTTTTACCACCGGCGATAATATCAGGATCAGCTACCAGTCTGAACCTAAAACCACCAAGCCGAAAATGCATGTACATAATTTCTGTGTACATGCTTTTTTTGTCAGAGTATGAAAGCATGGCCCGTCATATGGTGTATGTGCATAACGGCATCATCCCTTTACGGGCAATGCATGGAAAAAAACCGGGTATTCCGGCCTGGTGAAAAGCTGGGATACCGGGCCATTTACCATTGGGGCCCCATCTGGATCCACGCGGGCGATGTCCGTTTCTTTGTGGAGTCTGCTCACCTCCGCAACCGCAACGTATATCATTTGTATTCAGACGGCCGGAGTCTGAAAAAATATGACTGGCTTTACAAGGTCCGTGACCGGTTCGAATCATGGGTGGATACAAGCCGGCTCATACCCCTGGAATATTTACGGGATACGAAAGAAGGCAGAAATTTCAACCACAGCCGGTATATTTTCATCCCCGAACAGGGGAACATCCTTACATTCACCGAAACCAACGAAAAACCCTGCCGGCAGGATACCCTCGAGTGGTCAGACTGCACCTATGATCCGCTTGCTGCAGTATGGCTTATGCGCAACATGGACTTTGAAAACATCCGGGAAGGCCGTACCATAAAGATCAGGATGATCCTGGACAATGAAATTCACATGTTGCACGTTGAATATCTCGGTAAAGAAGACTTGCAGATCCACGGAAGTCATCGTTTCCCATGCCTGAAATTCAGCGCAGCCATTCCCCGGGGGAGTATTTTCCTGTCCAATGAGAAAGTCCTGGTCTGGGTGAGCGATGATGTGAACAGGATCGCCCTGCAGGTTGAAGCAAAGATTTTGATCGGTTCCGTAAAAGCAGTACTTTCAGGATATGAAAACTTGAAACAAACTGTACATTATCCTTTCATGGAATAAACTTTCGCCTTGCTATGCTGAACCAGCACAACACCGATGAACTTTTACTGATCAATGAACTGATCGATCATGCCAATGATATGATCCTGATCTTCACTCTGCACCCTGTCAGGAGGAAAACCGGCAAAACACTCAGGGTCAACAAGCTGGCTACTCAAAAACTTGGATTTTCCGAAAAAGAGCTGTTGCAGATGAATCCCCGGGATATCTTTGACGACAATCCCTTGATCTTCGGCAAGGAAGAAGCCGGTTTACAGCCCGATTCAACAAGTTTTGAAACCGTTCTGACCACAAAGAACAGAAAAAAAATATACACGGAAGTCAATAGCCATATGATCAGGAAAAATGACCGCCTGATTTATATAACCATTGCCAGGGACATCACGGGCAGAAGAAAGAAAGAACTCTCCCTGAAACAGAGTGAATCGAGATACAAACGGCTGGTCGAAAGCCTCAGCGACGAATATATATTCTACTCCCACAACCGCAAGGGGATCATCACCTATGTGAGTCCGTCCATCCGGAAAGTCCTCGGCTATTCACCTGAAGAAACCTACCGGGATTTTCGTAAGTTCCTGACCGGTCACCCCATCAACAAGCAATCCAGGGTCCACTCTGAATTCAGCCTGAAAGGAATACCGCAACCCCCGTTTGAAAATGAACTTTATCACCGGGATGGTTCAACAAGAAGGTTTTACAATGTGGAGACACCAATAATGGACGAACAGGGGAAGGTAATCGCGGTGGAAGGGATCGCACATGACATCACAGAAAAAAGGAAAACCGAGGAAGAATTAAGGAAAAACCAGCAGATTCTGCATTTGCTTGAACAGACCATTGATGATGTTTTCTGGATATTTGACCTGGAAAAGGACAAGCTTTTGTATGTGAGTCCGAACTACTTAAAAGTTTACGGACAATCCGCAGATACCCTCTACAGGAAACCCGGGTCCTTCGTTAAAAAAATCCACAAAGACGATGTCGAACAGGTCAAAATGGTATATCGCAAATTGTCCAAAGGCATCCCTTTTGACGAAGAATACCGGATCATAGTTCCCGGTGAAGGGGAAAAATGGATCTGGTCCAGAACCTTCATTACACGCAACCGGAAGAACAAACCTCATCTGGTCATCGGCAAGTCCGTCGACATCAGTGGACGGAAAAAGATCGCTCAGGAAAAAGACCTGCTGGCTTCCATTGTTGAGAATACCGAAGACCATGCAGTGATCAAGGATCTGAAACTCAGGATCATCGCCTCCAACAGGGCCAACCTTATGGCAGCAGGGAAAAAATCCATGGAGGAACTCACCGGCAAAACTGATCTGGAAATATACGGTGACCACCCCCACGTCAGTCAATATATGCAGGATGACCTCAGGGCACAGAAACTGAAAAAAGGTGAATTCATCATCAAAGAACAGGAATTTGTATATCCCAGTGGAAAGAAAATCATCTCCCTGGTCAGGAAGTTCCCGGTTTTTGATGAAAATAACCAATTGATCGCCACCGCCTCCATCTCCCGGGATATCTCAGATTATAAAAGGGCACTGGAACAACTGCATGCCAGCGAGGAAAAATACAGGCTGCTTCTTCACAGTCAGGGTGAAGGGGTCGGACTGATCGATGAACGCGATCGCTTTGTCTTTGTAAATCCCCGTGCCGGGGAAATTTTCGGTGTAAAAGAAGGAAGTCTTAAGGGAAAATCCCTGAAAGATTTCCTGGATAAGAAAAATGCCAGAATTGTTGAGCAAAAAACATCAAAAGAATTACCCGGCGGCAGGGAATCATACGAACTGATGATCAGCAGGCCGGACGGAGAAAAAAAATACATTCAGGTAACCGCCACCCCACAGTTTAAGGATGAAAAATATACCGGCACCTTTGGTGTTTTCATGGACATCACCCAAAGGAAACAAACCGAAATTGCACTGAAAGAATCGGAGAAACAACTGAAAAATGCAAACGCCGCCAAGGACAAATTCTTCTCCATCATCGCCCATGACCTGAAAAATCCCTTCAACTCGATCATCGGCTTCACCCAACTACTCCTTGAGAATTACAGCAGCTTTGATCAGGAAACCATGCTCAAATACATTAAGCTGATCAACGATTCATCGACCCTTGCCCACAATCTGCTGGAAAACCTCCTTGAATGGTCCAGGGTACAAACAGGAAGCATCCGGTTTAATCCGGCACCCTTTGACATCCATAACCTCACCGGGAAGATTCTGCCGCTTTTTGACATTGTTATTGTTTCCAAAAACCTGAAAATCAATAATAAAACCGAATCCTTGATCGTGCATGCAGACAAAAACATGATCTCAACCGTCCTGAGGAACCTCATATCCAATGCCGCCAAATTCACCGGTCAGGAAGGGAGAATCACCATTTCGGCTTCCCGCCTGAAAAATATGGCGGAGATCACCGTTTCGGATACAGGCACCGGCATACCTGAGAAGGACATCCCCAAATTGTTCAGGATCGACGTGCATTTCACCACCACGGGAACTTCACAGGAAACCGGCACAGGCCTGGGGTTGATCCTTTGCAAACAATTTGTAGAAAAAAACAACGGGGAAATATGGATCAAAAGCAAGCAAGGCAGGGGCACAAAAACAGGATTTACCCTCCCCCTGGCGGAAATAAAGGAAAAAGACACGCGTTGATCAAATGGATAGCCGTGTTTGGCTGCTCCCTGTTCCTGACCGGGGGTATTCAGGGGCAGGATGAATGCCTGGTTTACACCCTGGAAGGGCATCACGGACCCGTTCATTCGGTGGCATTCAGCCACAACGGGGATATTCTTGCCAGCGGCGGTGAAGATCAGATGATCCTTCTCTGGGATCTTGACAGCGGGGAAATACTAAGGAAAATTGCCGGCCACAGAAATACCGTCAGGCATCTTACTTTCAGCCGGGACGACCGCTATCTGCTGAGCGGAGGGGACATCACTGCCATGCTTTGGAAAACCGATGGCACACCGGTCATGAAATATACCGGGCATGTTACCCATGTGTTCAATGCAAAATTCAATCCCGGCGAATCCATGATCGTCACCACAAGTCTGAGCGACAAATTCAGGATATGGGACCGGTCCACCGGTGAGAACCTGCACACCCCCGCCGGCCACACCAAAAGCGTACTGGCAGCCTGTTTTCATCCCGGAGGAAAAATGCTTGCCACCGGATCCCTGGACCGCAACATCATCATCTGGAACACCGCCACCTATGAACCTGAAAAGACCATAAGTGCCCACGGAGAAAACATTTATGCATTGGATTTTTCCTCAGGCGGCAATTTGCTGGCAAGTGCGTCCAGGGACAAAACAATCAAGATATGGCAAAGTGGCAGCTGGAAGATCGTTCATCTGCTCGAAGGCCACAGCCATGCAGTAATGTCCGTGAAATTCAGCCCTGGAGGAAAGTATCTGGTCAGCGGATCCTATGACAAAACGGTCAGACTCTGGGAAATATCTACCGGCAATTGTCTTTATTCGTTCATTGACCATACCGGGGCAATCCATTCAGTGGACTACAGCAAAGACGGAAATTATGTGGCTGCGGCTTCACAGGACGGAACAGTTATGGTCTGGGAGATTACCCCGCGGATATTTGCGGAATACTATTATTTTGACGAAATACGGGAAGAGATGGAGGCATCCGGACTGTTCACCGAAAGAAAAAAAGGTGAAAAACGCTCCGGATACAGGGAAAGGCAGAAAAAGGCAGTCCGGTTCCGGCAAGAACTTTTTGAGAAATACCATCGCAAATACCTGCATGAAATGCCTTTGCACAGGGAGTGAAGCCGGGAACATTTTGTTTTTCAGGCGAAATTGCGGACCTTTGCCCCCTTATGAGGAGCCGGTCCAAAGATGAAAGACCTCACCGCTGGTAGTGTAGCAAAACGCATATACAGATTTGCCCTGCCGATGTTGCTCGGGAACTTTTTCCAGCAACTGTACAATATTGTGGACAGTGTTATCGTCGGCAACTTCATCGGCAAAGAAGCCCTGGCCGCCGTGGGAGCCTCATTTCCCATTATATTTACATTGATCGCCCTGATCGTGGGGGTGGCCTCCGGAGGAACCATTGTCATAGCCCAGTATTTCGGAGCACGCCAGTATGGCAAGGTAAAAAGGGCCATCAACACCCTCTTCATATTTCTGTTCATTGCTTCTCTTGTCCTGACAATACTGGGCATTGCCTTTGCCGAAGATATTTTTCAATTGATCCGCCTCCCGGAGGAGATCCTTCCCGATGCAAAAACCTATCTGATCATTTACCTGACCGGACTCATTGCTTTTTTCGGTTTTAACGGGACCAGCGCGGTACTTCGCGGATTGGGAGATTCCAGGACCCCCATGTATTTCATGATCATTTCAACATTCTTCAATATTTCCTTCGATCTTCTTTTTATTGTGGTTTTCAAGTGGGGAATCGCTGGTGCTGCCATTGCAACCGTCGTATCCCAGTCCGGCGCCTTCCTGACCGCCATGTTTTACCTGAACCGCAACCACAAACTAATCAGTTTTTATCTTCCGGGGTTCGTATTTGACCGGAAACTGTTCAGGCAGAGCATCCGGATCGGACTCCCCACGGGATTGCAGCACACATTCGTGTCACTGGGTATGCTGGCCCTTTACTCCATTGTCAATACTTTCGGAACCAATGTTATCGCAGCCTATTCGGTGGCCGGGAGGATCAACACCCTGGCCACCCTTCCGGCCATGAATTTCGCTGCCGCCCTGGCTACTTTCGTGGGTCATAATCTGGGGGCGGGAAAAACCAGCCGTGTAAAAAAAGGATTGATATCCACCATTCTGATGTCTTCCTCGGTTTCCATTCTGGTCACCCTGGTCGCCATCATCTTCCGCAGGCAACTGATGGGGATGTTTACCGGTGATGTACAGGTGATCAGGATCGGTGCGGAATATCTGGTCATTGTCAGCACGTTCTACCTGTTATTTACCCTCATGTTCAAGATCAACGGAGTGCTCAGGGGAGCGGGAGATACCCTGATCCCCATGTTCATCTCTGTTATTTCCCTGTGGGGTGTAAGGATACCTGCAGCTTACTGGTTATCCGGTGAGATCGGAGAAAAAGGCATCTGGTGGTCGGTGCCCATCGGATGGGGGATCGGACTTATCCTTTCCTTTGCCTACTATCTTACGGGGAAATGGAAGAACAAAACAGTGGTCAAACCGGATACCGCGGAATCCCTGCCTTGATTTTGTTACAGATTCACATATCTTTGTCAAACAAATCTTTATCCCTGGCCATGCTGAAATCAATGACCGCGTACGGGATTTCCGAAGGGGAAACGGAAGACAAGAGGATCCGGGTGGAAATTCGCGCCCTTAACAGCAAACAACTGGACATCAACATCAAAGTGCCGCCCCTGTACAGGCAAAAAGAAGCCGGTATCCGGGATATGATATCCGCGGCCATGATCCGGGGAAAGATCGAGGTTTTTATAAATTACGATCTGAAAGACCCTGCCCGGGCCAATACCCTTAACCGGAAAGCCATCGAGCACTATTTCTTCCAGATCCGTGAGATCGGGCGCGGACTCGGGATTGAGCCTACGGAACAATTGATAGGTACCATACTGAATTTCCCCGATATTCTGGTTCCTGCTCAGGAAAAACCGGAAAGTACCGAATGGTCTGAGCTAAAGAACCTGATCCAAAAGGCCATTGAAAAAGCCGATGCTTTCCGTATGCAGGAAGGCAAAGCCATGACCGGTGACATCCGGGGACATATCCGGAATATCCTGAAACACCTGAAAAAAATAGATCCGTATGAACAGGAAAGGATTCCGGCAATCAGGAAAAGGATCCGTGAAAACATGAACCGTCTCCAGCCGGATGAATCCATCGATCAGGGGCGGTTTGAACAGGAGATCGTTTTCTATCTGGAAAAACTGGATATCAATGAAGAACAGGTACGGTTGAAAAATCATTGTGACTATTTCCTGGAAACCCTTGCCTCTGATCCCCCGGCGGGTAAAAAGCTTGGATTCATAAGCCAGGAGATGGCAAGGGAGATCAATACCATAGGTTCAAAAGCATATCATTCGGAAATCCAGAAGATCGTGGTGGAAATGAAAAACCATCTGGAGAAGGTCAGGGAACAATTGTTTAACGTATTGTGAGTTCGCATGACGGGTAAATTGATCATATTCTCCGCTCCATCCGGTTCAGGAAAAACGACCATTGTCCGCCACATCCTGGAACAATTTCCGGATCTGGAATTTTCCGTTTCCGCTTGCAGCCGGCCCAAAAGGGCGGGTGAAGTACACGGAAGGGACTACTATTTTCTCGGCAGGGAAGAGTTTCTTGAAAAGATCCGTCAGGGAGAATTCGTGGAATGGGAGGAAGTATATCCCGGGAGCTATTACGGAACCCTTAAAAGCGAGCTCAAACGTATATGGGATTCGGGAAAGCATGTGGTGTTTGATATTGATGTGGCAGGCGGACTCAATCTCAAGAATCAATTCGGTTCCCGCGCCCTGGCAATCTTCATCCGCCCCCCTTCCCTTGCCGACCTTGAAAAACGGCTCAGGGGCCGTTCCAGCGAAAGCGAAGAAAAACTGGAAGAAAGGCTGAAAAAAGCCGGGAGTGAACTTGCCTGTGCAGACCGTTTCGACCGTATCATCCTCAACGACAAGTTGAACAAAGCGGTGGACCGTGCAGGCAGAGCCATAGAGATATTTTTACACCCCCGCCAACCATCCGGCGGACAACCACCGGCTGCGGACAAATGACCATGAAAACAGGACTCTTTTTCGGTTCCTTCAACCCCGTACACATCGGGCATCTGGCCATAGCGGACTATTGTATGGAGTTTACCGGACTGGATGAACTATGGTTCGTCATCAGTCCGCACAACCCCCTGAAACCGAAAAAAAGTCTGCTCCCTGACCAGGACCGTTACGATCTGATGGAACTGGCCATCGGGGATGACCACCGTTTTCGGATCTCGGACATCGAGTTCAGAATGCCCAGGCCATCCTATACCATCGATACGCTGACCTGCCTGTCGGTGAAACACCCGGGAAGGCAATTTTACCTGATCATGGGATCCGACGTACTGTCCTCATTTGATAAATGGAAAAATTACCGGGAGATCATCCGCCACTACAGGAGATTGATCATCCCGCGTCCGGGTACCGGGGACTTGCCCGGACTTGGCAAAGAAAACGCTGAACTGGTCAGTGCTCCCCTGATGGAGATATCTTCCAGCTTCATCCGGAAAGCCATCAGGGACAAAAAGGATATCCGGCATTTCCTTCCACCCGGAGTGTACGATCATATATTGAAAATGAATTTTTATGCATGATCAGAGATTGAAGTTGTAACCGAGTCCGAATTCGAAGGCCAGTACAAATCCGTGATTCTCCTGATGAATTCCGAAAGTGCCGGGATCCCTGAGCTTGTCCAGGGAACCAATATAGGTCCCGATCCCGATAGAACCGTCCAGGGTCAGTGCATTGGCCAGCTTCAGCTGAATGCCGATCCCGGTGAAATGTTCCATGGTGGCGATCATACCTTCGTCGCCGGGAACTTCGACGGGAGCGGATTTTTTTCTGTTCAGGACCACGGGCGTGTTCACCACGGAAGAATGGTAAATGCAATTGTAATGAATGTACGGCAGAACATAGACCCCGTTATTCTTTTTTTTCTGATTGTCTATGGAACCGTTCTGTCCCAGGAAATACTTAAACTTGACATCTGCTCCCGAGATCCTGCCCTGTTCTTCCTCATACATGGCACCGATCTGCAAGGTCCTCCTGCCTTTCTGCAGGGAGGTGTTCATAACATAACTGGAGCCGTGTCCGCTGCCCGAACCTAACTGTGAAACATTGAATCCCATGCTCAGGTCACAACCGTTTTGGGCATACGGTCTTTCCTGATCCTGATATAAATAATAGGTAGCCTGTCCGTACATTGGAAATGACAGAAGTGCGGCTGCGATGAGTGTTGCTGTCCTTTTCATGGTTTCGTTTTTTTTCTCCGTTAACCTCTGTATACAAAAGTACGGCAACAACGGACGCATGTCATCAAAACTGCGGTGAGATGACTTATCCGGGAAAAATGATACTGATTATCAAAAAAAGGTGAGCAACATCACCGGCACTTTTCTCAGCCGGCCTTGCGAACGATCTCCATGCCCCGGCTGATGGCCTGTTCATTGGCCGGGATAAGATGGTGATGTCTTTTGGGCAGGGACTTCTTCAGACCGAGTCTGACATTATCCAGTTCAACAATGGGTTTGATCTTCAGGTATGCACCCAGTACGATCATATTGAAGGTCTTGGAACTTGACATTTTGGTGGCTTCGGCAGCCGCCTTGACTACCCGGACATCGATGTCCTTTCTTTCAGGGTGTCGGGTGATCCCGTTGTCATCATACAGGAGCAATCCCCCTTTTTTTACTTTGCTTTCGAATTTATCCAGTGACTGCTGGCTGAGCAAAATGGCCGTATCATATTCATTGAGTACTGGAGAACTCACCCGTTCATCGCTGATGATCACGGTTACATTTGCGGTTCCACCCCGCATTTCCGGACCGTATGACGGAAACCAGCTGACTTCCTTATCCTGCATGATGCCTGAATATGCAAGGATCTTCCCCATGGAGAGGACTCCCTGT
Organism: uncultured Bacteroidaceae bacterium; assembly: GCA_964574985.1. Classification (GTDB taxonomy): domain Bacteria; phylum Bacteroidota; class Bacteroidia; order Bacteroidales; family SM23-62; genus CAZNPH01. The sequence goes on from CAZNPH010000007.1 coordinate 70,478, forward strand.
CCCCCGAACCCTGCAATGATGATTTCTTCGGTCATGATTTCTGAATTTACCGGATTGGTTTCTTTTATGGCTGCAACAGCTCACCGTTTACCTTGATATCCCCCAGGGGATAAAAAGGAAGCATATTTTCTTCCATCCATTGATTGGCCTTCAGCGGGGTCATTCTCCAACCGGAATTGCAATTGGAAACAATCTCAACAAAAGAAACACCCTTTTTTTCTGTCTGACTCTCAAATGCTTTCCGGATGGCCTTTTTGGCCTTTCTGACATATACCGGTTTATGCACCGCCTGCCTGGTGACATAATAAGTCCCGGGTAGCCTGGCCACCAGTTCAGTCATTTTCAGGGGATTTCCCATCAATTGAACGCTCCTTCCGTAGGGAGTGGTGGATGTAACCATCCCTTCAAGGGTGGTGGGGGCCATCTGGCCCCCGGTCATACCGTATATGCCATTGTTGATAAAAATGATGGTGAAAATTTCCCCCCGGTTGCATGCGTGAATGGTCTCGGAAGTTCCAATGGCCGCCAGGTCTCCGTCTCCCTGATAGGTAAAAACATACTTTTCGGGCCACAGGCGTTTGATGCCTGTAGCCACGGCCGGAGCCCTTCCATGTGCGGCCTGTGCCATATCCACATCCATAAAATCATAGGCAAATACGGAACAGCCCACCGGTGTCACCCCGATGGTATCTGCCTGGATGTCCATTTCCTCCACCACTTCCATCAGGATCCTGTGGGCGGTGCCATGGCCACATCCCGGACAATAGGTAAGGATCTTGTCGGTCATCAATCTGGTTCTGGAATATACCAGGTTCTCTTCCTGTATGATCTCTTTCAGGTCCATGTTATTTTTTTTGAATACATAAATCTCTCAATGCCTGGAGCACTTCCTCGGGAGAATGGATCATGCCACCGTACCGGCCAAAATGTTCCACCCGGACTTTTCCTTCCACGGCAAGCCGGACATCCTCAACCATCTGTCCTGAACTCATTTCAACGGACAAGAAGCCTTTTACCCGGTCAGCCAGTTCCGAAAGGGGGCTCACCGGAAAGGGAAAAAGGGTAACCGGTCTCAGGAGTCCGGCTTTTATCCCCTGATCTCTGGCCAGCCGGACACTTTTCTGGCAAATCCTCGCACTTGACCCGTAAGCAACAAATACATACTCGGCATCATCACAATCAAATGCCTCGTAACGGACTTCCTTTTCCCTCATCTTCCGGTATTTCTCCTGAAGATGGAGATTATGTTTTTCCTGCATCGCCGGATCAAGGTACAGGGAAGTAACCACATTTTGTTTCCGGTCCCGTGTCTTCCCTGTGATGACCCAGGATTGGCTGAATTCTTCGGCCCTGGGTTGTTGTTCATAAAGCTCCACCTTCTCCATCATCTGGCCGATCATTCCGTCGGCAAGCATCATGACCGGATTCCGGTACCGGAAAGCAAGGTCGAAACCGAGACTGACAAAGTCTGCCATTTCCTGCACGGATGAAGGAGCCAGCACAATGAGGTGATAATCCCCGTGACCGCCACCTTTGGTGGCCTGGAAATAATCCGCCTGAGAAGGCTGGATCGTCCCCAGTCCGGGCCCCCCGCGCACCACATTTACAATCAGGCAGGGCAGTTCCGCACCCGCAATATAGGATATCCCTTCCTGGAACAGACTGATGCCCGGACTCGAAGAGGAGGTTATCACCTTCTTGCCGGTTGCTGCAGCCCCGTATACCATGTTGATCACAGCCAGTTCGCTTTCTGCCTGCAGCACAACCATTCCCGTCCTTTCATGGGGCTTTTCACTGGTCAGGTACTCCAGCACTTCCGATTGCGGTGTGATGGGGTAACCGAAATATGCATCCGCCCCGGCACGAATGGCAGCCTCAGCGATCGCCTCATTTCCCTTCATCAACCTGAATTCTTTCATAGCCGCTGTTTTTTCAGGTTTTCCTTCTCTTCGGTTTTTACGGCCTTCTTCCGGTAAACCGTGATCACCCCGTCAGGACATACGATCGCACAATTAACGCAGCCCGTGCATGCTTCCGCATTTTCCATATAGGCGTAATGATACCCTTTGGAATTAACCTTCTTTTCCATTCTGATGACATCCGTGGGACATGCATCCGCGCAGAGTTCACAACCTTTGCATCTTTCGACATTTACAACAATCGCCCCTTTAACCTTAGCCATTGGATCAAGATTTTATGTCCGGTTTTTTCTTCTTTCCCGGAATTTTTCAATGGTAATTATATCAATAAAATGTTACTTAAAAGAAAAAAACAGGGACTTTTTGTTCTTTCGAACAGTTCAACTCCCCTGCATTTCATTCATCATCTGCTTGTCGGACTATCCGTTGCCGTAAGTTTCAACAAATTTATCCAGGCGATGTTCAAGATCCCTGAATTGTTCTCTTTTTACCTGGGATACACATGCACGAAGTCCTTCGATCCTGTCACTTCCCGTGATCTTCAAAGACACGGCGCTGATGCCGCAAAACAGCAGTTTTTTAAGCAATTCACCGGAGGTCATGCCCGGATAGGAAATGGTAAAATAAAATCCGTCTGCCAGGGGCTGATCCTCATCCCGGTCATATACAATCCGGAATCCATGACCGGTAAATATTTCTTTCATGATCTTCGCCCGCTCGCCGTATTCCCTGACCTGTGCCACAAAATTGAATTTCCCGTCATTACATGCTTTCAGAATGGCTGCCAGGGCATACTGGGCCGAATGGCTCGCCCCGGCCGAAAGTGCATACAAAGCTCCGTAGATCATTGAATATCCGAACTCATCGCCCGGATAATACCGCAAAAGGTCGGGATAACGTCTCCTGAACAATTGATCGGAGATCACCATCATCCCTGTCCGCTGACCGGCATAACTGAATGTTTTTGAACTGGAAATCAGCAGAAGGTAATTGTCGGTATACCTGGCAACCGTTGGCTGATAGGGCGGTTTCCCGGGAACCGAAATGTCCCTTCTGAAATCCATCCCGAAGTAAGCCAGGTCTTCAATGACAATGGCATCGTACCGGGTGGCCAGTTCCCCGATGATCTCAAGCTCTTTTTCCGTAAAACATATCCAGGAAGGGTTGTTGGGATTGGAGTACAAAATACTGGAGACTTTGCCTGATCGCAGGTGTTCTTCCATTTTCCCGCGCAAACGGTCACCACGGTAATTATATACATCAAAAGACCGGTAATCATGTCCGAGCACAAGACATTGCTGCTTCTGGACCGGAAAACCCGGATCCAGAAAAAGGGTTCCCTCCCGCGTCCTGTCATTGCGGTTGGCTACAATGAATGCGGCAAAACTCCCCTGCATGGATCCCACGGTGGGAAGACATCCTGCAGGATCCACCCCGATATTCATGAACAACTTACAAAACCTGGATATTTCCTGCTTCAATTCAGCCACCCCTTCGATCATTGGATAACTGGAAGCCACACCCCTGTTCAAGGCAGCAATCTCCGCATCAACACCCTGCCTTGCCGGTTGGAGTCCGGGCACCCCCATTTCCATCCGGATATATTTCCTGCCACCCTCCCTCTCGATCTCGTTGACCAGTTTTACCACTTCCCGGATTCTGGCTGTCCCCATATCTTCCAGTCCCCTCTCCCTGATCTTCCGGTTGACTATTTCAGGATCAATGAATACATTTTCCATGTTTATCATTTTTTTATCCTGATCCTGGCATCCACCGATACCAGCTCATTTTTACCGCCCATTAACGGATTCAGGTCCATTTCCACGATCTCAGGTGCGATCCTGACCAGATCCGAGAGCCGTCCGAGAACCCCGGCAAAACATTTCTCGTCCACTCCTTCCTGTCCCCTGATAAATTCATAGGCCTTCAATCCCCGGATCATCCGGAAGCTTTCCTCCACATCCAGTGGCGCAAGCCCCGTCTGTATATCCCTCAATGCCTCCACCATCACACCGCCCAATCCGCACATGATCAGGTGTCCGAAACCTTCTTCATGTTTCACCCCTGCAAAGAGCTCGATGCCACTGATCCTGGGCTGTATCAAGACCCCTTCTGCACCCGGGATCTTCATCAGCCGGCGAAAAGCATCCTTTGCCTGTTCCGGGGAACCTATTCCCGTGTCCACCCCGCCCAGGCCGGATTTATGCAGGGGGCCGAGCACCTTCATCACCAAAGGGAAACCGGTTTCCTCCGTTACAGAAAGGGCTTCTTTTTCGTTCGCGGCAATCCTTCCCGGTATATGATCAATCCCGGCATGATCCAGTATCCTTCCAACTTCAGGCAAAGACAAATAACCTCCGGCGGTCCGTTCAACAATTTCCCGGATCCCTTTTTCATTCAGCTTCAGGTTCCATTCCATGGGCATCCTTACAGGTTGAACGTACCGGGCAATCTGCACCAGGGCCCTCCCCAGAACCACTTCATCCGGAAAATTGATCCTGCCCCCGGCAACAAATGCCTCCGTTTCATCCTTTGCGTTTACCACGGACGGCAACACCGGGTATATGGGTTTGCGGCAGCTATTCATCTTTTCATCAAGCACATCGTATACATCCTGTACACTGAAAAGGCCCGGACTGCCGAAAATAACCACCATGGCATCGATCTCATCAAAACGTTGCTCACAGAAATCAATGGTCAATCCCAGTTGTGCGGCTGTTCCTGTTGCCAGAAAATCAATCGGATTGGCAACCGATGAGCCGGGATTCAACCGGTCAAGCAACTCCCCGGCAGCAGGATTCTTTATCTCCGGAACCTTCAACCCGCCGGCAGAAAGAACATCGGTAAGCATCACCCCGGGTCCGCCTGCATGTGTTATGATGGCTATGTTTTCCCCGGGCAGGGGTTTATGAAGAAGCACCCCGGCCAGGCCGATCAATTCCTCACGGCTGATGCACCGGATAATGCCTGCTTTTCTGAACAGGGCATCCACAGCTGCATCCGGAGTGGCAAGGGCTCCTGTATGAGAAGATGCCGCCCTGCTGCCGGCATGGGATGAACCCGCCTTAATGGCCGCGATCCGGCAACCTTTTTCTGCCAGTGACCGGGCATGCTTCAGCAGGAGTTCCGGATTCCGTATCTGTTCAAAGTATAAAAGTTTGACCCTGGAACTTTTCCCGGCAATATAGGATTCATCCAGGTATTCCAGGACTTCCTCAACGCCGTTCTGGGTACTGTTCCCCACGGAAAAAACACTGGAAAAACGGATGCCTCTGGGAATCCCCGATTCCATAATAAATACTGCCGTGGCTCCCGAACCGGACACCAGATCACAGCCCATGGGATCCAGCTCAGGCACCGGGGTAAACACTCCCTGGTAATGCGCGTTTAAAACACCGATGCAATTCGGCCCGATCAGGGCAGCCCCGTACTTTTGTACAATGCCCAGTATATTTTCTTCAAGCCGTTTGCCTTTTCTACTTTCCTCACCAAAGCCCGCTGAAAGGATGATGAAAGCCAGGGTCCCTTTTTCCCGGGCAAGAAAATCAATCAGATCAGGACACAATCTGGCCGGGATTGCCATAATGGCCAGGTCTGCATGGGGAAGCTGCCCCGGCTTCCGGTAACTTTTTACTCCCTGAACTTCATCCTCGTTCGGATTCAAAACAACCAGCTCACCCCTGAAAGTCCCTTCTCTTATGTTTTTGAGTACCCTTCCACCGGGTTTTGAAATATTGTTCGAACCACCGGCAATCAATATGCCGGAGGGATTGATAAGCTGTCGATTGATCATCCTGTATATCTCCTCAAATACAAATATAAGAAATCAATTCCTTTAATAAACTGATCCACAACATACCGGCAACAACTCCAGTGAATGTTTTGCAGCCCTCTTCATATTGTGTTATTTTTGCCTTTTAACCAATTTCTCCTGTCATGAAACTTGCCTTTTTCAGTACCAAATCATATGATGCCGAATATTTTGACCGTGCCAACAAACAATATGGCCATGAAATCAACTATTTTGAAACCCGTTTGAAGGAAAAGACGGTCAATCTGACCCGGGGATACGAAGCCATTTGCGTATTCATCAATGATCAGCTGGATTCTGCCACCATGTGCAAAATGTCCGATCTGGGCGTGAAGGTGATCCTTCTCCGGGCCACCGGTTTCAACCACATCGACCTTGAACAGGCAGACAAATGCAACATGAAGGTCCTGAGGGTTCCTGCCTATTCACCGGAATCCGTAGCTGAGCATGCACTGGCCCTGATCATGACACTGAACCGCAAAACACACAAGGCATACAACCGGGTCAGGGAACACAATTTTTCCCTGGAAAAAATGACCGGTTTCAATCTGCATGGAAAAACGGTGGGTGTGATCGGCACGGGCAGGATCGGAACTGCATTTGCCGGGATCATGCTGGGCATGGGCTGCCGTGTGCTGGGCTTCGATAAATACGAATCGGATGAACTGAAAGACAAAGGGGTTGATTACCAGACTCTTGAATCGCTTCTGGGAGCATCAGACATTGTCAGTCTGCATTGCCCCCTGAACGACGAAACCATGCATTTGATCAACCGGGACACCATTCAGAAAATGAAAGACGGGTCCATGCTCATCAATACCAGCCGCGGCGGGCTGATCAAAACCCATGATGTCATCGGTGCCCTCAAATCAGGAAAGCTGGGTTACATGGGGATCGATGTCTATGAGCAGGAGGAAAGACTGTTTTTCAGGGACCTTTCCGAAACCATCATCCACGATGACGACATCTCCAGACTGATGACCTTTCCCAACGTACTGATCACCTCGCACCAGGCTTTTTTTACCCATGAAGCACTTTCTGCCATTGCCGATACCACCTTGAAAAATCTTGATGATTATCAAAATGGCCGCGAACTGGTCAATGAAGTAAAATTCCAGGCAAAATAATAAACAAAATTATCATGTTCGCATAACAAATATATTGAACGGACCATTATTTTTATAGTTTCAATTTCTCAGCGTCATGATCAGAAAATGCATTACGATTATAAATCATAAACCATGACAAAAAAATTACATTTCGATACCCTTCAGGTTCACGCGGGACAGGAAAAGGACCCGTACACATTTTCCAGGGCCGTGCCCATTTACCAGACATCATCCTACCTGTTCAGGGATTCCAAACATGCGGCCGATCTTTTTCAATTGAAAGAATTCGGCAACATATACACACGGATCATGAACCCCACCACCGAGGTATTTGAAAAAAGGATGGCCGCGCTGGAAGAAGGGGTTGCGGCCGTTGCCACATCATCGGGACAATCGGCCCAGTTCATTGCATTGACCAACATCATGGGATCGGGCGACAACCTGGTATCCACACCCCACCTGTACGGTGGCACGTACAACCAGTTCAAGGTCCAGTTCGCCAGACTCGGGATCAGGGTCAGTTTTGCACCAGGTACCGATCCCCGGGATTTCGAAAAACTGATAGACGGTAAAACCAAGGGGATCTATTTGGAAACCATCGGAAACCCACAATTCAGCATTCCCGACTTCGATGCCTTTGCCAAACTGGCCGGAAAATACGGGATTCCGCTGATCGTGGACAACACTTTCGGAGCAGCCGGTTGCCTTTGCAAACCCATCCGCCATGGCGCCAACATTGTCGTTCAATCAGCCACAAAATGGATCGGTGGTCACGGAACCACCATCGGTGGCATCATTGTCGACGGAGGCAATTTCAACTGGAGCAACGGCAAATTCCCAATGTTCACGGAGCCGTCAGAGGGGTATCACGGACTCCGGTTCTGGGAGCGGTTCGGGGATGATTCGCCTTATGGAAATATTGCGTTCGCGATCCGTGCCAGGGTAGAAGGACTCCGGGACTATGGAAACGCCATGAGTCCGTTTAACGCCTTCCTGCTGCTTCAGGGACTGGAAACCCTTTCTCTCAGAATGGAACGCCACAATGCAAACACGCTGGAGATCGCCAGATGGCTCCGGGAACAGGAATGGGTTGATGAAGTGACATATCCGGGACTGGAAGACAATCCCTACCACGAACTTGGGAAAAAATATCTCAGGGGAGGATTCGGCGGCGTGCTGGCCTTCAGGATCAGGGGTGGTAAAAAAGTAGCCACCGAATATGTCAGTCATGTGGAACTGATCAGCCATCTTGCCAATATCGGTGATGCCAAGACCCTGATCATTCACCCGGCATCCACCACCCATGAGCAACTGAGCGAAGAAGAACAGATCGCATCGGGAGTCCATCCGGCTTCCCTCCGCTTGTCTGTCGGAATAGAACATGCCGGTGACATCAAGGATGACCTCAGCAATGCATATCAAAAAACACTGGAAATATCCGGGTTAAATGTTTTTTAGCATATTTTTGTTTTGTAATATGATTTTTATGAATATATTTGTCCTTTGAAAAAGATGAAATCATGAACATAAGCCATACCTCAGGCATCGGTGTCCTCCTTGTGGGCGTTGTCGTGTTGACACTGCTGTGAGAATGGTATGGAATAATACTTTATTGTGAAGGCCATTCTCGGAAAATCCAGAATGGCCTTCAGCTTTTAAATCAACTCCAATGAAACAATAATGGCATGAGATTTCCCCTTCGCAGTGCAACCACAACAAGCGGCCGCAGGATGGCCGGGGCCAGAAGCTTGTGGAGAGCCAACGGCATGAAAGAAGAACAGATGGGCAAACCCATCATTGCCGTGGTCAATTCATTCACCCAGCTGGTACCCGGGCACACCCATCTGCATGATGCCGGGCAACAGGTCAAAAAAATCATAGAAGATGCCGGTTTTTTTGCACCGGAATTCAATACCATTGCCATTGACGACGGGATCGCCATGGGCCATGACGGCATGCTGTATTCACTGCCTTCCAGGGAACTGATCGCCGACAGCATCGAGTATATGATCAACGCCCATTGTGTGGATGCCATGATCTGCATCAGCAACTGCGACAAGATCACACCCGGTATGCTGATGGCCGCCATGAGACTGAACATACCTGCCGTGTTTGTTTCCGGAGGCCCCATGGAGGCCGGGGTAATGAAGAATAAAAAATACGATCTGATCGATTCCATGATCATGGCCGGTGATGCCTCGGTAAGCGACAGCGAACTGGATGCGGTTGAGAAGATCGCCTGCCCCACCTGCGGCTCGTGTTCGGGAATGTTCACCGCCAATTCCATGAATTGCCTGAACGAAGCGATCGGTATGGCTTTCCCGGGAAACGGAACCATCCTGGCCACCCACAAGAACAGGCACAAGCTGTTCGAAAAAGCCGCCAGACAGATCGCGGAAAACACGGTCAGGTTCTATCAAAAAGGCGACACCACCGTTCTTCCCAGATCCATTGCGGTCAAAGATGCATTCTGCAATGCCATGACCCTCGACATCGCCATGGGCGGTTCAACCAACACGGTCCTTCATATCCTGGCCATTGCCAGGGAGGCAGAAGTTGATTTCAGCATGGAGGACATCAATAAACTGTCCCGAAAAACCCCGGTATTGTGCAAAGTTGCCCCCAGTTCACCCTATCATGTGGAAGATGTAAACCGGGCAGGAGGCATTTTATCCATCATGGGGGAACTGGAAAGGAGCGGACTGATTAGGACCGGGGTGTACCGGGTAGACGGACTCACACTGGGGGAGGCCATCAACAAGTATGACATCATGCGCGAAACCGCAGACGATGAAGCCATCAACCTGTTCTCCAGTGCTCCCGGAGGCACAAAGAACCTCCGGTTGGGGACACAGGAAAATTACTACAGTAATCTTGACCTGGACCGGGAAAAAGGCTGCATCCGCAACCAATCGAACGCTTACAGCCAGGATGGCGGACTTGCGGTATTATACGGCAATATAGCCCGGAACGGCTGCATTGTAAAAACAGCAGGTGTAGACGATGCATTGCTGAAATTCTCAGGCCCTGCAAAGGTTTATTCCTCGCAGGACGAAGCCTGCGATGCCATTCTCGGCAACAGGGTCAGTGCAGGAGATGTGGTGGTGATCCGCTATGAAGGCCCCAAAGGCGGACCCGGAATGCAGGAAATGCTGTACCCCACATCCTACATCAAATCCAGGAATCTGGATACCCGCTGTGCCCTGATCACCGACGGAAGGTTTTCGGGAGGGACGGCCGGACTTTCCATCGGGCATATATCTCCCGAAGCCGCCGAAGGTGGTGAAATCGCACTGATCCGGGACGGCGATCTGATCGAGATCAACATCCCTGAAAGAAAGATCAACGCCCTGATCCCCGGAAAAGAAATGGAAACCAGGAGAAAAAAGGAAAATTCCAGGGGTGATCTCGCCTATACCCCGGCAGACCGAAAACGCAATGTTTCCGCGTCACTCAGGTACTATGCCGCGAATGTCACATCGGCCGATAAAGGAGCCGTTCGTTCAATTTGAAAACACATTAAAGAATCGATATCATGGAACCTCAAACAACACGTCAAAAGAAATCCAAAGCAACTGCCGGTCAGATGATAACCGGCTCCGAAGCAATTATACGTTCCCTGATCGAGGAAGGGATCGATACCATTTTCGGGTATGTGGGCGGTGCCATCATGCCGGTCTATGATGCCCTGTATGACCACAGTGATAAGATCCATCATGTCATGGTGAGACATGAACAGGGAGCCATTCATGCCGCCGACGCATATGCCAGGTTAAAAAAGAAACCCGGGGTTTGCTTCGTTACATCCGGACCGGGGGCCACCAATCTGATCACCGGACTTTCAAACGCCATGCTTGATTCGGTACCACTGGTATGTTTAAGCGGACAGGTACCCGGACCCATGCTGGGAGCCGATGCATTCCAGGAAACCGACCTGATCAGCATATCCATGCCCGTCACCAAATGGAATTTTCAGATCACACAAACGGACGAGATACCCGAAGCCATGGCCAGGGCATTTTACATAGCCAATTCCGGAAGGCCGGGGCCCGTAGTGATCGATCTGACAAAAAATGCACAGATAAACAAACTGGAATGGTTTTACCGGAAGAAACCCAGGATCAGGAGTTTCATTCCTTATCCGAAACTGGACATTGAGGCTGTGGAAGATGCAGCCAAACTGATAGACGAATCCGAAAGGCCTATGATCCTTGCGGGTCACGGCATCCTGATTTCAGAAGCCCATAAAGAATTGACGAAATTCGCCGAAAAAACAGGGATCCCTGTTGCCAGCACGTTGCTCGGACTATCGGCGTTTCCTTCGGCCCATACGCAATTTGTCGGCATGCTGGGTATGCACGGCAACTACGGACCCAACATCAACACCAACAAAGCCGATCTGATCATTGCCATCGGCATGCGTTTTGACGACCGGGTAACCGGGAACCTGTCCACCTACGCCAAGCAGGCCAGGGTCATCCATATTGAGATAGACCGTGCCGAAATCGATAAAAATGTAAAAGCCGATGTTGCCATCATTGCCGACGCTAAGCAGGCACTGATTGAACTCAACAAAAAAGTCAGGAAAAGAGAACACACCAAATGGCTGCAGACTTTCCGGGAATATGAAAAAACAGAATTTGAAAAAGTGATCCGAAAAGACTGTCACCGGGACTCGGGAAAAATCCATATGGGTGAGGTCATCCACCGGCTGTCCGAAAAAACCAAAGGCAATGCCATTGTGGTAACCGATGTCGGACAACACCAGATGATAACCGCCCGTTATTATAAATTCAACAAACCGTTTTCACTGGTGACTTCGGGCGGACTCGGGACCATGGGGTTCGGATTGCCTGCCGGTGTCGGTTCAAAGATCGCAGTTCCCGGCCGGGAGGTTTATGCCATAACCGGAGACGGGGGATTTCAGATGACCATCCAGGAACTGGGAACCATTGCCCAATATCAGATACCTGTTAAGATCATTTTGATGAACAATTCATTCCTTGGCATGGTCCGGCAATGGCAGGATCTGTTTTTTGAAAAGCGGTACTCCATGACCGAGCTGGTCAATCCCGATTTTATCAATATCGCCCGGGAAGGATACGGCATAAAGGCCTTGAGACTTATTGAGCGTGAAAAGCTCGAAGAATCCCTGGACACAATGATCCGGCACAAGGGGCCTTTCCTGCTGGAAGTGATGGTGGAAAAGGAACATAATGTTTTCCCCATGGTTCCCGCCGGAGGCACCGTATCGGAAATGATGCTTGAATAACCCAATAAAAAAACAATAGAAAAATGGAAAAAGAATACACCATTTCAGCATACACCGAACACAAGATCGGTCTGCTCCACAGGATCACCATCATCTTCACCAGGAGAAAACTGAACATCGAAAGCATTACTGCATCGGAATCAGAAGTCAAAGGGGTTTACCGGTTCACCATTGTCATCCGCACCACGCCTGAACAGATCAGGAAAGTGGTCAAGCAGATCGACAAGCAGATCGGCGTTCTCAAGACTTTCTTTCTGGAGGAACACGAGATCGTCCATCAGGAAATTGCCCTGTATAAAGTGCCTACGGCTGCCTTTGCCAATGGCAATGATGTGGAAAAGCTGATCAGGGAGCACAATGCGCACATCCTGACCGTGGAACCCGAATACATCATCATTGAAAAGGCCGGACATAAACAGGAGACACAGGAGCTTTTCAATAAGCTCAAGCCATACGGCATCCTGCAATTCGTCCGTTCCGGCAAGATCGCGATCACCAAGGATATCCGGGAGCTGACCAGCTACCTGGAAGAACTGGACCGGGAAAATGCACATTCTATAACCACTTCATAAAACGTATCACAATGGCAAAAATAAATTTCGGAGGAATCGATGAAAATGTCGTGACCCGGGAGGAATTTCCCTTATCCAGGGCAAAGGAAGTACTGAAACATGAGATCATCGCTGTTCTTGGCTACGGAGTACAGGGGCCCGGACAGGCGCTCAATCTCAAAGACAACGGATTCAACGTGATCGTCGGACAACGAAAAAATTCATCCAGCTGGGACAAAGCCGTTCAGGACGGGTGGACCGAAGGCAAAGACCTGTTTGAGATCGAAGAAGCCGCATCCAAAGGCACCATCATTCAATACCTGCTTTCCGATGCCGGGCAGATCGCAACCTGGCCTGTTGTCAAAAAACATCTGAAACCAGGCAATGCCCTGTATTTTTCCCATGGTTTCGGCATTACCTACAAGGATCAGACCGGCATCATCCCGCCGGAAAATGTGGATATCATCCTGATCGCACCCAAAGGATCGGGAACCTCCCTGCGAAGGTTTTTCCTGGAAGGCAAGGGCCTGAATTCCAGCTACGCCATTTATCAGGATGCGACGGGCAAGGCCTGGGAGCGGGTCATAGCCCTGGGCATCGGGGTCGGTTCCGGGTATTTGTTCGAGACAGATTTCCGCAAAGAGGTGTACAGCGATCTGACGGGAGAAAGAGGTGTTCTGATGGGCGCCCTGGCGGGAATCATGGAAGCACAATACAACATTCTCAGGGAAAAAGGCCACTCTCCTTCGGAAGCGTTCAATGAAACGGTGGAGGAACTCACCCAGAGCCTGATGCCCCTGGTGGCCGAAAACGGAATGGACTGGATGTATGCCAATTGTTCAACCACCGCTCAACGCGGAGCCCTTGACTGGAAAAGCCGCTTCAGGGATGCGGTCCGTCCCGTCTTTGAAAAATTATACGACAGTGTCGCTTCCGGTGAAGAAGCCAGGATTACCATCGAAGCCAACCGGCAATCCGATTACCGGGAAAAACTCCGGAGAGAGCTGGATGAGATCAAGAAATCAGAAATGTGGCAGACCGGAGCACAGGTAAGAAAGCTAAGACCTGAAAAAAAATAGATTGCCGGTTTCATGCCTGCTGTCCGCATGTCCTGCCAGTACCGGTGGCCTGCCACCATGCCGGCGAAAAAGGTTTCATCCGGTGAACAAAGCGAGGGTGACCATGTTATGGCTGTGTGTACTTACGCCAAACAAGGTTTATGTCAGAAGAAAAGAGAAGATTAATACATAGCCTGATGTTTCCATCCTTTTTCCTGATACTGATATGGATGGTAAAGATCTTTGAATCGTTCATGGATATGGATTTATCATATCTCGGACTTTTCCCCCTGACCGCAAGGGGATTGATCGGCATCATTACTTCCCCCCTGATCCACTCAAATTACAAACACCTGTTCGACAATTCCATACCTCTCTTCTTTCTGAGCACTTCCATATTCTATTTTTACAAACCGGTTGCATACAAAGTTTTTTTTCTTACTTATGTACTTACCGGGATATGGGTTTGGTTTGGGGCAAGGAGTGCTTATCATGTCGGGTCGAGCGGACTGGTATACGGTTTTGCCTCTTTTCTGTTCTTCAGCGGGATCATCCGGAGGAACGTCAGACTGCTGGCCATTTCCCTGCTGGTTTCCTTTCTTTATGGCGGACTGGTATGGGGGATCTTTCCATACAAGGCAGAGATTTCCTGGGAAAGCCATCTGTTCGGAGGTATTGCGGGATTGTTCCTGGCCATATATTACAAGAACCAGGGACCCAGGCGGAAAGAACCTGACTGGGACCAGGGAGAAGAAATGGATGAAGATAAGAATGAAGATGATTACTGGAACCGTTTGACCGATGAAAATATGAGGGAACTTCAAGAATCGTAAATATTGTCAATTATGTTGCTGAGAATGCATGAATCATTTCCGGCCGAAAGACACCTGCGCCGGGTAACAGAGATCCTCAACCAGGGAGGGGTGATCATTTACCCTACCGATACGGTATACGGAATGGGGTGTGATATTTACCAACCCAGGGCAGTGGACCGGGTTGCACGCATCAAAGGAATAAAATCCTCCCAGGCAGATTTTTCCCTGATCTGTCATGACCTGAGTCATGTTTCGGGATTCACCAGGCCCATCAACAACGAAGTATTCAAACTTATGAAGGCATACCTGCCCGGTCCCTATACGTTTATCCTCCATGCCAACAGCCAGGTCCCCAAAATATTTCAGAGCAGGAAAAAGACCATCGGCATCAGGATCCCGGCCAACAAAATCATCCGGAAAATCGTGGAGGAACTCGGACATCCTGTAATGACCACTTCGGTGCATGACGACGACAGTCTGATCGAGTACACCACCGATCCGGAACTGATCCATGAAAAATACAGGAAACTGGTTGATGTGGTGATTGACGGGGGCTACGGGAAAAACGAGCCTTCCACCATAATCGATTGCACAGGGGCCCAGCCCGTGATTACGCGTCAGGGAATCGGAGAGATCGATTGATTCTTTATCGTTTCCAGAAGTATGGAGAAAAAAGCAAAAGGACGGTGAAAAGTTCGAGACGTCCGATCAGCATAAGAAAAGAAAGAAACCATTTCCCGAAAACGGGAATGTGGCTGTAATTTTCAACCGGCCCGACACCTCCAATGCCGGGACCAATGTTGCCCAGGGTGGCAGCCACTGCCCCAAAGGAAGTGTCCGGGTCATATCCCATGGCCGACATGACCAGTATGCTCAACACGATGGTGATGATATAGAATGATATAAAAGCGAATACGTTGTTCAGAATTTCCGGAGAAACAGCCTGTCTGTTCATCCTGACCGGGATCACGGCGTTGGGATGGAGCAGTCTTTTCAGTTCTGCCGCACTGTTCTTCAGAAACAGCACCACGCGCATGATCTTGATGCCTCCACCGGTTGACCCTGCAGAACCTCCGAAAAACATAAGCACAAATATGATGACCCCCAGTATGGTTATCCAGCTGAGATAATCGGCAGTCACATATCCGGTGGTGGTGATGATGGAAATTACCTGGAACAATGCCTCCCTGAAACTTCTTTCAAAAGTATGGTTGCCGGAAAGGAACAAAACGATGGTCACCAGACCGGTAAAGGCGAGAATAAATATGATGTAATACCGGAATTCTTCGTTCTTCCAGACCTTGTTCAGATCCAGATGCATGGCAAAATAGGAAAGGGCAAAGTTGGTACCAGCCAGAAACATGAAAAATGCAATAACATAATGTATATATGCAGAATCAAAAGCGGCAATACTTGCCTGTTTGGTGGAATAACCCCCTGTGGCCATGGTGGTAAAGGAATGACATACCGCATCAAACCATCCCAGTCCGCCTGCCATCAACAGAACAATTTCCGTAAAGGTAAAAATGATGTATATGCCCCATAGCCTGGTGGCCGTATCCTTGATCCTGGGATGCAGTTTGTCCGGAGAAGGCCCCGGCACTTCGGCAACAAACAGCTGCATACCCCCGATACCCAGTATGGGAAGTATGGCCAGTGACATGACAATGATCCCCATCCCCCCCAGCCATTGGGTCAGACTCCTCCAGAATAGCAATCCGTGCGGCATGGCCTCGATATCGTTGAGTATTGAAGCACCGGTGGTGGTGAATCCGGAAATAGTCTCAAAAAAAGCATCGGTATAAGATGGGATGGCTCCTGAGATCACAAAAGGCAATGAGCCGAAAACAGAAAACAAAATCCAGCCAAAACTCACGATAAGATACCCGTCCCGCTTATTGACCACAAATTCTTCTTTCCGGAAAATGAAAAACATCAGGGCGCCAGAAAATGCTGTGATACCTGCACCCGAGGCAAGGGCTGACATGTCATTTTCATGATAGAAAAGGGAAACGGGAATACAGAGCAGCATAAAGGCCCCTTCGATCAGCAAAAGGAGCCCCAGTATCTTAATGACTGCCCGTTTATTGATCATGGGAAGTCTTAATTAAAGAATTTGCCGATTTTGCCGATTCCCGAAGGCAGGGTAAACACAACCACCCGGTCATTGGGTTTGATCAGGGTATCACCATCGGCTATAAAACTGTACTTTCCGCGGATCACCCCGCCGATGATCGCATCTTCCGGAAAATCAATTTCACGCAACGGGCCTTCCGTAATGGCGGATCCCGGACGGACCAGAAATTCCATTACTTCGGCTTTCGTTCCGGTCAGGCACCTGATTGATGAAACCTGCTCGGTCATGGTAAAAGTGAATATGCGGCTGGCAGTGATCAGTTTCTTATTGATCACCGAATCAATGCCCATATTTTCAGCCAGAGGAATGTAATCGATGTTCTCGATCTCGGCAATAACCTTCTTGACTCCCATTTGCTTGGCGAGAAGACATGAAAGGATGTTGGTTTCCGAATTGCCGGTCACGGCAACGAAAGCATCCATTTTCGGTAATCCTTCCTGGATGAGCAGATCAACATGGGTGCCGTCCCCGTTGATCACCAGTGTATTGTTCAGGGCATTGGACAATTGATAGGCTTTATCCCTTTTCAGTTCGATCAGTTTCACATTGTGCTGCCTGCCCAGGGCCATGGCTGTTCTTTTCCCGATCCGGCTTCCCCCGAGGATCATCACATTGTTTATGTCAAATTCCTCCCGTCCCGAATATTTCATCAATTCATCGATTCCCGACTTATTGGTGATCACGTAGAACTGGTCACCTGCCTGAAATTTTTCTTCTCCTCTGGGGATGATGGTATCACCGTTCCGTGTAATGGCAACCGCCCGGTATTCAAGTGCTTCATCAAAATTGGCGGTTTCATGTAAGGTCTTGCCGATGATGGGAGCGGAATCATTCAGTTTGATCACGTACATGGACAATTTGCCTCCGTCGAATTCAACCACGTCCGCCATCCCGGTCTGGTGGATGAGGCCGACCGCCTCATTGGCTGCGATCATTTCCGGATAGAGCATATAATCGACCCCCATGCTGGAAAAAATCTCCTTGTGGGGCAACTGCAAATATTCATGATTATCGATCCGGGCAATGGTTTTTTTTGCGCCCAGTTTCTTGGCCAGCACACAGGAAGTAATGTTCACTTCTTCCAGCTGGGTGACGGCAATATGAAGATCTATGCTTTTGATCTTTGCATCTCTGAGCATGCTGATGGATGATGCAGACCCTTCAAGGGTCATCAGGTCGTATAAAGCGCCGAACTGTTTGAGCTTGGTATCATCAATATCCGAGAGTACGATGTCGTGGTTCTCGTCACACAACATTTTGGCAAGATGCGACCCCACTTCCCCGGCTCCGCATATCAGAATCCTCATTGCACGTCGTTAAGAAATTTGAGGCAAATTTATAACTATAATCTTTTGCATCCAAGCGCTTGTTTCCAATCATTTTTGCCGTCGTGCCCGGCAAGCGGGCATGCCTTGCAGCACGGTACCTGCCATGAAGTTGCAACATCAAAAAAACCAGAACGAACAAGAGTCCGCTCACCAGAAAAAAAAACTTCCTGGAGAAAAAAAAGATGCTCATACAAACAATGATGCCGTAAACAAGGATCAATCCCTTCATGCCCAGGGATATCCCGGTGATCTCAGCGCCCGGAACAGATCCGGCAAAATCCACGCCCGTTTTCAGCAATCCGGTCACCACCTTAAAAAGCTTTCCTGCAAACATCCAGGGGAAACCGGCCAGTGACAGGATTAAAAACAATGCACCGCAATACAAAACGAGCGGAACCAGCAAAAAGACCAGGAAATTGCTCAGCAGGAAATACACGGGGAAATTCCCGAAATAATGAATGGCAAGTGGCATTGCGGCGATCTGTGCAGCAAGTGTGATGCTGGTTATGGACCGGATGCGTTTCAAAACGGTATTCCTGAAAGAGCCCGTGCGGTTGAACCGGGGATAATAAATGGCTATACCGGTCACTGCCAGATAACTGAGCTGAAATCCGGCATGCATCAACTGGTGTGGATCGATCAGCAAAAGGATCAGGCAGGAACCGCAGATGATATTGATCATATCCGGACTCCTCCCGGCCAACCGCGCAAGACTGTACATGGAGATCATCAGGGATGCCCGCAAAACCGAAGGGGATAATCCGGTCAGCAACGCATAGAAAGCCAAAAAAACAAGCATGATTCCAAACCGGATATATATTCCGCATGGAAAAACCTTCAGCAATCCCAAAACATGGTAAAGCACCCAGCATATCATCCCCACATGGAGTCCGGATACCGCCAGCACATGCATTACCCCGGCCCGTTCAAACCTTTCCCTGTTCGATTCTGCCATATCTTTTTTGAGTCCGAGCAACAAAGCCGCGGCAATATCCCGGTCATCCCTTTCCATTTCCACATCATCAAGAATGGCTTTCAATTTTTTCCTGATCCCCGCCACGTATGCCTGCAATGAAAATCTTCCGGGACTGCCCACCGGCCGCCATGCATTGGAATCCGCATAAGCTGTCCAGTAAATGTGCCGGTGACCTAAATATTTGCGGTAATCAAATTCACCGGGATTCCCGGGCGGACTCACACATCCGGGATCGGCCCTGAAAATCAACACATCCCCCCATTGCAATTTCCCGGCTGCATTGCCTTTTTGTATATACAAAAGCATTTTCCCGCGAACTGCCTCCGTTGATTTCCCGTCCACGTAGCGGATACGGTTTACGGTCATTCGCATGGTTTTTGGCTTTGGCGAAAGATCGGAAACGATCCTGGCCATGATCCTGCCCGGCGGGATATCCCTGATCCGGGGACAATCTGTTCTGATCATGAACAAAAGAGCCAGGAAAAGAAATGATACAATCCCGAATATTGATGTTTTCCCCGGTTGCCGGTCCGCCCTGCTCCGGAAATAAAGAAATACCACAGCAACCACCAATGCCAGTCCGGCCACCAACACCACACCGGCCCTCATCGCCACTCCGGCCGGCAATGCCGTGTCCGCCATCATCAGATTACCCCTGCCGGGGCCGATCCGGAAACGGAGAAGTATACCCAGAATGCATGGCGGGAGCACCCTGGCAGCCGGTCTTCTTCCGATTGCCTGATAAAGCATTATTAAACATTTGCCGGAATTCTATGTTTATAGAACCGGGAGATCAGCCCCTGATGATTTCAAATGGATATATTGGCTAATGTTGGGATTTTATAGTATTTTTATCGTATTCCAGAAACCTATGTTGAATCTTCAAATATTCTAAAATCAACCGATATGATTAATCTGAAAACCACTTACCTGGGAATTGAACTGAAAAATCCCATCATCGCGGGAGCGAGCAATCTTGTATCGGACCCGGACAACCTGAAAAAACTGGAAGAAGCGGGAGCAGCAGCGATCGTATACAAATCCCTGTTCGAAGAACAGATCCAGTATGAAGCGGCCCAGATGGATGACGAATTGGAGGAGTATGCAGAGCGGAACGCTGAGATGGTCAGTCTGTTCCCCACCCTGGAACACGCCGGACCGAGGGAACACCTGATGAAGGTCAAAAAAGCCAGGGAAGCGGTTAATATCCCCGTCATTGCAAGTCTGAACTGTGTCCGGAAAGGCACATGGCTTGAATATGCCAAGTTGCTTGAAGATACCGGAGTTGATGCATTGGAAATGAATTTTTATGCCGTGCCTTCCGGATTTGATAAACCGGGCAGTGAACTCGAAAAGGAACAACTGGACATACTCAGTGAAATAAAAAGCAGCATTTCCATCCCCATCAGCGTCAAGCTAAGTCCGTTCTACGCCAATCCCATGCACCTGATCGCCGGAATGGACAAAAAGGGGGTGGACGGATTCGTTCTGTTCAACCGTCTTTTTCAGCCGGACATCGATACCGGCAAAATGGAACATTATACACCTTTCAACCTGAGTGAAAAACCCGATATCCGGCTTCCCCTGAGATACGCAGGATTGCTGTACGGCAACATCAAGGCCAGCATATGCAGCAATACAGGAATATACAACGGAACCGACGTGGCCAAGATGCTGCTTGCGGGAGCCGATTGTGTCCAGGTGGTCAGCACCCTGTACAAGAATAAGACCGGCTATATCGACAACATGCTGAAAGACCTGAAAGATTGGATGGGATCCAAAAATTTCAGCTCATTAAAAGACATCAAAGGAAAATTATCGGCAAAAAACGTATCCGACCCATTCATATACAAGCGTGCACAATACGTGGACATCCTGATGAAATCGGGAGAGATTCTCAAAAAACAAAAACTGCGGTAAAGAAACAGGTCAGGATTTGCCCCCGGGCAACACCACAGGATAGCTCAATTCTGTTTTTCCCCCGGATATATTCCTCAGCTTCCCGTTGAGCATTTTGCGTTTCAGCGGGGGTAAATGATCAGTGAACAACACTCCTTTGAGATGGTCCACTTCATGCTGGATAACCCTTGCCGGGATCCCTTCGAAATATTCATCGTGACCGTTGAGTTCCCGGTCATAATAACGGAGCCTGATCCTGGGTTTCCTTAAAATATTCTCCCTGACCTCCGGGATGCTGAGGCAACCTTCATTGAATAACCATTCCTCACCACTTTCCTCCATAATCTCCGGATTGATCAGGACTATTTTGAAATTGGCCAATTCTTCATCCGTCTCGTCGATCCCTGTTGTATCGATCACCACCAGGCGGATAGATTTACCGATCTGGGGTGCAGCCAATCCCACCCCGTCGGCTGATTTCATGGTCTCCTGCATATCGCTGATCAGCCGGTCAAGTCCGTCATAACCGGCTTCAATTTCGCGTGCCTGCTTTCGCAGAACCGGGGTACCATATAAATAAACAGGATAAATCATCACAATGATCTGTTACGCATTTTTGAATCCAGATATGACTGCAGAATGATGACGGCGCTGACCTTGTCGGCAAGCCCTTTCCGGGAACGGCCTTTTTTTCTCAGCCCCCCGTCTCTCATTGCCTGCAATGCCATTTTCGAAGTGAACCGCTCGTCGAAAGTGACAAGCGGTATCTCCGCATATTTTTTTTTGAACCATCGTATAAATGGATCAATGTATTGAACAGCTTCCGAAGGCTGATTGTTCATTTGAAAAGGATATCCCACCACCACTTCATCCACCGTTTCTTTTTTCAGGTATTCTGAAATATATGCCCTGACCCCGGACTCGCTGACAGTGGCCAGCCCATTGGCGATCATCCCCATGGGATCTGAAACTGCGATCCCTACCCGTTTCTTGCCGTAATCCAATGCCAGGATCCTGCCCAATATTT
The DNA here is from genome assembly GCA_964574985.1 of uncultured Bacteroidaceae bacterium. Lineage (GTDB taxonomy): Bacteria > Bacteroidota > Bacteroidia > Bacteroidales > SM23-62 > CAZNPH01. The sequence continues at coordinate 92,380 of CAZNPH010000007.1, forward strand.
ATTTAAATTAATTTTAAATTACAAAATTAATAAAATTCCCAAAACAAGAAAAAGGCATTTATTTTCCCTCGTCGGAATAGTCCAGCGAGGCCAGACGCACATAATTCCTGTACCTCCATCTCGCATTTTCCTCGGCAGCCCTGAAGAGTCTTTCGGCTTCTTCAGGAAATGATTTCCTGAGCGATGTATAACGGACCTCGGAATTGAGGAAATCCTGGAATTTATCCCAATCGGGTTCCTTGGAATCGAGCATAAAGGGATTCTTTCCCTCTTTCTCAAACCCGGGATCGTACCGGTAAAGCTGCCAGTAACCCGATTGAACCGCGTTCTTTTCCTGTTCCTGGGTTTTTTCCATTCCCGCCTTCAGTCCGTGATTGATACAGGGTGCATATGCTATGATGATGGAAGGTCCCGGATAGGCCTCCGCTTCCCTGACCGCCCTGAACAACTGGGGCTGACTGGCACCCATGGCCACCTGGGCAATATACACGTATCCGTAGCTCATGGCCATCATGCCCAGATCTTTTTTGCGTATTTTCTTGCCGGAAGCAGCAAACTTGGCCACCGCACCAGCAGGCGTTGCCTTTGAAGACTGTCCTCCGGTATTTGAATATACCTCGGTATCCAGCACAAGCATGTTCACATCTTCTCCGGAAGCAAGCACATGATCGAGTCCGCCATACCCGATATCATAAGCCCAACCGTCACCGCCTATGATCCAGACAGATTTTTTGATCAGGTACTGACTGAGCTCCATGATCTCTTTGGCCAGGGGATCCTTTTCTTTCTTCAGGGCATCCATAACTTTATGGCTGGCTGACTCAGAACCCGCTGCATCATCTTTTGCCTCTATCCATTCCCTGAGCACTTCACGGGTTTTGCCGGAAACTTTTCCGTCATTGATCAGTAATTGCATCCGGTCTGCGATCCGTTCCCTCAGTTTTTTCACCCCAAGCGCCATTCCGAAACCGTATTCGGCATTGTCCTCAAACAGGGAGTTGGCCCAGGCCGGTCCTTTGCCCTGCTTGTTGACCGTATACGGGGTCGACGGGGCGGAACCTCCCCAGATCGAAGAACAACCCGTTGCATTGGCGATCATCATCCGGTCCCCGAACAACTGGGTGATCAGTTTGACATAGGGGGTTTCCCCGCAACCTGCACAGGCCCCGGAAAATTCAAACAAAGGTTGTGCAAACTGGCTGTTCTTGACCGTTTTGAATATATCAATCCGGTCGGTCTTGGGCTTTATTTCGGATACCAGGTAATCCCAGTTTTTGGTTTCCTTCATCTGGGATTCCAGGGGCTTCATGACCAGTGCTTTCTCCTTGGCGGGACATACCTCCACACAATTCATACAACCCGTACAGTCCAGTACACTGACCTGGAGCCGGTAATGGAGTCCGTCCAGCCCTTTTCCCTTTGCCTCCAATGTTTCTGCTCCGTCCAGTGCTTTCAGTTCTTTCCCGTCCAGGAGGAAAGGCCGGATAGTGGCATGCGGACAAACATATACACATTGGTTGCACTGGATACAGTTTTCGGGTATCCATTCAGGCACATCCACAGCAACGCCACGCTTTTCATATGCAGTTGTGCCCGGCGGAAAAGATCCGTCTTCGCGTCCTTTGAATGCACTGACCGGGAGATCGTCACCTTCCAGACGATTGATCACGTCGGCCACTTCACGTATAAACTCCGGACGGTTCTTATCTTCTTTTTCTTTCCTGGCATCGAGTTTTTCCCATTCCTTGAGTACTTCCACTTCTTCAAGTTCTTCTCCGCCGCGGTCTACCGCCGAATTGTTCATTTTCACGATCTCTTCCCCTTTCCGTGCGAAACTTTTTTCGATGAACTTTTTCATTTCCTTCACAGCCAGGTCGTAGGGAATGACTTCCGATATCTTGAAAAAAGCCGACTGCATGATGGTATTGGTCCTTGAACCCAGTCCGATATCCTTGGCGATCCGGGTGGCGTTGATGATGTAAAATTTGATGTCATTCTCCGCCATGTACTTTTTCATATGGTCCGGAAGCCGTTTTATGGTTTCTTCCTTATCCCAGATGCTGTTCAGAAGGAAGGTACCGCCTTTTTTAAGCCCCCTCAGCATATCATACTTATCGATATAGGAAGAAACATGGCAGGCAAGAAAATCGGGTGTGCTCACCAGATAGGTGGAACGGATGGGTTTGTCCCCGAACCGCAGGTGCGAAGTGGTGAGACCGCCTGACTTCCTTGAATCATAGGCAAAATAAGCCTGACAATATTTGTCTGTGGATTCCCCGATGATCTTGATCGAGTTTTTGTTGGCACCTACCGTTCCGTCGGCCCCGATCCCGTAAAACCTGGCTTCGAAAGTGCCTTCTGGAACCGCGATTACGTCTTCCTTCCAGGGAAGTGAAGTATGTGTAACATCATCGTGGATGCCCACGGTAAACTTGTTTTTCGGTTCGTTTTGCTCCAGATTGTCGTACACGGATATGATCATGGCCGGGGTTGTATCCTTGGAACTTAGTCCGTACCGCCCCCCGACAACCAAAGGCGCATTCTTGTCACCGAAAAACAGGTCCCGGACATCCAGGTAAAGAGGTTCTCCGTTGGCACCGGGCTCTTTTGTGCGATCCAGCACGGCAATCCGTTTCACTGACTTCGGAAGCACTTTATTAAAATATTTGGCACTGAAGGGCCGGTACAAATGAACTGTGATCAATCCCGCTTTGCGGCCGTTTTTGTTAAGATAATCAATGGTTTCACAGATGGTTTCGGTTACCGATCCCATGGCCACAATGATATTCTCCGCATCAGGTGAGCCATAGTATGTGAAGGGATGGTACTCACGGCCTGTCATCCTGGTGATCTCCCGCATGTATTCCTCAACAACATCCGGCACCACTTCATAAAAGGGATTACATGCTTCCCGGGCCTGAAAGAAAATGTCCGGATTCTGTGCCGTTCCCCGGGTTACCGGATGTTCAGGATTCAGTGCATTATCCCTGAATGCCTGCAATGCTTTCCAGTCGATCAGATCTTTCATGTCTTCGTTTTCGAAAGCTTCGATTTTCTGCAATTCATGGGAACTGCGGAAGCCATCGAAAAAATGCAGGAACGGAATCCTGGATTTGATGGCCGACAAATGAGCAACCCCTCCCAGGTCCATGATCTGTTGTATACTTCCTGTAGCCATCAATGCAAAGCCTGTGTTCCGGGTGCTCATCACATCGCTGTGATCACCGAAAATGGAGAGGGCCTGGGTGGCAACACTCCTGGCGGATACATGAAAAACGCCGGGCAACAGTTCCGCGGCGATCTTGAACATGTTGGGGATCATCAGCAACAACCCCTGGGAAGCGGTGAATGTAGAAGTGAGGGCGCCGGACTGCAGCGAGCCGTGGACTGCTCCCGAAGCACCACCCTCCGATTGCATTTCGGTAACGGTTACGGTTTCTCCGAAAATGTTCTTTCTCCCGAAGGCAGCCCATTCATCGATATTTTCGGCCATATTGGAAGACGGGGTGATTGGATAGATCGCGGCAACCTCGCTGAACATATAGGCCATATGGGACGCGGCCTGGTTGCCGTCGCAGGTAATGAAATTCTTTTTCTTTGCTGTCATTTTATTGTTGAATTGTTTATTGAACAAATATTGATTGATATCCCGGGAAAGATTACAAAATTAAGATAAATGATTTATTTCATATATGAAAACTCCGGTTTTCAATAATTCATCATTACTTCAAATAAGAAAACAGAATATCTGCTCCTCCACAGGCAGCAAAGGTGCCCGCAGACGAGGTATTTGAAAAAAGATGTTTAAAAACAGAAAGATTATCCGCTGTTCATGGAGATCAGGAATTCCTCGTTCGATTCGGTCTTGGCCATGCGGTCCCTGAGAAATTCCATGGCCTCCACCGGATTCATGTCCGCCAGATAGTTCCTGAGGATCCAGATCTTGTTCATCATTTCCTTATCAAGCAGAAGTTCTTCGCGGCGGGTACTGGAAGCGTTGATATCCACGGCAGGCCACACCCGTTTGTTGGCCAGTTTTCTGTCCAGTTGCAGTTCCATATTTCCGGTTCCCTTGAATTCCTCAAAAATGACATCGTCCATTTTGGATCCGGTTTCCGTAAGGGCAGTGGCCAGGATGGTGAGCGAACCCCCGTCTTCGATCTTTCTGGCCGCACCGAAAAACCGTTTGGGTTTATGCAACGCATTGGCATCCACGCCACCGGACAGCACTTTCCCCGAGGCCGGGGCAATGGTATTGAAGGCTCTGGCGAGCCGGGTGATCGAATCCAGCAGGATAACCACATCGTGGCCGCATTCGACCATTCTCTTGGCTTTTTGAAGGACAATGTTCGCAACCCGGACATGTCTTTCTGCCGGTTCGTCAAAAGTCGAGGAAATAACTTCGGCTTTTACATTCCTGGCCATATCGGTTACTTCCTCCGGCCGTTCGTCCACCAGAAGGATGATCAGGAAAACATCCGGGTGGCTGGCGGCAATGGCATTGGCAATTGCTTGCAAAAGAACAGTTTTACCGGTCTTGGGCTGGGCAACGATCAGCCCCCTCTGCCCTTTTCCAATGGGAGAGAACATGTCCACCACCCGGCAGGAAAGATTGGCCGGCTCTCCGCGCCTGACCAGGGTGAATTTCTCTTCCGGGAACAAAGGGGTCAGATAATCGAAAGGTACCCGGTCACGGATATACTCCGGATTTCTTCCGTTGATCTCCTCCACTTTGATCAGTGGGAAATATTTTTCTCCGTCCTTCGGGGGCCTGATGGTCCCGGTCACCGTATCCCCCGTCTTGAGTCCGAACAACTTGATCTGCGACTGTGAAACATATACATCATCCGGGGAATTGAGGTAGTTGTAATCCGAGGACCGCAAAAATCCATATCCGTCGGGCATGATCTCAAGAACCCCGGTTGCCTTGATTATGCCTTCAAAATCAAAGGTCTTGTCAACGCCCCTCCGGTCGTATTTTCTGTATTCCCGGGATTCCCTCTGTTCTCTTCCGTAATGGCTTTTTGTTTCTGTTTTTTCACGCGTTGTACGATCCTGGGCTTTCCGGATTTGCCGTTCATCTCCCCGCTGCTCCGTTTCCCTGACTTTTCTTCCGGCTTTATGCCTGGCCGCAACCTGTTGTCCACTGTCCTTCTGTTGTCCACTGTCTTTCTGTTGTCCACTGTCTTTCTGTTGTCCACTGTCTTTCTGTTGTCCACTGTCTT
>CAZNPH010000007.1:97704-141812 GCA_964574985.1 uncultured Bacteroidaceae bacterium
TGCCTTTTCTCTCTTGTTTGACAAAGGTTTGCTGTTTTTCAGCCTGAACGGACTTAGCTGGAACACCTTCTTCCTGAACTGATGTTTTCTTCTTGGGAGGTCTTCCCCGTCTTTTCCGGGAAACTGTTTTTTCGCTTTTGGTTTCCTGCGGACGGTTGTCTTTTTTCTTCTCAGACATATTGATTGCCTGTTGATCCAGTATCCTGTAAATCAGATCCTGTTTCCTCAGCGTATCCGCCCTTTTAATATTCAGATCCTTGGCAATCTGTTTAAGTTCACCGACAAGCTTCTTGTTCAATTCAAGAATATCGTACATAATTCTATGATGGATTAATAAATATCGAAATAATGAAAATTGATTGTATTATCTGATAAGTGCAATGTATTTGAAACTTATTGTTGAATGCTTAAAGCGCATCTATCTTGTTAATCCGATGGAATTGATAAATATTAGTTGAAAAAATACGCTGGCAGACCGGTATATAAGGCAATTCAGATCGGTAATACTTTGCAAGTATAAACATTTCAGAATAAATACCAAAAATTATTATCAATAAAAACTGCTGTGAGGCGGGTCAAAAATAATAAATTAAGATAAACCAGTGTAACCAATTTGCTTTTTTTCCGTAAAAGTCTAAGCAATTGCTGTATCCCTAATCCTGCACCATCACCATGAGACAACTCAAAATCATCAAGCAAGTCACCAACCGTGAAACCCCCTCCCTGGATAAATACCTTCATGAGATCGGCAAGGTAGACCTGATCTCTGCAGAGGAAGAGGTTGAGCTGGCAAGAAGGATCCGGACAGGAGACAACACAGCACTGGAAAAACTCATCAAGGCCAACCTGCGGTTCGTGGTTTCCGTCTCCAAACAATACCAGAACCAGGGGCTGAGTCTGCCCGACCTGATCAACGAAGGCAACCTGGGACTGATCAAGGCCGCCCAGCGGTTCGATGAAACACGCGGATTCAAGTTCATCTCCTATGCCGTCTGGTGGATCAGACAATCCATTTTACAGGCACTTGCCGAACAGGCACGGATCGTCCGTCTGCCGCTCAACAAGATCGGTTCCATCAACAAGATCAACAAAACCTTTTCCGAACTCGAACAGAAATTCGAAAGGGAACCTTCCATCCTGGAGATCGCACAGGCCCTCGAACTCATGCCCGGGGATGTGAAAGAAGCCATAAGAAGTTCCGGCCGCCATGTGTCCATGGATGCTCCCCTGAATGACGGAGAGGACAGTACCATGTATGACGTCCTGCTGAACCAGGACACCCCAAGTCCGGATAAGAGTCTGCTCAACGACTCCCTCAGAAGAGAGATCGAAAGAGCCCTGTCCACCCTGACCCACAGGGAAGCATCCATCATCAAGCTCTACTTCGGGCTCAACGGAAAACATCCCCATACCCTGGAAGAGATCGGGGAAGAATTCAACCTTACCCGGGAAAGGGTCCGCCAGATCAAGGAAAAAGCCATCAAGAGGCTGAAACACACCACACGGAGCAATATCCTCAAAAGCTACCTCGGATAAACATTATGTGCATGAAGGCAAAAGGCCTGATGAATACAGCAGGATCACCAATTTTATATTTTTTTGTAACTTGAGTTGATATTCACCGTAACCTTTTGTAAAAATACGATCCTGTCATGTGGAAAAGTATATATCTATCATTCATCCTGGTCATGCTTGCCCTGCATCTGGGTGCCCAGGAAAAACGTCTGGCCCTTGTTATCGGCAACGGGGATTATGAACATGCGACCACCCTTCTGAATCCTTCCAATGATGCCCAGGCCATGGCAGAAACTCTGGAACTGCTGGGTTTTAAAGTACAGAAATCAATCAACTGCACACAGAAGGAAATGAAAAAGGCCATTGATTATTTCGGAGAATATCTGAAAAAATATGATGTCGGACTGTTCTTTTTTGCCGGACACGGTGTTCAGGTAAACGGCTACAATTACCTGATCCCCGTTGACGCCAGGATCGCTTCCGAAGGGGATGTCGAGTATGATTGCATCAATGCCGGGCGCATGCTGACCAAAATGGAAGCTTCCGGTGCCGCCACCAACATCGTGATCATGGATGCCTGCCGCAACAATCCCTTTGAAGTAAGCTGGACCCGGAGTTTGTCTAACCAGGGACTCGCCTACATGGAAGCACCTACCGGTTCGCTAATCGCGTATTCCACCTCTCCCGGTAATACCGCATCCGACGGATCCGGCAAAAACAGTCTGTACACCGAAAGTCTGCTTGCCCACATCGGTGACCCTGAACTGAACATCCTGCAGATTTTTCAGCAAACCCGGAAAAGGGTCAGGGAACTGTCCAACGATCAACAGATCCCCTGGGAATCCACATCACTGATCGATGATTTCTACTTCAACCAGAAAGAATCGGGGATCATCACCCGTGTTTCCGGACAAACCAAACCCGCTCCAAAAAGAAAAACCGCTGCCGCCAGAAGTACTTCCTACATCGTTCAGGAGCTCAGTGAGAACGGAGACATCACCTGGGCAGAAGGAGCGGGTGAATCCCTCTTTGATGCCGACAAGACTGCAAAGGAAAAACTGAACAACAAGGTAAGGAACATGTTTGCAGACAAACTCAGCAGCAAATACACCGAAAAATATTCCATCTCCCCCCTGGTCATCGAGCAATTCCTGAACCAGCACATTGCCGAACTTCAGGCCTTCATTGCCAGAAGAACCTACCAAACAGGCGACACCCACCACATCCTGAGATATATACCGGATGCAGAGCTTGATAAATTCCTCCGCATCAAAGAACAAAGGATTCATGCATTCTGGGAAAACGGCAATGAATCGGAAGAAATGAACAAGATCGGCGATGCGCTCAAATACTATTACTGGGCTTATGTACTGACCCTGGCCCATCCCTTGCAGGAAAACATCACCGTCGGCCATACAGGTTCCAACGCAGCCGTGGTTATCGACCGGAAAATCAAAAAGCTTCTTTCCGGTATATCCTATGGCATCACGGATTCATCCATGACCACCGATGGCATGAAAAGGTTTTTCATTGTGTTTGAATACAATCAAAAACCGTTACAAAGCATTGATTTCCGTTACTGGAACGGGGTGGCCTGGTCGGAGATCAATTGCATCAATAACGGGGTCGGAATGATCGATGTCTATCCCGAATACAACATCAGCGACATCAAGATCGACATTGAATACAAATACCTGAACAAGGCCAAATTCGATAAAACCCTGCACCAATTTGTTAAAATACTGGATTACAACCGGTTCAATACACTTTGTGAATCTTCAACCGCTCCTCCTGCTGCATCCCTGCAAGCCGTTGAGACGGACCCGGACTTCAGACCGGAAAATCCTGAAGCATTCCGGGACATTGTGGATAAATTGGTCGAGCGGGTCAGTAACCGGGATAAATCATATGATCCCGGATTTTTCACCATGGAGGGATATGAGACCTACAAGAAACTCCTTCTTTACGCCAATGCTTCTTTTTTCCCGGGTGCCGTTGATTACAGCGTAATGGAATTCAACGGGGAAAAATACATCAGGGGTCTTCCCGTCAAGTTCAATGCCCGCAACAACAATGTTGACTTTGTGGAAAAACTGTCCATCCGGCTGGATCCAAACAACCGGATCAACGGCATTTCATTCACCCTGAGCGATGCAGCCGCCATTGATATCATGAAAAAAACCAGATGGCCCGATGAGAGCAAATGGCTTATCATCAACTTTCTGGAAAGCTATAAAACCGCATATGCACTGGAACGCTATGATTATATCGATAAGATCTTTTCTGAGAATGCCCTGATCATTGTCGGCCAGCGGGTTCAGGAAGCCGAATTGCAGGATGCAACCCGGTATTCCCTTTCCGGCGAAAAATACAAACTCACCCGGCTGACCAAGGAACAATACATGTACCGGTTGAGGCGGGTGTTCGATAAGAATGAATTCATCAACATCCAGTTCGAACACAACATTGTCAAGAAAAGAGACACTGCAAGCGATATATACGGGATCAATATCAAGCAGAATTATTTCTCCTCCACGTACGCCGACCAGGGCTATCTTTTCCTGATGGTCGACATGGCCAATTATGAAAATCCGGTCATTCATGTACGGGCATGGCAACCGGACAAGTTTGAGGACGGACATGTGATCGGATTATCCGACTTCACTTATTAGAAACGAACATCCAGAGAAGCTCCCAGGGAATTGAACCCGGCAGAAGGGGTAATCCTGTATGTTGTATTTCCGATCTGACCGGAAGGAACTGCTTCATGAAATTTTGCAAAAGCAACGGCATCAATCATATTCAGGAACCAGACGCCGGCTGTAACCCCGATGCAAATATCCCGGATCTGCACCGCATCCTGATATGATTGCCATTTGTCATCCATATCTGTCCGTTTATTATCAATGAGAGATACCACGGTTTCACCCTTATATGCCTCTCTTGCATCGGTGTATGATCTGGCCAGTTCTTCTGCCTGGTAAATGGTATAACCGGTTGCTGCAGACCCCACAAGTCCGGCAAACAGGAAAAAACCGCTTGCAACACCCCGTTGTGCATAAAACTGACCCAGTCCGGGAAAAAGCGTGGATAAAAAGAAGGCCGAAGTCCTGTTGAACCTTTTGGTCTTAAGGGACATGGAAAGAAAAATCGTTTTGGCATCCGCCACCACGAATGTTGTATCCTTTTCCAGGTAACCTTTCATGGAAGCCTCAAGTGTATACTCCCCCACAGGGATGTACATTTGCCTGCTCCCTTTCCATTCCAATTCCCTGAAAGACTGATCAATATTCAGAGTAATGTTTTTTTTGACCATTTTGATCCCGGCATCTTCCGGAACCGAAACAAATGAAAGATCCCCCATCTGAGGCTCCAGTTCGATATCCATGCTCAGGGTATCTCCCCTTGGAATGGAAAAGGTTTCGGAAAATATCCTGTACCTTGGTTTGGCAACCTGGATATTGTGAGCCGTTCTTGCATTCAGTTCAACGACTTTTTGAACGGACTGTTCTCCATCGATGATCACCTGCGTTCCTGGAGGAATAATTTTTGTTTCCAGCCATCCCGTATTTCTCAGCAACTCAAATTCAAAGATATTTTGGACATCCGGATCAAAAACAATGGTTGTGTCAATGGTTTGGTAGTCCTTCAAACTGATTTGCAGACGATATTCCCCCGGGAAAAAATAACCCGAAAAATCCGTATAACCCACATGTTCTCCATCCAGCAGCAGTATCGCCTTTTTTGGTTTGCTGTTTATCTTTAAAATATCCTGCCTGGTACGCTCGAGTGCATATGTGAAATACAGGTTCGAACTGTTCACCGTAATGGTATCATAAAGGGTATGGTATCCCAGCTTTTCAATCCTTATGGGATATTCCCCGGGCGGCAAATCCGGCACGGTGGAATTTGTCTGATTTTTCCCATCATTGATCCACAGGTCTGCCTCCACATCACCCGTGTTGACCACGATGGGGAAAAGCTGATCAGACTTCAGTTCTAGCGAATATACCGTACTTCTTTCCAGTTCCATGGGCAAGGGATAAGCCAGCATGGGCATCCCCTCTACAGACAACTTCAGCTGGGTTGTGCCTTCCGGGACCCAGGCCCATATGACCCCCGTTCGTAACTCTTCCTTCTCAACGCCCCTGTTGCCGCTGATCTCCACATTGCTGAGCCCTGTATATATCTTGATCAGTGCGCAGGGATCCCCGTTCACATCCAGCACCTGGTTCTCACGCGCGGATACATCGGTCATGTTCTCCCGGAAATTCCCTACAGAAAGCTCCTGCCCCCTGACTTGCAGAAAAAATCCTGCAAAGATCAAAAAAAAAGATGTTATAAAACATCCTCGTGCTCGTACGGAAAAAAATTTGAATAAACATTCCACGAATTTTGCAAATTACAAATTTTTATTCCTTAACAATGATCCTGTTAAATACTTCTTTTCCCCTGGTAACCTGAAAAAGCAGGATCCCGCTTTTGCAGTTCCCGATATGGATTTCTTCAATCCGGTTAATTAGCTTCTTCAGCATGATAATTCGGCCCTGACTGTCAATGACCCTGAGCGACGCAGGAGCGCCGTTGCTGCCCGGATCGATCCATACCCTGTCACCTGCAGGATTCGGATAGATCTTTATATCATCCGGCCTGCTGAATTTCACCATCCCCGACTCACTGCCTGACTTTTTACAGTGTGCTTCATAGCGGACGGACGGCAGGGAATGCTTCTCATTGATCACGTTGAAACGCAACACCGCCAGATATTCCCGGGCGAGACCACGAACCACACCCAGCAAGCCTGCAAAAACTTCCAGTTGCCCCTTCTCCTCATCGTTTCTGATGAATTGCAAACCTTTATGCTCACTGATCAGAGGCATGCGGATGTCCTCATATTGCAGGGCTGTATAATCATAGCATATGATCAATGCATTGCTGGTCAGATTCCCTTCTCCACTGATCACAAACCTGAGTTCAAGCATATGTTCATGGTCAATATACTCTGCAGAACCGCCTACCCTCCAGTTTGCATCCGGATCAATGCCGGAAGAAACCATGGTTTCTTCTTTCATCCAGCCGCTTTTACAGGGCCCGTTGTAATGATCCCACAAAAGTGCAAATACCATGATATCCTCAAAGTCCAGCAAACCATCAGGCATAACCACAAAATCGGGAGCCACGCCCGTGGAAGGAGCCAGCTCGTAATGGAAATGCTCCGCCCTCCATTCCATCACCAGCGAATCAATATCCTCCTGCCCTATCCCGCCGTCACCATTGTAATCACCGATGGGCGGCAGAAAAACGCTTGCTTCTGCAGTTTGCCCTTCAGTGACTTCAATACTGTCCGAATAGCTGAAATGACCGCGTTTTCTAATATTGAAGGGATGTTTCCCTTCCACGATCATATAAGGCCCTGCCTGACCGCTTTCATCGGTTATGCCAAGCAACTGGCTTCCGGCTCCCACTGAATATCCTGCATTTGGTAAGCCGTTCATATCCTGTCCGGCAACGTTCAAAAGGACCCATCCGGTCGGTTTATCGGTTGTGGTAAAACTGAATAATTCACTTTCGGTTGTATTGCCATAACTGTCGGTTGCAATCACCCTCCAGTAATAAGTGGCATTTTCCGAAAGACCGGTCAGAATCCAGAAAGTATCTTTGTAAGCGGACTGCAATTCAGTGGGGGGATCGTTCACACCGAAAAACATATCGAATGCAATTGAATCATTTTCATCATCAGATGCGGTCCATGTAAGCATAATCTCAGGAGTTATATCGCTTGCCAGGTCAGGCGGATGGAGCAAGGTGATCACCGGCGGATCATTTATCCAGGAAGTAAACTCATTTACAGGGCTTTCTGTGGTGTTCCCGTATGAATCCCCCGCAACCACACGCCAGTAATATGTGGTGGCAGACTGAAGTGTGGGAAGCAAGTAAGAAGTATCCGTCTGGCCTGTTGAAACCGGCGGCGGATCATGTCCGGTACCAAAATATACATCATATGACAATACATCCCCCTCACGATCATTGGAGCTCCAAATCAACCGGATTCCTGTTGTATCCAAATCACAGTCCAGATCAATCGGAAAAATCAATGAAAGTTCGGGAGACATGTTGTTTGTCAGATTTGCGCGGATATACAATGCAGTATCCTGTGAGCCTATATACAATATCAGCGAATCCCTGTATAGACCCAGTGGATTATCCGTATCAAAAAATAACTGAACAGCCAAAGTATCCCCCGGGTACAGGGTATCCGGCTGGACGGAACAATCAAACGGGAGCTGCAGTATAGAAATACTGTCCAGAACAAATTCCCGTATACCGTTATTCCTGATGTAAATGTTTCGATCGACAACACCCGTACTGAGCAGAACATTGCCAAAATCCGTTTCGCCCGAAATTGCCAAATCGGACAAATAGTCAATATCCCTGATACACCGAACAGAAAAACCGTACTCCTTACCGTTGAGGTTCCTGCTTACATCGATGTAATGGTAGTGTATGCGCCAGCCCCAGGCGTTACTGGTATCGTTCTCTGCAGCACTCCACCAGTGACCGTCGTAACCAACGTCGTAGAAATAACCACTGCCGCTACGGTGGCCACCCGGAAGGGCTGAAAAAAAGCTCTTGTTATTGGAAGACTGGTCATGGCCAACGGTGCCGGCTACATCATAATTATTCCAGAGCCCTGAATTATCAGCCAGTGATTTTGCAATATCATTTCCACTTCCTTCGTACCCGTATCCATTGTCTCGTAGCCAGGTTTCAAGTTCAGTCCATTCTGCATCACTGGGCAGGTGCCAGCCAGCAGGACATGCCCCCTGAACGTTCGATGGATTGCTGCTGCTGCTGGAAGCTCCTCCCATGGCTGCATTCCAGTTATACAATACTCCATAAGTCTTATAAGTAATGGTGTCTTTGGCATATTCTACATTCGTACTGTTATAACCATATACATAATAAAAAGCATCATCTTCCCGGCCAGTATCCCCGGATCCTTCTTCGGGCGGACTGATTTCCGGCAGATATGCAAGATTTTCAGCCATCCAGGTCTGGTCACCAATGGTTACGTATTTATATTCATTGCCGTCACGGGAATCGGTGAAGGTCCGGAACCTGGTTGTGAATCTTTTCACCGGACCGTTGCTTGTGTTGCCAGAGCTGTCTGTGGCCGCTACCTTCCAGAAATAATCAGTTTGATATCTCAGCGTGTCAATAAAAAGAACAGTATCGGAATAATCCGTCAGGACAATATCAGGGGGATCTGACCTTCCGAAGTACACATCATACGTAACAGGCTCATCTTCATCATCGCTTGCACTCCATGCCAGTTCAATGCCCAGGGGGACATCCGTACTGTCATGATCCGGCCCCGCTATATGAAGCACGGGAGGATCATTCATGCCTGTAGAAAAACTCATAAAATCCGACTGACGTATATTCCCGGCTTTATCAGAAGATTCTATCCACCAGTAGTATGTACGTTCATATTGCAGGGTATCCGGACATACAATGAAATTTGTCTCGAAAGTACTGTCTGAAGCAACCACTGATGTGTCCCCGGAAGTGCCGAATCCCAGTTCATAATATATTTTATCATTGTCATCATTGAAAATATTCCATTCCAGGCAAATCCTTATGCCGGTTTCGGCAGCGGAATTCTCAGGCCGGAGGACAGTGATCAGCGGAGCCTGATCGGTGGTTGTGTAGAAATACCGTATTTTACTTGCGGACTCATTGCCGTATGTATCCTTGGCAACCACTTTCCAGTAATAATTCGTCTCCCAGTCAAGTGTATCGATCACCAGACTGTCAAAGACATAAGCGGGCAATGCCGGGTTACCCATTCCGGCAAGGTCATCAGAAAAATAGACGTCATAACGAATCTCTTCCCCCTCATCATCATAGGCATTCCATGCAAGCTCAACGGTCAACGGCACTTTTGTGCTGTCTTCCGGGCCTTCCAGTATCAAGAAAGGCGCATCATTATAACCGGTATTGAAGGATCTGGTTTCACTTTCTGTAATGTTCTTTCCATCCGTGGCCGTTATTTTCCAGAAATAGAATTCTCCGTAACCCAGGGTATCGATATACAATATTGTATCAGCAAAGCCTGAAAATAAAAGGGGCGGAGGACTATTCCTGCCAAAATACACCTCATATGAAATATTTTCTCCCTCGTCATCATATCCGCGCCATTGCAATTCAATATCTATTCCTGTTTCAACAGCATCCTTATCAGGTTCCATCAAAGTCAGATCGACCGGATCGTCCGTCCATGTGGTAAATTCAAGGATGGAACTCACGGTTGTATTGACATAAACATCCCTTGCTTCTATGCGCCAGTAATAGGTGGTGGCGGACTGAAGTGTGGGCAGCAAATAAAAAGTATCTGGCTGATCTGTTGAAATGGGCGGAGGATCAGGATCTGTACCAAAATAAACATCATACGTAATTGCCTCTCCTTCATAATCACTGCAACTCCAGGTTAACTGGTTTCCAACGGTATCCACGTCATATTCCTGATAAACCGGTGACATATCAGACAATACCGGAGGCAGATTGACGGTAAGATCCGCACTGATCCACAAAGTCGTATCCTGCAGTCCGACATACAGGGTCAAAGAGTCTTTGAAATTTCCCTGCGGATTGTCTGTATTCAGGATCAGTTGCACAGCCAGCGAATCCCCCGGCATTACCTGGCCTGGTTGTACAGAACAATTAAACGGTGATTGCATTTCAGAAACACTGTCCAGCATAAATTCCCGTATACCGTTATTCCTGATGTAAATGGTTCGATCGACAACACCCGTACTGAGCAGAACATTGCCAAAATCCGTTTCGCCCGAAATTGCCAAATCGGACAAATAGTCAATATCCCTGATACACCGAACAGAAAAACCGTACTCCTTACCGTTGAGGTTCCTGCTTACATCGATGTAATGGTAGTGTATGCGCCAGCCCCAGGCGTTACTGGTATCGTTCTCTGCAGCACTCCACCAGTGACCGTCGTAACCAACGTCGTAGAAATAACCACTGCCGCTACGGTGGCCACCCGGAAGGGCTGAAAAAAAGCTCTTGTTATTGGAAGACTGGTCATGGCCAACGGTGCCGGCTACATCATAATTATTCCAGAGCCCTGAATTATCAGCCAGTGATTTTGCAATATCATTTCCACTTCCTTCGTACCCGTATCCATTGTCTCGTAGCCAGGTTTCAAGTTCAGTCCATTCTGCATCACTGGGCAGGTGCCAGCCAGCAGGACATGCCCCCTGAACGTTCGATGGATTGCTGCTGCTGCTGGAAGCTCCTCCCATGGCTGCATTCCAGTTATACAATACTCCATAAGTCTTATAAGTAATGGTGTCTTTGGCATATTCTACATTCGTACTGTTATAACCATATACATAATAAAAAGCTTCATCTTCCCGGCCAGTATCCCCGGATCCTTCTTCGGGCGGACTGACTTCAGGGAGATATTTCAGATTTTCTGCCATCCAGGTCTGGTCCCCAATGGTAACAATGGCATATTCACTACCGTCACGGGGATCAGTAAAAATACCTTCCCTGGATACCGTAAAACGGTATACCGGACTTGTGAGGGTATGCCCGCTCTGATCCATTGCAGCAATCTTCCAGTAAATTGTGTCTCCAAGGATCAGATCACTGACATTCCAGTCTGTAACGGTCAGACCGGTTCCAACCAACGGAGGAGGGGATGATTTTCCGAGAAACAGATCATATGTCAGTGTATCCCCCCCGGGATGGGTACAATTCCATTGAACAATTGTATCACCGGGTAAAATTCCAAAATCCGCGTCAGGAATATTCACCGGTTGGGGAATGGTTGGATACCACCCCTCCATGAGGACCTGTACATCACTGATAATTTCCATCAAATATGCAGCTCCTGAATAGGCATTCATGGCAGGCACATTGATATAGTATACCTGTCCGGCACTGACCCCGATGGTTGAACTGACCGCAGATGATCCGTCCCGGATATCATATGACATGATCGAAGCCACTTCCGAACCACTTGGATTGTAAATTCGGACAGTTGATAACCCGTCCTCAACCGTATAGCTGTCCGCGGGATCGGTTATCTTTAGCTGAAAAGTGCCCGACCCATAAAATTCGACGGCATACCAGTCCTCAGCATCCCGGTTGTATCCCACGAATGAATACAGTGAATCACGGTACAGAAGATAAGCGCCTGCCCGTGAATTATTGGGTTCCGGAATATCGTTTACCTGTATGGTGTCAATATTGAATATCAACCGGTAAGGGACATGATCATCGATCAGCTCAGGGCATATTCTAATATAATACGTTTCATCGGAATACAACATAATTTTCGATGAAGTATATGCTTCACCTGCATCAAGATAATCGCTATTGATACCGGTAATCGAAATTCCTTCCTGGTTATTTATGTAAACATTATCCAGTCCGCCGTTCGAAATTCCGGACGGATTCAGGTTTTCAACGGTTATTGAAAAAAATCCGTCTACAGGATAGGCAAGGCAGAAACAATCGGCTTCATCTGTCCCGTTTCCCACATCACCATAAAAGCTGGCTCCGTTTGCACTGCAGTTCGCAGTTGTGAAATTATTATTGGGTTCTGTTTCGGAATTGGCCACCAGGAAATGCCACGATTCCCCTGTAACCGAATCCCCATACTTGTCGAATGCGGTTATCTGCCATGAATATTTTTCACCCTTAGTAAGGTTGCGCACCAACAGGGTATCCTCCGGAATGGTATCCGCCGCCAATTGCATGTTCCCTTCAACACCGCACCATACGTTGTAGAAAATGGTATCACCGTCATATTCTTTTGAACTCCAGCGCAAGCATACCGAATCAGCAAACAGGTTGTATCCTGATGCAGGACCCACAATTTCCGGTGCAGCAGGAGGTTGATTGCCAAGTGTAATGCTTGCCGTGGCAAATCCGCTCCCGGTAATGGCCGGATCAACAGACTGCACGCCCCAGTCATATTTGCCCTTGCCCAAATTCTTCAGATATTTTGCCGTTCCCTGGACAATACCTCTTCCGGCCGTTCGATTGTAACCGGTAGAAATATTTGATGATGGCATTTGTATGGTATCAGTTTCATCTTTGATCAAAAAGAAGTTATAACTCAAACCTTCCGGGGGTGTTTCATGATCAGTACCGGGGTCCCATAAAAACCTAAAAAACTCACCATCAGGGCTCATGTTGAGTCCGCCGGGAGAATCTGGCACAACGTTCGGTGACTCACTATTGTTTTTGTACAATAATGTACTTGTACCCTCAGGTGTATTCACACTCAGCAGGATATCCAGATCATCATCATTGTCATAATCACCCCATTCGGCAATCCCGTATTGACTCAATCCCGGGATCCCGGCCATGATGTTTTCGAAGGAACCTGAACGGTCATTTCTGAAAATTAAGGCTGTATCTCCTTTTGCGTAACCACCGCCCAGAAAAATATCAAGACACCCGTTATTGTCATAATCCCCCCAGCCCACATTTCCATAAGAAACACCGGGCAATCCGGCACCGATTTCCGTAAACGAAGAAAGATCGTTGCGGTAAATCAGGGTTGTATCCGGCCATGACAATCCGCAGACCAAGATATCGAGATCCCCGTCATTGTCATAATCCCCCCAGGCAACATCGCTTTCCAGCAAATCCAGAAGAACTGCATCAATGTCTGTAAATGTACCGTCATCGTTTCTGTAAATCCTGGAATAAAAACCAGCCCCGGTATCACCGGTGAACAGGATATCCAGGTCCCCGTCGTTGTCATAGTCCCCCCATTCCACACTGCTTCGGTACACATTGGGAAAACCGGGATGTATGGGGACAAAGGTATTCGAATCATTGTCGTAGATCTCAGTAATGTATCCGCTTCCGGTATCACCGGTCAACAGTATATCCAGGTCCCCGTCATTGTCATAATCCCCCCATACGGCACAACCTTTTTCCACCCCTGTTAATCCGGCATTTACAGCAACAAAACCACCAGGATCATTCCGGTAGATTTCGCAAATGTATACCCCTCCTGTATCCCCGGTCATCAGTATATCCAGATCCCCGTCGTTGTCATAATCTCCCCAGTCCACACTGCTGCGAGAAACATTTGGCATAGCGGGATTAATGGGAGTAAATGTATCCGGATCATTCCGGTAGATCTCAGTAATGTATCCGCTTCCGGTATCACCGGTCAACAGTATATCCAGATCCCCGTCGTTGTCATAATCTCCCCATTTTGCATCCCCGTTGGATATTCCGGGCAAACCGATATCGATCGCGGTAAAGTCTCCTATGATTGTTGCTTGCACATACAAAATGGTGTCCTGCATCCCGAGGAACACAATCATACTGTCATTATATGTTCCCCGGCCGACATTTGTGTTCAGTGTGACGTTCACCGCCAGGGAATCTCCGGGCGCGATTGTATCTGATGTTACTGTTCTTGAGAAAGGCTCATGCATCCGGGAAATGCTGTCTATTGGGAGGTCTTTTGTGCCGGTATTCCTGAGATAAAATTTCCGAACAGTATCACCGCTCATCTCCCTGATCTGCTCAAAATTCAGTTGTCCGGAAATTTCCAGGGAAGACAAATGATCAATGTCTTTGACACAACGAACCGAAAATCCGCCATTCTTGTAATAACTGTTCCGGTTAACTCCTGAACTTCCGTAACCCAATAGCCTGTACCATGCGTGGTCGCTGTCGGATTCAGCAGAAGACCAGAAATCGCTGCCGCCGCCCATGTCAAAGAATTCACTATTTTCCCGGCGGATTCCCCCAGGTAATGCAGTAAAGCCAGTTGAATTGGTTGCACCGGTGTTGGGACTGATCCAGTGTTCAGTTCCGGTTTCTTTCAGCTTTCCTCCTTCATCAGTACCGCGCCAATCAGTTAAATCCGCATCAGACAGGCTCATGCCCAGATACATTTCAAGTTCTTTCCATTCAGCATCACTGGGCAAATGCCAGCCTGTTGGGCATACACCTTGAATTCCACCAGGAATACTATCACTGCTTGGAGCACCGTTCATCGCCGCTGCCCAGGTATACAAATTACCATATGTAGCGCGTTTTACCGTATCATTATCATAAAAACAATAGGCTTTGTCACTATATACCAGATTGTCCCATGTTGCAGAGTCTTCAACCAGCGGGATGGCTGTACCGTCGGAATAATGAGTTGCCTTTAGATTTTCCCTCATCCAGACCTGATCACCAATATTAATGGTATTGTATATATTCCCATCATAATCCTCAACAATTATTCTGACAGGCACAACCATCAATGTATCCGAAGAAATACTCATGTTCCCCCAGATGTCCCTGGAGCGGATGAAGTATGAATAGGACTGACCGTTGGTAAGTCCGGTGTCAGTATAAGAAGTATCGTTTGCGTTTGTAATGGAAACACTGTCAATCAATACTGCATTTCTGTATATGAATACTTTATCCTTATAAGACCAGTTGATGGTATCCCAGTAAAGTGTTGCCTTCCGGTCACCCGGATGCACATAAAAAGTATCCGGAGGATGGTAATTACCATATATGTTCATTACACCGGAATCCGTAAGAGCCATATCATATACCCTGATATCATCCAGGATGCCATTGAAATATCCGGGAGTACTGTAACTGTTATTGCCAATTTGTGCATATTTGTATCTATCAGGATCGTTGCTTATCGCAACATCCGTGCTGTCAACAAGCCGGCCATTCAAATACAGTTTATGATAATCGGCTGTGGAAACCAGTGAGGCGAAATACCATCCGCCCTTAATTTTCAAACCGCCTACAGCTGATGAATAAGAGGTATTTAAACCGTCAAATGCATTTGGCGAATTCGCTTGTAAAAAAATGTTGGATGTGTCAGTTTTACCCTCAGGCACAATACTGAGCCTTCCGCAACGCAGATTAACTATCCAGTCGGTACTCTCGCTTCCCGGAAGAATATTGTTGATGTAAAACCATGCAGAAACGGAGAAAGTGTCTTCAGAAAATGCATCCAAAGAATTGATGTCGATATAGTCCCCGTCTCCGTCGAATGAATACGCCTGGTTTGCATTTCCAAACCGGTCCGGGACCAGATATGTATCACCGATCACTGTCCCATTATGGCCGTTTCCGCTCTCATCATTGGCATTGCCGTTGAAAGGGTAATATGCAACCGGATTAGACTGGCAAATGGAAGATTCAGGGACAAACAGAAAAACAAGAACTGAGATCAGTGAGAGCCTGATCACCCGGCTTTTCAGAAACTGTTTGACCGTTGTTTTCATTCTGTTCATTAACAGGAGTGCTTCGCCGGTTAGTTCACAACAGAACCCCTGACCCTATTGATGGAAACCGGATTGTTTTCCGGATCCCTCATTTTTGAACTCGTTAAATTGATGCTTATGCTGTAATTCTGACTGCTCTGTGATAGAAAGTTCATTCTGCATAAGGTGGCATTACCGGAAAAACCGCTTCCGGTACCCAGACTGACAGCATCTATGGTCACAGTGCCGCTTGAATTGGCATCCGCCGGAAGAGAGGACAGTAACAATATGCCATCTGTTCCCTGAAGGCCGCCGGCCACCTCATCAATACCCTGCAATATACATTTATCACCCGGAAATTCAACCACCGCGGACAATCCCATAATCCCCGTCGCGTTCTCAATATCCAGATAAACGGAGAACGGAGCCCCGTTGACGGCATCCAAATGCCACCTTCTCAATACCAAAGCACAGCTTGTAACTGCATCGACGGTAAATACCACCGAATCGGGAATCTCCTGAACAATATTCTCATTTTGTGCTTCCTTTACCATAAAAGTATATGTCCCTTCATCAAGATACTGGTAAGTGGCAGAATACAATCCGCTCTGCCATTGAGAAAAGACATTATCGAATCCCCTCAGCATGTATGAATATATTCCCTGATCATAGGAACCGGTCCATACGAAGGTGACCGTTGTCTGATCAACGACCGAACCGTCCGATGGACCCGTCAGGATGATAGCTTCCGGGGTTACGAAATCCTCATTCAAAGGATCATAGGGATTGTCATACACGGGCTTTTCGGGCTTTTCGCAGGAGAACAATAAAAACAATGCAGCAAATAAGATTCCGGCTGCTATTGCAACAATGGAAATGTGATCCTCATGTTCTTTTTTCCTTTCTGAAAAATACATTAAAACAAACCGGATCTGAGTCCGGATTTTGATGGGTTCCAACAATAAAAATAGTAAAAAGTATTGTTTTCTGCTACGCAAGAAGAGTTGAAAACAATTCCTCACGGGAACATTTGCCCTCCAGATAATCATTCACCGAGATAATGGAATTGAGGTTTTCCCTTATGGAACGTGCATAAAGACTACCACCGGCTTTTCCTGCTTCCCTGAGGATCGTTTCCGGTTCCGCTTTCCCTGATTTCTGCAGTTCCCGGGCAGCGGCAATGATTCCATCGCTCCTGTCATAGAAATTTTTTCCCGCATCCTGTTCCCCGGATTGAACAATTGCCCGTGCATACATCTTCATGATCTCCCGGTTCCTTCTTCTCCAGTCAGCCATCCGGTTCACCCACCCCATGCCGTCATCCGTATCGGGTTTGAGCGTGTGCACTCGGGTGAGGGCCCTGGCCAGCATGTCATGAAGCATATTTTCCACATCATACACCGCTGCACTGCCGGGATCAGATTCCGGTTTGGAAAACTCCCTGATCAGCAATGCATCCTGATTGATTCGGATTGTAAGGGCTTCGCCCGGACCTTTTCCTTCAAAAAAGAGGGAAAAATTCCTGTATGCTGCATTCACGCCTGTCCATCCGAAGACCAGGGCCAGCTTTTCATCAAAATGATCCGCCCCGGGATTGTTTTTCAGAATATCAATCAGTTCCAAAAGACGTTTATCTTCCGGAGGCAATACCCCGGCCAGCCGGCCTTTGCTTCCAGGAACCCGGACATGGATATCCGCTGTGGCGGCAACACGGGAACGGTCAGACAGCCGGCCCGAACAAAATGCAAGCATGCAGGCATCCTCAATGACCGAAATAGTCGCCAGTCCGTTCAACAGGCAATCCTGTACAACATTTTTTTTATCTGTCCGGATAGTGCCGGAATCTGAAGCACCATCCAGTGAAGGGCTGTACATTAAAGGATCAATTGATGAAGCGGCTTTCAATATGGAAGGAATAAAAAACATTCCTGCGCCTCCGGCGAAGGCATTTCTGAAAAACCGGCGCCTGTCTGTTTTTGTCCTGGTATTTGTTTTCAATTGTGTGTGTTTTGGTTAGCCATTTAATATTTACCACTTTTTATAATATCAGCTCAAACGATCTTGTTTTTTGTTGCCGGTATCCCACATGCTTTCCTCATGCCCGGCCGGCGAACCCCCTTTTGTCTCCGAACGGCGGCTTGCTGCCAGACCGGTGATGGTGGTTTCATGATATTTGTGACAGAATTTAAATTCTATGGTCTTCATGGAAAATATGCAGGGCATCATACACTTCCGGTTTGGTGATCTGTCCGCCGAAATAATCGCTGGCTGCCCCGAGAAAATCGAAAGACAGCCTGAGGGCCTGTGCGTACTGGCTTCCTTTCTCCGCTTGTTCAAGGGCCTGCTCCAGATCGATCCCGGGATGGGGTTCATCATATTTCTGCACATGACGCACAAACCTTAGCAGCGGGTCATTCTCATCATATACGTTGAAATTATTGATATAACCCTGCATCTTATATGGCTCGGGTTTCTGATAAGCCCGTATATACTTCCGGAGGTCTTCATAAAGATCCTGACTTTGTTCAATGATCCTTTCAGCATATTCCTCAATGCCGGAATTTTTTTCTGTAAATACGCATTGTTGTAACATGCCCAGCATAAAATAATGGGTAAACAGTTCTTCAGTCCATGCAACATGAAAATATCCGGCGGCCGGATTGGTTGCCATATTTTCGGTCAATGTGGCCTGACTGATCCGCTCGAATGGTGATCCGGCGGAATGGGATCCTCCGCCAAATACATATTTGCAGGAAATGGCATCATGGTACATTTCGCATTCACTTTCCGTAAGAATAGGATTGCCCATCTTTTCCACTTGCCTGAATAAGGGCTTCATTTGCAGGTCGGAAGCCCGGTGCGTAATCCAACCCATAGCCCCGGCAAGTTGCTCCCAGTTTTTGTCCGTCATTCCGCCACTTATGAATATCCTTTTTGTTTTTTCCAGGATTGGGACTGCATACAAATGATTCCCCCTGGACCCGCTGCAAAAAAATCCGCAATCATATGCTTTTTTCAATGCTGTGGGAAAGGCTTCATGGAACCTTTTTGGGCAATTTCTGATGATCCGTACCGAATCTTCATAGACTGCAATATGTGTTATATGCTCCGACATTTATGATGATTTTATTATAAGATTCCACTGCAGAAATGTAACTTTGTGTATCAGGCTCCCCGAATACCTTTTCTTCCGGGATGTTCCGTCAACATGACAATATAAGAAGAATTGTATAAAACTGTACTGGATAAATCATGAAACCCCCGGCTCAATGAAACTGAACACCGCAGATAAATTCATGCTGCTCATCATGCATCCCCGAAAATCAAGGTGTCTGGCTTCGCGGCCCATGATCAATGCCGGACTTTCCGGTTCTATCCTTCTGGACCTTTCCCTGGAAAATAAGATCGGTGTTCAAAATCAGCATTTGATGGTTAAAGATCCAATTACCGGACTATCTGATACACATGGCATTATCCTGAAAAAATTGTCCCGCCATGAAAAAAAGAGAAAAATCAAGTCCTTGATTGCCCGTCTGTCAAGGAGAAACCGAAAATACCGCTATGGTATCCTGCATGATCTCGAATCCAAAGAACTGGTTGCCATTGAGGATAAGAAATTTCTGATATTTACTTACAAAAAGGCAAAACTGACCGGGCGGGAGGAACGGGAGAACCTGATCCGGGAAACAGAGGCAGCCATCATCGGCGCCGTGGCGGGATATTCAGTAGCAGCCGCAGCATCTGCCGGAAAATGATCAACATAGTTTTTACATATGGGGGGCGCCGGCCGGGCATGAGGACAGCCCGCGGGTGGCCGGCAACAAAAGAGATTAATGTTAGAATCATCATTATAAAATGCTAAAAATTAAATTGTTAATATAAATATATTCGAATGAATTCAAAGTTTCTGATTTTCCTGCTGGCGTGCTTTTTATTTTTTCCGGCCGGAGCACAAAAAAAGACATATACCAATCCGGTCATCTCCGGTTTCAATCCCGATCCTTCCGTATGCCGTGTTGGGGACGATTATTACCTGGTAACCAGTTCGTTCTGCTATTTTCCAGGTCTTCCCGTTTATCACAGCAAAAACCTGATCGACTGGAAACTTATAGGGTACGGACTGCATCGCAGCAGTCAGGTTGACCTGCGTAATACAAAAATCTGGAGCGGAATTTATGCCGCCACCATACGGCATCACCGGGAACGTTTTTACATCATCACCACCAATACCAAACACAACCGGAATTTCATCATTACAGCCGCTGATCCCTCAGGCCCCTGGTCTGATCCTGTGACTTTGCCCTTCGGGGGTTACGATCCTTCCCTGTATTTTGAGGGTGACAAGGCATTCGTCACCTGGACAGGCCATTATAAGGACAGCCACGGCATACTCCAAAGCGAAATCAATGTTGAAACCGGAGAACTGGTGACCGACCCCAGGGTGGTATTCTATGATCCCGAATATTACGGGGCTGAAGGTCCTCACCTGTATAAGATCAGCGGACAATATTATCTGATGATCGCACACGGCGGAACCGCCATGGGGCACCGGGAAAGCATTTTCCGTGCAAACAGCCCCTACGGACCTTTTCAGTACTGTCCCGAAAATCCCATTCTCCGAAACACCTTCTACCGGGACATGACCATTCAATCTGCAGGGCATGCCGAACTTTTCGAAGACCACAACGGCAACTGGTGGCTGGCATTTCTGGGCATCCGCAACTTTGGAGGTTTTGCCCAGCAGATCAGCCTGCTGGGAAGGGAAACCCACCTTGCCCCGGTTCATTGGGAAAACGGCTGGCCGGTTCTTTACAACCAGGGGAAGATACCCCTCAAAATCGAAACGGATCAGGTGATCGGGGATCCGGCACAGTCCCTGCTCAGGATCACCGATCATTTTAAACGGGAAAGGTTGTCGCCTCAATGGAACTTCATGAACAACCCCGAACCCGGATTTTACCGTCTGGAATCCGAAAAAAGCAGGCTGATCCTGCTGGCAAACGGGAACAACCTGGACAGCCTGGGACAGAAGGCCCTGATCATGCAAAGGCAAAAAAACTATTTCTTCGAGGCAGAAACCGGTGTGCTTTTTGAACCGGAGAAAGAGGAGCATGAGGCAGGAATTACACTTTTTATGGCCAGGAATTACCATTACGACCTGTTCATTACCCGGCGGAACAACCGGAAAGTGCTGGTGGCCCGCCGCAGGATAGACGACATTGACCTGGAAGAAAAAGTGATCCCGGCAGAGACCGGACAATTAACACTCAAAGTAACCGGTAATCCCTGGCAATACACGTTTTACGCAGGTCAGGAGGACGATTTCATGAAAATCGCTTCCATGAATAACTGGTTCATCACCATACACACAGTAGGTGAATATTATACGGGTTTTACGGGTATGTTCCTGGGATTGTTTGCAGTGGGCCACGGGCAACAGGCATATTTCGACCGTTTTCATTACGAACAACTGCCTGTGGACATGAAAAGTTACCGGATCGCCAAATTCGAAAAAGAGATCAAATGAACCGCAACTTTCAAACCGTATGAACTGAAAATGCAAGATGTTGAAAATAAATTTTCTACTAAATAATCCGAACATGAAACGAATCCTGTTTATTTTGTCTTCATTGCTGATCGTCTTTGCCTGTGACACGGCAGAGAAGAAACAAGTTGGTTCCGTCAATTCGGTGGAATCCATGAATGATTCCATGCTGCAGGGATGGAACACCTGGAACAATCCGAGCATTCTGTCCAGGGTTAAAATGCCCGAAGGGCTGAACCTGCAAATGATCTTCCGCAAGCAACGGCAAAGCCGCTGGCTGGAAGATGTGATCATCCCGGCCTACCGCAGCCGGTATGAATACAATGTAATACCTGTCGGTCACTCGTATGACGGATCCTATATTGACCTTGAACTGGAATGGGAAGGCATGAAAGCAAGGATCACTTCCGCAACCGACGGAGAAGACCTGGTATATCTGTATACACCTGTTGAAAAACCCGACCGGCCATTCGTAGTGATGCTGAAAGCCGGCCATCTCTGGAACAAACCGGGATGTTGCGTGATCCGGGACAGCCTGATCGAGACAGAATCCCTGGTTACCGGATTCAAAACAACCGTCGGTGCAACTGAAATACCAGACGGCATCAAAATGCCGGTCAATTCACCCTGTCTTTCTTTCTGGTCATACCATGAAGTGGGCTTTTATACCGGTGAAGAAAGGACACTGGAAGAGATAAAAACAATTATACAGGAACAAAAGCAACAATATGAATCCAGGGTAAATTCATACGGGGATCTGGCGGAAACCTACCGCGCCATGCAATCGGTCAATGTCTGGAACATAATATACGATGCCAGGAACGACCGGGCGATTGTTCCGGTCAGCCGGGCATGGAACAGCGGCTGGGGCGGATGGGTACTGTTCGACTGGGATACCTATTTCACGGGGGCCATGCTGGCCATGGACAACAAGTACCTTGGGTATGCCAATTGCATCGCCATTACTTCTTCCATTACCCCGGGCGGATTCATCCCCAATTTTGATTCATTCTTCGGTGCCCGTTCCGACGACCGTTCCCAACCCCCTGTAGGCAGTCTCGTCTGCAACATGATCTACAAAAAACACCAGGACGAATGGTTCCTGGAAGAAGTCTATGATGAACTCCTTTCCTGGAACCGCTGGTGGGACAAGGAAAGAAACAACGATGGTTATCTTTCATGGGGTTCCACTCCGGTAAATGGCATGGGAAATACCAAGCAGGCCGCCAAGTTCGAATCCGGACTTGACAACTCACCTCTTTTTGATGATGCGGTATACAATTCTGAAAAACATATGCTGGAGCTTGCTTCGGTGGGTTTGATGGGCATGTACGTGGGGGATTGTAAGAACCTGGCCGAAATCGCAGAAGTCCTGGGGAAAACGGATGATGTGGAAGAGCTGAATAACCGGGCCGCAAAATACAGCGAGAAACTGCAGGAGCTCTGGGATGAAGAATCGGGCATTTACCGGGACAAGTACATCAACACCGGCGAATTATCAGATCATCTTGCACCCACCAATTTTTATCCGCTTTTGGGAGGCGTTCCCAGTGAAGAACAGGCCCGCCGGATGATCGACGAACATTTCATGAATCCCGAAGAGTTCTATGGAACCTGGATGATCCCCTCCATTGCCAGGAACGATCCTGCCTTTTCCGACAACTCCTACTGGAGAGGGCGGATATGGGCACCCATGAATTTCCTGGTGTACATGGGACTGAGAAACTACGACCTTCCGGAAGCAAGGAAAATACTGGCCGGGAAATCCAAAAAACTCATTCTGAAGGAATGGCTTGAAAACGGACGGGTTCATGAAAATTACAATTCGGTCACCGGTGTGGGAGGCGATGTACGCAACAGCGCCGGATTTTATTCATGGGGTGGTCTGCTGGGATTCATCCCTCTGATAGAAGAAGGTTACTGGAAATGAGCCTGTTTGCATCCATATTGTTGTTTGTAGCCGGACTCGCCCTGTTGATCTACTTTTCAGAAAGACTCGCAGAAGGGACCGTGGGCATATCCATCAACTTCGGCGTTTCTGCTTTTCTGATCAGTGTTGTTTTTATCGGATTCGATCCGGAGAATCTTGCCCTGGGAGCTGTCGGCTCATTCGAAGAAGTATTCGGGATTGCCATGGGATCCGTCATCGGGGCAACCATGGTGGCCGTCGCCCTGGCCTTCGGAATTACGGCACTGATTGTCCCCATGCGGTTCGAAAAGGCTCCAAGGCAGATCCTGGCCGTACCGGTCCTTGCCGTGATCCTTCTGGGTGTTCTGAGCATGGACGGCATGCTCTCCAGGATCGATGGGGTCATCCTCCTGACCGGATTCCTGCTTTCGGTCCTGTATCTGATCCGTCTGGGCCGGAAGGGATTGGATATCAAACCCGGGGGAGAAGTAGCCGAAACCCTGGAAGATGCCGGGAAACAAAACAAATGGAAGTCGGCCGTACTCTTCCTGGTTTCGCTTGCCGCCATCATTGCCGGCAGCGAAATGCTGGTAGCCGGCTCCGAAACCATCATGGCAGAACTGGGGCTTTCCGATACGGTTTTCGGAATGACCATCCTGGCCTTGCTGGTCAGTATTGAGGAGCTCGCCAGGGAACTGCCTGCGGCAATGAAAGGCAGGCCGGAGATCAGTTTCGGGAACGTGGCCGGCTCAGTACTTGCCTTTTTCCTGTTCAATGCAGGGATCATTGCCCTGGTCAATCCGGTTGAAGTAAGTCCCGTTGTACTGAAGTTCTATCTGCCCCTGTGCTTTTTTACAGTGGTGTTGGTATCATTGTTCATGATGACACGGAAGGTTACCCGCTGGGCCGGCGGAATCCTGGTACTTTTTTATCTTGTTTTTGTGGCCTGGGGATACATCAAACCATCCCGTGAAAAAGAACCGGGGGAAAAGACACTCGTGCTTCCTGAACAACGATACAACAGGTTCTATCCGGGCCAGCCCTGGCACGATGTTGATTCGAACCTTATCAACGCCCATGGAGGCAGCATTTTTTTCGAGAACGGTACTTT
The DNA here is from genome assembly GCA_964574985.1 of uncultured Bacteroidaceae bacterium. Taxonomy (GTDB): domain Bacteria; phylum Bacteroidota; class Bacteroidia; order Bacteroidales; family SM23-62; genus CAZNPH01. Next base: position 122,064 of record CAZNPH010000007.1, read on the forward strand.
TTACTGGTATGGAGAGATCTTTGAAAAAGATCCGGAGATCAAAAAGAGATTTGCAGGCTTTCGCTGTTACTGTTCAGCAGACCTTTACAACTGGAAAAATGAGGGAATGGTCCTTCCCGCATCCAGAGATACGGAAGCCCTTAATTATTACGGCGACAACCTTGGGAACCCTTACGTGCTGTACAATAAGAAAACAGACCGGTATGTACTCTGGACAAAGAAAGGTCTTTCCCAATGACAGCATTGAACATGCAGGAGATTTCACCGTATGGAAGGATAACGAACAGGCCTGGGTAATTTTCAATTGCGGCCATAAAAACGTGGCGGTGGCCGATCTTCGTGAAGACTATCTGGGAGTCACCGGCAAATATTCCTGGCACATGCCAAATCAGGGCCCTCCTTCCGGCAGGGAAGGTCTTGCCATCATGAAAGCCAACGGGAAATATTTCATCATATCCTCCGGAACTACGGGCTACCATCCCAATGCGGCCCAGTACGCCGTAGCCGGAAACATTCACGGGCCCTACCGGATCAAAGGTAATCCCTGTTCCGGAGATAAAGCAGAAACCACATACGCTGCCCAAAGCAGAAACATTCTCCAGCTTCCATGGGATAAAGGCACATACATACTCATTGCCGACCGCTGGAACCCCGGGGACCTTTCTTCCAGCACCAACGTATGGCTGCCCATCAAAGTCCGGCAGGATTCCCTGTCCGTCGAATGGAAAGATTCCTGGAGTTATTGATAAATATAAATTTACCGGCAAAATATGGCCGATCGGCAAACTGCGAAAACCAAAGTTTTTCAGGAAATACGGATATTTTGAGATCCGGTGCAAATTACCCGAAAAGCCGGGATACAGGCCAGCTTTCTGGCTCCAATCCCCGATCATCGGTTCTACTACAGATCCGGCCTTTGCGGGTGCGGAGATCGATATATTGGAATATCCCAAAAGAGATGGTACATACAAAATGGATATACCTTTTTTGCCAACCGCAAAAAAACCTGGGAAGTGGAAAGTCCGGTCTCTACCGAGGTACTGGGAGGAGTGATCAACGGCAACGACCGGATCAGGAAAGCTGATCTGCCGGAGGACCGTATCATGAATTCAAGGGTTTCAATGACCGCATCCCCATGGAATGCCCCACATCGGACCTGACCAGCAAAAACGGGTCGGTCAGGGTACCCACCGGCCCCGGAATGGGCGTGGACATCGATCCTGCATTTATTGAAAGACACCAATTGATTAAAGCATAGCAAAGCGATCCCGCTATGTCCCAAAGTCCCCTGTGGTGTTCACGATCTTCCAGATGTTCTCCTCGGGAGCGGTTGGCGGAATGGCACATCCGGCGTTCATGACAAAACGCGGGGAGTCTTTGTACAATTCCAGCAATTCCAGGGTCTTTTGTTCGACCAGTTCCGGGGTTCCTCCGGCAATCACGCCGGTCGGATCGATGTTGCCGAAAAAACAGATGCTGTCCTTGTACCGGTCATGTATCTTCAGGATGTCGGTCTTATAATCCAGCTCAACCGCATCCAGTCCGCTCCCCGGCATCTCCCCCAGGATCAAATCCGTGTTCCCGCATATATGCAGCAAATAGGGCAATCCCAGCTCATGCGAATAATCAACCAGCCGTTTCTCATAGGGAAGGGCAAATTCAGCATACATTTCAGCAGCGATCATTTCGGGTCCGGCCGGACTGTCACCGTTGGAGATCATATGGGCTCCCTCATCCGCCAGTAGCTTTACGAACTGAAGACATGCCCGGGTGCAATATTCCAGCAACCGGTGGCACAGATCCGGTGCCGTGATCAGGTCCATCATCCAGTTTGCCGGTCCGCGCATCATGCTGGCCAGTGAAAAAGGTGCCTGGTCGGCGTTGCCCCGGAGATAGATCTCATCCCCGAAATGTTTTTTCAGTATCCGGAATCCGTCCACAGCCACCTGTATCCTTTCATTCTTTGATATATCAGGAACTTCGAGTCCGTTTACCTCCTCCAGCGATTCCATGGAGGGTCTTTCCACCCTGGCCGGTTCATTCTCCGGGAAATCCACGGGAACCCCCACGGCTGCAGCCATCAGGGCGGTATCAATATCCCACAGGATCCCGTCCAGTCCGTATTTCTCCACGGCCCGGATATGCGATTCCGCAGCAATCTCTGCACTTGTACAGTATTGCTTCATGGTATAGCCGGCTTCCCGGGCAGCCAGCATAAAATTGTGCAGCATCACCGGCCGCCGGTCAGGCCATTTCCCTTGTATCGCTGCATCGATCCTTTGATATCCGTTCATTAGAATATATTTACGTAAATCATTTAAATTTCAACATGTTATAATGTCAGCTCTAATACTTTGATTTTTTGTTGCCGGCCACCCGCAGGCTGTCCACCTGCCGGGCCGGCGAACCCCCTTTTGTCTCAGAACGTCGGCTTGCCACCGGATCGGTGATGGGGGTTTCACGCGATTTGTTGTTGATGATCCATTCTCCGGAAACAAAAAATAAATGGTATTAAACCCCAGGGTAGAACCCTGGACCCGAGTTTCCGATGCAGAGCATCGGGGAATTTAACCATCAAATGATTAAAAATATATTTGTATTTTCAATCAAATATGAAAAACAACAAAAATCTGCATAAAAAATGAAAAAATCCATTCTCACTTTCCTCATTTTCTCTTTCCTGCTGTCAATTGCTGCATCCGCCAGGGAATACCACGTATCTGTAAATGGAAATGATTCCAATGACGGGTCTGCACCGAACCCTTTCCGGACAATATCCCATGCATCCGTGAAAGCATTTCCGGGAGATGTGATCATCGTGCATCAAGGCACCTACCGGGAACGCATCGATCCGCCCCGGGGCGGCGGATCGGATACCCGGAGGATCGTTTACAAGGCGGGCGAAGGCGAGGATGTTCACATCAAGGGATCGGAAGTGATCAACGGATGGGAAAAGTTCAGCGGCAACGTCTGGAAAGTGACTCTTCCCAATGCTTTTTTCGGAGATTACAATCCGTACAAAGACATCATCGTGGGCGACTGGTTCAATGACCACGGAAGGGACCACCACACCGGACAGGTGTACCTCAACGGCAAGGCCATGTATGAAACGGGTATTCTGCAAAAAGTACTGGATCCTGAACCCTTTCCTGACAGCAGAAACAGGGAAGCCTCGGTCTGTACATGGTATTGCGAAGCGGATGAGGGTCATACATACATATATGCCAATTTCCAGGGCAAAAATCCCAACCGGGAGCTGGTGGAAATCAATGTGAGAAAAAGCTGTTTCTACCCCAGTGAGCCCGGAAAAAATTATATTACCGTCAAAGGTTTCCGGATGAGCCAGACCGCAACACAATGGGCCCCGCCAACGGCTGGGCAGGTCGGACTGATCGGCACCCACTGGAGCAAGGGGTGGATCATTGAAGATAATGTGATCAGCGATTCCAGGTGCACCGGGATCACCCTGGGCAAGGACCGGAAAACCGGGCACAACGTATGGCTGAACAATCCCTGTAAAGGAGGTGCGACTCACTACAACGAAGTGATTTTCAGAGCACTGGACATTGGCTGGTCCAGAGAGACCATCGGATCCCACACCGTCAGGAACAACACCATTTTCAACTGTGAACAGGCCGGGATCGTGGGGAGCATGGGAGCCGTTTTCAGCCGGATCACCGGGAACCACATACATGACATCTGGACTCAGAGATTGTTCTCAGGGGCCGAGATCGCCGGCATCAAGATCCATGCATCCATCGACATGTTGATCGAAGGCAATTGCATACACAACACAGGCAGGGGCATATGGATCGACTGGATGGCCCAGGGCACTCGCATCACCCGCAATCTGTTGTTCGACAATACCACAGACGATATTTTTTCAGAGATGAACCACGGCCCTTATCTGATCGACAACAACATTTGCCTGTCACCGATCGGATTCAAAGATTTGTCCGAGGGAGGGGCCCTGGTCCACAATCTTTTCACCGGCCGGATCAGTTCCCTGCACAACCACGGTCCGCACCGCTATACCCCCTATCATATGCCTCATTCAACCAAAGTGGCCGGCTTGAAGAACATCGTGGTCGATGATTACCGGTTCTACAACAACATTTTCACAAAGGGAAAAGATTAAATCGATGACCCCGCGGAACCCTGGCAGGGACAATATGGGCACGGACTCCGGACATATTACAACCATATGCACAAAAACAGCCAGTCCAAGCTTCCTTTGCAGGCGGGCGGCAATGTGTACCTCCACGGAGCAAGACCTTCGTCCATGGAACCCAATCATCTGGTGTTGGCGGACTTTGATCCGGAGGTCAGACTGGAGCAGGAGAACGGGCATTTTTATCTTTCGTTCAGAATGCCCCCTACACTGGGCAAACCCGGCAATCCCCCGGTGACCACACGGTTGCTGGGCAAAGCCAGGGTACCGGAACTCCCCTGGGAAAATCCGGACGGCACCTCCCTGAGGGTCAATACCGACTACTTTGGCAAACCAAGGAATGAAGATGATCCCACACCCGGACCCTTTGCAGAACGCGGTCAGGGGGAGGTCAGACTCAGGGTATGGTGATATTTCTGTTTGTGGCGAAAAATAACAACGTACGGAAATGAAAAGAAGGGCATTCATTGCAACCACCGCATTCAGCATGGCTTATCTGGGAACTTCAGCATACTGTATTCCCCGGGATAAGAAAAGAAATGCCCAAACCGGCCGGCAGGCCGGCAGAAAATCAAGCCGCTCTCCTGATAACCTGCCTGAATATGTCCGTGAATCGCCCCGGGATATCCCTTTGGTGGACAAGGTGGATGTATTGGTTGCCGGGGGCACCACCGCCGCGGTTACCGCTGCAACAGCTGCAGCCCGAAAGGGGGCAAATGTATTTCTTATTGCGCCCAAACCATACCTGGGGGAGGATATGTGCACCACGCTCCGCCTGCAACTTGAATTGGATGAACAACCTGATTCCCATATCGGCAAAAGCATATTCGGTCATAAGAAAACCACCACCCCGCTCAGGGTAAAAAAAGTGCTGGAAGATACTTTGCTCCGGTCCGGAAAATCCGGAGTGCGTTTCATCCTGGCCAGCCATATCACCGAGATTCTCCATGATGCATCCGGAAAACCTGCCGGGGTGGTCATGGTCAACCGGGCGGGAAGACAAGCCGTCATTGCCAAAACCATCATTGACGCAACTGACCGTGCTGCAGTGGCGGAAATGGCCGGTGCCGGGCGCCATCCATGGCCCGGCGGGAATATGCATTTCAGCCGGACCGTACTGATGCCATCGGGTGATCAGGGTTTCGATATCACGGAACACAGACTCGAACTGCCCATGCCCGATAACAGCATCTCATCCTTTGCATGCGCAGAACTATCAGCCCGGGAAAAGACATACCGGCAGGGGCAACTGCGGTCTTCCGAATCTTTGTTTCATGTACCCCCTGATCCCGTCATCTGCAATAAAACAGCCGGGGAATGGAAAAGCGGAGCCCTCCCCGACCAGGAACATTTCCGGCCCCGGGGGTCCGGGCGGATCTATGTTCTTTCCGGCTGTGCGGACATTCCCCGCGACCAGGCTGCAATTCTTATGAAGCCCTGCGGAATGGTTAAAACCGGTGAACGCATCGGACAGGCAGCAGCCGTTGATGCGGAAAGATTGGCCGAACCTGAAGGGACATTTGTTTATACCCGCAAAAACGATCATGAATACCCGGGAGACATCACGGAAGTACTCCGGGGATTGCGGCCCACGGACCGGAATTTACCCCTTGTGTATTCAAACGGACTCCGGTTGCCGGTTTTCGGCCGGTATGATGTATTGGTGGTCGGGGGCGGAACATCCGGTGCGTCCGCCGCGATCGGCGCCGCAAGAAGCGGGGCAGGGACTCTGGTTGTCGAATATCTGGAAGGACTGGGCGGGATCGGAACCCTTGGCCTGATCACCCGGCCATATCACGGACGCAAAGCAGGGTTCTCGGGAGAAGTTCCTTTCATTGAAGATCCTGCCATATACAATATTGAGGATAAAATGGAATGGTACCGTGCACAGGTAAAAGGGGCCGGAGCAGATATCTGGCTGGGCGTGATGGGCTGCGGTACATATGTGGAAAAAGGCCGGGTAAAGGGAGCGGTTATTTCCACACCCCAGCACCGCGGGGTCATTCTGGCCAATACGGTCATCGATGCCACCAGCAACGGGGATATGGCAGTGGCAGCAGGTGCCGGCCACATGTACGGCGGCAATGAAGAGCACATTGCCTTGCAGGGGACCGGTCTTCCGCCGAGGCCCCTTTTCAGGCATTATATGAATACCGATTACCTGCTGGTGGATGAATCGGACATGACCGATGTCACCAGGGCATTTGCGGGCGCCAGGAAAACCATGGATGAAATCAATTATGACTGTTGTACAATGATCGATAACCGGGAACGAAGGCGGATCAAAGGGGAACATGTTTTGAGCTACCTGGACCAGATACTGGAACGCACCCATCCTGACACCATTGTCCTTTCGGCAAGCGATTATGATTCACACGGTTACCCTGTCCGGGAATATTTTGCCCTGCTGCCACATGATGAAGAATCCCGTAAAAAAAACCATCCTGCCCCCGGCGGAACAAGCCATACGCCATATCGTTGCCTTTTGCCCGAAGGATTGGACGGTATTCTGGTAACCGGACTCGCCATCAGTATGGAACGGGATGCATCGGCCATGGTCAGGATGCAGTTCGACATGGCCAATCAGGGTTATGCTGCCGGGGTGGCTGCCGCCATGGCTGCAAAGAACGGGATTACCGTACGCGGGATTGATGTCAAAAAGCTGCAACGGCACCTGGTCGACAAGGGAAACCTTCCTGAGGAAGTGCTCAGCCATGAGGACTCTTTCCCTCTTGCCAAAGATGCCATACGGAATGCAGTCCGGGAATTCCCGGATGCAACAAATCCGGAAAGCGGGGGAAAACCGCTCGCCATAATTTTATCCCACCGTGAAACAGCACTCCCCATGCTGCAGGAAGCCTGGAAAGCCGCATCGGGAGTAAAAAGGCTCACCTATGCAAAGATCATGGGTATACTCGGGGACAAGGCGGTGGTTCCGGAACTGATCGATGCCGTAAACGGGATCAGGGAATGGGATGAAAAGATCCTGCAGGGAGGTATGGCGGAATATGCACATCTGCCCACTCCGAAAGATGCATTGATCCTTGCACTGGGCTATACGGGAGATTCCCGTGGATTGCCGGTACTTCGGGAGAAGCTGGAAATTCTTGATGCCCAGACCACCCTGTCTCACCACCGTTCGGTTGCTCTCGCACTGGAACACATCGGTCACCCGGATGCTGCCCGGCCCATTGCAGACTTGCTTCAGAAACCCGGCATGCGTGGCCATGCAATGACAGGGATCGAACCTCTCTATGACAAGGTGAACGGTTCCATGGATATGAGAAGAAGAACGGGACCTCTCAGGGAAATCCTTTATGCCCGTGTCCTGTACCGTTGCGGGGATTACAAGGGCCTGGGTGAAAAGATCCTGAAGGAATACCTGGATGATGTACGCGGACTCCTGTCAAGGCATGCCCGGGCAGTGCTGGATGCAGGGGGGGAATACCGGCCAAAAATCTACTACGAAACCCCCATCACCGGTCCGGCGGCAAGCCACTGTTCGAAGAGAAAAGATTTGTCATGAAAATAAAAACCATCATCAAAAAATTCGATCATCGAATACCTGAATAAACAAGTAATCCCGGATGATCCCGGTATACTGGATGTCGGTTCCGGGTTGGCGGACAATTCGGACGGATCACATCCAACGTGCAATTCAACAGCAGGGATTGCTTCGGCAACTTCCATGAAATGAAAGTCTCCGGAGAGAAACAGCTTCTTGTGAACAAAAGGATACGATCACTGAGATTCTGAAAAAAACTGGCCGGAGCAAACCAAATGTCTGTCGATGCAGTGATCAGAACACAACAGGCAAAAAAGATCCACACACCCGAGAACAATATTCTGATCCTGAAAAAAATACGCCGGTAAAACATCCTGTTACTTACCGGCCGGCCTTCCGCAATCAAATCTGCAGGGAGGGTAAGCGTTTTTACATTTTTGGATCTCAACCCGGCTGTTCAATCACCGAAGCTGGTGCCCACATTCCGGGCACTGATCACCCAGGGATGATCTGGCGGCACCAGTTTGAGCTTATAGACAATATCTTCAAGTGGTACCGGTTCGGTGGTTTCCCCGCGGGCTGCCACCATGATGCCAAATATCCCCTGATCGATATAATTCACCGCCGAAGTGCCCAGCCGTGTAGCCAGCAAACGATCCGCAGCCGAAGGAGTCCCTCCCCGCTGCAGATGCCCCAGAATGGTCACCCTCGCCTCCAGTCCGGTCAACTGCTGCAACTCCTCGGCCAGCAGCATGGTATTTCCCGAATGCTGGGCTTCCAGTTCCTTCAGGCGCCCCTTCAACTCCTTCCTTTTGTCCTTTTCTTTCTCTGCATCCAGTTCCTTTTCAATGGCATGGAATCCTCTGGCAAAGGATTCCGATACCGCACCTTCCGCAACGGCAACTATGCTGAAGCGTTTTCCTTTCCGGCTGCGCTCCATGATGGATTCTGCAACCTTTCCGGTCTTGTAGGGGATCTCCGGGATCAGGATGACATCCGCTCCACCCGCAACACCCGCACCCAGTGCCAGCCAGCCTGCCTTGTGACCCATGATCTCCACCACAATGATTCTGTGATGGCTGTGTGCGGTACTGTGCAGGCGGTCGATCCCTTCCACGGCCACATGCAGGGCCGTATCGAATCCAAAGGTAATATCCGTCCCGGGCACATCGTTGTCAATGGTCTTGGGCAGGGTAACCACGTTGAGCCCCTTTTTGTGCAGCCTGAAGGCATTTTTCTGGGTTCCCCCGCCTCCCAGGCATACCAATGCATCCAGATGATGCTTGTGATAGTTCTCCACGATCACATCGGTCATATCCACGCTTTTCCCCCCCATGGGCATCTTGTGCGGTTTGTCCCGGCTGGTCCCGAGAATTGTGCCCCCGACAGTAAGAATGCCTGAAAGCGAATCTTTTTCCAGCCTGATAAACCGGTTCTCAATCAGGCCCCGGAATCCATCCCTGAACCCGATGACCTGTATGCCGTATTTTGTAGTGGCTGATTTTCCAATCCCCCGGATGGCAGGATTGAGTCCGGGACAATCTCCCCCGGAAGTGAGCAAACCTATGAATTTTGCCATGGCTGATGTTTTTCAACGGAAAGTTAAAGATTTTTTAAGACAAGTAAATGGTTTTGGCATTTTTAGAACCCGGTTATCAACACCCAAAACCAGTCCTCATGAAATTTCTGAAATTGCTTCTCCACTTTTTTAAATAAAATTCCGGATTTATCGTTCTTCTTTCATACTTTCACACCCTGAAAGGTGTATAAAATATGAAAATCATCATTATGGACACCACGCTCCGGGATGGGGAACAGACCTCGGGCGTGTCATTTACCAGTACGGAAAAACTCAATATTGCCAAACTGCTTCTGGATGAACTGAATGTGGACCGGATCGAGGTTGCCTCTGCCCGTGTCTCCGAAGGGGAATACCAGGGGGCAAAGAAAATATTCGACTGGGCCGGAAAGCATGATTATCTGGACCGTGTGGAAGTGCTCGGTTTTGTCGATGGCACCACTTCCCTTGAATGGATCAAAAAAGCAGGCGGCAAAGTGGTGAATCTGCTGACCAAGGGATCCAGGAAACACTGCGAGCACCAGCTTCGAAAAACCCCTGAACAACATATCGGAGACATCAAACAGGTGGCAAGATCGGCCGGGGACATGGGCATCCGGGTAAATATCTACTTCGAAGACTGGTCAAACGGGATGCGCAATTCTCCCGATTATGTATATAAAATGCTGGATAGTCTCCGGGATGAAAAGATCGACCGGTTCATGCTGCCCGACACCCTGGGCATATTGAATCACCGTGAGGTTTTTGACTTTTGCACTGATATGAAAACACGTTATCCCGGTTTAAAATTCGACTTTCATGCACACAACGATTACGACCTGGCAGCGGGCAATGTGTTTTCTGCCATCAAGGCAGGCGTAACCGGCATCCATACCACCATCAACGGATTGGGGGAAAGAGCCGGCAATGTTCCTCTTTCCAGCGTGATCGGGATCATAAAGGATCATTTCGATCATGAAATGTCAGTACATGAAGAAAAGCTGTACATGGTCAGTAAGCTGGTTGAATCCTTTTCGGGCATTCGCATCCCGCACAACAAACCCCTGATCGGGGAAAATGTATTTACCCAGACCAGCGGGATCCATGCCGACGGAGACCAGAAAGATAATTTGTATTTCAATGAGTTGCTTCCGGAACGGTTTGGCCGGAAAAGACAATACGCCCTGGGCAAGATGTCGGGCAAGGCAAGCATCATCAAGAATCTTGAGGAGCTGGGGATCAAGCTGAATAAAGATGAGATGAAACGGGTGATGAACCGGGTCATCGAACTGGGTGATAAGAAAGAAACCGTTACCAAGGAAGACCTTCCATATATCATCTCCGACGTTCTCAGCAGGGGAAAAGTCGAGGAGAATATCCGCATTCGCAATTATTCACTTTCCATGGCAGCCGGACTCCGGTCAGTGGCCACCCTGAGCATTGAAATAAACGGAAATATCCACGAAGAGACCGCCTCCGGCGATGGCCAGTACGATGCCTTTATGCAAGCGCTCTGGCGGATCTACAACCGGCTTGACAAGAAAAGGCCGGTCCTGAAGGACTATGTGGTGACCATACCCCCCGGGGGAAAGACAGACGCCCTGGTGGAATGTATGATCACCTGGGATTACCACGGGAAAATCTTCAGGACACGCGGACTTGATTCGGACCAGACCGTAGCCGCCATCCAGTGCACCATCCGGATGCTGAACATCATCGAAGCAATGGACTAAAAGCAGATATACAATTGTCAGACACGGAAAGCATTCTTTCGTATATTACGGGCGAAAGGAAAAGTCTGGGCCATTTTCTTTCTGATCCGGCAATGCCATGATGCGGAATATTTTTCCCACCTTCCGGCCGTTTTCCTGAAATTTTCCTGCCCTGTTAACCGGTACATGGCACGGAGCTGCGGAATATGCACATTGCGGTGATAATTATATGAAGCTATTTTCTTCTCCATATTGTAATAGGACCAGAAACCCGAATCATATTCCGGCAACGCGTTCACTAAAGTTTTAACACATTTGTTCCATACATCGCGGACGTCATCTGCACCGGAATGAATATAAAAATCCCGTATGCCCCAAATTGCAAAAATATATCCGTTCAATATATGATTCGGTGGCATTATTGGTGCCTCTTCAAACCAGAGTCCGAATTTGTCTTCATTCCTAAAGCCATACGGTTCCCCCAGTGGAATGGCAAAACTGCTATATACCTTATTGGCCATGTCTGCATAAGATCCTTTCTTTAAAAGTTCCGCAGCCCTGACAAATGCGGACAGGATATGCCCCTGGTACATGCCGGAGACCCAGTCTTTATCAGAGGAAAATGCGGGAATGGGGAAAGGAAAGGGATATAACAGGGCATCTCCGTGGCGGACCCCGTTTTCTTCAAGCCAGTTTACCTGTTTCCGGAATTGCTCCAGATGAGCGGAATCGCCGTTTTCAAGCCATAGGTCATAATATCCGATGGCACCCTGGGCAATCGGGCAGGGATGGTGAAAATATTCTCCGGTACCGGTATTTTCAAGCGATTTTTTGTCCAGCCTGAAAAGCCGGGCAAATTGATCTTTCCTGCGCACGATAACTCCCCGGTCATCGAGCAACAACCGCTCATTGCCGGTAAAATTACCAAACCGTTTTTTGAAAATGTCTATCGGATATATGAATTGATCATGTCTCATAAAATGATCATTTTCCCCGATTTTCGTATCACCGGAGGCAAATTCACCAGAAGATTGATATCATTCCAGCGGGCCAGGTCGAATACGTCGTCTCCTTTCCTTGCTTTTCCCCTTTTTGTTGCAACAGCACCCCTGTAACCTGATTTCCTGACCATCTCCTTTACGGTATCGTTCAGGTGACCGTACGGATAGCAGAAAGTGTTTATGGAAATGCCAAGGTGATCTTCAAGCAAACGCTTGCTCTCACTGACCTCCTTTTCGGCCTGTACAAGATCGCAATGAATCAGGGAGGTATGGGACAGCGTATGGCTGCCAAAATCTACCAGTGAAGACCGATGCATCTCAAGCACCTGATCTTTGTTCAGGAATTTTAACTCAATATCTCTGGATTGATCGAATTCTCCGGGCATTATTTTCTGCGGCACCGCACGGTTGTATGAAAAATACCGGGTGGTGCCCATATAGTCATAAATAAGAAAAATGGTAGCCTTCGCACCAAATTCTTTGAGCACCGGAAATGCATTATGGTAATTGTCCTCATATCCGTCATCAAAAGTGATCCCGATGGATTTCTCCGGAAGACCGGCATTCCCGGAACACCATTCTATGATCTCGCCGAGGGAGACAAAATGATACCCTCGCTGATCCAGATATTTGATCTGATCATGAAAAAAACGGGTATCCGGAACCGGGTCAATATGTTTGGGGGTATCATTGATCCTGTGGTAATACAGGATGGGTATCCGGTTCTTCCCCGTGAACCGGTCAATCGCCCTGATAATGTAAAGCATCCGTTTTTTCATGCCAGCGGGGTTACATGATCCCCTGCCAATCCAGTTTTCCCACCTCCTCTTTCAGTCTGCCAAATTCATGATCATCCAGTTTTTGTTTATTGCTGTTTTCAAGTTCAGGTATTATTGCATTCTTCCTGATCTCCGGTTCTTGCCCGAGGAATTTCCCGATCTTATTTAAAGAAGATAAGACTCCGGCACATATTTCCTCATACGAAACCGTCAGATAATGTGCCTGATCCAATCCCCTCCTGAATCCGGCAATCTCTTTTGACAGACCATATACAAACAGTACGATCTTCTCATGTATGGAATTACTTTCGCAGATCTCCCGGGAATTGTATGGTTTTATCCTGGCCATCCAGGCAGATTCGAAATCCCAATTCATTTTCCGGGTTTCTGCCAACAATGACTGTGCGGTATACAAAGGATTTCTTGAATAAAAGATCAACCGGGCATCCGGGAATATATCCTGAAAGGTCGGAAGGTTGTTTGCAACCGCCGCACCTTTCAGGATCAGATGCTTTTGATATTTGTTGATGACGGAAAAGACCATACGGTATATTTCCTGTTTCTCCTGCTGATCCAGCAGATCCGGTTGCTCATCGTGCAAAGCAAGGCGTGAAAAGTGCTTTTGCCAGAAAAAAGGATGCTGGTTTGGGGCATGCAACCCACAATCCATCGTTTTGCCCCTGCTTGATGAAAAACAATTGTGTGGTTGATCCCGGTATATTTTCCTGCTCAGCCAGAATCCGGCAAATGGATTTTCCCTGCACAGGAAAACCAGATTATCAGGGTATAACACATCGAAACAATTGCTGATCAGCTGATACAACAGGGTTGTCCCCGCACGTGGTACCCCAAGGATAAATACAGGCTGGGCTGCTTCGGGCTTCCCTGCATAGCATTCGATCACTCTCGTCTGAAAAGGGCTGAACAGTGGCAATGTATATTTAAATATTCTGCGAAGTATGAAATATTTTGTTTTTCTTAACATCCGGCAGAAAATCATTGAACACACTCAAATGCATCACAATTCCGCATCCTTCTTCCCTGGAGAACATCAAAGCCTAAATATAGGGATATTTTTTTTGCTGGTTACCACGCTGCTGATACGGAAACACAGAAGTGAACCAACAGACATGCCGGGCATAAAAATCAACATGGCGATGATATTCGAATTCCCATTCCCTGTATGAATCTGTCCCAAATAACTGAAAGCATCATCCCGGAATGAAAATTTCTGCCCGTACGTCAGCATACCAAGTATAAAAACGCTGATGGTCAGACCGATCAGGTACGTCAGGTAATTATTCACTTTCCGGCAGACCACCACCTCTTCCATATGCTCATATTCCTCTGATTGTAAAAACATTCTCGTTTATTTCCTGGTGAAATAATATAAGGAATTTTCAATACAAAGTCAATATCGCGGTTTGGATAATCCCGTATGAATCAGAGCGAATTCAGGAATGCAATCAGGTCATCCAGTTCCGCACCGGAAAGATCCGGGATTGCCTGTTCTCAGCAGATCATAAATAACCTGTCTGACAGCTTTTTGAATACCCGGAACATCCCCTTCGTTCGGCCCCGCCACATTCAATATTTCCGGACGAACCTCATTAAGCCATTCATGAATTTTACCCGGTGTTTCCTTATGGAAGGGGTCGCAAACCAACATGGGCTTGTTCATCTTCCGGCAACAGGCCCTGGTCCAAAGGGTTCCTGCATCTCCACCGGTTCCCCGCAGACTTGTATGCTTTTGTACAGGTTCCAGGATCAATGTGGCATCCGAATCCCGCACGTTCCATTCGGTTCTGAGCGAACGGGGGACATCCGGGGCAGATACGCTTCTTTCCACGGGCGTTTCCAGAAGGGGATACTTTTCCGGGATGGGCCCGTCTTCAGAGTTCCTGTCCGGAGGGCACCACCCCCCGGTATCAATTCCCATATCAAGGGCTCCATCCAGTGCGCCCCGGTCAACACCGGTTTGCCCGCCGGACACTATTTTCCTCAAATAATTCAAAAAGGTCAGAATGTTGGAGACCCGGAAAGATCAAAGATAAAAAAATCAGGAATATCCGGGTTTGCCGACCTTCCCGATAAAAACAACGGCCCCGGTTGAATTTTCCTTAATGCAATAAAGGAAAGGCCTGTCGGCCTTAAAAATGACGGGGCTGCCTCCTCCGGCGGAAGAATTTTCGCGAAGTTCAACAATGGTGGCCGCTGCGGCTTCGGTCCCTTCCTCCTGCACATCGATGAAGGTCTGGTGGATCACCCTGGATATGAAAAGTTCCCTGCCCTTTTCGGGGTTTATACCGGAAAAATCCGCTTCACCGGGCTGGAAAGCGACTCCCAGTCCGAGGTTGATCAGGGGATCGTTCAGCATGCCCTTGAATTCATACTTGAATTTGGGCATTTCGACCCGGACACCTCTGAGCAGGGGATTTTCAAACCATGAATCCCACTGGCCGGCATCCAGCTTCTCCACCAGATCCGAAACCGTATTTCCTGTATTGGGCAACATCACCACCATACTGAACGTGCTGTTCCCGTACGGGAGCTCAACCGCGGCAAAGTCTTCATTCGAAGTATATGCAAAATCACCGCTTACCACCATGAAATCGGCCCGGTGTTCGGATCCGTCCGGAAGGGTAAAGTCCCCTTCGTAGGTATCTTCCTTCTCGAATTGATATTTCCAGGCGGCATTGAAGTAAATCGCGTTGATCAGGTACATCACCGCGTCTGCAGGAATATAATCCAGCATGTCCCTGATCTTTCCGTTGGTCTTGTCCTCGATCCACTGATTGATCAGTTCAAGTGTGGCAGGGTCCGAAAAATCGGTCTCCTGTACTCCGGCATCGAAATATTCCCGGTTGGTGGCAATGAATTCTGCCAGTACTTCAAATCCCAGCCGGTACCAGATACTGTTGGCAATGGAAAATTCTACGTTGTCGTCAAGGGTGACCAGCTGATCCATCAGGTCCCTGTAGCTTTCATTGATCTCCTCCGTGGTGAGTCCGTCAAAATGCAGCACATCCTCAAATGCCTGAAGGGTAGTGCTGTCGGCCCCGTTGTATGTCATGCCCAGGGCACAGGAAACACTCAGGGGAGAGATCATGAGGTTTTCTTCATCATTCAGGGCATACACTTCCCGGAACAGTTCAAATCCGAATTCTTTGTCTGCTTCCAGTATCTCCGCAGATTTCCCTGTCAGGATTATTCGAGCCGGCTTATCCGGATTCTTCTTCCCCGGCGAACCGAATTTTTCACAGGAAATCATGCTGCCTGCCAGAGAAAAAACAAGGATAAGTAAAATGATATTCATTCTCATGACGGCGTGATTTATGTTTTCTACATACAATGATGTCCATCCTTTATCAAAGGTTGCGTTGCAGGATCATATATCAGGAAAAATTTTATCTTCCACCCAATCCATGGGCACCATCCGGGGAATATTTTCATTCCGTTCTCATGTTGTGATCATCATTTGTTTCCCTGAAAAAATCACGTCGGTCCATGGTATTTATTCTATCTTTGATTATACCTTGATGTAAAATTACGAAAGTGCCATGAAAGCCCACCCACTGGTCATCTGTCTTATATTGAATCTGAACATGCTCGCCCAACCGGGTACCGTCATACAGAAAGAAAAAGTATATAAGACCATAAACGGGCATGAACTGAAAGCCGTTATCTTTTACACGCAGCAAACCCTAAACAAAAAAGATAATCCGGCCATTGCGTTTTTTCACGGAGGAGGATGGGCCTACGGGAGTCCGTCAGACTTCCACGGAGCATGCGTCCGGTATGCCAAAAAAGGATTTGTAACCTTTTCTTTCCAGTACCGGCTATCCGTCAATGAGGACGGATCGGTCCCCCATCCGGATATTACCCCTGTGGAAAACACGAAAGATGCAAGATCCGCCATGAGATGGCTGAGGAAAAACGCTGCATCCCTCAGAATCGATCCGGACAGGATCGCGGCCGGAGGCAAATCCGCCGGCGGACAACTGGCGATGTCCGGGGCCATGATGGATGAGATCAACGAAGACACAGATGACCTGAGCGTGAGTCCGGCCCCCAACGCACTGCTGCTTTTTTCAAGCAATGTCAATACAATCGAAGCATGGGTCGACCGGTTGCTGGACGAAAGAAGAAAGGAAATCTGGTCCATATCCCCCTGGCACAATCTGAAGCCGGGCATGCCCCCGACCATCGCCTTTCATGGAAAAGAAGACTGTACGGTGCCTTTTTGGATCGTAGAGCTTTTCGAGGAAAAAACACTCGGGATCGGCAATTATTTCCAGCTGATCGCCTTTGAAGACCGCAAGCATTTCCTGGGCATGGGCAATGAGAAATATGCAAACAATTTTGATGAAGAGATACTGGAAAGAACCGATGAGTTCCTGATCAAGTTCGGATTCATGCCGGAAAAATGATCCCGGCCCAATATAAAAAACGTAGGGCTCAAGATGCACTTTCCTGTCAACCGAATGAAAAGTTTGTTAATAGCACTTGGCTTCACTTAAACTACTGCCTGCCCTATGTTTTTTATACATTGTTGTATTTTAGTAGCCGCCCTTTCCCCAATGTTCCTTAGAAGCACTTTGTCCTTCTTTTTTGTCACGAGGGAGAGGTTTTTATTTACTCACATCATAATTGATTTTCATGTTCATTTACACGTTTATTTTCCAATACCCCCCTTTATCCGGTCCAACTCTGTCGATGATGTCTTTTTCTTTCAGCTTTGCCAGTTGTTTTTCTACCGCTCTTTCCGTAACGCCTATTATTTCTGCCATTTCAGAAGCAGATATGTATTGGTTCCCAAAAATTAGCTCAACTATTTTCTCCGAACCTCCCCCGAACTTTTCTCCGAACCTCATCCCAATCGGAGGTTGAAACAGCTTCTTTACTTTCTTTGGCCTTTAGCGGAATAACGGTTTTGAAAACATCCTCCTCAATGAACTCCGGTTTTGTTCCCGAAGTATAAATGCCACAATATTTGAAGGTATTCCGTACTCCTGAACCCAGTTCGTCTACACGTCCGATTTCTTTGAAGAACTTGGCGATTACCGGATTCTTGGGATAGGGTGAGAAGTTGGCCGGGTCGATCACTCCACCGTCATGCGGACGGTTCCAGTTCTCAGCCAGCACCCGGTCTTTTTCAATGATGAACCTGGCCGGAAAAGCATTGGCAAATTCCCGGTGGATTAGCAGGTTGCCAACTACTTCACGGAAAATACGGTCACGGAGACTGATTTGTTGTTCTCCTTCCTGGTAGAACTTGTCAGGCATATTTTTTCGCACAAATGCCATTAGCCGGTCATAACTTTCAATGAGATTGGTGCGGATGTCGTCCCGGTCGTCATAGCGATCCACATTTTCTACACGGAGTATGGCGTCTGTTTTATGGTGGGGCAATACGCTTTGTATGACTTCATCTTTTCCGAGCAGCAATACGTCTGCAAGTGTATAACCGTCTTTCCCGGTCTGGTGGTCGTGCTTGAACAATCCGGCTGAACGCAGGAGTTCTTCATCCATCATATCCTGCCAGGGATGGTCTGCCCGTTCGTTTTTGGCCAGGGTGCGGACACGGCTGAACAATTCAGGTTTAAAATCCGAAAGTTTCAGGTAAGGATAAATCCGGTTTTCGGAATAGGTAGCTTGCTTTCGCAGGTATAATTGGGTGACTTGTTCGGTTTGCCGGGTAATGTCAAAATCTCCATCCTCATTCCGGTCGAAGATATTCCCGTTAGTGCTGTGTACCTGCGAACTTTCCGGCACATATACATAGATCACTTTCTTGCCTTCGTAATCAATTACCTGTGTTGACAGGTAAAACGGAGGACTAAGCTTTTGCGGATTGTTGGCATTGGTGACTATGTTGTTGACAATGTCCTGTACGCAACCTTCAATCACTCCTTCCACTGTTCCGTCATTCTTCACCCCCAACAGCAAATGACCGCCCCTGCGATTGAGAAAGGCACAAATGGATTCAAAGGCATCCTTATTCAGCTCAAATTGAGAGGTTTTGAACTCGATTTCAATGCCTTCGCCTTTTTATAGTATGTCTTTGAGTTTTTCGGGGGTCATTATAAATATTCAATTAGCTTTTCTTTCTGTGTCCATTTTATAGCAAGCGACTATATTGGTGGCGGATTAATTGCACGGTCGTGAATTTTTGCTTGTGCAATAATTTCGTCACTGGTTTCTTGCCAATTATCATCGCTGTAAACACGTCTATTACCAGTAGCCTTATCAAAATTAATAATGTGTTCAGCTAATTCTTGAGAATTAATCGTGGCCCAGTCAGAAAGACGCTCTACATTAAATTGTTGCCTTATTTCATCATAATTGTCAATGATGAAGTTTTTAGCACGACCGTAAAGGTCTGGAACGAATATATTGAAAGGGATAATTGAAAGTATATTATCAAGATTCATTTCTTGGGTAAGCCGTTCGATATATAGGTTTGTAACATCAATTGATTGACCTGTTTTTATAGCAGTAATTGCCTCATAGGCACCCCTGATATATTTGCTTTTAATATCATCAACATTTTCAGGAAAACTAATAATTTCTGTCCCCTCAATCGGTATTATTAATATAAATCCTTTACCCCTATCTTCCGTTGGAATATGAGGCAGTATTTCCTTCTTCAAAAAGGATTCCGCATCTTGATAATTTGAAGGAGGATAAATGATGCGCATATACAAGAATTAAATGCTTTCAGGCAACAGTCCCCATCGCCTTGTGCCAATATGGATATGTGGGTATCGGTTAAGAACTTCTTGGACTCTCTGAATCTTTTGGAATCTATTTGCCAATAATAGAAACGCCTTTGAACGTTGAGCAAGTGTTTTTACATCTCTGTCCACTTTAGCTGCAATGTCTTTTTCAAGCTGTTGAACACTAAGCTTGCCTTTCCCAATTAGAACTGCAAACGTATATCTCAATTCCTCTATTTGTTTCTTTTCTAATCCGAAGTTCCCTTTAAAAAATCCTTAAAAACCGTCCGCAAACATTTGATAG
>CAZNPH010000008.1:0-141142 GCA_964574985.1 uncultured Bacteroidaceae bacterium
TCTCCGTTGTAACTAATTATAAATCAACAAACAAAGGGATTTTGGAAAAATAGAATTATTTCATACAAGATGAGTAAAACCAATAATCCTGCTATTTCCAGGCGTAATTTCCTGGAAAAAGCATCCGTTTCAGCTGCTTCATTGACCCTTATACCGGGATATGTAATGGGAGGTAAAGGCCACACGCCGCCAAGCGACAAGCTTAATATTGCAGGTGTCGGGGTTGGCGGTGCAGGAGGCAATAATGTCCGGAACATGAGCGATGAAAATATTGTGGCCCTTTGCGATGTGGACTGGAAATATGCTGCAGAGACATTCATGGAGCATCCACGGGCAAAAAAATATAAGGACTTCCGCGAAATGCTGGAGGAAATGGATAAGCAGATTGATGCAGTGGTGATCGCAACACCGGACCATACCCATGCCGTAGTGGCTTCCATGGCCATGAAAATGGGCAAGCATGTTTTCGTACAAAAACCTTTGACCCATTCCGTCTATGAATCCCGCTACCTGACGGAACTGGCCAGGGAAACCGGTGTTGTCACCCAGATGGGCAACCAGGGGAATTCCGGTGAAGGCATCCGTAAGGTGTGTGAATGGATATGGGACGGTGCCATCGGGGAAGTAAAAGAAGTGCACTGCTGGACCAACCGCCCCATTTGGCCCCAGGGCCTCGAACGTCCCGGAGAAACACCTCCCGTTCCGGATACACTGGATTGGGATCTGTTTCTGGGTCCGGCCCCGGAACGGCCTTACCATCCTGCCTATACACCATGGAACTGGCGTGCATGGTGGGACTTCGGTACAGGAGCCCTGGGAGACATGGCATGCCATATCATTGATCCCGCATTCAAAGCACTCAAACTGAAGTATCCTTATGCCGTGGAGGCCGGTTCCACTCCGGTCAATACGGAAAGTGCACCCTCGGCAGAAAGGGTTACATACTATTTCCCATCCAGGGACAACCTGCCTTCCGTTGCCATGCCCCCGGTTGTTTTGCGTTGGTATGACGGCGGACTGATGCCTGAGAGACCGGTGGAATTGCCGGCCGGCAAGATCATGGGTGACTGGGGGGGAGGAACATTGTTCGTTGGCAGCAAGGGAAAACTCATCTGCAGTACTTATGCACGGGATCCTTACCTGCTGGGTGTGGAAGAATATGAACCTCCGAAAGTACTGAGAAGGATCGAAGGAGGATCCAGGGGGCACGGACTGGATTTTGTGAGGGCATGCAAGGAGAGCCCGGGGGACCGAGTAGCCCCTGGTTCCAGTTTTGAATACGCAGGTCCCTTCAATGAAACCGTTGTGATGGGCAATCTTGCGGTAAGGCTTCAGGACCTGAAGCGCAGACTTGAATGGGATGGGGAAAACATGCAAATTACCAACATCGATGATTCGGATGTGATCAATGTGTTGAAAGAAGAAAGATTCAGTATCAAAGACGGTCATCCTACTTTTGATAATCAATATGCCACGATCAATGCAGCCGATGCGGCAAGGGAATATATTCGACACAGTTACCGCAAGGGCTGGAGCCTGTAATGGTTTTTTGTTACCGAAATGAACAGAAGAGATTTCGTGACCAAAGCCGGCATGGCATGTTCACTGATCGGATTATCCCCGTCACAGTTTTTTTCAGCCGGAAACCTGAAAGCATCAGGATCAAAACTTCCCTGTTGGAGAGGTTTCAACCTGCTTGATTACTTTTCTCCGAGACCGCGAAGATCGAATGCCGGAAAAGTAAAAGACGATCACCTGAAATGGATGCGCGACTGGGGATTTGATTTTATCCGGCTCCCCATGGCATATCCAAGGTTTTTGAATATAGATTATTCCAAAACCATCACTCCGGAGGATGTATATAAGATCAATACGGCTGAAGTTGACCGTGTTGAAGACATTGTACAGCGTGCCAACAAACATGGTCTTCATGTGAGCCTGAACCTGCACCGTGCGCCGGGCTATTGCGTAAATGCAGGTTTTCATGAACCCTTTAACCTCTGGCTTGACCGGAAAGCACAGGATGCTTTTGTCTTCCATTGGGAAATATGGGCAAAGCGCTTCCGGGATTACTCGCCGGAACAGATTAGTTTTGACCTGGTAAACGAACCCGGCATGCGCGAAGACATGAATGACCAACACTCCGAAAGAAAACCCGTGCCGGGTGATATTTATCGAAAGCTTGCCAAAAGAACCTTGAATGCCATTCGCAAATACAATCCGGAGCGTCACGTGATTGCTGACGGGAACAATACGGGCAGGGATGTGATCCCCGGAATAACCGATCTGGATATTGCCCAAAGCTGCCGGGGATATTTTCCGCATTACATTTCGCATTACAAAGCACCATGGACATTTGAAAATCCCGGCAATTTGCCAGATCCAAAGTGGCCGGGTCAAATGGGCGGAAAATATTACAGTCGTGAAGACCTGGAAAAATTCTACGCACCCTGGATCAAACTCGCCGAACAAGGGATTGGCGTGCACTGTGGTGAATGTGGCTGCTGGAACAAAACGCCCCACCATGTATTCCTCTCCTGGTTCGGGGATGTTTTAAGCATCCTCACCGGTCATAACATCGGGTATGCCTTATGGAATTTTATCGGCGATTTCGGGATACTGGACTCAGGCAGGAAAGATGCCGAATACACTGACTGGCATGGTCATAAGCTGGATGTAAAGCTATTAAGGATGATGCAAAAATATTGAAAGAAAGAAAGAAATATCTGACTCATGAAACGCAGGAAATTTGTACGAAATTTAAGCGGTTTAGCGGCCGGCAGCCTGATCATTCCCGGCATGTCCCCACTTGGTTCCTGTTCCGGGAATAAGCTTTTCTTCGACATCAGTCTGGCCGAGTGGTCAGTTCGCAAGCTGATCCGTTCAGGGAAGATCACCAATCTGGAATTTCCGCAACTGGCCCGGGACCGGTTCGGCATCCATGCAGTGGAATATGTCAGCGGATTCTTTCAGGACAGGGTGAATGACCGGCAATACCTCGATGAACTCAAAAAACGTTCTGAAGATGTGAATGTTAAGAATGTATTGATCATGGTGGATATGTGGGGACCGGAAGGAACCCTGGCCAGTCCGGATAAAAAGAAAAGAAAGAATGCGGCGCTGAACCACAGGCCATGGGTGGATGCGGCAAAATACCTGGGATGTCATTCCATACGTGTCAATGCAAGCGGCTATGACCGGGAGCATTATCAGGAACAATACCTGCTGGCGAGGGATAATTTTGCTGACGGACTTTCATACCTGATTGAATACGGAAAGCAGGAAAAGATCAACATCCTGGTGGAAAACCATGGGGGGCTTTCCTCCAACGCCCGGTGGCTGGTTGAGGTCATGGAACTCGTCAACAGCCCCTGGTGCGGAACCCTGCCTGATCTGGGCAATTTCACCATCGACAGGGACAGAAACATCCGGTATGATCCGGTAAAAGGGCTGAAAGAATTAATGCCCTATGCAAAAGGCATCAGCGCCAAGACCCAGGATTTCGATGAAAATTGTCACGAAACCACCATACCGTATCCGGAACAAATAAAAGTAATCTGGGATTTTGGTTATCATGGCCATATTGGTATTGAATGGGGTGGGGGCCGCTCGGACCTCAGACCGGATGAAGGCATCAGATGTACAAAAGAAATGCTGATCCGGCTTGGAACAGAAAAGAACCGTTAATAGAAAATCAATTGATATGGATAACAGAAGACGTGAATTTCTCAGGCGCCTGTCCGTGCTGACAGGCTCATCGATTGTTCTTGCACATGCACCATGGATTGCAAAACTCAAAGGAAGCCCTTCCGCCAAAATATCCCCCATTGACAAAGTCAGGCTGGGGGTGATCGGGGTTGGAAACCGCGGCAGAAAATTGCTTTTGCACCTGAAACAAATGCCGGAAGTTGATATTGCAGCCGTATGCGATATCTACGAACCCCATTATGAACGAGCCATTGAATTATCTGACGGAAAAGCAAAAGCGTTCTCTGATTATCGCGAACTGCTGGAAATGAACGATCTTGATGGGGTATTGATTGCAACTCCCGTTTACCTTCATGCCCGGATGACCAATGACGCCCTCAGGTCAGGTAAACATGTATTGTGTGAAAAAGCCATGGGCATGACCGTTGAAGAGTGCAGGAGCATGGTGGAAACACACCGGGAAACCGGCAACAACCTGTTGATCGGTCATCAGCGGATGTTCGACATCGGTTATCTGGAAGCGCTGAAAAGAATGAGGCAGGGAGATTTCGGCCCCATGACCCATGTCAAATCCCACTGGTATGTCAACAACAGCTGGAGAAGAGATGTTCCCGAAGAGTTGAACGAATTCCTGAACTGGCGCATCATCGAAAAATACTCGCTCGGACTGATGACCGAGCTCGCGTGTCATATTACGCAGGTAGTTAACTGGTTCAAGGATTCAGTGCCCGAGAAGGTCTGTGGAAGCGGAAGCATTGTATACTGGAAAGACGGGCGGGATACATATGATAATGTCAATGTGGTTTACCGGTATCCTGACGGGACCAATTTCACTTTCAATTCCAACATGAGCAACTGGCACTACGGACTGGAACAGCAGTTGATGGGCCCCCAGTACTCGCTGGAGTTGCAACAGGGAAGATACTTTGCACAAAACCCACCGCCCGCACCGGGCATTTTACAGCTGATCACCGATATAGAGGACAGTGTTTTTCAGACCCTGCCCCTCGGCGGCGCCAGCTGGGTCATCAATACCGGAAGCGAACAAAAAGGAAAATATTTTGTCGATGAATATCCCAAGCCCGATGCGACTTCTCTGGAACTGGAAGCATTTGTTCAGTCGATCAGGGACGGAAAACAGACCCCCGGAGTACTTGAACAGGGATATTACGGGAGTGTGGCTGCCATTCTCGGACATATGGCCATGAAGAAAGAATCCACGGTACGGTTTGAAAAAGAGATCATGCTGTGATAAACGGAAAGATTTGACGGGCACAGATGATCAGCATCCCTTGACAAGTTTGTTCCTGAAAGCATAGATCACCAGATTGACCGTGTTGATTGATCCGGTTTTCTGGAACAGGTTGCTCTTGTGCTTCTCAACCGTCTTCGGACTGATAAAAAGATTTTCGCCGATCTGTGCGTTGCTGTATCCCTTGCATAAGAGCTGCAGGATTTCCATTTCCCTTCCGGTAAATTTATCGCTGACCGTCTGGGAATTGCTGATTGTCTCTTTCACCGGATTGCGAAGGCTCCGGTAAAGGTAACCAAGCACTTCATCCGAAAAATATACACCGCCTCTGTATACTTTTCTGATGGCGGATTCCAGTTCATCCGTCTCAGAATGCTTGAGCATGTATCCCTGGGCACCCAGACTGATCATCTGATCAATATACTCTTCGTTCATGAAATTCGTAAGCGCGATGATCTTTAAGCCGGAATACTTCTTAAGGGCATGATTTGTGGTTTCAATGCCATTCATGACAGGCATCTGAATATCCATCAGAACGATATCCGGGACTTCTTCTTCAAGTTGTTTCAGGAATTGTTCCCCGTTCTCAGCTTCATGTATGTTGCCGGCAAAAGGGAAACGCTTCAAAAGAAGTTTCAATCCGTCCCTGTATATTTTATGATCATCGACAACCGACAGCGAAAGCTTTTTCATAAGCTTTTCCCCACTTTGTTTTAAAAAACAAAAATAGGGAATCGGATCCGAAGGGAAAAAAGAAATATTCCGGGATCAGATCGACGTACTGATCAGGAATGTAGCAGCAAAAGCTATGATGGCATACAATTCGGGAAAAACAGCCAGGATCATGGTGTTGCCGAAAACGTCATTTCCCGAACCGATGGCGGCAATCCCGTTTGAGGTTACCCCGCCCTGCTGCAATGCTGAAAACAAGCCTACGAATCCCAGGGCGAATCCGGCGGCCAGTATGGCCACACCCTGGAACATATCCAGGACCATGGTGCCGTTTTCCATGAATTCGCCCAGCTTGTTATTGATGACAAAGAAACCGGCGAATCCATAGAGCCCCTGAGTGCCGGGTAAAGCCGTCAGCAGCATGTAGCTTCCGAAGGCATCTGGATTTTTCTTCATGGCCCCGATTGTTGCATTTCCCCCCATGGACACACCATATGCGCTTCCTATTCCACAAAGGGCTAGCATAAGGCCTAGTCCTGTATACGCTAAAATTACCGCAGTTGTCATAAACTTACATTTTAATGATGAACACTATTTGGAAAATGGTTTATATTCTTTTCCTCCGCCCCTGAATCCGGCATTTTTATAAAATTCAACGAAAATCAAACGCATGGGGTGGATAAATGCGCCCAGCGTTGCCAGAAAAATATTGATGGAATGTCCGAACAACAACAATATCAGGAACAACAGCCATCCAATATAGGGTACGCCCAGCAGCTGGGAAGAAATATCGTTGAACACGAAACCCAGAATGGCTGATGATATCCCCAGGGCAAAAAGACGAATGTATGACAGAATATCCTGAAAAACCCCGGTAACCACTGAATAGGCGTCCCAGATGGCATTTAACGGCCGCATGAATACATTCGAATCCGGGTTATTGAAAAACACGATCAATCCACCCGATACAATCAGGAATATGTTGAATACGGGACGGTTTTTTTCAAGATCCAGCATTCCATAATTATCTCCTCCCATAAAAAACACAAGGCTCACGATCAGCAAAACCCAGCCCATGGTGGAAAAACCGTACTTGAGCCCTTTCCGTTTTATAATGTTGAAGACCAGCAGGATCTTTCCAAAAATGATCTGTGCGCCCCCGATGATCATAGACAAATAAAACATGTGCAGGGGATTCTGCATCAGATGGCGAAAAGAATCCAGCCACTCAATATCCGGTTCGGTGTATTTCAGTATCTCGAACCTGTAATTGCTGAGGGGCTTCTCACCGATCGTTTTTCTCACCGCTTCCAGAAAATCATTCCTGGCTTCAAAATGAACACCCTGCAGTTGCTGCAACTGATCCATGACGGTTGAGGGCAAATTTTCCCCTCCCAGAAAGGCCAGGGTCTGACCGGTAATTGTATATCCGGTATCGATCAGATTGATGCCGAAAAAGGTTCCCGATAAAGCCCCGAAGATCACCGTACCGAGTCCGAGGAACTGGGCAAGGGTCAGTATGGGCTTCATCTTGCGGTCAACTTTCCTTTTGAGCAAAGCGGCGGCAACCACGAATATCAGTCCGTATCCTGCATCACCCAGGCAAAAACCGAAAAAAAGCATGAAGAAAGGTGCGAAGAATGGGGTAAGGTCCAGCTCCTTGTAATTGGGCAGGTCAAACAACCGGCCGATGGGTTCAAACAAATGGGTGAACTTATCATTTTCCAGAAGAATGGGGGGGTATTCGTCTTTATCGGGCTCAGTGGAAATATAATAGGCTTCGCTTTGATCAAGGAATTCCAGCAATTTTTTTTCCCTGGGTTCGGGCACCCATCCTTCCAGAAGTTTCAACGTGCCTTCTGCCTGGTCTTCCGTATCGATAAGGGTTGACCTGTATTCAATTTCGTCCACAAGTTCTTTTTTACCCCGCGTGAGTATGGGGATGGACCTGCGGGCATGATCATCATAGGCTTCAGAAATTTCCCGGTTCCGTTGTTCAAGTCCTTTTAGTTCTTTCTTCAGTTCAGAAAGGGAACGTTCGGCAACGGGCTCGGGTTCGGCATCTATTTCGATTTCCTGGCCTGCCGGCGCGATCACCACAAAATAAATTTGTCCCTTGAAGTGGTTGATGATCTCGATATCATACTGGTCTCTCCACTCATCCTCAAAACGCTTTGCAGGGCAGGAGAACAAATGCAGTTCATACCCTTCCTGTTTCAGTTTCTCGATATCGTCTTTCCTGTAATCGCCCCATGGCCGCAATTTAACCAGTTCCTTGCGGAGTGTGCTTTCCTTCTGCTCATTCTCTTCTTCCTCTTTCTGCAGGGTGTCCAGTTCTTCCAGTATCTCTCCGGGCGAACGGTCCCCGGGGGTTTTGCTTTCGTCATCTTTCTCAACATCTCTTCTGTTGAGAAAGCGGATAGTCTCGTCATAACGCCTGATCCTTTCAAACTGATCCTGCAGCTGAACTTGTTTTTCCTCACTTTTCTTTTCAGCGATATGCACCACCCCCAACTCCCTGAGTTTATCAAGAAACCCCTGATAGTCATTATGATACACCAGGAAAGAATATTTCTTCATGGGTGTTATCATGCGACCTCCTTCATATGTTGTTCCTGTTGGCGGTTTTTAACGATCTTCTGGGCGGCTTTGGAAAGATTCTCATTGTCCTCAAGAAAACGCTTGATCTTAAGGATTGCATCCTGGTAAGCGGGTATCTGTACTTTTTCATACAGATTTACTTTCTGGGTCGTCTTTTTCCGGGCATGATCAAGCAACTCCATTTTGCGTTGGAAAAACTCCCGCTCAATGGCAATCCGTGACAGTTTCTTCAGGATTTCAATTCCATCCAGGAACCATTTGGGCCTGGCGAATATACTGAATTTCTTTGTGCTATATGTAATTTCTTTCAATACCGGTGTTTTTACCCCGGCGATCTTCTTGATCTCCAGGTCTACATCCTCAACTTCCACCAGGCCAGGATCAAATTCGCCCCATATCCTGAAACTCTCTTCATAGGATTTAATGGTCTTTTTTAATTCCTTATCCAGCTGTTCTGCCTTGTCCTTGGCCCGCTTTACTTCCACACGGAGGGCCGATTCCTTGTTTTTCAGTGTAGGAAGGGCTTTCTCCCGGATGTCAAGCTGCTTTTTCAGCCTTTGCATGGCTGTTTTATTATACTGGAACTTGATCGCCATTTATTCTATAATCTTTGGATTTGATCATTCATTTTCCTTGTGTTCCTCTCCGTTGGGCCAATACTTTTTAACCAGTGCTTCCCTGATTCCAACTTCTGATTTGGTAAAATTTTTGGCAAACAATTCCCAGGCCGTGTCCAGCATTGTATCCACTTTAATGTTTACATCGATCGCAAGCAATTTCTCAGAATATTCACCGGCATAGTCCAGGGTCCGTTTATCATAATCCGTCAGGTCGAATCCGTTTTCCAGTTTGGTCTTCGCGTTGGCCGCATCCGCGTAGAGTCTGACCGCCGCATTCATGACCTGTGGATGGTCTTCCCTGGTTTTCTTGCCGATCACCAGCTGTTTCAACCGGGACAGGGACCGGAAGGGATCCACGATCACCTTTCCTATGTCGGTATCCCTTCTCAGGAACAATTGCCCCTCGGTAATATAGCCCGTATTGTCCGGAACGGCATGGGTGATGTCCCCACCGGAAAGGGTGGTCACTGCAATGATGGTAATGGAACCGCTTTCAGGGAATTGAACCGCTTTTTCGTATATCTTTGCCAGATCGCTGTAAAGGGAACCGGGCATACTGTCCTTGGAAGGGATCTGGTCCATCCGGTTGGAAACAATGGCCAGGGCATCTGCAAAAAGGGTCATGTCGGTAAGCAGAACCAGTACTTTTTCTTTCTTCTCCGTAGCATAATATTCGGCGGCGGTCAGGGCCATATCCGGAACCAGCAACCGTTCCACTGGAGGATCCTCAGTGGTATTGACGAAAGCGATGATGCGGTCGAGGGCTCCTGCATTTTCAAAAACATTCCTGTAATAGAGGTAATCATCATTGGACAACCCCATGCCGCCAAGGATGATCTTGTCCGCCTCTGCCCGCAGGGCAACCATGGCCATCACCTGGTTGAAAGGCTCACCCGGGTCTGCAAAGAAAGGGATCTTCTGGCCGGTCACCAGGGTATTGTTCAGATCAATCCCGGCAATGCCCGTGGTAATGAGCTGGGAAGGCTGTTCACGCCTGACCGGGTTCACTGACGGACCTCCGATTTCCTGTTCCTTGCCCATCAGCTCCGGTCCCCGGTCAATCGGATCCCCGTATGCATTCAGGAATCTTCCTGCCAGATCTTCTCCGACTTTCAAAGCCGGCGGGCGGCCCATAAAAATCACTTCCGCATTGGTTGGGATCCCCTCTGTTCCTCCGAAAATCTGAAGGGTCACTTCATCGCCGAGGATCTTTACCACCTGGGCCAGTTTCCCCTGGACCAGGGCAAGTTCCTCGTACCCGATCCCGCTGGCATGCATCATGCAGGTGGCTTTTGTGATCTGGGTGATCTTTCTGTATATCTTTTGAAACGCCTTTTTTTCCATCAGGATTTTTTTCTTTCATTAAGGACTGATTCAAGCTCTTTCTCGTATTTCTTGAAGTCGGCGGACTGAAATTCCGAGTAGTTCATTTGTTTCAGGGTATTGATGATCTGCTTAAAATATTTGGAAACTTCCTCAAAAAATTCAAATTCAAAAACCAGGTCACAGATATGCAGGACTTTTTCAAGCATGTATTTCTGCCGTTCGAATGACGTAATCTGATCCACCTTGTCAAAGGCATCCTGCTGCAGGATGATAAAATCAATAACTTCCGATTTCCAGAACTGATCGTGATATTCGATGGGGACGCCATCGTCTCCCAGAATATTGATCTGTTCCTGCACTTCCCTGCCACGGATCAGAATGTCCTTGGTTCTGTCCACATTGTCTGTCCAATGCTCACCGATTTCCCTGGACATGTATTCACGCACCTCCTCATATTCCAGGTACTTGGAATAACTGTCTGTGGGATCGATGGCAGGATAACGTTTGCTGTCGGCCCTTTGCTGGGACAATGCATAGAAACAACGGGCGGCTTTTTTGGTGGCTTCGGTCACCGGCTCCTTCAGATTGCCCCCGGCCGGTGATACCGTACCGATAAAAGTGATCGATCCGTTTTTCCCGTTGTACAGTTCCACATACCCTGCACGTGAATAGAAATTGGCAATGATGGCCGACAGGTCCATCGGGTAGGCATCCGGCCCGGGAAGCTCTTCCATCCGGTTGGACATTTCCCTGAGGGCCTGTGCCCACCGGGAAGTGGAATCGGCCAGTAAAAGGATCTTCAGTCCCATGGCGCGGTAATATTCTGCAATGGTCATGGCGGTATAGACAGATGCTTCCCTGGCAGCCACCGGCATATTGGAGGTATTTGCAATGATGGTGGTCCGTTCGATCAGTTTTCTGTTTGTCCTGGTATCTTCCAGTTCAGGGAATTCCTTGAATATTTCCACGACCTCATTGGCCCTCTCCCCGCATGCCGCAATGACCACCATATCGGCATCGGCCTGCTGGCTGAGGGCATGCTGCAAAACCGTTTTCCCGCTTCCGAAAGGACCGGGAATAAAGCCCGTTCCGCCTTCCGTGATGGGATTGAGTGTATCGATGGTGCGAACCCCTGTTTCCAGAACCTTGAAAGGCCTGTGTTTGTTCCTGTAAGCTTTGATTGGTATTTTTACCGGCCAGTTCTGCATCATGGGGATCTCATGATCTTTACCATCCTGGCCCTTGATCACCGCGATGGTTTCTTCAACGGTATATTCTCCTTTGCCGGCAACCGACTGCACCGTATACTTACCCTGCATTTTGAAAGGGACCATGATCTTATGGGGCATCCAGTTTTCCTTCACTTCACCGAGCCAGTCACCCGCCTGAACTGTATCACCTTTCCCGGCGACCGGTTTGAACGCCCATTTTTTTTCACGGCTCAGGGCCGGGGTGTATTCACCCTTTTTGAGAAAAACCCCGGTCATTTTGTCCAGGTCATTCTGCAATCCGTCGAAATTCTTGGAGAGTATCCCCGGTCCGAGTTCCACATCCAGCATATTTCCCACGAATTCAACTTCGGAACCGACTTTCAGGCCACGGGTACTGTCGTATACCTGTATATATGCCTGATCGCCGCTCACCTTTATGATTTCGGACATGAGACCCACGCCGTCGTGACTGACCATGCAGATCTCGTTCTGCCGGACATAACCGTCCAGCTTGACGGATACCAGGTTGGCGACGATCCCTTGTACTTTTCCTTTGGAGCGCATAATTTTTTTATCTGTTAATCATACTGAATTCTTCCGGCAGTTCATAAGAAGACTGGAGGTCACGGATCAGCTTTTCGAACATTTCCCTGCCCGTTTCCTTGTCCAGTTCTTTCCACCGGAACACAATAAACAACTTAATCAGGTACCCGATAATTGTTTCAACGGTAAAATAATAAAAGAAGGTATGCTCATCAATGTATTGCCATTTGAGCAGGTCCTGTTTTCGCTCCCGTTTATAAAAGTCTTCTTCTTCAGCCAGCCGGTTCATCTCATTCAGATAATCGTCGTCGGTCATGATCTCAATATTTCTCCCCCTGGACTTCAACAATTGCATGGTAAGATCATTTCTGCCGACGATCTCCTGATCCATCTTCTTGTCAAATTTCCTGCACAGGTGAGCCGTCAGGATATTTTTTGCATTCAATTCAAATTCAAACCATTGCCTCAGAAATGGATTACCGGTTATCAACACATGTTCATAAAATCCCTCCATCAGGATATTGTTGAACTCCTCCTCCGGAATGTCTTTTTCCTCATCAAGAAAATCCTCGATGAAACTGATCAAATAACCGGGGAGCAATGGTTCCTGCTTTAAAATGGCATTCAAACGACTGATCTGTTCCTCAAAATCTTCAAGGGAAAAGTTTCCCAGTGGATCGGGATCAAACTCTTTTTTCTGAAGGAAATTGATCAGGTTGTGGTGATCCCTGGGCAGAAACAACAATTCAATCAGGGCAAAATCATCCGTAGTGAGTTCCTGTTCCATATATTCCCTGAAAGCCAGCAAGGTTGAAGAAAACTTGCTGTCTTCAAACATCAGATCGGGCAATCCTGAAATAAAACAATGATAATATTTTTTAAACATCCCTTCCCTGTCCTCAGATTATAGCCTATTCTTTATCTTCACCAAAAAGCAGATCGTTCATTCTCGGACGAAGGAACTCCTTGATGAATGCTTCAAAATCGGATTCAGTAAAACTGATGGTATAGCTCCCGTCTTTGGGCCCCATTTCAAAACCTTTTTCCATCTCATCGCTGTATTTCAGGGTCAATCCCTTATCCAGCAATTCTTTGGCCTTTGATTTGAAATATTGTTCAATTTCCTTTTGCTTTTTTGCCGGCAACATTACGGAAAGATCAACATTCCCTGCCTGGGGGTTCCAGTTCCCGGCCATCTTCATGATCACCTCATTCATGAATTCCTGATCTTCGAATGATTTTTCAGCTGTTTTCCTGATCGATTTGGTCTGGATCAGGCCGGAGATCTTTTGCTTCAGCGAATCAAGGACTTGTCTGGAGGACAACCGCAATTCCGAAGTCATGTTGTCCTTGTGCTCACTGGCCTTTTTCTCTGCATCCGAGACGATTTTTTCCGCTTCGGATTTGGCATTGTCAACAATTTCTTTGGCTTCCTTTTCAGCCTCTTCCCTTATCTTTTCAGCTTCCTTTTTCCCTTTGGATACACCTTCCTCGTATATCTTGCTGGTGAGCTCCTGGAGTTTGTTTTCCATGATACAGAATTTTGGATGCAAAATTATTTTTTTTGCAACTCCGGTAATACAGGATTTACCCTAATTCCAAATACGGGTTTTCCCTATATTATTTTTTCCTGTGTTTCAGGCGATTTATTTATTTTTGTTCCCGGATTCAAATCAATGCAATGAAAAAGAAATATAAAACCGGACTGGTGCTGAGCGGGGGAGCAGCCAGGGGTTTTGCCCACGCGGGTGTCATGAAGGCCCTGCGTGAAAAAAACATTTCCCCCGATGTGATTTCAGGTGTCAGTGCCGGTTCCATTGCAGGCGCGTTTTTCGCCGACGGGTATGAACCAGATGAAATCCTGGACATCTTTCAGAAGAAAAAAGTCTTTGAATTTGTACGGTTGTCTTTTACCGGCAGCGGACTGCTGGATATCAGCGGACTTAAAAAAGTGCTGGAAGACCATCTGCACGCCAGGAAAATCGAAGATCTGAAAACATCTTTTTATGTATGCGTTACCAATTTCCGGACAGGAAAACCCGAATATCTCAACAAAGGCGACCTGGTCAGTACCGTTGTGGCTTCCTCCAGCATTCCCGTGCTGTTTAAACCGGCAAAAATAAACCACCGGATTTATTTTGACGGAGGGGTGACCGATAATTTGCCTGTAGAACCCATCAGGGACAGATGCAAAAAAATCATTGGCGTGCATGTCAATCCGGTAGGAGAGGAAGAATTCGAATCAGGTCTGGTCAAAATTGCAGCCAGATCCTTTCATGTAAGTGTGGCATCCGGCATTGAACAAAAGAAGGAATTCTTCAAATACTTCATCGAGCCCCAGGAATTGCGCAAATACCTGATGATGGATGTATCCAAAGGCAAAGAGATGTTCAACGCAGGTTACCGGGAAGCAATCAAAATCCTGTAGAAACTCATTTCTTTTCCTCCCTGGCCTTTCTGAGCAGTTCTTCCTGCTCGGCAGCAGGAAGGGGGGTGTATTTGCTGAATTCCATTGAATAGCTGGCACGGCCGCTTGAAAGGTTCCTGAGCTGGGTGGCATATCCGAACATTTCCTTCAGAGGCACAAAACCGCTCAGTTTTTGCGCTCCTTTCCTGTATCTTCTCATGGAGGTGATCTTTCCCCTTTTTTTGTTCAGGTTTGCGAGCACGTCACCGATATATTCGTCGGGGGTATTGACCTCGATTTTCATCATGGGCTCCATCAATATTGGAGAAGCATCCATAAAGCCCTTCCGGAAGCACACGGATGAGCACGTCTGAAAAGCCATATCCGATGAATCAACCGGATGATGGCTTCCGTCCAGCAGAACCACCCGGACATCCACAATGGGAAATCCCGCGAGAACCCCTTCTTCCATCACCCTCATAATCCCCTTTTTCACCGAAGGAATGAATTCGGCGGGAATGACACCTCCCTTGATGTGATCAACAAACTCGAAACCTTTGCCTTTGTTGGGCTCCATCCGCATGTCCACATGGGCATACTGGCCTTTCCCACCGGTTTGTTTCACATGTTTGTGGCTGATTTCTGTCTCCGCATCCAGTGTTTCCCGGAAAGCAACCGCCGGTTCACCCATTTCTGCATTCACCTTGAATTCATGCTTCAGCCGGTCAGCAATGATCTCCAGATGCAACTCACCCATTCCGGAGATCACGGTCTCTTCGGTTTCTTCATTGAACCGGACATTGAATGAAGGATCCTCATTGGCCAGCCGGGCGAGTGCTTCCCCCAACTTGCCACGGTCCTTGCGGTTAGCCGGATTGATCTTCATCTGGATCACCGAGGGAGGCACATGAATCGATTCCAGGAACAGCGGATGCTCCGGATCACACAGGGTGTCGCCGGTCTTGGTATATTTCATCCCCACCAGTGATATGATGTCGCCTGCAACCGCTTCGGTGATCTCTTCCCGGTCCTTTGCCCGGATTCTGAATATCCGCCCGATCCTTTCCTTTTGATCCTTGGTTGAATTATAGACCTGCATACCCGACCGGAGCTCACCGGAAAATATCCTGATGAATGTCTGCTGGCCCACATAGGGATCATTGATGATCTTAAAGGCAAGTGCTGAAAAAAGTTCACCCCGGGAAGGTTTTCTCGTATGGGATTTTTCCGGTTCGTTAACATCCATTCCCACGATGGCACCCACATCAACGGGGGAGGGAAGATATCCCACAATGGCATCCAGCAACAGCTGAATTCCCTTATTTTTATAGGCGGCCCCGCATAAAACCGGTGTGATCATCAACCGCAGGGTATTGTCCCGGATGGCTTTCTTCAACAGGTCATGTGGTATTTCCTTTTCATCCAGAAACAGTTCCATGATCTCGTCATTGAAATCAGCGATCTTTTCAATCAGCAGTTCCCTGCCTTGTCGAGCTTGTTCCATGTATTCAGCGGGCACATCCTCTTCCACCCGCTCAAAATCACGGAAAAAATATGCTTTCTGTTCAACCAGGTCAATGATACCTTCAAAACCATCTTCTTTTCCTATGGGCAAATGCAAGACAACGGCATTGGCATCCAGATATTTGTTCATCTGTTCGACCACCTGCCCGAAATCAGCCCCGGTCCGGTCCATCTTGTTGACAAAAGCGATCCTGGGAACCCTGTACTGGTCGGCCTGGTTCCATACGGTTTCACTTTGTGGTTCCACTCCTCCCACGCCGCAGAAAACAGCGATCATCCCGTCGATCACACGCAATGAACGTTCCACTTCAAGCGTGAAATCCACATGACCAGGGGTATCGATGATGTTGATGGTGGTGCCGCTCCACCGGCAGGAAATGGCCGCAGAGGCAACGGTGATCCCCCTTTCCTGCTCCTGTTTCATGAAATCCATGGTGGCCTGCCCGTCATGTACTTCTCCCATTTTCCGGGTAGACCCGGTGAAATAAAGCAAACGTTCGGTAACCGTGGTTTTTCCCGCATCGATATGGGCTGCTATCCCGATGTTTCTGAGGTCCGTTAATTTCATGATCCCGCTGCTTTTTCGTAAATGAGCCGCAAAAGTATAAAATTAACTTGAAATTGAGGAATTATAAAGAACAAACCAAATCAGTTAATCCGCAATGCGAATATCAGCTGATTAAGAAATGTATCCCGGCTGCTATCATGATTTTTTCATTTTTGATACAACACCGGATTCGAGACCATTTCTGACCTTAAACAATCCGTGAACAAAATCTTCCTCCGGGGCTACCATGGGTTCTTTCCTGTGAAATGATACATAGGGAATACGCGACTTTAGCTGTTGGAACCAATTTTTATGCATGATGTTCGGACGGCTTACGCATAGTGAAAGCATTCATGATATAGCTAATTGTTTGAAAGCGCATCAAAAAAAGATTTATCATCTTGGTATCAAACAAGCAGTCTCTCATTCAACCATTTGGATAACACCGTATACGCTTTGGACTCAACTACCATTGACTTATGCCTGAGTGTTTTTCCATGGGCCAAGTTTAGAAAGAAAAAGGCAGCAGTGAAAATGCATACAATGCTTGATCTGCGTGGTAACATTCCGGTATTTATCGACATTACAGATGGCAAAGTTCATGATGTGAATACACTCGACTTGACAGATTTCGAGCCCTATGCTATCTGTGTGATGGATTGTGTGATGGATAAAGCCTACGTGTTTCTTCCACCAAAGTAGATAAAACAAAAGGATTGAAATGTGACCAGACAATCAAACTTACAGTTGTAATCGAATTGTTTTTTAAGTGGATAAAACAGCACTTAAGAATAAAAGCTTTTTGGGGATATTCGCCCAATGCTGTCAAAACACAAATTTGGATTGCCATCTGTACTTATTTGACAATTGCATTGGCAAAAAAGCAACTACAAAGTGATCTCTCATTATACGAAATCTCACAAATCCCTGACGTATCTGTGTTTGATAAAACGCCTTTAAATGAGCTACTTACAAACTTTTCAAAGAACGAAAAAATCAAAGAATTTTATAATCAATTGAATTTGTTCGATTTATAACGCGACACTAATGACTTGGGTTAATAAAAATAATCCGTAATTTGGAATTCATGATTTAATCAGGCCAGAATGATTGTTATGAAAAACAGGAAATTGCATCATGTAAATATTACCGGGTTCTGTTTATGGTTAATAATTGTTACAAAAGCAGCAACCGGCGCGAAAGAAATTTCTTTGTTAAAACCGGTTCATCTGACGGTAAATAACCTGGAATCACCAATGATTGCAGCCGGGGATACGCCAAAATTCGGTTGGTCGTATGCTTTGCCGGGAAAAAAATTTTACGGTTTAAGACAGACTGCCTGC
The DNA here is from genome assembly GCA_964574985.1 of uncultured Bacteroidaceae bacterium. Classification (GTDB taxonomy): domain Bacteria; phylum Bacteroidota; class Bacteroidia; order Bacteroidales; family SM23-62; genus CAZNPH01. The sequence continues at coordinate 17,755 of CAZNPH010000008.1, forward strand.
CAGATACTGGTTGCCGGCTCTATGGAAAAGCTGGAACAGGATGAAGGTAATTATTGGAACTCAGGGAAAATGGAAGGTGAGCGGCAACTCAATATTGATTACGAAGGAATTTCTTTGCCACCACACCGCAAGTTTTACTGGAAAGCAAGGGTTTGGGATGAACAGGACAAAGCATCTGACTGGAGCCGGATTGCTTGGTTTACCACTGGATTTGAAAACGGATATGGCTGGGAACATGCCCAATGGATTACCGACGAGCAAAATCTTTCCACACCCGGGAAAATGCGTTGCGGGTGTCAGTCACCCTCCTTCGAAGATCCTTCGGTACGCGTTGAATTGACCATTGATCTGGGAAATACGGAACGGATTAATGGTATAAAACTGTGGCCGGCAGCGCCACCGGTGAATAATGCACAACCGGGCTATGGTTTCCCGGTGCGTTTTTTTATTGAAAGTTCCGAATCTCCTGACTTTGCGGAAAGTATAATTCTTGAGGATTATGGTGAGAAAGACCTGTTAAATCCCGTTGACCAGCCGGTAAGTTTTTCATTTATTCCAGCCAGTGTTCGCTATGTCAGACTGGTTGTAACAAAATTATCCCGGATTCCCAAAGGAAACGAATTGAAATGGGACAGGAAAAACAAAGAGTTTTATTTTGATGTAAATGAACCGGCGGAAACTGTGCTCAATCCTGGTTTCTCTGTTTACGATGCCTTTGTTCCCTACCGGGGTTATGATGTTTCTCATATGCTTCGTTCGGGCAGCAATGTGATTACTGTTTTGGTTGGAGATGGCTGGTACAGGAAACCTGCCTGGAACGACCGGTTGCTGCTGAAGCGCAGGGTCAGGGGATTTCCCAGCCAACCTGCACGGTGGCTGATAGCACAACTGGAAATTACGGGAGAAAATGATAACAAAATGGTTGTCGGTACCGGAAAGGACTGGCAGACCTCACAGAAACATCCCTGGCGTGAAGCCGATCTGAATTTCGGTGCCACCTTTGACGATACATTCCGTAACCCGCCGGCAGAATGGTTTCATCCGGCAAATACCGGTCAGCAACTAACATTCCCTGAATTGATACCCGATGAGCGCCCACCGGTAGTTATCCGGGACCGGATTGCCCCGGTTAACATATGGGATGCAGGGAGCAACCGTATAATGGTTGATTTTGGCCGCCGCATAACAGGAGCGGTATGTTTGACCGGAAAGGTACCTTCTGAAACAAAACTGAAATTAAGGTACGCCGAAGCACTCACTCCGGAAGGTGAGCCTTACCTCAGAAATCAGGCAGGCAGGGCAGAAAATGGCGATGAATATGTTCTTCTTCACGGAGTGAACTATAACCTGCGGCCTCTGTTTACTTACCACGGATTCCGTTATATGGAAGTTACCTGGGAGGGTGATCCGTCACTGTTTGACCTTCCTTTTTCGCTTGAGTTGGAAGCGTTGGCATACAGCAACAAATTGAGAAAAACTGCCGAACTTCATACTTCGGATAAACGGGTCAACCAGCTTACCGGCATGATTGATGAAACATTCCGCAATAATCTCATCAGTCTGATTACCGATGTTGCCGGACGAGACGAAAGGGCTTTCTGGCTGGGAGATTGCTTTACAACACCGATACAAAGTTTATGTTACCTGTACGATTTTGCCGCGTTGGGTCGCGCATTTTTTAAAATGATGGTGAAATCGATGCATGAAGACGGAGTCGGAACGGTGCCCGCCCCGGGAGTCATAAATGCTTTCGTTCGCGAAGGAGATCATGCCACACCAGCGTGGTCGGATGCTTCGGTTATCGTACCCAATACTCTTTTCATGCATTACAACGATGAATTTTCCAAGACAGTGGGATGGAAATATGCCGATGTATACACGAGCAAAGTGCTTGAAGCAAATGAATCTCCGATTCCTTCCAAAATTTATTCAACCACCTGGATTGGTGACTGGCTAAGCAACCGGATGACCATTCCGCCGGGGGCAACTTCATGGCAACCCGGAGGAGATGGCGCTTTGCAGGGTATTTATGATCCATACTGGTGGAACAGGGTTCTCGAAGAATCAGCCAGGCTTGCAAAAGCAAATGATGCCGTTGAAGAAGCAAAACATTTGAACGATGAAGCATTGAAACTCAGAGATGCTGCTATTTCCGAATTTCCGGATGATAATGGGGAAGTTCCCGGAAATGAACAATCGAGTTATGCACTGCTGCTCAGTTTGACTCAACCCGGCACAGAAGAAGAACACTTTATTCTCCGGCAACTGTTGAAAGCCATTAAAGATTATGATTATCATTTGGCCACAGGAACAACAACTCACCTGGCGCTACTGAATTCACTCAGCCAGAGAGGTTATCAGGATCTTGCATTAAAAATGATAATGCAACCCGCCCCCCGTCATTTGGTTACATGGTTGATTTCGGTTCCTCCACGGTTTGGGAAAGGCTTGATTCACGCCATCCGCGGCTCGGGATTAATCCGGAAAACATGAATGGATTGAACCACATCGGGCAGAATTCAATTTATGAATGGCTTTTTGAACAGATTGGGGGAATTCAAATTGCCCCGGGAAATCCAGGTTGGCAAAAGTTCAGAATTGCTCCCCTGCTTTTTGAGGCGATAAACCATGCGGAAGCCACCCTGGATTCACCGTGCGGTAAAATTATATGCCGCACGGAAAAAAAGAAAGACGGAAGTACTCAACTTAATGTAACCGTTCCGCCAAACAAAACAGCCGAGGTGGTGTTAACAGGATGGTCGGTGGAAAGCATAACTGAAAACGGCCAACCGGTAACTGCTCTGCATGAAACTGAAACTTTCGGCAATTCGGCCGGAAAGGCAATCAGGATAACGATTCCGGCAGGGGTTTATGTTTTTCACGGAAAAATTAATAAAAAAGATAATCTGTCAAAGGAACTGGAATCATATTAATCAACAATTCAGGTTATTAATTTACATTACTTTACATTAAGGCCTTACCGGTGTCCCGTCTTTCTTTCTCAGCTGGGTCCAGTTGTTCAACTGCACATCCGGCAAAGGATATCTGGCCGCTTCTTTTTCATTCACATCCACCCCGAGTCCGGGTACCTCATTGACATACATATACCCCTTTTTCATAACCGGGGCACCGGGGAAGATCTCCCGCAAACGGTCGGAAAATTCAACCCGTTCCTGAATTCCGAAATTCCATACGGCCAGGTCAATGTGTGCATTGGCTGCATGGCCCACAGGGGAAACGTCACCCGGGCCGTGCCAGGCGGTCCTGATGTTGAACCATTCCCCGAGCCGGGCGACTTTCATGGCAGGGGTGATCCCGCCGATCTGTGAGATATGGATCCGTATAAAATCGAACATACGGTTACTCATCGGTTCCACCCACTCATGAGGATTGTTGAAGAGCTCACCCATGGCAATGGGTACATGGGTATGTTCCCGCAAAAGCTTGAAATAGCCGTTGTTTTCAGGGGAAAACGGGTCCTCAATGAAAAAAGGCCTGTATGGTTCCAGATCCCTGATCATGTCAATGGCTTCCGTGGGCTGTATGCGTTCATGAATGTCATGCAGCAGTTCGATGTCCTCACCGCATTGTTCCCGGATGTGTTCAAACATTCTGACCGTATTGGTAATATAGGTGTGCGGATTGATCAGATTGTCGTTCTCATAACCGAATCCTGCTTTTCTGAAATCCGGTTCCCCGGCCAGTGCAGAGGAACCGTATCCACCGAGCTGTATCCTGACATGCCGGTATCCTTCCTCCATATAGCCTTTGACCCGGTCGGTCACTTCCTCCAGGGAATCAGCTCCCGCATGGGCATATGTATCCACGGCAAAACGGCATTTCCCGCCAAGCAGCTGATACACGGGCATATTGGCCCGTTTTCCCTTGATGTCCCACAAAGCCTGATCGAGTCCGCTCAGTGCATTGTTCAGTACCGGCCCGTTCCGCCAGTATGAATTCTGATAGGTGATCTGCCAGTTGTCCTCGATGTTGTCCGCGATTTTTCCCTTGCAAAAAGGCCCAAGGTACTTGTTCACTGCCGGAACCACCGCATGTGCCCTTTGCCTGAAGGTCGCACATCCGAGTCCGTATAACCCCGGTTCACTGGTTTCCACCTTGACCACAACCAGTTCAATGCCATGGGGGCAGGTGGCAATGGCTTTCACGTTGTTGATTTTCAGGGGAGGCATCCCCCGGGTGGCTTCCTGGTAACGTTGTGCATGAGCCTGCCCGGGAAAACCGATGGTGCCCAGACTTCCGCCGGCGGCGCCCAGGCCCAGAAATTTCAATGCTTGTCTTCGTTTCATGGGTTTTGATTTTGGCTTTGGTTTTTGTTTGACATTATGTTTTCATATATCAAATCCCAATTTAGTTTAAAAACCACAATCAAAAAAGCCAAGTCAAAAATTCAGGCGGCATTGGGAAATTCACTACTCAATGAAATTGCCTATTTTCAGCCCGATATATAGCGTACGGGGCGTCAGCGGGCCGTATATATAGCCGGGATCCCTGTCGATCCCCCGGTCAAAGTCATCCTGATAGGCATTGAAAATGTTTTTCATCCCCGCGAAAAGCTGCAATGTCGCTCCGTTCAGTTTGACATTGCGGTTGATCTTCAGGCCCAGATCAAAAAAATCATCAGATCTACGCAATTCCCCTTCACTGGGATCGGGGATTTGAAGGCCGAAATAGGGAATAAGCATTGGCCCCGTGTAACTGCCAGATGCCGAAATAATCCAGTTTCCGGAGAGTTCCCAGTCCATGGCGAAATAACCATAACGGCCGGGTGTCCGGAAAAAGCTCTTTTCGCCGAATTCCCGGGGTTCTTCATATGTACTTTTCTGGACGGTAAAGCCGCCTCTGAATGAGACCGCATTGACCGGCACCAGGTTCATTTCCATATTGAATCCCCGGACCCGTGCTCCCTCTTCTGCATTGACACGGGTATAGACCACTCTTCCTTTTTCATCAGGATCACTGAATTCATTGGCAAATGGTTGATTCAATTGCGTAAAGAACCCCTCCACCAGCAATCCGAGATATCGCGTGTTGATTTGTTTGTTGAAATCAAGTGATACCATATAACTATGGCTCCTTTCCGCTTCCAGGCCGGGATCATTTTCATGAAATACCTGCCTTGAACCGGATGTTTCAATATGGAGGTCCTCATCAAAGATCTGGGGTGCACGGTATCCCTGCGAATAGCTCACGCGGGCCTGCAGATAATTTTCCATATCGTATTTCAACGTAAATCTGGGCGTCAATACACTTCCTGATTTGTCCGAACCTTCCTGCCGACGGTCCGTGATCCGGTAATTCTCGAATCTTGCACCTGCAGAAACAGAGAATTTATTCCAATCTGCTTCATACTGCGCAAAAACACCCAGTCTGTTTGTTTTCTGATCGGCAATGATTACATTATCCGTATGGGGTATGATGATGCTGGTATCCGTAAAATCAACGCCTGCATTCTCCAGGTCAGGATACCCGAGTTTCCGGTCTGTCAACAGGGACCCCGAATTTTCTATGCCTGCAATGAGTTCCGATATCCTGAATTTTGCGCTGTATTGTGCACCGGTGGTAAAGGAAAAATCCCGCGTGTTCCCGTAATCACTCAGGGATTGCCCGGCCCCGTAGTATGAATCCCTGTTTACTCTTTGCCCGGAAGCATAGACCGACAACATATCCACTTCCCTGAAAAACTGTTCATACGTCAGTGCCACGCTGTTAATACAGTGGTCAAGGGCCTCCGCGATTCCGGCTTCATGCACCACAACATCATGCCGGTCACCGCCGCGCCTCTCTTCCCGGATATGAAAGAAGTCCGCCGTCAACTTGCTTCTGGTTTGAAAACGGTGATAAATACGGGCACCGACCGTGGTATTGTTTATTGAAGCAATTTCAGAAAAACCGTCATCATTTGCATCAAAAGGATTCCTGTTGCGGTGAAAACCATACAAAGCCATTCCGGTTTTATTGCAGGCCGAAATGGTGGAAGTATTGAAGTGAATGTTGCAATCTTCGGCCGGATCTCCCGAATCATCCATGCCCGCACCGGTTATCCGGGCATCTGCCCCGAATTCATATGAATTGTTGATCGGGTCTTTCAGGATCAGATTTATGGTGCCCGCGATGGCGTTGCTCCCGTATAATGCCGAGCCTCCGCCACGGATCACTTCCACCCGTTCGATCATATTGGAAGGGATCAGTTCCAGTCCGTATACACCTGCAAGACCGCTGAATACCGGCCGGCTGTTGATCAGGATCTGGGAATAGGGACCTTCCATGCCGTTTATCCGTACCTGGGTAAAACCGCAATTCTGACAATTGTTTTCCAATCTTAAACCCGGACAAAAATTAATGCCTTCCCCCAGGCTCGCCGATTGTGTCCTGGAAAAAAGCCTGGGCGAAATTGTGCTTACAATGGTGGAGGATTCCTGCCGGTCCCTGGCATTCCTGTCTGCGGTTATCATCACTTCTTTTATTCCCAGCACATCTTTCTCCAGTTCGAAATTCACTTCCCTGGTTTCTCCGGCATGTATTTTTATTACAGCTTCTTCCGGCTTGTAGCCCAATGCACGGGCGATGATCACCATGCTGTCTTCCGGCAAATGAAACAACTGGTAATGTCCCGTTTCATTGGTCGTTGTTCCAATGGTCGTCCCTTTGATGTATACCGAAGCAAAAGGAATATGTTCACCGAAACAGATGACGTGCCCGATGACATTTGCATCTGTTTTTTCTTTCTGCGCAAAACCCGCGAAAGTCAAAAACATACATAACCCTGTCAGATAAATATTTGATTTCCTCATGATATTCAAAACAATGTTTATTCAACGGATAAATGAATTTCACCTGAGCATTGCAGGCGCATGGAGAATGCACATATCATTGTCGGACCTGCGCGTTCTGCAAATAACAATCTTAAATATACCGGGAAATATATTCAAAAGAGGGGAGGGGCCCTGCCATTATATGGAATGACACATGCAGGATTATAATAAGAAAGCGTAAAAAGCGGGTGTTTTGCCTTGTCAGGAAAGGTAAGGAGGACAAATACCAGTATGATAAAAAGATAGAGAACTTCCAGATTTTTAAGGAAAACCCATTCAGCTTTGGTATGATGGTGAGATTTGACGAGCCCCGGATCATCAACCTTGTTGTATGGGTGTGCGTGTGTTACATAGACCCCGTTATCCAATTTGTGGGTATGCATGAACATGGCCTGATTCACCAACAACATGCCCATGATCCCTATCATCAGAAAAGCAGACGCTTTGGGTACTATCTTTCCTAAATGCTTCATTCGTCAGGCAAAATTAGTAAAAATTGAATGGTTATACAACATCTGCAACAATATCGGATATCAACATTTGACACAATAAATCCAAACATTATCTTTAAGCTTTATAAACAATCTTCCATGAGCAAAACAAGCAGGTTATTGATACGCAGTGCCTATGTTGCGGCACTGGGCGGCTTTCTTTTCGGATTCGACACAGCTGTTATTTCGGGAGCTGAGAAATTCATACAGGATTTATGGGATTTAAGCGGATTCTGGCACGGATTCACCGTTGCCACGGCATTGATCGGGACGGTAACCGGTGCTTTAACGGCCGGAAAACCTGCTGACAAGTTTGGGCGGAGAAGTGCACTTCTGGTAGTGGCTTCCCTGTATCTTATTTCTGCTTTGGGCAGCGCGTTCTCCAACCAGTGGGGCCTGTTCATGATGTATCGTTTTCTGGGAGGGCTCGGCGTAGGAGCATCTTCTGTAGTCGGCCCCATGTATATTGCAGAGATATCCCCTGCCGAAAAAAGAGGCAAACTGGTGGCCATGTTTCAACTCAACGTGGTGATTGGGATACTTATAGCTTATGTTTCCAATTACATCATTTCCCTGCTGGCAGAACAGTATGCCTGGCGGTGGATGTTCGGCGTGGAAGCCATCCCTGCCATTTTGTTTTTCGTATTACTATTCGACGTTCCTGCAACGCCGCGATGGCTGATCCTTCAACACAGACCGGACAAGGCCAGGGAAATCCTGAAACACTTGAATGTATCCAATCTGGAAGAACAGGTCAGGATCATCGAAGAGTCCATATACTCTGAAAAGCATATACATTCTTCAAAACTTTTCACCAGGCAGCTTAAACATCCCATCATGCTTGCCATTCTGGTGGCGTTCTTCAATCAGTTTTCCGGCATCAACGCACTCATGTACTATGCGCCCCGGATCTTTGAAGTTGCCGGTGCTGCCAGAATTTCATCATTGCTGATGTCGGTATCCATCGGATTCACCAATATGGTATTTACCATCATAGCCATCAACATCATCGATCAGTTCGGACGCAAAAAAATGCTGCTGGTCGGTGCGGCCGGACTGACCGTAACGCTTATGATCGTGACCTGGGGGTTTTTGATTGCTTCACAAGCGGGTGTTATCATTCTGATCAGTTTAATCGGATATCAGGCTTTTTTCGCCCTTTCCCAGGGGACGGTTATCTGGGTGTATATCTCAGAGATCTTCCCCAGCCGGGTTCGCGCAAAAGGACAGGCACTGGGCAGTTTTACCCACTGGGGCGGAGCCGCCATTGTTTCATGGATATTCCCGGTTTTTGCCAGGATAGGGAATACCGCTTCAACCGGTTATGCTTTCCTGTTTTTTACAGTGGTCATGGCAATTCAGTTTGTAGTGGTATATAAGTTTTTCCCGGAAACCAAAGGCAAATCACTTGAACAGATACAGGATGACTTCGGATTGTAAACCAGACATATCAGTTTCCCCTATGCATATGTAATCAATAATACTGCTGTCATGAAACGAAGAGATTTCATCAAATCAGGCGCCGGAGCTTTCAGCACGGTCCTTTTGGGCAACGCTTCCTATAAATCTGCACAATGGCCTGATGACCGGTCCGGTCCCGGCGGGAACGGACTCGATTTTCATGTGAACCGTGAATATCCGGGCCGGCGTGAGCCGAAGACCATGCTTTTCTGGGATTACTGGAAATTCCATGAAACAGACAACGCCGAATTGGCACAGGGAAAGCCCGAGTGGCGGCCGGAAGGGACATATATTGATCCATACACCAAAAATTCCGGATCGGGAAGGGTATTCTTCCACCAACCCTCCGGTAAATGGCGCAAGATATCCCTGGATATCAATTACAGGAAAAAGATGGGAGGACATTTTTATGTAATGGAAAGCGAAGACGGGATCCGGTGGCAACCCGCTCCGTTTCCGGATATCATTCCCCATGGCGGCAAAAAGGCTCCCCATCATGTGTACACCGTTCCCGGCGAAGGCCCCTGCTTTGGCTGGCTCTACCTGGATCCGGTGGCAGCGGACGGATACCCATACAAAGTCCCCGTCATCGAGAAGATGCAGCGTGTGTATGACCGGGCCAAAGCCGACAAGAACCACCGCTGGCACCATCTGACAAAAAAATTCTCCGGTCCGCGCAACCACATGAGCGACTACATCGTGTATGTGTCCAAAGACGGACTGCACTGGGAAACAAAAACCGAATACGACTGGTGTCAGGGAAAATTTTTTCCCGAGGAACCGCATTTCATGTTTTTTAATCATTTGTCCGGACGGCACACCCTGGTGGCCCGTCCTGGCCTCGGGGACCGCAGGGCTTTGATCACCAGCACAAAAGACTTCAGGGAATGGTCAGAACCCAGGATTGTCCTGCAGCCGGATCTTCTTGACCGCAAGATCCTGGAGTTCTATACCATGCCGGTATTTCCCTATGGTTCCTGTTTTGTCGGACTTGCATGGGCATCCCATTTTTCCAGTTCCGAGGGGCCGGACTTTATGGTACTTCACAAAGGGCCACAGAATCCGCAACTGGTCTGGAGTCCGGACGGCGAATATTTTGTCCGTCCCACCAGGGAATCCTTCATTGAATTCAATCCCCCGGGCAAACCGGGCTGCAATTCGATACGACCGGAAGGGATGGTGGTCCTGGAAGACGAAATACGTATATATTCCCAGGGCGGACTGTCGGCACACGGGACACCTGTTCCGGAAAGCATGCAGCCGTCATCCAGCGGAATGTTGCTTCATACGCTCCGCCGGGACGGATTCATGTATTTCCGTTCAAAAGGGTACAAGGCATCACTGACCACCCGCCCGTTCATCATTTTTAACTGTGATATCACCATGAACGCGGAAGCAGTAACAGGAGAGGTACTTGTTGAAATACGCGACGACAAAAACAAGCCCATCGAAGGATATACCTTCGATGAATTCATTCCCCTGAAGTTCTCTGACAGCCTGAAGCATCCATTGCAGTGGAGGAACCGCAGGAACCTGAACGAGCTGATTAATAAACCGATTCGTTTCTCCATAAAATTCTATAATGCCCGGATTTATTCATTTACCGGAGATTATCATTTCACCGATGCCCATGATGCCCGCCGTCTGAGGGACGGGCTTCCGGTTGATGATACCAGCCGTTTCGGGAGTTGACATCTTATATATCAGAATTTCTGATGAATAAGAATACAAAAGGTGTTTAAATATCAGGAAAATATCTTATTTTAATACCATTGGCAAATCAACAGGAATTATCATGCATTTCAACAGAAACAAACGGCCCGGAAAACCCATCCAGAGAAGGATTTTTATTCAGCAGATCATTACTGCTGCAGGAGGAATGTTCATTTACGGATGCAGGGGAAAACAGAAAAAATCCCTGCCCAACATTGTTTTGATCATATCGGATGACCAGTTCTGGCATGACTACGGATTCACGGGGCATCCGGTCATTGAAACACCCAATCTGGACAAACTGGCCTCCGAAAGCATGGTATATACACGGGGTTATGTAACAGCTCCGCTTTGCGGTCCTTCCCTGGCATCCGTCATTACCGGATTGTATCCCCATCAGCATGGTTATACCAGCAATGATCCTCCCTGTGATAATGAGAGCAGCCGGTATTACCCGCCGGAATGGACAGAAGAACGCCGCCGGATGAGAAAACAGATGATCTCCAACGTGGTGGACAGGTTCCCGACCGTCCCGGAAAAACTCGGCAAACTGAACTACATGAGTCTGCAAACAGGCAAATGGTGGCTGGGCAGCTACCGCCGGGGCGGCTTTACCCAAGGGATGACCCATGGAGATATGGACCGGGGTGCCAGGCACGGGGACGAGGGACTGGATATCGGCCGCAAAACCATGAAACCCATCTATAATTTCGTTGAACAGGCCGGTAATCAACCTTTTTTTATCTGGTATGCTCCTTTTCTGCCTCACAGACCGCACAATCCCCCCGGGCGTTTATTGAACAAATACAGAAAAAAAACAAATTCCCTTCACATCGCGAAATACCGGGCCAATTGCGAATGGTTCGATGAAACCTGCGGAACTCTTCTAAATCATCTGGATCAAAAGGGACTAACAGACAATACGATGATATTGTACGTCTGCGACAATGGCTGGATCCAGAATCCGGATAGCCATGATTTCGCTGAAAGGTCCAAAAGAACGCCCTATGAAGGAGGTGTCCGGACGCCCATCATGGTGAAATGGCCCGGGCATACCACACCGGTATTGGATCAAACCACACTGGTAAGCAGCATTGATCTTGCTCCCACCATATTGAAAGCTTGCGGACTGGACAAAACAGACCGCATGCAGGGGGCCGACCTGTTGGATAAAAAAGCCCTTGAAAAACGGCAGGCCGTTTTTGGCGCAGCCTATACCCACGATGCCGTAGATATTGACAACCCCTTATCCAGCCTTAAATATACATGGGCAATTGAAGGTGAATGGAAGCTGATAATGCCTTCCGGCAGAAATGATACGGGCAGCGAACCCGAATTATACCATGTCATGGAAGATCCGGAAGAAACCAGAAACCTGGCCGGTTCAAAACCGGAAAAGGTGAAGCATATGAAAGAACTGATCCGGGGCTGGTGGAAGGAAGCAGTTCCTGAATGATAATGATATCGGTTTTTATAAAGAATAGTGCCAACTTCAACAATTAAGCATCGTTACTTCGTGTACTTTTTTATTTCTTTCAGTACCTTACAGAAACAAATTTCTGACGAAAGCAGCGGAAATATAAAACCGCACCTGCGGTGCGGTTTTATTATGGTTTGCGGAGAAAGAGGGATTCGAACCCCCGGTACCCCGAAGGGTACAACGGTTTTCGAGACCGCCCCGTTCGACCGCTCCGGCATTTCTCCATTGCAAAGATAGAAATATAAGTTTTGCCACCTTTACATTTTGACTGCCTAATCAGCAAAATAAAATTTTTCTGTTTTACTGCGGTGGGACTGGCCGGATTGATCGTGACCCAAAACGGATGCAAAACTTCAGACAGAAATGGTCAGGCGGAAAATAAACCGGAAAAACGTCCGAACATCATTCTTTGCATGGCGGATGACCAGGGATGGGGAGATGCAGCTCCTGTTTGTTCCCCAACCCGGGGTAGCGTCATGACGGGAAGGCATCCCAACCGTTTTGGGTGTTTCACATGGGGTCGCGGACTCCGGGTTCCGGCGATCATTGAGTGGCCGTTATTGATCACTCAAAACAGGATTACGGATATTCCTGCCGGCAGAATGGTCAGTGATTCATCACGCCTGCGGCTGGATGTCGGTGATTAGAAGTCTGAACGGAAAGGACTACCCTGATAATTGACTTTTACTTGAACAAGCCGTAACTTTATGGTGATAATCGATTAAGGACCGTTGTCATGATATCCAAGCTCAAAATCAACTATCTATGCCCCCATTGCAGGTCATACCTGAGGGTCTGGAACAATATAATTTTTACCGTCCGTTCCCCGGACGGGGGAAAAAGGGGATTGCTCCTGCTGAACCCTGAACTGGGAAAGTATGATTTCATCAGTCACTATTCCCTGATAATAGAGGAAGGAGAAATACTTGATTTTTACTGCCCGGTTTGCGGGGAGAACCTTAAGGCCTCCGATATAAGTGAACAGATGGCCTGGGTGGTCATGACCGATGAGGAAGGAAAGGAATACGACGTGTATTTTTCCAGGATCTGCGGTGAACACTCAACATTCAAGATCAAGGAAGACGACATTATCGAAAAATACGGCAAGGACATTTCAAGCTATATGAACTATTTTGTTTCGAAACTTAAAAAATACAAGGAGTAGAATACAAAACAGAATCTTAAAACTCCCAGGTGATCCCTGCCATGATCCACCGCCCGGGCATCCGGGCGCCCAAAAAATCAGAATACTCCACATCAAAAAGGTTGTTGGCCTGCAACGTGGCGCTGAGGGATTTTTTCCAGAGGAATGCTTTGATCTTTGCGTTCCAGACCATGTATGAAGGGTGCAGCCGGCTGTTGATGGACTCTGCCTTTTCCCGGTCCCGCTGCTTCCACAAGGCATTGATACTTACACTGTACCTGCCGGTCATGACCGTTGTATGCAGTTTGAGCAGATACCTCGCGTGGCCGGAAATATATTTGGAAACCACGGGCTGATCGCTTTCTGAGTGCAGGAAAGTAAAAGCGAGTCCGCCTTCCCATTCTGTGCCCTCTTCTAACTGGAAGGAAGATTCGATTGCGGTTTCAAGGCCTGTTGTGTTCAGTCCGGCAATATTTTTTGCATAGAAGTATTCTTCGCCGGATTGAAGATTCCCGGCATCCGGGATATGTTCTTCACGTGTTTGCACAAAATCGATGAGGTCCCTGGAAAATCTTTTAAATGCGGTGGCCCTGATCAGCAGATGGGTCGAAAGGTTGTAATCCGTTCCGGCTTCCAGGTTCCAGGACGATTCCGGTGTAAGCAGGGGATTTCCGAGATTGCGCCCGGGGGACAGCGGTCCTTCCAGATGGGTGGATACATATCTTTCCGTAAAATCGGGGGTCCGTATGGCCCGGCCTGCTGATCCCCGCAGGGTCAGGTCTTTCCTGGCATATGAAAGGTTGATCTGCGGGAGAATCTCGGCAGCATACAGGGGATTGAAATGCATCCGCAGGCTGGCCAGCAGGGAGAGTCCGGCCGGCAAAGTTTTGAGGGCCGACATGTGAATGCCGGTCATATGCTCCCGGTGGTCGCCCCGGTCATTGCTCCGGATATTCATCCTTTGGTGGTCTATGCCACCGCTTATCTTCATTTTATCCGTCAGAAACACGGAATGTTCCCACTGCAGAACCAGGAGTCCGGCTTCATGATGATTGACAGGAAACGCGGGATTGAACCGGAATGTATCCCGGGTGATGTTGTATCCGATCCTGAGCGCCGACCGTTGTCCGGATCCGGGTGAATATGTTATCTGCGCCTGGTTCCGGAACTTTCTGACTTTTTCCCTGGAAAGGTCGAACGGACTGCTGGTATAGAAGAAGCGTGCGTTGAAATCACGGGTATCCAGTCCCGACCGCAGGGCAAACCGGATCTTTGAAGAGGGTTCCGCGGCAAGTGAAACGGACACTGTGCGAATATCGAAATCTCCGTTCAAAGTGTCGCCTGCCAGGGGATGTCCTTCCGAACGGTTGAGTCCGAATCCGCCCCCCACCAATAAATTCTTTGTTTTATAGTTAATCCCGGAATGGGCACCGAACAGGTCGTGCTGACCGTACGTGCCGCTGATCTGCCCGCTGAATCCGCCGGGGCCGCTGATCCCGTCAAAGGTTTTGGTAATGATGTTTACCACCCCGCCTACCGCATCCGGGCCATATAAGGCAGCGGATGCGCCCCGGATGATCTCGATCCTCCTGATGTCATGGAGCGCCACCGGGATCTGGTGATTGAAATGACCGGTCAGGGGATCATTCACCCTTACTCCGTCCAGCAGGATCAGCACCTGGTTGAAAGTGCAGCCCCTGAGGGAGAGATCGGATTGCACACCGAACGGCCCCCGGGAACGGATATCGAAAGAGGTAAGGTGCATGAACAATTCATCGAGGGAGTGAACAGGCAACCGGCGGATGTCGTCCGGTCCCAGAATGGTGATATGCCTTCCGGCATTTCCGGAAACGGCATCGATCCTGGAAGAGCGTATCTCCAGCTCGTCGATCATGATCATGGAATCCAGGACCTGTGCATTCGAGGGGGGCAAACCGGAAAAAAGGAACCGGAAGCTCAGCAGGATCACCGGGATATATTTTTTAACGGACTTGATCATGGTTTCGGGTTCCGGACTCCAAATGTACGATTCGTTCCGTAAATATTTTTATGAATCCGCCATGAAACGGAGGTTTTTAATTTTTGACCTTCCGGCCATTGTTTGTATGCCCCCTCACCGATACGGTGGCAAGCCGCAGGTTGAAACCGAATAAAGGTTCGCCGGCCCGTGCAAACCGGAAGCGTTTCAGAATCCGGCTTACTGAGGCCACACGGACATGAATTTCCGGCCGGGCGCTTCACGGATTGCCACATTTCTTTGTATATTGATCCCCTGGTAATCCCAATCAATCATCTTATATGGCACCAAAATTTCAGCGCCATCCCGAAAACCCCATTGTCCGGGCCGGGAAATACGACTGGCGCATGGCGGTCACCCTGAATCCCGCGGTGATCTATGACAAGGGAAAGTTCTACATGTATGAAAGGGCAGGGGGGCAGCTGCGCCCTTTCCAGTGCACCATCGGGATGCTGGAAAGCGATGACGGGATACATTTCAAACATACGGTGGACCACCCGGTTCTGAGTCCGGAAACGTGCGGATGCAAATACGGCAGCGTACAGGATCCACGGGTGGTAAAGATCGGAGATGCCTTCTATATGACCTTTGCATTCCGGCCCTATGCCTGGCATAGTAGTCCGACCGGACTCGGCGTGCCGGATTCCCGGCAGGGTGAGTTTCCGGGGTTCAGCGGCAAAGACGAGGATAACCAGAGCCGTTCGGGTGTAGCGGTTTCCAGAGACGGATTGCACTGGGAGATTGCCGGATGGGTGAATCCCAAAACCATGGACGACCGGAATGTCATTCTCTTTCCGGAAAAGATCGGCAGCCGCTTTGCAGCACTCAGGCGCCCGAGCCCCAGGGTGGGGACCGATACCAGGCACAGCGATGAACATCCCTGTATCCGCCTCAGTTATTCCGAAGATCTGAACCACTGGACCGAACCGGAAGTGGTGATCCGGCCCGATCTGAAATGGGAGAACAACCGGATCGGGGGTTCAACACCCCCCATTCGCACTGAACACGGCTGGCTGGTCTTCTACCACGGGGTGGAAAACAATTATCCTCCCACCCGAAGGGTCATCTACCGGATGAGCGCCATGCTCCTTGATCCGGAAAATCCCCTGAAAGTACTGGCCCGATGCCCCGATCCCCTCATGGAGCCGGAGGAATATTATGAGTTGTTCGGACTGTACATTCCCAATGTGATCTTTCCCACCGGTGCCGTGGTAAAGGAAGGGATCATATATCTCTACTACGGAGTATGTGATACGGCCATTGCCCTGGCCACGGTCCCCCTGCAGGAAGTGGTCGATCACCTGCTTAAGTACAGAACCGGCTACAAATCCCCTTAATCATATGCAACGTGCAAAGATCACCGGTAAGCGCAGGATCAGCCTGGTAAAGGCGCCGGTACCTGAAACGGGAACCCATGAAATCCGGATCCGTGTAAAATGCTGCGGCATCTGCGGATCAGATATCTATGAGTACCTTTATCCCCAGGAAGCCACCGAACACCTGGGGCACGAATATGCCGGCGTGGTCGAGGAAGCTGGTTCCGAAGTCAGGGGACTGAAGGTTGGAGACCGGGTGGCCGCCTATGAATATGAAGCCGGGGGGTTTGCGGATTTTGCGGTTTTTTCTGCTGAAAGGGCGGTGCTCCTTCCCGGGAACATGAGCATGGAGGAAGGGGCCATGCTGGAGCCGGTCACCGTGGTACTTTCGGGATTGCGTTTCAGCGGGTACCGGCCCGGTGATACGGTGCTTGTATCCGGTTGCGGAACCCTGGGGTTGACCGGAATTCAATTGCTTAAATCTTTCGGGGCCAGAAAGATCCTGGCGGTAGAGCCCAACCGGTTCCGCCGGCAAAGTGCCTGGTCAGCCGGTGCCGATGAGGTGTTGGATCCGCAAGAGGGCTCTGTCAGGGAATTTGTTCTGGATATGCTGGGTGAAAAAGCGGATTTTTCCCTGGAGTGTGCGGGTAACGGACAAAGCATCCTGTCCTGTGCAGAATCAACAAAGCGGGGCCATATGGTATGCACGCTGGGACTTACCCCGGAACCTCTGAACATTTCTTCCCTGAAACTTTTCACCAGGGATGTTAAACTCCAGGGAGTTACCCCCTATGATTTCAATATGTTTCAGGTGGCGCTCCGGCTGACCCTGGAAAAAAAGATCGATCCGGGATATCTGATCACTCATCATTACAGGCTGGAGGAAATCAATGAAGCATTTGCCCTGGCTGGAATGAAAGAAACCGAAGCCATCAAGGTCATGGTGGATATCAGCTGATATTTTTTTTCATTTCCTGCCCGGAGATGATCCTGTCTTCGGTAATGAACTTGTCTGCCAGTTTATTGGGGATCTTCTCGAAATAGTAGTTTTCGGGTCTGACCATGTATGGCGGATTATCCCATATCTCTCCGGCCGGTTTCCTGGCTTCTTCAAATTCGTTATTCGCGGTTTCTCCGGTTTCGGGGCACAGTTTCCTGCTGTCTGAGATCACATACAGGGGTACTCCGTATTCCCGGCAGGCCAGGGCAATGCTGTGTGTCCCGGTTTTGTTGATGAAATAATCCGCCCTGATGTAATCCGATCCTACAATGGCCATATCGATCCCGGGGATATACCGTGTAACGGCCGCATCAATGACCAGGAAAACCTCAAATCCCAGTTCGCTCAGTATGGAAGCCTGCAGGCGCCCTTCGTACCCGGGACGGGATTCGGTCTGGATGATCCTTGCCCTGAGGTTTCTGTCATTCATGTATTCAAACAGGGTGCGAACGGCGCTGCTGTTGCTATGCAGGAGAATATGCTTTCCTGAAACCTCAATATTCCTGCAGAAATTCCGGGCAAGCCCCATGTTCACATTTTCCCATTTCCAGACATACTGGTCGATGAACCCGGCGGCATCGTTTTTCCAGGCTTTTCTGCCGTCCTGCCCGAGATGCAGGATGAATTGATCCAGAAAATGCTCCAGTGCCTTGAACTGGTTGTAATGGCCATGAAAGGATTCCAGCAACCCGATCAGTTTTTCTTTTTCCTGGGAGGGTCCTGTTTCGCCTTTTTTAAGATAATCGTTCAGGTACCGGATGAGCTTGTTCAGAATCTCCACCGATCCGGAATGCTTATCCCTTTTCAGCTGTTTGATTTTCTTAAAAGTCTGGATCATTTTACCGGATCATTGATTCCGGAGAAATTGCTTGAACTGATAAATTTAGGATTTTGAAAGGAGAAAACATGGAATTCACAGGGAAAATCAGCCATGTTCTGCCATGTTTATTCATAACGCAGGGCATTGGCCGGATTGTTGCCGGTATAACCTTGTGTTTTTTATAAATTTACATGATATGGAAAACAAAGGGAACAGCAAGGGCATATCTTTTCCCGATCCCGGTCTCGCGGGGGGAGACGGACTCCTGACGGTGGGAGGTGACCTTTCCCCGGAGACACTGGTGAATGCATATTCCCACGGGATTTTTCCGTGGTATCATGAGAGTTCACCCATTCTCTGGTGGTCACCGGATCCCAGGATGATTCTTTTTCCTGCTGAATTGAAAGTCTCCAAAAGCCTGAGGCAGGTCCTTCACAAAAATAAATACCGTGTTTCTTTTGACCGGGATTTTGAATCGGTTATCGTGCATTGTGCAAAGGTTCCGCGCAAGGGGCAGGAAGGGGATACCTGGATCACCCCGGACATGATCGATGCCTACATCCGTTTGCATGGTGAGGGGCTTGCCCATTCTGTGGAAGCCTACCTGGGAAATAAACTGGCTGGCGGATTATACGGCGTTTCCCTGGGAAGGGTGTTCTTCGGGGAATCCATGTTTTTCCTGCAAAGGGATGCTTCAAAAGTTGCCCTGGTGCACCTGGTGGAACGATTGCAGGAGTGGGAATTCGATATGATCGATGTCCAGCAATCCACTGCCCATATGAAAAGACTGGGAGCACGGGAGATATCCCGCGATGATTTTCTGGCCCGGCTGGTAAGCTCATTGAAAAAACCTTCCATCCGCGGCAACTGGAGCAGAATGTCCGCATAAGGATGCTGTCTTTTCAAGCGTTGCAGGATTTACGGATTCATAGCTCATGATACCGGATTTGAAGGATTAAAATAAACACCAACAGAAAGGGCTGCCCCTTCCGGAACAGCCCTTTTCTGTATTTATTCAGTGCGGGATGATCATTTGACCACCATCTTTGTGGTAACCACTTCCCTGCCGGTGATCATCCTCAGGTAGTAAACCCCACTGCTCAGGCCGGAGCCGTCATATTCAATGACATACCTTCCGGCCGGTTTGGCCTGATCAACCAGTGTCTCAATCTTCCTTCCGGTATTATCGTACAGGGAAAGCTGAACTTTGGTGGCTCCCGGTACGGTATACATTATCCTGGTATGATCCCGGAATGGATTCGGGAAGTTGGTCAGCCGGCTGTCAGGTCCAAAAACATAGGGTATACCCACGCCATAGGAGGTTTCAATATCCTCACATTTTGTCTGGCTGGTCCCTGTCGCGGGATCGGATATGGTCAGACAGACCGTGTAAACACCCGGCTCTGCATATACATGTGTGGGGGTCAGCGAAGTGGTGTCTTTGTTCCCGTCACCGAAATCCCACTGGAACCGGTTGGCATCGCCCAGGGATACGCCGATGAAATCAACGGGATATCCTTCCGCCTTGGTGGTTGCACTATCGGCTTCATAGGCAAATCCAACCTGTATTCCTTCATTGGCCTTGGCCACGTTGATGAGCTTAAAGGCGTTGCTGGTGCTGTTTGTATTCGAATTGGCCACACTGAGATGCACCATGTAGAAGCCGGGAGAGCCGTATGTATGGCTTGGATTCTGCAGGGTAGACGTCAGGTCATCCCCGAAATCCCAGAACCATCCGTCAGGACTTCCGTAGGAATTGTCCACGAAATCGACTGTCTGGGTCGCCGAATCAACGGAATACATAAACCTGGCAAAGCATTCCTCCGGAGCGGCTACCTGAACATGCTTGCAGGTGGAGTTGGTAATCCCCGCAGTGTTCTTGACCGTCAGGCAGACGTTATAGTAGCCTCCCTTGCTGTATGTATGGCTTGGATTCTGATCGGTCGATTTCTCACCGTCACCGAAGTTCCATAACCAATCGGTGATATCGCCCCTGGAATCATCCGTGAAGAACACTTCACGTGTAGCCTGGTCCGAACGGTAGATGAAACCGGCTTTACAGTTGTTGGCCAGACTGCCGATCAGAAGCACATCCTCATAGTAATCCATGCATCCGGTCGATTCGTCAAAAGTGTTCAGTCCGACCGTGAAATAACCCGGTCTGAGATACTGATGCTTGGCCTTCATACTCGGAGATACGGCACCGTCCCCGAAGAACCAGAGGTAATCGGTGATGTCCCCGACGGTTTTAGGCGTAAAATAGGCGACGTTTGTAGCGGAATCGACAAAAAATGTAAATTCGGCACCGCAATCGATAGTCCCCACCTGTATGGGTTCGGTGTAACGGTCCATACAGAGTCCGTCTGCATCGGAAACGGTCAGGGAAACCATGTACAATCCGGGCCGGTCATATTCATGCAGGGGATCCTGTTCCTCCGAATAGGAACCGTCATCGAAATCCCAGAAATAATCGGCAATATTGCCCCTCGATTTTTCATAGAACTGTACCGTACTGGATGTGGTATCCCCTTTGAAAGTATATTCAAAGAATGAACGGCAGTCTACCGTACCCACCTGGATGAACTTGGCCGTGTGGTCCTTGCAATCGTTGGTGGAATCGAATACCGACAGGGCTACCAGGTAATATCCCGCTTTTGTGTATTGGTGGCTGGGGCTTTCCCGGGCCGATGTGGTTTCGTCCCCGAAGTTCCAGAAATAGTTGGTGATATTCCCGGTGGACTTGTTGTTGAACCGTACGGTACTGGTTTCCATATCAACGAAGAATGAGAAATCTGCATTCTGGTTGCACTCGGAGATACCGATCTTGACTTCTTTGCATTTCTTACCGGTACATCCGGTGACATCATCAAAGACGCTCAGGCAGACTTTGTAGGTGCCCGGACCTCCGTAAAGGTGTTCCGGGTTCCTTTTCTGTATGAAGGATCCGTCACCGAATGTCCAGTACCAGCTGGATATGTTACTGGATGACTTATCGGTGAAAAACACCTTGCCGGTTGCCGAATCTGCATAGAAGGAGAAATCGGCGAAACAAACGGCTGAATCCGTTGCACTGCCCACCTGGATGTCCTTGCATACTTCTGCATAACAATCGGTGATGGAGTCGTATGTCCCCAGGCAAACGGTGTATATGCCGGTATTTTCATAGGCATGTTCCGGATTGGTGTCCGGGGAGAAGAATCCGTCCCCGAAATCCCAGAAGAATTCGGTGGCATTGGTGGATTCATTGTTGAACAGGGCTGTTTTGGTTGTGTTGTTTACCGTATAGGTAAAACCGGCCCTGCAGTTCACAACCCCGGCAACTACTTCACGGCAGATCTGTGCGGCACATCCGGTAAGAGAATCATAAATGGACAGGCATACATAGAATACACCGTCCCTGCTGAAATCATGAACGGGATTCTGTTGGGATGACGTTGTGCCGTCTCCGAAATCCCATTGCCAGGATGTGGGTTCGCCCCAGGACAGGTCAGTGAAACCGGCCGTTGTCCCGTCGATGGAAAAGTCGAATTTCGCATCGCATTGCAATTCGGCCTCGATAATATAAACATCCTGTGTCTGGCTGTTGGTCCCGCACCCGTTGGTAACGGTCAGGGTGACCGTATACATTCCTGAACGGGTGTAGGCGTGGACCGGGTTCATTTTCGTGGAAGTGGTCCCGTCGCCGAAATCCCAGAGGAAGGAGTAGTTAATTTGTGCCGGCTGATACCAATCCATTTCATAGAAGAACTGTATCTCTTCGAGTCTGGGCACATTATACTTATCCATCCAGAAATGTGCGGATGGCACATTGCTGTAACCGATCACAACCGGACTTTCAAGGGTGTCCGTTCGGCCGCACGCATTGGATGCGATCACAAAAGCATCGTAATGCCCGGTATCGGCATAGGCATGTTGCACAAACTGTTCGGTGCTGGTGGCACCGTCCCCGAAATGCCATTCCTGGCTTTGTGCTCCCGCGATCTGGAAAGCCACCAGGTCGCCGGGGCAACCGGATGTTTCAAATTCCGTTTCGTATTGATAGTACTGACGGTTGAAAGGCTTCCTGGTCATGGCTTCCGCCCTTTCCGTGCAGGGATCGCTGAGCAGGGTAATTACGATCTGGGAGTCATTGAGTGCATACAGGTAGTACCCTTCTTCCTGACAATCATAGTCGTTGTAGAAAACGATGGTGTCGCTGCCTGTCAGATAGTAATCCCCGGAGGAAATACCCGTGATCCAATCAGAATAAGGCTCAACGTCCTTGGTAACGTACAGGCTGTACCCCCTGGTCTCATCTTCATCTTCCCATATATCCAGCTGGATCACGTTTCCGGGCATATATTCATAGTAGTAATCTCTGTTGATGTCTTCGCTGTTGCATACCCCGTCCCATGGCTGAAGCTGGATGCCCACGGAACTTTCCAGTATGCTGGAAACTCCCGAGGGTTCGATGGAGAACGAGTATACCGGACTTCCCGCGGCGTCCATTGGCATACCCCAGGACTCGGGTTCTCCCTGCTCCAGGGCCTGAAGCGCCGAGCCGGTACAGCTCCATCCTGCAGCCATGCCGATCATTGGCGGGAAACTCGGATTTATCGGGATATATGCCTTGACCGTATCTCCGGTGACAATGCTGTCGGATGTGAACTCCACATATCCGAACGGCATTCCGGGATCATATTCCGGGTTGAATTCCCCGTACCAGAAAAAGACGAAGAAAGTATTGTTCATGGTCGTATCCCAGTCGGACCACTGGATCGGGATGGTCATCTCGTGGTCATTGTCATACTGGCGGGTTTCCCAGTTTTCCGGTTCGCGCATTTGTTGATTGAAAGTAGAATTGTTTACATAGTAGAATGGCTTGCGGCCCGGATTGTTGTCTATCCTGATGGTATCCACCACGTCCAGTGAATTGCCGCACTTGTTGGTGGCCGAGAAAACATATTCGAAGATATCCCCGTCTGATCCGGTGTATTCATGTTTGGCCAGCACCTGCAATACGGTGTCTGTAAACGAAGTGATGTTGTTCATTACTTCCCCGTCCCCGAAATCGATCGAATAGGTAAACGGACTCTCATCGGGTTCGTAGTTCGCATCAAAGAAATATACCGGGTCGCCGCTGCAGATCACCCTGGGGATCACATTGAGCGTGGTCGACGGCACCCGGGTGGTATCCACCATGACCCATAAACTGTCGGAACCCGTGCCTCCGCAAGGATCAAATACCGAACCGGTGATCTTGTAGATTCCCGGGTCGTTGTACACATGGGAAACTTCTTTGGTGAAAGCTTCTGTCCCGTCACCGAAATCCCAGTGATATTTCAGGCTCAGCTCATGCCAAATTTCATTGACAAAACCGACCAGCTCGCCCGGGCATATTTTTAATGTATCCAGTTCCGACTGTTCATCCCAGTCCATATGTTCCATTTCGAAGCGGATATCGGTGTATTCCAATATCGAGGGGAACAATTCCACCGTGATCGTGTCGGTCCATGATGCGGTATACCCGCACCCGTTGGTTATGGTCAGGCTGACAGGGTATGTCCCCGGTTGCCCGTAGCGGTTGGCTGGCTCCCTTTCGGTGGATGTGCGTCCGTCACCAAAATCCCAGAAATAAGTCCCCTGACCGTGGGCCTGGAAGGTAACGGGGGTATTCGGACAGGGATTTTCATATTCTTGATTACCCGAATAGTACCAGTTGAAATAGGGCTCTGGCTGTATATCACCCATGAAGCCTACATGTACGGTATCCGAATTTGAATTGCCGCAGGCATTGGTGGCGGTTACCACCACCTGAAACATGGAATCGACCGTGGCGTCGAAATAGTGGGAGGGACTCTTTTCGCCGGAAACGGTCGTTCCGTCCCCGAAATCCCACACGATGTCTTCAAACCGGTCGGCCCAGGCAAGTTCGAAGGTTACCTCGTCATTGGGGCATATCATGCCGCTCCCCCTGAGCCATGCCTCCACCTTGGGAACGGCCGAATCGGTGATGGTGATCTGTTTGGTGATGGTATCCGGCCCGCAGTTATAGTCCACGATCAGGGTCACATCATAGGTCCCCTGAGTGTTGTATGTATGGTCGGTCCAGTTTTGTGTCTTTGCCCAGTCCGGGGCGTACAAACTGTCCCCGAAATCCCATTGAAGGGACCAGTAGTCTTTATGTATGGAGAAAGTGACCATTTCGCCCGGACAGGCTTCGGGGCCGGTGGTGATCATGAAATCATCGATCACCGGATCGGTGTAAATGGCCTGGGATGTCTCGTCAATCAGGTCATCATTGTATGAGTCCCGCAGAACCAGATGAACCATATGTTCCCCGGCATAAAACACCTGCATAGGAGGTTCATAGGTGTCATAAAACATCCCGTCAATGTACCATTCCCAGAGGGGACTTCCCTGCAAGCCCGATGTATCGCTG
The DNA here is from genome assembly GCA_964574985.1 of uncultured Bacteroidaceae bacterium. Classification (GTDB taxonomy): domain Bacteria; phylum Bacteroidota; class Bacteroidia; order Bacteroidales; family SM23-62; genus CAZNPH01. The sequence goes on from CAZNPH010000008.1 coordinate 42,451, forward strand.
GTGTTAATGATGTATACATCCTGGGGCTCACAGGTTCCCGAAAGTTCGTAGGAAAAACCGGCCCACTGGCCGTGACTGCCCAGGGAAATCAATGAAAATGCAAGGATAGCGGTGAAGGTTTTGTAGAAATTCTTCATGGGTTACAGTTTTAGTTTATGATGTTTTTTGCGGTTTCCGGGAAAACGACAACAAGTTAAGAATTTCAGAAAAGAAATCAAAACATAAAATGCAGGAAATGCAGAATTGATGCACTCTTTGGAGTAGATGAAATATTTTTATCTAACAATCAGATCCTGAATCCCATAACCAGAATGTCGTCGATCTGGTCGATTTCCCCTCTCCATTCCTTGATTGTTTTGTCGAGGATTTCCCCCTGGGTTTTCATGGGCTTGGCACAAATGGACAGCAGAAGCCTTTTGAAGTTCTTGGACATGAATTTTTTGCCTTTGTCACCACCGAACTGGTCGACAAAACCATCAGAAAAAATGTATACGCAATCTCCTTTTTCGGTAACGATCTCATGGTTGGAAAATTCCTTGTCCATGCCTTTGAAAATACCGATGGGCATCTTGTCGGCCTTGTACTCGATCAGTTCATCATTGCGGATCAGGTAGAGCGGATTGTTCGCACCGGAATACTGCAAAAGTCCGTCTGCACTGTCGAAAACACAGAGTGCGATATCCATCCCGTCCTGGGCTTCACCTTCCTGGCCGGTTTGATGCAATGAGTGGACCACGTTCTCGCGGAGCTGGTTGAGTATCTGGCTGGGCTGGGTGAGTTGGATCTTGTTGACGATCTCATTCATGAAAGCGATGCCCAGCATGCTCATGAACGCACCGGGAACGCCGTGTCCGGTACAGTCGGCCGCTGCAATGATGGTCTTTCCGTCTACATGGGTCATCCAGTAGTAGTCACCGCTGACAATATCCCTGGGTTTATACAGGATAAAATTATCTTTCACCCCACTGTCCATAAGATGGTCAGGGGGAAGGATAGCTGTCTGTATCCGGCTCGCGTACTGGATGCTGTCGGTGATCTCCTTTTTCTGCTGGAAGATCTGGTCTCGCTGGTTCTTGATCTTGATGTTCTGTTCTTCCAGCAGGATGTTGGCCTTTTTCTTTTCGGAATATTGCCGGTAAAGCAGGATGGAAAAAACAAGCACGATCAGGAAAATCCCCACAAAAGAATAGATCATGACCCTCTGCCTCTTGTTTTCCGCTTCTTTCTGGGCCAGTTCTGATTCCTGCAGCTCATTCCTGGTTTTCAGCAACTCATTTTCCCTTTCCTTCCTTTCGGTCTCGTATTTGGTTTCCATCTCGGAGATCTGTTTCAGGTTTTCCTCCCTGATCACCGAATCCTTGAGGATCACATACATCTGGTAATGATCCAGCGCCTTCCGGAAGTTGCCCCTGGCGGCATACACGTCGGATATTTCCTTGTAAACGTCGTAAACCTCCTTTTTAAGGTTCAGCTCCTTGCTGATCTGCAGACTTTCTTCATAATGCTGCAGCGCCTGGTCATATTTACCCCATTGATAATATATGCTGCCGATATTCTCCAGTGCCGAGGCCACTTCCTTTCTCTGTCCGATCTCCCGGTATATTCTGAGCGCATCCTGGCTGTACATGAGGGCATCGCTGTAATTTTCCCCTTCCAGGTATACGATCCCGATGTGGCTTTGGGTCTGGGCAATGCCCGGTTTGCTTTCCAGTTCCTCGAATAATTTCAGGGCTTTCCTGTAATTTTCCAAAGCGAGCCCGTAATTTTTCTGTTCCTTGTAGACCAGCCCGATGTTATTCAGGATGTTGGCCATTCCCAGCCGTGCCTGTTCATATTCGGCCGGATTCTCCCGGTGTTTTTCCGCATACTGTTCGAAAAACTCCAGGCTTTCCTCGTAATAATCCAGGGCCTTGAGATAATCAAGTCCGAAATAGAAATAGACATTTCCGATGTTTGCCTTGGAACGGGCCATGTTCAGGAGATCACCGATCTCTGCCTGGATGTTGAAATTCTCCTGGTAATATTCTATGGCTTTGTCGTATTCCCCCCCGGATTTGTATAAAACACCTACATTGTTGAGCAAAAGGGCGATGTTGCTTTTCAGCAGGTTGCTCTCCTCGCTTCCGGGTTGCGCGGTTCCTTCCCGTTCCCTGAGAATGGACAGGCATTCCAGCCATGCATCCAGTGCCTTGTCATAACTGCCCTGATAATACCTGGCTCCCCCCAGGGTAGTCAGGGATTTGGACAAAAGGTTCCGGGATCCTGTCTGCCTGGACAGTTCAACGGCCCGGGTGCAGTGATCGACACTTTCCAGCAGGGATTTGTTCATTTCAATGCGGGCCAGGGTGATCAGGGCCTCGATCCTGATGGAGTCGTCACCGGTTGTTTCCACCAGGTTTTTCAGGCTGTCGGAAGGGGATTGTGCAGCTGCGACCCAACCGAACACGGCCAGCAAAACAAATCCCACGATCTTTTTCATTCCCTCCATATTGCTTTAACGGAACAATGGCCAAACCTGTTGTAAATGTAATTTTTTAATCATAATCTGGCAATTTTTCATCCGGTTTTCATGCGAATTATCCCCGCTTTACAACGGATGATGAAAGAAGGTTCAAAAAGTCTGCCGGTCAGGCGCCGGCTGCCCTTTCCAGCCGTTTCAATACGGAAAAGATGAATATGGCGGACAGAAAACAGAAGCCCACCAACACGCCCCAGAACAACCAGAGGGGCACCACCACATCCCACAGGAGTCCGACCAGCCCCACACCATAATTGCCAATGGCAGTTGCTGCAAGCCAGCCGCCCTGCATCAATCCTTTATACTGGGGTGGGGAAACCCTGGATACAAATGAAATGCCCATCGGGCTCAAAAAAAGTTCGGCAATGGTGAGGGCCAGGTAGGTACTGATCAGCCAGTAAGGGGATACCAGTGCATGCTGGGGGGCACGGATGCCCCCGATCTCCCTGGGGCTGTATCCGGTCAGTTGCAGTGAACAGATGATCAGAATGATGAAAGCAAGTCCAGTGATGATCATGCCGATCCCGATCTTTTTGGGCGCAGACGGTTCACGGCTCCGTTTCCTTAGCCAGTTGAACATCCCGATGATCACCGGGGTCAGCACAACAATAAAGAAAGGATTGAAATGCTGGAATTTCTGGGGTGTAAATTCATTGGTCTCAGAATAGCCCCTGTACCTCATGTATGCCAGCGCGGCGAAAACCACAAAGGCAATACCCCCTGCCACCCGGATCTTTTGAGAACTCCTGCGCCGGAGCATGAATATGAGTCCGGTCACCGATAAAAATACCGGCAGGAGTCCGAACAAATCAAACCACAGATTGGTCACCTTCCCGACCTGTCCCTCCGTGTAGTCCCGTGCAAAGATGGTCATGGCCGCACCGTTCTGGTGAAAAGCCATCCAGAAAAAGATCACCACAAAGAACACGAGTCCGAGTGCAATCAGCCTTTCCCGGGTCCGGGCCGGACTCAGGACGATCATTTTGTCTTTGTGCTGTTCACTGCGGGACTTCTGTTTTTCGGTCATATCCGCATGTTTGTAGTATTTACGGAAACCCCGGAAAATCAACATGGAAAAGATCAGACTGATGCAGGCAACCCCAAAACCATAATGGTATGATTCGCTCAGTGTGTTCAGGTATTTTTCGGAAAAATCCGTCAGGCCGGTAAAATCCACCGGTTGTTCCATGGCAAGCTGCCGGAGCTTTTCTGCAATGGTCATGGTTTCGCCGTTGCCGATCAGCTGGTCGGCCATGCCGTCCAGGTACTTGTTGGCCAGGGCGGGGATGTCGGCCTTGTAGAACATGTCATGTTTTCTGAGGATAAAGTTACTGACCGATTCGGCGGCTGTAGGTGCAAACATGGCGCCTATATTGATGCCCATATAAAATATATTGAAAGCAACGTCACGGTATTTGCTGAACCTGCCTTCATCATAAAGGTTGCCCACCAGTGCCTGCAGGTTTCCCTTGAAAAGTCCCGTTCCGATGCAGATCACCACCAGGGAGGAAATGATTAGTCCGAGCCCCGTATCATAGGCAGTGGGAACCGCCATCATGAAATATCCGACAAACATGACAATCATGCCCAGACTGATGGTTCTTCCGTATCCGAATACCCTGTCGGCCAAAATGCCCCCGATCAGCGGCATAAAATATATCCCGGCCAGAAACAGTCCGTATATCTGTGTGGCCGTTCCCGCGTCATACCCGTACTTGGCCTGCAGGAACAAAACAAAGATCGCCAGCATGGTATAATATCCGAACCTTTCTCCCATGTTGGCGAAAAAAGCGACAAACAATCCCCTGGGGTGTTCTTTGAACATGTCTTGTCTTTTTGTTTTTCTGAATTTGCAGAATCTGACAAATATAGAAATCTTTTTCCTGAGGTAAAGCACAGGCCGGAATGTTGTATAAATTTTATATTAGCTTTGTAATTTAAAAAGCAGGTCCGGATGAAAATCTTTCCCACATCGGTTATAAAGGAAATTGACAGCTATACCATCAAAAATGAACCCATCAAACCCATCGATCTGATGGAGCGGGCGGCCGGGGAAATGGCCGGCTGGCTCGAATCCAGGTTCGGTCAGCGCAATCCATTGGTTGTTTTTGCCGGCCCCGGCAACAACGGGGGAGACGGAATGGCGGTCGCCCGGATGATGTCGGAAAGGCATTATGCCGTCACCTGTTACCTGGTCAGGATCAGCGATCATTTGTCTTCCAGTGCTGAGACCAATCTGAAAAGATTGAAGGAAAAAGGCCTTGTCCCCGTGCACGATATCCGTTCACCGGATGATCTGCCCTCACTTCCTGAAAAAGCCATCATCCTGGATGCCATTTTCGGGTCGGGGCTTACCCGTCCCGTGGAAGGAATGGCAGCAGACCTGATCCGTCATCTGAACGGACTTCCCGCGCAAAGAATTTCCATCGACATACCTTCCGGACTCTTCGGCGAGGATAATGCAAAAAACAAAAAAGAAAATATATTCAGGGCCGATGTGACCCTGACCCTGCAATTCCCCAAACGCTCCTTCTTCTTTGCTGAAAACCGGATCTATACCGGGGAATGGTATGTCCTGCCCATCGGGCTCCATCCCGAAGCCATTGAAAAGACACCGACAGATACGGTCATGACCGACCGGCAGATGTTCACCGGGGCGATCCCTGAACGGGACAGGTTTTCACACAAGGGCCATTACGGGCATGCCTTGCTGATCTCGGGAAGCTACGGGATGATGGGAGCCGCCGTTCTTGGTGCAAAAGCTGCCCTGCGCATGGGAGCCGGACTGGTTACGGTACATGTTCCCCGTCTGGGTTGTGAGATCATCCAGTCCTCCGTCCCGGAAGCGCTGGTCAGCATGGATCAGAATGATGAATACTTTTCCGGCTGCCCTGACCCGGAAAGGTTTTCAGCCGTGGGTGTCGGACCGGGAATAGGGAGGAGGAAAGAAACGGCACGGGCCCTGAAAAAATTGCTTGAAAATATCCGAGCCCCACTGGTCATTGATGCGGATGCCCTCAATATCCTCTCCGAAAACAAGGACTGGCTGGATATGGTCCCGGGAAACAGCATCCTGACCCCGCATCCCAAAGAATTTGACCGCCTGGCCGGAAACAGCAGCACGGGTTTTGAAAGGAACCGGAAACAAGTCCGGTTTTCCAGGGAACATAAGCTCTATGTAATCCTGAAAGGTGCATACACTTGCACCGCGTGCCCTGATGGAAGCTGCTATTTCAATAACACCGGGAATCCCGGAATGGCCATCGGAGGAAGCGGGGATGTGCTGACCGGAATGATCCTTTCCTTGTTGTGCCAAAGGCTGGATCCCCTGAAAGCCGCCCTCACCGCAGTATACCTGCACGGATTGGCCGGCGATCTGGCTGCCGGGGAATACACGGAAAATGCCCTGCTCCCTTCAGACATCACCGCCCATATAGGAAAAGCCATCAAATCAATCAAATCATCATGAGAATAAAACGGTTCGTAATCCTTCTGCCGGGGATTCTGGCTGCGGTATCCTGCACCGTGACCACCAACCATCTCAGGACGGTCAATGTCAGGCATATACCCGCTGAATTCAGCCAGGACTATATTTATTCCCTGCCCATGACTTCATTCAGGATCACCGTGGAAACGGAAAAGAAAGTCACCGTTGCCGGTCCCTTCAGCCAGTATGCCGGAAAATACCTGAGCATTGAAAACGTTCCCCGCGAGGATTCCGAGAACTGGAGGATATCCGGGGTCAGTATCGAGCCTTCCCTGGAGTCGGATCCTGATCATTACTATGCCGTCCATGTTGACCAAGGTAAATTTCCTGCACAAAAACTTATTGCCCTGAGCCGGGAGGGACTGATATTCAGCGGCTCCCCCTGGTCGGTCATGGCGGCATCCGTGGAGGAAACGGATCCTTACAGGAACGTTCCGCATTTTACAGACCTTTCCGTAAAAAGAAATTTCGGTTACCACGTGGACACCCTGTACAAGACCATTCTGACCGATTCTTCCTTCATCAGGGTGCCTGTCATCCGGAAGCAGCTGGACAAAAAAACCCTGGAGGAAAAAGCCGGGGAAGCCGCCAACTTCCTGATCAAACTCCGGAAAAGGCGTTTCAAACTGATGTCCGGCCAATACGAGGTATATCCCGAAGGAGAGGCCATGTCCTTTGCAGTAAAAGAACTGAACAAGCTGGAAAAGGAATATCTTTCCCTGTTTACCGGGAAAACCTACAGGCAGGCCACCGCACATACGTTTTATGTAACCCCGGAACCGGGCCCCGGTGAACAGTTGATAGAGCTTTTTCGTTTTTCACCTTTGAAAGGTTTGCTGACCGGCGGCGCTTCCGGCGAAGGACAGTTAATCGGACTCCGGATCGTTCCTTTGAACAAGACGGTCAATCTGGAACTGAATCTCAACCTGCCTGCAGAGCGCGTGCTGGATAACAAGGTGGTATACCGGATCCCCGACATGGCCGAATTGATATTATCCGGGGAAGAACAGATCTTTTTCAGGGAGCGCTACGAGGTGTTTCAGATGGGGACCATTGCCGGCATGCGTCTTGATTGATTGCAATATTCACAAAATTCTCAGTCATGTCTGATCAAAAGAAATTTGTTCCTTTTGTTTCCCCCGAATCCAAAATGACCGAATTCTCCGTACGGGCCCTGATCATCGGGCTTGTGCTGGCTGTTTTTCTGGGAGCGGCCAATGCTTACCTGGGTCTCAAGGCCGGAATGACCATTGCGGCCACTTATCCTGCAGCGGTTCTCGGGATGGCCATCATCAAGGCGCTGCGGGGCTCCATACTCGAAGAAAATTTTGCACGTACCGTCGGGTCAATCGGCGAGTCGGTCGCTGCAGGGGCGATCTTCACCCTTCCCGCATTTTTTATAGCGGGCATATGGGATCCTTTTTATACACCGGGAAATTATTTCATCTCCACACTGATACTGATCGCAGGAGGGATCATGGGCATTATGTTTGTCGCTTTGCTGCGCAGGGTCATGGTGGAAGACCGTGAACTGCCCTTTCCCGAATCGATCGCTGCTGCCGAGATCCACAAATCCGGAACCCGGGGGGGTACAGGTTCGAAATTCCTTTTTTCGGCCATGGGGGTAGGCGGACTCATAAAGGCGATGGGCGAATTCAAGTTTTTTGCCGTCAAGTGGCAAAAGATCATATCATTCACCAGGGGGGGCGGTGCCGTCCTTTTCCGGTCACCGGCGGTGAGTCCGGCCTACCTCGGTGTGGGATACATCATCGGGCCCAGGCTGGCCGGACTCAATTTCAGTGGGGGGATCATTGCCTGGGGGCTTCTGGCACCGGCCATTGCATTCTTCCTCCATTACAATGATCTGTCTGCCCCGGGACTCGACTGGAGCGAAGCGATCGTGGACACCTGGGGCACTTATGTCAGACCCATTGCCATCGGGGGCATGCTGGTGGGTGCAGGTTACACCCTGTGGATGATGCGTAAGAGCTTGATGACCGGACTCGCACGGTCGGTCAGCGACGTAAGAAAGGCCGCCACCGGGGAATCTGCCATCAAAAGGACAGATGCCGATATCCGGTTCAACAAGGTCATGACGGGAGTGGCCCTGACCGCCGTGGTGACTTTTTTTATATATCATTTTTTTTCACAGAGCATTCCGGCCTCCCTGGTGGCCACCCTGGTGATGGTGGTCTTTGGCTTTCTTTTTGCCGCTGTTTCGGGATACCTGGTGGGCATCATCGGTTCAAGCAACAATCCCATCAGCGGACTGACCATTTCGGTCCTGGTGGTGGCGGCCATCCTGATGGTTGTGCTGGGAATGAAGGGCACACAGGGAATCGCCGCTGTACTGGGAGTGGCTGCGGTGGTTTGCGTGGCAGCGGCTGTGGCCGGTGAAATGCTGCAGGACCTGAAAGCAGGCCATGTCCTGGGAGGAACCCCCTGGAAAATGCAGGTAGGTGATATTCTCGGCGTGTTTCTTTCAGCCGGGGTGATGTTCTTTGTTTTGATGCTCCTCCACGAAGGAGACATTGCCCTGTACGGCAGTGAGGGAGGGTTCGGCAGCGAAACCCTGCCTGCACCGCAGGCCAGTTTGATGGCTATACTGTCCCGGGGCATCGTGGGCGGAGAAATGGAATGGATCCTGATCGCGGTGGGCATGCTCATGGGATTCGGATTTATCCTGATGCAGATTAAAAGCCCCATGCTGGTGAGTGTGGGCATGTACCTTCCGCTGGGTACAACGTTTGCTATTTTTGTAGGCGGACTCTTCAGGGGGTTCGTAGACCGGCGCTGTGCGAAGAGGGGATTCAACGCCGCCCAGAAAGCCAGGGTGCAGAATGTGGGGACTTTGCTGGCGGCCGGACTCATAGCCGGGGAGGCACTGGCCGGAATTTTGTTTGCCGCTTTTGCTTATTTTGAAGTTCCGGTACCCGTTGTTTTTGAAAAGCCGTCGTTTACAGTAAGCCTCTTTGTATTCGCATTCATCGGCTGGATACTGGCCCGGTATTCTCTCAGGAATGCCGGGAAGCCGGATGAACCGGAGCCTCCTTCAACCATGTAATTCAAAAAACGCCCAAATATCAGACAATCATGAGCAATGAGATCAAACAGTTGGAACCCAAAAGATTGTGGGAAATATTCTATGAACTGACCCAGATACCCAGGCCCTCGAAGAAAGAAAGGCAGGCGGTTGAATTTGCCAGGCATTTCGGTGAGGGGTGCGGACTGGAAACGGTGGTGGATGACGCGGGAAACGTGATCATCAGAAAACCGGCCACAGAGGGAATGGAAGACCGTCAGACCGTTGTCTTGCAGGGACATCTGGACATGGTCCCGCAAAAAAACAGCAATATCCGGCACGATTTCGAAAAAGATCCCCTGGATCCCTACGTGGAAGGGGAATGGGTTAAGGCACGTGACACGACCCTGGGTTCTGACAACGGCATTGGCGTTGCCGCCGCCCTGTCAATCCTGGATTCCGGCAGCATCATCCACGGGCCACTTGAAGTATTGCTTACCGTGGATGAAGAAACCGGGATGACCGGTGCCTTTGAACTGGAGGAGGGTGTGCTGAAAGGCAGCATTTTGCTCAATATGGATTCTGAAGATGAAGGAGAGTTGTATATCGGTTGCGCAGGGGGCGTAAATACCACCGGCATTCTTCACTTCCGAAGGGTAAACACACCCGGTGGCTGCCTGGCGTATAAACTGGAGGTAAACGGACTCAAAGGGGGGCATTCGGGCCTGGATATCCATATGGGCCGGGGCAACTCCAATATTTTACTGAACCGGTTTCTGTGGAATGCAGGCAGGGAATACGGACTGCGGATATCCGGAATCGAAGGGGGAAGCCTGAGAAATGCCATTCCCAGGGAATCGACCGCATGGGTGGTGGTTCCCGAAAAACACCGGCAAGACTTCCTGGATGCGGTGGATGCCTATGAAAAAACCCTGAAAAATGAACTGGGGACCGTCGAGCCCGGACTGAAGTTCCGGGCAGAAAAGGCGGATAAGCCCGGGTCGGTAATGGATACGGATTCCCAGGAAAGATTACTGAATGCAGTGTATGGAATTCCCAACGGCGTGGCCCGTATGAGCAACGATTTCCCGGGGGTGGTGGAAACTTCAGGCAACCTGGCCATTGTTAAAACAACAGGGGATCACACAGAGGTGCTTTGTCTTTTGCGCAGCTCCGTGGATTCTGCCAAAACCGATCTCGCCGGCAAAGTCCAGAGCGTGATGGAACTTGCCGGTTTTACGGTCACCCATAACGGTGCATATCCCGGATGGAAACCAGATCCGGGATCATCCATACTGCAGGTCATGAAAGAGGTTTACCGGTGCAGATTCGGAAAAACCCCCGCCATCAAAGTGATCCATGCAGGTCTGGAATGCGGGATCATCGGGGACAAGCATCCCGGACTGGATATGATCTCCTTCGGCCCGACCATCCGTTACCCCCATTCTCCCGATGAGATGGTGAACATCAAAACGGTACAGAAATTCTGGGATTTCCTTCTGGAAACCTTGAAGTCAGTCCCTTAAAAAACCTGCCGGGCGATCTGCCTGATGTTATCAGGTATGCTGATGGTGTAGTAATGGATGGCAGGAACCCCCGCCTTTTTTAATTCCATGGACTGCCCGACGGTCCATTCAATGCCTGCATCCCGGGTTTCTTCATCGGTTTTGCATTTGCTGATCCGCCTGGTCAGTGCTTCCGGTATTTCGACGCTGAAGGTTCTGGGCAGCAATTCTATGTCTCTCCGGAAAGTCACCGGCTTGAGTCCGGGTACAATGGGCACATCGATGCCTTCTTTTCGGCAGCGTTCCACGAAACGGAAATATTTCCGGTTGTCAAAAAACATCTGGGTGACCACATAATCGGCCCCTGCATCTACTTTTTCCCTGAGGTGTTGCAAATCGGTTTCCATATTGGGAGCCTCACAGTGTTTCTCAGGATATCCGGCCACACCCACACAAAAATCGGTGGGAGAGGCATTGGCCAGATTCTCATCCAGGTATATCCCGTGGTTCATTCTTTCTACCTGCCTGACCAGGTCGGATGCATATTTGTGTCCGCCTTTCTCGGGAATAAAACGCCGGTACCCTTTCGGCGGATCCCCCCTCAGGACAAGAATGTTGTGAATCCCGAGATAATGCAGGTCGATCAGCGCATCCTCAGTTTCTTCAACGGTAAAACCCCCGCAGATGATATGGGGTACAACGTCCACATGATACTTATTCATAACCGCTGCCGAAATGGCCACCGTTCCGGGCCTTTTCCTGACCACCTTTTTTTTCACAAGGTCCCCTTCTTCCGCATTTTTGTATACTACTTCCTGCTGGTGATATGTGATGTTGATCATCATTGGATCAAATTCGATCAGGCTGTCAATGATCCGGTAAACCTGTCCGATCCTGCCTCCCTTGACCGGGGGCAGCAATTCGAAGGAGAACAGGGTTTTGTCTGTCTTCCTGAGCTTTTCAATTACCTTCATATCATCTTGTTTTTATCAGGGATGCCGCCTCTTCAGGAGATATTCCCTTTCTTTTGGAATAATCGTCTATCTGGTCCTGACCGACCCGGCCCACATGGAAATAACGTGCTTCCGGACACGCAAACAGGAGTCCGCTCACCGAAGCCGCCGGAACCATGGAATAATTTTCGGTCAATGATATTCCCGCTTTCCGTTCGGCTTCCAAAAGACCGAACAGGGTTCTTTTTTCGGAATGGTCGGGACAAGCCGGATATCCGTGAGCCGGACGGATGCCCTGATATTTTCCCCTGAACATTTCCTCAGTGCTCAGATCCTCATCCGGAGCATATCCCCATATCTCTTTTCTGACCTTTTCATGGATCAGTTCGGTAAATGCTTCGGCAAGCCGGTCGGCCAGTGCTTTCACCATGACGATGCCGTAGTCGTCATGTTCCTTTTTATAATGTTCCACCAGCCGTTCGATCCCCGATCCGGCGGTTACGGCAAAAGCCCCCAGGTAGTCTGTCCGCCCCGGCCCGGCCGGTGCGATAAAATCGGCCAGGCAAAGATTGGGCCTGTTGTCCTGCTTAACTTCCTGGTTTCTGAGATTGTAAAATGTAGCCAGATGTTCCTTCCGGTTTTCGTCGGCATATACTTCAATGTCATCGCCGGTTGAACCGGCCGGAAATATTCCGACCATTGCATGAGCGGTCAGTGATTTTTCTTTTTCGATCCGGTCGAGCATCAGGTTGGCCTCTTCAAAAAGCTTTCTGGCTTCAGTTCCCTTGCGGGGATCGTCCAGTATATCAGGCCATTTCCCTTTCAGCTCCCAAACGATGAAATAGAAGATCCAGTTGATGTATTTTCTGATCTCACCCACCGGAAAATCATGAAACTCCACAATGCCGGTGGTATTTGGTTTGTATATGTTTGTTTTCTCCCAGTCAATACGCAATTTGTTTTTTCTGGCTTCCTGCAGGGAGCGAAGGGTTTTTTTCGAGGCGGCCCGCCGGTAATTTTCCCGCAATTGTGCATATTCCTGTTTGATTTGTTCCCGGTATTTTTTGCCGGATACGGGAGATATCAGCTGCCGGATCACATCGGCACTCAATGATGCATCTTTCACATGAACCACGGACCCGGAATAACAGGGATCGATTGTAACGGCCGTATGTATTTTGGAGGTGGTTGCTCCCCCGATCAACAGGGGTACCTGCATACCCCGCCGCTGAAGTTCACCGGCAAACCGGGTCATCTCTTCCAGCGAAGGAGTGATCAGTCCGCTCAAACCAATGACATCCGCCCGGATCTCCGCGGCTTTTTCAATGATCTTCATCGCGGGCACCATCACACCCAGGTCGGTGATCCCGTAATTGTTGCAACTCAGAACCACACCCACGATATTCTTTCCGATATCATGCACATCTCCCTTGACCGTGGCCAGCAGGATATTCCCGGCCGTGCGGGAGGTCCCCGTGCTTTTTCTCTCTTCTTCCACATAGGGCAGCAGGACGGCCACGGCTTTTTTCATCACCCGGGCGCTTTTCAGGACCTGGGGAAGGAACATTTTGCCGCTCCCGAACAGCTCACCCACCACCTGCATGCCTTCCATCAATGGTTTTTCTATGACCTCCAGGGCAGTTTCATAATGGCTGCGGGCCTCCGTGACATCCTGCTCAATGTATTCTGCAACGCCTTTGACCAGCGCATGTTTAATCCTTTTTTCCACAGGTTCTTTTCTCCATTCCTGGCCGGTTTCGCGGACTTTTTCCTGTGTTCCGTTTTTCTCCGAGTAGGCCAGAAGCCGGTCAGTTGCCTCCGGGTTCCTGTCCAGCACCAGGTCTTCGGCAAGGATGCGCAGGTCGCGGGGGATCTGGTCATATACCTGCAACATGTTCGGATTCACAATCCCCATATCGAGTCCGGCCCCGATGGCATGATACAAAAAAACGGAATGAAGGGCTTCCCGGACAGTATTATTCCCCCGGAAAGAAAAGGAAAGATTGGAAATACCACCGCTTACCCTTGCATGTGGAAGGTTCTCCTTGATCCAGCGCACCGCCTCCATGAAATCAACCGCGTAATGGTTGTGCTCTTCGATGCCTGTACCAATGGCCAGCACGTTGGGATCGAAGATAATATCCCCCGGTTGGATGCCGGCCTTTTCCGTAAGGATGCGGTAGGCGCGGCTGCATACTTCTATCTTTCTTTCAAATTCCGCCGCCTGTCCTTTCTCGTCGAATGCCATGACCATCATGGCCGCACCGTACAGTCTGATCCCGCGGGCATATTCTATGAATTTTCCTTCTCCTTCCTTCAGGCTGATGGAATTTACAATGGATTTGCCCTGAACACATTTGAGTCCGGCTTCAATGACCGGCCATTTTGATGAATCCAGCATAACGGGGACCCTGGCGATTTCCGGTTCGGACATGATGAGGTTCAGAAAGGCGGTCATTTCCTTTTCCGCATCCAGCATGGGATCGTCCATGGACACGTCGATGATCTGTGCGCCCCCTTCCACCTGTTCCCGGGCAATGGAAAGCGCTTCCTCGGTCCTGTTTTCCCGGATCAGCCGGGCAAATCTTTTTGATCCGCTGACACTGGTCCTTTCCCCGATGTTGATAAAGTTGCTCCCGGGATAAACCGTCAACGGTTCGAGTCCGCTTAACCGCAGTCCCTCCTTCTGCCGGGGAGGAATACGGGGCGGACTGCTCCCGGCGAGCCGGGACAAGATCCTGATGTGTTCCGGAGTTGTTCCACAACATCCCCCAAGGATGTTCACCCACCGGTTTTCGAGGAAATCCCGGTAATAATCGCCCATCTCCCGGGGCCCCATATTGTATTCCCCCAGACGGTCAGGCAAGCCTGCATTGGGGTGTGCGCTGGTGAACCTGTCCGTTTTCCGGGAAAGTATCTCAAGATAGGGCCTCATTTCTCCCGGACCCATGCTGCAATTGAGGCCAATGCTCAGCAGAAAGGGCGGATGGAAAACGGAATGAATGAACGCCTCCAGGGTCTGCCCCGACAATGTCCTGCCGCTTGCATCCGCAATCGTACCGGAAACCATAACAGGGATGGCCAGATTTTTTTTCCTGCATACATCATGGATGGCCATCAGTGCCGCTTTGGCATTGAGTGTGTCAAAAACCGTTTCTATCAGAAAAATATCCACCTTTCCCTCGATCATGCCGCTGGCCTGTTCACTGTAAGCAGATTTCAATTCATCAAAACTGACCGAACGCGTACCGGGATCCTGCACATCCGCAGAGATGGAGGCAGTTTTGTTGGTTGGTCCCATGCTGCCGGCCACATATATTCTTTTATCACGATCCGGTCCGGTAAATTCCATGACCGCTTCCCTTGCGATCTGAACCGATTCCCGGTTCATTTCATATACGGCTTCTTCCAGGTGGTAATCGGACTGTGAGATGCGGTTGGCGTTGAGGGTATTGGTTTCGATGATGTCAGCACCGGCTTTCAGGTACTGCAGGTGAATGTCCCGGATGAGGACTTTGCGGGTCAGTGAAAGCACTTCGTTGTTCCCTTTCAGTTCTGCGCTGTGGTTGGCAAACCGCTTTCCCCTGAAATCTTCCTCCCGGAGATCATGCTGCTGGATCATGGTGCCCATGGCACCGTCGAGCACAAGTACCCGGCGGGCAAGTTCATTGTATATGGAATGTTCTTTCCAGTGCATGTATAATCGCTTGTTGTCCTGATTGGGTTTCCTTGCACGACCGCCGGAAATGAAATATCCCGGCAATCCGGCTCACACGAAAAGCTTCCGCATAACCTTCATGTTCTCGTCATGCATTATGTTCCTGGCTTCGGGGGTATACAGGTAACCGATCAGTGAGGCATATTTGTCGGTGATCTTTCCCCGTACAATTTTCATGGTGCTGTTCACCAGCCGGTTCTCCTCGGTGAATCCTTCTTCCGGAACACCAACGGCTGCGGGGAGCCAGCGATGGGGAAACATGTCTTCATGTTCTCCGCCCTTGCGGAACCGGTTGATCTCCTCAAGGATCTTTTCCAGCATGGCTTTTTGTCCGTCAATAGACGACGGATCCATGCGGTTTTGTTCTGCCCATTTTTTCAGGGCTTCACGGTTCACCACCAGGAGTCCGACAGTATACGGATTCTGGTTGTTGTAAAGCATGCATTGTTCAATGAAAGAAGAGTGCTCGATCAATGCCTCCTCAATGCCTTCCGGACTGAATTTCTCCCCGTCATCGGCAATCAGAAGGCTTTTAAAACGCCCCAGGACATAGAGAAATCCGTCCCGGTCGAGATATCCCAGGTCTCCTGTGTGCAGCCAGCCATCCCGAAGCGTTTTTGCAGTGGCCTTTTCGTTTTTCCAGTAACCGGCCATAACATTTTCTCCTTTTACCACGATCTCGCCCTTTTCTCCCACCGGGATTTCGTTGCCTTCTTCATTGCATATTTTCACCTCCAGGTTGCCGGCAATATATCCTGATGATCCGAGTTTGTGCCGGGCCTCGGAATTGGAGGAGATCACCGGGGCAGCCTCGGTGAGTCCGTACCCCTGGAACATGGGGATACCCAGGGCATAAAAAAACCTTTGCAGTTCAATGTCCAGCAGGGCGCCTCCGCCTATGAAAAACCGGAGTTTGCCCCCGAATCCTTCCCTGACCCTGGAAAACAGGATCCTGTCGAACAAAAAAACAAGCGGTTTTAACAGCATTTTAAACCCTTTTCCCCTGTTCCACCCGTTGCCGTTATACCTGTACGCGACCCGGAGTCCGGCCCCGAACAATTGCACCGCCATTGCTCCTTTCTCACGGATGCCCCGTTCGATGTTCTTCCTGAAATTTTTGGCCAGGGCCGGTACGCTCAGCAGAAAAACGGGCTTTACCTGTTTGATGTTGACCGGTATGTTCTTCAGTGTCTCCATGGTGCTTTTTCCTGCCTGAACGGATGCCATGCTCGCCCCCGCGGAAATGATGGTATATATACCGGCGGTATGGGCAAAAGAATGGTCCCAGGGAAGGATCAGCAGGGTGGTATACCATTCGGGAACGGGCATCAGGCTCCTGCATTGCTGCACATTGGCCGTGTAATTCCCGTGGGTAAGCATGATACCTTTCGGATCTGCGGTTGTCCCGGAAGTATAACATATGTTGGCTGTATCATTGCCCCGGACGGATGTCCATCTTTCACGGAATTCCGGGGGGGATTTTTCCAGGAATTCATTTCCGGTCTTGCGGACATCACCGGCATACACTTCATTTTTGGCATATTCTTCTGCAGGATCCAGCAGGATGATCTTTTTGAGAACCGGCGACAGTGAATGCCTGATCTTGTCTGTTTTCCAGACCTGCCCGGCAGAAACGATCAACATGCAGGAACCGGAATGTTCCAGCCGGAACCGGATCTCTTCTTCAGTCAGTTTAACCGAGAGGGGCACATTGACAGCCCCCGCGTACAGGATTCCCAGTTCACTGACCAGCCAGTCTTTCCGTCCTTCTGCGATCAGTGCGATCCGGTCCCCTTTCCGAATACCCAGGGATATGAGTCCGGCCCCGAATTCATGAACTTCCCTGCGCACTTCTTCATAGGTGGAGGATTCATACTTTCCCGAAGTGTTTTCCATGATCAGAACATTCCCGGCATACCGGTCCGCACTTTCATGAAACAGCTGGTTTAGGGTTTTCATAAACATGAAGTTCTGGTATCTGGTAAAACAAACCTTAAATATACTAAAAAGCATGTAGATAAAAATAAGTTTGCCTTCAGGAAGAATTATGCTATTTTTGGTTCCGGATCCGCAAGGCATTTCATGGAAGCAATTCGCAAAACCCTGGATGAATCCGCATTGGCCAGGTGGCTGATCCTGCTGCTGATCAGTTTTACCATGGCAGCGAACTACTATTTCTATGATGCCCTTTCGCCGCTGAAACAGTTTATGGGTGAAAAACTGGGCTTTCGTTCTGCCGATTACGGTTTTTTTGTTTCTGCGTACTCCTTTCCCAATGTTTTTCTGGGAATGGCTGTTTTCGGGGGGATCATTGCCGACCGTCTCGGGATCCGGATCACCGGATTTGCTTTTGTCCTGATGATGTTCCTGGGATCGCTGATCACTGCTTACGGGGCAACGGACTATTACAATCAGGGCGGGGTGGGGTATACATTCATGAATTCATTCCTGCCCGGATATTCGCCCGCCTTGAAAATGATGTCTTTCGGGTATTTTTTGTTCGGAATGGGTGCGGAAACAAGCATCGTGGTGATCACCAAAGCCGTTGTCAAATGGTTCAAGGGAAAAGAACTGGCCCTGGCTCTGGGCATCAATCTGGCCATTGCACGGCTGGGTTCGGCCATGTCCCTGATCGTAACCCCCATGCTCCTTGAACCGGAGTGGACCCGGCCCATCTGGTTCGGCGCCCTGCTGCTCGGGATCGGATTGCTGGCCTTTCTCATATATATTGTTTTTGATGTGCGGATCGACCGCCAGAAAAATCTGCGCATTGACCCGGAGGACAGGTTCAGGTTTTCCGATCTGGTCAGACTTATGGGCAACCGCTCTTTCATTTACATTACCTTGCTCTGCGTAACTTTTTATTCAGCTGTTTTCCCCTTCATTAAGTTTGCTCCCGATTTGTTGCAGAACAAGTTTGACTTCAACATCTCTCTGAGCGGCACAGTCACTTCCATGGTCTATTTCGGAACCATTGTTTTCACCCCGCTTTTCGGCTGGTTTGCCGACAACAGGGGAAAAAGCACTTCCATCATGATCCTGGGATCGGTGTTGCTTATCGTGGTTCATCTGACCCTGGCCCTGACCGGTATTTCCGCCTATTTGCCAATGTTCCTGCTGGGTGTCGCTTTTTCCCTGATACCGGCTGCCATGTGGCCTTCGGTAGCCAGGATCGTTGCAGAGAAAAGACTGGGAACCGCTTACGGATTGATGTTTTCCATTCAGAACCTGGGGTTGTGGGCATTTCCGATCCTGATCGGGATTGTGCTCGACCGTTCCAATCCGGGTGTTACTCCGGAGCTGGTGGCCAAGGGACTGGCACGTTATGATTATACGAATCCTGTTTTGATGCTGGCCGGACTCGGAGTGGTGGGACTGATCTTTGCTTTTCTTCTGAAGAAAGAGGACAAGATTTCGGGGTACGGACTCGAATTGCCGAATAAAGCGAAGGATGATCAGAGCCGGACGAACTGATTCCTGTCCGCTCCCACCGAAACCACCTCCACGGGTACATGGATCTCTCCTTCGATGAATTTGATATAATCCATGATTTCCCGGGGAAGGTTTTCTTTTCTTTCGACTCCGGAAAGATTTTCAGACCATGAAGGCATTTCGGTATAGACCGCCTGAATGTCACCGGTGAGCCGGTAGGGGAGTGAACGGATTTCTTTGCCCCCGATCCTGTATGCCGGGCATACTTTGATCTTTTTAAAGTGGGACAGCACATCGGCCTTGGTCATGATTAGCCGGGTAATCCCGTTGAGCATAACGGAGTAACGCAAAACCACCAGGTCAAGCCAGCCGCAACGCCTTGGCCTCCCCGTGGTAGACCCGTACTCATTGCCATGGTTCCTGAGGCGTTCCCCGGTTTTACCTTTCTCTTCGGTTGGAAAAGGTCCGCCCCCTACACGGGTGCAATATGCCTTGAATATCCCCATAACCTCCCCGATCTGACGGGGGGCAATGCCCAGTCCGGTACAGGCTGCGGCACATAAGGTATTGGAGGAAGTCACATAGGGATACGAACCGAAGTCAATATCCAGCATGGTGCCCTGTGCACCTTCTGCCAGAATGGATTTTCCCTGTGCAATGTATTCATTGACCAGATGTTCACTGTCCACCAGCTCAAAATCCTTCAGCAATTCAATGCCATCGAACCAGCCTTTTTCATGTTCCCTGAGATCATATTCGAAACCGGGATACTGCCGGAGAATATCCTGATGCTTCCGGGTCAGAAAATCATATTTTCCCCTGAAACCATCTTCAAGGATGTCCCCGACCCGGAGTCCGTTCCTGCCGGTCTTGTCCATATACGTGGGGCCGATGCCCTTCAGGGTGGATCCGATCTTTGTTTTCCCCTTGGCCGCTTCGGAGGCAGCATCCAGAATTCTGTGGGTGGGCAGGATCAGATGCGCTTTGCGGGATATTCTGAGGCTTTCCCGTGGCTCGACACCCAGATCCCTGATGGTTCTGACTTCCTTGTGGAAGATCATGGGATCCAGGACCACACCGTTCCCGATCAGGTTAATGGTACCTTTCCTGAATATCCCGGAAGGAATATTATGCAGGATATGTTTGATGTTGTTGAATTCAAGGGTATGCCCGGCATTGGGGCCCCCCTGGAAACGGGCTACTACATCATATTCCGGCGTGATCACGTCAACGATCTTTCCCTTTCCTTCATCTCCCCACTGAGTACCAAGTAAAACATCAACTTTCATGGCCATTGCATTGGATTTTCAAAAAACCGGTTCAAGGTACGAAGATTTTAAGATCCGGAAAGAAACAGCCGGGATTAATTTCCCTTATCGCCTTTATTTGTACCGTATATGTAAAGCGAATGGTGAGAAGAGGTGAAATTGTTGAGCTCACAGGCGGTCTTGACAATCTCCTGTATTCTCGGGTCACAGAATTCGATAACCCTCCCGGTCATGATGTCGATCAGATGGTCGTGCTGGACACACTGGTAGGATCTTTCAAATTGTGCGATATTTTTGCCGAATTGATGTTTGATGACCAGATTGCAGTCCAGCAGCAATTCGATGGTATTGTACAAGGTGGCCCGGCTGACCCGGTAGTTTTTGTTCTTCATGAAAATATACAGGGATTCGATATCGAAATGTCCCTCTCTTGAATATATTTCATCCAGTATGGCAAATCTTTCGGGGGTCTTCCGGTGGCCTTTTTTCTCGAGATACTCAGTAAATATTTTCCTGACCGTTTCCCGGGTCTGTTCCCTGGACATAACTTAGTCTAATTAAAAATTAGTTGACAAATTACACATTTTTTTTCATTCCGAAAAAATGGTTTGTGTTTTTTATCCGGACTCATCCACGGATATTTTCAATACGGCTTACCGATTCCACACCCCTGATCTTCATCAGGTTCATGATCAGATTGTTTAAGTCTTTGGTATTGTGTACATAAAGATCGATGCTGCCTTCAAATATCCCGTCATGGCTGGCCAGGTCGATGTTGCGCATATTGACATCCAGCTCCTTGGAAATGACGGTGGTAATGTGATTGTATATTCCAAATTTGTCGATGCCCTTGATATGGATCCTGGCCAGGTAGGAAAGGTTCTTGTGGGTAGTCCATTTCGCGGGTACTATCCGGTGAGACTGGCTGGAAATAAGCTTGATGGAATTGGGGCATTTTCGCTTGTGTATGACGATCGAATCATCCTGTCCCCGGTAACCGATCACATCATCACCGGGTATGGGGTTGCAGCATTTGGCCAGCATGTATTCTTCTTCTTCCGTTTCATCGATATTTTCCCTGAGGATGATCGGAGAGCCGGGGACCCGGTTATTTGTCCCGGTTTCATTTTTCACAGCTTCCTTCCTGTCCAACGACGTAAGGCCAAATTGCAGTCCCCAGTAACGGATCCATTTGCTGCGCGTGTTTCTTTTCAGGATCTTTTTCAGGTTGTCCAGGGTAATGATGCCGCTGCCGATCTTGCTGTATAATTCATCCTTTGAAACCACTTCATAGGCCGGCAGCAATTTCTTGAATATCCTCGAACTGGGGATCAGGTCCATTTCCCTCAGTCTCTCGTCAAGCAATCGTTTGCCTTTCTGAATTCGGTTCTTGTTTTCCGCCTTGAAGGCGGTTTTGATGGCTGATTTGGCTTTGGCGGTGATCACATATTTCAACCATTCCCTCTTGGCTTTCTGATTGCCGGCGGTAAGAATCTCCACCTGATCCCCGCTGTTCAGCCGGTAATTGATGGGGACAAGTTTATGGTTGACCTTTGCCCCGATGGCCTTGTCCCCGATCTCCGTATGTATCTCATAGGCAAAATCGAGTGCCGTGGCATTTTTGGGCAATGTTTTAATCTGCCCCCTGGGAGTGAATACAAGGATCTCGGAGGCGAACAGGTTCATCTTGAAATCATCGATGAATTCCAGTGCATCGGATTGCGGACTTTCCAGCATTTCCCGGATCTTTTTGATCCATTTGTCCAATTCATTGGAACTTGATCTGGAGCCGGACTGCTTGTATTTCCAATGAGCTGCAAATCCCCGTTCTGCGATCTCGTCCATCCTTTTGGTCCTGATCTGTATTTCCACCCACTTCCCGTTCGGCCCCATAACCGTAGCATGCAGGGCTTCATAACCGTTGGCCCTGGGTGTGCTTACCCAGTCTCTGATCCGGTCGGGTTTGGGCATGTATATATCGGTGATCATCGAATAAATGTTCCAGCACTGGGTCTTTTCCGGAATCCCCGGCAGCGGTTCAAAAACGATCCTCAAGGCGAGCAGGTCGTATACTTCCTCAAAGGGAACATTTTTCTGCTGCATTTTCTGCCAGATGGAATAAATGGATTTGGGCCGGCCGGATATGTCGAAGGCTATTCCGGCATCTTCCAGTTTCCTGATGATCGGCAAACCCAATTTGTTGATCATCTGGATCCGTCTTTTTTCATTGTCCCGGATCTTCGCGATCAGATCCTGGTATATTTTCGGATAGCGGAATTTCAGGCTCAGATCCTCCAGTTCCGTTTTGATGGAATACAACCCGAGTCTGTGTGCAAGCGGAGCATATAAATAAATGGTTTCCCCCGACATTTTGATCTGTTTGTTCGGCGGGAGTGAGTCGAGGGTTCTCATGTTGTGGAGCCGGTCGGCAAGTTTGATCAGTATG
Source organism: uncultured Bacteroidaceae bacterium (assembly GCA_964574985.1). GTDB lineage: Bacteria > Bacteroidota > Bacteroidia > Bacteroidales > SM23-62 > CAZNPH01. The sequence goes on from CAZNPH010000008.1 coordinate 64,800, forward strand.
ACCCTCATATCATCGGAAAGGGTAAGCAACATCTTTCTGAAATTTTCCGCCTGAAGGGATGATTTCTTGTCAAAAACACCGGAAATCTTGGTCAGTCCGTCAATAATGGAGGCAATCTTTTTCCCGAACTGGTTTTCAATGTCTTCAATGGTATAATCGGTATCTTCCACCACATCATGCAGCAATGCACAAATGACCGATTTGGCTCCAAGCCCTATTTCCGTGGTCACGATCCGTGCCACTGCGATGGGATGCAATATATAGGGTTCGCCGGACTTCCTGCGCATGCCTTTATGTGCTTCGCAAGCAAGCTTAAAGGCTTTTTCCATCAGCCGGCGATCCGTTTTTGATTCACAACGGACACAGTTCTCCATCAATTCTCTGAACCGTGCCTCAATGACTTCTTCTTCTGTTTTTGTTAAAACGCTCATGAATCTCCGTTCTTAATAAACAACCAGGGTCAGGTGCCCTTTTTTCTCAACGACCACATCCGTGCTGGTGGTGATTTTGACATAATACAAATAAACCCCCTGTTCTGCCATTTTGTTGTTGGCATTCCTGCCGTTCCAGGCTTCATCAGGGTTTTCGGTTTCGAAAATCCGGGAACCATACCGGTCAAAAATTACAAAATAATAACTTTTTGGATAAAACGTAATGATGGGTTTAATGTTGTCATTCAGACCGTCCTGATTGGGCGTAAACGCATTGGCCATAAATATTTGGGGCTTTATGGTTACACAAACCCTGTTACTTTTGCTGTATCCTTTTGTGCCGTATGGATTGCCTTCCTCTTCCTCCGCTTCCACATAATAACAGATATTTGAACTCTTGCCCTGGTTGACCAGCTCATTGACATGGTCGGCAAATACGGTATCCGGTGGTTCCACCGAAGCGATCATTTCAATGTTATCCTGATCGGTTATCCGGTAAATATTGTACTGTTTGATGCCCGCCGGCCAGTTTTGATAACTTGTCCACACAAGGGTGTTCTGCAGATCGTTATTGGAGACATTCAATACGATATTGCCGGCTAAATTGGAAAAAGTATCTGCCTGCATGCAGGTATTCAGACTGCTCAGTCTGTAAAAGTATTGGTTGAGGATGCTCAGAACAGGATCATTGTATTGAATTTTCCCGGTTTGCACATCCGTGAAGCTGGTCAGGACTTCAAAAGGCTTCGCGGGATCCCTGGTCCGGAGAAGCCTGTAATTCTGAACCTCAGCGCTCGTATCCAGGGTAAAGGAAAGATCAATGGCATTGTTGTTCACCGTGGCATAATCCGCATGGATGAAATCCGGGGTATCGGGAAGACGGGTGTTTTTACAAACAATATTGGAATAGGAACGCCGGGCCCGGTCCTTGTGCCGGGCTTCGACAAAATAACAATAATCTTCATCTTCCTGTATGGTGATATCCGGAAATGTAAGAAATTCAGGGGTCCGGGTACCCGTCAGCCCGTAACTTCCGCCGGCCGGTTTCCGGTATATTGAATACATAAGCAGGCTGTCTTCCCAGCCTTCGTAAGCAGTCCAGGAAAGGTTCATGACCGACTCGCATGAATCCCAGGAAATCCGGGTATACATTGTTTTGTGGAATTCGGTAAAATAGCTGTCCCTCAATGAATCCCGTGACTTGACCGAATAGGATACGGGTTCTCCGGATGAACCTGCATCATAATGCACATAGGTGTTGACGGAAGCATCCGCCGTATCGATGGCCTCTCCCTGCTGGTCGCCGAGGCCCCTGAAAATGACATAGTATTGAATGCCGGGGGACGGACTGTGTTCCCAGCGAATGATCACATCATTCATGGAAGAGGTGTCCACGGTTACCAGTCTGAGGTCCGGAGGGGAAGGGCGGTCGCCGGACTGGCCTCTGGCGGCCGGTGCGGAAACAAGGATCATCAATATGAATAAAAAATGATATCGCAATCCCGGATAATGAATCAATGTTGAATAATGCAAATCTACAAATAACTCTTGTTTTTGTGTTTCATAGTTTTGATTAAGTATTAATTTTGAGCCGTCATGAAAAAAGCTTCGGTCATTACCAGGTTTGTTGTTTGGAGATTAAAGAACCTGGGTGACAGGCAATTCATTCTCATACTCAGTGCACTTATCGGATTGGGGGTCGGACTGGTGGCTGTGGTCATCAAGAACCTGGTTCACTTCATCCAGTTGCTTTTGACCGGGACCATGAGTTCGGTTCACCACAATCTTTATTTTTTTGCCCTTCCGTTCGCGGGCATCTTGCTGACCATTCTGTTCGTGCGGTATATCAACCGGCAGCCTGTGGGACACGGCATTCCCAGTGTTCTGTATTCCATCTCAAAGAACAACGGGATCATTCCCCGGCACAATCTGTTCTCATCGGTGGTATCCAGCGCCCTCACGGTGGGTTTCGGAGGATCGGTGGGACTGGAAGGACCTACGGTTGCCACCGGTGCCGCGGTGGGTTCAAACGTGGGCCGGGCCCTGAGAATGGACCAGCGGCAGGTCATTTTGCTTCTGGGCTGTGCCTGTGCGGGTGCCATGTCCTCCATTTTCAAGGCTCCCATTGCCGCCATTGTTTTTGCGCTGGAAGTGATCATGCTGGATCTGACCATGTCTTCCCTGGTTCCCCTGTTGATCGCCTCCCTTACGGCAGCGCTCACCTCTTACCTTTTCCTGGGACAGAACGTGCTGTATACATTCGAGAACACCGCTCCTTTCATGATGGAGGACATACCTTATTATCTGATCCTCGGTGTCCTGGCCGGATTGGTCTCCGTATATTTTACCAAAATGTATATGAAGATCACCGAAGCTTTCGAAAAAATCAAGGGTGTTTATAAACGCTTGTTGCTGGGCGGACTCATCCTGGGGATACTCATCTTTCTGCTGCCTTCGCTTTACGGGGAGGGATACGAACCCATCAACAAATGTCTGAACGGAGACTACAGCTATCTGTTTGACAATACCTTGTACGAATCCCTGAGTAACAATATTTTCGCGGTCGTGTTCTTCTTCTTAATGGTGGTGCTGCTGAAAGTGGTGGCCACATCGCTCACTTTTGCCAGCGGAGGAGTGGGGGGAATCTTTGCCCCCTCGTTGTTTATCGGATCCAATCTCGGACTGCTTTTTGCAACTGTTCTCAATACGCTGGGTGTGGAGATATCGAGAAGCAATTTTGCCCTGGTGGGGATGGGCGGACTCATTGCTGGGGTGATCCATGCCCCTTTGACCGCCATATTCCTGATCGCCGAGATCACCGCGGGATACCAGTTGTTCATGCCCCTGATGATCGTGGCCACCGTTTCGTATACCACCACACGGCTGTTTGTTTCCAATTCGGTTTATACCATTCAGCTCGCCAAGAGAGGAGAACTGATGACTCATCACAAGGACCGGACCGTCCTGTTGATGATGCGTGTGGAAGACCTGATCGAAACCGATTTCAACATCATTCATCCCAACGCCACCCTGGGTGACCTGGTCAGGGTGATCACCAGGGCCCACAGGAACATCTTTCCGGTGGTGGACGGGGAGGGCAATTTTCACGGAATAGTCAAGCTCGATGACATCCGGGATCTTATGTTCGACCACGAACAGTATGATAGCATTTTTGTCAGGGACCTGATGTTCATGCCCCGTTTTACCATTTCCAAACATGAGTCCATGGAGGAAGTCGCCCGTAAATTCCAGGTCAGCGGACGTTTCAATATTGCCGTTCTCGACGATGGAAAATACCTGGGCTTTGTCTCCCGGGCAAAATTATTCTCAGTATATCGTGAAAAACTGAAATACCTGTCGGAAGAATGAGCAGGCCTATTTCGGTTTTGTGTATTTGGCTTCCCCGAAGGCCAGGATGGGGAAGAACACAAAAGGCAGAAAAAACAATCCTACCGTGAATACTGCAGATTTTCCGAAGCAGGTCGATATCCCATGGAGCATCATAATGTAAAAAATAAGGTTAACGATGGGAATGAACAGGATCAGAAGGATCCACCACACCGGTTTGCCTGCAATCTGCAAAAGGACGATGAGGTTATAAATTGGTATGATCTGCGACCAACCGGGGCCTCCCGCTTTTTGAACCGTGATCCAGAGGGATACGATGGTAAGCAGGCCCAGAAGAATGTACAATACTGTTGCCATGGCGATTTTATTATTGGTTTAACAGGAAATAAATTTAATCGTTTTTTTTATCTTTTCAAACAGATCCGGTATGCCCGCGGCATCCATTCCGCCGGACCGGTAATTATCCGGGGCAATCATTTCAGGAATAAACTGAATAATGTATTTTTGATCTTTTGAGTCAGGAAACAACAATCTGTATTCATATAAATTTTTTCAGATGATCAAAGACGAGAGAATATTTGAACTGATCCGAAAAGAACACGAACGGCAACTTCATGGGATAGAGCTGATCGCTTCCGAAAATTTTGTCAGTGACCAGGTCCTGGAATCCATGGGATCCTGCCTGACCAATAAATATGCCGAAGGTTTGCCCGGCAAAAGGTATTACGGTGGTTGCCAGGTGATCGACGAGACAGAACAACTGGCCATTGACCGGGCCAGGGAATTGTTCGGTGCCTGCTGGGCCAATGTTCAGCCCCATTCGGGGGCCCAGGCCAATGCGGCGGTAATGCTGGCGGTTCTGAACCCCGGGGATGTATTCATGGGGATGAATCTGTCACACGGGGGGCACCTGACCCATGGATCTCCGGTGAATTATTCCGGGATCCTCTACCGCCCTGTTTCATACGGGATCAATAGGGATACCGGCCTTATCGACTATGATGAAATGGAAAAAATCGCCCTGCGGGAAAAACCAAAACTCATTGTAGCCGGCGCTTCGGCCTATTCCAGGGACTGGGATTATGCCAGGATGCGTTCAATCGCTGACCGGACAGGCGCCCTGCTCATGGCCGATATCGCCCACCCGGCGGGCATGATCGCCAAAGGGCTCCTCAAATCACCGTTTCCTCACTGCCATATCGTAACCACCACCACACACAAAACCCTTCGCGGACCGCGGGGCGGGATGATCCTGATGGGCGAAGACTTTGATAATCCCTGGGGAAAAACCACGGCCAAAGGAAAAGTCAAAAAAATGTCCCAATTGCTTGATTTGGCCTTGTTCCCGGGGACCCAGGGCGGACCGCTCGAACACGTGATCGCTTCCAAGGCAGTTTCCTTTCACGAGGCATTAAGCGATTCATTCAGGGACTACATGGAACAGGTCAGGTCAAATGCACAGGTAATGGCCAGGGCGCTTATGAAAAAAGGGTATAAGGTGATCTCCGGCGGCACGGACAATCATTCCATGTTGATCGACCTTCGTACCAAATTTCCCGAACTGACCGGGAAATCGGCCGAAAAAACACTGGAACGGGCCGCCATAACCACCAATAAGAACATGGTGCCTTTCGATGACCGTTCGCCTTTTCAGGCCTCCGGGATCCGTTTGGGAACACCCGCCATAACCACCCGGGGGATCAAAGAGGATACCATTGAAATAATCGTGGAGCTGATCGATGAAGTCCTTGCACACTCAGATGATGAAAAAGTGATTTCAAGGACCGGCGGGAAAGTCCGTTCCCTTATGAAGGATGTTCCGCTGTTTGCCTGGTGAAAGGGAGGAGGTTTTTTTCGTTCTTTTTTACTGAAGCACGAAAATGTAGGTAATGGTCCCTTTCTGATAAGCGGGGGCGTCCGGTTTGCGGTCGAATTTTGCTTTCAGGGCTGCTTCATTGGCCACTTTCAGAAGATATTCATCCAGTGTTGTGGATCCTCTGACGCCGGGGTTTGTCCTGACCACATTTCCGTTCCGGTCAACGGTGACCTCCACCACCACTTTTCCTTCTTTTTGATGGTCGTATTCCGGTTTGGGAAGGACCAGGGGATTCCGGCCGGATAAACTGTACGATACGCTCCCGGAACCTGAACTGAGGGCATTGGAATAGTTTTCGGCATTTTCGGTTCCCGTAATGCTTCCCTGATTTCCCTGGCCGGATGTGATGCCTTCTCCCGATTCGGTATTGCCGGTATTTGTCCTTCCTTTGTAAAGGGCTTTTTCATTGACTTCCCTCGGTTCTTCAACGGGTTCGGGGACCACTTCTTCCGGTTTGGGTTCTGTTTTTTCATCCTGAGGAGCTGTTACCGGTTGCTTTTCTCTCTCTTTTTCCACCGGCGTGATTTGAACTTCCTCAGCCGGGGCTTCTTCAAAATCCTGGGTCAGAATTTCTTCTTCCGCTTCCTCAGATGCAGGGGATGCCGGTTCGGGCTGAGCAGGCCGGGGTTGTTCATCCAATTCGGCAGCAGTGGGTTCGAGGGTCCCGGAGCCTGTTTCATCCGTACCGAAATTGATGAGTATCCCTTCTTCTTCCGGTAGTGGGAGTGGGGTCGAAAAACCGAAAAGTGCTATAAAAAACACCACCAGAAGGTGAAAGACCAGGGTGCCCAGAAATCCTGTTTTTCTGAACATAACCATATCTAATTCGGTGAAGTGGCCAGGATCAGTTTATACTGATTGTCCTTGGCAATATTCATGACCTTCACCACCTGTTCCATAGGGACACTCCTGTCAACATGCAGGGATACCGTAGGATCAGGTTCGTTTTTCAATTTATCCTGCAAAATCCGTTCCAATTGATTGATATTGACCCGCCGGGCTTCCACATAAAATTCCAGATCGCTTGTGATGGATACGGTGGTAATCGGATTGGCCACGGTCTGGTGCCTGCTCCGGGGCAGTAAAAGCTTCAATGCATTGGGTGCAATCAGGGTCGATGTGATCATGAAAAATATCAACAAAAGGAACACAATATCGGTCATCCCCGGCATGCTGAAGGCTAAACTGACTTTATTTCGGGTCCTGAGGGCCATGTGTATTACTTGTTAACAGGTTCGTTCAGGAGGTCCAGGAACTCCGTGGAATTGGCCTCCAGTTTGTTGACCACTTTTTCTACCCGGGTGGTCAGGATATTGTAGGCAAAATATGCGATAATCCCCACGATGAGTCCGGCTACCGTTGTAACCAGTGCCGTATAGATGCCACTGGACAACAATCCGACATCGATGTTGTTCCCCGCCATGGACATATCATAAAATGCCTTGATCATTCCCATGACCGTACCGAGGAAACCGAGCATCGGGGCTCCTCCGGCCACGGTTGCCAGGGCCGGCAATCCGCGTTCCAGCTTGTATACTTCCAGCTTTCCCACATTTTCAATGGCTGCCGAGATGTCGTTGAGGGGCCTGCCGATCCTCCGGATACCTTTTTCGATCATCCTCGCCACGGGATTGGCATAGGATTCACACAGGGTCAGGGCATTGTCCACTTTGCCATCGTGTATATAGTCCCGGATCCGGTTCATGAAGTTTGCATCCACTTCGGCTGCTTTTTTGATGGCAAAAAACCTTTCAAAAAATATGTATACAGCCAGTACGGACAGGATGACGATGGGTATCATTACCCATCCCCCTTTTATGGCAAGTTCCCAGTATGACAATGTAACCTCTCCTGCTTCCCCGCCTGAGGAAATTGTATCGGCAACCTGTGGTTGCAAAAACATCAGATGCTTCATCTTTGTTTTCGTATTTGAGACCAATTTGGGACGAAATTATAAAAAAAACGGTACATAATGGTAAACTTTCATTCCCTTGGTTTCTTTTTACCGGCCATCAAGGATTTCCAGTAGCGGTTGATGAGTTCTTTGAAAGAACTGAATTCTTCATGGTATACAATACCAACCCCCTGGGTATACTGCGAAGTTTCGAATATGATGTCGTCATTGGCCTGGTTAAATGCCCTGAGACGGAGTTTTCCGCTTTCCGTCAGTTTTACATCAACATCAAAGTCTCCCACGATGGAGCTTGCATTTGCAGATCTTGTAACGGGTTCCGGTGAAGGATGTTCTCCCCCCACACCCAGGTTGCCCCGGATGGATACCCGGTCATTCAGTATCTGTGTAGACAGGGCAACTTCCATTTCATCGCTGGTTATTTCATCACCCGGCCGGTAGTTGATCCCGATGTCGAAGTCATTGGATATCTGGGAAAGCCAGCTGCTCAACTGACTGCTGAGTATTTCACTGGTGGTGATACCGGCCATGCCGCCGCCCCGGCTGCCCGGAGAACCATTTGCACCCAGGATGCCGGCCCGACTCGTATAAAAATTGTTGATGACCAGAAGGGACAGGAACTGTTTGGTCAGTTCTTCCTCGGAACTGATGGAATTTCTGACCAGGTTCTGGGTTTCCTGGTCAGCGGTGGGTAGCTGAATATCAAAACCTATATTCGGATTCATAAGCTTTCCGGTCATGATCAAATGGCATTCTACCGGGATCCTTCTTTTCATTTTCTCCGGTGCATCGATGACTACCGGATAGGGGGATGCCTTGGTGGTATATATGGTCCGGATGTTAAGCTCCGCATCGGTGGGTTCACCGTTCCAGATGATGCTGCCTCCTTCCTGCACCCTGAATTTTTTGTTGATCACATTCTGCAGTGAGAAATTGTATTCCCCTTCCCGGATGACATAGTCACCGTATATTTCAAAATTGCCTGAAGTGTTTACACCGATACTGATGTTCCCACTGCCCCTGGCTTTCATGATGTCTCCCGTACGGGGATCGAAGATCAGCTGCAGACCTGCTTCGGGTGTTATATCCAGGTCAAAATTCATTTGTACGCCGGAAAAATTCATTTTTTCCTGTGTGCCGGTATGCATTGTTTCTTCATCCGTTTCATTTACATAGGTGATGAAATCGCTTTCGGTGATCTCCTTGCCCCGGTTAAGCAGTATGTTAAAAGCAGTATTTTGTTCAGTCTGCATGGAGATGTCCAGTTCAACGTCCCTGGGTGATCCCTGAGCCCTCAACACACCCGAACCGATGACTGTGCCGTAGAAGCTGTCATTCTGGCCCTCCCGGGTATTCATGAACATGAAACGGTCGGTGCTCAGTGACAGGTCCAAAACCGGGTCCTTCAAACGATCGCTGCCTATGCTGCCAGTAATTTCCGCCTGGTTGGCATTTTCATCAAGAATAACAAAATCGGAAAAAACCATCCGGTTGTTGTCGATCAGCAAATCGTTTGAAAAGCTGTACCTTGTCTGCAGGTAATTGATACCCAGGGAAACCTTCTGAAGGCTAAGCTGTCCGTTCATAAGCGGTTGCCCGGAAGTACCCGTGATGTTGACCGCACCGCTGGCCATACCCCTGACACCGGTGAACTGGTTCCTGAAAAAAGGATTCAGGATGTCCAGCCGCAGTTTGTTCAGGGACACATTAAAAGAGATGTTTTTGCTGACGGGATGGTAGTCTCCTTCTATGCCCAGGGTTTTTATATTACCGCGATCGGAGGAAACGGAAAGACGGACTTTGTTGGCTGCATTGTCCCACCGGGTGCTGATCGCGGTCTCACCCAGCTCCTCCTGGTTAATATGGAATCCGGTTACCCGGAGATCGGAAAAGAAAAGCGGATTGTGGTAGTAGTCCCTGAATGTTCCCGACCCGGTGATCAACCCGCTTACCGAAATGTCCTGCATGCTGGTAAATGCATTGAGCAAAGAAAGGTCAAGCCGGTTTACAGCAAAACTCAGCTCGTCTTCAGGATCTTCCGATATCTTTCCATCCACTGCCAGGTGCTGTTGTTCGTTTTTAATCCTGAAATTCCTGATCCCTACGGATGAACTGTCGATCCGGATGCTGCTTTTCCTGATCTTCCAGGCGGAATTGCCTGCGGTCAGGGTTGTGGGATGAAAGGATATCATGGTTTCCGGACCGGCCGGAGAAGCCCCGTTTTCATAGAATACCGTTGAAAAATTTATGTCTCCTTCAAAAACGGTGGTGTCAAGGTTTTGCCATTGAAGTGAAGTAAAAATGCTGTCCTTCAGGATGCGGGATCCCAGAACCACCTGATCCAGATTGATTTTTCCGCCTGCAGTCAGTTCATGGGTTTTGAGCATCAGATCAAACCGGGAAGAATCCGAAGATGCCCTGATATGCAGATCCTCAAAGGTGTTGCTTCCATACCTGAATTTTGAAAAGTCACCGTTCAGACTGAACAGGTGTTTCTCCGGATCGAATTGTCCGTTCACAACCGAATTCTGTGCTATTCCAAGTTCCGGAAGAAAAAAACCGGTGACATCCTGTGTTTTCTTAAAATGAATCCGGTAACGGAACCTGTTGTCATTCAGGGATGCGGGTTCTGCCGGAATGCGGGACAATTTCCCGAAACGGGCTGACGGCAGGTAGTGTTCCATAAGGTAACGGACGGCCGGAAGCAAATCAGCAAAGCGGTAATTTCCCCGGATGTCGGCATCCGCAAGATCGGACCGGAGGACAAGGCCGCTGCTGTCACCGGAATGTTTGGCTTCCAAAGAGAAATCATATATCTGGATTTGCTCTTCTTTTTTCCGGAACAATGAATTTACCAGACTGATCTTTCCGTTGAGGTTGTCGATGTTGTCCCCGGTAAAATCTGCTTTCAGGAGAAAAGACACGAAATAGTCCGGAATCTCAGGTGAAATATTCAGGGGGTGCAGCCAGCCCCTGGAAACATCGGCTGTAAAATTGAACACCGGGATGCTGTCTTCAAAATCCACCTTTCCCAGAAATTCCATGGCAATATTGGGATCCGAAACGGCAAATGATCCGTCAAAGGTTTTGTTGCTGAGATTTCCCTTGAGCCTGATGTTTTCATAATCGTAGCCGTTGAATTGCAGCAGTGATATGTTTCCGTTGAGCCAGGCACGGAGTGCCCCTCCTTTGCCGCTATAACCGTTTATCTGTGCGTTCATGCTCAAATGGTTCACCAGTCCGGATGTATCCACCAATCCGGCCAGATCAAAATCCCGGGTCCGCAACCTTCCCTTGAACCGGATGGTGTTAGCAGTATCCGGCTTGATGGACAGATCGGAGTATATCAGGCCCTGATCAGTGGTAAATTCTCCATAGGTCACAAAATCAACGATGAATCCGGTGAATTTTCCGTTGAACCGGATGTTGCCCAGGCGTGCAAGCCTTTCCGGAATTTCCGGATGACCTGTCCCACCCGGAAGGTTTATGTTTTCAATGTCATGGATATTTGTTCTCAGCTCCTCTACGTCAAAAAACATAAAAGTGTGCTGGACATCCGGGAGTCCGACCAGGTCAAAATCCCCGGCAAGACGGGTATTCTGCCGGTAACCAATGTCCAGGCTGCGGCATTTCAGGTTGTCCACCGGTCCGTAAATATCACCGGAAAGGCTTATGCATTCCCGGATTTCTCCTGCCGGGGGGATAAAATAGGCCAGGTCTTCCGAACACAGGGTAGAGGGATCAAAGGAAAAATCCAGTTTCACCTTGTGGGGGAACAATCCCTTTCCGAGGTCATGATAACCGGAGTAACCTAAATGCAAACGGTTGGCATCAATTTTTGACAGTCCGGTCCTGATCCTGAGATCATCCAGGCGGATAAATGTTTTATGGACACGTAAATCTCCCCGCAGATCATCGAGCCGGAAACCGCTTCTTTCATCAAAGTTCAGTTGTTTGATCTCCATCCGGACGGTATCGTTATGGATCTGAAATCCCCGGGCCGTGATGTCCATGTTTCCGATAACGATACCGGAAAAATCGACCCCGTTTTTCGGGGGTGGCCTGCCCTGGTTCTCAAATGAAAAACGACTGTTTTTCAGGGTAATGTGGTCAATATTGATCTGCATTTTTTTCTTGGTGGTATCGCGGAGGCTTTTGAGAGTATCGGCAAAGAATTTTATGTTCACGGGACGCAAGGAATCGGTGGTGAAATGAACATAAGCATGGTTGAGCCTGGCCCGGGAAAGCCGGATAAACCGTTCGTCCCCGTCGAACTTCCTGATCCTCGCGATGGCTTCCTCGCTGTATATAAGCGTGTCCCCTAGCTGATCACGGATGAGTACCTCTTTCATTTTGATCCGGTTGAAGAAAGTGATCCTGACCTGTGATACGGAAAGTTCTGAACCAAATAAGCCGGAGGCCTTCCGGGTGAGTATTTTTGCCAACCGGGTCTGTACCTGATTGTTCTGAACGATCAACAGGGCAGTGGCGGGAACAGCCAGCAGGACAATCAGAACGGCCAGCAATATTTTGAGTATTTTTTTGATACTTTTAAACTTTTGAATAAAACGGACATTTTGCAAATATAGTTCATGATGATCAATATTCTGGGAATAGAGTCCTCCTGCGATGATACGGCTGCGGCCGTGGTTCAGGACGGCTTTCTGCTGTCCAGCCTGATTGCCGGCCAGCAGGTCCATAAAGATTACGGAGGTGTGGTCCCTGAGCTGGCTTCCAGGGCACATCAGCAAAATATCGTTCCCGTTGTTGATCAGGCCATCAAAAAAGCCGGGATTTCTGCCAAAAATATTTCCGCTGTTGCTTTTACCAGGGGGCCCGGATTGCTGGGATCCCTGATGGTGGGGACTTCTTTTGCCAAAGGATTTGCCCTGGCCATGGATATACCCCTGATAGGTGTGAATCACCTGCAGGCCCATATCATGGTTCACTTCATACGCAAAAAGGAGCAACCTGGTTCCTTTCCCCGTTTCCCCTTTATCTGCCTGCTGGTATCCGGCGGACATACACAACTGGTGATGGTGAAAGATCACCTGAAGATGAATATCCTTGGCCATACCATCGACGATGCTGCCGGAGAGGCTTTTGACAAATGTGGCAAAATCCTTGGATTCCCATACCCGGGGGGGGGGCATATCGACCGGATCGCTCGTCAGGGCAACCAGCAGGCATTTGCCTTCACCAAACCAAAAACAGAAGGACTTGATTTCAGTTTTTCGGGATTAAAAACCGCTTTTCTTTATCTTGTGCGTGATGAAATGAAAAAAGACCCTTCTTTCATTCAGCGCAACCTGGCAGATCTTGCTGCTTCCCTTCAGAAAACCATTGTGGATATGCTTGTTGAACGACTTACCAGGGCGGCGGAACAAACCCGGATTCAAAGGATCGCCCTGGCGGGCGGGGTATCCGCGAATTCAGGTTTGCGTGAAGCGGCGAAAAAAGCCGCCCGGCAGAAGAACTGGGAACTGTTCATGCCGGAAACTGATTTCGCGACCGACAATGCCGCCATGATCGCCATAACAGGATATCATAAACATCTGAAAAAACAATTTTCCGGACATGATATCTCACCTCAGGCAAGATTGCCCTACGAATAGAAATTGTTCTTTTTTTTGTACATTTAGCATGTTGTTATTGCAAACCTGATCCTTTGTCTATGGAGCCCTTGCATTTGGAAAGTACCAGGAAAACCCCGGAAGTATCCCTCGATCCCGGTGGAAAGATCAAGATCGCGGGCAGATCAATACCGGAAGACGCTTCCAGATTCTATGATTCCATACTGGCATGGGTTCTTGAATACTGCAGTTCACCAAAGGATAAAACCGTAGTGGACATCGAACTGGAATATTTCAACAGCGCTTCAGCCAAATATATCCTTCAGATACTCCGGGAGCTCAGTGAGCTCAGGTCAGCCAACAAAGAATTGAATGTCAACTGGTACTATGAAGTGGGAGATGACGATATTCTGGAACGGGGCGAATACTATGCATCCATCCTCGATCTCAATGTAAATTTCGTGGAGACCGAATGACAATATCTACCCGATAAGCATATCGTAATACACCAGGAGGGTGATCAGGTCCCTTGCCTCTCTGAGATTCAGTCTTTTGTTCCGGATGAAACTTTTTACCTTATCTTTTTCTTCACAAAGTATCTTGGCCAGGACATTCCGCCGGTGCCTTACCCTGTGAATGGATCCGCCGGGTTTCTGGATATAATAGACTTTCCTGACCAGGTATTCATTGAAAGTCCGGCCGCCCCCGTGCATCTGTTCCGAATCGGCGGGTATAAATTCCTTCCGGATGTTCAGCAACAGCCGGCTCTTGTTTTCATAAAGCACCCGGAGAAACGCATATTCCTGTTCCCTGTCGATCCTGATTTTTTCAAAAACCCAGGTTTCCCCCGGAACATCGCCGGCAATGGTAAAGTATTCGATGTCCGCGGAATTGAGAATGACCAGTTCGTTTATTCTGCATGTTTTGTGGAACAATTCATCCGTATGACAATTGTAATTGATCTTCAGTCCGGTGGCCGAGCTGCTGTCACTGAAAAAAACCTTACCTTTTTTGTATTCTTTGAAGAGGAAAGGCGTACCGACTGTATATGCACCGGTGGTATAGATCAGTTCCTCCGCTTCTGCAGATTTTTCCAGTACCTCGTTCATATTTACCTCTTCATCGAAACCACCCGGCAGATATTGTGCCTGCGACCACCCATGCAGCTGGATCATGATCAATATGCAACGTAGAATTTTCAGCATCGGTTGACCGGTTGTGGATGAGAACAATTTAATAAAAATCGGATATATATAAAAATGTGACTGCAATCGGGCCGGCCGGTTTTGATACTTGTGAACTTTATCCTATGTTTGCCGGCAAACCCTATTTATGCAAATCCCGAAAGAAATATTTCCGGCATTGGTCCTGTTTCTGTTCCCGGCATTGTATGCCCGGGATTCGATCATCCTGCGGGGCAATGTCGCCAATCCGGAACATGCCCGGATACATCTCGATCATCTTGTCTCCTCAAAAAGGATCGGTTCTTCGGAAATCGATCAGAAAGGGAATTTTGAGATCCGGTCGCTCATACCGGAAAAGGATATATACAGACTTCATTTTGATGAACAGCATTATCTTATGATGATCCTGGCCCCGGGTGACCGTATTGAAATTTCCCTGGATATGGAAAATATGAATGAACCGGAGATCCGGGGTTCCGATGAATCTTCGCTGATCTACGGAACGATAGCCCGGATGAAGGAATATGACAGAAAGGTAAGTGAATTCCGTGACAGCATGAACCGGGAGAAGAAAGCTTTTCTGAAAGACACCATCCTGGAGAATACACATTCACTGGCCACCCTTTTTTTCATAGAGAATTTTGACGTAAAGCAGGAACTGTATCTTTACAGGAAAATGTATGAAGGACTGTCCGGTAAATACACGGGCAATCCCCTGCTGAACAACCTGAACAGCCGGATCAGGGATGTTACGGATCTGGCCGTCGGTTCGGCCGCCCCGGAAATTGCCCTTGCTGCTCCTGACGGGAACATCAGGAAACTGTCGTCCCTCCGCGGGAAATATGTCCTCATTGATTTCTGGGCCTCATGGTGCGGGCCCTGCAGAAGGGAGAACCCCAAAATGGTCAGCATATACAATAAGTACAAAGACCGGGGATTTGAAATATTCGGTGTATCCCTGGACCGCGACAGGGAATCCTGGTTGCGGGGCATCGAGGCCGACAGTTTGCCCTGGCTCCATGTCAGTGACCTGGCCTACTGGAAATCCGAGGTGGTAGAGAAATACAATTTCTCCGGGATCCCGTATACAGTGCTGGTCGATCCCCGGGGCAGGATCCTGGCCAAGGGTTTGCGGGGGGATGCACTGGAGAAGAAATTGCAGGAAATATTTGAAAAGTGATGTGCCTGCCTTACAGGATCCCGGCCGGTCACAGTCCGGCAAATCCCTTCAGCATATCCCGGAAATCGTGAAAGGACTCAACGAAATACCTGGCCTTGGTCGTTTTGGTCCCCACCTTGATGGTATATGCTTTTTCCGGCATGGCATCGAAGGTATATTCATCGGTCCAGTCATCCCCCGCCGCCAGGATGAAATCGTATGCCTTGCTTCCCATTTTCTGCCGGGCAGCCCTTCCTTTGTTGATTCCCGAGTTTTTGATCTCAATGACCTTGTCCCCGTCCATGATTTCAAGATTCAGGTTGGTGACCAGGGTCTTTAATTCATCTTTCAGTTCCCAGGCCCGGATGACCCCCAGGTCGGGGTCTGCATCCCGGTAATGCCAGACCAGTGAATAATTCTTTTCTTCAATAAAAGAACGGGGCGTGCGGTCCACGTAAAACTGAAGGGTTTGCCTGATTATATCCATCCATTTTTTATCGATTTTTTCCAGCATGGACCAATCCCTGCCCGCATCCTTGGTCCATACGCCATGCTCGGCAATGAAATTGATATTCCACTCATTCCCGAACCATTTCCCGAGGGTTTCCTTGTCCCGTCCGCTGATGATGGTGATCCGGTTGTTTTCATCCTCCGATAATTTTTTCAGTACGGAATAGAGTTCTTTGTCCGGACTCACTTTCTGGGGATCTTTGTCGAACCCAACCAAGGTCCCGTCATAATCGAGGAAAACAGCCCGGTAACTGGCTTTTTTGTAATTTGCATCAATGTTTTTCCTGATCTGGGCAGTCATCTTTCTTGCCAGTTTGATTTCCTGTAGTTTCTTGACACCTTTCAGGGCATTTAGAAAATCGTTGGCCCATTTATTTTCGTCGTATGTTTTCAACCGGTTCTGAATGATCCTGTTCCTGCTGATCTGTTCATCAACGGGCATTTCAAGGGCTTTCAGGATGGCTTCACTGACTTCCTTTATGTTGTTGGGATTGACAATGATCGCTTCACTCATCTCTTTTGCTGCCCCGGCCATCTCGCTCAGAATCAGCATACCGGCATGGTCGGTCCGGCTGGCCAGGAACTCTTTTGCAACCAGGTTCATGCCGTCGCGCAAAGGCGTTATCAAAGCAATATGCGCAGAACTGTACAATTCGATCAGTTCCTTGTCTTCCAGGGTCCGGTAAAAATACCATATGGGCATCCAGTTGAGCACTCCGTAACGGGAATTGATCCTGCCCACCATTTCATCCATATCTTTCTTGAGTCTCTTGTATTCGGGCACTTCCTCCCGGCTGGGTAGCACACAAAGGATCAGACTGACCTTTTCGAGGTATTGGGGATGGTTTTTCAGGAAATGCTCATAGGATTCCAGGCGGTTGGAAATCCCTTTGGTATAATCAAGACGGTCTATGGATAAAATAATCTTTTTGTTCTCGGTCACGATGCTTCTCCCCAGCAAGTCGGTATGAAGAGCTGACTTTTTTGTCAGGTTCTCGTTCTTCAATTTCCTGGCAGTGGTTGAAAATGCTCTGTAATCGATGCCCAGAGGAAAAAAATCGATCTTGATCACCCTTTTGCCCGTCTGGACCCGGTTGAACACCGTGTCGAGTCCGAGCAACCGCCTTATACAACTCATAAAATGGCGTTCATAATCAAAGGTGTGGAAACCGATCAGATCGGCTCCCAGCATTCCCAGCAATATATCCCTTCTCCATGGAAGAAGTCTGAGTATTTCATAGGAAGGGAAAGGAATGTGCATGAAGAAACCAATGGAAGTATCGGGATGTTTTTCCCGGATCATCCGGGGAAGCAGCATTAAATGATAATCATGGACCCACACCTGGTCGCCTTTCCGGAGCAACTTCCCTATTTCCGCTGCAAACTGGCGGTTCACCTCAACATATGCCTGCCATTCCGAATCCCTGTAGGAAGTGTTCTGGGTGAAATAGTGAAACAACGGCCATAGTGTATTGAAGCAGAAACCTTCATGAAATTGCCTGAACAATTTTTGTTTCAGGTATATGGGGAGGCAATTCTTTTTATGGAACTTTTCCTGAAGCATATCCCTTTCATGCCGTCCGACCTGTTTCCTGGTCACCCCCGGTGAACCGATCCGGAGGGTCTCCAGGTCCCTGTCATATGATTTGCGGCCCGGGGTAAATCCACCGACCTTTCTGGTCAGTACGTACTTGTTTTTCCGCACCTGTTTGATCAGAAACGGCAATTCGTGGGATACAATGATTAAGCGCCTCATTTTGCTGAATGTTTAAAGAAGCCAAATACCGGGAGTACCGGGGACTTGCATATGGTTAAGAATATTGATCAAATTTCTTAAATATATTACCAATATTGTTGCATATCTCAAAATAATAATTCCTATTTTTACCGGAATTTATTAATCTATTGATTGTCAACACAGTTCATTCTTTCAGAATATGGCCTCAACTGCATTTCAGGCCGTCGTTTTTGATCTGGACGGCGTGATTACCCAGACCGCTTTGGTACATTCCGCTGCATGGAAAGAAATGTTCGATCAGTTCCTGCGTGAAAGGTCCGGAAAAACCGGTGAGGAATTCAGGGAATTCAGCCATGAAAAGGATTACCTTCCGTATGTTGATGGGAAACCAAGGTATGAAGGAGTGAAATCATTCCTGGAATCCCGGGGTATCGAACTGCCCTGGGGAGACCCGGAAGATGACCCGGAAAAGGAAACGGTATGCGGACTCGGTAACAGGAAGAACCGGTTTTTCAATGAAGTCCTTCAACGGGACGGGGTCAGGATATACGATTCAACCATTGAACTGATCCATGAATTGCGGAACAGCGGCATCAGGGTTGGGGTGGCCAGTTCCAGCAGGAACTGCAAATCCGTGCTGGAAAAGGCAGGCATTCCCGGTCTTTTTGATACACGGGTGGACGGAATTGTCTCCGGTGAACTGAATCTCAACGGCAAACCCGAGCCTGACATTTTTCTGCAATCCTGTGAAAATATGAATGCGGATCCTTACCGTTCAGTGGTGGTGGAAGATGCGGTAAGTGGTGTTCAGTCGGGCAGGAAAGGGAATTTCGGATTTGTACTGGGCGTGGCAAGGGATACCGCCCCCGAAGAATTGCTTGCAAACGGCGCAGACCGGGTGGTCAGGGGACTGGCAGAACTGGGCGGAATGGCAGGCATCGAACAATGGTTCCGGGAAGGCCTTGCCAGGGACAACTGGAATCTGACCGTTCACGGATATTACCCGGAGCAGGAAAAAGAAAGGGAATCATTGCTTACCGTGGGAAATGGCTATTTCGCCTCCCGGGGGGCCATGGAAGAAACGGCAACCAACTGGCTTTTTTTCAGGTTCGGAATCCGGGAAGGAGAATGGCTCACAGCAGACAACTGCGAAACCATCCGTTTGCAGCGGAAATTGAATTTCAACACGGGTTGGCTGAGCAGGGAAATGGTCATCCGTGATCCGGAGGGCAGGGAAACCCTGATAGAATCGGGCTGTTTCGTAAGCATGCACGACCCCCATCTGGCCGGACAGGAATACGGGATCACACCCCTCAATTATGATGATGAAATCCGTATGATCATATCCCTTGACGGAAAGTTGATATTTGACGTTACCACGGCAGAGCCCGGAAGTTCAGGCGGTATCCTTCATGTCCATGCACAGGACAGGGAACCGGAAACCGGGATGGCCATGGCTTGCAAACTGACGGTTGCATCCGGATGGCAGGGGAAGGATTTTGTTCCGGAGATCAGGGCAGATGAAACCCGTGTGCATGCAGGCATCCGTTTCAGGGCCGGAAAGGGAAAGAAAGTAGTTTTTCACAAACTGCTTGCCATGTACGTTTCCGGAAAGCAGGACAGGCCCCTGCAATCTGCCCTGAACAAGGCAAAACAATCCACAGATTTCGAACTTTTGCGGGAACAGAGTGCAGGTGCATGGAAGGCCGTCTGGGAAGAGACGGATATCGGGCTGGAGGGAGACCGGCGTGCTCAAAAACGCATCCGTATGAACATTTACCATTTGCTGACCAGGGCTTCCCGGCACAGCATCAGACCCGGGAAAGAGATCCCTGCCAGCGGGTGGCTTATGCTTCCTTTCCTGAACTTCCATCTTCCTGAAGTCAACCGGTCGGCACTCACCTTTCTTCACCGGCATCAGGATACCTTCCTGGAAGATGATCACCGCATGCCCCTGACTCACATCTCCGTGGCCATCGCGTTCAACGTTTGGCTTTATTTCCTTGTCACCGGGGACAAAGGCTTTCTGGAAGAAACCGGAGCGGGGATATTTCTGGAGATATGCCGTTTCTGGTCAGCCCGCTCCGTTTATAATCCGGACACCGGAACATATGAGATCACAGGAACCAGTAAACCGGATGCAATAAACACCGTACTGTGGTTGCTGAAGAAAGCGGAAGATATTTTTTCCCTGGTTGAAAAAACAGATATTGACCAAAGGGAAAGGGCCCGCTGGACGGACATCATCCAAAAAACGGAGCCGGAGATACCTGATGAAGAAATGATGGGCCGGTTGGTGAAAGGAACCATATTGGAGGTATACTTCACAGATGCCGGGATCAGTATTCACCGGGGTGAGCTGGAAATCTCCCCTGAACTTCCCGTTCAACGGGAAAAGCTGAATTTCAGCTTTTATTTCAGGGAACACCGGTACATTCTGGAGATTGCCCGTTCCATGGTCCGCCTGATGATCCGGTCAAAGGATAAAAACCCCGTACCCGTCCGGATCCGGGGAAAGAAACATTTCATTCAGCCTGGTGAATGGACAAACTGTATTATCAAATCAACTCAAAATTAAGGGGTTATGCTGGGAGATATTTTACTGATCAAGGATATCCATAAGGAAGCTGCCCGCGATATCATGAAATTCATTGCTGCCGAACAGGCAAAAAAACCGCGGAATTACAAATTCACCGTGGCCATTTCCGGAGAGTCCGGAGCGGGTAAATCCGAACTGTCCCATTCGCTGGCCAAATTGCTCAAGGAAAAACGGATCCGGGTCAAGGTACTGCATGCCGACAATTACTACAAGGTGCCGCCTCTGCTGAGAAGTGAATGGAGGAAGATGCACGGACTCGATTCGATCGGGATCAATGAATATGACTGGAACCTTATCCAGAAAAACATACAGGATTTTCAGGAGGACAGGGAATCCTTGATGCCCTGTATCGATATCATCGCCGAACAGGTGGACAAGCTGATCACGGATTTTCACAAGATCGATCTGCTGGTCATCGACGGCCTGTATGCCATCCGGGCAGAACATATCGATCTGCGGGTTTTCATCGAACTCACCTATCATGAAACCAAAATGAACCAGATCATCCGGGGCAAGGAACCCATGGATGAATTCAGGCACCAGGTACTTGAACGCGAGCACCGCAATGTCCAGTCACTCCGTCCTTTGGCAGACCTGCTGGTGAACAAGAATTATGATGTTGTCCCCGCCCGTTCCGGGATGTGATATTCATTACGGATGAACCACCGGTCCTTGTTCAATAAAGGAAGTCCATTCCGATATACAATCCGTTCGATCCGTCACGGGGATCAGCGGCAAGGCCGTAATCAACGGCTACAATGAAATTTTCGTTCAGTGCCAGGTGAACCCCGGCCCCGTACGCGGGATGAAAACTTTCCCTGTCCTTGTCGATCCAGAAAAGCTGATCGGGGGGAATGCCGGAACGGTCGAGCCGGTATTTTCCGGTAACCAAGCCTCCGTCAAGGAATCCGCTCAGTGCAACGTAAAAATTTTGTTTGAGCAGCCGTGTCCTGAGGACTTTCCATCTGAGTTCTGCATTGCCAAAAACATAACTTTCCCCGGCCACCCGGTTCCTTAGCACACCCCGGATGGTCTTACCCCCTCCGAGTCCGTCCCGGGTGTAGTTGGGCGGACTGTTGAAAACGAATGGCAGCATGTAGAAAGGCATTTTACCTGAGATCTTTCCCTGGTAACTGATCCTCAGGGCAAAATTCATGGTTTCGGGGATCAGGGTGAAATACTGCCGGTGGGTCAGAACCAGCCTCGTGTAGGATTCATCCCTGCCGGCGAGAAAGGCAGGGGCATGGATCAGTTGAATCACGGTCCACATACCATTCATGGGATTGGGTTCGTTGTCTCTGGTGTCATAGACCATGCCAAGCTTCAGCAGGGTGAGGTCTCCGCCCTTGTATTCATCCTGCGGAATGAGCCCCCACCGGCGGTACATACCGTAGAGCCCCCCTCCGGTATAAGGCAATTTGTCTTCTTCCGGTTTGCCTTCGTTCAGATCCGGGGTGTTCACCGTGTCGATCCCGATGCTGTTGAATGATACCCCGGTGAACCAACGGAGGTCCGGCCGGCCGAACAGGCTGCCCTGTAGTTCGGCCCGGATCCTTCCGAGTTTTCTCTCCTGCCGGTAAAACATCCTGGATTTATATCCGGCTGCCCCGGTTTTTTCATAATCAGGATTATAATAGCTGTTGTATCCGTTAAACCCATAAAAATCAAGTGCTTTGTCGGTAATCAGACTCGCCTCGGCTGAAAGTCTGACACCGGGTATGAGTTTGTCGGAATCGTACATGAACTGGTTGATCCCGTTCCCCTTTGTGGTCCTGGACCATTCCAGGTATATGGAATGATCATATTTCGGGTATGATGACCCGTCACCGAAATCATAGAGGTTTACCACCGCCCCGTATTTGAATCCCACATCCGAATCGTAAGCAACCGCGGGGAGCGCACCGAAAGTCCATCCGGTTTTCACATCTTCCGGGGGCGAAACAGGTTTTTCCCTGTCTCCCTGTGCCAGGCCGCTTTGTATGATCATCGCGGGCAATGCCCAGCCAAGCCAGCAAATGATCGGGTTTCTCCTATTCATCTCCGGGATTTTGTCCAAGATATAAAAATTCTATTGATTTATTTTATAATTTCATTCCCTGCAAACGGCACCAACCGCGGACCTATGGGGACAATCAAAAAAATCCTGATCTATCTGCTGATTCTGCTGGTGCTGGCGGTAGCGGCCACACTGGTAATGGTGAACAGGATTTCCCGAAGGGCATTGCCCGACTACGATGAAAACATTGAGATAGACGGACTGCAGGCTGAAGTGGAAGTGATCCGGGACCAATGGGCCATTCCGCATGTATATGCAAAAAACGAACATGACCTGTTCGTGTCGGCCGGTTACCTGATGGCCCAGGACCGCCTGTGGCAAATGGACCTGATCAGGAGGGTCACCACCGGAAGGCTGTCCGAAATTTTCGGAAAGGACTACGCGGAAGCGGATATGCTGTTCAGGTCCCTGAGAATGCAGGAGAAATCCCGAAGGATCCTTGAAAATGCTTCCCCGGAAATGGTAGATATACTGGAAGCCTTTGCTTATGGAATCAATCAGTATATCGGGGATCATGAAAATCAACTGCCCTTTGAATTCTTTGTTCTGGGATACCGTCCTGACCCGTGGGAACCTGTCCATTCTGTAAACATCATCGGATATATGGTCTGGAGCCTTTCATCGTCATGGATCAATGAAGTGAACCTTTTTAAAATCACCCGAAAAGCCGGACTTGACAAGGCCCTGGAGCTGCTTCCTGACCTTGCATCCCATGAACCCGTTATGACCGGGGCAGAAGCCCCCGGATATACTGAAGGCTTGTCCAGACACCTGACCGAACCGGTGGCCATGGTATACGAACTTGGTTTGCGGATATTCTCCGGAAGCAACAACTGGGCCGTTTCGGGAGAGCGCACACAGTCCGGTAAACCCATATTGGCCAATGACATGCATCTGGGAATTGATGATGCACCAGGCATATGGTACCAGATCCATGAAGTGGTTCCCGGCAAATTGAATGTCAGCGGGGTTGCCCTTCCCGGAACCCCCTTCATCGTATGCGGACACAACGAGCACATTGCCTGGGGAATGACCAATGTCATGCTTGATGATATCGATTTTTACATTGAAACCGTCAATCCCGGAGATACGAGTCAGTATATGGTTGACGGAACATGGTGCGACATGACCCTTGTACATGAAAAGATACACACCAGGGAAGGGGACACCCTCCGCAGGATCAACCGGTTTACTCACCGGGGACCGGTTGTTTCCGGTTTCAGGGACATCCCGGACAGGATCGTGTCCATGCGGTGGACAGGAAATGAACACAGCAATGAGATCCGGTCCGTTTACCTGCTGAACCGTGCCCGCAACTGGCAGGATTTCCTGGATGCCGTGCGTACCTTTACCTCAGGGGCCCAGAACATCGTTTACGCGGATGTGGAGGGCAACATAGGGCTCAGGACCTGTGCCTGCATACCTTTGAGACCCGGGAACCGTGCATTTTTTGCACCCGGGGACACCAGTCTGTACGACTGGACAGGAATGGTTCCCTTCAGCGAGATGCCGTGTGTTTATAATCCTGAAGAGGGATTTGTATCGTCTGCAAACAACAGGACCGCCGGTCCGGAATATCCGCATTACATCAGTTCCTGGTTCGACCTGCCCAACCGTATGGAAAGGATCCGTGAACTGATCGGGGAGGACCGATCCTTTACCCTGGAGGATATGCAAAACATACAAACCGATCAGAAATCCAAATGGGCAGAGAAGCTGGTCCCTGTTTTTACCATTGAACTGAACCGCGGGAAGCCATCCGGTATTTACCGGGATGCATTGGGCATACTCGAAAAATGGGATTTCGTTTATTCTCCGGAAAGTGCCGCCGCCCTGATTTTTGAAAGAACCTATCTGCACCTGGCTGAAAACATCACCATGGATGAACTGGGACCGGACCTGTATAAGGAATTCATATCACAGGATCTGATGTTTTCCTACCTGATGGACAGGATCCGCCGGCAGGGAGATTCGGAATGGTGCGATGACGTCAATACCCGGGAGATCAGGGAAACATTCGGGGATATGCTCAGGAAATCATTTCATGAAGCGATAGACCGGATCAGTCAAACCGCCGGAGAGGATATCAGGAAATGGAAGTGGGGGGATTTTCACCAGTTGACATTGCGTCATGCATTGTCGAATGTGAATATTCTGGACCGGGCATTCAGGCTTTCGAGGGGATCATGGCCGGTGGGAGGGAGTTATCATACCGTCTGCCCTTTTTCATATTCCTTCAATGATCCATTTTCGGCCAATCACGGGGCTTCACAGCGGCATTTGTATTCAACGGACAACTGGGACCGGTCCCTGACGGTGATTCCCACCGGTATTTCAGGAATCCCCGCAAGCAATCACTTCTGTGACCAATCCGCCACCTACATACTGAAAAAATATCATAAAGCTCCTTTTTCAAGGGAAAGCGTAACCTCCCGGTCCAAATACAGAATGTTTTTTATTCCCGCTGAACGATAACCACGGAAGCCAGGTGAAATGGTTGTTCAGCCGATCCAGTTGCCGATGGTATGCAGCAGGTCGGAAGTGTTGATGGGTTTGGATATGAATGCATCACAACCGGCCTGGATACATTTGTTCCTGTCTTCATCCAGGACATAAGCCGTTTGCGCAAAAACCGGCAGGGACGGACGCATTTTTTTGATTTTCCGGGTGGCTGCATAACCATCCATTTCAGGCACCTGCATATCCATCAGCACCAGATCGATATTCCCGTCGTTGCGGCAGATATCAACAGCTTCTTTGCCACTGGCCGTCAGTAAAACATCTGCATGCACCTTTTCAAGTATCTTGGCAAGAAAAATGGCACTGGCCCGGTCATCCTCGACCACGAGGATCTTTTTGCCGGTCCAGTCGATCCGGTTCATAAGTTCCTGGTTCATATCTGTCTGTAAATAATCAAAAATCACCAAGTACGAAACCGAGGTCAATAATAAAGGACCCAGGCGTTGTGATCAAATGCCTCCCTGATCTTTTTCATTTCCTTTACAGCTTTTTCCCTGTCAGCGAATGATGCAAAAGAAACGGCATGCAAGCCCTTGTGCATCCCGAACTTTTCAGCATCGAATCCCTGTCTCCTGAGCTCTTTCACATAATTGTCGGCATTGACCCCGGAACGGAAACATCCTGCGACGATCCGGTATTTTTTTATTTCCTTTTTAGCAGTAGCCGGAGGTTCCTCCTGCAATTCCTGCACGGTCTCCTGATTTTCGGCCGGTGTAACCTGTTCCGGCTTTTTTTCCTGTTCCGGGATTTCTTTTTCAGGGCCGGATTCCCGCTCTTCCCCGAGTATGATCTCCTGTTGTTCCGGCTCGCCCGGCCTGCCCAGAAGTTTCCGGAGCTCCCCGGGATAAAAGATCCTGATCAGGATCAGCAGAAAAACCAGTACGGCAATGCCGTACAGTATATTGATAAGCGTTCCTTTGGGGACCTTTTTTCGCGGAGGAGGGGGAGCAGGAGGTTCTGCTACCTGCTCAGGCTCCGTTCCGGTTTCCTGTTCCAGGGTAAAGGGAGCGGATTCCGGCTCAATTTGTCCGGCTTCTGCCGGCTCTTCTTCCTCTTTTTCCTTTTTCCCCCCAGGACGGAACCGGACCTTTCCGCCGGCATCCATGGCCAGCTCTCCGATGCCCGGCAATGAAACATACTTGTTTTCTTTCAGTTCTTCTTTGAGATTGCCGGCATAGCCGGTGACCTTTTTTTCGGCAGATGCGCGATCTGTTTTTTCAACTTTTTCAATATGCCCCGACAGCAATCCGTCATCGAAGGTCAGCAGTTCGTTAAAGCTTACTTCCCAGGGTTCTTTCTGCCTGACAATGAATGCTCCGAAACCGGGAATGATCACCCGCCGGTTCGTTCGAAGCAATTCCAGTATATGATTTTCCATTCAATGTTTGGTTAAACATAGGTTGGCTTAAAATAATACAATTCCGCGTCATTTCAAAAAGATGTTTGCCGGTAAATCCAAAATTTTTAAAAGCTTGTTTATAAAAGAGGGTTTGTGCTTTCACCGATATCAAACGAATATGCTATATTTATCGCCTGTATGAAATTGCCGTTCACCGAAAATAAATATTCGAAATATTAAATGTTTAACTGAAATTTATTCGAATGAAATACAAGAAGATCCTTGGCGTCGACGTAGGCGGTTCGGGCATCAAAGGGGCCCCGGTCCACACCAAAAAAGGCAAAATGATCGAGCCCCGTCACCGGATCCCCACACCCGATCCGGCCAAACCGGATGTTGTTGCCGAAATCATCGGGAAGATCGTGAAACATTTTAATTGGGACGGCCCGGTGGGCGTTGGTTTTCCAGCCGTTGTCCAGAACGGTATTGCCAGAACCGCTGCCAATATTGACGATGCGTGGATAGATACCAATGTTGACAAGTTGTTTTCCGGGGTTACAGGTTTGCCTGTTACCGTGGTCAATGATGCCGATGCCGCCGGTTTGGCCGAAATGAAATTCGGCGCAGGGGCAGGAGTGAAGGGCACGGTGATTCTGGTTACCATTGGCACGGGGATCGGAACCGTGATCTTCACCGGCGGAAAATTGCTTCCCAACACCGAGCTCGGTCATGTGATCATGAAAGGCCTGGATGCTGAAAAATATGCATCCGATGCCGTCAGGAAAGAAGAGGATCTTTCCTGGGAAAGCTGGGCAGGCCGTTTTGACGAATATCTCCATTATATAGAATCCCTGCTCTGGCCCGACCTGATCATTCTGGGTGGCGGTGCCAGCAAGAAAGATGAAAAGTATATGAAGTACCTTGACCTGAAAACCCCGGTAGTTCCCGCACAACTGCTCAACCACGCCGGCCTGATCGGGGCGGCCCTTGCATCCAGGTATAAATACAAGCAGGAGAAAAAAAACAAGAAAAAGAAATAACCAAATCCCCCCGGGATCAATGGTTTAATGATCCGGTAAGTGCTTTCCACCGGGAATGAAATAAAGATCCCCGGGGTATAATCTGCCGTCACTCCCGGTTTCGACCAGCCGTCCCCTGTTCAGGGCATATATCCCGTATCCTTCTTTGGAAAAGATCCCCGAGATCAGATCCCGGTTTCCGGCACTGCTGATCTCGATCTGAAAAACCGGTTTGTATTTACGTATAATTCCCTTCATGGACGGGATGACCCTGCCTTCATAGCCTTCCACATCGCATTTCACAAAGTCGAGTCTGTCCACATTGCCGAACAGGCGGTCCGGATTCTTCTGGATCACCTCCCAGGTATGATGATACCCCGTTCCTGCATTTCCCGTGATCACCCGTGTGAGTCCGTGTCTGTATGACTTCCCGGTCTGCGGGGTGCCCATGAAGATCTTCCGGTCATCTTCCGGCCCCAGGGCCCAGGGAAGGATCTTTATGTTGCCTTTTCCGAATTTTCCGGCATTCTTTTCCAGTATTTTCCTGAAAAGCGGTACGGGCTCAACGGCCAGCACCTTTCCGCCGGGATGACAGTGACGGGACACAGGGACAGTATAATAACCCAGGTTGGCACCGATGTCCAGGACCGTATCCCCCGGCCTGACCAGCTTGCCGATGAAATAATGCTGGGGGAATTTTCTTTTCAGGATTTTCAGAAAGTATAGCCTGAAAAACACCCGGCTGATAAAAAACAGGTAATGCTTCGTACCCAATAAAATATGCAGGAGCTTTCTCACCGTTTGGGAATTGAGGATTTATACGATGCCCGCGAAACCCATAAAAGCCAGCGCCATGAGTCCGGCCACCACAAAAGAGATGGGCACCCCGGCCATGCCTTTGGGGACATTCAGCAGTTCAAGCTGTTCCCGTATGCCTGAAAACAGGATCAGCGCCAGTCCGAACCCGATGGCATTGGCCGCGGCAAAAACCACGCTTTCCAGCAGATTGTATTCCTGTCTGACCGAAAGGACGGCAACACCAAGTACCGCACAGTTGGTGGTGATCAGGGGGAGAAATATCCCCAGGGCCTGGTAGAGGGCCGGACTCACCTTCTTGAGTATGATCTCCACCATCTGGACCAGGGAGGCAATGATCAGGATGAAACTGATGGTCTGCATGAAGACAACGTTCAGGGGCACCAGGATATAATGCTGGATCAGGTAAGCGCCCAGGGTGGCGATGACCATGACAAAAGTGACAGCACCGGTCATACCCAGAGCCGTTTCCACCTTGTTGGAAACCCCGATAAAAGGACATATCCCCAGGAATTTCGCCAGAACGATGTTGTTTACAAATATGGCCGAGATGATGATGATGATGTATTCCATGCCGTTTAATTTTCCAGTTATTTGTTGATCTTCTGAACGATCATGATCAGATACCCGAGGGCAATGAATGCCCCGGGTGCAAGAATGAACAACAACATACCGTCACCCTCCCAGAGCTGCATTCCCAGGATCTGTCCGCTCCCCAGGATCTCCCTGACACTACCCAGCACGAACAATGCCATGGAAAAACCCAGCCCCATCCCGAGTCCGTCTACCGCCGAAGTCACCAAATCATGCCTGGAAGCAAATGCCTCGGCCCTTCCCAGGACCAGGCAATTCACCACGATCAGGGGGATGAATATCCCCAGCTGCTCGAACATATCGGGCAGGAATCCCTGCATGACCAGCTCGACGACGGTCACAAAGGAAGCGATGATGACAATGTAGGAAGGGATCCGTACTTTTTCCGGGATCAGGTGTTTGATCAGGGTTACCACCACATTGGACATAAAAAGTACGAACGTGGTGACCAGCCCCATCGCCAGTCCGTTTACAGCCGTGGTGGTCACCCCAAGGGTGGGGCAGAGTCCGATAAACAACACGAACACCGCATTTTCCCTCAGAAATCCCTTACTGAAGTTTTTCCATTGGTTCATAGGCAGACAGATTATCGCTTTCTTCCCGGAACAAGCGGAATCCCTCCCACGCCTTCCGCACGGCATCACAAAAAGCCCTGGAAGAGATGGTGGCCGCGGTGATGGCATCCACATCCCCCCCGTCCTGTTTCACCCCGATGGTGAAATTTTGCGGATGTTTTCCAATGAACTGGCTGCTCCAGGATTTTCCGGTGTTTTTGTTCATTGATTTCTCCTTTTCAATCCTGTCCCCGAGTCCGGGTGTTTCCATATGTTCCAGCACGGAGACGTCAAATATGGTCCCGTCCGGCAGAAATCCCACCATGATCCTTATTTCCCCGCTGAATCCCTTGTTGCTGAATGATTCCACGGCTATTCCGTTCAGTATGGTGTCCCGCATGGCCTTGTAAAAATAGAGGGTATCTCCTTCCACCGGCAGTTTTTCGATATACTCCAGGGGGGTATTGTTGAATTCAGGCACCACTTTCCGGATGGCGTCGGATTTCTTGTTCATTCTGGCCTCCCGGATGGGTTCCCTGGTCACCTCATAAACGAACCCGATCGCTGTTGAGGAAATCAGGGTGACCAAAAAGAGGGTCAGGACCATATTCACGAAGGTCGATTCTTTTCTCATGATATCAATTCTATCCAAACCGGCGGGGTTTGATATACTTGTTTATCAACGGGACAAAGGCGTTCATGGTCAGGATGGCAAACTGCACCCCTTCCGGGTAGGATCCGAAGATCCGGATGATCACCGTGATCAGTCCGATCCCCACACCATAAACCAGCATGCCGCCCGGAACCATGGGAGAAGTTGCATAATCGGTAGCCATGAAAACCGCCCCCAACAGCAATCCGCCGCTGAGCAGGTGAAACAGCGGGCCTGCACCGGCACCTGGGCCGGCTACCCATCGCAACCCGGTAAAAATAAAAACCGTGACCAGAATGGAAACGGGAATATGCCAGGTAATGACCTTTCGCCACAAAAGATATATACCGCCTGTCAATATGGCCAGCGCGGAAACTTCTCCGGCAGAACCGGTAATGCTTCCCATGAACAATTCCTGCAATTCCGGAATTTTTTCCACCACCCGGGCAGCTTGTCCTGTTTTGTTCATCCCTTCGCTCAGGCTCCCCAGTGCCGTGGGACCGGTGGCGGCATCCAAATAGCGGAACCAGTTGCCCAGGGGCTCCGGCCAGCTGCTCATCTGCACCGGAAAGGAAACGAACAGGAAAACCCTTCCCACCAGCGCGGGGTTGAAAGGATTGTTCCCGAGTCCGCCAAACGACATTTTCCCGATCCCGATGGCGGCCAGGCTTCCCAGGATCACCATCCAGAAAGGGAGATTGGCGGGAAGGCAAAAAGCCAGGAGGAGTCCGGTTACCCCCGCCGAAAGTTCATGTACCGATGATTCCTGTTTCAGCAGGTATTTCTGTATAATGTGTTCGAAAAACACACAGGAAGCCACTGCTGTAAGGGTAATAATCAGTGCCCCGATCCCGAAAACAGCCAGGGAAGCGATGAAAACGGGGATCAGGGCAATGATGACATCCCTCATGACATCCCTCACCGATCTGTCTGCATGTATATGGGGGGACGGGGATACCCTGAGCAGGTTCCCTTTTCCCTTGTCACCTTTTGCTCCTTTTTTTGCCATCATTTGCTTTTTGATGGTTTGGTTTTTCCGGCATGACTTTTGCCCAGCCTGATATAATCCAGCAGGGGGAGGTTGGCAGGACATATATAATTGCATGAGCCGCATTCCACACAGTCCATGATCCTCTCCCCCGGCAATTCGTCGAACATGTTCCTTTCAGCCATTGCTTTCAGCAGGTATGGTTCCAGCTTCATTGGGCATACGGTAACGCATTTCGCACAGCGGATGCAGTTCACCGGCTTTTTTCTTGCTGATTCTCCGGCAGGGATAACCAGTATTCCGGACATGCCCTTGGTCACGGGCACTTCCAGGTCATACAGTGCCCTGCCCATCATGGGGCCGCCGGCTACGATTTTTCCGGTATTTTCCGGGATCCCTCCCGCAGCTTCTATCAGGCGGATCACCGGTGTGCCTGTTCTGACCAGGAAATTGCCGGGTTTTTTGACTGATTTACCGGTTACCGTAACCATCCTTTCCACCAGGGGCTTGTTCTTCTGAATGGCTTCATAGGTGGCGAACATGGTCCCCACATTGAACACAACCACCCCGATATCGACGGGGAGTCCGCCCGCCGGCACCTGCCGGTTCAGCAACGCCTGAATGAGTTGTTTTTCCCCTCCCTGCGGATATTTTACCTTAAGAAGATGAACGGAAATATCATCTTTTCCCTCCGTGAGGTTCCGGAGCTTTTCCCAGGCATCCCTTTTATTGGCCTCGATCCCGATCAATGCACGGGAAATACCCAGGGCCCTGATCATGATCCTGACGCCGGTAAGCAGTTCCTCCGGCCTTTCCAGCATCAGGGCATGGTCCGAGGTCAGCCATGGTTCGCATTCCACACCGTTTACCACCAGATATTCAGGCGTTTTTCCGCGGGGAAGGCTCAGTTTGACATGGGAAGGAAAAGTCGCCCCTCCCAGTCCGACAATCCCCGATTCACGGACCTTTTTGATGATCTCTTCCCGGGAGAGGTCGATCACTGTCTTGAGTTCCCTGCTCAGATCAGTTTCGCCGGTCCACCGGTCTTCTTCTGTTTCTATGATCACCGAAGTCTGCCTGTACCCTGAAGCAGTAAATACATCGGTAATTCTTTTCACCTTACCTGTTGCCGACGCATGTACAGCCGCGGAGACAAAACCGTTGGCTTCGGCGACCTGCTGTCCCGTTCGGACCTTGACTCCCCGGTTCACCTTTGCTTTGGAAGGAGCACCGATATGCTGCAACAGGGGAAGTATGATTTTATCAGGCACAGGCAGCACCTGAACCGGTTTACCCGCGGTAATCTTGTTCTCTTCGGGATGGATCCCGCCCGATGGAAAAGTTTTCAGAACTTCAGCCATTGCTTGATCGTTCTTTAACCGGTTTCTCTTTTTTCTTCATGGGAGGAAAATTGATCTCGTGGATCGCGTTGGTCGGGCATACCGGGGGACATTTCCTGCACAGCCTGCATTTTACGGGGTCAATGTATGCCAGGTTGTTTTCCAGGGTAATGGCATCGAAGGGGCAAACCCTGACACATTTACCGCAACCGATACAAGCCACCTTGCAGCTTTTCACCGCCGGTCCCCCTTTTTCCTCATTGATACAGGCCACGAATATCTTGCGGTCTTTTTTCGCCCGGTTCCTGAGTTCTATGATATCCCTGGGGCAGGCTTCCACACAGGCATTGCAGGCCGTACAATTATCGTCCACCACTTCCGGCAGCCGGGTTTCCGGATTCATGTGAATGGCATCGAAATCACAGGCCTCCACACAATCGCCCTGTCCCAGACAGCCGTATGGACAACCCGAATCGCCCACGTATAAAAGATTTTCCACCGCACAGGATGCAGCCCCGTCATAAACACTGGTCTGTGGTCTGTGTACGGGGGATCCCGCACAACGCACCACAGCAACCAGACTTTCATACTCGCCGATCTCCTTATCCAGAATTCCAGCCACTTTGGCCATGACATCATTGCCTCCCACCGGACAATACATACCGGAAATGTCATCTGCAGCCACCAGCACTTCGGCAAAGTTCCTGCAACCGGGATACCCGCATCCTCCGCAATTTGCAGCCGGAAGCACATCTTCCACTTCATCGATCCTGGGATCCTCGTACACCCTGAACTTCCTGGCCACGACATAAAGCACCCCTGCCGCCACAATCCCCATGGCGCATAATGAAATGACCGTATACAGCATGATCTGGCTCATGGCCTGTTCACAATTTCTTCAGGAAGAAATCGATTCTCTTTCTGACCTTGTTCCTGAACCCGTACAGGGCAAGGTAGTAAGGTGCCAGCCAAAACAGGGAGACCAATCCCGCCGTAAGCTCATCCCGCAAACTAATGCTGGCAATGAACAGGGACAGGATCACGATCAGCAGGGGGAAAACATAGCCGAGAAATACCGCCAAATGTCCCCCCGACGGGTTGATGCAGATGTTTACCCTGTCGCCCGGACTGAAACATTCCCCTGAAGATTGAATTTCTATTTTTTTGACAGTCTGCCCGGCAGCCGGGCAGATCCCTTTTGCATGGCAGTGGGCACAGGCGCTGCGGACAGTGAATCGTACCGTGATTTTATGATCTTCAATCTTTTCTATGATGCCTTCATGGGTGATGGCATTCAATGCTGACATCTCTGTTTTTCCTCCCTCCAAAAATAAAAATACAAAATTAAGCATGCGCCAAAAGGAACAGATGGCTTTTCAGCATATTTTACCGAAACTTATTAATTTAGAGCCATTATAAATAATTTCATTTCCCGGCAATTTGTTTATTTAAGGATAGTTGATGATCTTTGAGATCATGAGACACACCATCAAGGCCGGTCTTTTCGGCATAGGAAATGAGGCATACTGGCCACAATTCGACGGCTTGCTCGATCAGTTGAAGACGTATCTCGGGGAAGTGGAAAACCGGATGAAAGGATTCGGGGTCGAAATGTACAACGCGGGCATGGTTGATTCCCCGGAGAAAGCCTTTGAAGCAGGGCACCGTTTCAGACAGGAGGATGTCGACCTGATCTTTGTGCACATCACCACCTATGCACTGTCCCATACCGTTCTTCCCGTTGTCCGCCGGGCGGGCGTGCCGGTGATCATCATGAACCTCGCCCCCGGGGAAGCCATTGACTATGAGAAATTCAACCGGCTGGGGGACCGGACCAAAATGACGGGCAAATGGCTCGAATTCTGTGCCGCATGTCCCCTGCCGGAGATCGCCAATGTTTTCAACCGTGCCGGTATCCGGTTTTATCAGGTTACCGGATACCTGAAAGATCCGGAGGTATGGAAGGAAACGGGGGAATGGCTGGAAGCCGCCCGGGTGGCCGGTGTCATGGAGCACAACCGGATGGGCTGCATGGGCCATTACTACAACGGCATGCTCGACATATATTCGGACATGACCCAGCAGGTTGCTTACCTCGGGGGTCACATGGAAATTATAGAGGTGGATGAATTGTCTGCCCTGAGGCGTGAGGTAAGCGAACCTGAAATCCGGGAACGCATCGGGTTGTTCCGGAAGGTATTCGATGTTCAGGATGACTGTTCCGGAGAGGAACTTGCCAGGGCGGCACGAACCTCCGTGGCGCTGGACATACTCGTGGAGAGGCATGACCTGGGTTCGATGGCTTATTATTACATGGGGACCGGGGTCCCGGATAACGAAGAAACCCTTTCCACCATCATCCTGGGCAATTCCCTGCTGACCGGCAGGCACATCCCGGTGGCCGGTGAATATGAGATCAAAAATGCCCAGGCCATGAAGATCATGGATGCATTTGGTTCCGGAGGTTCATTTACGGAATTTTATGCCATGGATTTTAAAGACGACGTGGTTTTGATGGGGCATGACGGCCCCGGCCACATCGAAATTGCCGAAGGCAGGATCAAGGTGCGCCCCCTGGAGGTATATCATGGAAAAGTGGGGAAAGGCCTGTCGGTTGAAATGTCGGTCAAACACGGGCCGGTGACCCTGCTGGCGGTTGTTCAGACAAGACAGGGAAAGCTCAGATTCCTGGTTGCCGAAGGGGAATCCGTCCCGGGTCCTATCCTGGAGATCGGCAATACCAACAGCCGGTACAGGTTTTCAACCGGTGCGAAAGAATTTGTGGAAAAATGGAGCAGGGAAGGGCCGGCACACCATTGCGCTTCCGGGACCGGCCACATCGCATCAAAAATAGAGAAACTTGGCGCATTGCTGGAAATCGAAGTGGTCAAAGTCTGCTGAAAGTTTCCAGGGGACTTGAACGGTTTTGTTTTAACGCGAAATTTGTATAACCATTCATGAACAGAAGTAAACGTTTGATCATTGCCACTTTGAGCGGACTCGCATTCGGGTTCGTATGTTATCTGCTCGCCAGTTCCGGCGGAAATAAACTGGCCAATCCGGTAGCCCTGCAGATCATTTTCAGCCGTACCCTGATCGGCTTCGCCATAGGGATCAACTGCATTCCCCTTGCCCACTGGTCCGTTCACGGGCTGGTCATGGGGCTGGTTTTCAGTATACCCCTGGCATTCAGCGGACTCATGGCGCCTGAGTCGGTTGACGTAAACAAATATTTCATGTTTGTCTGGACCATTCTGCTGGGGATGGTATACGGATTCCTGACCGAGGTGGTCACTTCGGTCATCTTCAGGGCCAAAATGAAAACAGAATAGCCCCCCTTTTCTCTTTTTTATATCACGGGTGTTTTTATCGACGATCCTGCAATATTTTTTCATATATTGACAGGCAAAATATGTCCAATTTTCAATAAACCTTCAATCATGGATCGCAGAAAATTCATCAAGAACAGCATTGGTACGGGTGTGGCCGGATCGGCCATGGTAAACGGACTCTATTTTCCGGGGGCTTTCGGCAGCAGCCCATATGACCTTCCGGACATCGGGATCCCCAGTCCGCACCTCCAGAAACTCAAGGTCAAACCCCTGATGACCAATATGTACCATACGGCCGAATGGCAGGGGCCCTGCCGTTTCAACGTGGTACCCATGGAACAGGAAAAACAGCGTGCCCTGTCGGCTTACGAGGAATTCAAGGGCCAGGCGAATTCAGGGGTGAACGGACTCGATCCGGAGAACTGCCAGGTAATGGACCCTGATCTGGTATTGTTCGTGGAGGATTTCGATATCCCCGGCAACCAGTATGCCAGGATCGACCGGGATGCCCGGGAAGCTGATGTTTTGTTCATGGCTCCCGGCGGATCTTCAATTGCCACCTATGAAATTGCAAAAAAGTACGGAAAACCCGTGGTCTTATCCTGGGGACTGAACTGCCGCACCGTGGACATTGCCGCGTATTGCAACAGCAAAGGGCTCGAAGTGTATGTCCCGCATACCGGGCAGGAAACCGCCGACCTGATGGCTGTTTTGAGGGCCAGAAAGGTGTTCGGGCAGACCCGGATCCTTTACCCGACTGACTGGGGATGGCCTTCGGTGGCCTCGGTTGCCGGGATCAACGAACCACGGAAACTGAAGGATATGTACGGAATTGAGCTGGTGACCATTTCCTATGCCGAGTTGTCCGAAGAGATGGACAAAACCAGGGCAAGCAAAGAGGAAAAGGAGAGGGCCGGGAAAATGGCCGCCGTGATGGCCGGTGAAGCCGACAAGCTTTATCTGGACGAAGAATATGTGGCGCGGAGCATGGAATTTTACAATACGGTCATCCGGCTGATGAAAAAACACGATTGCAACTCTTTTACCATCGAATGTTTCGAGTTCTGTGTAAGCCGCCTGCCCCAGAAATGGCAGATCACTCCCTGCCTTATCCATACCATGTTCAAGGACCTGGGCATCCCCTCGGCCTGTGAAGGGGATCTGGGCGGACTCCTGTCCATGCATGTGCTGATGTCCCTGTCCAAAAAGTCATCGCACCTGGGGAACATGTTCTTCCGGGACGGGGGCCGGCTGGAGATCAACCACAGTGTTCCCGGCATCAAGATGAACGGATGGAAGGAGCCTGCACTCCCTTACCGGCTGGGTAACTTTGTCGAAGAAGGATGGGGCACCAAGGCGGTGGTTGATTTCATGAACAATGATGAAAAGCGGGTCACCGTTGCCCGGATGAACCCTGAAGGTACAGGCATATTAATCTTAAAAGGCAAGCTGGTGGATTCCAACGGGTACGACGAGGATCTGCTGGGCTGCTCGGTTTCGGCCTTCATTGTAGGAAGCGAAAGCGGGACCGCCGGAGAATTCATGCGCAGGGAAGTCAAATACGGCAACCACCTGTCCTGGGTCTACGGGGACTATGCTTCCCAGATCGTGAAAATGGGTGAACTGACCGGCTTCGATGTGGAGGTGGTCAGCTGACCCTTCCCGCTGTACTCAAAAAATCCGGAACAATGAATAAAAAAAACCTGAGGCGGAGGGAGTTTTTCCGGTATGCCGGACTCGGTTTTTCCGGCATGGCAGTCCCTCGGCTGTTCAAACCTGCTGATCCCCTGATCAAAGAATCCGCTGGATCTTCTGTATACAGGACCATACTGGGTAAGGTCAATGAAACCCTGTTTGTCGATACACACGAGCATCTTTGCAACGAATCCGAACGGCTCGGGGCCGGGGAAAAGTCCGGGGACCAGGCCAGCGACTGGTCCCGGTTGTTCAGCCATTATTTCAGCACCGACATGGCCGTTTCGGGCATGTCCCACCGGGACATGCAACGCTTCTACTCACCTGATCTGGGCCCTGCCGATAAATGGAAACTGCTCGAACCCTTCTGGCCTTACCTGAAACATACGGGATACGGGCAAAACGTAGCCATATCCATTGAAAAGCTTTATGGCATCACCGAGCTGAACAGGGAAAGCGTCAGGGTCCTGCACGATGCCTACCGGGATCTGATCAGCCCCGGGTTCTACAAGACCGTGCTCAGGGAAAAATCCCTGATCGAATCCTGCCAGGTCGACCGTTCGCCTTTGCTCAGGACCGAGGACCCCGCGCTGCTGATGACCGACATGCGGATCAACGGACTGATCGAGGATCCCGGGAACAAAGAGTTCTCGGAGGAACCCGGGATCGGGGCCAGGGATCTGGCGGACTGGCACAGGGTGATCGATTACTGGTTCGACCGGTACGGAAGAAAGATCGTGGCGGTCAAGGTGTCCACCGCCTACAGCCGGGACATCGACTTTGAGCCCACTCCCGCGGAACAGGTGGAATCATTCTGCAAAAGGCACCTGAACGGGGAAACCCTTCCCCCGGATGAACTGAAACAGCTTCAGGACCACCTTTTCTGGTACGCGGTGGACAAGGCAACCGGATACCGCCTGCCGGTCAAACTCCATACCGGGTATTACGCGGGCTGGAACAACCTTCCCCTGGACCGGGTAAGCGGCAATCCGGCCGCGGCTTCCATGCTCTGCAAACATTCCCCGGAAACCCGGTTTGACTTTTTTCATATCTGTTACCCCTATTACGAGGACCTGTTATCGGTGGCCAAGAATTATCCCAACGCCTGGCTGGACATGTGCTGGGCATGGATCATCAATCCCATCGCGGCCAGGGATTTCCTGAAAAAATTCCTGGTGACCGTGCCCGCCGGCAAGGTGCTGGGATTCGGGGGCGACTATTTCGCCGTGGAGCTGGTTCCCGGCCATGCGGCTATCGCCAGGCAGGGAATCGCCCTGAGTCTGGCCGAACTGACAGAAACCGGCTACATTGAACTCCACGAAGCCCTTGATCTTGTGGATCATATCATGCACGGCAACGCCAGAAAACTCTTCCGCCTGGAAGAAAGGAAACAGGAACTTGAGGGAGCGGATTTTTTTTAAGTTATATTCATAAAAACTCAAATAATCATGAGAAACATGAACCGGCGTAAATTTATCACATCAACGGCAGCGGGACTGATAGGTACTTCTGCCTTTTCCATTGTGCCTTCGTCCATTGTCAGCAAAAACAAAAAATCCCCCGGTGATCTGCTGAACATTGCCATCGTGGGGGTGGCCGGAAGGGGTAAGTGGAACATCAAAGGTGTAAGCAGTGAAAACATCGTGGCCATGTGCGACGTGGACCGGGGAGACCGGACGGCGGAATTTTTCAGAATGTATCCCGATGCCGTAAAATACAAGGATTTCAGGGTCATGTTCGACAAACAGAAAGACATCGATGCGGTGGTGATCTCCACCCCCGACCATACCCATGCGGTCATCGCCATGGAGGCCATGAGGCGGGGAATGCATGTGTATTGCGAGAAGCCGCTCACTCATAGCGTTTACGAAAGCCGGATGCTGGCCTCAGCAGCCAAAAAATATAATGTGCAGACCCAGATGGGGAACCAGGGCCATTCCATTGAAGAGATACGGCTGGTGAAGGAATGGATCGAAGACGGATTGATCGGTGATGTCCGTGAGGTATATGCCTGGTCTGACCGTCCGTCCCTGGGATGCTGTGTGTTTTCCTATGCCATGGCCCGCCCGGCGGAAGCAGAGACTCCTCCTCCGGACCTGGACTGGGACCTCTGGCTGGGACCGGCACCGTACCGCCCTTACCATCCGGTCTACCAGCCCTTCGACTGGAGAGGGTGGGTGGATTTCGGATGCGGCGCCCTGGGAGATATGGGCTGCCATATCCTGGATCCGTCATTCTGGGCACTCGACCTGGGAAATCCGGTCAGTGTCGAATCCTCAAATACCAACATCGATGAAGAAGTGATCAGGGAAACGTATCCTGCCGCTTCGGTCATTCATTATGAATTCCCTGAAAGAAACGGCAAGCCGCCGGTCAGATTGCACTGGTGTGACGGCGCACTCCTGCCTCCCATACCTGAAGGGATGGAAACCCTGCACAGCAACGGCGCCATTCTGGTCGGGGAAAAAGGCAAGTTGATCCATGGTTCGCACGGCGCACACGGATTGAGGGTATTGCCGGAGACCCTGATGGATGATTACCGGAAACCACCTAAGACCATCCCCAGGGTAGAAGACCATCATCAGGACTGGATCCGGGCCTG
The DNA here is from genome assembly GCA_964574985.1 of uncultured Bacteroidaceae bacterium. GTDB lineage: Bacteria > Bacteroidota > Bacteroidia > Bacteroidales > SM23-62 > CAZNPH01. The sequence goes on from CAZNPH010000008.1 coordinate 104,637, forward strand.
CAAAGGCGGGAAACCGGCCAGTAGCAATTTTTCCTATGGAGGTCCGCTGACCGAGATGGTGTTGCTGGGTGTGCTGGCTGCCCGGCAAAAGAATAAAAAACTGTTCTACGACGGGGAAAACATGAGGATCACCAACGACGAGGAAGCAAACCGGCTGATCAACCCCCCGTACCGGGAAAGCTGGTCACTTTAGGATATGCTCACATCACTGAGCGTCCACCCGTACAGGAGTCCGATCAGCACCATTTCCACCAATCCGCTGGCCAGCATGTACACCAGGCTGCCCCCGGGGACCGTTTCAGTGACCCTGGAGCTGAATGCCCGCATGACCACCCGTATGAACCAGATCATTACGGCAAAGCTCAATCCTTTTACCCATCCGGGTCCCCCCGGCAGGCATCCGGAAAGCAGGATGAAGAGTCCGGCCATGGCAAAGCCGAAAAAAACGTTGATCAGGATCCCCCCCAGTACATCCACTTTCTGCCGGGACACCGGCTGGTAATATTCGTGCATTTTACGGGCAATGGGCAGCGAATTGATGATCAGGTCCAAAATACCGAACCCGATCCCGCTGATGATGCTGATGATGACATATTTGAGCATAATTGAGTAATTTTGAAGAAAAAATACGCATTTTGGGCGGAAACACAAAAAGAATCCCGGAATTTCAGGAAAAATCTGCCCAGAGGACAACCATGGTAAGTCCGGCTGCAGCCCCGCTTCCCGCCAGTCCGATCAGATGTTCACCATAAACGCAACCCGATCCCGGGCGATCCAGCGGTTGTTGCTTCAACTTATTTACTTTAGTCAATCTAACATTTCCAGTATCTCCGTCGTGAGATTTACTATACCATTCAGATTAAACTTCCTGTCGCCGCGGTACCAGTGTTCCCATTTTCCCTGGCTTGCCAGTGCCTGTCCTTTTTGAGCCAATTCGAGTGCTTCACCGGCTTGTTGCACATGTTGCCTGGCTTCTTCTGTCTTATTGTTTTGAAGTGCAAAGCTGGCTTTTGTGGCATGATTGCACCAGTGCGCCAAGCCTAATAGTATGTCGAACTGCGCTTCATAATTCATTACAAAAAACTGCAGCGCATCGCCCTGCAACTGCTGTTTTATTTCAGGAATAAGCGGAATTGATTGCTCAAGGATTTCCAGTTGTCGCTCTACCCCTGCTTCCACCTTTTTATGTTTAATAAAGCGGGCAGGGAAAATGTATTTCTCGGTATGCCACCATTGGTGCGGCGATTTAATTTCCTGCCTGTCCTGCCAGAACTTTTCAGGGTTTCGAATCAACTGCTGAACTTCGTACAATTGGCCGCGACCAAAAGATTTTAGCTGTCCATCCAGTGTAAAAGGTGTTTCCGTTTCGGGCGCCACCTGATAGCTTTCAAACAGGTTTTGGTAAGCCTGATACTCCAAATCACCCGCGGGTGAAAATCTTTCGCTGCACCATTGCTGCAGCCAGGTATCGGGATTAAAACCATCCGGGTCAGATAAAATTTCGGCGGAGGCTTCAATGCCCAAAATAAATTCCCTGACATTCGATACATTCAGCAAGGCGTATTGGTGAGAATCGTATTCACGTGCCGTTTTAAACATTTCACAGGTCTTGGCAGGTGGCACACCCTGCACCAGGTGAGGCCCGGAGCCCCACAACTGATGGTGGTAATAAACACCATATTTTTTGCCGGGTTCGCGTTTGGTTTCGTAAAAATCATCGAGCCAGATATACCCCGGATTGTTATCGGCAAAAACCATGATGGTATTTTCAGGGAGGGAAAGATGACCCGCCTGGTTCAGTGTAACCCCTTCGGCCCACATAGTGGAAGTCATGGGCGGATTTGGCCGGTCATCGTATTTTTTAATCAAATCTGCCTGTACTTTCATGGCTTCGGAAATAAGCGCACCACGTGCAGAATCTGATTGCGGTATATTCGGATCGGTGAGCCACATGGGGCTGTCCGCAATTCCGCGCAAACCGATTTGCCACACCACGTTGGGAAACTTTGACCATTCGGCAATGTATTTTTCCCACACTTCCTCGATTTCTTTTCTGCTGCTGAAAAATGAATATTTGGGTTTCTTGCCGCGCTCCCCCCAGTAATTAAAAAACGTAAAAGCGCTTACACCAACCGGTTCCACATGGTGTTGCGAAATAAACAGTCCGCGTTTTGCTGCCTCTTCCACCAGCCGCCGCTCGGGCGGATTCATAATATCAACAAAGCTGGCGGGGATGGTCAGATTGTAACGCGACCGAATCAACGCCTCAAAAATCCGTGTGATCACATCGGGATGCACCACCTGACCGTAATAGCGGTAATCGATGTCGCGTTGTCCGGCGCCGTTAATAAATTCGGAAATCATATCTTCATCGTTCATAAACCAGCCCCGGTATTTAAAATCCGGCTCTCCCCGGATAATTTCAATCTCGCCGAACACCAGTTCCTCCTCTTTTTCCGGTTCCATTCCCGTCCAGTAATAAAACGGATCGACCTGCAGGTACTTTTCGATGAAATGATAAATGGCGAACATTGTTCCCCGCTCATCGCTGCCAACCATAAGCAACGGATTTGTGTTTTGAAAAGATTTCTCAAGGTAAACGGCGTACGATTCCCATTTCCCGGCCAGCGTATCCAAATCAGCATTTATCTGGTTGACAAACTCCCGTTCTGCCGGATTTTCCATATTGGCAACTATAATGATGTTGCCGTTTACCTGCACGTAATCTGAAACTGTTTTTAACCTTTTACCGGTGGTTTTTTCCACGTCGTCAATCAAATCCTGAACCGCCAATTTTACAGGTTCACTTGCAGTTTCAGGAAGATAGACAGATGCGATCTCATCCTGTTGTACCAAACCCCATCGTTCTGCTTCCGTTGTGCACTGAGTAAACAGAAATACGGTTAATATAAACAGACTGTATGTAGTTATTATTTTTTTCATTTTTAATTAATTTTTGCAATTATTTAGCTGATTTTTTTGTAATAAACTTATCCCCCACAAATGTAGAATATAATTCACAGAAGACGTTTAGCATGCCGTATCTTGTGAAAACTGAAAATAGCTGCTCCAGCAATCATGAACCAATCAGCCCGGTATCCTGTCCAATATGGATTTGTCGCTCCTTAAGGCTATGGCCCCTGTTTTCCCGTGCACAAAAAATCTGCCTCAATTGTTTCCAACCGTCGAACACGCAAATTTTGGAAAATTCCGAAAACACACCACCTAAAACAGTTCATTAAGTGCTGAAAAAACAAGATTTTCACTATTTTAGAAAGCAGCTAAATAATTACAACTATATTTAAAATTGATCCTCATTTTCTCATCGCAAACAAATTAAGATCACCATAACAAAATGAATTAAGTATGAAACTTAAATTTTTCAAATTTTTGTTCCTGTGTATTTATTTCGAATTTTCAGGGATTTCCTGCAATTCAGAAAATGAAGCTGAATCAGAACTTCCCAATGTGGTGTTTATTCTTGCCGATGATATCGGCCAGGGTGATATCGGTTTCTATCACAGAGAAAGAACAGGCGGCAGGGAAGTGGTTCCAACACCCAACCTGGATGCCTTGCTGAAGTCCGGTATTCGTTTTGACGATGCGCATACTATATCCGCATTGTGCTCCCCCACACGCTATTCTGTAATGACCGGGAATTACACTTTCAGATGTTACAGGCCATGGGGTGTTTGGGGTGCATGTAATAAATCCGGCATAGGAGAGGGTCAACTCACCGTGGGGCAGGTCATGAAAAATGCAGGGTACAGAACCGCCTTTTTCGGCAAATGGCATCTGGGAAGCCACTGGAATATCAAGGGTACGGATAAAATTTACAGGGAGTCGGGGACCGGTGACGAAACCACTGACTTTACCAAAATTGTTGGCGACTCTCCGAACCATCTGGGATTCGACTATTCCTTCATGTTGCCCTCGGGGATACAGAATAATCCATTTGCATATTACGAAAATGCAAAATGGTTGCCCCTTGCCAGAGATTCGAAGATTGTAATCGACCCTGCCTTGCATGGCGGGTTTCCCAACAGGAAACATCCACGGTTCGCGGATTCCAACTGGAAAACTTCTGCTGCAGGTGCCTTGCTGACCCGGAAAGCTTTGGATTTTATCGATCGGCACATCCGTGAAAATTCCGGGCAGCCTTTTTTCATGTATTATTGTTCTCAGGCTGTGCATGTCCCCCACGAGCCGCCTGTGACTTTCTTCGGCCAAATGGTCAAAGGCACCACGCCTTCTGCTCACGGTGATATGATCAGGGAACTGGATATGCAGTTGGGTGCCATCGTCGATGCCCTGAAGAAAAACGGGCAATATGAAAATACGCTGATTATTTTTTCATCAGACAACGGCGGACTGAACATCGGGGAGACAGAAATTACCGGACATGATTCAAGCAACGGTTACCGGGGCTACAAAACATGGATATATGAAGGAGGACACCGTGTGCCGTTCATTGCAAGCTGGCCGGCAAGGATCAAACCCGGCCGGGTAAGCCAGGAGCCCGTGATGGTGCACGACCTGGCTGCCGCCCTGTATGCCCTGACGGGACAAAATATGCCGGAGGACCAGGCAATGGATTCCTATAATATATTACCCCTGCTCCTGCAGGAAAAAAATGCCAAAGGAAGAGATGTGATCGTTTCCCAGGGCAGCGGCAACCGGGGCAGACTGGCCATCAGGAAAGGAGACTGGAAACTGATCATTCAGAGCGAAAGGGGATCTCCGGATATGAGGATTCCAGTTGAATTGTATAATCTGGCAGAAAATGTTTATGAAAAAAAAGAAGGGAACCTGATCAATGACCCTGCCCAAAAAGAAAGAATTGAAAACATGATGAGTCTTTTCAATCAGATACGTGACGCGGAAGTCCGCACCACGGAATTATTTAAAACCAATTAATTATAAAAAAAATAACCATGAAACGCAGGAAATTCATCAGAAACAGCATCGGGGCCACCGTGGCCGGATCGGCTATGGTAAACGGACTCTATTTCCCCCCGGCATCCGGGGCCGGGCCCTACGACCTGCCATCCACCGGGATCGAGAGCCCGCACCTCACCCGGCTGGTGGTCAAGCCCGTCATGACCAACATGTACCATACCGACATATGGGAGGGGCCGTGCCGCTTCAATGTGACCACCGTAGAAGATGAGAAAAAAGCAGTGCAGAGGCAATTCGGGAACTTCAGCAGGCAACTGGAAGAACATGCATTCGGACTGGACCGGGAGAATTGCCGGGTGATGGATCCCGGACTGGTGGTTTTCGTTGAGGATTTCGAGATACCCGGGGAGGAGTTCAGCAAGATCGACAAGGATGCCCGTGAAGCCGATGTGCTTTATATCTGGCCCGGGGGATCTTCGACCATGGTCTATGAGATCGCCGCCCGGTACAACAAGCCGGTGATCCTGGCCTGGGGCATCAATTGCCGGACCGTGGACATTTCTTCATACTGCAGGAGCATGGGAATCGAAACCTTCATACCACATACCCCGGAGGAAACTGCAGAACTGGTTTCCGTGCTCCGGGCCCGGAAGGTCTTCCGGCAAACACGGATCCTGTGTCCCACCGACATGGGATGGCCCACGGCCGTTTCCGCCGGTGTGTTCAATGAACCGGACAGACTCGGGGAGATGTTCGGGATCGGACTGGAAACCATCGGGTATCTCGAGCTCAAGCAGGAAATGGAACGGTCCATCCAGGACCCGGAAGAACAGCAAAAAGCCACAGAGATGGCACGGGAACTGGTCAGGAAAGCCGACCGTGTTTTCCTGGAGGAGAAATATGTGGCCAAAAGCATGTTGTTTTACAACACGGTGATCCGGCTCATGAAAAAGCACAACTGCAATGCCTTTGCCATCGAGTGTTTCGAATTCTGTGCCAGCCGGCTGGCCGATGATTGGAACGTGACCCCCTGCCTGATCCACACCCTGTTGAAGGACCAGGGAATCCCCTCGGCCTGTGAAGCCGACCTGGGGGCTTTGCTGGCAATGCATATGCTGATGTCCCTGTCCGGCAAATCCTCCCACCTAGGGAATATGTTCTACCGGGAAGGGGGTAAAATGGAGATCAACCACAGCGTTCCCGGGATCAGAATGAACGGATGGAAGGAACCGTCCATGCCCTACCAGCTGGGCAGGTTCGTTCAGTCGGGTTGGGGAACCAATGCTGTGGTGGATTTCATGATGAACGAAGAAAAGAACATCACCGTGGCCAGAATGAATCCCGCCGGTACAGGCATGCTGATCCTGAAAGGAAAGCTGGTCGGATCCAGGGGATGGGACGAGGACCTCCTGGGCTGTGCGGTGTCGGCATATGTCGTGGGCAGGGACAGCGGCACTGCTGATGCCTATATGCGCAGACTCAGCGATTACGGGAACCATCTGATCTGGGTTTACGGGGATTATGCCCGGCAGCTTGCCCGGCTGTGCGAACTCAACGGGATCGAACCGGAAGTGATGAGTTAGCTAAAACAGAATATGCAATATTTCTTGTAACTTGCGGTAAAATAACGGAAGCATGGAAATATTGTTTGTTGTCGGCGGACTGGCAGTGGGGGGAATCGTCACCTGGCTGATCGTTTCTTCCAGTATCCGGGAAGCAAAAGAACGGCTGGAGGAGGAAAAACAAAAACGCATCACGGCGGAGACCCGGCTGGAAGAGAAGACCCGGGCCTGGGAAGAGGCGGGAAAGGCCCTGAAAGATTCTTTCGATGCCACCGCATCCAGGGCCCTGAAGGATAACAACCGGGCTTTCCTTGAACTGGCGGGCAAGACCCTTGAGAACTACATCACCCAGTCAAAGGGGGACCTGGGCAAGCGACAGGAAGCTATCGAGCAGATGCTGAAACCGTTTAAAGAGCGGCTGGAGGAACATGAAAAGATGACCCATGAGCTGGAAAAATCCACCAAACAGACATTTGGCTGGGTCCAGAATTACATGAATCAGCTCAGGGACAGCCAGGAAAAGCTGAGCAGGGAGACAGGGGCACTGGTATCGGCCCTCAAATCACCGCGTGTGCGTGGGCGCTGGGGCGAGATCGGGCTGAAAAGGATCGTTGAGTTTTCGGGAATGTCGGCCTACTGCGACTTCACGGAACAGCAATCAGTTTCTACCGGGGAAGGGCGGCTCAGACCGGACATGATCGTGAATCTGCCCGGCAACCGGAAGGTCATCGTGGACTCCAAGGTGCCCCTGAACGCCTATCTGGAATCCCTCGAAGAGGAAGACGAATCCGGGAAGCCGGTCCTGGTGAAGAAGCATGCCGCAGATGTACGGGGCCATATGAACAAGCTGGGTTCCAAGCATTACTGGTCACAGTTCGACAATACCGTGGATTTCGTGGTCCTGTACATGGAGATCGAATCGGCTTTCGGAGCGGCGCTGATACAGGACCGGGAACTGATCCTGGACGGGATCCGCAGCAAGGTGATCTTCGCCACTCCCACCACGCTGATCACATTGCTCCGCACCATCGCTTTCAGCTGGAAGCAGCAGGATGTGGCGGAAAACGCGAACAAGATATCAGACGCGGGCAGGGACCTTTTCGACCGGCTGTGCACCTTTGCCGAACACCTGGCAGGTGTCGGAAAGGGCATCGGCAGCGCGTTGAATTCCTACAACAAGGCGGTGGGGTCCTGGGAAAGCCGTGTGATGCCCGGTACACGAAAATTAAAGGATCTAGGGGTTTCCACGGAAAAAAAGACCCTTCCCGAAATGAACGAGCTCGACCACAAACCCCGGGATCTCAGAGAAGACAATGACTGACCGGCTTACTGCAGTCAGGCCGGCATCTATTCAGTTACCTCAAATCCGGTCTCCAGTCGGATGTCTTCCGAGGAGCTTCCGATCATCAGGGTGAATTTGCCCGGCTCGACCACCCGTTCCATATCCTTGTTGTAGAATTGCAGCAGGTCCGGGGTGATCTGAAAACTGACCTGACGGGTTTCCCCGGGGTCCAGACCGATTTTTTTGAATCCTTTCAGCTCTTTGACCGGCCGGGTGACCGAGCTGACCTGGTCACGGATATACAGTTGCACGACCTCTTCACCGGTCTTTTTACCGGTATTGGTAATGCTGCATGTGACTTCCATTTGACCGTCAGGCGGGATAGAAGCATTGCTCAGGGCCAGATCACTGTATTTATATTCCGTATAGCCGAGTCCGTGCCCGAAAGGGTAGAGCGGACCGCTTTCGGTGAACAGATAGCTCCTGAACCGTGAAGGTTTCTTGTTGTAGTAGGCGGGAAGCTGTCCCACCGAACGCAGGATGGTCACGCTGAGCTTGCCGGAAGGATTGACCTCCCCGAAAAGGACCCTGGCCACCGCGGTGCCGGTTTCCTGTCCCAGGTACCAGCCTTCCAGAATGGCCGGGACATGATCCGCCAGGTAAACAGTGCTTAGCGGCCTGCCGTTGATAAGCAGGGCCACCACCGGTTTACCGGTTTTCCAGACTGCTTTTACCAGGTCACCCTGCCTTCCGGGAAGCTTCAGATTGTCCCGGTCCCCCAGATGGTCTTCCCCCCAAGCTTCCCGGCAGGTGGATTCGGTCCCCCCGATGACCAGAAGCACCACATCGGCCCGCCGGGCCACTTCCGTGGCCTGGGCGATCAGTTCCGCATCGTCTCCCGGATCATTGGGCACGGGGTTCTCATTGTTCCAGAAGCTGGCCTCATTCACCTGGATCTTACACCCTTCGGCATATTCCACATTAAATTTTCCCCCGGCATATTCCCGGATTCCGTCCAGCACATCCGTACCCACCCTGGGCTCTGCACTGTAACCCCCGAAATGGACTCCTTTGGCATTGGGGCCGATCACCGCCAGGGTATTGATCCTCTCCTCATCCAGGGGCAGCATACCGTTTTCATTCTTGAGCAGTACAAGGGCCTCTTCGGCCGCTTTCAGGGCAACTTCACGGTGTTCCGGACAATTGGTGATCTCTTTCATTTTCTCTGTATCCGCATAGGGCTTCTCAAACAACCCGATCTCTAACTTGACCTTCAGTACTCTGGCCACCGCCTGATCAAGCAGCTTTTCCGGGACAACGCCTTCCCTGACCAGTTCAGCCAGGGTGGGAAAACAGCCGTCACGTTTGAAAAGTTCCAGGTCCACACCTGCCTCCAGGGCCAGCTTTGCCCCCACGGAGGGATCCGCAGCCACGGCGTGCACATTGACCAGCTCCTCCAGGGAGCCCAGGTCGCTGATCACATATCCCCCGAATCCCCATTCATTCCTGAGCACATCCGTTAAAAGCCATGTATCGATACTGCAGGGGATCCCGTCAATCTCATTGTAGGCCGACATGATGCAGCGGACACCGGCTTCCCTGACCGCCGCCTCGAAGGGAAACAGGAAATTTTCACGTATAATGCGGCGGGAGATGTTGCCCGGGGCAATGTTCACTCCTCCTTCGGGCTGACTGTGCACGGCATAGTGCTTGGCGGTGGCCGCCACATGGTCCCGGTCACGGATCTCTTTTCCGCCCTGGAAACCCAGGATGGCGGACTTACCCATTTGGGCTCCCAAAAAGGGGTCCTCGCCGTAGGTCTCTTCTATCCTTCCCCACCGGGGCTCCCTGCCGAGTCCGAGCACAGGGGTAAGCGCCTGGTTAGCGCCCCTGACCCGCATCTCACGGCCGGCAATATCAAAGACCCTGCGCACCAGCGAGGTGTCCCATGTGCTGCCCAGGGCCAGGGCCTGGGGAAAAACGGTGGCCCCTTTTGCCATGAATCCGTGCAGTCCCTCACCGTAGATGAAAGCGGGGATTCCCAGTCGGGTTTCTTCCATCATGAATTTCTGAATGTCATTGGCCGCTTTCGCATATTTTCCGGGGTCCGCATTCCGGTGACCAACCCCGATCATCCCCATGCCGTTGATCAGATCACTTTTTGCCTGCCCGGTATTGAAATTCCCGGAACTGTCCCAGAGCAGGTCCGGTTTTCTGTAAAATAAGGTCTGAGCCACTTTTTCCTCCAGGGTCATCTCAGACAACAGATCCTGAACCCGCTCTTCCACCGGGGTAGCAGGATCCTTGTAATCGCTCCGGCCACAGGATGCAAAAAAGACCAGGGCGCCAAACATAGGGACAAAAAAAGAATTGAAGGTTTTCATTGATTGTTTGTTTTCGTATTGTTTGATTGTTTTCCGGATAACACATAAATATATTCAATCGCCCGGTATTATGCAATTCCGTTATAAATTACGTATATTGGTAAAACAATTCCAAATAACATCTCCTGATCCGTGAGAACGAATCTGTTGACTTCCGAAGCTTCTTTTTTTATCGCAGGCATTGTTCCTTTTTTGATGCACTCCTGCGGTGTCGAAAAACCTGAGGAAAGCCGGGAAGACAATCCTGGAATAAAAAAACTGCCAATGCAAAAATCACTCCTTCTGGCTGCAGCAACCGTGGCATTCATGACTTCCTGCCAAACCACCGTGGAAGAGACGGGTGGCTACAGTCACCACATCATGTCTATCGATGAAGTCAAGGATCACTTCGCCGATCCACCGCCCGAGTACCGGCCGGCACCCCTGTGGGTGTGGCACACCCGGATCACAAGAGAAGAGATCGATCTTCAATTGTCGGACTTCAAAAAAGAAGGCTTCGGGGGCACTTATATTCATCCCCGGCCCGGACTGATCACAGAGTATTTGTCCGGTGAATGGTTCGAACTGGTGGAATATACGGTCAGAAAAGGGAAAGAGCTTGGGTTGTACATCTGGATATACGATGAGAATTCATATCCCAGCGGATTTGCCGGCGGACACGTTCCGGCCCGGATGCCCGAATCATACAATCAGGGAGTTGCCCTGAAACCGGTCCGGCAGGACGTTCTTCAACCGTCACCGGACAAGGATTATGAACTGATCCTGATGGAAGAAAACGGACAAATGAAGGAAATCACGGATCATTGCGAAGAATATAAAGGCAGCAAAGGGCAATTTGTCCTGTTCGAAAAAATATACTACCAGAAGTCAAAATGGTTTGCCGGATTCACCTATGTGGATCTGCTGCATAAGGGAGTAACCGGGAAGTTTATCGAGGTCACCATGAACGGATATGAAGAATCGGTGGGGGAGGAATTCGGGCAAACAGTGCCGGGCGTATTCACCGATGAACCCAATATCGGGAGAGGCATGCGGGGTGAAATAATCCGGTGGACCACGGATCTTTTCAAGGTGTTCCGGGAAAAATGGGGTTATGACCTGAAGCCCCGTCTGATGTCCCTGGTGGAAGAAACCGGGGACTGGCGGAAGATCCGGCACAATTACCGCTGGGTTCTGCTCCAGATGTTCGTGGACCGCTGGTCCAAGCCCTGGCATGAATACACCGAACAAAAAGACTTGTTGTGGACCGGCCATTACTGGGAACACGGCTGGCCCGATCCATACCACGGAGGGGACAACATGGCCATGTATGCCTGGCACCAGATCCCTGCCATCGACATGCTGTTCAATACCTGGGAAGAACGCACCGACCAGTTCGGCAATGCCCGGGCGGTCAGGGAACTGATCAGTGTGGCCAACCAGACGGGCAGCCACAGGACACTCAGTGAGACTTACGGCGGAGCAGGATGGGAATTCGGATTCGAGGACATGAAGCGTAACGGGGACTGGGAATATGTACTGGGCGTTAATTTTTTGAACCAGCATCTGTCCTACATGACCCTTACCGGTGACCGGAAGCACGACTATCCCCAGTCTTTTTCATATCATGAGCCCTGGTGGGAATACTATGACGTACAGGCGGACTATTTCGGGCGGCTTTCCATGGCCCTCAGCTCAGGCAACCAGGAGAACGCCATCCTGGTTCTGGAACCCACAACAACGGCCTGGATGTACTATGACCCGGGGGATGAAAACATAATCATAAAAAAGCTGGGACATGATTTCGAGGATTTCGTGGACCGGCTGGAGTTAAACCAGATCGAATATGACCTGGGGTCGGAAAACATCATCAAGGACCGGGGAAAGGCAGAGGACGGAAAATTCATTGTGGGCGAGGCGGAATATGAGCTGGTGGTTTTTCCGCCCGGACTGGAGAACCTGGACCGGGCGACCGCAAAGTTGATCGAAGAATACCTGGCATCGGGAGGCAAACTGCTGTCCTTCGTGGAACCTCCGGGATATATCGACGGGGGAAGGGACGGAACCGTGGCCGGACTGAAAAAGGAATATCCGGCACAATACATTGATTCTGAAGGCGATCTTGGAAAAGCCGATCTGCTCCTGCTTGCCCCCGAAGGGATCATCTTTGACGAGCCCGCGGGTGTAGGCGGACTCCCGTTTCACCAGCGGAGGAAGCTTGAGGACGGACAAATGCTGTTCCTGGTCAATTCGGATAAGCATGAAAGCGCCCCGGGCAGCCTGCGGATCGAAGGAAAGGATGTGCTGGAACTTGACCCCGTGTCCGGAAAGATATACAGTTATCCGGCTGAAAAACGGGGGGATTTCATGGAACTGCAATACGATCTTTCTCCGGTGGGAAGCCTGCTTCTTTTCATTCCGGACAAAAAAGAAAAGGCCTGTCCCCGGAGGCCGCCGGAAGCTGAATGGGAACCGTTGGAACCATATACGGGGATGACCGTTCTGCCTACCGGGGAAAACGTGATCGCACTGGATTACTGTTTCCTCACCCTGGATGGCCGGGAAGGGGAAATGATGTATTTTTTTGAAGCTTCCGACAGTATCTACAAGCATCACGGATTTCCGGACAATCCGTGGGCTTCATCCATTCAGTACAAGACCAGTATTGTCGACCGGGATACTTTCCAGGCCGGGACGGGCTTCCGGGCGGACTTCCCGTTTGAGACCGGACCCGGCGCTGACAGGTCCTCCATGAGACTGGTGGTGGAACAACCGGAACTGTATGAGGTTTCGGTGAACGGAACCAAAACCCTGCCCATTCCCGGTGAATGGTGGCTTGACAGGCAGTTCGGGGTATTTGAGATCGGGGCTCTGGTCAGGGAGGGAAGCAATATGGTCACCCTCGAGATCCATCCCATGTCCGTATTCGCCGAGCTGGCACCCGTTTTTATTACCGGGGAATTCAATGTACTGCCGGTTTCACAGGGATTCGAGCTCCGGGAACAGGAACTGCCGGAAACGGGTTCCTGGAAGGAACAGGGATGGCCTTTCTATCATGAAGGCATGATCTATTCTGCCAGATATCATATCGATAAACCTGGCAACAGGCACAAGGTGAAACTCCGGAGCTGGAACGGCACGGTTGCAGCCGTACGGGTGAACGATGAATTCGCGGGAGTGATCGGCTGGAACCCTTATGAACTGGAGGTAAGCGGACTGGTAAAGGAGGGGGACAACCTGATCAGTGTGGAAGTGATCGGCTCCCTGAAGAACCTGATCGGTCCCCATCACCATGTCACCCGGCGGGGAATCGTCACTCCCTGGAGCTGGAGGACAGCCCCCGGGGTCCAGCCTCCCGGGGAGGAATATGATTTTCTGGGGTACGGACTCATGGAGGGATTTGAAGTACTTTACGGAAAATGACACGCCGGGGCAAATTTTGGAATCATTCACACTTCAATAAATCCGAACAAATAATAAACCTTATTATGAAAAATCTGATTTTATATGCATCGGCTTTGATCGTTTTCCTGACGGGATCCTGCGGCGGGCCTTCCCCGGATGGTCCCCTGAATGCTGAACTGAAAAAGACCGGTGAAAAATGGGAAATGCTGGTCAATGGAGAACCCTTTTATATCAAAGGTGCCGTGGGGCATGTCCACCTCGGTCTGCTTCCTGATTACGGTGCGAATTCAATCCGGGCCGGGTACCGGCATCTGGACGAGGCCGATTCGCTCGGACTGACGGTCATGACCAACCTTCCGGTACAACCGCAGAGAAACGGGATGGATTATGACGATCCTGCAGCCGTAAAGGAACAGCACGAGATGATCATGCAGATCGTCCGCGAAAATCTGGATCATCCCGCGGTTCTGATGTGGTCCGTCGGCAACGAGCTCGATTATGTGGGCTACAGGGTGCCTTACAACCCCAAAGTCTGGGATGCGGTGAGTGCCATTGCAGCGGATATCAAAAAGATCGATCCCCATCATCCGGTCATGACCGTGATCGGCACCGGCCGGCGGGAAAAACTGGGTACCCTGATGGAGCGCTGTCCCAACCTGGATCTTATCGGGATCAACACATACAAGGATATGGGGGAAGTCCGTGGCTGGCTGGAAAAATACAACTGGAAGAAGCCCTATGTCATTTCTGAATGGGGCCCCACCGGTCACTGGCAGGTGCCCGAAACAGCGTGGGAAAGCCCCATCGAGGAAAACAGTTCGGAAAAGGCGGATGTTTACATGGAACGCTATGAAAAATACATACTGGGCAACCCGGACAAATGCCTGGGTTCATATGTTTTTTTATGGGGTCAGAAACAGGAGCGGACCCACACCTGGTACGGACTCTTTGACCGGCAGGGGCATGAGACAGAGGCCATTGATGTCATGCACTACGAATGGACCGGCTCCTGGCCGATAAACCAGGCCCCCAGGGTGATATCCTTCCGGCTGGAAGACCAGGTTGCCCGTGAAAGCATTATACTGGAGTCCGGCAGGCAGTACCGGGCCAAGGTGGAAGTCCGCGACCCCGACGGGGATCCCCTGGAATTTTCCTGGGAGATCCTGCCCGAAGCCGAAGAATTCGGGTACGGGGGGCACGGTGAGAGTAAACCAGAACCGGTAAGCGGACTGTTCCGGGGGGTGCATGGCCCGGAAATGACCTTTACCACCCCGGCAAAAGAAGATATTTATCTTATTTATGTACACATATATGATAACCACAATCATTTTGCCTACGCGAGCATTCCATTCAAAGTGGAATAAACCATTCATTGCACTGATCCTGCTTCTGCTTGCAGTATCCTGTGCCACCGAAGACCGGGAAACCATCCGCGAGAATGACAGCAGTCCTCCCGTGTATACGGCGCAGAGTCTGAGAAACATATTGTTCCCCCTGGGGGGGATCGGCACCGGTGATCTGATCATCGGGGGGCGCGGAGAGATCCGTGCCCTGGAGATATACGGCCGGGCAAACATCCTGGATGAGAATCCTTACATGACCTTCTTTGCCCTTTGGTACACAGAAGGGAAAACACCCGGTGCTCCCGGGGAAACCGGTTCCGGGCCCGTGGTCAGGATACTGGAACGCAGACTGCTCAATGATTTTCCTTCCCCCTGGGGGGTTAACCGAAACCAGTTATCGGGAATTCCCAGATTCGATGAGGCGGAATTTACCGGCACGTATCCCTTTGCAGAACTGCAGTTCACAGACCGGGAAATCCCCCTTCAAGTGGAAATGTCGGCGTTCAATCCCCTGATTCCCCTGGATATAGACAACAGCGGACTGCCGGCCGCCATATTTCACTGGAAACTGACCAATACCACGGACCGTGAGGTGAATATATCCCTGCTCTTCTGCATGGCCCATCCTTTTACACGCACCGGTGAGCATGGAAGGGAAACACCCCGGGGGAATATCACCGAGGCCATGGAGATCGGCGATTTCAGGGGCATCCGTTTCTCTTCGGCGGTTACAGACCGGAATTCCCCCCAATACGGGGATTTCACCGTCATCAGTCTGCCCGGCACCAAAATCCAGACCCATGGTTACCGGGGACGCTGGTGGGATAACGCCCACCGGCTGTGGGATGATTTCATGGATGACGGAGAACTGAAAGAAATCAGTGAAAAAGCGGTAAATCCCGGTACCCGGCAGGATGCAGCTGCCTGCTGGATCAAAAAGACCCTTGAACCCGGGGAAAAACTGGTGGTCCCCTATATCATGGCCTGGTACGTACCTGTCCGGGTCAGCGAGGATCACATGGCTTTTGACAATCCCGAAGCCAGGAATCAGATCATCACCAATTACTATGCAACCCGGTTTGGCAGTTCTGATGAAGTTGCGGATTATATCCTTGAGCACCGGCAGTCCCTGGGTGAAAAGACCAGGGCATACAGGGATGCCCTGGTGCAGTCCACTTACCCTGGTTACGTGATCGATGCGGTGTCGGCGAATGTAGCCGGACTCAAAACCAATCTTGTATTGATGGATGAACAGGGCAGGGTACATGGTTTTGAAGGACTTGGGGATGTGAGAGGCTGTTGCGCGGGCAATTGCACACATGTATGGAACTATGCACAGACCATGGCTTTCCTTTTCCCCGAAATGGAGCGCCGGGTGCGCACCCTTTCCTTTACACACGATACCCATGAGAACGGGTACCAGTGCTTCAGGACTACCTTCCCGCCCGGGGATTACTGGTTCAAGGCCGTGGCAGCCGACGGTCAGATGGGTAACATTATGCGCCTGTACCGGGAATGGAAGCTTTGTGGTGACAACCAGTGGCTTGCCCGCCTCTGGCCCAAAGTAAAAGCCGCCATGGAATTTGCATGGAAAGGGACCGGGACCATCAATCCGGGCCATGAGTGGCAGAAAAACGCACTGATCCCCTGGGATCCCAACAAGGAAGGCGTCATGCGGGGGAACCAGCACAATACCTATGACATCAATTTCTACGGACCGAACATGATGACCGGCTCTTTATACCTCGGTGCTTTGAAAGCCTGTTCCGAAATGGCAACAGAAATGGGCGAACCGGAAAAGGCCGGGGAATACCGGGAATTGTATGAAAAAGGGCGCCGGTGGTATGAATCCAATCTCTGGAACGGGGAATATTTTATCCAGATCCCCGAAGTGGTTGAAGGGATCAGTATCCCGGAAAGACTGCGGTCCCTTCCGGACGGGAACGGCACGGTGCTTCCCAAATACCAGTACGGACAGGGCTGCTTGTCGGATCAGTTGCTGGGCCAGTTCCTGGCTCATGCAAGCGGAATGGGATACATCCTGGACCCTGAAAAAGTGGACCGGGCCATGGAATCGGTATACCGGTACAATTTCAAGCCCTCGCTCCGGAACTTTCAGAATGTGCAAAGGGTGTACGGACTCAACGACGAAGGTGGACTGATCGCCTGTACATGGCCACACGGTAACAGGCCGGATTTCCCTTTTGTCTATGCCGACGAGATATGGACCGGCATCGAGCACCAGGTAGCCGCCTCACTGATCTGGTCGGGACACGTGGAAGAAGGGCTTGAAATGGTCAGGGCCACGCGGGAACGCTACCGGGGATACAACCGGAACCCCTGGTCGGAGATCGAATCGGGAAGGTTCTATGCCCGGGCCATGTCCAGCTGGGCCATTCTGCCCGCACTATCGGGATTCCGGTATGACGGAACGGACAAGGTCATGGAATTCGATCCCGGGATCAACCGGGAAGATTTCAGAACCTTCTGGTCATGCGGGACCGGCTGGGGTACCATGCACATTAACGCAACCGGACTGCAACTGAAGATTTTGCATGGCGAGCTGGTGCTCGGGAAGCTGAGGGTGCCCCTGCATTACGGATACCGGTCGGTGTCTGAATCCGTTCCCGCCGAACCAGCCATCAGCCGGAAGGATGAATACACTGTACTTGTTTTTGACCCGGTACTCGAACTGGCGGAAGGACAGGAAATCAATCTGGAATTCAATCCATAGCACGGTCCTTTGCCTATGCCGATTATCCCCTTTGGCATGCCAACCGGGCGGCCAGGTACAACATCCGGCACGGGATCATGCCCCCGGAATCAGGCCACTGGCTCAACAATCCTCATTCCGAAGACATCGATTTCCAGATCGAGGCGGATTTTGCCGGACTGATGTCGCCGGGGATGGTGAATTCGGCCGTGGAGATCTGTGACCGGGTGGGTCACATCATGAATTACGGCATAAGCGATGGATCCACGATACGGGAACTAAAGTTCCCATGATGGTCAGGTACCCGGACTGCTTTCCCTTTCCGTGCCGGATTATATGCAAGAGAGCGGAACACATCACGGACCGCCATAACAAACACTCCTGATTGAAAATCAATAATTAACAGAAAAAGTCCGTTTGTTCTTAACATTTGAAAATTATTTTCTTCAAAATATTTCAGATTGTTGTTTATTTGGGTAACTTTGCGTCGATCTACTGCCAAACAAAATAACCAGGCCGGTTCTGACACTCAGGTACAGGAATAATAAGGCCAATGAAAAATTGCCTTGCTGAGAATGGTATGAATGCGGGTCAGATTATTCAGCCGTTCTCAGCAACCGAGAGAGCGGCTTTTTCTTTTAATATTCAACCATGCAACAAGAGCCAGCAAAAAACAGGGGATTATACCGTCCGGACCAGGAACATGACAGTTGCGGGATCGGGTTCGTGGCCAGTATCCACGGGGAAAAATCCCACAGCATCATACGCCAGGGCATCGAAGTGCTGATCAATATGGCCCACCGGGGAGCGGAGGGGGCTGATAAGAAAACGGGAGACGGGGCCGGCATCATGCTTCAGATACCCCGTGATTTTTACCTGGTCCAGGGGATCGAAGTGCCGCCCGAAGGCAAGTTCGGTACCGGCATTTTGTTCCTTCCCCGGATGGCCGGAGAAGCCGAAAAGTGCATCAGGGTACTCACCGGTTTTCTCAAGGAAGAAGGAGTGGAAGTGCTCGGTTTCCGTGAAGTACCCAGGAATCCGGATGTGCTGGGGGATATTTCCCGGGCGGCCGAACCCGCCATGCAGCAGGTCTTCCTGGCAGCCAATCTCCCGCAGATCGAACTGGAACGGAAGCTGTACGTCGCCCGGAAACAGGCCGAGAACCGCATCAGGGAATCCACACTGAAGGAAAAACACCTGTTCTATATCCCCAGTTTATCCACCCGTATCCTGCTTTACAAAGGAATGCTCACTTCCCGCCAGCTGGGGGAATATTTCCTCGATTTGCAGGATTCCCGTCTGAAAAGTGCCATTGCCATGGTACACTCCCGGTTCAGCACCAACACCTTCCCTTCCTGGGAACTGGCCCAGCCATTCCGGATGCTCTGCCACAACGGGGAGATCAATACCATCAAAGGCAACCGTTACTGGATGAAAGCCCGGGAATCCCTGCTGAGCTCGGAATACCTTGGAGAGGACCTTCAGAAGATATTTCCCATCATCGAACCGGACCGGTCCGACAGCGCCTCACTGGACAATGTCCTGGAATTCCTGTGCCTGACCGGAAAATCTTTCGAGCATGCCGTATCCATACTGATACCTGAATCCTGGAACACCAAAAATCCAATTTCCGAAGACCTGCGTGCTTTTTACGAATACCATTCCACTTTCATGGAGCCCTGGGACGGACCCGCTTCCCTGGTTTTTTCCGACGGTCGGCACATAGGGGGTACCCTGGACCGGAACGGTCTCCGGCCTTCACGTTACCTGATCACCAGGGACGGCACTTTCGTGATGGGTTCGGAAGCCGGCGTACAGTCATTCCCTCCGGGAGAGGTGATTGAAAAAGGCCGGCTGAAACCGGGAAAGATGCTGCTGATCGACACACAGGAGGGAAAAGTCCATTATGATCCCGAACTGAAACAAAAATTGTCCACCGGGCACCCGTACCGGGAGTGGCTGAACATGAACCGGGTCAACCTGGAGGATATCGAAGTGGGAAGAAGGGTATCCGCAGATCCGGGAAAGGATTATAATTGCCTGCTGAAAGTCTTTGGCTACAGCAAGGAGGACATTGAGCTGATCATCTCGCCCATGGCTGAAAAAGGCAGGGAACCCATCGGGTCCATGGGGAACGATACACCCATGGCCGTTCTGTCGGATAAGCCCCGGCGGCTGTTCGACTATTTCAAGCAATTGTTTGCCCAGGTGACCAATCCGCCCATCGATCCCATCCGGGAAGAACTGGTGATGAGTCTGACCGGCTACATCGGTTCGTTGCAGGAAAACCTGCTGGACGAAAGACCCGGTCACTGCAAGATGATCAAGCTCAAAAACCCGGTGGTCTCCAATACCTACTTCGAGGTCATCAAAAACCTGAAGTACAAGGGATTTTCAACCACCATCCTGCCCATGGTGTTTCCGGCCGGCCGGGGTGGAAAAGTGCTGGAGGAAGCCCTGGAAAATCTTTGCAATTCCGCCGAACGGGCCGTGGACGAAGGAAACAACTACATCATTCTTTCCGACCGTTCCGTGGGCATTGACCAGGCACCGATCCCTTCCCTGCTGGCCGTTTCGGCCGTACACCATCATCTGATCAACCGCCGTAAGCGAATGCAGATCGATATCGTGGTGGAAACCGGTGAAGCCAGGGAGGTACATCATTTTGCCCTGCTGTTCGGATACGGTGCTTCCGTGATCAATCCCTACCTTGCCTTTTCGGTGATCGACGAACTGGTCAGGAAAAAGGCCATACAACTGGATTATCATCGTGCCGAAGAGAATTATCTGAAGGCGGTAAACAAGGGTTTGCTGAAGATCCTGTCCAAAATGGGGATATCCACCCTCCGTTCATACCGTTCCGCCCAGATATTTGAGGCGGTGGGACTCCATCCGGAGGTGACGGAGAAGTATTTTGAAGGGACCGATTCCCGGATCGGAGGGATCGGTATGGAGGAAATCGCCCGCGAATACATCATGCCCCTGGAAGAGGCGTATGGTAGGCCCTGCGAAAAAAACCGGATCCGGTCCGCCGGCACCTATGCTTTCCGCCTGGAAGGGGAGCATCATGCATGGAACCCCGAATCCATTGCGGAACTCCAGTGGGCGGTCATGACCAACGATTATGAAAGATACAAAAAGTACAGCCGGGGGGTCATGAGGGATAACCGCAAACCTTCTTTCATAAGGGGATTTTTCAGACTGAAAAAGGACCCCATTGATCTTTCGGAGGTCGAGCCGGTGGAGAACCTGTACAAACGTTTCGTTACCGGTGCCATGTCGTACGGGTCCATCAGCCGGGAAGCACACGAAACCCTGGCCCTGGCCATGAACAGGATCGGCGGCAGGAGCAATACGGGAGAGGGAGGAGAAGATCCGGTACGTTTCCTGCCCGGTAAAGACGGATCCATTACCCGGAGCGCCATCAAGCAGGTGGCCTCCGGAAGGTTCGGTGTAACCACCCAGTACCTGGTCAATGCCGATGAGCTCCAGATCAAGATCGCCCAGGGGGCCAAGCCCGGGGAAGGCGGACAATTGCCGGGCCATAAGGTGGACAGGATCATTGCACGGACCCGCTATTCCATTCCCGGCATTACCCTGATCTCACCCCCGCCGCACCATGATATATATTCCATCGAGGACCTGGCCCAGCTGATCTTTGACCTGAAAAACGCCAATCCCAAAGCCACCGTGAGCGTTAAGCTGGTATCCGCATCTGGGGTGGGCACCATTGCTGCCGGTGTGGCCAAGGCAGGTGCCGACATCATCACCATCAGCGGTACCGAAGGAGGCACCGGTGCGAGTCCGTCCAGCTCCATCAGGCACGCCGGACTCCCCCTGGAGATCGGACTGGCGGAAACCCAGCAAACCCTGGTGATGAACGACCTGCGCAAGTTCGTCCGCCTGCAGGCCGACGGGCAACTGAAAAACGGCTATGATGTGGTCATGGCCGGCATACTGGGAGCCGAAGAATTCGGATTTGCCACATCGGCACTCATCTCCCTGGGCTGTGTCATGATGCGGAAGTGCCATCTGAATACCTGCCCGGTGGGGGTGGCCACGCAGGACCCGGAACTCCGGAAGAAATTCAGGGGGAAAGCCGATTTCCTGGTCAACCTGTTCGGTTTTATTGCCCGGGAGATCAGGGAAATTCTGGCAGAAACGGGATACAGGACCTTCGATGAGATCATCGGGCAACCGGGGCTGATCCGGACCGAAGCATACAAGGATCACCGGAAAGCGGGAAAACCGGACCTGTCCATGATCCTGCATGTTCCCCCGGAAGCCGGAAAGAATCCGGTCAGGTTCACTACTCCCCATAAGGACAAAACACTGGAGGTCCTGGACAGGGAACTGATCAGAAAATGTAAACTTTCCCTGGAAAAGGGTGAAAAGACCACCTGGAACAGCCCCATCAGGAATACCGACCGGGCCACGGGCACCATGCTGTCGGGACGCATAGCTGAAAAATACGGTGCGGAGGGATTGCCGGATGATACCTTCCGCCTGACCTTCAACGGCTCGGCAGGACAAAGCTTCGGGGCCTTCCTGGCCAGGGGTGTGACCCTGCGTCTCCAGGGCGATGCCAACGATTATCTGGGCAAGGGTTTATCGGGTGGGAAGATCATTGTCACGCCTCCCGAAGGATCCGCATTTGAGGCAGGGAAGAACATCATCATCGGCAATACGGTATTGTACGGGGCCACAGGTGGGGAAGTGTATATCAACGGTCAGGCCGGTGAACGTTTTTGTGTCAGGAACAGCGGGGCCGTCGCCGTGGTGGAAGGAACCGGGGACCATTGCTGTGAATACATGACCGGCGGACGGGTGGTCGTTCTGGGAAAAACAGGCAGGAACTTTGCTGCCGGAATGAGCGGCGGTGTTGCATACGTACTTGACGAAGACGGCGGTTTCGACTATTTCTGCAATATGGGTATGGTGGAATTGTCCCTGGTGGAAGATATGGCCGATGCCCGGGAACTGAAGGAGCTTATCGAACAGCATTACCGCCATACTTCCAGCACCATTGCGTCCGGGATTCTTGAAAACTGGGAGGAAACCCTGCCCAAATTCATCAAGGTCATTCCCTATGAATACAAAAAGGTACTGGAGGAAGAAAAGCTGGAAGCCCTGAAAAAGAAGATCAGGGAAGTGGAGACCGACGTCGATATCAGGGTAAACGGCGACCTGTAAATATAAAACTGCATTATGGGAGATCCCAGGGGATTTATGAAGATAGAAAGAAAAGATGCCGGCAACCGGCCGGTGGGTGAACGGATTTATGACCACGGGGAGGTTGAGCAAACCCTCAATACCGAGGACCGGAAGCTCCAGGCATCCCGCTGCATGGACTGCGGGATCCCTTTTTGCCACTGGGCCTGTCCTGTGCGGAATGTCATCCCCGAATGGCAGGACCTGCTGTACCGTGGAAACTGGCGGGAGGCCATTGAATTGCTGCATTCCACCAACAATTTTCCTGAATTTACCGGAAGGATATGTCCGGCCCCCTGTGAAAGCTCCTGTGTGCTCACACTGCACCAGGCACCGGTCACCATCCGTGAGAACGAGGTGGCCATTGCCGAAATGGCCTTCAGGGAAGGCTACATACGCCCGGAACCTCCCCAAAAAAGAACCGGCAGGAAGGTGGCCGTGGTGGGATCGGGGCCGGCCGGACTGGCATGTGCCGATCTGCTGAACAAGTGGGGGCACCGGGTGACCGTTTTTGAAAAAGAAGATGCGGCAGGCGGACTCATCCGTTACGGGATCCCCGATTTCAAACTGAACAAAAGGGTGGTGGACCGCAGACTGAATATTTTCCTGACAGAAGGAATGGAGATCAAAACCGGCGTGGAGGCAGGAAGGCATGTCACGGGAAAACAGCTTCTGAATGATTTTGACGCCGTATGCCTGGCCATCGGGGCTGAACAGCCCAGGGACCTGCCCGTGGAAGGGCGCGAACTGGACGGGATCCATTTCGCCATGGATTTCCTCAGGCAACAGAACAAGGTCAACCGGGGAAAAACCGTCCCTTATGATTACCGGATCACGGCAAAGGACAAGAACGTGGTAGTGATCGGCGGGGGGGATACAGGCTCGGATTGTGTGGGTACGGCCATCCGGCAGGGAGCGAAAAAGGTCACCCAGATCGAGATCATGCCCGTACCCATGAAGGCCGAAGGCAAACATAATCCCGTATGGCCCTACCAGCCGAAAGTTCTGAAAACCTCCTCGTCACATGAAGAGGGATGTGAACGCCGCTGGAGTCTGGCCACCCAGAAATTCACCGGCAGGCAGAACAAGGTAACCGGACTGTATGTTTGTGAAGTGGAATGGCAATTGAAGCCGGGAGGACCTCCTGAAATGAAGCTGAAGCCGGAAACCACCGGGCACATTGAGGCCGGGCTGGTTCTGCTGGCCATGGGATTCGTCCATCCGGTCCATGCGGGTCCGGTCAAACAATTCGGGCTGGATCTGGATGAACGGAAAAACATCCGGATCGACGGGCACTACCAAACCAGCACCCCGGGGGTTTTTGCCACCGGAGACGCCGCTTCCGGCGCCAGCCTTGTGGTGCATGCCATTTACGCGGGAAGAAAAGCCGCAGAAAGCATCGACGAATCCCTTCGCGGATAGATTTCTGAATATGCTATTGCTCACGGAATTCAATGGCTTCACCGGTTTTCACTACATGGATGTTCAGGATCTCCTCCAGGACGTGCAACACGGAATCCAGCGACTGATCCTGAAAACGTGCAGTAACCGTGCAGTCCCTGAGGCTTTCATCGGCAATCCGGATACGGGTGTGGAAGGTCTTGCCCAGTATGCCGGCCACGTAGGGCAGGGGATCATTTTCGAAAACGAGGATGCCTGTTTTCCATGCCAGGGTGTTCCGGTCAATTTCCATGTCCACGGTAATGGTTTTACTGCTTTTATGATAGGTGGCCCGTTTGCCCGGAGACAGAACGATGTCCCCCTGCGGCCGGTTTTTCAGGTTCACGGCCACCTGTCCGGAAATGACGGCCACCTCGTGGGTTTCGGAACCGGTCCTGGAATCCACGTTGAATGATGTACCCGTTACCTTTACGGTAATCCGGCGGGTACGGACCGTGAAAGGGTTCCGGGGGGATGCTTCCACCTCAAAAAATGCTTCGCCTTTCAGCCTGACGGTCTTCTTTTGGAAGAGTCCCCGGCTGAAACTGATCTCCGAATGCTCATTCAGGGTGACTATGGAATGATCCGGCAGATGGCAAACGATGGTTTCCCGGTCCGATACAAAACGGGAAGTATTGCTTTCCTGGATCAAAAATACAGCTGCGACAGCCAAACCCACCGGGATAACAAAAAAAGCCGCGATCCTGAGCGCAAACCGGAAAAGGCGATTAAATGCACCATGACGGATCCTTCTTTCATCTGCGGTGATCCTTCGCCTTAGGATGCTCCATTCCCGGTCAACATCCAGTCCGCATATATCCTTCCCTTCCCGGGCGAGCTCCCATGTTTTCCGGTAACTCTCCAGTTGTTCCCTGAATGCCCGGTCCCTTTGCATCCTTTCCTCCACCTGTTTTTTTTCCGCAGCAGGGGACTCGCCCGTAATGAACCTGATGATCAGGTCTGTATCCTTATTTTCCTTTTCCCGCATGTTAATGATCTTACATGTTTAACACACATTGCCGGCTGTCTACCCTGACAAAAAACGGATGATTTGTTCCCGCATGATCAAAAGGATCATGACCAGAACCCTGGTCAGGTCCTTCAGATCCTCCCTCAGGATCATGAGTGCTTTGGACATATGGGTTTCCACGGTTTTTACCGAGATGTTCAGCTTCCAGGCAATTTCTTTATATCCCATATCTTCAAAACGGCTGAACAAAAAGACCTCCCTGCATTTTTCAGGCAGCGCCTGCAGGGCCTTGTGAACCCGGAGTCTGACCTCCTCTGCTTCCCCGGGATCATCATGCATCGAATACTGTGGTGTGTCCGGACCCAGGCCGGGCTGTTTTTCACGGTCGAACTTTTTCAGGTCCCGGAGATGGTTCAGGCAGCTGCGGTGGGTAGCCGTAAACAGGTAGGATTTCATGGGGCTGTCCATATCCAGCTCGTTCCTTTTCTCCCAGACCTTCACAAAGAGATTCTGAACGATCTCCCTGGCCGCATCGGTATCCTTTACAAATCCGGCAGCAAAAGATACCAGGGGAACAAAATATTCCCTGAAAATGGATTCGAACCGTTCGGGTTCACCCCGGGTATGCCTGTGAATTGTTTCGGCCGACATGCTTATTAATCGGTTTTCCTTTTTTCGGCAAGCACCAGCATGTTTGCAGTCATAATGGTATATGAGACGGTCGGCGACCAGTACTCGGTGGTCCACCACCATCCGGGACAGAAGTTGGGATTGTCCCTCTGGTCGCTGCCGATGCCCACCATGACCCCGCCGGTCAGCTCCGGTGTGGGAGGGGAAAATTCACCCGGACCGGTCCTGAAAATTGGTGGTTGATTGTACCCTATGCCGGTCACCGAACTGGCATTGAAAGGATTGGCTCCGTATATCCAGTCCAGCTGGTGCTGGGCGATCCGCTCAAGCTCCTGTTTCCCGGTCAGCCGGGCGGCATAGAGCAGGCCCCTGCCATTTGATGCCAGATGACGGTTCACCCCCACATGCAAGAGGTTCCTGTAGTAAAAATTCCCGTATCGCTTACCGGATGCCAAAACCGTATCCCGAACGATGATCCAGGGCACCACCCGGTAAACATTGGTTCTGGTAAACGGGATATAAAATCTTTCTGCAAAACGTTCAACGGCTTGCCTGCAACGCACGGCAAGTTCGTGTCCGGGAAGGATCTCTGCAAATTCGGACAGCGCGGTCACCTCCCGGTGGCCACTCATTACCTTGCCTTTTTTGCCGATGTTGTAAAAATATCCGGAAAGTTTCTCACCGCCGGTCTTCTGCATGTACAACAATTTTTCCGCCAGCCGGGCCGCCCTGTCCCGCGGGGCCTTTTCCCCGGTCAGCCGGTACCATTCCAGATGCATGGACAAGGCTGTTGCCACATCATCCGGATCTTCAGGCGCTATGTTACCATTGACCCATTGGTAACATTTTGCGGCGGCTTCACGGCATTCCCGTGCATATTCCGGATGGGATTCGCGGATCTGAGGAATAAGAATGGCCATTGCCTTGACATAGAGCATCTGGGTGGAATTCCGGGCCGGATCGGTCATGATGGTGCGGTCGTCTTCCGTGCCGATGATGTTGTCGGTCCACCGGTTGTCGGCATATCCTTCCCAGGTGTACCCGATGTATTTCATCAGGTAGCCCCCGGGTTCCTGCATGGCCAGCAGGAACCTGTTGCCCCACTGTATCTCATCGATCAGCCGGACCCTGTCCAGCGCATCGTTTGTTTCCAGCAGGGTGGACAGGGTCAGCAGGTACAGCACATCCCCGGCCACGCTTTTCCGTATGTCGCTGGCATCGTACCATCCTCCCACCACATCCTGGTGCCTGCCGTTGTCCTGGCGGATCCCGTCATCCAGATGGTTGCCGGGGGCCCAGCCCTTTTCAGGATGCCCGCTCCGCTGGGCGGTGATAAATGAAAGGTGTTTTCTGAGGCAGTCATTGTATACATCCTCTCCGATCCGGAACACGGGGGACCGCTCATTGCCGCTGCGCAAATAATATGATCCGGGTTCGCCGTATGTGGTAAAATCCCCCATCAGGTAATGCCCGAAATCCCCGGATACGGGATTCATGGATCCGCTGAACACCGTTTTACCCGTTTCCTCACTGACCAGCTCGAAATCCCTTTCCCCGGTGCCGTGCATGTAGCAGTTCTTGAAGCTTCCCGGCAGAAAACCGGCATGGTTCACCAAAATCCCCTCCGGGTACCGGTATATGGACAGTCCGTTCCCGGATTCCTCCTTCATGACCAGCCGGGCATCCGCCCAGTCACAATGGTCCCCGTAGGAACCGTCATCCCCGGGTTCCGCGGCCAGGGTGAGCCGGCTTGCACCGTTCAGACTGATCCCGATCTTTTCTGCCTGGTCCTCCCAGGTCATGAGTTTGCTTTTGTACACGGTCTTGCCGTCCAGCAACACCCTGAAAACGACCGTACTGCCCAGGGTGGGATCATTGTGGTCCACCCGGTTGTCATAGACATAATTGGGAAATTCCATGCGCCCGATGCTTTTCCTGCCTTCGGGGGTATGCCGGCGGGTCACTTCCCGGTCCACGCCGATCCAGGCAATAAACTTCTTTCCTTTTCCGTCCAGGTCTATGTTCAGTTCACTGGGCGCATGCGTTCCGAGTCCGCGTAAAAACTCCCTCCCGGCAATATTGATCGTATCCCTCCCGAAAGACCGGTTTCTTTTAGGCGGACCATAGATGTCGGTGATCTCATTGAATTCCAAGGAATCCAGCCAGAAGGTCGTTTGATCCGTCTTCCGTCCGGCACAACCGGGGATAAACCACCCCGCCAAAAGAAGAATTGCCAAGAAACAAGTAATATCCGTGGATTTCCGTTTGTGACCGTTGATCAAGTCACGGACCATAGATGTGGTTGTCATACAGGTAAATTATTTCTGTTGTTCCGATTTGATCAATTCATTCACAAGATACAT
This sequence comes from uncultured Bacteroidaceae bacterium, assembly GCA_964574985.1. Classification (GTDB taxonomy): domain Bacteria; phylum Bacteroidota; class Bacteroidia; order Bacteroidales; family SM23-62; genus CAZNPH01. The sequence continues at coordinate 132,818 of CAZNPH010000008.1, forward strand.
GGTCCAGGCAGTAGTCCTTGACCAGTATTCGGTGGTCCACCACCATCCCGGGTAAAATGCCAAATCGTCGTTGGGATCGCTGCCGATGCCGGTCATTACCCCTCCGGTGAGCAACGGTGTAGGAGGAGAAAATTCCCCCGGACCGGTCCTGAAGATCACCGGCTGGTTATAACCGATGCCGGTCACCGAACTGGCATTGTAGGGATTTGCTCCGTAAATCCAGTCGAGCTGGTGCTGGGCGATGCGCACCAATTCTTTGTTCCCGGTTATCCCGGAAGCGTACAGGGCTGCTGTCCCGCATCCTGCAAGATGACGGTTCACCCCGACATGCAGGAAATTCCTGTACCAGAAATCCCCCGTCTTTTTCCCGGAAGGCAAAGGCTCCCTGCTGATCAGCCATGGCATCAGTCTGAACGCATTGTCACCGGTAAAGGGAAAATAAACCCCTTCGGTGAATGCTTTTACGGCGTTCCGGCAGCTTTCCGCAAGTGTGTGTCCGGGAAACGCCGTTTCAAATTCGCTCAGGGCGATCATTTCCCACTCCCCGCCGATGTTCCTGCTCCCTTCACCCGGTTCGAAAAAAAATCCGGACACAAGCCCTTCCCGTCGGTTTTGCATACCAAGCAGCCTTTGGACAAGGGAAACGGACCGGTCCCTGTATTGCGTTTCACCGGTGAGTTTGTGCATGGTCAGGTTCATGGACAGGGCAGCGCCAATTTCACCGGGCATTTCCAAATCCGGCTCCCGGGCGGTCCACCGGTAACATTTCTGTGCCGCTTTCCGGCATACCGCCGCATATCCGGGGTCGGTATCCTGCACATGAAAAGCGATCTTGCCGAGTGTCCTGACAAACAACAAATGAGCCATGGGCATCACCGGATCAGTCATGATGGTGCGGTCGTCACGGTTACCAATCACATTGTCGGTCCAGCGGTTGTCTTCGTATCCGTTGTTGGTCCAGCCGATGAATTTCATCAGGTACCCTTCCGGTTCCTGCATGCCCAGCAAAAACCGGTTGCCCCATTTGATCTCTTCGATGAGAATTTCCCTTCCGATGCCCGGCGGAATATCCTCCAGCAGCGACGTGAGTCCCATGAGAAACAGGATGTTCGCATAGGTTCCTTTCCGTATGTCGCTGGCCACGTACCATCCGCCCGTTACGTCCTGATGCCTGCCATTGTCCTGCCTTACCCCGTCGTCAAGGTGGTTGGCCGGCGCCCATCCTTTTTCCGGATGGCCGCTTCTTTGTGCAGTCAGATAGGAAAGATGCTTCCGAAGGCAATGGTCATAGAGATCCGCATCGATCCTGAAATTGTAGGATTGCCTGCCTTCCGCACGTAGATAATATGTACCCGGCTCTTTGTAAGCTGTAAAATCGCCCATCAGATAATTTCCGAGAGCCCCCGGTTCAGGTTTCATCGTACCCCGCCAGACCGGCGTTTTGGTTTCCGCATTAACCAGCTCAAAAGAGGTTTCTTCTGCACCGTACATATAGCAGTTCTTGAAGCTTCCCGGCAGAAAACCGGCATGGTTCACAAGGATGCCGGAGGGATGACGGAATATTTTTGGCTTTGCGGCTTGTTTTTTCATGGTCAGACGGGCATCCGCCCAATTGCAATGATCCCCGTATGCTCCGTCCGGGGTGGGTTCGGCCACCAGGGTGAGCATATGTGCTCCGGTCAGGGCAACGTCGATCTTTTCCGGGGGGTCATCCCCGGTCATGATCCCGGTCCGGTAAACCGTATCCCCGTCCAGAAGAACCATGAAACGTACCGTGCTGCCTAATGCCGGATCCGAGTGATTTACCCGGTTGTCATACACATAATTGGCATATTCGTTTCGTCCGATGCTCGCCCTGCCCCCGGGGGTATGACGCAACACGACCTCCCGGTCAACGCCTGCCCAGGCCATGAATTCTTCTCCCTTGCCGGAAAGGCGGATATTCAGCTCACTGGGGGCATGGGTTCCCAGTCCCCTTTCAAACTGCCTCTCATAAATGGTGATGGTATTCTTCCCGAAGGATTGTCTCCTTTTCGGGGGACCATAGGGATCTATGATCTCATCAAATTCAAGCTCATCGAGCCAGTAGACAGTTTGTGCCTGCGATGATCGCAAACCGGCATACAACAAGGCAATAACCAGCATGGAAATCATCCCCGGGGTTGATAAGTTTTTCATGTGGTCGGATGTTGCTTTTGCCGGTTATTTCAGAATGATCACCGCTTCAGGATCGATCACCTGGAAGGTGAAGGATTCGGTGAAGTACAGTTCCACTTCAATTCCGTCGTGCGCCGTGTATCCGATGTCCAGGTCCGTTCCCAGGGTCAGCCTCAGATCGTCCCCGCGCTGGGAAACAAGCATGCTGTTCTTAATATCCGGGGAATATACAATTTTGCCCTGGATCAGTTCTGTGATCCTCCGGCTCATGGGATATCCCCGGGACGGGGCGTGGAGCTTGCTCCAGAGTTCCTTGTTGGCTACCAGGGCATAAGGGCCTTTAATGGCCTTGGACTGGAAAACTCCGGTAGCTTCGGCAAGCATTCCGGGCAGTTTCTCAACGTCATCCGGTATTTTCACGGACTCCCCTGCGGCGGGAATGATCCCCTGGATACTGGCCTTTTCCAGTCCGTTGAAAATTACATTCTCCTCGAAACGGACCGTTTCCCGGGCCGCTTTCTCCAGTTCTTCCAAATCGGGGGCTTCATTGCCGCGGGAAAGGTTGTCCAGTTCCCAGATCTTGAGTTTGAAAGGGGTCCTTACTTCCACCAGGGGGAGGACCTGATGGATACCATACCGGGCCGGACCCTTCTGGTCATCGGGAATGTGAAGGTGTCCGAGATTGACCGCCCCGGTGTCCGGTCCTTCCGGACCTTTAACATCCACAATTTTCCTGCCGGTCAGGTGGGTCCTGAAAATGTCGCCGGCCTGGTCTTCGATTTCAGTCCAGGCTTCTTCCGTGAGGGGAGCCAAAGATCTTTTTTGAATATCCATGATGTTCGCTTTTTAAAGTTTTCCTATTTTTAATCCGGAGCTGCCGGACTTGCTGTTGTTCTGTTCATTCCCTTCTTCCTCTTCCAGTTCGGTGATGTCCCCTTTTGAGAAAAGATAGGTCTTCAGTTCCTCATCCCAGGTATCCATATTCCTGCGCAGCCACTCAAGGGCCATACAGGCGTGTTCGATCTCTTCATCCCGGTTGTGGGCCAGGATCTTTTTCAATTGTTCATCCTTGCAGACCTCGACCCGCTGGTGATACCAGGATACGGCTTCGAGTTCTTCCACGAGGCTGCTGATCGCCCTTACGATATTGGTGCATTCAGGGCTCATCGATTCAAAAGGTTCATGATAGTCTTTCATCCGAATATATTTACGTTAAACATTTAAATTTCAAGCGGCATGCCGCCGGATCGGCGATGGGGGTTTCATTCTGCCATGGTTTATTTATGTTATACAAAAAAATCACGCTTCTGTTCAAAAGACAAATAATATAATGGAAATATTCCGAACAAAAAAAACATTTTGATCCATATTACTGCTCACTTATCATTTTCGCTTCACGGTCATAATCATTTTCCGTCCGCATCACTCACCGTCTCCCCAGGTTCCGTCTTTTCCGACCTCCCAGTGATCCGTGCGGAAGGGTGCCACCGGCAACCCTTCTTTATTGTACAGGTTAACCACCGGATTTTTCCCCCAGGCATACCTTACGGATATGGGGTTGCTGACTTCCGGATTGAAAACAAACAGGGAATCGGTCCGGATGAATGAAGCCGCCAGGTGGAAAATGCTGTCCTGTCCCGCGATGGCCAGACTTTTGACGAAGTCTCCTTCCCGGATGGTCAATCCTTCTGCCGCATTATCGAAACGGATGATCACCGTATCCCCGGCGAATGTATGGTCCTTGTAGAGCGGACTCCGGTAACGGACATCCTCATGATAGATCAGGTTCTTTGCAGCAAGTGCCAGACGGTGGGCCATGGGCTCCTTGTCCCTGGGATGGATGTCCCCGTCTCCCAGGTCCAGGGTAACCGCCATGGATGTGTTGGGCAGATGCAGTGCGCAAGCCTGGGATTCCCTGAGCACAGGCCAGAAATGATCCTCCGGCAGTTCGCTGCTTTCCCCGAAATTGGGCAGCTGGATGAACATAAAAGGAAGGTTGCCCTGTTTCCAGCGGATCCGCCAGTCCATGATCATGATTTTGAACTGCTCACGGTAACGGAAAGGGAAATTCCAGTTCTGCTCGCCCTGGTACCATATGAATCCGCTGACATTGTACGGGATCAGGGGGTGGATCATAGCATTGTAAATAACGCCCGGATAATTGTGGGTCCCCTGCTGGTAATCGATCTCCAGGTGCACTGAATCGGGAAGCGCACCCAGTGTGTCGGTTTGATGGCGGTAATAGGGGAGGATGCGGTTGGCATCCGGACTCGAATGGGATATGATATCCGTTCCGCCCCAGGAGACATGGACGATACCCACGGGAACTTTCCGGTCCCGGTGAATCTCCCGGGCAAAATAAAAGGCCACGGCCGAGAAATCCCCGGCTGTCGAGGGAGAGCAGATCTGCCAGCCTGCTGACTGATCTTCATGCTCACCGGAAGGAATATCCCTGCAGGGTCGAAGGCTGATGTCCCGGTTGACCGTAATCCACCGGATCTCCGGGAAGCTGGCTTCCGCAGCCGCCTGTTCTCCCCCGGTACTTCTTTTTAAAGCATAGGCCATGTTTGATTGCCCTCCGGCATAATACACATCCCCGGTGATGACCCCGTCAAAATACAACACCTCACCCCAGCAGGCCACCGTCAGGGTGAAAGTTTTCCCGCCCGGCATTTCCGGAAGCATGATCTGCCATTTGCCACTGCTGCCCGAAACAGTGGAAACACTGTTCTCGCCGGTGGTGGCGGTGACCAGCTTTCCCGGCCGGGCCTCTCCCCACAGAAGTACATGATCGTTCCGCTGCAGGACCATCCGGTCCCCGAAGATGGCAGGCATCCGGAGCTCCTGGGCCTGCAGAGTTCCGCTCAGCAAAAATAACAGACCAGAAAGGCCTGTCAGCAGAAAAACGCGTAAGGTCTTCATCGATCCTGTGTTTATACAAACATAGCAAAATTTGGCGGCCCCGCCACCGCCCGTAATATACATTTTGATTTATTTCTTAAATATCCAAATTGAAATTTTTTAACCGGAATTAACCCGGTATTTGAACAAAGGTTATTCAATTGCGGCCAATTTGGTTTAACTCCGCCCTTGAATATTTTGTGTCTTTTGTTTTCAGGGCACAAATGCCACTTAATTTACCTTATTTATAAGCTATGTGAACGTACCTCTCCCATTCAATCTCGTGTTGGTCCTCATATTTTCCTCCTTTCTGTTTTTTATGCAGCTTCGATGAGCCTGTCAAGCTCTTCCCAAGCGTCTCTGTAAAAATGATTCTCATACATTTTCAGTTCAATCTGGCGCCCGCTCCTGGTTATTTTGGCAGGTACCGAAATAAACCAATCGATAAAACTCCGGTATTCCTGTTGCTTGAATTTGTTTTTCTTCTGGCGCATCATCACCGATATGTTGTATGCAAACACACTCAGTTGCCAGAGTATATCATTTGCCCGGAAGTCATTTGTTATAGTACCTCCTGCCATCGTGTGGCCTTTTAACTGTTCAATCCATGTTTGTTCTTTCAATAATTCTTCAAGGTTCTTGAGTTTCACTTTCACCAGATAATCCCAAAAGAAAGATTCCGACAGATTTTACGGTGGAGTCTGCATCCAGCGTGATAGCCATCAATACCTGGTTAACACCAAATTTTGTTGCACTGTGCCACACAGTGGGAAATGACGAGCTGATGGATTTAACTATGTGATGGTGGTTCATATATTTTGCTACGGTATTGAGACCGGAATACTTTGTGATGTTACTGCCTGTAAATGAGGACTTAACAACTTTTGATTGGTTTTTTAACTTCTTCTTTGTATTTTTCATCTGAACCCCCCATCACCGATCCGGCGGCAGGCCACCGTTCGGAGACAAAAGGCAATGAATATATTGATCAACATCGTTTTTGCATATGGGGGTTCGCCGGCCCGGCAGGTGGACAGCCCGCGGGTGGCCGGCAACAAAAAATCAAAGTATTTGAACTGACATTATAACATGTTGAAATTTAAATGTTTAACGTAAATATATTCGAATGAAAAGTGATGTTTTTTTGCAAATATTTTTTGGTTTAATACTTTGAATATAAGCAAAATGCATCACTTTTTCTAATTTTTATTTTACTCTTTTAAGTTACACAATACATTAATTTGCAGGCTATGAGAAAACACATTGGCGAAAAAGCATTTTTTGGGGCAACTCTGTTGGCCGGGACAACCTGCTTTGGGTTTGCGCCCGCGGAAGATGAGACCCCGGACCGGCCCAATATCATCCTGATCCTGTGTGATGACATGGGTTATTCCGACATCGGCTGCTTCGGCGGGGAGATCAGTACCCCGAACATTGATTACATGGCGGAAAACGGGGTGAGGTTCACCCGGTTCTACAATACGGCCAAAAGCTTTCCCTCCCGGGCTGCGCTGCTAACCGGACTCTACGCTTACCAGTCGCGGTCGGGGAACGGATGGCACCTGCCCATGGAAAATTGTGTGTTCATCCCGGAACTACTGAAAAGTAAGGGATACCGTACATTCTGGACGGGCAAATGGCATCTCCACGACCGTCCGGACAAAAGGGGCTTTGACAGGAATTACGGATTTCTCAACCTGGGGATCATATCCAATTATTTTGCACCCCATCTTCCCGGCTCGCTGGCCCCGTGGGGTAATCATCATCAATTCTCGGCACCTCCCTGGCTGGTGGAAGATTCCCTTTACCAGACCTATATTCCACAGGACTCAGGATTTTATGCGACCGATGCTTTTACATCCAGGGCCATCGGCTGGATCGAGGAGAATCAGGAAGGCAGCAGAGATCCTTTCTTTCTTTACCTGGCCTACAATGCGCCCCACTGGCCCCTACAGGCCCCGGAAGAAGATGTCAAAAAGTATCTGGGCAGGTACATGGAAGGATGGGATAAACTGCGCGAGGAGCGTTACCGGAGGATGCAGGAAATGGGGATCATCGACAAGGACTGGCCCCTGACCCCGCGCGGACCACGGGTTCCGGCCTGGGAGGATGTGGAGGACAAGGTGTACATGGACCGCCGCATGGCCGTCTATGCCGCCATGATCGACCGCATGGACCAAAACATCGGCCGGTTGCTTGACAAACTCCGGGAACTGGGCATCGAGGAAAACACCCTGATCCTATTCCTGTCAGACAACGGGGCAGACGCACTGGACTACCGGGGAGTGCCCGGCCATCCCATCGGTACGCTGATCTCATTCGAGAGTTACGGCCGGGGTTGGGCAAATTTCTGCAACACGCCCTTCAGAAGGTACAAGGGTGAAAATCACGAAGGAGGCATTGCCACCCCGCTGGTTGCCTACTGGCCGGCCGGGATCAGGGACCGGGGCAGGATCTGCCGTGAACCCGGTCATCTGGTGGATATCATGGCCACGGTGGCCGATGTGTCCCATGCACAATATCCTGAACACCTGAACGGGGAAAAAACCATTCCCATGCAGGGAGTGAGCCTTCTGCCCGCACTCAGGGATAAATCTGCCAACCACCACAATCATATCTTTTTCAGCCGTCCGGGAGGTGAAGCTGTCATCCGGGGAAAATGGAAACTGGCCCGGCTGAATCCGGGACCATGGGAACTGTATGACATGGAAAAAGACCGTGTAGAGATGAACGACCTGACGGGAGAATATCCTGAAAAAGTTTATGAACTGAATGCCGCCTGGAAGGCCTGGGCGGTGTATTCCAATGTCATGGACTGGAGAAGCTGGCGGGATCCCTATAATCCGGAACCTCATGTCAAGTCGGTGAACATTTCCCAGACGGAGGTCAGGAAAACAGGGGAACGGGATTTCCAGTTCGAACTGAGGCTTGAAAACGACATGAACCATCCCATGCAGTTTACCGGGCGGTTTGAAGACAATGAAAAGGCGGAGATCGGGCAGGGGAAAAGCGTGGAAACCACATTGGCCCCGGGTGAAGTGAAGAACATACAGGTCCGGGGCCGGCTGACCAAGGATGCAGGAACCATGAAGCATCTGAAATTCAGCTGGAGCAACGTCTATGTCAACGAATACAAGGTAGACTTTGGCAAAAAGTGTCTGGAAAACGGTATGCTGAGAGTTACCGTTAAGTGAGGAAATTATTCAATTAAATAGTGTCTGTCCATAAAGTATAAATTGTTGATAATTAGGTCAAATAGTCTACTAT
>CAZNPH010000009.1:0-130557 GCA_964574985.1 uncultured Bacteroidaceae bacterium
GTTTTTCGTAGCGGGGAGAGGATTACTCGTCGCTAACACTCCTCGTGATCCTGTATGCCCGGCCTTGAAAAACAAGGCAGACAACCGCCAGGATTACTCGTCGCTAACACTCCTCGTGATCCTGTATGCCCGGCCTTGAAAAACAAGGCAGACAACCGCCAGGATTACTCGTCGCTAACACTCCTCGTGATCCTGTAATAAAGACGCTTTACAACAAAAAGCCTGTTGCCTGCGGCAACCCGTTTTTTTCATTTTTCCCGCTTACAAAAGCAAGCTTTTGACGCGGTTAAAATGAAAAAACCCGGTACTTCGTACCAGGCTTTTTATTGTAGCGGGGAGAGGATTCGAACCTCTGACCTTTGGGTTATGAGCCCAACGAGCTACCACTGCTCCACCCCGCAATGTATTTCAGTTCTTTAACAGTGTGCAAATGTACAATATTGTTTTAGTATTCTCAAAAAATTACGCTAATTTTGATTCCCGTGCTTTTTTTCGGACTCGTTTCACTGACCCCGGCTGACATGCTTCATGAGGTCATAACTGGCTGTGAGCAATAAATCCGGTCGCCGCAAAGTTATTCTAATAATTATGCTGCCATGAGCAAAAAGAACAAAGGATCTTTTTCGGACCGGTTCAGGGACAAGTTCAGGGTGACTGTTTATAATGACAATACTTACAAGGAAGTATGGTTCATCCGCCTGTCCCGGATCAATTTTCTGGCGCTCATCGGAGGGATCACCCTGCTGATCATTGCAGGGGTTTTTTCATTGGTTGCCTATACCGGTATCCGGGAATTCATTCCCGGATATCCTGACGGTAACATGCGCAGGAACATTCTGATCAATGCATTGAAACTGGATTCCCTGGAAAAAGAGATGCAGATGCGCGATCAGTACTTTGCCAACCTGAATGCGATCATTTCAGGCGGACAACCCGATAACATGCTTAATACTGCTGATACCTCCGTCCGCTATGAAAAAATTGAGTTCAAAAAATCTGCCGAGGATTCCCTGCTCAGGCACCAGATCGAGGAGGAAGAACAATATAATCTCTCGGTTCCGGCAAAAACTTCCATACCCAAAAGGCTCAGCAGCATTTACTTTTTCACCCCCCTCAGGGGCATGGTCACCAACTCCTTCAATGCCCGGCTCAATCATTTCGGTACGGATATCGTGGCAGGACCCAACGAGGTGGTTAAGGCAACCCTGGACGGAACGGTCATCATGGCCGCATGGACACTGGAAACGGGATATGTTATCCAGGTCCAGCACAAATACAATCTCATTTCCGTTTACAAGCACAACGCCGAACTGCTCAAAGAGGTTGGCAATATTGTCAAGGCAGGTGAACCCGTTGCCATCATGGGAAACTCCGGGGAGCTGACCACAGGACCCCATCTGCATTTCGAACTGTGGTACAACGGCACGCCGCTTGATCCTGAACAATATGTTGTTTTCTGATCCGCAGTCCATCAGACAAACCAAAAAACATATCGCCATCCTGGGCTCAACAGGCTCCATCGGCACCCAATCGCTTGAAGTGATCAGGTCTTTCCCCGATATGTTCGAACTTGAAGCCATTACCGCCGGGAGCAATGCGGAATTGCTTATCCGCCAGGCCAGGGAATTTGTACCCAATCATGTGGTGATCGGGAACAAAGACAAATATCCCGAAGTGGCCTCGGCTTTGTTTGATTTGCCGGTAAAAATTTTCGCGGGAGCTGATTCCATTGCCCGTGTCACCGAAATGGATTCTGTAGATATGGTTATTACGGCCATGGTGGGATTTTCCGGACTTGCACCAACACTTGCTGCCATTGAAGCTGGGAAGGATATTGCCCTTGCCAACAAGGAAACCCTTGTGGTTGCCGGCGAATTGATAACCGGACTGGCCAGGGAGAAACGAATTTCAATCGTACCCATAGATTCCGAACATTCTGCGATCTGTCAATGCCTGCTGGGGGAGAAAATGAACACCATTGAAAAAATTTACCTGACTGCATCGGGAGGCCCGTTCAGAGGCAAGAAAACCGGTTTTCTCCGGAAAGTGACACAAAAAGAGGCACTCAAACATCCAAACTGGGCGATGGGCAGCAAGGTCACCATAGACTCGGCAACATTGATGAACAAAGGGCTGGAAGTGATCGAGGCACGGTGGCTGTTCGGACTCGATCCCGGGCAGATCGATGTGATCATCCACCCCCAATCCATCATCCATTCCATTGTTCAGTTCCACGATGGCTCATTAAAAGCCCAGATGGGACTTCCCGACATGAGGCTCCCCATACAATATGCACTTGGGTTCCCTGAAAGAATAAAATCCTCGTTACCCCGTTTTAATTTCGCGGATTATCCCGCATTTACATTTGAAAAACCCGATACGGATACTTTTCGCAACCTGGCCATTGCATATGAAGCCCTTCAGAAAGGAGGAAACACGCCCTGCATCATGAATGCAGCCAATGAGCTGGTTGTTATGGCATTTCTTGAAGAAAAGATCGGATTTCTGGAAATGTCCGCGATCATCGAAAAAACGATTGAACACTCGACATTTATCGAACAACCTGATTTTGAAGATTATGTAAGGTCCGATGTAGAAGCCAGGAAAATTGCCGGGCAATACCTTTGATGATGTAAAGGATATGCAAAAGTGTTGTGTATATTTGCATGTTATTATTTGAACACCAATGGATATTCTGGTCAAAACGGCACAATTTCTGCTCAGTATTGCAATCCTGGTTTTTTTGCATGAACTGGGCCATTTCATTCTTGCAAGGATTTTCCATACCCGGGTGGAGCGGTTTTTTATATTCTTTCATCCCTGGTTCGCACTGTACCGGAAAAAGATCGGCCATACGGAATTTGGTGTAGGCTGGATTCCCCTGGGTGGTTATGTGAAGATTTCAGGGATGATTGATGAGTCCATGGACCGTGATCAAATGAAAAAGCCCGCGCAGCCCTGGGAATTCCGCTCAAAACCTCCATGGCAGCGCCTTTTCATTATGCTCGGAGGCGTTTTGATGAACTTCTTCGTGGCTTTTGCCATCTATTCCGCCACATTGAGCATATGGGGAGATCAGTACCTGCCGGCGGAAAACATGAAATATGGCATCATGTGTGATTCACTGGCATTGAAGATCGGATTGCAGCACGGTGACCACATTGTTGCGCTTGATGACCGGAAGGTCGGGAACTATCAAATGATCATGCATGATCTGATCCTCAATGATGTGGATACCATACATCTCCGCCGGAACGGACAAAGGATGGGGATTCATGTTCCGGATACACTGATCAGCCGGTTGCTCAAATCAAATACTTTCATAGCCCCCCGGATCCCTTTTTATGTGCGGGGATTCCCAAAAGAATCTCCTGCAGAAAAAGCGGGGCTTAAGGAAGGTGACCGGATTACCGGGATCAATGGCAAAGACATCCGGTTCTTCGACCAGTTCAAACAGGAACTCGGCAAGTATAAAAATGAAACCGTTGAGGTTCAGGTTGAAAGAAACGGCAAACAACTTTCAATACCCGTTCAGGTGCAGGAATCGGGTTTGATCGGCGTGTACCCTGACGGTGATCTTTCCAGGTTTTTCGAGCTCGAGAAAAAAGAATATTCCGCCCTGACTGCCATCCCGGCAGGCATATCCAAAGGATACGGGATAATAGTCAGCTACCTGAAACAGCTCAAACTCATTTTCACCCCCAAAACCAAAGCATACGAATCCCTGGGAGGATTCATCAAATTCGGCAGCATTTTCCCGGGAACATGGAACTGGCAGACTTTCTGGAACCTGACCGCCCTGATCTCCATCATACTGGCGGTCCTGAATATACTGCCCATACCTGCATTGGACGGGGGGCATGTATTGTTTCTGATGTATGAAATTATTTCCGGCCGGAAACCCGATGAACGTTTTATGGAATATGCCCAGATCACCGGAATGCTGATCTTGCTGTTCATAATCATTTATGCGAACGGGAATGATATTATTCAGCTGTTTAAAAACTAAAAATATTTGTAAGTTTGTATTCTAATAAAATCATTGAATCATGACGTGTTTTGTTTTACTTGGAATGATCGGACCCTGGCAGGTGCTTCTTATCATCCTGGTGGTTGTCCTGCTTTTTGGAGGCAGAAAGATCCCGGAACTCATGAAAGGTCTGGGGCAGGGATTGAAGGAGTTCAAAAAGGCAACCAAAGATGAAGAAAAAAGTGACCAACCCGAAAAGAAAAAAGAGATAGATAAAGAGTAATTTTTATTTTAATCTTTTCAATGTTTAAACCTGTCAACTGTTTCGATATCCGGCTGACAGGTTTTTTATGTGATGAAACCCCCATCACCGATCCCGCGGCATGCCACTGTTCGAAGACAAAAGACCATGAATATATTGATCAACACCGGTTATAGAGATGGACGTTCGCCGGCCCGGCAGGTGGACAGCATGCGGAAGGCCGGCAACAAAAAAACCATATCGTTTGAGCAGACATTATAACGTGCTAAATACTAAATGATTAACGTAAATATATTCGAATGACATATAACTGTCTGCCAGATATCAGAAGGGATCTTTTCAATGGCAGTATCTCGCTTTCCGATTTGGTCGCGTATTATGTTGAAAACTGCTTCAGGAATGCGGATCTGAATGCATATATTGAACTTTACCGGGAAGATATTCTGAAAAAGGCCGGGGAAATCCAGGAAAAGATCAGGCAGGGAAGGGCCGGGAAGCTGGCCGGACTCATATTCAGTGTGAAGGACAATATTTGTTACCGGGGCCACCGGTCAACGGCTTCATCCGCCATCCTCAGGGAATATGTATCCTCTTTCACGGCCACCGCCCTGGAAAGGATGCTCAATGAAGATGCTTTGGTCATCGGCAGGACCAATTGCGATGAATTTGCCATGGGGGGAACCAATGAAACTTCGGCTTACGGACCGGTTTTGAACCCTCTGAACAGAACCCTTGTTCCCGGCGGATCCTCCGGAGGGGCAGCCGCATCGGTGGCAGCGGATACATGTTTGGCAGCAATTGGTTCAGATACCGGTGGATCCATTCGCCAACCGGCTTCATTTTGCGGGTTGGCCGGACTCAAACCTACTTACGGGAGAGTTTCCAGGCACGGATTGATCGCTTACGGATCTTCCTTTGACCAGATCGGACCCATAACCCGGAACATCGAGGATGCCGCCATAATACTGGAAGTCATTGCCGGACATGATGATTTTGACAGTACCTGTTCCCGGCAACAAGTGCCTCCTTATTCGTCAATGCTTGATTTCAAAGGAAAAATAAAGGCCGCGTTCCTCAAACAACCTCTTGAACATGAAGGTCTGGATCCTGAGATCAGAGAAAGAACGGCGGACATCCTAAAAAAGCTGGTGCATGAAGGCCATACCGCGGAAACCGTGGACTTCCCCCTGCTCGATTACCTGGTGCCGGCCTATTACGTGATGACCACAGCGGAGGCATCTTCCAACCTGGCCCGCTATGACGGGATGCATTTTGGCCATCGTACCAGGAAGAAAACTGATCTCACGGATACCATAGTCAGTACAAGGAGCGAAGCATTCGGAACCGAGGTAAAAAGAAGGATCATGACCGGAACCTTCGTACTCAGTGCCGGTTATTATGATGCTTACTATGCCAGGGCACAGAAAGTAAGAAGAATGATCGCCGACAAGACCCGTGAGATCTTCAGTCATTATGACTTCATCCTGCTGCCCACAACACCGCGAACGGCATTTCCCATGGGAACCATGGGTGATGATCCTGTGGCCCTTTACCTGGAGGATATCTTCACCATATTTGCCAATTTGAGCGGAATCCCTGCCGTCACCATTCCTGCCGGAAGACATTCCAACGGCATGCCTTTCGGGATACAGGTCTGCGCCAGGCATTTCCGGGAAGGGGAATTGTTGGCTTTTGCACAACATTTGCTGGAGACTTACGGATGATGATTACTTTTCACTATTTTTACAGGTAATAATCCCATTAACCCATTTGGCATGAATATCAAAATGCTTGTTCCCATCATTGCTTTCCCGCTTTTGTTTGTTTCCTGCAGGAACCAGAAAGAAGCAACCCTCCCCAATGTGACGGGAAAGCAGGGCGAGCTGCTTCTGGTCATGGATAAATACCTGTGGAATTCCGAATACGGTGATTTTTTCAGGAATATGGCGTCCATACCCTATGAACCCCTCCCGCGTAACGAACCCATGTTTGAACTGATCAATATACCTTCCAACAGTTTTACCAAAATATTCAAGACCCACAGAAACATTATCATTTCCAAAATTTCCGGTCAGCAGAACGAACATAAGTTGTCCGTGCGGAAAGATGTATGGGCCAGGCCCCAACTGGTCCTTCATGTTACAGGACCTGAAGATACCACCACATTGAACTATCTCAGGGAAAACCGCAGCAACATACTGGCTCTTCTGAAAAAAAACGAGATCGAAAGGATCCAGTACAATTACAGGAAGATACGCGACAAAGGAATGGACCTTAAGCTCCGGGGAAAACATCATGTATCCATCGTGATCCCGGCAGGATTCAGCCTTGATGTGGATTCATCGGACTTTGTCTGGATCAGTCACGAGATCGCCGATATGACCATGGGCATCCTGATCTATCACTATCCCTACACGGATCCCGAAACATTCACCAAAAAATACCTGGTCAAAAAAAGAAACCAGTTCATGAAGAAATATGTGCCCGGACCTTCTCCCGGTTCCTATATGACCACAGAAGAATTGTATCCCGTCAGATTCAGGGAATTCACAAGGCACGAAGAATATTTTGCCCGGATAGACGGACTCTGGAAAACGGAAAAAGCCTTCATGGGAGGTGCCTTCATCAGCATATCCACCCTGGACGAAAAAAGAAACCGGGTGGTTGCCGCGGAAGGATTTGTTTATGCACCCAGGATAGACAAAAGAAATTATATGATGCAGGCCGAAGCCATCCTGGGGACTTTTCAAGTAGTTGAATGATATCTGTTCATTCGTAACTGAAAGCATTTTCGGCCCACCACCTGGCTTTATAAAAACGCGCACCTTTTCTTGAATAATGCTTTCTTTTCCCGGCCACCTGAATGGTGTTGGAATACCATCTTTCCGTAGCTTTTATCAGGATTATCTCTCCGCCTTCCACGGCCTGGCTGATGCTTTTTACATTTTTCATCCGGGGTCCGGGTTCAAACCGATCAAAGTCCGCTCCCGGAATATCGAACACCCATATCCCGTTTTCCGTGGTCAGGTACAGTGCGTCCTTCCCCGGAACAGCAGACAGGTCATGACCACCCCGGTCGGGAAGCAAATAACCTTTTGACCTGATCAGGGCCGGATCCCGTTTGTCAAAATTGTATTCAAAAGATACCAGTGAATCCATGCCGATGGCCCAGAGTATTTCCCTTTTCTTATCCCATATCACCCCATGGGCTGAATTCATGTGTATATCAGACCGGTTCAGCATACCGCCATCGAAAAAAACAATGTTTTCATGTCTTGAATACACGCTAAGTTTGCTGTCCCAGCTGGAAGAACACACGATATTCCCGTCAGGAAGGATTTCCACTGAATGCGGATTGCTTCCCACACCCTGGTAAGCATAAAAAACCAGATCTTTATCTGCGATCCTGATCAGAACCACTGCACCGGAGGAAAAACATCCCAAAAGATGACTGCCGTTAAGGACATACTTGGCTTCCGAAGGATTTGCAAACCACTGAAGATGGGTGGGCAGGATATTTTCCCCGAAGCCATAGTCCCAGTACCATTCGATATCCCGGTTCCAGTTCCTGTTCTCCCGGAACATCATGAAGCTGTTTTGCCGTTGCTCACAACAAATGATCAGATTTGGATCCCGGGCCATTTTGCTCCCGGAAGACAACAGTCCGGCCAGAAAAACATAAACCAGTATTATGTATTTGCCTGTTCGCATGTTTCGGCTCCTGAAAACATTCTCTTCTCAATAACGTTTAATTGCTTAATTTTCTTTTGTTTCATAACCAAACCTGAAATGCGGGGAGGGTTCGCGGACTTCCTTCATCATTTGCAACAATTTCCGGGTCTTGTCGGGATGCTGCTTTGAAACATCATTTTGTTCTCCGATGTCTTTCACCAGGTCGAATAATTCCAGAGGTGCTTCCGGGTCATCATCAACCCCGTAACGGACCCCCTTCCATTTGCCTTGCCTGATGGCCTGACGTCCGCCCATGGAATGGAATTCCCAGTAAAGATATTCCGGACCTTCTTGCTCCCGGCCCAGCAGCTCAGGAAGAAAAGACATGCCATTGATGTTTTCCGGCGGTTCTATGCCGGCAACATCACAAACCGTAGGGAGGACGTCCCAGGAAGCCGAAATATGATCTGAAACCGATCCCTCCTGAATGGTCCCCGGCCACCAGGCGATCATGGGCACACGGATCCCGCCTTCGTAAAGATCCCGTTTGATCCCCCTCAACGGGCCATTGCTGTTGAAAAACTCCGGATCTGCACCGCCTTCCTGATGGGGGCCGTTGTCACTGGAAAACATGACCAGTGTGTTTTTATGAATATCCAGTTCACGCAACAACTCCAGTATATTGCCTGCATCCCGGTCGAGATAGGATATCATGGCTGCATGGGCTCGCTGGGGCGGCGGCCAGTCCTTGTCTTCGTATCCCATCGGATCAGGTGCCTCCATTCCGATCATATCCCAGTACCAGGCTTCATTGTTTGCATGGGGAATGGTATAGGCAAGATAAAGAAAAAAACGGCTATCCCGGTTTCTGCGGATGAATTTCATGGCCTCTCCGGTAAACACGTCCTGGGAATGGGTGTTTTTCTCAACAGCCACTCCGCCAATCCCTTTGGCATAACTTTCCGGAATGATCTCCACCCGGTTGCCGAGGCGCATGGTATCCTGGTTCTTCCAGAGGAAGTCAGGATAGGAATTATGGGCACGGATCTGGTTGAGATAGCCGACAAAATAATCGAATCCCTGCCGGTTGGGCACGCCTGTGCTCCCGGCCTCCCCCAAACCCCACTTGCCTATCAGGGCAGTGGAATATCCGGCTTCCTTCAACAATTCTGCAAGGGTGACATTCCCGGTCCCGAGCGGGATGGTGGCATTGGCCCGGAGCAATGCATGCCCGGGATCCATTCCCGTCATCAGGCAGCAGCGGGAGGGGGCCGAAACCGTATTGCCCGCGTAGTGCTGTGTGAATTTCATGCCTTCCCCGGCCATCCGGTCCAGATAAGGCGTTCTGATCATTTGCTGACCGTAACATCCCAGATCGCCATACCCAAGATCATCGGCAAGTATATAAATGATGTTGGGCTTTTTTTCCTGATCGCCGGGTGATCTTCCCGAATCAGCACATCCTGTTGTCATTCCCGCCAGGACAATCCATAAAGTGGTCTTGGTTTTGTTCATGATCTCAGATTTGTTTTATTTGTTTCGTTCATTGGGCCATACGTACACAGGAAATCAGCTTCACCGGCCCCATCAGCCCTGATTCCCGCAGAGGAGCATCCTTCATGGGAGTCTTCCAGGCAGTGGGCAGCCTTTTAACATTCGATTTGGTTTGCCTGTATTTTTCCGGGATTTTTGCATCACCGATAAGCCGGTTGTTTAACAGATTGGCAACTTCGATGACCAAATGGTTGTCACCTGATTCCACGGCTTCAGTGATATCGAATACATACGGCGGATGCCAGCTGATGCCCATGGGTTTCCCGTTCACATACAATTCGGCCACCTCATGGACCATTCCGAGGTCCAGCAGAAGCATCCGTCCCTCTTCTTTGAAGGACCCGGGGACAGTAATTGTATTATAATATGTGGCAATTCCCGAAAAATGCCGGATCCCTTCATCTTCTGATTCAGTCCATGATATCAGCTGTGGGAATTCCGTAATGGCCGGGGCTCTCCAGCCATGCGGAAACCTGATCTCCCAGGGGCCTTTGATGACCGTTTCCCGGGTGGCATCGGCCACCTCAACGGTTTTGATTCCTTCCGGATTATATGCAATCTCATAACGGCCATCCCGGTTGAACAACAGCTGAACGTCTCCATTTCGCCCGGAGATCTCAAAAGGAAGGTACCCGGCCCACTCGGGAAACACTTCCTTCCCGTTATGAACCACTTTTTCTATATGTTTTTTTGCCTTGCCATGCCGGAATACAATGAAACAGGACCCGAAGGGATCAAAGCTGAGGGGTATTCCGGTGCCGGTCTCCGTCCCTGAACAGGGAATCCTGCTGATGATACAAGCTGATAAAGGATCCCAGAGCTGCGGTTTTTTGTTCTTTACCCTGAATTCAAATATCCCCGAAACGGCCTTATTGGCTTTGTTCCTGATAAAATAAATTTCTTCCAGTCCGGTCCGCCTGTGTATGAAATCGATAACAGAATCCTCAATGCCGGTCAACTGCAAATCCGGAACCACCCCTTTCTCCAGAAGCATATCCCGGATGGATTTCCCCCAGACGACCTTTCCATCGCCGTATGCATTTTCCCTGACTCTTTCACCATCACAACTGCCCCACAACTCACCGGCCAGTTCCCTGATCCTCCGGTCCCTTTCTTCATAATTATTCAAGCGGTACGAGCGGGATGGTTTTCTTCCTGTGATCATGCCTCCCTTTTGAACGAATTCCTTCAGTTTTGCGAGCACCTCCGGTTTCATGGTTTCCTCATCCGGCAAAACAATGACCTCATAATACTGTCCGTGCGGGATATAAAATTTCCCGTCTTTTACAGACAGTCTTTCCATGATGGTCTGTGTATTGATCACATCATAGTCATATCCGAACCCGCGGGAAGGATCCTCTGTTTTCCATCCGGTAAAGTTCGGTGCACGGTCACCGTAATAATATGCCACATCCCCCACAAAAATGCCCTGCTGAAGCAGGTAACTTGAGCGCCCCAGATATTCATGAAAAGGTTTTGATTTGGGCCACCAGGCTCTTCCGGGATAGACCAGGGTACCGAAATTGTATAAATAGCCCGGTTGCCCGGCTTCCGGGGGAATATGCGGGTATGTATGATAAACGATCCGGTTGAGGCCCTCACAAAATGCCCGGTCAGCCAATGGTTTGAGATCGGCCGGCCCTTCCTGGAAAACATACACGCTGGTAAAGGATTCTGCTTCCACAAAGGTCTGGTCATATATATGTGCAGCACTGGCAACTCCTTTTACGATCTGCAGAATATTGTTCCAGTTCCCCCCCCTGGGATGCCTGTACCAGAATTCACCGCGGGGAACCGTTACCGCTCCCAGGGCCTTGAGGTCCTCAAAAGGAACATTGTGTACAGGCGGGCCGGGGCCACCGGCTTCGGCATAATACCCCATTCCATGATTCCCGCACAATTCCTTCCCTTTGATATAATGGTTTTCAATGATCATGTCGGAAAGGACCTTTTTCAGGTCAAAAAGAAAACGGTCGCTCAGTTCCCTTTTCACCACCACTTTGCCGTCCAGTACCGGCAGCCAGGGGATGAGGCTGTAACCGGACTTTTTCTCAAAGGTTTCGGGCAGCTTGTCGGTCCAGACGGCCGTATTTACCTCGTAACTGTCATTGTACAGGTATTTCAGTGCATTATCCCCCAAAGACCCCAGTTCTTCCCGCAATTTTTCAATGATAAAATTCAGATGAAATTCCTGGGCCTCCGCACTGAAATGATCGATCATACGGCCGTTTGAATTCGGACTTGGCTGCATGAGGGGTTGCCCTGTAGGAACGCATACATAACGGGTAACGGTCCATTCCCCTTCCGGGACTTCCCAGGACAACAGACCCTGTTCGTCCATCAAAGCGGAAATGTCTTTAATATCATTCAGATCTTCTATGGTTTCATCTTCCGGGTCCGGCCAGGCCAGCACGGCCACTTCCCTGTAATAAACCGGGAGCCCGGTTTCAGGGTCATATTCAATCAGGTTTTTATGTCTGCCATAGGTCTCCGGCAATTCCGGAAATTCCAGATGTTCCTTAATGGTTGCAGGGCCTCTCACCTGCAAACTTGAACGGAACAAGCCTTTGGCCCCATATTTCATGGGCACCCAGCTCCCTCCGGAATTCCAGCTGCAAGCGGCTACCAGTCCGAGCTCGAGATCGAGTTGTGTGGCCTTGCGCACCACATGGCCGATCGCATCCATCGACCGGGAACCCAAAAAGGCCGGACCTGGCGGAACAACACCCTCCGGATCAAAGGGGACCCCGACATCCCAGATATCGAATCCCCCCATCCCCATGGCTTTTGCAGCTTCAAGGTCCCGGCTGAGAACAGAAAGGTCGAAGTTGCCATCCACCCAGTCCCAGTATGCCCTGGGGCGTGCACATACCGGCGGTTCTGCAAACCCTTTCTCCAGACTTGACATACCCAGGGGGCCGACCTGCATTTTTCTCTCATCTTCAGCGCATTGGCTCAGGACAAAAATGAGCAGAAAACATACGAAAATTGATTGAATACAGTTCATGTTTCAGTAAATTGTTGCTGAATGTAATTTTTCTCCACTAATTTTATGAATTTATTTTATGAATTCCATATAAGGTATGAAAAAAAACCATAATCACCTGCACAACCGGCAATGGCCGGAATGTCGATAACTTTTATTTACATAAATGTCAAATAATTACTATTTTTATTTTTGATCCGGTCAAATGCCACAGGCATTAGAAAAAAAGCCATGAAAATCCCGGGATTCTTACTGGTATTTACTGCCATGGTGAGTTTGCCTGCCCATGGCCAGGGCAGAAAGGAATTCAAGGAAAAATTCCTGGAAGCGGAATATTTTTTCCTGAAAGATCATTACGATGAGGCTGCCTATTATTATTCGGAGCTTTTGAAAATGGATCCGGAAAACAACAACCTGCATTTTCTCACCGGTGCCTGTTACCTGAGCATATACGGACAAAAAAGAAAAGCCATCCCCCATCTGGAAAAAGCCATCCGGAAAATATCCGTTGGCTACCGGGAAGGATCCTACAGGGAAAAGGAAGCCCCCCGTGAAGCCCTGTTCGCCCTGGCGCGGGCATATCATATCGATAATCAGTTTGACAAAGCACTCAAGCTGTATAAACAATACCGCGATGTTATGGTCATGCGGTCCTATGCCCAGATGGATTATGTAGACAAGATGATCAGATCATGCAAACTGGCCGGGGAAATGGTGAAGGAACCCATTGATCTGGAATACAGCAATCCGGGCAACATCATCAACTACTCCGGCACCAATTACAATGCAGTTGTTTCCGATGACGGAAGGATCATGATCTATATGGCCAAAAAACCTTTTTACGCGGCCATTATGATGTCGGAGAAGGTGCGCGGATTCTGGTCGGAGCCGGTTGTTCTGAATCCCCAGGTGGGATCCGACGGGAACCTGATGGTTACCGGTATCTCCCGCAACGGCAAGGAACTGTATCTGGCATCGGACGATCCCGTAAACGGAGACATCTATGTCAGTCGCTTCCTGGACGGGAAATGGAAAAAGGCGGTGCCTTTGGGGAAAAACATCAATTCAGAATACAATGAGACCCATGCATCCCTTTCCGGAGACGGGCAAACCCTGTATTTTACCAGCGACCGTCCGGGAGGGCAGGGAGGACTGGACCTGTATTATTCCCGTCTGTCGAACGACGGCGAATGGTCCGGGGCCCGGAATATGGGCAAAACCATCAATACCCGGTACAATGAAGAAAGTCCGTTTACCACCCGGGATGGGGAGATCCTCTATTTCAGCTCCGAGGGTCATGCCGGAATGGGAGGATATGATATTTTTTATTCCACAAGATTGCCGTCGAACCGGTGGTCATCCCCCGCCAACATCGGATATCCCCTGAGCACCACAGACGATGATCTGTTTTTTGTGCCTCACGAAAACGGCGAAACCGCATATTTTTCTACCATCCTTCCGGAGACGGAGACCAGGAACATCTATGCCATCCGGCTGACCACCGATGAAAAAACAGAACACATTACCCTGTACGGCAAAATCATTCTCAGCGACAACATCAAGGTACTCGATCAGAGTTTCCGGGCCACCATCATCGATGCGGAAAAAAAGGACACCATTGCCAGTATTCAGCCCGATACCCTTGCCGGGACATTTGAAAAAGAACTGAAGCCGGGAATGTACAGGATCCTTGCCAGCGGTAGCGGATACCATCCCGCGTTCAAGGAAGTCAGGATACTACCCGGGCAAAGGCAAAACGGGATCCGGCTCGACATCGGGATGGTTCCTGAAGAAGTTGAATCGGGAGAATACCTTGTGGTCAAAAGCATTATGTTTGACTTTGATGAATATGACCTGAGCGGAGACGCCATATACGAAATGGAAAAGCTCTACCAGATCATGAAAAAATATCCGGAGTTGTATATCGAGGCCATCGGGCATACCGATGCCATCGGATCCGAAGAGTATAACCTGAAGTTGTCCGGATTGAGGGCCAGATCGGTTGTAAATTATTTGGTAAACAAGGGAATAGATCCTGAAAGATTTGTCTCCAAAGGCGTCGGGGAAAGCAGGAACATTGCCAGGAATATTACCCCCTCCGGCAAAGATCTGCCCGAAGGCAGAAGACTGAACCGTCATGTCGATATTAAGATCCTCAATCAGGAAAAAAAGAATATTGTCATTCAGGATATCCTCGTACCCGAACATCTCCGGCCCGGGAATGACCTGAAATATACGGTTATGCTTTCCACATCGGGCAAAAAGATCCGGGATCTTCCCGGGGAAATCCACGGGCAGGCAATCAAGCTTACCGAAACCGACCATGCCTGTATATATACGGCCGGGTACTTCACCAGGAAAACGGATGCGGTCAGATTGCTGAACCAGGTGATTGATGAAGGGTATCCGGATGCGGTCATACTGGAGCAAAATGAACTGGATGACCTGATCCGCATGAAATCCTCGGTCTCGCGGCCATCCTCTGCAGGTTTACTGACCATTCAATTGATGGCCCTGAAAAATCCGGTGGAAACGGAATATTTCAAGGATCTCGAAAAAGTAAGGGTCTTCCACTGCCGTGACGGTTATCACCGTTATGTTCATGGCCGGTACAAAGATCTGGAAGAAGCCAGGGAAGCACTTTCCGGCATCTTTGATCTGGGATACCGGGATGCTTTCATCATGGATCTCAGCCGGTTTTCCCAGATCGCTGAAGGTACGAAGACAGCGGGAAAAAGTAAGGCAACTGACCAAACGCCCGGCTACACCATTCAATTCAGCGCTACGAAAGTCCGTGCCCGACCCGGCAAATTTTCGGATATCGGGGATGTGCAGGTCACCAGGGGGGATGATGGTTTTTTCAGGTACACCACCGGCCGTTTTCAAAACCGCTATGATGCACAAAAACGTCTGGCTGAGATTCACAGGCTTGGCTATACCGATGTTTTCCTTAGAAAAACCGGGCAGGTTGAATAAATCCTTATTTTTTTCTTATCAAACGCCTGTATCCCGAATTCTTTTTGCCTGGGTAATAAAATTCCTTACGCACTGAACGGATGTCTTCAATGGTATAAAACGCATTGGGATTCAGTTTCTTAATGATTGTGATGACTTCCTTGATCTGGTTTCTCCTGACCACGGTATACAAAACAGCCACTTCACCTTCTATGCCACGGGCCTTGACAAATGTCACTCCGTAACCCATGTCTTTGAGCACATCCCGGAGTTCAGTGGCTTGCTTCTTCGTAATGATCCTGACCAGTTCGACACCGATGGCAAGCCGCTCCTCGATCAGCATCCCCACAAAATTGCCCGCAGCAAATCCACCGGCATACGCAACATAACAAACCCAATTGTTTAGATTTCGCATGATCTCGCTGATGGCAATGATCCAGATCAGGATTTCCACAAAACCTATCAGGGGTGCAATCCGTTTCAACCCTTTGGAAACAAAAATGATCCGTATGGTTCCCAGGGAAACATCCAGAATCCTGGCAAGGAAAATGAATAAGGGAATGATAAAATAGGTAACCAAGGTTCAGAATCTGGTTTCAACAAGCTCTACGGGTATCCTGATCAGGGACCTGACATCCAAACCCAGATCGTGTATGCTCTCATCATCCACATCATAATGCCATTTTATGGCCACAGGGATCCCTTCATCATGGTATTCTTCCAGCAGATGCAACATGTTGACCAGGTATTTTCTGGAACCGCTGTTCACATAATCCAGCATGATGACCAGTGTGATCCCTTTGCGGTATTTTGAAAGGTAATCCCTGACCGATTGTATGACCGGTTCGTAAAACCCAAAATCGTCTTCGGGAATGGAACGTCCCTTGATCTGTATTTCACCTTCCTTTATTTGAATGGAAGGGGTAACCCCGGTGCCTGAAATATTCAGATGCATTGTGGGTTGAATGTTTTATAGCCTTATAAAAATACGATAATAAGACCAACAGGTCAAGCGGCAACACAGATGCTATTTGACCGGGGTCTTCTATCTGACCGTGAACAGTGTTCCTCCTTCCTCGAACTCAAACAAACTCGGATAATCCTGAAGGATCTCCTTCATGATCGATTCACGCATAAACCGTGACTTGTTGGTAATGCGGTGCTTTTTGCAATAATCATCGATAGCCCTTGTTTCCCGGTTGTTGAAAAGCAGTTCATGCCTGTTCACCCGTTTTAGATTGATGTCTTTTTGTTTTTTTCGTTTCACAAACGGCTGTTCGTTTCTTTTTTATTCAAAATTAGCCATTTATCCCAAATCCTCCCGACGGCGGGTACTTGAAAGAATTAACATTTTGCTAACAAAAACGGGTGTTTTGCAATTATGAAATATTGATGTATCTGATTCATGGTATTTCATACTTTTTTACATACATTATTTAACAAAGATATCAGTCAATTTTTACAGAAAAAACCGTATCCTGGTCTTTTCCGCCCTTTTTAAATCCCATTATCCGGTTATTTTTATAATTCACCAGGAATTTCCAATGATAAATTTGAATTGTATTAGTTATATTATTACTACTTCATATTACATTCAAATGGTTTTTTATCATTCTGCTTCCATACGGTTATTACTAAATTGATGCGGAATGATTATCTTTGCGCTGAAAACAATAAAAATGAACCGGATGATCATCTCAAGGACGAATAAGCTGACAGACCAAAAACATATTGTACTGATAGGAGATAAAACTTCTGACTTTGGCAAATTTTTATCCGGGCCTGAAGAAAGAAAATATATCAAAGCATGTTTGGACAACAAGGACAGGGAAATATTTCTCAACCAGTACAAAAGATGGATATTCATTGCCGTTCTGGAAAAACAGGGAGAAGATGAACCTCCCCATAAAATAAATGAAAAGGCAAGAATTGCCGCCAGAAAGATCCATTCTGCCATTACCGGCAGAAAATTGGAAGACATCACCCTTGTAAATGCGGGCATTGGGGAGAAAGCCGTGGTTGCATTTGCCGAAGGACTTGCATTGTCAAATTATCAGTTTCTCAAATACAAAACCGATCAAAAAAAGCATTCCCTCAATCGTATTTTTATTTACGGTTCCGGCAAAAATGAAATACCCGGTCTGAATTTTACCGTTGAGGCGGTTTACCGTGCAAGGGACCTGGTCAATGAACCCCTTTCCTATCTGACGGCAGTCAAACTTTCCCAGGAATTCAGGTCCATGGGCAAAACAGCCGGTTTCCATGTTGAGGTTTTCAACAGGAAAAAGATCGAATCCCTGGGTATGGGCGGACTCCTGGCGGTGAATAAAGGCAGCATTGATCCCCCTACATTCAGTATTCTTACATGGAAGCCGTCAAATCCCGTAAACAAGGATCCATTGGTTTTGGTCGGAAAGGGTGTTGTATATGACACAGGCGGACTCAGCCTCAAACCAACCCACGACAGCATGGATTACATGAAATCGGACATGGCCGGAGCGGCTACCGTTGCCTCTGCACTTTTTGCCCTGGCCCGTATGAAAATTCCGGTTTATGTAATCGGACTGGTCCCGGCCACTGATAACAGGCCTGACGGAAATGCCTGCACTCCGGGAGATGTTGTCAAAATGCACGATGGGTCGACCGTGGAGGTACTCAATACGGATGCCGAAGGAAGAATGATCCTGGCGGATGCCCTGAGTTGGGCAAAACAATACAATCCCGAACTGGTCATCAGCATTTCCACCCTCACCGGTGCCGCTTATTATGCCGTCGGCAAATATGGCATTGTTGCCATGCAAAACGAAAAAGCAAAATATTTCTACGCACTCAAAAAGAGCGGAGAAATTGTATATGAAAGGATTGCAGAATTTCCCTTCTGGGATGAGTACAATGAACTCCTGAAATCCGACATCGCTGATCTTAAAAACATAGGCGGAAAAATTGCGGGTGCAATTACAGCCGGGAAATTCCTGGAACATTTCACCCCATACCCCTTTATTCATTTGGACATTGCCGGCCCGGCTTTCAATAAAACGGATGATCACTACCGGCTAAAAGGAGGAACCGGAATTGGAGTCCGTTTACTCATCGATTTCATGAAAACACGCGCTTCAAAAACCTGATCTCATTATTTATAAGCCATGGCAGGAAACAAAATAAAACTTGGCATTTCACAAGGAGATTTCAACGGCATCAGCTATGAAGTGATCATCAAAACCCTTCTTGACAGCCGTATTTTCAATATTTGCACACCCATTATCTACGGATCCCCCAAAGTAACGGCATACCATCGCAAAGCATTGAATATTAATAGTTTTAGCGTAAATATCATCCGGGCCCCCGACGAAGCCAATCCCAAACGGGTCAACCTGATCAATTGCCTGAAAGACGATATCCGGGTTGAACTGGGCCGGTCTACAAAAATGGCAGGAGACGCCTCGGTCACTTCACTTACCGCCGCAGTGAATGATTTAAAAGAAGGGAAAATTGATGCCCTGGTTACAGCCCCCGTCACCAAACACAATATCCAGTCAGATCGCTTCCCCTTTACCGGGCACACCGAATATCTCAAATCCGTTTTTGATGCCGGGGAAGTCCTGATGCTGATGGTTAATGCCATGATGAGAATCGGTGTGGTAACCGGTCACGTCCCCCTTGCTTCAGTGCCTTCTTTGTTATCTGCAGAAAATATTGTCAGCAAGCTGAGCTTGCTGAACAAATCACTCGAACAGGATTTTGCAGTTCCTAAAGGGAAAATTGCCGTTCTCTCACTGAACCCCCATGCAGGGGAAAGCGGTTTGCTGGGCGATGAAGAGGAAAAGATTATTATCCCCGCCATTGAACAGGCCAGGGACCAGGGCATACTGGTTTTTGGCCCTTTCCCGTCCGACGGTTTCTTCGGATCAGGTGATTTTCACAAATTCGACGCCATTCTGGCCATGTACCATGACCAGGGGCTAACACCGTTCAAAACCCTCGTTGAAGATAACGGTGTCAATTATACCGCCGGTCTCCCCGTAGTCCGTACTTCACCTGCCCACGGAACCGCTCTGGAAATTGCCGGAAAGGACATGGCCAAACCCGGATCTTTCAGAAATGCCATTTATCTGGCACATGATATTTTTCATAACCGTACCGAATTTGCGGAAATCCGCAAGAATCCACTGGACAGTAAAACCAGCACCGGGAGCGGCAATTCCGATCATTGACCGGGGCATTCAACCCGGACCGGACTGATCATGTTCAGGCGCAGCATTTTTTCATTATTTTTGCCTTTGCAGGCCAACACGAAAAATTAAGCCCATGGTAAAATTCACCCGTGAAGACGCCCTCAATTATCATTCCCGGGGCAGGCCCGGAAAAATTGAAGTCATACCCACTACACCACATAGTACACAAACAGATCTCTCCCTTGCATATTCCCCGGGAGTGGCCGAACCCTGTCTCGAGATCCGGAAAAATCCGGAAGATGTGTACAAATATACCACCCGGGGCAACCTGGTGGCGGTTATATCCAATGGAACGGCTGTACTCGGACTCGGGAATATTGGTGCACTTGCGGGCAAACCCGTCATGGAGGGAAAAGGATTGCTCTTTAAAATATTTGCAGATGTCGATGTTTTTGACATTGAAATAAACCGTACAGACACCGATGGTTTTATTGATGTGGTCAAATCCATCTCGCCAACATTCGGCGGCATCAATCTGGAAGACATCAGGGCCCCCGAATGTTTCGAGATTGAAAAAAGGCTTAAAGAAGAATTGGATATTCCCGTTTTTCACGATGATCAGCACGGAACCGCCATCATCTCAAGTGCCGGCTTGCTGAATGCGCTGGAAATCAATGGAAAAGATATCTCAAAGCTAAAAGTGGTGGTCAACGGGGCAGGTGCATCGGCCATATCCTGCTCACTGCTGTACATTTCGCTCGGTATCCGGAAGGAGAATCTGGTGATGCTGGACAGCAAAGGCGTCCTCCACCGGGACAGAACGGATATGAATTTGTACAAAAGAGAATTTGCCACCGACAGAAACCTCAGGGACCTTGCGGATGCCGTCAGGGGTGCTGATGTTTTTCTCGGACTGTCCATAGGCAATGTGCTCACTTCCGATATGCTTAAATCCATGGCTGCCGATCCCATTGTTTTCGCCATGGCCAATCCGGTTCCCGAGATATCGTATGAAGAAGCCATGGCCTGCCGGAATGACATCATTTTTGCCACCGGACGTTCCGATTATCCCAACCAGGTCAATAACGTGCTGGGGTTCCCTTTCATTTTCCGCGGGGCCCTTGATGTCCGTGCCTCAACCATCAACGAGGAAATGAAAATTGCCGCAGTGCATGCCCTTGCCGCTCTGGCAAAGGAAGATGTTCCCGAATCGGTCAACATCGCTTATCAGAAAAAGAACATTATTTTCGGCCGGGAATACATCATCCCCAAACCCCTTGATCCCAGACTCATCACATGGGTGTCCCCGGCCGTTGCCAAAGCTGCGATGGATTCAGGCGTTGCAAGAACCAAAATTTCCGATTGGGAAAAATACAAACTGGATCTTTCCGGGCGCCTTGGATTTGAGAATCAGACCATCCGCGTGATCAGGACCAAGGCACAACAGGAACCCAAAAGGGTTGTTTTCGCCGAAGCGGAAAATTTCAAAATACTGAAAGCAGCACAAACATGCATCCGGGAGGGCATTGCCATTCCCATCCTCCTGGGAAACAAAAAAGTGATCCAACAGATCATTAAAGACAACCGGCTGGACCTGAGAAATGTCAGCATCATTGATCCCACCAGTCACCAGGAGTTAAAAAGAAGGAAAGAATATGCCAGGATCTTTTTCGAAAAAAGGCAGAGGAAAGGATTAACTTATGATGAATCCCTCGAACTGATGCTGCAACGGAACTATTTTGGTGTCATGATGGTGGAAACCAGGGATGCCGATGCTTTTCTTTCGGGATTTACCAGTAAATATTCCGATACCATACGGCCTGCCCTCAGGGTTGTCGGCACCAACAATCCCCGGAAGCACATCGCGGGCATGTACATTGTCATCACCAAAAAGGGTCCTTTCTTTTTTGCCGATTGCACGGTAAACGCCGAACCTTCTGCACAAACCCTGGTGGATACCACCCTGCTGGTTGCCCGGGCGGTGGAAAATTTCAACCTGAAGCCCAGGATTGCCCTTGTTTCCTATTCCAATTTCGGGTCCGTACGCAAGGGCATTTCAGCCAATGCCCATGAAGCAGTGGACATCCTGCACAAGGATTATCCGGATCTCATTGTGGATGGTGAAATGCAGGCAAACTTTGCTTTCAACAGCCAATTGCGGATGAAAAAGTTCCCCTTTTCCTGGCTGAAGGATATGGAAGTCAATACCCTGATCTTTCCAAACCTCAGTTCAGGCAACATTGCCTGTAAAATGATGCAGGAAATCGGCAACGCGGAAGTCGTTGGCCCCGTTCTTCTCGGGATCGGCAAGCCTGTACATATTCTGCAGATTGAAAGTTCGGTCCGTGAGATTGTCAACATGGCTGCAATCTCAGTCGTGGATGCGCAATACATGCCTGACAAAGAATGTATGCCCTGATCTTTTAAAAACCCCGTCATATGTTCGAGTTTATAACCGGGAAAGTGGTTGAGAAAACCCCCACCTATGTAGTCCTTGAAAACAACAATACCGGATATTACATCAACATCTCCCTGAATACCTATTCCGGCATCGGGGACTCGGAACTGATCACCCTGTATACCCATCCCGTGATCCGCGAAGATGCGCACATCCTTTATGGATTCGCAGACCGTTTTGAAAGATCTGTCTTCCGGAAATTGATATCCGTATCCGGTGTGGGAGCCAACACCGCCAGAATGATTCTTTCCTCCCTTACGCCCGATGAGGTTCAGAAAGCCGTGAACGAAGGAGATGTTTATACCCTGAAAAGCATCAAGGGGATCGGCTCCAAATCCGCTCAGCGGATCATTGTCGACCTCAAGGACAAGATCGCCGGGGCATCTGAAATCGATCAGATTTTGAAAGCAGAAAGCAATACTATCCGTGAAGAATCGTTAACTGCTTTAGTTAATCTTGGTTTCAGCAAATCCAGTGTTGAAAAGGTACTGGACAGTATCCTTAAAGAAAAAACCAAGCCCGTCGTCGAGGAATTGATCCGGGAAGCACTGAAAAAACTTTAAGGTTACAATTCAACAGCCCTTGAACAGGAAACGTAAATATCTGCCGGCAGCTGTTTTGTTCATACTGCTGCCTTTCCTGTCTGTTGGACCTTTGCATTCTTCCTT
Source organism: uncultured Bacteroidaceae bacterium (assembly GCA_964574985.1). GTDB lineage: Bacteria > Bacteroidota > Bacteroidia > Bacteroidales > SM23-62 > CAZNPH01. The sequence continues at coordinate 22,698 of CAZNPH010000009.1, forward strand.
TCAGGACCCGCCCGGTGACGATACCCTGAAGTTGCAGTATCCTTTTCCGGAAAAACAACATTTCTCCTTCCCGGACCGGTCGGCCAGATATCCCCTCTACCTGGAAGGTCCTGAAAATCTGCAATCCGACATCATATATGATCCCGAAACAAACAGCTATATCTTTTCCGAAAAAGTTGGTAAAATGAGAATCCGGCCACCGGCCATCATGTCCTTCGATGAATACCGTGAGTATGATCTTCAAAATTCAATCCGGGAATACTGGCATCAGCGCTCCAGGGGCGAAACCCCGGAAATGCAAACCGATTTCATCCCCCGGATCAGGATCGGGGGAGAAGCTTTTGACAGGGTTTTCGGCACCAATACCATTGACATCATTCCACAGGGATCGGCTGAACTGATCTTCGGATTCCAGCTTTCCAGGCTGGACAATCCAACCTTGTCGGAACGTTTAAGGCGTACACCTTCTTTTACTTTTGAGGAAAAAATTCAGATGAATGTGACCGGGTCCATCGGTGACAAGATGAGACTCGGGATCAATTACAACACCGAAGCGACATTTGATTTTGAAAACAAGACCAAACTGGAATATTCCGGCAAGGAAGATGAGATCATCAAAAAGATCGAAGCCGGAAATGTAACCCTGCCTTTGTCCGGTTCCCTGATCACCGGAAGCCAGAGTTTATTCGGACTCAAAACGGAGTTGCAGTTCGGAAAACTGACCGTAACCAACATTTTTTCACAGCAGAAAGGAGAGACCTCCGTAATTGAAGTGGAAGGCGGAGCACAACTGAACGAATTCGAAGTGTCAGCGGATGAATATGACGCCAACCGTCATTTTTTCCTTTCCCAGTATTTCAAAGACCGTTATGACCGGGCATTGTCAAACCTGCCGGTCATCCAGAGCGGCATCGACATTACCAAGATAGAAGTCTGGGTAACCAACAAATCGAACAATTTCGAAAATTCGAGAAACATCATCGCCTTTATGGATTTAGCTGAAACCCAGCGCAATATATATGCAACGGACTATTTTAGCCAGATGTCCGGGACGAGCGGATTGCATCCCCGCAATGAAATCAACAACCTGTATGAAATGATGACCACCACGTACAGCCAGATCAGGAACATCAGCCAAGCAACCACTGCCTTGCAACCGCTGGCTCCCGGATTTATGATCGGAAGGGACTTTGGGAAAATCGAAAATGCAAGAAAGCTTTCCACCCGGGAATATACACTGAATGAGAAACTGGGATATATTTCCCTGAATACTGCACTGAATACAGATGAGGTACTGGGAGTAGCTTTCGAATACACACTGAACGGAAAAACCTACAAGGTTGGGGAACTGTCATCTGACGGGATCAATGCTCCCCAAACGCTCATTGTCAAGCTGATCAAGGGAACCAACCTGAGTCCGCGCATCCCCACATGGGAACTGATGATGAAAAACATTTATTCCATCGGGGCATATCAGGTAAACAGCAACGATTTCATACTGGAGATCCTTTACCAGGACGACAAAAGCGGTACAGCGATCAATTATATACCCGAAGGAGCACTTGGCGACCAGGTCCTGCTCAGGGTGCTGAACCTTGACAATCTGAATGAACAGCTCGATCCTTATCCCGACGGTGTGTTTGATTTTATTTCGGGTGTCACCGTCATTCCGTCCAACGGACGGATTATTTTCCCGGTCAGGGAACCATTCGGTTCCTATCTTGAACAAAAGATCAAGGATCCTGAAATCGCGGAAAAATACGTTTTCAATGAACTCTACGATTCTACCATAACGAAGGCCCGGCAAGCTGCCGAGAAGAATAAATTCCGAATAAGCGGAACCTACCAATCTTCATCCAGTTCAGAGATCATGCTGAATGCCATGAATGTCCCCCAGGGTTCCGTCAAAGTGACTGCAGGGGGCAGACAACTGACTGAAAACATCGATTATACCGTGGATTATACCCTGGGCCGGGTGACCATAATCAATCAGGGTCTTCTGCAATCAGGCACACCCATTAAGATCTCCCTGGAAAACCAGTCCCTGTTTGCCATTCAGACCAAAACCCTGGTTGGTTCGCATCTGGATTACCGGATCTCGGAGGATTTCAACATCGGTGCCACCATCCTCAATCTGACCGAAAGGCCACTAACCCAAAAGGTCAACATCGGGGACGAGCCCATTTCCAACACGATCTGGGGTCTGAACGGGTCATACCGCAGCCGGTCACAGCTGCTTACAACGCTGGTTGACCATATACCGCTAATCGATACCAGGGAACCCTCCTTTGTTACGGTTACCGGAGAGTTCGCCCATCTGGTACCCGGGCATTCACGGGCCATCAAAAAGGAAGGCACTGCCTACATTGACGATTTCGAGGGCAGCGAGACTTCCATTGATATGAAAAATTTTGCGGCATGGGTCCTTTCCAGTACACCCCAGGGAACATTCCCCGAAGGCAGCAGGACCGGTCATCTGTCATACGGATACAACCGGGCAAAACTCGCCTGGTATGTAATCGACCCCCTGTTCCTTAGAAACAACTCACTGACCCCTGGGCATATCAAATCCAATCCTGATCTGCAATCAAGTCATTTCGTCGAAGAGGTGTTCGAGACAGACATCTTCCCCAAAAAGGAAAATCCGACCGGGGTACCCACCAACATCAATGTGCTGAACCTGGCATTTTATCCCTGGGAAAAAGGTCCCTACAACTATGACCTCAACATAGATCCGCAGGGATTCCTGCTCAATCCGCGACAGCGCTGGGGCGGTATCATGCGGGAAATCCAGACCAATGATTTCGAAGCAGCCAATGTTGAATATATTGAATTCTGGCTCATGGATCCCTTTGTCAATGACCCGGACCATACCGGAGGGCAACTGTATTTCGATCTGGGAGAGGTCTCCGAGGATATCCTCAGGGATTCCCGCAAGGCCTTTGAAAACGGACTGCCTCCCGGCGAGGAAGTCACCCTTGTGGATACCACCGTCTGGGGAAGGGTGCCACTGGTCCAGTCACTGGTCAACGCATTCAACAATGACCTGAATGCCCGGCAGTATCAGGATGTGGGTTTAGACGGACTCGATGATGATGATGAACGCAGCTTTTTCGATTCTTACCTGGATTCGATCCGGATCATGTTCGGAGAAGCTTCACAGGCTTTTCTGAAAGCGATCGGGGATCCTTCCAATGACAACTTTCACTATTTCAGGGGAAGTGATTACGATGAGAAACGCCTGGGTATACTGGAACGTTACAAGCAATACAACGGATTGGAGGGCAACTCGCCCACTTCGGAGCAATCCCCCGAATCCTATCCCACCACTGGTTCCACCCTGCCCAATGTTGAAGACATCAACCGGGACAACACCCTGAACGAAGGAGAAAGTTACTTTGAATACCAGATCGATTTGAATCCGTCCAACCTGAAAGTGGGTTCTGAATTCATCACAGATAAAGTGGCGGTTGTTTCTGAGTTTCCCAACGGGGATAAGTCCACAGTCAACTGGTACCAGTTCAGGGTCCCGATATATGATTACAGCAACGTGGTGGGATCCATCCAGGATTTTAAATCCATCCGGTTCATGAGGATGTACCTGACCGGTTTTGAGGATTCGGTGATCCTGCGTTTTGCCAAACTTGACCTCGTTCGCGGGGAATGGAGGAAATACAACCTTCCTTTTACACAGGGTGGAGAGGACCTTTCATCACCGGAACCGGCTGATGGCAGTTTCGAGATCTCTGCCGTGAACATCGAGGAAAATGCGGGAAAAACCCCGGTAAATTACATTTTGCCTCCCGGGATCGACCGGGTGATCGATCCCACCAATCCCCAGCTGCGGCAGCTCAACGAACAATCCATCGTACTAAAAACAGAGCAACTTGCCGACGGGGATGCCAGGGCCGCGTACAAGAATATTTACATGGATGTAAGACAATATAAAAAGCTCCAGATGGAAGTGCACGCCGAAGCCCTGGAAGGGGAACCCTTGAACCACGGAGACCTTACCGCATTCATCCGGCTGGGATCCGATTACAAAGGCAACTTCTATGAATACGAAGTTCCTCTTCAGGTCACTCCGCCCGGCCGGTACGAGAATGAAAGCAATACCGACCGAAGGACCGTCTGGCCCGAGGAAAACCGTTTTGAAATATCACTGGATATCTTCCAGCAGGTTAAGCAGTCCAGGAATGATGCCATGCGGCACAGCGGGTCCACCGTAGACATTACTTCCGTTTACAGCATATTTGATGAAAAAGGGAACAGGGTCAGCGTCAAGGGAAATCCGAATCTCAGCAATGTCCGGACCATCATGATCGGGGTCCGCAATCCCAAAGCCACCACCAACGATCTGGCTGACGACGGAATGATGAAATCAGGCGAAATCTGGATGAATGAACTGAGATTGACCGATTTTAACGAAAAAGGCGGATGGGCAGCCAATGCAAGGGTAACCAGCAAACTTGCCGATTTTGGCACCGTGACTTTCGCAGGAAACACCAGCAAGCCCGGCTGGGGGAGCATTGAAAAAAAGGTAAACGAAAGGGACAAGGAAGAAGTGATCCAGTACGATCTGTCCACCAACCTGGAACTGGGAAAATTCTTCAGCGAAAAATCCGGAATGACCATTCCGCTGTACGCCGGATATTCGGAATCCATCATCAATCCGCAATACAACCCGCTTGATCCGGACATACCCCTGAAAGCAGCCCTTCAAAATGCCGAAACCCATGAAGAAAAAGACAGCATCAAGTACTATGCCCAGGACTATACCCAAAGAAAAAGCCTGAATTTTACCAATGTCAGGAAAAACAAGATGGAAGGCAAGCCCAGGGTATATGACCTTGCCAACTGGTCGGCCAGTTATTCCTACAATGAAATATCATCAAGAAACATCAATACCGAACATTTTGTCCAGCGGAAATACCGGGCCGGTCTGAATTACAATTTCAACAGCCGCCCCCGGAATGTAAGGCCTTTCGCAAAAGCGAACCTGTTCAACGCCTCCTACCTGCGGCTTATCAAAGATTTCAATTTTTACTATTTTCCTTCCCGGATCTCATTCCGGACCGACCTGAACAGATTCTACGGCGAAAAAAAACTCAGAAACCTCAACAACCCAAATCTGCACATCGATACACTGGTGAACAAAGATTTTATGTGGAACCGGTATTATGATATCCGGTATGACCTGACCCGGTCACTGAAGCTGGATTTTTCGGCCACTTCCAGGGCAAGGATCGATGAACCACTGGGGCCCATGAACAAGAGCCGGAGCGATTACGAAGCCAAAAAGGATTCGATCATCTCGGAGCTGCTGGATTTCGGGCGGACAACCAATTACAATCACAGCATCAATGCTTCCTACAGTCTGCCCATCAACAAGATCCCTTTGCTCAACTGGGTTTCCTCGACAGTACGATACGGAACTACATACAACTGGGACGCGGGTCCCATCACCCCCGACACCATCAATCTGGGCAACACCATCAGGAATTCAAACACCAGGCAGGGCAATGCCCAGTTGAACCTGGTGAATCTCTACAATAAAGTGCCGGTGCTCAAGCGGATCAACCAGCGCTTCCGTGGGGGCCGCAAGCCATCAGAAGGAAAAAGGACCCGGGAAGTAAGCTATACGCGGGATAACCTGGTCCTCCGGGCTGACCGCAGAAGGGTCATTTCCCATAATCTTAAAACCAGGGACATAGAAGTGAAAATGCTGGACTCAGGAGGAAATGAAATTGAAGGAGAGCTGGAAATTGTCAATGAGAACAAGGTCTATTTTACCAGTCCGCAGGACTACAGCAGAGTCCGTTGTGAAATAACGGGGACACGGGAACTGGGGGATCATCCCCTGGTGATCATCGGTGAATACACCGCACGGATACTGATGGGTGTAAAGAACATCTCCGTTTCCTATTCGGAAAATGAAGGAAGCATCATGCCGGGCTATACCCCCGAATCAGAAATCCTGGGTTCAAGCACCGCACAAAACAAATTTGCCCCTGGATGGCCATTCATTCTCGGTTACCAGGACGATGGATTCCCCGCCCATGCCATAGACAACAACTGGCTTTCCCGGGATTCGCTGATCAATTCTCCCTACATCATGACCCATACCAGCAATTTTAATATACGCAGTACCGTGGAACCCCTGGATGGCATCAGGATCGACCTCACAGCCAACCGGACATACTCTGAAAACCTGAATGAGTATTACATCGCCGATGTAAATGGAAATTTTCCCGACAGCACAAGGAGCAAACAACTCACCGGAAATTTCAGCATGTCAACCATAACCTGGGGGACTGCTTTTGAAAAAGTATACAGCGATGAAAACTTTGCTTCGGAAACATTCAATAAATTCAAGAACCATTACAGGCAGATCATTTCAGAAAGACAGGCCCGGCACCTGGCCGAAGACGGGAACCATGTTCCACGGCTGGACTCAACCGGACTGTATTATGAGGGTTTCGGGCCCAACTCACAGGAAGTGCTCATACCCGCGTTTCTCGCAGCCTACGGGGAAAGGAGTCCGCAAACAGTCAGTCTTTCCGCTGTTCCTTCCCTGTCCGCAATCCTCCCCAACTGGAGGATCACATTCGACGGATTATCCAGGGTCGGATTCCTGAAACCGCTGTTCCGCACCATCAGCATGTCCCATACCTACCGTTCTTCATACAACATCGGTTCATTTATCTCCAATCCCTTCTATACGGAAGGAGAAGAAGGATTTGTGCATCCGGATGCCCGCGACCTGGACGGCAACTTCATTCCCGAATATGAGATCACTTCGGTTTCCATCAATGAGAAATTCAGTCCGTTGATCAACATCGACCTGACCTGGGTCAACAATCTGACTACCCGGATGGAGATCAACAAATCCCGGTCCCTCGCCCTGAGTCTGGCCAACAGCCAGCTCGCCGAGATGTCTTCCAACGAATTCGTGGTGGGGGCAGGATACCGATTCAACGAAGTTCCCCTGATTTTCAGCACGGGGAGCGGTGAACGCTCACTGAAAAGCGATCTCAATGTGCGTATGGATTTTTCCATCCGGAACAACCGGACCATCATCAGGAAACTGGCTGAAGAGGGCGATCAGATCACGGCGGGACAGCGGATCATGAAAATTGAAACCACGCTGGATTATGTGTTGAGCGACCGTTTCAACCTGCGGTTTTTCTTCGACCGTGTTGTAAATAAGCCTTTTATATCCCTTTCTTATCCGACGGCAAATACCAACGTGGGGTTCAGCATACGGTTTACCCTTTCTCAATAACTTCCGCATCTGTTTCTGAATAAAATTTCATACTTTTACCCGGACGAAAATCATAACCAAAGCATCATGAATATTCCGGAGAATTTAAAGTACACCAAAAATCATGAATGGATCCGCGTTGAAGGAGAAGAAGGCCGTGTAGGCATTACAGAATATGCCCAGGGCGAGCTCGGTGATGTTGTTTTTGTGGAAATTGAGACCGAAGGGGAAAAACTCGCCATGCATGAAGCGTTCGGAACCATCGAAGCGGTCAAGACTGTTTCGGATTTGTTCATGCCTGTAAGCGGAGAAGTGCTTGAGGTCAATTCAAAACTTGAAGACGAACCCGAACTGGTCAACAGGGATCCTCACGGAGAGGGCTGGATGATCAGGATATCCATTGAAAACAAGGAAGAACTCGATCAGCTTTTGAGTGCCGATCAATATAAATCACACATCAGCTGAATATCCTATAATTTCTTCTTGACTTCAATTTCATGGAATGCTTCAATGACATCACCGGTTTTGATGTCGTTGAAATTCTCTATGTTCAACCCGCATTCCAGTCCGGCCGCCACTTCCTTTGCATCATCCTTAAACCTTTTCAGGGAACCCAATTCACCGGTATATACCACGATGCCGTCCCTGATAACCCTTACTTTCGAAGTTCTCTTGATCTTGCCTTCTTTTACCATACAGCCGGCAACGGTACCGGTCCTGGAGATCTTAAAAGTTTCTTTCACTTCCAGTGTAGCGGTCACTTCTTCCTTTATCTCCGGAGAAAGCATGCCTTCCATGGCCGATTTCACCTGCTCAATGGCATCATAAATGACCGAATACAACCGGATGTCGATCTGCTCTTTTTCTGCCAGTTTTCTGGCATTCAACGAAGGCCTGACCTGGAAGCCTACAATGATGGCATTGGAAGCTGCAGCCAGCATTACATCGGTTTCGGTGATCTGACCAACTGCCTTGTGTATGACCGATACCTGGATTTCTTCAGTACTTAATTTCAACAAAGAATCCGACAGCGCCTGTATGGAACCGTCCACATCTCCCTTTACTATGATGTTGAGTTCCTGGAAATTGCCGATGGCAATCCTTCTGCCGATCTCATCCAGGGTTACATGCTTCTGGGACCGGAGGCCCTGCTCTCTTTGCAACTGTTCCCTTTTGTTGGCAATCTCCTTGGCTTCCCGGTCGCTTTCCATGATGTTGAAACGGTCTCCCGCCTGGGGTGCCCCGTTCAATCCCAGAATCAGCACAGGAGTGGCAGGCCCCGCTTCATTGATCTTTTTTCCCCGCTCATTGTACATGGCCTTGACATGACCGGAATAAGCACCGGCGAGGATCACCTCTCCCGTACGGAGGGTCCCGGATTCAACCAGTATCGTAACTACATATCCCCTCCCCCTGTCGAGGGTGGATTCGATGACGGTACCGGTCGCCCGTTTGTTATAGTTTGCTTTCAATTCAAGCATTTCGGCCTCGAGAAGCACTTTTTCAAGGAGTTCATCGATGTTGATCCCGTTCTTTGCGGATATCTCCTGAGACTGGTATTTACCCCCCCAATCCTCTGTGGCAAAATTGAGATTTGAAAGTTGTTCTTTGATCTTGTCCACATTGGCCGCAGGCTTGTCGATCTTATTGATGGCAAAAACCATGGGGACGCCGGCTGCATGTGCATGGTTGATCGCTTCGACCGTCTGGGGCATCACTCCGTCATCGGCAGCAACCACGATGATCGCAATATCGGTCACCTGGGCACCACGGGCACGCATTGCGGTAAAAGCCTCATGCCCCGGTGTATCCAAAAATGTAATCTGCCTGCCACCGTCAAGGGATACCGAGTAGGCCCCGATGTGCTGTGTTATCCCGCCGGCTTCACCGGCGATCACGTTGGCTTTTCTTATATGGTCAAGTAATTTTGTTTTGCCGTGATCCACATGCCCCATTACAGTTACTATGGGTGAACGTGGCTTAAGATCCTCAGGTTTGTCAATTTCTTCGTCAATGGTTTCCTGCACATCCACACTGATGAATTCCACTTTGTATCCGAACTCATCAGCGATCAGGGCAATGGTTTCAGCATCCATACGTTGATTGATGGACATAAACAAACCAATGTCCATACATTTTCCGATCACTTCGGTGGGGGTTACATCCATCATGCTGGCCAGTTCACTGACCGATACGAATTCGGTAACCCTCAGTGTATGTTTTTCTTCGGCGGCCTGCATGGCCTGTTCCTCAGTTTTCTGGCTTTGTGCCTCCCTTTTTTCACGCCGGTATTTGGAAGCTTTGGACTTGCCCTTGCTGGTCAGTCTTGCCAGGGTATCCTTGATCTGCTTCTGGACATCTTCTTCATCGACTTCATGTTTTTGATTCCGCTTTCGTTTTTTACCGGTTTTTCTTCCTGTTTTTCTTCCTTGTTCGTCCCTGTCCGAGATATCCACCCGCTCAGTATCCCTTTTGATCCTTTTGCGCTTTTTCTTCTTTTTTCGTTTCCGTTCTTCCCCTCCTTCGCCTTCTCTGCCTGCCGGAAGATCAATCTTGCCCACTACCGTGGGACCCGACAACCTGGCAACATCCCTTTTGATAAAATCTTCCTCTTTGGCCGGGCCATGCTTTTCTTCGGTTTTCTTTTCAGCTTCCCCCGGGGGAGTTGTTTCGGTTTCTTTTTTCTCCGGTTCTTCTTTTTTCCCGGCTTTTTTTGCTTCAGGGCCGGTTTTCTCCTGAACTCCGGAATCCAGGTCGATCTTGCCCACTACCTTTATATCCTTCTCCGCCTTTTTGCCCTCTACGGCTTTTTTCTCTTCTTCTGCCTGTTCCTTTTCTTTATCTGCAGATTCTTTATCTGCAGACTTTGTTTTATCTTCTTCCGCAGTTTTTGCCGCCGGTTTTTTTTCTTTTTCGCCTGCAGTTTCTTCTTTTTCTTCCAATTCTTCCTCTTCTGTTTCTTCTGCAGTCCCTTCTTCTTTCTGTCCGGCTTCCGGCTCGCCCGCCCGGGCGGTGTCCATTATAAGCACTTCTTCTTCCCCGCTTTCCCCACGTTCTGACTCCATATCGCTGATGGAAACCGATTCTTTCTTCTCCTGCAGACCGTACAGGTTCAACCTTTCCGATTCTTTTTTGGCAGTAATGTCAGAACTGTATTCCTTGACCAGAATGTCATATATTTCAGGAGACACCTTGGTATTGGGATTTGCAGGCACATCATACCCCTTCTTGTTGAGGAAATCGACGATGGTCAAAATCCCCACATTAAACTCCCTTGCTATTTTACTCAGTCTCGTTGCCTTTTTTTCCACCATGGTTCGAACTTATTAAAATATATCCTTCTGTGCAAACAGGCCAACGGCAACTATTCAAATTCTGCCTTGAGGATCTTCATGACTTCACTGATGGTTTCCTCCTCAAGATCGGTCCTTCTGACCAGTTCTTCCACCGATAGTTCCAGTACGCTTCTTGCCGTATCACAGCCGATGGACTTCAATTCGTCGATGATCCATCCTTCGATCTCATCGGCAAACTCTTCGAGATTGACATCCTCTTCATCTTCTTCGTCCCCCTCCCGGTATACATCGATCTCATAACCGGTGAGCTGGCCGGCAAGCCGGATATTTAAACCGCCCTTGCCGATTGCCAGCGAAACTTCTTCGGGCTGGAGAAACACTTCAGCCCGTTTCTCTTCCTCATCCAGTTTGATGAAACTGATCTTGGCCGGACTCAGGGCACGCTGTATGAATAACTGCTTATTGTTGGTGAAGTTGATCACATCAATGTTTTCATTTTTCAGTTCCCGTACAATCCCGTGTATCCTTGAGCCCTTCATCCCCACGCAAGCTCCAACGGGATCGATCCTTTCATCATAGGATTCCACGGCAACTTTGGCCCTTTCACCGGGGACCCTGACGATCTTCTTGATGGTTATGAGTCCGTCAAAGATTTCCGGGACCTCCAGTTCAAACAATCTTTCCAGGAAAACGGGTGAAGTACGGGACAAAATGATGAGGGGATTGTTGTTTTTCATTTCCACCCTAACCACAACCGCCCGTATGGTATCCCCCTTCCGGAAATAATCCGAAGGGATATGTTCCCCTTTGGGAAGGATCAGTTCATTGCCCTCATCATCCAGAACCAGGATTTCCCTTTTCCATACCTGGTATACCTCCCCGGTCACAATGTCCCCGATCCTGTCCTTATATTTTCCGTATACATTTGATTTTTCAAGGTCCAGGATCCTTGAAGTCAGGTTCTGTCTCAGGGAAAGAATGGTCCTTCGCCCGAAATCCACAAGTTTGACCTCGTCGGTTACCTCTTCACCCACTTCATAGTCCTCATCAATCTTTTTGGCTTCTGACAACGCGATCTGAATATTGGGGTCCTCCACTTCCGAATCCTCAACCACCGTGCGGTTTCTCCAGATTTCAAAATCGCCCTTATCGATGTTGATAATGATGTCAAAATTTTCATCGGTTCCGAAGTTTTTGATCATCACATTTCTGAACACATCCTCCAGGACACTCATCATGGTTGCCCGGTCGATATTTTTCAATTCCTTGAACTCCGCAAACGTGTCGATCAAATCAAGATTATCCATTGCATGCTTTGTTATTTAAAATCTGATCACTTCTTTTGTATGTTTAATATCATCCAGTTCAATTCTTTTGGGCCGGTGCCCGGTCTCCCCGATAAGCAGGTATTGATCCCCTGCTTCCATCAATTTCCCCCGGACCTTGATCCCGTCCTTTTTGAGCACTTCTACTTCTTTTCCCATATTTTTAACATACTGCTCATGCACCTTGAAGGGAGCGTTCAGGCCGGGTGAAGAAACCTCCAGCTCAAAATCTTCCACCTTCCTGTCCAGCCTGGCCTCAATGGCCCTGCTGAACCACACACAATCATCCAGGGTCATTCCACCATAACGATCCATCAGGACAGTTATTTTATTCTGCTCATTAACCCTGATCTCCACCACGAAATAATCCTTTCCCGCCACCAACTCATTCAGTATATTCCCGATCTTTTTCTTTTCAATCATGTCCAATTTACAATCAATAAAATAGGGGACTTCAGTCCCCTAAACAAAACAACGCCGCAACTTTCGCCTGCAAATCTATCAATAATATGCGAAAAACACAAGATGCATGCACATTTTCATTTTTTCTTTGAAAGTCCTTGCTGTTTTGAGTAAATTAACCGGGTGGATTCGAATCGCTACCATAAGAGAAAAATTATCAATGATCCCGTTTACGGATTCATCAACGTCTCTTTCGAAACCATTCTCAATCTGATTGAACATCCTTATTTTCAAAGGCTTCGACGCATCAAACAGTTGGGGCTCACCTATTTTGTCTACCCGGGTGCTGTTCATTCACGGTTCCAGCATGCGTTGGGATGCACACATCTGACTTCACTGGCCATCGAAATCCTGAGATCAAAAGGTCATTTGGTGAACGAACAGGAGGCAGAATCCGTCACCCAGGCAGTTCTTCTTCATGATATCGGGCACGGTCCCTTTTCCCATGCCCTCGAAGAATCCATTACCACAGAAACAGATCACGAAGAACTGTCCCTGCACCTCATGCAGGAATTGAACAATCAATCCGGCGGGAAACTCGATGCAGCCATTGCAATATTCCAAAACCGTTATCCCAAAAGATTTCTTCATCAGCTCGTGGCCGGGCAACTGGATATGGACCGGCTCGATTATCTGAGAAGGGACAGTTTTTACACCGGAGTCAGTGAAGGGGTGATCGGGTCCGACAGGATCATTAAAATGCTCAGCATCGTGAATGATCAGCTGGTGGTGGAGGCAAAAGGGATCTATTCCATTGAGCGGTTTCTGATTGCGCGCAGACTAATGTTCTGGCAGGTATATCTTCACAAAGCGGTGATATCGGCTGAAAAACTGCTGGTCAACATTCTCCGGAGGGCCCGTGAGCTGGCAGAAAGAAAAGAAGAACTATTTGCCACCCCGGCACTCGGTTATTTTCTTCACCGCAAGATCTCCGCGGGCCAGTTCGGCAAGAAGGAACTTGAACTGTTCACCCTTCTGGATGATACCGATATTATGGCTTCCGTCAAGGTATGGTCGCTTCATACCGATCCCGTCCTGAGCATGTTGTGCAAAAATTTGCTGAGCAGGAATCTGTACCGTACGGAAATATCCTATCAGCCTTTTGCTATGGACCGCGTGGAGTATTTGCACAAAAAAACTGTCAGGAAATACGGTATTTCCGGAGAAGATGTCCGGTATTTTGTGTTTACCGGTGAAATCACCAACAAAGCATACAGTGAACTGGATGACAGGATACAGATACTTTGCGGGGACGGCAGCATTGAGGACATTGCCGAGGCTTCGGATATGCTCAACATCCAGGTTCTTTCCAAGACCGTGAAAAAACATTTTCTATGTTATCCCAGAGAATTAATTCTTTCATTGTGATTATTGTATAGATTTGTGCCTAAAATCAAATTCATGGAATTTACAGCCAAAACACTTGCCCGGAAACTACAGGGTGAAGTCCAGGGCAATCCGGATGTTCTGGTAAATTCGGTTGCCAAGATCGAAGAAGGAGCAAAAGGCAGCCTTTCATTCCTGGCCAACCCGAAATATGAAAAATACATTTACGACACAGAATCCTCAATTGTCCTGGTATCCAAGGATTTCACCCCCAAAAAGAAAATTGCTGCCACCCTGATCCGTGTAAAAGATCCTTATCAGGCCTTTGGTGAACTGATGAAAATGTACGGCCGGATGAAAACAGAAAAGACCGGCATCAGTGACCGGGCAAGTATTCACCAAAGTGCGCGGATAGGGAAAAACGTTTATATTGGTGAATATGCAGTTATTTCAGAAAAGGCGATCATCTCGGATTCTGCGAAAATATATCCCCATACATACATAGGAAACCACGCCGAAGTCGGGATAAATACAGTCATTTACCCGGGGGTATCGGTATATCATGAATGCAAGATCGGTGCCAACTGCATCATTCATGCAGGAGCCGTGATCGGTTCCGACGGTTTCGGATTCACTCATCAAAGGGCCGAACGTTTTTCCAAGATCCCCCAGCTTGGAAATGTGATCATTGAGGATCAGGTTGAGATCGGTGCAAATCTGACCATTGACCGGGCAACCCTTGGATCGACCGTCATCCGGAAGGGAGTAAAACTGGACAATCTCATTCAGATCGGACATAATGTAGTGATCGGAGAGAACACAGCCATAGCCGCACAAACCGGCATTGCCGGTTCAACCAAAATCGGAAATGATTGTATCCTGGCCGGGCAGGTCGGCATTGTGGGTCATCTGAATATAGCCGACAGGGTAATCATCGGTGCCCAGTCGGGTGTCACCCATGATTTGAAAAAAGATGAGATTGTTCTGGGTTCCCCTGCGTATGATATAAACCAGAACCGCAGATCCATTGCCGTCTACAGAAAACTCCCCCAATTGCGCAACCAGGTCACCGCACTGGAAAAAGAAATAAAACTTCTCAAAGAAAAACTGGACAATCTGAAGAACAAATAATTCACTGCCACACGTTATAAATTCCTTTATTTTTCAATCCTGGGTCATTTTTTCTTATTTTTTGTAAATTGCGGCATTTAATTTTCTGATCACCCCATGGAAGAAAAACAGCAGACCGTAAAAAATGCGGTTGCATTCTCGGGGCGGGGGCTTCATACAGGAATCAATACGAAGGCAACCATTCACCCCGCGGGAGAAGATCACGGCATCGTTTTCCAGAGAATTGACCTGAAAGAAAAACCCAGGGTGCGTGCGCTTGCTGAATTCGTCCGGGACACTTCCCGGGGGACCACCCTGGAAGAAAACCTGGTCAGGGTCATGACGGTGGAACACATCATGGCTGCCCTTGCGGGACTGAATATCAACAACGCCCTCATTGAGCTGGAAGCTTCGGAAGTACCCATTCTGGACGGCAGCTCCAAACATTACGTCGATAATATCCTGCAGGCCGGTATCCAGAGGCAGGATAAAGAAAGGAAATGCATTGTCATTGACAAGAAGATCGAGTTCAGGGATCCGGACAACAACGTGGAAATTGCAATATATCCCGATACCGAATTCCATATCGATGTAAAGATCGACTACGGCTCCAAAGTAATCGGCAACCAATATGCCTCCTTCAACCACACCAATGATTTTGTCAAAGAGATTGCAGCATCCAGAACCTTTGTTTTCCTTCATGAACTGGAATTCCTGCTGAAAAACAATCTGATCAAGGGCGGTGACCTGGACAACGCCATCATCATCATTGACAGGAAAACAAGCAAGGCAGAGATGGACCGTTTGGCAGAGCTGTTCAACAAACCCAGGGTAAGCGTTCAGCCCGAAGGGATCCTGAATAATGTGGAACTTCTCTATGACAATGAGCCGGCAAGACATAAACTGCTGGACCTGATCGGGGACCTTGCCCTTATCGGACACCCCATCAGAGGAAGGGTCATTGCACTCAGACCGGGTCACTACGCGAACACGGAAGTGGCAAAAATGATCAGAAAAAAGCTGAAAAAGATCAAGAACTATAATCTTCCTGAATATGATCCTGCCAGATCCCTTATGAGCGTCAACGGCATCAAGCGACTGCTTCCTCACAGGCCTCCTTTTTTGCTGGTGGATAAAATACTTTACCAGGATGAAAAAACCGTTGTTGGTATCAAGAACGTCACCGTAAACGAAGGTTTTTTTGTCGGACATTTCCCCAAAGAGCCTATTATGCCAGGGGTCCTTCAGATCGAAGCCATGGCACAGGTGGGCGGCATTCTGGTCCTGAACACGGTACCCGATCCTGAAAATTATCAAACCCTCTTTCTCAAGATCGACCGGGTAAAATTCAAACAAAAAGTGATCCCCGGAGACACCCTGATTCTTCAAATGGATCTGATGGAACCCATCCGGCGTGGAATTGCACACATGTACGGGCATGCTATCGTAAATGATAACATAGTTTGTGAAGGGGAGCTGATGGCCAGAATCATAAAGGCAGAAAGAGAATGAGAAAACGGTCACTTGCATCCATACATCCAGATGCTAAAATTGCGGAAAACGTTACCATTGATCCTTTTGCCGTCATTGACAAAGATGTTGAAATAGGTGAAGGGACATGGATCGGGCCCCATGCCGTGATCAAAGACGGTGCCCGGATCGGCAGGAATTGCAGCATATTCCCCGGAGCCGTTATCTCTGCCATTCCGCAGGACCTGAAATTCGACGGAGAAAAAACCACCGTTGAGATCGGGGATTCGACCACCATAAGAGAATACTGTACCATCAACAGGGGCACCAAAGCCAAAGGGGTGACCATTATTGGCAAGAATTCCCTGATCATGGCATATGTCCATGTTGCACACGATTGCCTGATCGGGAATCATGTCATACTGGTCAATGCGGTGACCCTCGGGGGTGAAGTAAACATTGACGACTGGGCCATCGTCAGCGGGGGAACCCTGGTACACCAGTTCTGCAACATCGGGAAACATGTGATGGTCAGCGGTGGTTCCAAGGTAGGACGTGACGTCCCGCCGTTTATCACCGCCGCCCATGATCCCCTGGCTTATGCAGGGCTCAATTCGATCGGTCTGAAAAGAAAAAATTTCGGCAACGGGAAGATCAACGAAATTCAGGATATTTACCGCGTGCTTTTTCAGAAGGGCCTGAATACATCCAACGCACTGAAGGTCATAGAAAGTGAATTCAAGCCTTCGCCCGAAAGGGATGAGATCACCAATTTCGTCAAGAACTCCAAACGGGGACTTATCAAAGGATATACAAACGGCAACCGTGATAATTCCTACTGATTCATTTCATTCCAGCCCCGGGCCTTCAACTCAATTTCCTGCCCGGACTTAAACACGAGTGCACGCCCATTCTTTTCCGCATCCATACGTCCGATGACCCTGACCAATCCTGTTTTTAAAAGAACTTCTGCCTGATCGGGGGGCAAGGTCAGGATCAGTTCATAATCTTCCCCACCGTTCAGGGCAGCGATGGCCGGTTCCAGGTGAAATTCCCCGGCCACTCTGATGGTTTCTCCGGCAATGGGGATTTTCCCGGCAAAAATACGGCATCCGGTTCCGCTGTTCGTACACAAATGCAGAAGGTCGGATGACAATCCGTCCGAAACATCGATCATGGAAGAGGGCCGGATACCAAGCGATCTCAGACTCCTGACCACATCACCCCTGGCTTCCGGCTTCAACTGCCGGCTGAGCACATATTCATAACCGCTCAGTTCGGGGCGGATTCCATCTTCTGACTCAAACATTCTCTTTTCTCTTTCCAGTACCTGCAAACCCATGTAGGCACCGCCCAGATCGCCGCTTACCAAAATCAAATCACCTTCCCTGGCCCCGTCCCGGCAGGTTGCCTGATCTTCATCCAGTTCTCCCACAACGGTTACATGGATGGTCATGCCCGTCAGTGAAGACGAGGTATCGCCACCCACCAGATCCACCCCGTAATTTTTGCAGGCAATTTGAATGCCTTCATAGAACTGCTCCAGGGCTTCTACCGTAAATTTACCCGATATTGATACAGAGAGCAGCATTTGCCTGGGCATGGCATTCATGGCATAAACATCCGAAAACCCGACTACGGCTGATTTATAACCCAGATGCTTCAGGGGCGAATAGACAAAATTAAAATCAATGCCTTCATTCAGTACGTCGGTGGTGACCACCATTTTCCGGCCCCCGTAGTCAAGTACCGCCGCATCGTCCCCGATCCCTTTCAGGGTTGATGGATGGATCGTCCTGAAACCCGAGGTCAGGCGATCAATCAGTCCAAATTCCCCGATTTTTGAGACCGGGGTTGATTTTTTCCTGTTTCCCATAAACAATTTGGTTTTTCCGGACTCCGTGCAAAACCGCCCGCAAAATAATAAGGAAAAATAATAAACAACTCTCGTTATTAAATTGTTAGATTTGCAAAATATAAAGGTTTTTTCGGGAAAAAGATGAAAAAAGACCAGGATAAAATATTGCGCGAAGTTGCGGCCGGAGAATACAAATACGGTTTTTATACCGATATAGATACGGATCTGCTCCCCAGGGGCATCAATGAGCGCATAGTCCGGATGATCTCCGCGAAAAAGAAAGAGCCGGCATTTATGCTGGACTGGAGGCTGAAGGCATTCAGGCATTGGAAGACCATGAAGGAACCCCGGTGGGCCCATCTGAAGATCCCGCCCATCAATTTCCAGGACATCATTTACTACGCAGCACCAAAACAAAAAATCAAGCCTGAAAGCCTGGATGATGTGGATCCCGAATTGCTGGAAACCTTCAACAAACTGGGAATCCCGCTGGATGAACAGAAAAGGATCAGCGGAGTGGCCGTGGATGCGGTTATGGACAGTGTTTCGGTAAAAACCACTTTTCAGGAAACTCTGGCCGGACTCGGTATTGTATTTTGTTCCATGACAGATGCCATCCGGAACCATCCCGATCTTGTCCGTCAATACCTGGGTTCCGTGGTCCCATGCACCGATAACTATTATGCTGCATTAAATTCTGCCGTATTCAGCGACGGATCATTCTGTTATATCCCCAAAGGGGTTAAATGTCCCATGGAATTGTCCACCTATTTCCGTATCAATGCCGCCAATACGGGACAATTTGAAAGAACATTGCTGATTGCCGACCGGGACAGCGCCGTGAGTTATCTTGAAGGATGCACAGCGCCCAGGCGGGACGAGCATCAACTGCATGCAGCCGTGGTGGAGATCGTGGCCCATGAAAAAGCTTCCGTCAAGTATTCCACCGTACAGAACTGGTATCCCGGCGACCATGAGGGGAAAGGCGGGGTTTATAATTTTGTCACCAAGCGGGGTATCTGCAAAGGGGATTTTTCCAGAATATCCTGGTCACAGGTGGAGACGGGATCAGCCATTACATGGAAATATCCCAGCTGCATACTGCAGGGCAACCATACCACCGGAGAATTTTATTCGGTGGCGGTTACCAACCATCATCAGCAGGCTGATACCGGGACAAAAATGATCCATATCGGGAAAAATTCCAAAAGTACCATTGTATCCAAGGGGATATCAGCCGGAAAGAGCCAAAACAGTTACCGCGGATTGGTAAAGGTCCTGAAAACCGCGGAAAATGCAAGAAATTTTTCACAATGCGATTCCCTGTTGCTGGGAAACCGGTGCGGTGCCCATACATTCCCTTCCCTTGAAGTGGACAATCCGACTGCCATCGTGGAACATGAAGCAACCACCTCGAAAATCGGGGAAGACCAGGTATTCTACTGCAATCAGAGAGGGATCGACACGGAAAACGCCATTGGACTGATCGTCAACGGATATGCCAAAGAAGTGCTGAACAAGCTGCCCATGGAATTTGCCGTGGAAGCCCATAAACTTCTGCAGATCAGTCTGGAGGGCAGTGTGGGATAAAAACGGAACCATTATGCTGAAAATCGAAAATCTTCAGGTATCCATCGAGGGCAGGGAAATACTGTCCGGCATCGATCTGGATGTACGTTCAGGAGAGATACATGCCATTATGGGCCCCAACGGATCGGGGAAAAGTACACTGGCCGCTGCACTGGCTGGCAGGGATTTCTTTGAGATCAACCGGGGAAGGATCACATATATGGATGAAGATCTTACCAAAATGTCCCCCGAAGAACGGTCCCACAAGGGAATTTTTCTCGGATTCCAGTATCCTGTGGAGATCCCCGGGGTGAGCATGGTCAATTTCATGAAAACAGCCGTCAATGAAATCAGGAAATACCGCGGTTTGGACCCTCTTTCCGCATCTGAATTCCTGAAATACATGAGAAGCAAGAAAGACATCGTGGAAATAGACTCAAGACTAACCAACCGTTCGGTCAACGAGGGGTTTTCCGGGGGTGAGAAAAAGAAGAATGAAATATTCCAGATGGCCATGCTGGAACCCAGACTGGCCATTCTGGATGAAACCGATTCCGGACTGGATATCGATGCGCTCAAGATCGTGGCCAGGGGGGTAAACAAGCTCAAATCCCCGGAAAATGCCATCATCATCATTACCCATTACCAACGCCTGTTGAATTATATCATTCCCGACAAGGTCCATGTCCTGTATGACGGGAAAATCGTCAAATCGGGCAGCAAAGAGCTGGCCCTGGAACTGGAAGAAAAAGGATATGAATGGATCCGGAATGAAACAGCCGGCCAAACAAAATAAACGGACATGGCAAGAAACGGACATACAGCCGGCATCGTGAAGGGATATCACAACATCTTCAGGGAAAATGAATCCGTTTTTTTTGACGGAGTCCCTGATTTTTTGCGGGAAATAAGGAAGAAGGCCATGGCCCGGTTCCGCAAAACCGGCCTTCCCGGGAGGAAAAATGAGCATTACAAATATACCGATCTGGAACCTGTGTTCAGGATTCCTTTCCAAATGAAACTGGAACCTTCACCCATGGATTTCCGGCTCGGAGATATTTTTCAATGCGATGTTCCCGATCTGAACACCAATCTTGAAGCGGTGGTGAACGGATTTTATTTTCCTGTCCGCAACCGTCTGCGGGAAGAACCGAACGGGATCATTCGCGGCAGTCTGGCCGAAGCCATCAGGCAACATCCCGGTCTGGTCAGAAAATATCTTTCACAACATGAATATCTGCACCGGGAAAATCTTGCCAGCCTGAACGATGCATTTGCCCAGGATGGCCTGTTCATGTACATACCCGAAGGGAAACAACCGGAAAAACCGGTCCAGCTTGTCCATCTGCATATGGGAGATCAGGACGCCATGTTCCAGTACAGGAATCTGATCGTTCTGGAAAAAGGCGCTTCGGCTAAGATCCTGATATGCGACCACACGCTTTCTTCACGCAAATTCCTGACCAATTCGGTTACTGAGATCCATGCCGCCGAAAATTCCGAAATTGATTATATTAGGATCCAGAACGAACACCTGGCTTCCAATTTGCTGACCAATCTCTTTATCCGCCAGAAGAAAGGCAGCAGGACAACAGCCAACAACATCAGTCTGCACGGCGGACTGATCAGAAACAACATCTATGTCCATCTCGACGGGGAAAATGCCCGGAACAACACCTATGGTTTGTCCCTGGCTGACAAAAGCCAGCACATTGACAATTATGTATTTATTGACCATTCAAGCCCTGACTGTACAAGCAGGCAACTGTTCAAGAGCATACTGGACGAAATGGCCACCGGGGCTTTCAGCGGCAGGATCCTGGTGAACAAAGAGGCCCAGAAAACCAATGCCTACCAGGCCAGCAACAACATTCTGATGACCGATGATGCCAGAATGAACACCCGGCCACAGCTGGAGATCTACGCCGACAATGTGAAATGCAGTCATGGTGCAACCGTTGGTCAGCTTGACCAGGATGCACTATTTTACCTCCATTCAAGAGGCATTCCCAACCGGGAAGCAGTATTCCTGATGCTGTATGCTTTTGCCTGGGAAATCATTCAGCAGATACCGGCCGTACCACTGAGAAAGAGGATCGGGGATCTGGTAGACAAAAGGCTGAGGGGTGAACTGTCCCGCTGCAACCGTTGCCCCATGAACTGCAATGAAACAGAACAAACCAAATAAGCATCCCAACCATGCTCAATATTTCCAGTATCCGGAATGATTTTCCCATGCTCTCCATCAGGGTGCATGGCAAACCCCTGGTTTATCTGGACAACGGGGCAACCACCCAGAAGCCACGGGTGGTGATCGAAACCATCCGGGATTTCTATGCTTCCCGGAACAGTACCATTCACCGGGGAGTGCATAATCTCAGCGAACTGGCCACCGAAGCCTATGAAGGAGCCCGCGAAGAGATCCGGGATTTCATAAACGCCGGCAACACGAACGAGATCGTTTTTACATCCGGGGCCACCGCATCCATCAATCTGGCCGCTTTTTCCTTCGGAGAAAAATATATCCGGGCGGGGGATGAGGTGGTCATTTCGGAAATGGAACACCATTCCAACCTGGTTCCCTGGCAATTGATGTGCCGGAGAAAAGGGGCAAAGCTGAAAATCATCCCCATCAATGAAAAAGGGGAACTGATCATGGAGGTTTTCGGGGATCTGATCAGTGAAAAAACCCGGCTGATTGCCGTGACCCATATTTCCAACTCTCTGGGAACCGTGAATCCGATCGGAGAAATCATCAATACCGCCCACCTGCACGATATTCCTGTACTGATCGACGCAGCTCAGTCGGTTCAGCACCTGCCCACCGATGTCCGTGCACTGAATTGTGACTTCCTGGTTTTTTCGGGACATAAGATCTATGGCCCTACCGGAACAGGCGTATTGTATGCAAAAGAAAAATATCTGGCTGAAATGCCCCCTTATCAAAGCGGCGGGGACATGGTGGATTGCGTGACCCTTGAAAAAACAACTTTCAACGAGTTGCCTTTAAAATTCGAAGCCGGAACCACCAATTACGTGGGAATCATCGCCATGGCTGAAGCGATCCGGTACATCCGGAAAACCGGAATAGACGACATCATGTCCCATGAAAATGACCTGCTCGAATACGGAACCGAAAAATTGAACAGGATCGAAGACTTGCGCATATACGGGGAGTCGGACAAAAAAATCGGCATTTTTTCTTTTCTGATCAACGGCATTCATCCTTATGATGCAGGCATGGTTATGGATAAAATGGGCCTGGCCCTCAGGACCGGGGCACACTGTACCCAGCCGGTAATGGATCACTTCGGAATAGCAGGCACCCTGCGTGCATCCCTGGCCATGTACAATACCCGGGAAGAAATTGACGTTTTGTATGAAGCCCTGGAAAAAGTCAGGAAAATGTTTTTGTAATCATGGGGTTTATAACCAAAAATCAATTGTCATGACCCTGGAGGAAGTACAGGATCAGATCATCGAAGAATTCAGCCTTTTTGACGACTGGATGGATAAATACGCTTACCTGATCGAACAAAGCAATGACCTGCCGCTCATCGACCCGAAGTATAAAAACGAAGAACACCTGATCAGGGGCTGTCAGTCAAGGGTATGGCTGCATGCAGAAATCCGGGACGGCAGGATACGGTTTTCGGCAGACAGTGATGCCATCATTACAAAAGGCATTGTGGCCCTGCTCATCCGCGTATTTTCCGGCAGAAAACCCGGGGAGATCCTGGATTCTGACCTGTATTTCATTGACCGGATCGGACTGAAGGAAAATCTTTCCCCCACCCGGTCCAACGGATTGCTGGCCATGATCAGGAAAATGAAATATTACGCCCTGGCATTCCGGAGCAAAGAACAAAAAGGATAACCGTGCCAAATCCGGAAATCGAATCAGAAATCATAAACACCCTGAAAGGCATCCATGATCCTGAAGTGCCTGTGAATATCTATGACCTGGGGCTTGTATACGGACTCGAACTGGGTCCGGATGATGACGTGAAGATCACCATGACCCTCACAGCCCCCAATTGCCCCATGGCCGATCAGCTCGTGGCGGAAGTAAAAAGCAAACTGTCCGGGGTCCGGGGTGTAAAAACGGTGGATGTCAATCTGACATTCGATCCTCCCTGGGATCAATCCATGCTTTCCGATGAGGCGCGCCTGGAGCTTGGCCTTATGTAAATTATGGAGGAGAAAGAAAAAAGATCAAAATCCATAAGGGAAGAGGCAAAGCGTCTTGGTTTCTCCGATTGTGGCATTTCCCGGGCCCGTTTCCTGGACCGGGATACGGAAAAACTCACAAACTGGTTGAACCGGAACAACCAGGCAGACATGCATTATCTGGAAAAAGAGCCGGATAAAAGAGCCGACCCCCGCCGGCTCGTCCCGGGAGCCCGGACCGTTATATCAGTGATCCTGAACTATTTCCCCCATGAACTTCAGAAGGATCCCTCCGCACCCAAAATCTCCCGGTATGCACTGGGGCCTGATTACCACCGGGTGATGAAAACAAAGCTGAAAAGATTGCTGGACCATATCCTGAACACCTTCCCCGGAAGCTCAGGCAGAGTCTTTACCGATACGGCACCCATCCTTGAAAAGGCATGGGCAAGGGAGAGCGGACTCGGATGGACGGGCAGGAATTCCCTGCTCCTGTCCCCCGGATACGGGTCATATTTTTTTATCGGGGAAGTGGTGACTGATCTCGAGCTGGAGTATTGCCGGCCCATGGAAGACCGGTGCGGCGCATGCAGAAAATGCATTGAAGCATGCCCCACGGGAGCCATCCGGGAAGACAGGAGCATTAATGCCGGCCGTTGCATTTCTTACCTGACCATTGAAAAGCGGGGCTGGATCCCTGAAAGGTTCAGGAAAGCCCTGGGAAACAAAATATTCGGATGTGACATCTGCCAGGAAGTCTGTCCCTGGAACCGGGATCCGGAACCCCATCATGAACCGGCACTGAAAGCCAATCCCGAATTGCTCCGGATGAAGAAAGAAGACTGGTACGGTCTGACCCGGAAAGATTTCAACCGGATATTCAGCGAAAGTGAGATCAAAAGAGTTGGGTATAACAAGCTCAGGAGCAATCTTATGACCATTCGCGGAGCATAGGCTTCCCTGCCTCAAATTTCCATCACTGTTACCGCAATTTTCCTGCTTTTTCTCGGTCCGTCAAACTCACAGAAAAATATGCTCTGCCAGGTAGACAAACCCAGTTTCCCGCCGATGACCGGTATGGTTTCTCCGGGTCCCACAATCCCGGATTTCAGGTGAGCATCGCCGTTGTTATCCTGGGCATCGTGTTCCCATACACCCGGTGGAATAAGTTTGTGCAGCAATTTGACCACGTCGTTCTGAACGGACTCATCCCAGTTCTCCTGAATCATTATGGCCGCGGTGGCACCCTGGGCATATACCGATACCAGGCCGGAACGGACCGGATGCCCGGAAAGCACCTTTTCAACCTGGGCCGTAATGTCCACCAAACATTCCCTTTTGTCAGTTGTTATTTGTATTATGCTTTGCATTTTGATACATTTAAAAACCTTTTAGGCCAGATAATTTAACCAAAGTTTTCCGAAAAAGGAAACTGTTTCAGTGAACAGATGAAACATTTCGAACATGGATGGACCACTCCGGACGGAAAAAGGATCTTCGCCCGTGGCTGGCAACCAGACAGTCCTCCCCTGTCGGTGATCAATTTCATTCATGACCTGGGGGATCACGGCGGAAGATATGAAGCATGGGGGCAGTTATTCGCCGGGGAAGGTTATGCCTTCCTCGCTGCCGATCTGAGGGGACATGGCCGCTCAGACGGATCCCGGGGACATGCAGCTTCCTACCGTTTGCTTCAGCGGGATATCGGTGTTTTTCTGGAGCAATCATCCCGTCTGTTCCCGGAGGCACCTCCCATTTTGTACGGACAGGGAATGGGCGGAAATCTCGCCATCAACTACGTCATCTCCGGGCAAACCCGTCTACGGGGTTTGATCGCGGCTTCACCATGGCTGATCATAGCTTCTGAACTTCCTTTGTGGAAAAAGGCAATGGCCCGGTTTTTCAAAAAACTATTTCCTTCCATGCGCCTGGCCAGGATCATGGAACCCGCATATCTTACCCGCAACCGGGAAGCTGTCTCATCATACAGGAACGACCCGCTGGTGCACCGGAATGTTTCGGCCGGACTCTTCCATGCGCTGGACCGCTATGGCCGTCATGCCCTGAGGAATGTTTACAGGATCAATGTGCCCTTCCTGCTTCTGCACGGATCTGCCGACCGGATCACCTCCCACAGGGCAAGCGAACAATTTGTCATGAATACCAGCACCATGACACGTTTCAGGTCTTTTCCGGGCGCTTACCATGAGTTGCACAACGAACCGGAACGAAGGGAGGTTTTTGACAGCATCCTTGCCTGGCTGAAAGATAACCGGTTGTAAGCTTCCGATCATGAGCACCTTCCGAACCGTCATAAACATCCCTCCGGGTCCGTTTAAAATATCGCACCATACCGGCATCGTCTTCATGGGATCATGCTTTTCCGAGTATATCGGGGGAAAAATGAAAAAGCTCAAGTACCCGGCAGACGTCAATCCCTTCGGGGTGATCTACAATCCGCTCTCCATTGAGAAAAGCCTGCATCTGATCCTGGACCGGAAAAAATACACACCGGATGATCTCGAACATACCGGGGACAAATGGTTCAGCTTCGATCATCACAGCCGGTTCACGGAGCAAAACCGGAACGACTGCCTGGAAAAGATCAACCGGAGGATGGCCATGGCACGGGAAAATCTCCGTTCGGCGAAATTCCTGATCCTTACATTCGGGACTGCATGGGTATATGAAGATGCCGGAACCGGCCGGGTGGTCAGTAATTGCCACAAGCTTCCGGCAGACCGTTTCAAAAGAAGGCTGGCCGGCACACAGGAAATTACGGAGGGAATGCTGGCGGTCATGGACAGGATCAACCGTTTCAATCCGGATATTCACTACATATTTACCATTAGTCCGGTCAGGCACTGGAAAGACGGGGCTGTGGGAAATGCACTGAGCAAATCCATTTTGGTTGTCAGCGCCAATTCGCTTACCGGATCGGCAAAAAATGCAACCTACTTCCCTGCCTGGGAAATAGCCATGGATGATTTGCGCGACTACCGGTATTATGAAGAAGATATGATCCATCCCAACAGTACCATGATCGCTTATATCTGGGAAAGGTTTTCCGATACTTATTTCACACAGGAGACCATCCGGATCAACCGGGAGATCGAAAAAATCATGCAGACCCAGAGCCACCGGCCACGGTTTCCCGGCAGCAATGAACACAAAACATTCATCGAACAGACCAGGAAAAGGATCCGCGCACTTGAAAAGAAATATTCTTTCCTGGATTTCAGCGCCGAAATGCAAAATCTTTCGGATAAATCAGCATGAGTTGAACTTTTTTTTCAACAAACGTGCGATCTGAGCACGATCACCACCGCGCTGGAGATCGCCAAAAGCATACAGGCACGGGTGATCATTCAGGACGAAAAATAAATGACATCTGATATGAAAGTATTACATTTGCAAAACCAAAAACGAAGAGAGAAAGCAATGACCAAATGCAAATGCATCATTGATTACGATGCCTCCGGGAAAAAGATGCGGTTTATCAAAAACAATTTCTACACTTTCGATTATATTCCGTCTGCAGGGAATAAACCGCCATATTTCAGGGTATATGACGGGGAAGGAAGATTTGAGGAGCTCCGATTCGCTGATTTCAGAAAGCACTTCAAGCGATACTGATCCGGGCCGGACAGTTTCTATGTTCCGGTATTTCTTCCTCTATCAATACCGTATCCCGGTTTTGACCGAAAAAAACAGCTTTTTTCTTTTGCGGGCATCAATATTTGCCTAAATTGTATAGGATCGATTTTCGGTGCCAGCAGGTTGCGGTGCCAGCAGGAAAATCAAAAGTTCATGATGAAAGAAGCCATGTATTATGAGAAACAACAGGAGAACAGGGTGAAATGCCTGTTGTGTCCCCATGAATGCATCATCCGTGAAGGCAAATCAGGGATTTGCCACGTCAGAAAAAACACCGGCGGCAAACTGATCGCACAAACATACGGAAAGCCCGTCTCCCTGCATACCGACCCCGTTGAAAAGAAACCCCTGTATCATTTTTATCCCGGCAGCAGGATCCTTTCCATGGGAACCCTGGGATGCAATCTTCATTGCATTTTTTGCCAGAATTCCGACATGGCCCATGCAAGCCCGGAAGACTACCCCTGGATACAGGAAAAAGACCCCGAAGACATTGTGCGAATGGCAACCCATGATGGCAACAACCTCGGACTGGCCTATACATACAATGAACCGGTCATTTACTATGAATTCAT
Organism: uncultured Bacteroidaceae bacterium; assembly: GCA_964574985.1. Lineage (GTDB taxonomy): Bacteria > Bacteroidota > Bacteroidia > Bacteroidales > SM23-62 > CAZNPH01. Next base: position 50,780 of record CAZNPH010000009.1, read on the forward strand.
GCACGATGTGGCAAAAAGGATCCGTGAACGGGGATTGAAAAATGTCATGGTATCCAATGGATTCATTTCCCCGGAACCGCTCCGTGGGCTGCTGCCCTGGATCGATGCTTTCAACATTGATCTGAAGGCTTTTACAGATGATTTCTACCGCAAATATACCGGATCAAGGATCAAACCCGTGCAGGAGACCCTGAAGACCATTGCCGCTTCTGACAGTCACCTGGAAGTTACTTTTCTGGTCATCCCAAAACTAAATGACGACCCGGAGGTATTCAGGGAAATGCTCCGGTGGATACGGGGCGAACTGGGCCGGGAAACGGTCCTGCATCTCTCCAGGTATTTTCCGCATTACAAGCTGAATGCTCCGGAAACGCCCATAGAAAAGCTGCTTGAATTCCACAGGGCGGCCAGTGAAGAGCTGTCCTATGTATTTATTGGGAATGCCTCCCTTCCCACGGGAAAAAACACACATTGCCCCCACTGCCGGCAGGTGATCATTGAACGCAACTTCTATTTATCAAGGATCACCGGTGTTGACCGGCACGGGAAATGCCTTCATTGTGGAAAAAACGTTCAAAACCTGATACTATGACAAAAAGGAAAGCATCCGCATCCGGTTCTTTTTACCCGGGTACCCGGGAAGAAATTACAAAACTGCTGGACAGGATCATCCTGGAGGAAAAAAAGAAAATAGCACCTTTCCCTGCCGGACGGAAAGTGATCGGAGCTGTGGTTCCGCATGCCGGATATATTTACTCAGGATATGAGGCCGTTCATTTTTTTGAGAATCTCCGGGAACTGTCCGACAAATACGAAACCATATTGATCATCAATCCGAACCATACGGGATACGGTTCGGAGATCGAAGTGGACGGTCATGACCAATGGGAAACCCCCCTGGGAAAGATCGAACCGGACAGGGATTTTGCCGCCGCCCTGGGATTCAACATATCCCAGTCCGCTCAAAGATTCGAACATTCAGCCGAAGTCATGCTGCCTTTTCTGCAATATACGCTGCCTTATGCCTTCAGGATCGTGGCCGTCAGCATGCTGAAGCAGGAGCCGGATATTTCAGGGGATCTTGCACGGGCCATCTTAAAAGCCAACCGGGAACTCAAAAGGCGTATCCTGATCATTGCTTCGTCCGATTTCTCTCATTACGTGGAACCTGAATATGGCCGGGCCATGGACAATCTTGCCCTGAGGAAAATAGAAGAACTCGACCCGGGCGGACTATACAAAACAGTGGTCGAAAATGAAATATCCATTTGCGGATTCGGCCCGATCATGACCCTGATGGAATATGTCAAAATGGTTTCCGATGATCCCCGGGCCACCGTTTTGGCCAGGGGTAATTCCGGGAAAACGGTCGCATCAGATTCAGTCGTGGACTATGTAACTTTATTGTTTACCGGCGGATCATAAGTCCGTGATGCCACAGGCGGCCATCAGCTTTCCAGTTTGTCCAGCCAGTTTTTCTTGAGGATCATGCTGGTGATCAGAATTATGCCCACCGCAACAGCCATGGAGCTGAAATCCTGTATCACCAGATACACGGGAAAGGCAATGATACACAGCTGCCAAATGATGCCGGTGCCCACATTCAGCATATCCCTTTTGAAATTCTGATTGGCCTGGAAATCCGGATTTTCTTCAAGGACCATTTCCCGGACGGGGCCCCAGAATCCCCATGGACGGACCGTGGTGTAGAATTTTTTCAGCAAGGCGTCTTCTTCGGGCGGGGTCAGCAGGGTCGCTGCAATACATAAAGCAAGCGATATGACAAATACAAAGGGAAAATGCCAGATGGGCGTCAGGTCAGGCAATATCATGGGCATCACCAGAGAAGCCGCCAGTCCGGACAGCATCCCCCAGAAAAACCCGGCACCGTTAAACCGCCACCAGTACCATTTGAGCATGTTCGGGGCGGCATAACCTGCCCAAAGAGCGGTGACGATCCACTTGGTAATGGAATCCACCGATTTGATCACAAAACCAAAGGCGATCCCCGAGCCCAAAACAAGCACCGATGCCATATAACTCAGGATTATATACCGCCTGGTTCCGGCATTGGGGTTCACATATTTTTTGTAGATATCGTTCACCAGGTATGCAGGAGCAACATTTACATAAGATGATATGGTGGACATGAAAGCAGCCAGGAGTCCGGCAATCAGAAAACCCTTGATCCCCACCGGCACAAACTCACTCACCGCATAAGGCAGGACCAGTTCAAAATCGATTTCGCTGCCCATGGACCTGAGCTGCGGACTGAAATATACCAGTGCCAGCACGGTGAGTCCGGCCACCATCATAAACCTCGGTATCATCAGGATGACCGAATTCATGCCGCTCATTTTGGCTGCTTCTTTCGGACTCCGGTTGGAAAGGATCCTCTGCATGTCATGGCTGGGAATGGGGCCCGCGGCACTGATGAACAGACCCTTGAACAGCATCATCATGACAAATACCCCGAACAGGGACACCCCGTCACTGGCAATGCGGTCGTTGACCGAGTCCATGATGCCCGACCAGTCCAGATCAAGCCTCCATCCGAACAATGCCTGATCCCATCCTTCCGGGGTAACGGCAGCAATGGCTTCGGGTGATACATTGGCCAGGGCAATTCCCCCGATGATGAATGAACAGATGGTCATGATCACGAACTGCAATACATCGGTGGCCACCACACTGAACAACCCGCCCAGTACCACATACACCCCGGTGATCAGCATCAGGATGATGCCGTAGGTATTGACCGAAAGATCCCATGGAAGGAATATTTTGGCAAATTTCCCGATCCCCACAAAGGCATAGGCAAGAAACCCGATCACACTGATCAGGGCAAAGATCACCACAATGATATGAGATTGCCTGGCTCCGGCGCCTTTTCCGAACCTGGTGGTGATCCATTCGGCACCGGTCAGCACATTGGAGCGCCTCAGCCAGACCGACAAATAAACCATCATGAAGATCTGATTGAAAAAGGGCCACAGCCAGGGGAACCAGATGCCCTTCATTCCGTATATAAAAACCATGCTGACCAGCCACATGGTCCCAGAAACATCAAACATGCCGGAGGCATTGGACACACTCAGCACATACCAGGGCATGCGTTTGCCCCCCAGAAAATAGGCATCCAGGTTCCTGGAGGCCATGCGGGTAAAATAAAAACCGATAAAAATGGTAAAGACAAAATAGACGAGGATGATGAAGATGTCAACGGTCTGGAGATTCATTGTGATGCATTTGTTACATCCCGGTGAATGTAATGTTTTTTTTTTAATTCCTGCCCCTGCCGGCCCGTTGGTTTGCTTTGGGTAGGAGAAAAACATACCTTCACATTTGATCAATCCGTCTGCCGGTTTTATATGAAAAGTGTCCGCATCAGATTCTACGAAGAATTGAATGATTTTCTTCCCCCAAACAGAAGAAAAAAAAGGTTTGATTTTGCTTTCACCGGGCGCCAGACAGTGAAGGATATTATCGAATCCGCCGGTGTCCCCCATAGCCAGGTCGATTTGATCCTTCTGAACGGACGGTCTGCCGGCTTCGGGGAAATGGTGGAAAACGGTGACGATATCTCTGCCTTTCCCGCTTTCGAAACCCTGGACATCGGAAACATCAGCAAACTGGACAAAAAGCCCCTGCGGGACATCCGTTTTATTCTGGACGTCCATCTGGGCAAACTCACCCGTTATCTGAGACTTTTGGGATTCGACTCCCTGTACCGGAATGATTACTCGGACGACCGGATCGTAAGGATATCCAACACAGAGGAAAGGATCATTCTGACCCGTGACCGGGGAATCCTCAAAAGAAAGGCGGTGAACCGGGGATACTGGATCAGGGGCCATTCGCCGAAACAGCAGGCCAGGGAAGTGGTCAGGAAATTTGACCTTTCGGGGTCAATCAGGCCGTTCAGATTCTGTCTGACCTGCAACGGCAAAATCACGGAGGTATCGAAAAAAGATGTCGAGGAATTGTTGCCTCCGCGCACCCGGCAGTATTACCAGAAGTTCTATCGCTGCACGGAATGCAACCGGGTATACTGGGAAGGAAGTCATTTCCTGCGGATGAAAAAACTCATCGATGAAATAAAAAACCATCCCTAACAGGTCAGGTGGAAAATTGCCGACACCCTCCCTTCTGACCGGTTCCATTCCCTGACGGCCTCAGGTGTTTTGTCAATATACAGCCTGCAGCCCTTTTTTTCCAGGAATTCATTTGCTTCCGGTGATAAGCCGGCCACTCCGAACTGCCCCGATCCGACAATCACCTTCTCCAGTCCGTTCACATAGATATTCCTGATTTCATCCACCGCGATCTTATGAGATGTGCCGTAGAGCTTCTTGGAAATCTTTTTTTTCCGCTTACTGACCTGCCCGTCGGGATGAATGTATACATCGTGATGATAGGTCTTGTCCCTAAAAACGATCTTTCCGAAAGAAGTATCCAGTATTTCAGGCTTCATCGGTATTGAATTTATTTGAACATTCTTTATTTTTCCCTGAAAAATAAATAAATTCGGTGTTTTGAAACATCTCTTGCTTAATTTATGAAAATTCCTCAACTTTTACAAAATGGAAAAGAAAAGAAAAATCAGAATGGGAATGGTGGGAGGCGGCCCCTCCTCCTTCATTGGCATTATTCATTACAATGCAGCTGTGCTGGACGGCCAGATTGAGCTGGTATGCGGGGCGTTCAGCTCGGATCCCGGCAAATCAGCGGCAACGGGCAGGGAATACATGCTGCCTCCGGAAAGGGCGTATGGTTCCTACGGGGAAATGATCAGCCGGGAAAGGGAACTGCCCGAAGGGGAGCGGATGGATTTTGCCTGCATTGTAACTCCCAACCATGTGCACTATGATCCCGCAAAGCTGGCCCTGGAGAACGGTTTCCATGTGATGTCGGACAAGCCCATGACATTTGATTCGAAAGAAGCCAGGAACCTGGTCAAACTGGTGCAGGAAAAAGGGCTTTTGTTCGGACTCACACATGCCTACACCGGTTATCCGCTGGTTAAACAAGCCAGGCAGATGGTTGCTGACGGCACCTTCGGAAATATCCGGAAGATTGTGGTCGAATATCCCCAGGGATGGCTGTCCACGCCGCTCGAACAAACCGACAATGTACAGGCAGGCTGGAGGACCGATCCCGAACGCTCCGGCAAATGCGGAAGCATGGGAGACATCGGGACCCATGCATTGAACCTGGCGGAATATGTAAGCGGACTCCGGGTGAACGAATTGTGTGCCGACCTGAGCATAATGGTTCCCGGACGCCTGCTGGACGATGACGGGAATGTGCTGATCCGTTTTGACAACGGTGCACGCGGGATCCTTTATGCAAGCCAGATCTCTGCAGGTGAGGAAAACAATCTGAAGATCAGGATATATGGAGAAAAAGGCGGACTCGAATGGGCACAGCAGGAACCCAATTCATTGATCCTGAGATGGCTCGACAAACCCATGGAGATATACCGTGCAGGGCAGAACATGGGATATCTTTCCGAACCGGCCATCCGGAACAGCAGGATGCCCGCGGGGCACCCCGAAGGTTTGATCGAGGCATTTGCCAACCTTTACAGGGATTTCGCCACATGCATCCGTTATACGCTCGACGGGCAGAAGCCTCCGGAGGAATTCCTTGATTTTCCGGATGTTCATGACGGACTGAGGGGCATGTTGTTCATTGATTCCGTGGTGAAATCATCCGAAAGCAAGCAAAAATGGACCGAATTTATAAACCCTTAAAATGAATACATTATGGCCAGACCAGTAACTTTATTCACAGGACAGTGGGCCGACCTGCCCCTGGAAACCATGTGCCAAAAAGCAGGTGAATTCGGTTATGACGGACTCGAACTTGCCTGCTGGGGCGATCATTTTGAAGTCAACAAGGCAGACGATGCATATTGCAGGAAGAAAAGAGAACTGCTGAAGAAATACGATATGCAGCTGTTCTCCATTTCAACCCACCTGGTGGGCCAGTCTGTCTGCGATCCGATCGATGAACGGCACAAAGGGGTCCTGCCGGAACACGTCTGGGGAGACGGTGATCCGGAAGGCGTCAGGCAACGGGCCGCAAAGGAAGTGATCGAGACCGGGAAGGCTGCCAAAAGGCTGGGCGTTGATGTTGTCAACGGATTCACGGGCAGTCCCATCTGGCATCTTTTGTATCCCTTCCCACCCATTCCGCCCTCCATGATCGACAAGGGTTTTGAAGAATTTGCCGGCAGGTGGAAACCCATTCTGGACGAGTTAGAAAAGATCGGGGTAAAATACGCACTTGAAGTGCATCCCACCGAGATCGCCTTTGACATTGCCTCTGCCGAAAGAGCCCTTCAGGCAGTGGACAATCATCCGGCTTTCGGTTTCAATTACGATCCCAGCCACATGAGTTACCAGGGCGTGGATTATATCGAGTTTATCTACAAATTCAGTGAAAAGATCTTCCATGTCCACATCAAGGATGCCAAGTGGTCATCCGTTCCCACCGCAGCCGGAGTTTTCGGGGGGCATACCAGCTTCGGCGACCGGAGAAGGTATTGGGATTTTGTAAGTCCGGGCCGCGGGGACGTTGACTTTGAAGAGATCATACGGGCACTGAACCGGATCAAATACGAAGGGCCTCTCTCCGTGGAATGGGAGGACAGCGGGATGGACAGGGAACATGGTGCAACCGAAGCGGCAGAATTTGTCAGAGCCGTTGATTTCAATCCGTCCGATGTTGCCTTTGACGATGCATTCGGGGAATAAATCATGAGAAGAACCCTGCCGGTAGCCATTCTGCCGGTCATTTGCATTTTTCTTTTTGCATGCCGGTGCAAAAAAGAGGACAACCCCCCCGGCACCACGGAACCCCTGGAATTCCCGGATGAAATATTCCTGTCACCGGGCGGATCCGATTCCCATCCGGGCACCCGGGAAGAACCCCTGCGAAACATTGCCCTGGCGCTTCTCCGGTTGAAGCCGGGCGGGACACTGACCTTTCTGGAAGGAACCTATCCGATGAATGCCATGATCAGGATCACCAAACAGGGGTCGGCCGACAGCGTTACGGTCATCCGCGGAGATCCGGGGAAAACGGTGATCATAGACGGTGCCGGTGTAAATATCGGGACGGCAGGGAATTATCCCTATACCCAGGGAGCTATTCAGATCGGGAATTCCTCCCACCTGGTGATCAGGGACCTGATCATCAAAAATTCCAGCCAGGCGGGTATCAATCTGAATAAAAGCGACCACATCGATATCATCAACTGCACCACACTGAACACATTCTGTTCGGGGATCTCCGCATGGATCGGTACTTCCTGCGTGAATGTCCTGGGAAATACCGTGGTGAATGCCAACGATCCCGAGATGGCCTACGGTACGTTCACCGGAAATGCGACCCCTCATGAAGCGATCAGCATTGCCGGGACCGACAGTTTCGAAGTGGCCTGGAACCTGGTACGCGATTGCCAGAAGGAAGGGATCGACGTCAAGGAGACCTCATGCCACGGAACCGTCCATCACAACCTTGTACATCATATGGACCGGCAGGGACTGTACATCGATGCATGGTTCGGGGTCCTGGAGGACATCGAAATGCACCACAACGTTGTGCATCATTGTGAAGCCGGAATCGCCATATCCTCGGAAGACGGTCCGAACAGCAAAGACCTGTGCATCCACCACAACCTGGTTTACCGGAACCGGGCCACCGGTTTGTTCTTTTCCCGGTGGGGAGAAGACAACATGCGTGAAAATGTCCGGGTTTACAACAATACCTTCTACAGGAACGGTTACGGAAACACAGAGGAAGGCAATCCTGATTACTGGCTGACAGGGGGACTCTATCTGTTTTCCAGCCGTCTGAAGGATGTGTTCATTTACAACAACATCCTCAGCCGTAACAAGCCTTTCGAGCTGGGGCACACAGCTGACTATGATCCGGGGGATTTTGAAGAAAAGAACATCCGGATCGCATACAACCTGATCAACGACATCAACACGGTCCCCAATCCGTTTTATATGAAGACCTGGACAAAGGATACGGTCTGGTCCATAACCGGGGACAGTGCCCTGCTGCAGGAGCCTTTGTTTGCAGATCCCGCCAACGCGGATTTCAGGTTGAAAGGAGGGGATTTAATCCCTGTTTGAAAAAGTGCCCGATCTTATTGAACGTTTCGCCGAAAAGAAAGAAAAGGAAAGCAACAAAGACAAGTAGGCACTCCGGCACAGGTCCGCAGATCATTTTTCCGGAAGTTCCCTGATCCTGATGTTCCTGAACCATACAAAACTCCCGTGGTCCTGCAGGGCTATATGGCCTTTTTTCACGGACCCGTAACCGGGATAATCTTTCCATTTGCCCTGACTGACCCGCTTTTTCCACGGGTCTGACCACATTTCATATTCCACCACCTTTTTGCCGTTCAGCCAGTGTTCAACGTGTCCGTTATCCACGATGATTTTGGCCGTATTCCATTCGCCTGCCGGTTTTATTTCTGCGTTCCGTGCCGGATGCATGGCATAGTTGGATCCGGTCAGCTGCGTTTCTTTCAGTTCCTGGGGAAAATCAAGGTCGTCCAGCAACTGGTATTCCGGACCCGTTTCATACACGGCCCTGTATTCAGGATCTTCATCCACCAGGTAAAGGATACCGCTGTTCCCCTGTGCACCGATCTTCCATTCCAGTTTCAGTTCGAAGTTGCTGAATTTTTTGTCACTCACTATGTCCCCCCCAATATCACCGCCTTTCCCGAGGCCTTTCAGGGTTCCTTCCTCAACAACCCATCCCGAAGCGGAATCCTCCAGATATGAATGCCATCCATCGGTGGTCCTTCCATCAAAAAGCAATTCCCATCCTTCTTTCTTCTCCTGCATGGTAAGCATGTTGTGTTTTTTGCTGTTATTTCTGCAGTCATTCAGACCCAGGGCAAGCACTGCGGAAATACAAATCAGGCCGGGTGTTCTCATGGTCATGTTTTTTTAAAATTAAACAATTCTGTTTATTCTTCACAAAAAAAAATCCTGACAACTTGTATGTACAAGTATGTTTTATTAGTTTTGCATCAAATACCGGAATGAGCATCCCGCTTTACATAAAACTCAGCAATGTCCTGAAAAAACAGATCCTGGGCGGGGTGTACCAAGACGGGGACCTTTTGCCATCGGAGAACTCGCTGGCCGGGAACTATCACATCACCCGGTCTACAGTCAGGCAGGCCCTTGAAGAACTGGCCAGGGAAGGGCTGATTATCAAAAAACAGGGGAAGGGAAGCATGGTCAGCCTGGAAAGAAAAAGCCTGGGTCTGCTGACCATCAGGGGATTTTCGGAAGTCCTGGGGAAAACCGGACTGGCCACACGCAGCCAGTTCATCCGGGAACCTGAAAAGACCGGTTGGGAGACGAACTTTTTCTATCCGCTCTCATCACAGGAAAGAAGTGCCGGATGTATCCGGATGACCCGTTTGAGATGGGTGGAAGCAGATCCCGTCATGCTGGAATACATGTATATGCCCGATCTGGGGATCCCCCGTTTTACCACCCGGCCTCTTGTGGAAAATTCATTTTTCAAAACCTTGCAGGTCAATTATCAGATCCAGATCAGAAATGTCGTGCAGGACGTCCGGGCAATCGGGTCATCCCCTGAGCAGGCCGGACTGCTGGGCATGAACCCGGGGGAACCCCTGCTTCACATTTACAGAAAACTGGAAACCAACCGGAAGGAATTGAATATTTATTGCATTTTGTATTGCAATACCAAAAAGTATTATATTGGAAATATATTTGAAAAATAAATGAAAATGCACACATCTGAAATTGCAAAAATGATCGACCATTCATTGCTTCATCCCACCATGACAGATGAAGACATGGTCAAAGGCTGTGAAATTGCCCGTAAATACAATACCGCTTCGGTATGCATCAAGCCCTATGCCATTGATCTGGCCCTGAAAGTCCTGAAGGACACCGATGTAGCCATCGGGACTGTGATCGGATTCCCGCACGGAAACAGCACCGTCGAAGTGAAGGTCTTCGAAACCGAAAAGGCCATTCGTGACGGAGCAACGGAGATCGATGCAGTGGTCAATATCGGCAAAGTACTTGGAAAGGACTGGGACTATGTACAAAAAGAGATCGCCGCCGTTCTGACCATCGTCCGTTCCCACAATGCCATACTGAAACTGATCTTCGAGAACGATTTCCTTCCCGCCGATGAATACAAGATCATGCTATGCGAGATCTGCAGCGGTCTGAAAGTGGATTACGTGAAAACATCCACCGGCTATGGTATGGTCAAGGGCCCTGATGGAAAGTATTCCTATGAGGGTGCCACCGATCATGACCTGAAGCTGATGAGAAAATATTCTTCCCCTGAGGTGAACGTCAAGGCAGCAGGCGGGGTAAGGACACTTGACGACCTGCTCCGGGTCAAATCGTTCGGCGTGAAACGGGCCGGGGCAACGGCAACCGAAGCCATCATGAAAGAAGCCATTGAAAGATTCGGGAAATAAAACACTGATCCATGGACACAGGAAAGCACATCCGGAACATCATCACCGGTCTGGATACCCTGAAACCCGATGATCCGGGCAAACAGGTATTTACAGGGTTTGACGGCTTTGTGGACAAGATCCAGCGGGTGGTAAAATCTGCCAGCGGCAAGAAAACAATGTGGTTTGAAACCCTGGATGATTTTGGCGATCACCTGGTCAGACTCGCCGGGAAAAGCGGGCAGGTGGAACTGGTCACCCAGGAAACCAAGCTGGGAGGGAATGCACCCATCATGTCCAATTCCCTCGGACACCTGAGTATCCTGAACCATTGCATGGCTTCCCTGGGAGTACCTGAATTGCATGATGCCTTCAGCCATATGCCTCCCTCCTGCTCAATCATCAGCATCTGCAATCCCGCAGAAACAAACGCCCTGGAATTCGATGACGGCAAGCTGATCATGTCTGAGCTGAGTTCGTTCAGGAAGCTGGACTGGAATTTCCTGAAAGAAGCAACCGGGACAGAAAGGATCATTGAAGTGATGGACTCATGCCGGATCATTGCCCTGGTCGACTGGAGCAACCTCATCCATGCCACCGGACTCTGGAGGGGGATTGTACGGGATGTTCTTCCCCGCACAAAAAAGCAAGAGCGTGTGTTTTTCTTTGACCTTGCCGATCCATCCAAAAAATCCGACCGGGAAATACTTGAAGTCCTCGACCTGATGGCAGAATTCAGGGCCTTTGGAAAGGTGTTGCTCGGACTCAACGAAAACGAGACCGGCATAGTAGGCGATGCCATCGGAAAGGGCAAAAAAGACGGCAGACCGCCGGAGTCATGGAATGCCAGGGAAAAAGGAGAATATGTGTTCCGAAACACAAACATTGATGAATTGCTGGTTCATCCGGTAAACCGATGTATTCTGTTCACCGGGGATTCCGTGCATGAGGTGCCCGGAAAGGTGGTAAAGAAACCCAAAATATCCACGGGAGGAGGGGACAACCTGAACGCCGGCATTTGTCTGGGCATCCTGGCAGGACTTCCCCCTGAAGAGATCCTGATCACGGGAATGGCCACTTCCGGTGCCTATGTACAAAACGGGACCAGTCCCGACCGGGAAGCCCTGACAGACTACCTCCGGAAAATGTACGATTAGTTTTACCTGCACTTCAACCGGGAGGTGATCCCCGGATTGAACCGGATGAGCAATCCCAGCACCACAAACCACTGCACCAGGCAGGTCATGACACTGAAGGGATTGAAAGGATTGAACCAGTCATCCGGGGCAAATACCGTGGCGGACAGGAGCAGCCACCAGCCAAGCAGGACCAGCGCCGCCACAGGTACGAAACAGCCCATTACCACTTCCCACCATTTTCCGACGGACCGGTCATAATGCGGATCATTGATCTCCCTGCGAAACCGGCCAGGACCATACCGGATCACCGCAGCGGCGATGAATGCGCCGGAGATCACCAGTGCAATGCCCCATACATAATCCTGATTGGTCAGAAATCCCAGATGGCCGGCCGAAGGAATGCCCAGCAGGTAAACCACCCCCACGACGGTCAAAATGGCTCTTGAACGCTTCATCCCGGCATCCAGCATTACCCTGACCGGGAGTTCCAGCATGGCGATCAGGGAAGAAAATCCGGCAAAGCCAAGTCCCAGGAAAAAAAGAACGGACAGGATCCCGCCCAGCGGCATCCGGGAAAAAAGCTGTGGCATCCAGATAAATGTGAGTCCGGTCGAAGCCGGTCCGCTGGTCTTCATTACCTCAAGCACCTGTTGATCATGCATGTGCAATTCGGTCTGCAGCACGGAAAATACCGTACCGAAGATCATGATCCCCGCCATCAGCGAGATAACGTTGTTCCCGATGCCGGTGGCAAATGCATTCCTGACAGCCCCGTGTTCGATCTTCATATATGCGGCATAGGTCAAAAACAGTCCCCATCCCGCCCCGGTATCCCAGGCATTCTGGGTCAACGCCTGCAACCATGTCTGGGGATCCCTGAGCTGTGCCCAATCCGGCGTGAAAAGATACCCGATCCCTTCCACCGCACCCGGAAGGGTGAAAGTCCGTATAACCGACAGCAGAACAATGATCAGCAGGGCCGGGATCAGGATGGTGTTCACTTTTTCAATGGACCGGATCCCTTTCCATATGGCCAGTGCCCCGGTGGCAAGGGCCAGGGCATGGAACAGAAACGGTCCGGCTCCCTGCTGGAAATTTTCCCATACAGCCATTGACGATCCGGTATCCCGGGGGAGGGGATAGAACAGCATCCTGAAAAAATAGTACATGCACCATCCCACGATCACTGCATAAAAAAATGCAATGGCGGTGGATACAAAAGCCACGAAACCTCCCATCCAGGCGAATTTCCTGCCCATGGCCCTGGAAAAAATGCCCACCACACCCTTCCGGTGTTTCCGTCCGAGTGCGTATTCGGCAATGATCAGGGGGATGCTCCACAGGAACAGGAAGGTAATCCATGCAATGAGAAAAGCACCGGCACCATCCTCTCCTCCCATTTGGGCTGCAATTCGGGGAAACCGCCAGATGTTGCCGGTCCCCACGGCGATCCCCAGGGCGCTCAGCAGCAATCCGAGACGGGACGAAAACCGCTGGTTCGCAGAAGCGTCGACCTTTTCATCCATGGGTAAGATTGAAGAATAAATCCTCCGGTCACCCAAATATGAAAAAAATATTCATAATTTCGCAATCTGTTTTACCCTGCTGTATGAACCACATCTTCCCGGATACATTCATGGTGGTTTTTCAGGGGCTGGTCAAGATCTTTCTGATCGGTGCCGTGGCCGGACTCCTGGTGTGGAAAAAGATCATCGACCCGAAGCACATCGATGCCTTGTCCAGGATCACCGTGTATGTTCTCCTGCCCTGCCTGATCTTCACCACCATCACCCGGAATTTCAAACCCGATGAACTGGGCTACTGGTGGATCATTCCCCTGGCCACAGCTGCCACGGCGCTGGCCGGCACGGGCATGGCCGGATTGTTCTATTGCCGCAGGATACGATCAAAAAAGGGATTGTTGCCACTGGCTTCCATGCAAAATGCGGCGTATCTGATCCTGCCCATCGGAGAATTCGTGTACCCGGGACAATTCGACCAGTTTGCCCTGTATTGTTTTCTTGTGGTTCTCGGTATCAATCCGGTGGTGTGGACTTTTGGCAAATATCTGATCACCGGCAAGTCCGGCTCCTCCTGGACCCATGTGATCACCCCGCCTTTCGTAGCCAATATACTGTCCATTCTGCTGGTTCTTACTTCGGTCCATCATCACATACCGGTCATGGTAACCGATTCGGTGCAATTCCTGGGAAAAGCAACGGTTCCGGTAGCCACCCTGATACTGGGGGCAACCCTGGCGGGATCCATCCGTTCCCTGCCCCGTTTTTCCGAAGCTTTTCCCGTAATGCTGGTCAAGTTTCTGGTGATCCCGGCCCTCGTATTGCTGGTCATTCATGTAACCGGACTCCACCAGCAGAACAAATTGCTTTCCGACGTGCTGGTCATCCAGTCCGCCTCCGCCCCGGCCACTGCCCTGATTTTGATTTCCAGAACCTACGGCGGGGATACCCGAAAGATAGGAGGGATCATTTTCGTGGGTTATATCATTTGTATGTTCGCCATTCCCCTGTGGCTGGCAACCAATCATTTGCTGAGTCCGTAACTCACCGGACCTTTACTGACCTTGCCAGATTCACAAGCTGACCGTTGCCCATTTCCCGGGCAATGTCTTCCTGCAGTTCCATCAAATTCCAGCAAACTTCAAGTCCGGTTGATTCTCCTTTCTCCAACTGCTCACAAGGGCCCTGAACTTCAATCTCAATATACTGAAAACCGGGGCTCATATACACTTCGGTATCCGTTTCCCCGGGAGCCGCCGAGGCGGGATCCATATCCGGGAATGTTTTGACCAGCAACAAATCCCGGTATACATATCCGATCCATCCTTCCGAACCGTCGGCGAACAATTTCGGACTCTCATCCCCGTCAAGCTGCAGCTCCGGGGAAAATTCCAGCCAGTAAATACCGTCACTGGCCAGACCGGGGACCTTGTCGTCTATGAAGGAATCCACAGGCACCTCCCCCAGCGGGAAAAAAACGATCCCTTCTTTGGGGAACCGGCTTACTTCCCACCCGGCTACTTTCCGGATCGAATCCGAATCATTGGTGATCTCGTATTTCAGGGAAACGGACTGTTCGCCCGGACCCGGTCGGATATCCTTGGTAACCCGCAAACCGGTCTCCGGCTCGGTGTCACTGGTAAATATGATCCGGTCATTCTGCATTTCTGCCCGGTAAGGCTGGTTCTCGATGGTTCCGGGCTGAGGCCAGTAACTTGACTGGGGGCTGAACCAGAAAGTGGAGCCATAATATACATCATGGACATCTTCTCCGGTCAGCAATTGCTCATCTGCAAAATGAAGACTGGTAATCCTGGCGCCACGGCGGGCATCCACAACCATCCTGACCGGTCCCGAACGGATCTCATATTCACCGGGGCTTCCGGTTTTTGAAATGCTGCTTCCGGTGCCCTTTTCCCTGCAGGCGTTCAGGGAACACGCAGCGAAAACAATGAACAAAAAAGCGATTGATCTCATTTGAATTGGCTTATAATGGTTTTCAATACCTGTTCATCGGTCTCCTGACCGGGCCACAGTTCAATGCCCACTCCACCTTCGTATTCCAGTTCGCTCAGCACTTCGAACACATTGTCATAATTGATCTCCCCGGTTCCGGGCTCATGCCGTCCGGGATGGTCAGCCACATGAAAATGGGCGATCTGCTGTGAATATTTCCTGATGTTGTTGATGAGGTTGCCCTCGGTCACCTGCTGATGATAGATGTCAAATAAAATCCTGACATGGGGTGAATTCACCGCCTGGACGATCTCATATGCCTCTGCGGATTCCGACAGGAAATAGCCCGGATGATCGTACAGCACATTCAGGGGTTCGATGGCCAGTATCAATTGTGTTCCTTCCAGGATCCCGGCCGCATCCCTGAGCCCAAGAATCAAATTGGCTTTTTGTTCTTCCCGGGAAACTCCCTCCAGTTCGTTGCCCACCTGTGAAATGATGATCTTCGAACCAAGCTTCCCGGCCACTTCCACCGTCTCCGCGAGTCCGTCCAGGTATTCATTCCTGGTTCCCGGATCCACCAGGGAAACGAACCGGGTGCAAAAAGCCAGTACCCGGATGTTGTTGCTGCCGGCTGCTTCCGCGATTTCCCCGGGATCCTTGTCCCACCACGACCAAAACTCGAAATACCGGTAGCCGATTTCTGCCACCCGGGCAATGCGTTGGTGAAAAGGAAGATCCTTAAAAAATATCTCCAGGCAGGGGGAAAATTTCAGCTTCATAATGCATGGGTTTAAAAGCAGTTGTGCTTAAAAGTAACCAATAAAATGAAAATAATAAAACCGGTATTCTTTCCCGGCTGCATATTTTGTATATTCATAAGCAAAACAAATCAACCATGAACCTCAAGAGATTACCCGATGCAATGCTTGTATCCCTTGTCATTGCTTCCTCAGGATGCGGCCGGCAGGAAGAACCGGAAGATCAGCCCGGTGTGATCATCCTGTTCGCCGATGATATGGGGTACGGAGACCTGGAATGTTACGGACATCCCAACATCCGGACACCCAATCTCAACCGGATGGCTGCCCGGGGCATCCGGCTTACTTCCTTCTACGCGGCAGCCCCCGTCTGCAGTCCGTCCCGGGCCGGACTCCTCACCGGGAGGTATCCCGTACGCTGTGGCATGCCCCACAACACCGGGCCGGGATCCGACAATCACCTGCCGGTTTCCGAGATCACCATTGCTCAGGCACTGAAAAAAGCCGGTTACCGCACCATGGCCATCGGAAAATGGCATCTGGGACATTCCCGTGATGAATACATGCCCACCTCCCGGGGATTCGACCGGTTTTTCGGACTCCCTTACAGCAATGACATGATCAAACCCTGGGTACAGACCGACCGCCCCTTACGGTTGTTTAAAGATCTGGAGCCCATTGAAGATACGGTTGACCAACGTTCCCTGACCGTACGGTATACCCGCCAGGCACAGGAATTCATCCGGAGCTCCAAAGGCCGGCCTTTCTTCATTTACCTGGCCTATTCCATGCCTCATCTTCCGGTCAATACAAGCGACGGGTTCAGGGGGAATTCGGTGGCCGGACTCTACGGGGATGTCATTCAAACCATCGACTGGAGTGCGGGGCAGATCATGCAGACCCTGGAGGAAGAGGGAGCGGAGGACAACACATTGCTGGTCTTTACCAGCGACAACGGTCCCTGGCACAATCTGCCCCCCAGAATGCTGCAGGGGGGTAACGAGCCCTGGCACGCCGGTTCTGCCGGATTGCTGAAAGGATCCAAGGGAACCACTTACGAAGGCGGGATGCGTGAGCCCTGTATCATCCGCTGGCCGGCAAAAATCCCGGCCGGACAAGTATCTTCGGAACCGGCCAGTACACTGGATCTTTTCCCCACCATCCTCACCGCCGCCGGTGTGGATCTCCCCGGGGACCGTACAATCGACGGGGATAATATACTGCCTATGCTGCGCGGACCCGGGCCTTCGCCTGCCCGATATTTCTTTTATGGCCGGGGGACCCGGCTGGAAGCGGTCCGCAACGGCCACTGGAAATACAGGATCTCCCATTATGTGATCGGTGATCAACCGGACGGACCGGGTCCTTTCCCGGAACTTTATAACCTCGATCTCGATCCGGCGGAAATGTACAATGTGGCGGACAGGTACCCGGATGTTGCCGAAGAAATGGACCGGGTGCTCCGGGTCATGGCAGAAGAGCTTCAGGCAACGGTGGCCGATTAAACCATCAAACATCTGAAACACATGTCACCAAAGCTTCTTTCTTTCTTTGTATTTTTGGCGCTGGCTGCAGGAGCCTGCAAACAACGCATTCCCGTACCGCCCCTTGAACCCGTTTCCATCCCCGACACCCTGTACAATCCGGAGGACCAGCGGATCGCCGATCCCGGGAACGGCTATTATATGAATCCCGTCCTGGGCGGGGATTATCCCGATCCCAGCGTCCTCAGGACCGGGGAGGATTATTACATGACCCATTCTTCTTTTGAATATATGCCCGGACTCCTGATCTGGCATTCCAGGGACCTGGTCAACTGGGAACCGGTCGGGTATGCCCTGCATGAATATGTCGGATCGGTTTGGGCCCCGGACCTGGTCTGCCACCAGGGCACCTACTATATCTATTTTCCGGCCGGGGGCACCAACTGGGTGGTCACTGCATCCGATCCTGCAGGCCCCTGGAGCGATCCCGTTGACCTGGAGGTGGGTCACATTGATCCCGGTCATGTGGTGGATGACGGAGAAAGAAGGTATCTGCACCTGTCCGGCGGACATGTGGTGGAATTGGCGGGTGACGGACTCTCCACGGTTTCCAAACCGGTGAAGGTCTATGATGGCTGGCAATACCCCGAAGACTGGAGGGTGGAATGTTTCTGCCTGGAATCCCCCAAACTTACCAAACACAATGATTACTATTATCTCACGGTGGCGGAAGGGGGTACGGCCGGACCCGCCACCAGCCACATGGTGGTTTCTTCCCGCTCCGAAACACCCACCGGCCCCTGGGAACACTCACCCTGGAATCCGGTGATCCACACAGAAAGCCGGGAGGAAACCTGGTGGTCCAAAGGGCACGGAACCCTGGTAAGCACCCCCGGCAATAAATGGTACATCATGTTCCACGGATATGAAAAGGGGTACCACACCCTGGGGCGCCAAACACTGATGGAACCTGTTGAATGGACCGGAAACGGGTGGTTCCGGGTACCCGGGGGGATCAATACCACGGACCCCATCCCAAAACCCCGGGGAGAACGGGTCAGCAAAATGCTTCTGCTTTCGGACGATTTTTCCAAAGACCGGCTGGGCATGCAATGGCGGTTCTTCAGGGAATACGATACCACCCGCTTTTCCCTTGACGGCGGACAATTGATCATGGAAGGCAAGGGTTCCGGGCCGTCCGATTGCTCACCCCTGCTGACCATTCCCGTCAACCATTCCTACCAGGCGGAAGTTGCATTTACACTGCAGGGAAAGGCACAGGGCGGACTCATCCTGTTCTATAACGGGGAATTGTACGCGGGACTGGGTCTGTCGGCCGACGGTCTGGTCTGGCACCGGTATGGCAAGGATCACAGGGCAGGGGACCTGTACCGGGCTGACAGAATCCACATCCGCCTGGTCAACCGTTTGCATGAGGTCACCATGTATTACAGCAACGACGGGAGTGTTTGGGAAATGTTTCTTACGGCCATGGAAACCTCGGGATACCATCACAATGTCATGGGCGGATTCATGAGTTTGCGCCTGGGGATCTATGCCGCAGGGGAAGGAAAAGTCCTTTTCGATCATTTCAGGTACCACGGACTCGACCAGCAGTAAGCAATGCATGAAATGCCCCATATCGCCGTCCTTGACACCGGATATACCACCTACCGGCTTGAAGAAGAGCTTTTCAGAAAAAACGGATTTTCCCTGAAAATATACCGCGGCGACCCTGCTGACCGGGAAGCCAAAATTGAATTTGCCCAAGAAGCCACCGGCATCCTGATCAGGTGGACCGTCATCGATGCCTGTTTCCTTGACCGGATGAAAAATCTCAGGGCCATTGTCCGCTACGGGGTGGGTTATGACAATATATCCCTTGACGAAGCAGGCAAAAGGGGCATCAGGGTATCCAATGTGCGGGATTATGCCGGCGAATGCGTTTCCGACCATGCCCTGGCTCTTATCTATTCCTGCATTCGCGGACTTCCCGCCGGAGAGAAGATCATTCACCGGAATTTCGGGAAACCGCCCCGGCAGGATATATTCGAACTGCATGACAAAACCCTGGGGATTATCGGACTGGGAAGGATCGGAAGCCGGCTGGCCGGAAAAGCCAACCGGCTGTTCTCCCGTGTGCTGGCCGTGGATCCCTATGTTGACGACGAAAAATTCACCAACTCCGGTGCCCGGAAAACCAATCTTGATTCCCTGCTTCAAAACAGTCATGTGATCTCACTGCACTGCAACCTGACCCATGAAACCCGGAATATGATCAATCGTCAGGCTTTCCTGAAAATGTCCCTGAGGCCGGTGGTGATCAATACGGCCAGAGGACCGGTCATCAACGAGGATGAGCTTCTGGAGGCTTTGGAAAAGGATTTGGTCCATAGTGCCGGACTGGATGTTTACCATAACGAGCCCCTGGCAAAAAAGCAACTGGCCCTCACCGGCCATCCCCGTGTGACATCCACCGGGCATTATGCATGGTATTCCGATGCCTCCATGCATGAGCTGCATAAACGGGCAGCCGGGAACATGATCCGGCTTCTTCAGGGAAAAGAAACCGGGGACCGGCTGGTATGAATTAATAAAAACCGATAAAAACGGGAATATCCCGGCCATGCGGACCCAGTTGATCTTCTTCAAGGATCTCCCAGATCAGTGAAGGCCTGCTGGTGATCACCGCCAGCATATCCGCATGTTTCCGCCTGCAGTAACTCTTGATACCCGATACATGATGCTTTTCCGAAGTGGCGTTCAGTGAATAATTGGTCAGGTTTCTTTCCAGTGCGATCCCTTCAAGCCGGCCCAGCACGGAAGCAGTATCCCCTTCCTGAGCCGGTCCGATATACACCAGATGCATACGGGCGCCAAATGAATCGGCCAGCTCAACGAGACTTACAAAAGCATTTGAAATATTCTCCTGGAGGTCCACGGATAAAACAATGTTGTGCAGTTGGAATTCCTGCCCGGATCCGGAAGCAAGTATAAGGGGAATGTTCCGGAAACATCTTTTTTCTTTCAGGAAACCGGTGATCCCTTGCTTTCCCCTGCCCAGGACCAACAGATCATAATGATGAACTTCCATGAGGGAAGCGATTCCGTCGTCTGAATCCGGAGATTCCCGCAAACGTTTGACGGCAGGCCAGCGGTCACGGCTTTCCCCGATGATCTTCTCCAGCAACATATCTGTCTCTTTTGCCTGTTTATCATATACAGCAGGATCTTCCCCTTCAACAACCGGTGGCAATAAAAGTACGTCCACTACGGCATTCAGGGCCATACCGATCTCAATGGCAAGGTTCAGTCCGCTCCTTGCCATGGTTTGATCCAGGACAGGTACGAAAATATGTTCCATATCCGTGGTTTAGTTGCTGTTTGTTTTCCACTCCGGATTCAGCCAATTTCATACCATTCTTATGAAAATACCTAAGGACACCCGCAGTGAATGCCTGAACGCCTGCTGCTTGCCTCCTTACTGGAAAAGGAATTCCGGCATCCGGAAAAAGAAACTCACGTGAACATGATTGAACAGGATGTGGAAAAATTTGCTCAATGAATTCCGGGGCAGAAAACTTGTTTCGGTGCCCGAAAAATACTAATATTATACAGCGTGATTCATTTGTTCATCAAGTCGTTCCTCCTGAGGGATGAAAAAGGCCGCCTCAGGTTCCTGGACAAAAATATCCTGCCTTTCCTGGGATACGGCTTTCAGGACCTGAAGGAAAAGGATTCCTGGATGGGGAAAGTACATCCCGGTGACCGGAAGAAGGCCCTCTCCCTTTTTTCTGTCAACCCTTCCGGCTTGCCTGCGCAAGCGGAATACAGATTTTTGTTCGGCGACCAGAAGTACAGGAAGATCCGGGAAGTGTTCAGCGAATCCTCCGGAGAAGGATTTGCCGGTTTTCTGGAATATCATTTTCATACCGGAGGAAAACAGCCGGTGTTTATAAAAAAAGACGCCGGCATTCCACCCATTTTCGGCCAGCAGAACATCCCCGCTTTCCTGACCGGCAAGCGGGGCAGGATCATCGAAATGAATGCCCCGGCAATGGCTTTGGCCGGACAGGATATTCCCTCCACAATAAACATCAGGGAATTTACGGACAGGTACGGACTCCTGGAACAATCCCTTTTTCTTCCGCCGGGGATATCCGGCCGGTTGTTCCTGGGCCGCCGGGACACGGAAGATCAGCAGGATATGGCAGCCCTCAGGGAAAAACTTGAAATGTACAAAATCATGACCGGGAGCAATCCGGAGAACAACATTTTTCTATTTGACCGAGACAACCGTTTCGTCCTTGCAGAGGGATCCGAGCTGGAACAACGCACCGGAATGAAGAACAGCGACTTCACCGGCAGCAAGATCGGGGAGATCAAAAACAAAAAACTCCGGACAATATTCAAACCCCTGATGGTTTCCTCACTGAAAGGCAACGATGTCTCCCTGGAAACCGAACTCAACGGCGAACATTATTTCATCCGGTGCATGCCGGTCAATAATGACCGGGGCGGGACACGGTACGGGATTGCCTTTATGCAGGACATTTCGGAATATAAGCATATAACCGACCAGCTGAAAAAGGCAAAGAAAACCGCGGAAGAGGCAAACGCCGAAAAAAGCCGCTTTTTTGCCAGCATCACACATGATCTGAGGACCCCCCTGAATGCCATCATCGGTTTCTCGGAGCAATTGCGCAAAACGGATCTCAGCCCCAGACAGGAGGAATATGTCAAGGTCATGGAAAAATCTTCCGAACACCTGCTCAACCTGATCAATGAGATCCTTACTTTTTCCCGGATCGAAGCAGGCAGGATCAGTCTGGACAACGAGGTATTCCTGTTGAAAAACCTGGCCCGGGACGTATATGATACCATGAAGATCAAAGTCCGCGAAAAACGGCTCGGCTTTGACTTTGTTTTTCGCGATGAAGCTGATTTCTGGGTAATCGGTGATCCCTTCCGTGTCAAGCAGATCCTGATCAACCTGCTCAACAACGCACTCAAATTCACGGAAAATGGTTCGGTCGGATTTGAGATCAGAAAATCCGGGCAAACCAAAAAACGGGCTGAGATCTGTTTCATTATCAGGGACACCGGAATCGGTATACCTGAAGACAAACTGCAGCGGATATTCCGTCAGTTCCAGCAGGCCGATTCGACCATTACCAAGAAATACGGGGGAACCGGCATGGGTCTGACCATCAGCAAGAACCTCACCGAAATGATGGGCGGGCACATCCATGTCCGCAGCAAGCCGGGCAAAGGATCAGTGTTTACCCTGACACTCCCCTTCAACAGGCCGGGCAAAGACCAGCTGCCCGAAAAAGAAGAATTTGTCATTGATTATGACCTGCTCAGGGGCAGGCCGGTGCTCATTGTGGATGATGACAGTGTGAACCGTCTCCTGGGAAAGGTCATCCTGGAAGGATTCAATGCCGATGTGGACATTGCCAACGGGGGAAAAGAAGCCATGAAAAAGTTGGAAAAGAATCATTACGACGTGGTCCTGCTGGATATCCAGATGCCCGGGTTAGACGGATTCGAGGTGGCGGAATACCTGCGCGGGGAACTCGGGAACCGGAAGACCCGTATCATAGCTGTCACCGCAGCAGCACTGCAGAAAGACATCAGAAAATTCCACCAGGCGGGCATGGATGATTTTTTGTTCAAGCCATTCCGCGAAACGAGTCTGTTCAAAAGGATTTGCCGGGTGCTCAACATTCCGCAGGAAACTTCAGAAAAACCCACAAAAAAATCATTCGCAGAGGGCTCATCACCATCCGGCTCACCGGCACACGGGGTGTATGATCTCGGGCAACTGGAAAAGGTCACCCGGGGATATCCGGAATTCTTCAACGAGATGATCAGAACTTTCATGAACAACGCCAGGGAAGGGACGGAACTTCTCAAAAAATATGCTGAACAGGAAAACTGGGAACAGGTCAGGGAGCTATGCCACCGGTTATTACCTTCCTACCGCCATCTGGAGATCAATCACATCATATCCGACCTGAACCTGCTCAGGGGAAAAATAAAGAAAAAAGAGGACCCGGTATCATTGCTCCGTCTCATTGACCGGATATCTGAGGGAACCAGCCGCATCATTACCCAATTACAGGATGAGATCAAATGATTTTGTGTAAAATGATGCACAATTCTTGTAGACAATCTTTCACGATGCCATCCGTCCGTTGATCCCCTCCCCTGACACAGTCTGCCTGCCTGTTCGTATCCCTTTGCAATAGAAAGGGGGCGGACCCACACATGGATTTTGGCACAATCTTTTCCTGTATATCGGTGAATCAAAACCATAAAACTTATGGAAAAAAAACTCTTCGGCCGGATCGAAAAACGTCTGGGAGGAGAAAAAAGAAAAATGGTCATCGACAGGATCAGGGAATATCAGAATTATTTTTAATAAATCAAACATCATGATACAGAGAATCAATTGCACGGCAAAAAGCATCCTTTGTGCTCTTGCCGTATTCATCCTTTTCACCGGACCCGTCCTGGCAAATATGCCGGGATCAGGCAAATATGCCGGCAAAATTGTTTTTGCCGAAAGCTGGATCCCCAAAGAAGATCCCGATGAATCCGAATTCAGAACAGGTTTTTCACTCATGGACAACATCTATGCAAGGATATACCTGGATGAACCTCTGGGGGATGTTTATGAGAAACTGGGATACAGCTACAATTTCAATGAGATGAAATATACCTATAACTATGCCATCAGGATGTTCGTGGATGACGAACTGACCGCAAGATGGCTGTATGAAATGGACGAAGAGCCTTTCCGGAAGCAGACCACTTTCAATCTGGTCATTGCTTCGGATAAGGATGATAAGCTTTTTTACAACTGGATCAGTGAATGGATACAGGAAGTGGAAAGACTCGGACACGGAACGTTCAGGATCAGGCTGGATGTGATCCCACTGTACAGCGACATCGTGAACAGTCCGGATAAAGAACCTGTCAGCCTGTGTTCGGGTGAATTCACCTACCGGATCGATTCAACCAGAATGGCGGATTTTGTCAGGGAAAAGATGCCCGGTCTGCCCAAAGCGACGGTGATCAATCCCGGGATCCAGGAAAGCATCCTGGATGCCAGCACATCCGTTTACGCGGGAGCTGTGCCGGTACGGGCAGTCCTGGTGGACGTGAACAGTGACTGGCGTTACAATGTGGATGAATTCGGGAATACGGATATTATGACTATGAAATGGATTGCGAAAAGCTGGAATGATCATGAGAGGATTCAACAGGAAAAAATTCATTGAACTGGAAAAGGTGCACGCCCCGGATTGCGTGTCCATGTACATGCCCACCCACAAGGCAGGACAGGCCGTACTGGAAAAAGAAGACCGGATCCGGTTGAAAAACCAAATCCGCCAGGTGAAGAAAGAACTGAAGGAACATCAGCTCAGGGAGAATGAGATCAATGCACTGGTCAAACCCGCCGTGGAGATGCTGGGGGATGCGGACCTCTGGCACAACATGTCGGAAGGTCTGGCCATCTTCCTGAGCCGGGAGGGACATCACATCATTAAATGCCCCGAACCCTTCCATGAATTCCATTTTACCGGGGACCATTACCACCTGAGTCCGCTTATCCCCCTGCTGAATTTCCATTTTGAATATTACATTCTCAGACTTGACCTGGAAGACATCAGGCTTTTCAGGTGTACCAACGACGGAAGCCAACCTTTGACAGATACAGGATTGCCCGGTACAATGGAAGACGTGGTCGGTCATGACTACGAAGACAAAAGTCTGCAGTTCAGGACCGGACAGACAGGCAGCGGAAGCGGGATTTTTCACGGGCACGGAGAGGGAAAGGACGATAAAAAGAAGGAGATCCGGAAGTTCTTTGAACACCTCGACCGGGAGCTGAATGATTTCCTGAAGGGACAGGACACGCCCTTGCTGGTGGCCACGGCGGAACCTCTGTTTTCCCTATACCGTTCGGTAAATTCCTATGCCGGACTGGTCGATGAGCACATCCTGTCCAAAGAAAGTATGGACGAACCGGATCTCACCAGACAGGCCCGGGAGATCACCAGGAAAAGAAACATGAAAAAGCGCCACCAGGATGCCGCCAGGTTTCATGAACTGCTTAATAACAAAAAATCCTCATTCGAGCTGGATGACATTATACCCGCCTCGTTAAACGGAAGAACAGAAACCCTGTTCATCCTCAGAAACACCAATATCTGGGGCAGGTACTATGAAGACACGGGTGTGGTCAGGGAACATGAAGAAAGAAAAGCGGGGGACACCTGTTTGCCGGACCTTGCCGCCCGTAAGACCATTGTGAACAACGGAAAAGTATACACCGTCACCCCCGGTGAAATGCCGGACAAAACCGGTGCGGTGAATGCGATTTACCGCTATTGACAATAACCAAACCAAAAATAGCATGGGAACCGAAAGTCAATTGTTCATATTGCTCGACGTGGTCATTGCCGCCTTACTGGCCGGGATTATCGGCCTGGAAAGGGAACTTATGGAAAAACCCGCCGGCCTCCGCACCCAGATGATCGTGGGGGGTGCCACCGCCCTGATGGTATCGCTGGGGCAGATCATTGTGATGCGTTTTGTTGAACTCGGGCTGGCCGGTTACATCCGTTCCGATCCCGTCCGTATCCTGCAGGCAGTGATCGTTGGGGTAAGTTTTATCGGTGCAGGCACAGTCCTGCAAATGGAAAGTACAATGAAAATCAAATTTCTGACCACTGCCGCAACCATATTGTTTTCGGCCGGTATCGGAGCAACAGTTGCCCTGAAACAATATTTGCTGGCCATAGGCATTACCCTGTTCGTGCTCATCATCAATCTGCTCATGCGTTTGGTGGAAAAAAAGATCGGTGTGGGCAGAAAAAAATAATCATCGTAAAATTCAAGATCATGGAACTACTTGGTATAATTACCGCAATTATCATTTCACTATTGTTTGCAGTCATTTTCTACTATTTTTTCAGGGTCAGGGGACCGTGGGGTGCTTTCTGGACCTTTTTCCTGGTCCTGTTTCTGGCCGTCTGGGCAGCCGAACTATGGATAACCCCGGTGGGGCCGTATTTCTACGACATTGCCTGGGTGCCTCTTGTATTCGTGGGATTGCTGGTTGCCATCGGACTGGCCGCAGCCACCGGCATGCCGGAAAGAATCGGCAGGAAAAGGCTGGAAGAAGGAGCCCCTGCACCTGAAGAAGCCGAAGCGGCAACCCTGGGGATCTTTTTCTGGCTGTTGCTGGCCGTTCTGATCACAGTCGTGCTGATCGGACTTTTCAGATAATCACATAATAAAAAGAAAAGGAGTTAAAGTTATGGATAAAAAAAAGAACCGTTTTACCCCTGTTTTATACGGGATCCTTTGTGCAATAATTTGTATATGCTTTCTTCCGGAGGTATCCGCCCAAAAAATATCCGATGCGGAGATCACCCGGACCGTTGATTTCGAGATGCTGATACGGAACGGTGTACCCTCGCACCTGATCGATGTGGAAACCTCTGACGGCATCGTGATCCTGTCGGGTCAGACCGATCACATACTGGCCAGGGACCGGGCCGAACAGATAGCACTGGCAGTGAAAGGGGTGAAGACCGTGGTGAACAATATCGAGGTTGCACCCATCCAGCGGCCCGACGACGTCATTGAATCCGATATAGAGAAGGAACTGATGAAAAATCCGGCAGTCGACCGGTACGAGATAGATGTCCGGGTCAGCAACGGCCTGGTAAAACTGGAAGGCATGGTTGATTCCTGGCAGGAAAAACAAGCCGCCTCCACGGTGGCCAAAAGAGTCAAGGGAGTTGAAAAAATAGAAAACGACATTGTATTCGGTGCCGCTGTGCACCGGAGCGACCAGGACATCCTGGCCGATGTGAAAAGCATCCTGAGAAATGACGTACGGATCGACGATGCACTGATCGAGGTCGATGTCATCAACGGCAAAGTGGTGCTCAAAGGTGTGGTTGGCAGCGCCACCGAAAAGGTGCTTGCAAAATCGATTGCCTGGGTAACCGGAGTCCGTTCGGTAAACACGGATGCACTGAAAGTCAAGTTCTGGGCAAGGGATGAGAACATCAGAAAAGGCAAATACCCGGCCATGGATGAAGAAACCATCAGGGAAGCTGTCCGGAATGCATTGTTTTACGATCCCCAAGTAGGTTCTTCCCAAATCGATGTAACCGTGCACAGGGGAACGGCAAGGTATACCTGACCGGCAAAGTGCAGACTACCTTCGAAAAACATCGTGCGGAAAAGGTAATTTCCGATATTCCGGGAGTGGTAGAAATCACCAACAACATCAATACCGAAGAAGAATCCGGAGAAGAAAAAGAATACCTGGAATATGACTTCTACGGCTGGAACACAGTATATCCCGCCCCATACATAAATTTTGACATGCTGGACAAAAACCGCACCGATGAAGAGATCCGGGAAGATATCCGAAGCCAGCTCTGGTGGTCACCGTTTGTCAATAAAGATGAAGTGGAAGTGATCGTGGAAGACAAAAAGGCCACTTTGCTGGGTACGGTGGATACATGGAAAGAAAAATCAACCGCAGCACAAAATGCCCTGCAGGGAGGGGCACGTGAAGTTGACAACCAGTTAAAGGTCAGGTACGGAGATCAGGAATAACAGCCGGAAGCTCCGGTCATCAAGACCGGCCGGGAACCACCATGCGTATTTCCCCGCCCCGGATCACTGCCCGGACTTCCTCCACGGTGCCCTTAAATTCACCGTCTACCTGTAAATCCTGACGGATTGAAAAACGGATGGTGCATTCCCTCGCGGGAATGATCCTGATGTATTTTGATTCGTCGGTTTTTCCAATGAAAATGGAAGCCAGCATCCTGAAAATATGCATCCGGGGATAAGGTTTTATGATGACCAGTTCGAAAATCCCGTCACCCGGATCCCCTGCAGGGTTGATCATGGCCCCGGTCCCGTACTTCCTGGCATTGGCCAGAATGATCATCCTTGCTTTGCCTGTATAATGAAGGTCTTCTCCTGTGGATATTTCATAACGCATGGAATGGGCAAACCGGAATTCCCGCAAATACTGTTTGAAATAGCCAAAAAAACCGCGGCTTTTTTCCCGGGCAACCCTTTTGACCACCCGGGCATTCATGCCGATGTCGGAAAGGTGAAGGGAAAGGTGGCGGTCGTTAATGATCAGGTAATCCAGTAGCCTTTCCTGGCCGCCGGTCAACACTTTCAGTGCCCGGTCTTTGTTTTGCGGAATCCCCAGTTCAACAGCCATTCCGTTTGCCGATCCCATGGGGATGATCCCCATGGCAATGGCCCGGTCCTTAATGGCACGGGCCACCAGATTGCATGTCCCGTCACCGCCTGCCGCCACTGCCAGGGTGAAAGCACAGGCATCCATCCTGTTGCAAAGCCTCTTCAGGTCCCCCTTTCCACGGGTTTCAAATATTTCATATTCAAACCCCTGTTTCCCGGCATAACCTTCAATCATTTCCGGCAGGTCCGACTTCCGGATATCCCCTGAAACGGGATTGACAATAAAAAGGATTTTGTGCTTTTTTTTATCCCCGCTCTCAGCCATTTTCGAAAATTCTATTATGCAATAAACGTACATTTTTTGTAATAATCTGTAAAAATCATTTATTTTCCGGAATGGCACTGAAAAAACCGGCAAAGTACCTTTTCAAGATGGTCAGGAATCCCCTGGTCAGGCTGAAGATACGGATCAAACAACGCCTGGGCTGGCTGGGCATTCCCAGGATACAGCCCTTCACAGGCCACGGCAACGGACAGTACATCTTTGCATCGGGCATGGTCATTGAGGATAAGGGACTCGCCAAACCCGCGAAAGACCATAACATCTGGCAGAACATCCTGGCGGCCATCAAGCGGTATTCCGGGGACGAGATGCCGGGGGTCCGGATCAGGATCCGTTTTTATGACCATGAGGTAACCACCCGCAGCGATGAAAAGGGGATCTTTTGTGTCAGGATCCCTCACCACATCGAATCCGACCGAATCTGGCATACCATACGGTATGAGCTGATGGAAGAGGTCGTGCCGGAACAGGGAAAGGTGGTTGCAGAAGGAAAAATCATGATCCCGCCTGCAAATTTCCGCTTTGCTGTCGTATCCGACATGGATGATACGGTGATCATTTCCCATGCCGCCCGTTTTGTGAAGAAACTGAGGCTCCTGTTGTTCAAAAATTCCCGTCAGCGGCTTCCCTTCAAGGGCGTATCTGCATTTTACCATGCGTTGCAGCGGGGGCCGGGCGGACAGGAATCCAATCCTATTTTTTATGTCAGCAACAGTGACTGGAACATCTATGACCTGCTCCACGATTTTTGCCGGTACCGTCATATCCCGGAGGGTCCTTTGCTGTTGCGGGAATTCCATTTCAGGCTGTTCAATTCCCGCCGGCGCAAAGAGAACAAACAAATCCACAAGATCACCCGGATCAATTCCCTGTTCGAAACATACCGGGATTCCCGGTTCATCCTGATCGGGGACAGCGGTCAGAAAGACCCCGAGATCTACAGCCGGATCGCAGGTGAGCATCCCGGAAGGGTATTGTGTATTTACATCCGGAATGTAAGCTCCGGAAGGAGAAGCAGGAAAATACTCAGGATCGCCGAAGCACTGAATAAAGAACAGTCCACAGAACTGGTCATTGGGAGGGAAACCGAAGCGGTTGCCAGGCATGCCGCCGGCACCGGTTACATACATCCGGAAAGCATAGAAGCCATTTCCCGGCTCCAGGAAAAGGAAAAGAAAGAGGAGAAGGAAAAACACCGTTTATCTCCTGGGTTTTGATTTCACCACGGAATTCACTATATTATACATCCAAATCAGGCAAAAACCATCCTCCATGTATACATTCATACTATTGCTGCTGCTCGGGGCCGGTCTTTACGTTTTCCTGCACGGAAGAAAAAAACACCGGAAATTTCAGCAGGCAACCGGCATTCTGATCGCGGCACTGACCATTCTGTTCTTCCTGTTCATGACCTTTTGGGGAGATTATCTCTGGTTCGATGCCATCGGGTATGAAAACCGGTTCTGGATCGAATACCTCTACAAAGCCGTCATGCTTGTATCGGGTCTGCTGCTGGTCTGGCTGATCACCCACATCCTGATCTTTACCGAAAGGAAAAAGAGCCCTGACCATTACCGGTTCGCCATGCTGGTCAACGGACTGGTCGGTGCCATATGGGGCGTGGTCAACTGGAACACCATCCTGCAATACATCAATCGTGAACCTTCCGGAGTGGCCGACCCCATTTTTGCAAAAGATGCTTCTTTCTATATGTTCACCCTGCCTTTGCTGCAACAATTGTACGTGCTTCTTTTGCTGACATCATTCATTACTTTTTTCAGCATGTTCATTGCCGCTACCGGCATGGGGAAATATTACAGGCAAACCGGTCCGGAAGACGGGTGGAGTTTCCTGGCCGAAAGCAAACGCCATCCCGGGATGTATATCAGCATGTCCTTCCTGATCCTGGTCCTTGCATTCGGAAAGTATATAAACCGGTTCAAGATGCTTTTCTCCGATCTGGGTACGGTATCGGGGCCGGGGTGGACCGACGTACACGTATCCCTGCCCGGTTATACCATCACCATCCTGATTACGGCGATCGTCGCGCTGCTCATCCTGAATCCGTCAGTCAGGAAAAGCAGCGGCCGGCTGCTCCGCAGAATGGGCTCCGAAACTTCCGGTCTGCCCGGCAATTTTCTGCTTCTCACCGGAGGCATTCTCCTTTTGAGCTGGTTGATTTTTCTTACGTTGGTCCCCGGATTGTTCCAATGGCTTAAGGTTGAACCCAATGAGATCACCCTTGAAAAACCGTACATCGAGAATAACATACAATTTACCCGGTTGGGATTTAACCTGAACCGGATCGAGGAAGCGGAATACAAATTCCAGTCGGAATTCAACCGGGAAATTGCCGATAACAATGAAGAGGTTTTCTCCAATATACGCTTGTGGGACTGGAGGGCCCTGGATGCCGTATACAAGCAGTTCCAGGAGATCCGGTTGTATTATGAGTTCAAGGACGTTGATGTGGACCGGTATACATTCGCCGGCCGGTACAACCAGGTCATGGTATCGGCCAGGGAAATGGAGATCAGGAACCTGCCCCGGCAAAGCAGAACCTTCGTCAACGAGCGGTTCAAATACACCCACGGCAACGGGATCACCCTGAGCAAGGTAAATGAGTTTACCGAAAACGGTTTGCCCAGACTCCTGGTCAAGAACATTCCCCCCCGGAGCGAATACCCGGAACTGGAGGTTGAACAACCCAGGATCTATTACGGCGAACTGACCAACACACCGGTCATTGTCAACAGCAGTGAAGAGGAATTCGATTATCCCAGCGGAGAGAAAAATATATATTTCAACTACACCGGGGACGGAGGTGTCCCCATGCCGGGATTCTGGAGACAACTCATCTACGGATGGAAATTTGACGGGGCAAGATTGCTCTTTTCCGGTTATCCCGTTCAGAAAAGCCGCATTATGTTCAACCGGCACATACTGGAAAGGATCCGCCTGCTGGCACCATTTCTGAAATACGATGACGATCCGTACATTACATTGGTGGACGGAAAGCTTTACTGGATCATCGATGCCTATACCTGGTCGGAAAACTATCCCTACTCCGAACCTTTCCGGTCACTTGAGCAGGTCCGGATCCTGGACCAGGGCGAGGACATGATATTCCGGGACCCGTCCATGTCAAAATTCGAGAATGTCAATTACCTGAGAAATTCGGTCAAGGTGGTCATAGATGCTTACAACGGGACCACCAACCTGTATGTATTTGAAAAGGACGATCCGGTGATCAGGGTGTGGGACAATATATTTCCCGGCCTGCTCAAGGACAGGGAAGCCATGCCCGAAGGACTGGCGGATCATGTCAGGTATCCGATTGATATGCTTCTCGCACAGGGCCTTGTGTATGCAAAATACCACATGGGTGACCCGGCTGTCTTTTACAACCAGGAAGATCTCTGGGTCCGCGCCACCGAAAAATACTATGACCGGATCCAGCCGGTAGAGCCTTATTATATCATGTGGAGGCCTTCCGGTTCCGGCCAGCCGGAATTCACCCTGATCCTGCCCTTTACACCCAAGAACCGGCAGGTACTGGTGGGGTGGCTCGCCGGCATGTGTGACGGTGAAAACTACGGGCGGTTTCTTGCCTACAAGTTTCCCAAAGACATGCGCATACTGGGACCCCAGCAAGTGGAAACCAAGATTGACCAGGATTCATTCCTCTCAGGACAGTTATCCCTCTGGGATCAGCGGGGATCCAGGGTAATTCGCGGAAACGTCCTGGCCATCCCGGTTGACAAGACCATTATATATGTGGAGCCCATCTACCTCCAGTCCGAAACCGCTGCATTCCCCGAGCTCAGACTGGTGGCCGTAATGCACGAGGACCAGCTGAGCTATGCGGAAACATTCGGCAAAGCCCTGGAAGGATTGTATGGAGTGGCTGAACGCCCCCCGGGGGCAGAACAGGCTGAGCAGCCTGCTGCCCGGACTGTGGATGACCTGATCCAAAGGGCAAACGATGCTTTCAACCGGTACATTGAGCACACTGGAAACCGGGAATTCGACGGGGCAGCCCGTGCAATTCAGGAGCTGAAAGAGATCCTGGAGGACCTTTCGGAAAAAGAGTCATGAGGGTTTGATTTTCTTCAGGTCAAACGCCCTGGAATCCCCGGCAGAGAATGTATACTTCCTGTCCACCACACCGATTTTGATTTCGTCATTACATCCGTGATCCAATGTAATGACCAGATTTTCATGGTCAATGGAAACACCGATCCAATAACCCCGGAACCGGATCCTGAAAGCAGTGGTTTTCAGGGGATCGGGCAGTGAAGGATTAAACCACAGAACATGATCACGTACTTCCAGTCCGGAAAAACACCGCTGTACAAGATCGACCGTCCCCGCCATCGCCCCCAGGTGGATCCCTTCTCCGGTGGTGCCTCCCTGAATGTCACGGTAATCGCTCATCAGGGCGTTCATAAAGCTCTTCCATGAACGGGTACGGTCGGAACGAACCTGCACCCAGCTGTGGATCAGTTCACTCAGCGTGGAACCGTTGGAAGTCCTGTTATCATAGTATTCGATATTACCCGGAATGTCTTCGGGAGAAAAATCATAACCCAGTTTATTCATGATCCTGCATAGTTCATCCGATGAAAAAAGATAAAAGAGCATTAAAACATCGGCCTGTTTGCTGGCTTTGTAATTGTTGGGGGAATCGTTTTCTTTTTCCAGGATCCGGTCAAGCCGCATAATATCCCCGTACTTTTCCGTATATTCTTCCCAATTGAATTCTTTCAGGTCTTCATATCCCTCGAACTGGCTGATGATCTTTCCCTCATGGAAAGGGATGTACATTTTCCCGGCGATCTCTTTCCATCGCCCGGTTTCACTATCCGGAACCTGCAATTTCCCCTTCAGATCCCCGACAATTCTGCTGTCCAGCATTTCAATGATCTCGCAGGCGGTCATCAATACCCAGGCGGCCATAAAATTGGTATAGGCATTGTTCTTCAGTCCGGGTTCTTCTGCGCCCGGGTAACGGGTATGATATTCGTCGGGGCCCACCACCCCGTGGATCTCATAACGGTCCCGGTCTTTGTTGTAATGGGCAATGTCTGACCATAACAAGGCAATATTGAGTATCATTTCCGCAGCATAGTAGTTGAGAAAATCAAGATCGTTGCTGATCTCGAAATATTGCCAGACGTTGAAGGCGATGGCAGAATTTATATGCCGCTGCAAATGGGTTTCATCGGGGATCCACCGGCCGGATTTCGGGTTCAGATGGATCACCTGGCTTTCCTCACGTCCGTTGCTGCCACTCTGCCAGGGGAACATGGCACCCCTGAAACCGGCTTCCCCGGCCATTTGCTTTGCTTCGTCCATTCTCCGGAAACGGTACATCAGCAAGGCACGGGCAATATGGGGAAAATGAAAATTCAAATAAGGGAAAATGAACAGTTCATCCCAGAAAATGTGGCCCCGGTATGCTTCCCCGTGCAATCCCCTGGAAGGGATCCCGACGTCCATGTCCACGGTATTGGATGAAATGGTCTGTAAAAGGTGAAAAATATGCAAACGCACGATCAACTGGTGTTCGTTCTCTTTCTGCATAAGAATGTCTGCACGTTCCCACATACGGCTCAGTGTCCTGCCATGGGATTTCAGTGCCTGTTCAAAATCGCCCAGGCGCTTGTTGTGTACCAGTGAATCCTGGAAGGGCTCGAAAATGGCAGGATCGCGGGAAGTAAAAAGGGAAACCATTTTTTCAATGGTATAGGATTTCCCCTTTTCACAATTCAGTTCGAATTCCCTGGCCACATAATCCTTTCTCAGAATTTTTTCCGGTTCGATCTTATGCCTGTGACCATCCTTGAATAACCGGACCCTTGCGGTCTGGACCATCCTGATTTTTGACCGGCGGGTGACCACATCCATGAACATGGTTTCTTCATCCCAGGGGCCCGAATCAAGGATCTGCAAATGCCGGCCGTTCAATTGCCTGTATCTTTCCACTCCTGTATTCTCCACCGATCCGTCAATGCCCGTATGCAGCCTGACGCGGCCCGACCAGTTCAGGGGGGTCAGTGTCCATTGCAGGGCCGCCAGGTGCATATCGTTCATGCTGACAAAACGTGAAGATTCCAGCAATGATTCCCTGCCTTCCTTGTCCCTGAAACGGATCTTTTTGCTGAAAACGCCGTTGTGCAGGTCAAGCGCCTGCATGAATTCCAGTACTTCCACATCATGGATACCGAACCAGCCTTTTCCCTCCCTGCGAAAGGTGGTAAACAACCAGTTGGGCCAGTTGACCAGGTCTTCATTTTCAATGGTCTTGCCGGCAACCTCGGATTTCATCCGATTATATCCGCCGGCCAGGTAAGTTCCCGGATAGTGCACCCGGTCCGCTTTCTCCTCTTCCATGGCACCGCGGGTTGCAAAATAACCGTTCCCTGTAGTACACAAAGCTTCTCTTGTGCTCTGTTCCCCGGGATTCCATTCATCGAAACGCAATGTCCAGCTGTTCTCCATATGCAATAATTTTTTGCAATTATAATAAAATCATGTGACCTTATTCAATATGGATCAACTATTTATTGCATTACAGGCCAAATTTCACTGAAGGGATGGCTTTCAGCATCTGTATGGTGACCAGGGGCAACGCGCTGGTAATTCCGATCAGTATCCAGATGTCGGGGCTCAGCGGCCTGAAGGAAAGCACCCCTGACGCCCCGGGAATAAAATAAGCGGCTGCCAGGGCGGCAATGCATATGCCCAGGGCCATCCAGATGTATTTATTCCGGGTGATCTGGTTTTTCAGGAAATGTTCGTCTTGTTCCCGCATATTGAGAACATGCCACAATTGAGCCAGGGCGAGAGAGAAAAATGCGATATTGTTGCAAACCGCATCTGAAGCTCCCAATACATATTGCCCGAAAAAATATGCGCCCGTTACACTGGCCGATATGATCATGGCATATACAAAAACTCCCATCCAGTTTTTCCGGGTGACAATGGGTTCATCCGGATCCTTGGGCGAACGGCTCATGATGTTCCTGTTCCCTTTCCCCACGCCGATGGCCAATGCCGGGAACACGTCCGAAAGCAGATTCAGGAACAGAAGCTGCAGGGGGAGCAGGGGGAGTTTCAGGACCGTAAAACTGACTGCCGCGATCACCACGATCTCCGCCAGATGGTATGACAACTGGTAAACGATGAATTTCCGTATGTTCCCGAAAACGATCCTGCCCTGTTTTACCGCATTCAGCATGGATGGAAAAGAATCATCCTTCAGCACCAGGTCGGCCACCTCACGGGCCACCCGCGTCCCCCTTCTGCCCATGGCGATGCCGATGTCCGCCTTCTTCAAGGCCGGTGCGTCATTGACCCCGTCGCCAGTCATTCCCACGATCTCTCCTTTCTTCTGGAACTGTTCGATTATATCGAGCTTCTGGCCGGGATCCACCCTGGAAAATACCTCTTTCTCCGCCAGCTCCTCCACATGGTCATCGCCTGAGGTTCTTATCCCGATCTCCTTTCCGGTGATCACATCCGCGGAACCCTGTTCAACAAGCTGGACCTGTTCGGCAATGTTCTCAGCCGTTCCCGGATGATCCCCGGTCACCATCCCCACCCTGATCCCTGCATCATGAAATGCACGTATGGCGGATCCGACATCTTCCCGGGGAGGATCCAGAAATCCGACCAGTCCCGCAAAAACAAGTTCACGGGCAAAATCTTCCTTTTTTTCCAGATCCTTCTTTTCTTTCGAACCGGCCATACGGTATCCATAGGCCAGCACACGCAGTCCTTTTTCCGAAAGTTTGTCGTTCCGGGCAATCCACCGTTGTTTCTCTTTTTTCCCGAACTTTTTTTTCTTCCCCTTCACCAGGATGCGGGCCGATCTGTCCAGTATGGGTTCGGCTGCTCCCTTTGCAGAAATACAGAGCCGGTTATCCATTTCATGGATGGTGCCCATGATCTTCATCTCCGAATCGAAAGGATCTTCGTTGATCCGCTGTTGTTTTCTGAGCCGGTTGTATTCTTTCCGGTCATATTTTCCGGCAAAACGGTGCAGGGCCAGTTCCAGGGGATCTCCGTCACCTTCCCCTTTTTCCGGCCGGGCATTGTTGCAGAACACCGATATCCTGAAGATCTGCCGGATGTTTTCATCCTGCCTGAAATCATCATAATCCGGTGACCCAACCCTGTCTCCGGAAAATTCTACCCCAAGTTTCCTTCCGGGAATGAACAGAGTATCCACCGTAAGCACATTCCTGGTCAGCGTTCCCGTCTTGTCCGTAAAGATTTGGGTGGTCTCCCCAAGGGCCTCCACCGCGGCCAGTTTCTTGACCACCACATTCTGCTTTGCCAGTCTGAGCATACCCCTGGCCAGTGCAATGCTGGCTACAATGGGCAATCCTTCGGGTATGGCAGCGATTGTCCAGGCAATGGATGTCTGTACAAGCAAATACAAATCCTTTCCGGCGGCCAGCCATCCGAACAGGAAATACAGTACGGCCATGCCGGCTGTGACCCATATCAGATGCCGGGTCAGCTTTTTCAGTTTTACGTTCAGGGGGATCTTTTCCTCTTTGGCTTCGCCCACCATTTTACTGATGTTCCCCAGTTCGGTATCCATCCCGGTGGCTACCACCACGGCCCTGCCCTTTCCGTTGGATGCTGCGGTTCCCTTATAGACCATGTTCTCCCGGTCAGCGAGGGGGGTATCGCCGGGCAGATTTTCGGATGATTTACTCACCGGGAGGGATTCCCCTGTCAGGGGAGATTCATCGACGGACAATTCATTGGATTCGATCAGCCGGGCATCTGCCGGGATAAGGTCACCCGCTTCCAGCACCATCAGGTCACCGGGGACCAGTTTTTCCGCGTCGATCTTTTTTTCCTTCCCGTTTCGTATAACATCAATCTCGATCCGGTCCATTTTTTTCAGGGCCCGCATTGACCGGCTGGCCTGGTATTCCATCCAGAATCCGATGGCCGTATTGATCAGGATGACCACCAGGATGGCGATCCCTTCCAGTATGTCTCCAAAAGAAAAGGCCAGAACAGTGGCACCGGTGAGCAGGTAGACCACCGGATTGTTCAACTGGGAAAGCAGGATCTGCAGAAAACCTGTCCTGTCCTGCTCCCTCAATTGATTCGGCCCGTGTTCCGACAGCCTTTTCCCGGCTTCTTTCTCAGTCAGTCCTTTTTCCGGGTCTGCGGAAAATTCCCGCAGTATTTCATCAACTTCCCTGCTGTGAAAATTCATGGTGACCTCACTCCAGTCCGAATGCATAGAATCTCATGCCCGGGTATCCCGGATATATTCCTCCCACCATGACACCACCGCTTGCATTTTCCAGCATGCGGATGAACTGATCCGTATTTTTCACTTTCTTGCGGTTCATTTCCAAAATAATGAAGCCGGGTTTCACGCGGGTCTGTTCTCTGACCACTCCCTGTCCGATCTCAACCACCTTGACTCCCCCTTCCACTTTAAGACTGGCTTTTTCGCGGCTGCTGAGGTCAGCGATCCTGATCCCCAACACATCGGTGATTTCCTGCTCCTGTTTTTTCACCATCCTGGTCGTTCCCCGGCGATTTTCCAGGATCACTTCGAATTCCCTTTCTTTTCCTTTTCTGTTCACGGTGACCATGACCGTGTCTCCCGGCCGTCTTCTCCCGATGAACTCCTGCACTTCGGGAGCGGAAGTTATCTTTTCATCATCCAGTCCGACAATGATATCCTCCTCTTTCAAATCTGCATCATCTGCCGCGCTCTCCGGTATAATGCTGTCAATATATACCCCGCGGGTGATATCAACTCCCAGTTCTTCGGCCAGTTCCGAATTCATGTCCCGGATGGTGATCCCCAGGTATCCCCTCTGGACCACGCCGTAATTCAACAGGTCGTTGCTGACTTTTTTTACAATATTGACCGGAACGGCGAAGGCATATCCGGCATAGGCGCCGGTCGGACTGGCAATGGCTGTATTTACCCCGATCAGTTTCCCTTCCAGGTTGGTAAGGGCCCCTCCGCTGTTTCCCGGATTTACCGCAGCATCGGTCTGTATAAATGATTCGATGGCATAATTTTCCCTTAAAATGTTGATGTTCCTTGCCTTGGCACTGACTATCCCCGCCGTAACCGTGGAGGACAGGTTGAAAGGATTGCCTACGGCAAGGACCCAGTCACCCACCCGGACCTCGTCCGAGTTTCCGAATTCCACGAAATCAAGCGCCTGTTCGTCGACCTTGATCAGGGCAAGATCCGTATCGGGATCCGTACCCACGATTCTGGCCTGGAAAGAACGGTTGTCATGGAGGGTTACTTCAATTTTATCAGCATTGGCCACCACATGATTGTTGGTTACGATATACCCGTCATCCGAAATAATAACCCCTGATCCCGAAGCCGTTCTGGGTGATGGCCGCGGGCGTCTGAAGAAGAATTCATCCCCGAAGAAATCCCGGAAAGGTTCCGGTAACTGCTGAAATCCTTCCGGCGTGCCGGTTTGTGCCGGCTGGCTTTTGGCCATGATATGCACCACCCCGCGCATGGCACGCTGCGATGCCTGCCGGAAATCGGGAAGTGTCGCAGGATCCCCCGGTTCTTTCCGGGGATTACTCATTTCACTGCTTTTTTCAGTTGCTTGCTTCTGTTTGTCTTCAAAACGGATGAGTCCGGTTTCACTCACGGATTTCCTGTCCTGCGAAGCACAGGACATGACCATCATGGTCCCGGCAATTATGAACATATACTTCATTTTCTTCATGGTTTTTTGTAGTTGTATTTTCATGACAATCAATCATTTTTTTCATGGCTGTCGTAACGGACTTCAATATTGTTAATCACATCACGGGCTCCGGCCTGGAATGCTTTCCGTTCGGCCATCATTTTTTCCCGGTGCGTTTCCACGGTCCCCGATAAAATGGCAACCCCGCGGCTGACCTCCACATCGATGTAGTTATTTATCTCCGCGGTTCCTTTCAAATGGGACACCGCTTCTTCTGCCCGGCTCCGCTCAAAATAATTTTCCACATTCCCGTACAGGGATACGGTTCCGCCTTCAACTTCCGCCCTGATATCTTCGTCTTCCAGGTAGGGGTCCCAGTTGAACACATTGATGATCTGTTGCTCGATCACCTCATCTTCGGGTATGGAATCTGGGATGATCCTGATATTGTTGTGTACATTCCTGATGCTCACCACATTCCGGGCATCCTCTTCGGCTGCACGTTTGGCATTCAGATTATCCACCATTCCCTTCAGGGTAGCCACCCCGTTATCCACTTCCACCTGCAAATCGAAATATTCCACCCTGGAGTCATGCTCAAAAGCCTTCCTGATGGCTTCTTCCGTTTCTTCATCGCTTTTGGGAACATATTTGGTGGCACGCGTTTCCGGATCCCTGGACCATAACTTCACGTCAAGGTTATCCGAATTCACCGAATGTACGCCCACCACCCAGGCATCCTGCCTGGCAAGCTCTTTTTCCACCACGCTGCCAACTTCTCCCTGAATCTTTACTTCATGGTCGTCCACTTTGACTGTGATCAATTCATCATCGATACGCACATCCGACCTCAACGCCCTTTTAACCTCCCGGGCAATCTCTTCGTCAGTACGATCGGCATGATACTGATATCTGAAATTGATAAAATTGGTCACTTCTTTCACGCCCTTGACACTTTTGGCAACCTCTGAGGCCGCCTGCACCTCCTGCCAGGATAATAAAAGCAATCGCGGACGAAATAAAAAATGCTAAGCGTTTCATGATGATTTGGTATTTAATTCTTGTTTTTAATGCAAGTCAAAATATTATGCCATTGAACACGGAAAATGCAAAAATCCCTGATCCGCCGGGTTTTTTTTCCGGGAAAGACCGTTCACGCGGGCATTTCGGGCATTCGTCCCGGTCACCGCACAGCATATCATCTGAGAAAATCATTCCCCAGCTTTTGTGAGTTTTATCCACACCATGATGTTGACCCGATTTTTAAATATGAATTATTTGAATTATATTGACACTATCCATAGCATTTGTGTAAATGAGTTCCACCAGGAAAAAAATACTGGTCATCGATGATGATGTTTATATCTCCAATTTGCTGAGCAAGTTCCTGGATAAAAAGGGTTACCAGACCAAGGTGGCCCATACGGGCAAAAAAGGCGTTCAGATGATCAAGGAAACGGACTTCGACCTGATCCTTTGTGATTACCGGCTTCCGGATATGAACGGCATGGAAATACTGAAATATTCAATCCGCAACAATCCCTCCTCCCCGGTCATCATCATAACTGCCTATGCGGATGTCAACATGGCCGTTCAACTGATCAAGGCAGGTGCAAGGGATTATGTGACCAAACCCATTCAGCCGGAGGAGATCCTGGAACTGATCGAAAAATCCCTTACCACAAAAACACCGGAAGCATCCTTCCTGGATTTCGAACAGGATTTCATCACCGGAGACAGTCCGCAGATCAAACAGGTTCTTGAATATGTCCGGGTGGTGGCCCCCACGGAAATGACCGTGTTCATCCAGGGCGAGACGGGG
Source organism: uncultured Bacteroidaceae bacterium (assembly GCA_964574985.1). Lineage (GTDB taxonomy): Bacteria > Bacteroidota > Bacteroidia > Bacteroidales > SM23-62 > CAZNPH01. The sequence continues at coordinate 92,265 of CAZNPH010000009.1, forward strand.
TCGGGAAAAGAATACATTGCCCGGGCCATCCACCACAACAGCCGGCGAAAGAACAAGCCCTTCGTGGCCGTGGATTGCGGTGCCATTCCCAGGGAGCTGGCAAACAGTGAATTGTTCGGGCATGTGAAAGGCGCATTTACCGGAGCCCTGTATGACAAAAAGGGGCTTTTCCAGGAGGCCGACAAGGGAACCCTGTTCCTTGACGAGATCGGCAATCTCGGCCACGAAAACCAGGTTAAGATCCTCAGGGCCCTCCAGGAAAGAATCATCAACCGGGTCGGGGAAAACAAGAACATACCGGTCGATGTCCGGGTGATCGTGGCCACCAACGAGGACCTTTACCAGGAGGTCAGGCAGGGCAACCTCCGGGAAGATCTATACCACCGGGTCAATGAATTCAAGATCAATCTGCCCCCCCTCCGGGAACGGGGTAACGATGTTCTGATCTTCGCTGAAAAATTCATTGAAAGGGCAAACAAACGCTTCAATAAATCCGTCCGTTCGGTGGACGGCCATGTGAAGAAGATCCTGCTGAATCATCCCTGGCCCGGGAACATCCGTGAACTTGAAAACGTGATCAAACGTTGTGTCCTGCTTTCGAAGAGCAATACCATAACCGCAGACCTTCTTCCCGGTGAGATCAGGACACCCGGTTTGCGACCTTTAGGCAAAACCAAAGGCACGGTGTCAGGGGAATCTTCCCTGGAGCTTAAAGGAGCAGCGGTCGAAGCCGAAAAACAGGTCATCATGAATGCCCTCAGCCAGGCAAACAACAACAAATCGAAAGCGGCCAAGCTTCTGAAAATTGACCGGAAGACCCTTTACAACAAATTGAAGCAATTCGAAATCGGTCCGGATTGAATTCTGGCATGATATTTTATGATTCTTCCATAAAAACACATTGCCATGAATTATCAACTACCCGAACTGTATTTTGCATATGACGCACTCGAACCATACATAGACGCCGAAACGGTCGAGATCCATCATGACAGGCACCATGCAAAATACACCGAAAAATTCAACCAGGCGATTGAAGAAAACGGACTTGGCACCAAGACCGTGGAAGACATATTCAGTAAGGTGTCAAAATATCCCGATTCCGTAAGGAACAACGGAGGAGGATATTACAATCACAACCTTTACTGGGAAAATCTTACCCCCAACGGAGGCGGATTGCCCGAAGGAGAACTTCTGAAGGCAATCGAAAAGTATTTCGGGTCATTCGAAAAATTCAAAAAAGAGTTGTCCGGTGCTGCCGCTTCACAATTCGGTTCGGGCTGGGCATGGCTCATATCAACCGGGGACGGTTTGAGGGTCATTTCCACGCCCAACCAGGATAATTCCCTGATGGACATTTCCCAGGTAAAAGGCAAGCCCCTGCTTGCCCTGGATGTATGGGAACATGCCTATTACCTGAAATACAAAAACAAAAGACCGGAATACATCACCCAGTTCTGGAACATCATCAACTGGGATGCCGTAGCACGGAGGTTTGTTCCCATTTGAACCGTTTGCACGGGCATTTATTTCCATCATTTGTGTATGAATATCTACAGAAAACCAAAAATTTATTAAAAACATTGATTATGAAACTTATGAAAATAACAAAACTGGCATTAATCACAATCATGATCGGGATGGTTGCATCCTGCGGACAATCCGGCAAAAAAGAGAAACCGGGCGAACTTGAAAAAGAATTGCAGGATGTAGGAGAAGTTTCCGGGGAGAAACTGGCCGAAGAGCAAAAACAGCTCAAAAAAGAAGCAAAGCAGATCCTGAACGATTATAAGGCCCAAATGGAAAAATATGAAGCAAAAGCCGTAACCACAAAAAGGGAAATGGCGGAAAAAACAAAACGCGTATACGACAGTCTCCGAAAAGAAAGTGAGATGCTTCGGGCCAGAATCGACAGCATAGAAAATCAATCGGCCCGGGACTGGAAAGAGTTCAGAAAAGAAATGGAATATGACATGTACCGGTTAAGGGATGGCGTGGAAACTTTTTTTGAAGACAATCTGTAAATAACGTGTCCGTAAAAAAACCAAAGAAAATCCCTGTCTGGTATTACCTGTTGTTTTTCCTGATCATCATAGGTGTGCAGATGCTCTTTTTTTCGGGGCCGGAAACCACCAGTATCAGCTATGACCAATTCAGGGACAGTCTGGAAGCAGGACGGATCAAATCCGTGGTGATCAAGGAAGATAAGATCGAAGGGTTTTTCAAATTCCGCGGTGACAGTCTGCGCACCCGGAAAGAACAACCCGATACTTTGAGTGAATTGCCTGACCCGGCAAAACTCAGACAACCCGCAAGGCCCGAAAAGGGCGAAAAAGGACAGAAATTCAAGGTGGTAAGGGTCAATGATGAAACCCTCATAGAGGATCTGGAAAAACACAATGTCAACTATACAGCAAAAAAAGATTCCAACTGGTTCTGGAACCTGCTGATCTGGTTGTTTCCCCTGCTGCTTATATTCTATCTCTTCAGCGCCGCATCCCGCAGCATGAAAAAAGGGAAAAGGAATATGTTCAATTTCGGCCGGTCCGGGGCAAAACCCTTCAACAAATCGGATGAGAACAAAATTACTTTCGATGATGTAGCCGGCGTGGACGAAGCCAAGCAGGAACTCAGGGAAATGATCGAATTTCTCAGGCATCCCGGCAAATTCACCAAGCTTGGAGGAAAAATTCCCAAGGGAGTGATTCTGATTGGCCCCCCGGGTACGGGAAAAACCTTGCTGGCCAGGGCCGTGGCCGGAGAAGCCAGTGTCCCCTTTTACAGTCTGACCGGTTCGGAGTTCGTCGAAATGTTCGTGGGCGTAGGCGCAGCCAGGGTCAGGGACCTGTTCAAGGAAGCAAAAAAGAATGCCCCCTGCATCATTTTTATTGATGAGATCGATGCCATCGGAAAAAGCCGTTCACAAAGCACACAGGTAGGCAGCAACGAAGAACGGGAAAACACCCTTCATCAGCTGCTGGCTGAAATGGACGGTTTCAGTCCGGGTGACAACGTCATCGTGATCGCGTCCACTAACCGCCCGGAAATCCTGGACAGGGCATTGCTCAGGCCGGGACGGTTCGACCGGCAGGTGCTTCTTGACCGGCCGGATCTGAAAGGGCGGGAAGAAATACTGAAAGTGCATGCCCGCGACCTGACCCTGGATCCCAAACTGGACCTTAAAGAGGTGGCGGCACAAACCCCCGGGTTTTCAGGTGCCGATCTGGCGAATATCTGCAATGAAGCCGCCCTGCTTGCTTCCAGAAAAGACAAGAAAAACATCAGCCTCAAGGATTTCCAGAATGCGATCGAGCGGGTGATCGCCGGACTCGAGAAGAAAAACAGGCTGATCAACCCCAAAGAAAGGAAAGTGGTGGCATACCATGAATCGGGCCATGCCATCGTGGGCTATTTCACCCCCGGGGCCGATCCGGTACACAAGGTATCTATCATTCCCAGGGGCATTGGTTCCCTTGGATATACACTGCAGGCACCCACCGAAGACCGCTACCTGATGTCAAAATCCGAATTGACGGGTAAGGTCAAGGGATTGCTGGGTGGCCGGGCTGCCGAAGAGACCGTCTTCAATGAAATATCCACGGGCGGGGCCAACGACCTGGAACGCGTCACCCGCATCGTCAGGGAGATGGTAACCGTATACGGAATGAGCGACAAGATCCCCAATATCTCATTGAAAAAACAGGGGCAGGCCCGGTTTCTCGGACAGGAAGCCCTGGTGGAAAAAAGATCGGAAAAACTGGAACAAACCATCGATGATGAAATCCTCCGGTTCATCAACGATTGCTACAAGGAAGCAAAGGAATTGCTCAACAAAAAGCGGGATGAACTGGAAGAAATGGCCTCACAACTCCTTGAAAAGGAAACCCTTTCACAAAAAGACGTGGAAAACATCCTGAAATAGGATCACGCACCCACAATGCTTATGGCTTCCTCATATCTTTTCTCCACTTCCTTCCAGTTGACCACATCCCAGAAACCGTCCACGAATTCTGCACGCCGGTTCTGATAATTCAGGTAATAGGCATGTTCCCATACATCGACCACCAGAATGGGTATCCCCTTTTTCCCGGAAACATCCATGATGGGATTGACATGATTGGAAGTAGAGGCAATCTCCAGGTTGCCGTGTCGGTTCACGATGAGCCAGGTCCATCCGCTGGCAAATTTGCTTTTGGCCTCGTCGGAAAACTTCTGCCTGAATTCTTCAAAGGAATCAAAGTATTTAACAATTGCTTCGGCCAGTTTTCCTTCCGGCTCCCCGCCTCCTTCCGGCGACATGACCGACCAGTAAAGGTTATGATTGTAATATCCTCCTCCATTGTTCTTCACCGCTTCCGGATAAATGCTGATCTCCCGGAACAGCTCGAACAGGGCTTTGCTCTGCATTTCCGTATTTTCCACGGCGGCATTCAGCTTGTTCTTGTAACCCGTGTGATGCTTATCGAAGTGGATGTCTCCTGTCATGGCATCCAGGTAGGGCTGGAGATCCCCGGCACCGTATGCCCTGGGGTGCATCTCATACGGGTAGGTCAGTTCATAATCCGCCAATTTGGAAAGGTCAATCTGAATGGTCTCTATGGCAGCAATTTCAGGGGATACTACCGAACTTTCCTCGGTGGTGGCCGTTTGCCGGCAACCGTACATATACCAGGCCAGTAATAAACCCAGCGAACAGATCATCAGTTGTTTTCTCATTTTCATTTGTTTTTACGTCGTTTTTTACCGGTTGAAAGCGATAAAATATAACAAATAAAACGGACTAATAAAAATTTATTCCAGCATGGCGCCCAGTTCGATCTCCCCCCAGGCATAGGGAGGCTCCGGGCTGTGCCAGGGATTTTTCCTTCCGATCCATCTCAGGCCGTTGGATGACCGGGTAACGTGTCCGCTCTGGTTCACACCCGGGGGCATATGCTCACCCGGGTCACGGTCATTGAATCCCGGGGAAAAGGCCAGCCGTGTGCCTGCATCCGGCTCCGACGACAATCCGCCCCCGTATTCACTCCAGGGGATGAACAATTCCTGCGCCTTATAAAAACAGGATGTTTTGATGTTTTCCGCTTCAAAACCGAACTGCGATCTTGCATCTTCGAAAGTGAAATAAATGGCGTGAAAATCCCAGGGGGCGGGAACCGTGCGTTTGAATCCTTGCGGCCTTTCCTTTTCCGTCCCGCATGCCACCTGATATTGTTTGGATGTGGATGTCATCCCGTAATATCTCGATATGAGCATATCCTTGCTTTCAGGCTTGCAGATGGATTTTACCGGGCGGCTGTCCATCATGAGGTTGACCGCATCAAAATCGTGATAGAACATTTCCATTTCCGTACCGGTGAATCCATTCGGCCAGGGCACATCCTGGTCGTCGTTGATCTCAAACAGCAGATAAACCCCGTCCCCGCCATAGGCCGCTTTCACCGTGACATTGCAGTCATGGGAAATGCAAAAATTAAACTCCGCGTTATCGGTTGCTGAATTCCTCTGCCTCATATCGTTTTGCTTCATCTCGATGTAATCCAGCCGGTCATCGATCTTTTCCCAAAATCCGGATAATTTGCCGTCACGGGCAGAGAACTGTTTTTCCTGTTCCGCGGTCAGTCCGTACGCCACCAGAACACTGTCCTCCGGATCCGGTTCAGTACAGTCTACCTGTTCCCCTGCATTTTTCGACCCCTTGTTCTTTTTGCCCGCATATTCTGACTCAGGATACCTGCAATGCCAGTCCATGGAGGGATCCCTGACAAAAAAATGACGGGGAGGACAGGTCCGCCGGTCGCCCGATCGACCGGTTGCCAGTGCAGTTATGCAATATACCCGGCTTCCACCGTCTATGACAACTTCTATTTCCGGCTTGTTTCCGGAACGGACTTCCCCGAGCTTTTCCGCTCCGTTGAAAAATTCGATCTTTTGCCAATCCGCAAACGCTTCCGCATCACATCCCACGGTGAGGGTTTTCCCCGGATCCATCACAGGGCCGCCCAGACTGTAGAAATGGCCGGGCTCCAGACTGGGATCATATGTATTGTCGGATTCGGGAATTACGATGGAAAGCGGATTGTAATGGGTGGCCAGACTCCGGTAAACATATGCCATATCCTTGTTCAGCACCCAACCCGAATTATCCGGGTCGCCTTCATATTCCCCATAGCGAGCAATGTAGGTGAGTCCGCTCCCCCAGCTGCTCTGGTCAACCAGCCAGCCGTCTTCTTCTTTCAGTTTCTTCAGTCTGACTTTCCCTTCGGCCGGATCTTCCGTTTCCGGATAACGGGCTGCTACCGCCTGTTCGACCAGTTTGGTATACACATCATATGTATACCCGTCTTCATGCCCTTTGAGTTCCACGGCCCAGCTCCACAACGCGCCCCTGCTGCGGGCATTCTTCATGAGCTTCCGTCCGGCATCAACACCCCCGGGCATCCCTTGCCTGGCGAGAATCATGTTAACAAGCAGGTCAAATTTCCCGATCACATGGATGCCAGGGACATGCAGTGCCTCATCAACCGGTATCTCCGGATTGTAGAAGGGGCCCACATTGGCCAGAAAGCAGATCGCCCGTTCCGGAGCATAATTTACAAAGCCATAGGTGGAAGCACCGCCGTTCGAACTGCCGTACATGGCAAAAGGAACGTTGGCAAGTTCCGGATGATGCCCCAGTTTGGCAAATTCATCCAGTGCCCGGAAAAAGACCGGGGCTCCGTCATCATACACCTCGCGCCCGGGAAAGTTGTGGAGTCCGGCCAGCCCAAAACCCAGTCCGGCCGCAAAATCACGCACATTTCCATCACGGGCAAAATTCCTTGTATCCCCGGAGCTTCCTCCGTGACCCATGATCAAAATTCCCCTGACCGGATCGGCACCGGGCGGTACCCATAACTTGATCATCCTGAGCCTTTCTGAATCGCAAAAATCATAGTAGCAACCGTCCCAGGAAACCTTGTCACCGTTTTCCAGAGTTTTGATCCCGGCCGAAACAACCGGAGCCGGCAACAGCACCAGCATTCCGGCCAGCAAAAACGTTTTTTTGCTTTTTTGGATTAATGTTCTCATAATTATCTGATATTAAATTTCAGGACCCATGCATGCCTGCAGGGCCTTTTTGAAGGATCTTCTATCATTTCTGCGGGCACCCTGGCAGTCAGTCCCCACAATCTTTCCCCTGTATCCACCCATTCAACGGGCCGGTCATATCCGAGCAAACGCACTTCACTGCCGGGGACCGGATGGGCACCCCGGCAGATAAATGTTTCGCTTCCGGGCCAGTCGAAAAAGATGGCATAAGCCCGGGTACTGTCTTTGCTCATGGTATACCAGACCAGCTGGCCCAGCTGGGTATTCTCACATAGTTTTTTAAAGGGACGGGTGCCGTAAATGGCTTCCCCGTTTACCTTCAGCCAATCACCCAGCTCTTTCAGCAATTCCAGCTGGATATGCGATATATTGCCTGTGCCATCCGGATTCACCATCAGATTGAGATTGCCTCCCTTGGCCACGATCCTGACCAGCATCTCCACCAGCTGCCCGGCCGTTATGTAATTTCCCCGGGTATCGGCACGGTTGTAACCATAGGATCCGGACATGGACCGGTTTTCCTCCCAGGGATAATCAATGGGCTCAACCACCCGGTCTGTTTCGCTGGTATAAAAATCGCCGTACTCCCCGCGGGTTTCCATGCCCAGCCGGTCATTGGCCACCACCTCTTTTCTTCCTTCAGCCCGGTTATAAAAATACGCAACGATGTCCGGGGTCCGGTAATATTCCGCGGGCCTCAGCCACTCCCCGTCAAACCACAGGATGTCCGGATCATAGCGGTCAATATAATCCTTTGCCTGGGGAACTATATATTCATTTATGAAATCATATACGGGTATCTTCCCCGACAGCATACGGTTGTGCTTTTCCGGGATGAATTTCCCCCTGATTTCACCGTTTTCCCTGACAACTTCCGCATCTTCCGGGGCAGTGCCGTCAGACCAGTACCGGACATACATCTGCCCGCCTTCACCGATCATGGGATATTCATATTCATCCACCGAAAAATAAAAACCATGGTAGAGTCCGGCCCGCTCACATTCTCTGATCAATTCCAGGGAAAGATCCCTACCCGGCATCATGTCCACCGCATCCCGCTTTGTATATTTCGAATCCCACAAGCAGTAACCGTCATGATGTTTGTTAAAGGGCACCAGATATTTTGCCCCGGTTTCCCTGGCCAGTTCGACAACCTCCCGGGCATCAAAATCCGCAGCCGTAAACAGGGGAATGAAATCATCCCGTTCGAAATCCTCTCCCCATACACTGTCATGATAGGCTTCATTCTCGCGGTACATCTTCATCAGGTACCAGTCCGGGTACCTGGCCCGATTCCATTCCTTCCGGTCATAGCCCCCGATGGAATAAGGTCCCCAGTCATAAAAGATCCCCAGTTTCGCATCCAGGTACCATTCCGGGGTCTTATGCCGGTCGATCGATTGCAGGATGCCCCTGTATTTTCCCTCCCTGTTCACCTGACCGAGTATCTGCATGTCGTCCCTTGCCTGGCAGATCATCTTTTCGGAAAATTGCTCATGAAGCTGTTCAATGCTGTATTCAAAACTGAAAGGTTCGAAATCCGCTTGCTTTGCATCTTCCCTGCAGCCCCCCAGCAGAATTGCAGAAGCGCTGCAAAGCAGCAATAAATGTCTTTTTTCTTTCATCTTGTTTGTTTTTTCTATTAAGTCTCAGTTTATCTGAATATGATATACAATACCGTCATCAGGAGAACCAGCATGACGGAAAGAATCCGGGGATCGGATATTCCGTTCACCTTCCCTTTGGTAATGAAATGCCAGGGCCTGTCCATGACGATCTCCCGGGTCTTTTTACCGGGAGGCGGCGGGGTCAGCAGACTCACCGTCACATGGATTCCCGAACAGATAACACACAGCCAGAAAGCCTGCATCATCATTGGGATCCCAAGCGTATTGGTTACGTATCGCTGGCCGCTTATGGGTTCAAATTCCAGGCAGAACACCAGAATGCCGATCAGAAAGCCGGCCAGCAGGGTGACCAGTGCACCCTGTTGGTTCCCCCTTTTCCAGAAAACCCCGAAAACCATGACGGCGGTTACCGGAGGGGCAATGGAAACCAGGATGACATTGATGGCCTCAAAAATGCTTTTGAAACTTCCGATCCAGGGAGACCAGAAAGCTGCCGACAAAATGACCACCAATATGGTGATCCGTCCGATGGTCACAATATTCCTTTCGGAAACAGCAGGATGCAGCCGCTTTACAATATCGATGGAAACCAAAGTCCCCGTGCTGTTCAATCCGGCTGCAATGGTGCTCATCAGGGCAGCAATCAAAGCCGCGGCAAGCAAGCCGGTCAGACCGGGAGGCAGGATCTCACGGATCAGAACGGGCAATGCATCGTTGGCATTCCGGATCATATCCCCGAACAGAACATAGGCCACAATGCCCGGGACCACCATCATGAAAACCGGTAAGACCTTCAGAAAACCGGTAAACACAGGGCCTATCTGTGCATCCTTCCTGGACCTGGCCCCCAGCACTTTCTGAACAATGGTCTGATCCGAGCCGAAATAATAAATGGCAATCACCGGCAGGCCCAGCACAATGGAACGAAAAGGCAAATTTGCCGAATCCGGGCCCCGGATCATGCTCAGCTGGTTCGGCTTGACTGCCGATTTAAAATCAGCCAGCGAATGGATGTCATGTGCCGGCAATTGCATAATGGCAAGAACTGCCAGCACAATGGTCCCGGTGACCAAAACGACCGCCTGTACAGATTCTGTAATAACCACCGCCCGGAGTCCGCCCAACACTGTATAGATCAGGGTGGCCATGATGATGACCGCAATGGACATGTTGATCTCAAATCCGAAAAAATTCCTGAACACCACGGCGCCTGCATACAGGCTGATCCCGATATGGGCGAATATGGCGAAAAGCAATGCAATAATCCCCAGCATGGTTCGTGCGAACGGTCCGTATCTTCTTTCCAGGAATTCCGGCAGGGTTGAGATCCGTGTCCGGTAATAGACCGGTGCGAAAACAAGGGCCAGCAGGATCAGCCCCGGAAAGGCAAACCATTCGAAATTTCCCCAGATCATGCCATCCTGAAATCCCTGGGCAACAAGACCCACCAGATGGGTGGTGGAAATATTCGCTGCAAAAAGCGCCGCACCGATCACCAGCCAGTTCAGCGAACGTCCCGCCAGAAAAAAACCGTCACTGTTTTTGGTCTTTCTTCTTATTCCGACCACGACCCCTATAAGCAGGATCAATAGAAAATAAATCAATATGATCAGGTTGTCTATGAAAGGCAGTTTGGTTTCCATGAAAAGATCTATTTTCCCCCTCTGATCTCAGGTGCCTGGGGGTTTACTCCCGGTCCGAAATACCGCAACATGACCAGCGGCTCTTTTTGGGAAGTATTTTCAAAAACAACGCCTTCCCCGGCTGCCTTTTCGGTACAAAACATTTCATCGTCGGTAAGCTCACCATACCGGATCTGCGAAGGCGAAGACAACCTCAGTCCGTTTATCCTGCCTTCCCCCTGCACGGTGATCAATCCGTACGCACCATTGTCTCTGACAGTGCATTTTGTGCCAGGCTCCAGGGTCAGTTCCTTGGCGGTAAATGCCTGCCATCCGTCAAATTTCCCGTAGCATACCCATTGGTCGGCATACCCCTGGCCGCTGTTGGCATCATCCCGGACAGGTACCAAATGATGGTTCTGTTTGAAAAACGGGTCTACGTTCGATTCCCAGTTCAGTTGATCCACAATGAATTCCAGGTCCTGATGCTTTTCAGGCGGCATGTCCTTCACCAGCAATGACCACGGGACTTCACGTCCCTCAACCAGCGACTGGTACATGCCGAATACATCCGAGCCCCACTGGGGTTCATAGGTACAAAGTGATCCGGGCGCATGCAGGAGTCCGGCCCCCACCTGCCAGCCCGTGCCGGGCTGCAGCCGGTAGGCTTTCGACAGGTCAAGGATGCCGTTGTCTCCCTTGTTCCAGTTTTCCAGACAGCGGATCACATCTTCCTTGCGGGTTCCCGGGGCCAGCCCGAAGAAGGTATAGGGAAAATTATTCAGTACGTGGTTGTACTGGGGCGGAAAATAATAGGATTCCGGTTTGCCTTCCTCACCCACCAGAGCAGCATCTTCATCTGACTGATGCATATGGTGGGGTATGGGGCCCATGTTGTCGAAAAATTTCGAATATACCGGCCACCGCTTGTATTCATTCCAGATTTTTTCCCCGATGATCTCCGGACCGAGTTCCCGAACCACATCCCTCAGGGTAACCCTGTTGTTTTCCAGAACAACATAGCTCAGTCCTTCATCATCTTCCCGTCCTTCGTTGGCCGCTTCGGTGGTTGATGCAAACCACCGTTCATCAATGCCTCCCCGGTTCAGCCCGTAGGCATAAATATCACCGGGATGCAGCCTCAGTCTCCGGCCCGGATGCAAAAAAGAACGCGGCACCCAGCACGGGGCCAGCCGCAACACCCCGCGATTCTTCTCCAGGGCATCCTCGATCAAACCCCTGAATTGGGAATCAACGGCTTTGAGTTCATTCATCCATTTTTTCATCATTTTGATATTTTTTTAAACAGATCTTTAAGCGGATTCCCGTTTGATCAGCTCCATTTTCAAACGGATATTGTTTTTTTGATCTCTTTTCTTTTTATCGATCTTTGAAAGCAACAGATCAAAAGCCGAGCTGCCGATGTCATCAATGGGCTGGGCCACGGTGGTAAGCGCAGGCCTGATAATCCTTCCTGCCGGTTCATTGTCAAAACCGATAACGGCCAGATCCCCGGGGATATCCACGTCCTGTTCCCTCGATCCTGTGATCACCCCCAGTGCCACCATATCAACTGAACACAAAACCGCATCGGTTTTCATCCCTTCTTTCGTTAAATGGCCGGCCAGCCGGATCCCGTCTTCAAGCGTGATCCCCCCGTCAAAAACCAGATCTTCCCGGAAGCTTATGCCGTGTTTTTCCAGTGCCGCGGCATATCCTTTAAACCGGGTGTTAAAAACAGGATTTTCCTTGCCCCCCAGATAAAAGGCAATCCGCTTTCTTCCCGATCGGATCAGGTATCCGGTGGCATCAAAAGCTCCCTGATGATTATCGATGATGATCCTGGAGAACGGACCGTCCCCGAAAAAGCGGTCAAAAAGCACGACCGGGATGCCGATCTTCTCCAGCTGTAAATATTTGTCCTTGTTCTTTCCCGCATTGGCCACCGATGCGATCACCCCCGCCACCCGGTTTTCCATGATGGCCTCAAGGTTCTTTGATTCTATTTCTTCTTCCTCGTTTGACTGGTATATCATGACCGAATAACCTTTCCTGAAAGCCTGGTCGGAGATCACGCCCAGGACCTCGGAAAAGAAAAAATTCTTGACCGCCGGGACCATGACCACCACGGATTTGCTTTTGGCGTTGCGCAGACTTTTGGCGAAGGAGTTGGGAATGTAATTGTATTTTTTGGCAGCCTGCAAAACCTTTTCCCGGGTTTTTGCATTCACGTCGGGATGGTCGCGCAAAGCGCGGGAAACCGTTGTATGGTGAAGATCAAGCTTTGCAGCGAGGTCTTTGATGGTGAAATAGCTTTTCATTGCTCACGTTTTCACTCACGTAAGCAATATTAAAAAAATTTTCCGCCCGGATCAACCGTTCATTCAAAATTTTTGAAGAAAATGGTTATTCGTACCGCGGGGTATCTGCCTGATTCCGCCCGGCCGCACAGAAGGTGATCCGCTCCGGTTAGTTGGCCAATTGCATATAGCGGAATGTTTGTCATCCATTCTTCCTTTCTGAAATCCGACATGGATGCTCTGAAAGCCACTTTTGATCTTTCCGCAGACCAATAATAGATGACACTATCCGGTATTGGCTTGAAATGCAGAATAATATCCAATGTAATACTTCCGACCTTTCATTAAATATTTGGCAACAAGATGCCAATCAGGTATGTAAGTCTCAGCATCCTCACTTGAAGGAACAATATGATAAACATTACGATTCAGTTTCATCAACATACCTTTTTCAAGCATTTAATTAAATTGCAAGATAAAAGAGCATTAAAATGACAAAAGATATTCTAATCCGGCAAGAACCATACGGATTAGTATGGTCAAAACCAATGAGGACAATTTCAAAGTGGTATAATATTTCTGATGTTGGATTACGTAAAATCTGCATTCGAAAAAACATACCACTACCTGAGAGGGGTCACCGGGCCAGGATTCGATTTGAGTATAAAGTCAGGAAAAAGAAATCTTAATACTTCCATTTGTTTGCTATTCCCACCAGTGATAACATTACCGGGACCTCAACAAGGACGCCAATTACAGTTACCATTGCTGCTGGGGACTGAAGGCCAAAAAGTGCGATAGCCACTGCAACTGCCAATTCAAAGAAATTGCTTGCCCCGATCATGGAGGCAGGGGCACAAATGGCATGGGGAAGTTTCAGGAACCTTCCTCCGAACCACGCGATAAAGAATATGAAATAGGTCTGAATGATCAACGGAACGGCTACCAGTAATATGATAAGTGGTTTTCCCAGGATGGTTGTGCCCTGAAAAGCAAACAGCAGTACCAGGGTGGTTAACAATGCAATGATCGAAACAGGTCGGAATTTTGGAAGGAAGGTTTGCTTAAACCACTCTTCCCCTTTTTTCCTCATCAGTATCTTGTGAGTCAAATACCCGGCGAGCAGGGGAATAACCACAAAAATAATAACACTGGCAATAAGGGTATCATAGGGGATTTTAATATCGGTGATCCCAAGCAATAATCCCACGATGGGAACAAATGCCACCAGGATAATCAGGTCATTAACCGATACCTGGACCAGTGTGTAGTTCGGATCACCATCTGACAGGTAACTCCAAACGAATACCATAGCTGTACACGGTGCTGCCCCGAGAAGGATAGCACCGGCAATATATTCCCCTGCCTGGTCCGGGGAAATAAATGCGGCATACAGTTTTGTAAAAAAGATCCATGCAAAGAAGGCCATGGTAAACGGTTTGATCAGCCAGTTGACCACCAGGGTCAGGATCAGCCCCCTGGGACGTCTTCCCACATTTCTAATACTTGAAAAATCAACCTGGAGCATCATCGGGTAGATCATCAGCCAGATCAACACCGCTACGGGAATATTTACTCTGAAAAGTTCCAGGTTGCTCAATATCTCAATGCTGTTTCCGGCAAAATGTCCGATAGCAATCCCTGCTAAGATGCAAAGAGCCACCCAGAGCGTCAGGTATTTTTCAAAGAATCCGATATGCTTTCGTTGTTTTTTCATATTAAATTATCAATATAAAGGGGGATTATTTTATTGCATTAATTGTGATACCATATATCCTTTTAACGTCCAGATGATGAAATCCCTGTTTTCGAATGAGATCCAGGTATTCTGCTTTCTGTAATGCTCCTGAGACACAACCTGCATACATTTCTGCCGCTTCCTTAAGGTTAAAAGGAAGTTCAATACCCTTAATATTTCGCTAAATGCCCGGGATTTGTCCGGCACCATGTTCAGGACACAATTACTGATGACCACATCATATGTGCTGTTCGGCAACGGCATGTTTTCAATATCTCCCTTCACAAACTGAATGTTCCTGAATCCGGTCTTTTTCAGATTCTCATTAGCTTTTTTCAACATTTCATCGGTGAAATCAATACCTGTGACCATGCCTGTTTCACCCACGAAGGTCCGGGCAACAAAGCAGTCATTGCCGGCGCCCGATGCAAGGTCCAATATATGGTCTCCTTTTTTAATAGCAGCGTATTGGTGTGGGAATTCCACATCCCAATCCCAGGTCCGCATCCGCGTTGCATCCTTTAAGCTGTTTTTAATCATCGCTGAAAATCAAGTAATCAATATTATCACAGCATCCGGTACTTCCACAACATGATGACTGGTTCTGGTTTTTGCTCTGAAAGGCTATTTCTCCATATTTTTCCTGAACGACCAGTTTTAATTTTTCGGGATTCATAACTCAGGTTTTATCATTTCTTTATAAAGTTTGAGGAAGGCTTCCTTTATCTCTTCGCGTACCCGGCAATATTCACTCTGGATAAATTCCGGGGTTCCTGTGGCATGGGAAGGATCATCAAAACCGATATGCAGCCGGTGTTTTACTTTACCAAGAAATGCAGGGCAGGTTTCGTTTGCACCGCCGCAAACCGTAATCACATAATCCCATTCATCGTCCAGATCCTTATCAACCTGGTCGGAAGTATGATGGCTGATATCGATCCCGGTTTCTTTCATTACTTCTACCGCTTCAGAATTCAATTTTCCCGATGCTTCAGTGCCGGCACTGGCCACCTTCAGGCGATCATCGAATGATTGCAAAAATCCATGGGCCATCTGGCTACGGCAACTGTTGCCGGTACAAAGGATAAGTATTTTCATCTTATTTACATTGATATTCATCTAAATCAAGAGAAGCTAATAAATCTACAAGCTTATTTTTCAATTCCACTATTTTTTTAGTATTCAGGCAATACCTGGTCTTCACACCTTCAATATTGCCGGTGATAAGATATGCATCCTTCAGTTCAGCCAGGTGCTGGTTTACAGTAGTTCTCCCGAGCGGCAGATCGTCGGAGATATCACCCGTTATACAGGTACTGGTTTCCGCCAGGAACTTAAGAATCCGAAGCCTTGCCGGATGAGACAGCGCTCTGAATAAACGCGCTGCATGATTTAGTTCAGTATCGAATAATTGCGTTTTTGCCTGTACCATTATTAAAATTTTTGACGTAAATATACGACATATTTTGAAATGACGTATATATACATTATAATTTTAAATCCTTATTTGAGGAAGATTGATCCGGAACGGTAAAGTTTTTCAGTCTCGTTATAAATGATCCACAACCGGTCGCAGGCTCTTTTTAACCGGACTTCCTTTAAACTCTGGGTAATAAGGATCATTTTCCCTGGATGGGAAGTTCCTTCATCGTTCCAGTCGGGAATGTTTTCACAAATGTCGATCCTGTCCATTGTTTTGTATGCATCCTTTACGGCCCATTCAGCATAGACCACAGCTTCCAGCAGGCTATTGGAGGCCAGGCGGTTGGCTCCGTACAGACCCGTAAAAGCCGCTGCGCCGGCAGCGTATAGTTGTTTTAGTGAAGGTTTATAGTAAAGCTGTATCCAACGTTTCAGCGTATTTCTGTCCGGTGTATCTGCCTGTATAATCGATCATAGCAGGGAATGCTTTAAAATCGTGGTCACCATGACCAGTAGATTTCAAATGTATAAAAGACAGGTTTTACTGACCGGTAATGTGCCCCAGTACTTCCACATGGGCCTGTAAGTCAGATTCGGTGAACAGCACCATTCGGATGACCTTCACGTTTTTCAGGAATGCGGCCTGATCGATGATCGTGTTAAGGGCCACAACGGCTGCACCGTCAAGGGGATACCCGAATGCACCTGTGGAGATCGCCGGAAATGCTACAGATGAAATACCTTCCCGGTCGGCCAGCCTGAGCGCATTCCTGTAACAATTTGCCAGCAACTGATCTTCGGGTTTGTCCAAACCATACACCGGTCCAAGGCAGTGTATGATGAATTTGTTGGGCAGTTCGTAGGCTTTTGTGATCACCGCTTCGCCGGGACTTATGGGTCCGAGCGGCTCGCTTTCCTTAACGAGTTCAGGTCCGGCAGCACGGTATATGGCGCCCGCCACACCGCCGCCGGGCAGAAGCCGGGCGTTGGCGGCATTAACGATGGCCTCCGTGTCTGCCTGACGGGTAATGTCCCCTTTAACCAATTCGATAGTTTTACCGTGTATCTGTTTTTTCATTTTCCTGGTATTTCATGAAAAACAGTGTATTTCTGAGACCGTACCGTATGCAACAGATGGCCAACCTGGCAAAACAAGTTGACTTGCAGCAAGAACACTCAACCACTCCCGAAAACCAGGTTATACCTGCAGTATTCACCTTAGCGCTTCCGCATCAGCATGACCCTGTCGTTATTGTTCTCCAGCCGGTCAAATCCATATTCCGCAGCAATATAATCAAATGTTCCGGTGTGAAAAAACGATACATGGGTAATGTCTTTTGCATAATTGATATGTATCATAAGATCGTTTACATCAAAATGTCACAACATCGTTTACAGAATGATCTTTTACGTTCTTTGAAATATTGTTAATTCGTTATCCAAATATCAAAAATCATAATTGACGAAATTATTATCAGAAAACAAGCCATTGATCTTCATTTAAATGGCACCTCTACAGTTGACATCGCCCAGCAGCATGGTAAGTCAAGGCAATGGGTGCATAAATGGATCAAACGCTATCAGACAATCGGTGGCAATGAATGGTATAAATCCATTTCAAGAACCCCCAAGCAAATTCAGGGCAAGACTCCTTCAAAGACTGAGGACCTTGTTATCCGTATCCGTAAGAACTTTGAAGGCCGTATATACTCACAAACTGGCGCATTGAGTATCATGTATGAGTTTGAGCGTTTGGGATTAAAACCGCCTTCAATAGCAACCATAAATCGGATTCTGAAACGAAACAATCAGATCAACAAAAGTAGCGTGAAACAGAAAAAAACAGAATACCCTAACTATTTTATACTGGTTCAACAAGAGGAGTCAATTACAGTACAATTGAAAAAGAAGAGAAATCTACCACTGATCCTGGAGGTAATGTCAAATTATTCCCGGTTCAAATACTCCTGGCTTAAAGGTAAAAATGTTATTTTTGAAGGAGCAACCTACTCATAGTCTGGAATACGAGTAGTTGTTTACCGTGAAAATCTATGTTAAAAGTAAAGAAATTTGAAAAATATGAGAAAACGGATAAAAATACCTCTAGGCGAATCAGTTTCTATGCTCTCAAAATATGCATGGACACGAATCAAAGAACAAATTAGCTCTGTAGCATTTATAATTTTATACCTTGTAGTTTTCCAAACAATTATATTAAGCGTTCCGTTGGCAAATGCGCTAAGTACAGCCGGGGGAATTGTTTTGGTGGTATTTGGCCTTGCTTTTTTTCTTGAAGGCTTAATATTAGGTTTAATGCCTTTAGGAGAACGTGTTGGTTTAAAAATGCCACAGCGGGCAGGTATTTCAATCATTGCTGTTTTTGGCCTAATACTTGGCTTTGGGGCTACACTTGCTGAACCTGCCATAAGTGCATTACGAACTGCCGGATCAGAAATTACAGCATGGAATTCCCCCTTGCTTTACATGCTTTTAGAACCTTATTCAAACTTGTTAATTTTATCGGTAGGTATTGGCGTTGGTATAGCTGTTGCTTTGGGTATGTTCCGTTTTTATTACAATTGGTCCATTAAACCTTTTATTTTCATCATAATACCTGTTTTGATAATCCTGTCTCTTTATGCTTATTATGATCAAAATTTAAGTAAAATTATCGGTTTAGCATGGGACTGCGGAGCGGTTACCACAGGTGCGGTTACTGTACCTTTAGTTTTGGCATTGGGAATTGGCGTTTCAAGGTCAGCTAATAAAGGTAAGGGTTCAAGTGGTGGATTCGGAATTATACTTCTTGCTTCGGCATTTCCCATTTTGGCAGTTCTTACTTTAGGCACAGCAATAAATTTTAATACGCCTGAACCAACCGGCGAAAAAGCCTTTTTTTCAAAAGAAAACCGTGAAAATGCGTTGCTTGTATTAGGCAATGAAGATAATTTAAAAAAACATGCTTACACACATGCAAGTCAGGAAGGCAGGATAGCATTTTACGGAGGGCCAAAGCAATATCAATCAGCGCTTAAAGAATTGTCGGAAAATACGGATGAACAACATGCTGTTTTTTCTACAATTTCATTTAAAGATTGGATAAAAACCAAAGCTTCGGAAAAAGAGAGGAGTATATTATCAGGTGTTGATAAAACAGAATCTGTTGCAGCAACAAATAATTTTACCCAGGTTATAAAAGAAGAATCTGTATCAGGTGTAAGGGCTGTTATTCCGCTTACATTATTGTTATTAATAGTATTGATAGTTCTTTTAAAAGAAAAAATACGTTATAAGGATGAAGTTGCTTTGGGGATAATCTTTGCACTTATAGGTATGACTTTATTAACTTCCGGAATCCGCCTGGGATTAGCATCTCTTGGAGGTGAGGTAGGTGGCGAACTGCCCAGGGCTTTCGCTAAAGAAGATAAATTCATTGACCGTGTACTAATTAGTAATTTTGATACTACTTTAGTTTTTAAAGGTATTTCTAAAAACGGTGATGTCAAAACGTATTTCAATATGGTAGATGAACATGATGATATCAAGCGGGTTGAATTTGATGAAGACAGGTTCGATCAATCCAGTAAACAATACGAGCATATTATAACACAAGAACCACTTTTCGGGAAAAGACTTACCGTACTAGGAATAGTTTTAGTTTTGTTGTTTGCTTTTGGAATGGGATTTGGCGCAACATTGGCAGAACCTGCCCTAAATGCATTGGGATTAACCGTTGAAAATTTAACTGTTGGGGCCATCAAACAAAAACAAATTATACAGATAGTATCTATTGGTGTTGGTATTGGCATAACCTTAGGTTTTGCCAGAATTTTGTTTGATTTACCCCTAATATGGCTAATTGTACCACCTTACATCTTATTAATTATTCTATCAATATTTGGTGAAGAACAATATACCGCAATGGCCTGGGATAGTGGCGGTGTGACAACCGGACCTGTAACTGTTCCCTTAGTTTTGGCAATGGGGCTCAGTATTGGTGGGGCATTAAGTATTTCTGATGGTTTTGGGATTCTTGCACTAGCATCTGCCTTTCCTATTATTACTGTATTATCATACGGTATATATAAGAACGTGAAGCAAAAACAATCAATTGATAATCAAGTAAAAGAAGACACAAATGGATAACGAAACGAAAAAGCAAAAAAAACAAAAGGTGTTTTCTCCTTCCAGGACAGTATGGAGAACCCAGATGGCTAAGGGTATATATACACCTCATAGAGTTAGCCTTATTACTTGTATTGTAAATCAAATGCTTGCAGAAAAAATAATTGATTTTTTAAAGAAAACAGAAGTTACGGTGTTCGATGAAACAGGAAGAATCGTAAGGGAACATATTCGTAACCGGCCATTGGGGCTGCCTGGTGAAAAAACTACTTTTGAAAGTACTTCAGTTAAAATATTCCGCTTTTCAGTACCCAGGGAAAACTCCAAAATACTAATGAATGCATTGATTAATATTGGCGAACTTCACATCCCCGGAAGGGGAACCGTTTTTTCTCAGGAATTAATGGAATTCAGTAATGAACCCCCTGAATCCAATTTAGAGATGCTTACAGCCATCGTACAGAAATCCCCTGAATTTGAATTATTAAATAATCTATCTTACGTTTTATGCGTGCTTTCTAATCCGGGTAGTAGCGAGCAACTTGCCAAAATAGCTTTAGAACTGGGTATTTGTGTACCCCTTATTACTTACGGAACAGGTAACGATATCAGGGATCAATTGGGGTTAATTAGAATAACAATTCCTGCCGAAAAAGAAATTGTACATTTAGTAATGCCGGAACAGGATTCGGATATTGTTATTAAATTATTGGTTGAAGAAGGGAAACTTGATAAACCTGGTAAAGGATTTATTTACAAAACGCCAGTTTCATTGGGGTTAATAGATACTCGTATGAAAATTGGTAAACAGAAATATGCAGCTACCATTGAACAAATAATCGCAGCGATAGACCAACTTAAATCAGGCACATCATGGCGAAAAAGATTAGATGCTGATGTAGAAAATTCTAAAATAGGAAAATCCATGAAATCTCAGGATAATTGCGAGATCTCAATAATATCGGATGAAGACAGGATTGATATTTTAAGAGAAACTTGCCTTGAAGTCGGGGCAACTGGCGCTACAACATCGAAAGTGACACCTGTTTTTACTAAAGAAGAGTCGATGATAACCATGATTCGCAGTGCTATAAGTATTCCTGCTGAAATTGCAGATAATGTTGTTGACAGGTTACTTGAAATAAGTACCATAAAAGAAAGTAAAACTGATCGTATTCAAGTATTGGATTCACCTGCTGCTTATGTTCGAAACATTCAAAATAATTAGGATTTGCTGAAAAAGTAATTTTTTAAATTCATGGTGTTGATAATCAATAGATAAGTTAATAACTACTATCATGATTTTTGTTGAAAATGCAAGTGAAAACGTAAATTGAGTTCAAAAGGCTTGCATTATGGTACGATATATTTCAGAAAATCAACTGACCATCGAGGAGTTCAAAACACCATTTCGTGCAAAATTATCCCCTGAAAATCGTTGGGTAAAACTGAGCCAGGTAGTTCCTTGGGATAAGTTTGCTTCGGCATACATCTCAATGATGAACAAGGGATTTGGACGTCCGGGAGTATCTCCCCGTACAGTACTGGGAGCATTGATTATCAAGCATCTGGAAAATTTGGATGACCGGGGCGTTATCCAGGCCATTCAGGAAAACATTTACATGCAGTATTTTGTGGGGCTGAAAGAATTTACTCTTGATCCGGTTTTTGACCCCTCTTTGTTTGTTGAAATCCGAAAAAGAGTTGGCCATGAACTTTTTGACACCCTCATTACGGATCTGATCCGGACAGTAAGTGAAAAGAAAGACAGCAAGCATAACAAGAAGAAAATGAAGAAGAAGGCCGATGATGACGGTGATGATGGTAATGAACCTAAAAACAAAGGGAAGATGCAGGCCGATGCGACCGTTGCCGATCAATACATTACCTATCCAACCGACAATGGCATTTTGAATGAGAGCAGGAAGAAATGCGAGAAGCTGATCGATAAGCTATATGAGGCAGGCGGGAAACAAGGGGTCAAGCCCCGGACCTATCGCCGGACAATGAACAGTGCCTATCTGGATTACTCGAAGAAAAAGAAAAAATCGAAAGCGACCCACCGGAAGATGACCAGAAAGCTTCTGGAAAGTGTGAACCGGAATATTAAACACATAGATCGTATGCTGGATGTCTTTGAAAAAAAAGGGGCCCACTTCCCTTTGTCCCATGCCGAGCAGCGCTTAATGTGGATTATAAGGGTAGCCTATGAGCAACAGAAGCAGATGTATGTTACAGATAGTCATACTTGTACAGATCGCATTGTCAGTATTTATCAACCTCATGTGAGACCCATTCCCCGGGGAAAGATAAAGTCGCAGATTGAATTTGGGGCAAAGCTTGGGGTAAGCCTGGATGATGGTTTTGCCAGGATTAACACCTTTAGCTGGGATGCCTATCATGAAGCAAGTGACTTAATCAAACAGGTTGAAGCCTATAAAAAGCTGCACGGACATTATCCCGAGTTGGTACAGGTGGATAAAATCTATGCCACTCGTGAGAACAGGAGATGGCTAAACGAAAGAGGAATCAGGATTACAGCGCCACCACTGGGCAGAAAGCCGGCAAAAACCGATACCATCTCAATGAGATCCGGGCCAGGCTAAGTGCCACTTCAGAAAGCTGGGTAGCATTTATTTTCTTTGTAATGAACCTGATAAACTATCAGGCCAAAGATTTTTTGTGCTCATTTTTCAGTTGGATTACCCGATGGATGGATCAGCCTTTGTTGATATGTTTGCCATTAAGGCCATACCTGGATCGAAATCCAACCATCGGAACAAATACAATACAGAAAGTGAGTTATTATAAACTGATTTGCTGACTTTCTCAGCAAACCCTATTTCATTTATTTCAGACGTTCACCAGTAATTGTAGTACCAAGAATCGGACTCTGAGCAACTGCCCATCCTCCCATACGGGTACGGCTCCACAAATAGGCCTGTCGAAATTCGACTCCCAAGCGGATCAGGTTCTTCCTTTTCCGTTCAGCCTTTTTCCAATGATGCCAAATGCAGTACCGTAAGCGGTTCCTTATCCAACCGTCCAACTCTGCAAGTTTTGCATATATATTCGCCATCCGATAATTGTTAATCCAGCCACGCTGGATATCTGTTAATCTCCGGATGCGTTCATCAAAACTCATCGGAATGGTTTTCCTCGTAACTGCTTTGAGCTTTTGCTTCATTTTCACCCAGCTCCTTAACGAGTTCAGGTCCGGCAGCAAGAACACTCAACCACTCCCGAAAACCAGGTTATACCTGCAGTATTAACCTTAGCGCTTCCGCATCAGCATAACCCTGTCGTTATTGTTCTCCAGCCGGTCAAATCCATATTCCGCAGCAATATAATCAAATGTTCCGGTGTGAAAAAACGATACATGGGTAATGTCTTTTGCATAATACCAACCGGCAAAGGCCGGGAACGATTCCCATGTCTCGGTCATGACGATCAGCACCCCCCCGGGGATCAGCAGGTCCGTAATAAGGCCGATCTCAACTGCCGGCCTGAATAAATGCTCGAAGCATTCTGTAGCGAAAATGAAATCGTAATCCTTAGCCGGTATACCGGGAAAGAAGAACGGGTCGTAATCATCGCACGTGAAACCCTTTTGTCCCAGGATCACACTCAGTGTCGGCGCGGGACCGCATCCGAAATCCAGCCCGCGCATCCCTTTGTCCAGCAAAGGCAAAGCCGGTTCAATGGCCCGGTTCAGGAAATTCACATAGCCCCTGTACTGTATCCCGTTGTTGTGTGACAGGTATCGATTCTTTTCGACTTCCCTGGAGGGCAGGAACCGCGGCTCGGTGAAGATCAATTTGCAGGAGTCGCAGTACCGGTAGGATCTGTGATCAGGTCCCCCGACCGCGGTAAGATATCCCCGGTTATCACACAATGGACATGATTCCATGGCAGTCTTCATTGCTGGTTCAACATCATACCTCCCTCCCGGCCCTCACTGGCTGCATCCGGACGTCCTGGCCGATCCCTTCCTGGTTCAGGAACGGGGTTGGTTTGCCGCGATGCGTAAGGTTCAGCCTGTGCATGGCCCGCGTACAGGCCACGTACAGCATTTGCCTGTCAGGTTCGGTAATGTAATTGTTCGCATCTGCAAAGGGCACGATCACGCTGTCGAATTCCAGTCCTTTGGCCAGATGTGCCGTGGTGACCACGATTCCATTACCGAATGCAACACTCACTGCATTCAGCAGGCTTACTGAATATTCATCCGCCAATTCCCTGTACAGGCTGTCTGCCTGCGACTGGGTTTTGCAGATGATGCCCAGCGAATTGAATCCACTCTCCAGGAATTCATCAATCAACCGCCTGATCTGCTCCATCTCCCCGGCTTCACTCGCAGACCGGAATACTGCCGGCTTCTCTCCGTGCCGCTCTATGGCCTCAATGTCGTTATCCGCCCTGATCTTCTTCGTAAACCGGGTGATCTCATAGGTGGACCGGTAGCTTTTCAGCATGGTCATACAGGTGGCATCAGAAAATACACTTCGGATCGTGTCGATGCCCGATGAACTGAACGGGTTGACCGACTGGTTGGTGTCGCCAAGGATTGTCTTCTTGCAGGGAAACAGCGAAGCCAGCACCTTGTACTGAACGGCAGAGTAATCCTGCATTTCGTCGATCACCAGGTGCCTGACCTTTGTGAAGGGGGTAATGCCTTCCAGTTTCATTTTCAGGTAAAGCAGCGGGTAGACATCGCTGTATTCATAGGTGGATCCTTTTCTCACCTTCAGCAGCTCGGGCCTCCCCAGCCAAACATAGAACCCTTTATAGAGCATCCGCAGGTTGGCCGCGGGAAACATCTTGCGGATGGTGGTATGCAACTGTGTACGCTCCCTGCCCGTCACTTCATACCGGTAATGGATATACACGCTGTTCACTATGTCCCGCACCACCTCGTTGAACCGGTTCAGCAGCGGCCTGCGACTGTGTTTGTGGAAAGATTCCCTGATGAACCACGCCGGTACCGGCTTCCTGTCCACCATGATATCCCCGGGTTTAAAACCCTCATTTTCCAGGTGCACCAGGTACTCATCAATCTTCCCGAGCAGTTCATCCGACGATTTGAACCGGATGCGTTCAATCAACGTTTCATCGGTCCTGGCCAGGAGTTCGGAAACCTGGTCGAAAAAGGTCTGGAACTTCACCTGGTACCCGAACAATCCATCGGCGATCTCTTCCAGGCTGGTCTCCTCAACGGTCTCTTCACCCAGTTCGGGAAGCACATTCGAAATATAAGTGGCAAACACCTTGTTGGGTGAAATAATCAGGATATCGTCTGACGAGATGGTTTCCTTGAACCTGTATAGCAGGAAGGCAATTCGATGAAGGGCGATGGAGGTCTTCCCCGAACCGGCGACCCCCTGGATGATCAGGTGACGGGCATCTTCGTTCCGGATAATGGCGTTCTGTTCCCGCTGGATGGTCGCCACAATGTTTTTCATCCTGGCCGATGAAGACCGGTTAAGTTCTTGCTGGAGCACGTCATCCTGGATGGTAATGTCACTGTCGAGCATAAACTCCATCTTCCCGTTCCGGATTCGGTATTGCCTCTTAAACCCAATGGTACCCTCGATTTTTCCATCAGGGGTTTCATAGAATGCATTCCCCGGCTCAAAATCGTAGAACATGCCCGAAACAGGAGCCCGCCAGTCGTGCACCAGGTTCGTCCTGCGCTTCCCGTCACGGAAATTGTGTACTCCTATGTAGATGGCTTCGGGGGAATTCTTCTGCTTTTTTGTAAAATCGATCCGGCCAAAATAGGGGACGTCTCTCAGGCGCAATAACCGCTTTTTCGTCTCCACCGAATGGTCCCCGAGCGAGGTGGTATTGGTTATCGCCTCACGCATCGCATTCTTTTCCAGGTGGTCCATGTCGGCCTTGGATTCCTGCAGGTGGGTATTCAGGTACTTCACCTCATCCGACTGGGAACGGATCCTTTCGTTGATGAACTGAATGGCCAGGTTCACCTTTCTGATCAGACTCTTCAGGTATTGCTTTTCTTCTTCCTCCGTTTTATTGATCATAGGTCCCTATTTTTTCCGCCGGGTGCGGATTATTCATATTTGCTCTGCACACTCTGGTCGGAAGTGGTGTGGAACTGAACCCCGGGATGTGTTTCCTTTGCAATTTTAAGCATCCATTCGCTTTCGGCCAGAAACACGGGGGTGCCGTACCTGTCGAAAGCAATGGTGCCTGTGCGCCTGTCGATCATAGCCTTCAGCTCCTCCTTATTGTCAGAAGTCAGCCATAAGGCCTTCGCAAACGGCAAGGTCCTGAAATCGCACCTGGCGCCGTACTCGTGTTCCAGCCTGAACTTGATGACATCGAACTGGAGTTCGCCCACCGTGCCGATGATCTTCCGGTTGCCCGGCTGCTGGAAGAACAACTGGGCGAGCCCTTCCTCGGTAAGCTGACGCACTCCCTTTTCTAACTGCTTGGTTTTCATGGGGTCCCTGTTGACCACCTCCTTAAGTATTTCGGGAGAAAAACTGGGAATACCGCTGAAATGAAGTTTTTCACCCCCGGTAAGGCTGTCCCCGATCTTCAGGTTCCCGGTATCATAGAGGCCAATGACATCGCCCGGGAAGGCTTCATCCACGGTGTTTCTGGTGTTCGCCATGAAAGCTGCCGGGGCCGCGAACCGCATTTTTTTATCAAGGCGGGTGTGGTAATACATGGTATTGCGCCCGAACCTGCCCGAACAGACCCGCAGGAAGGCCATGCGGTTCCGGTGATTGGGATCGAGGTTGGCGTGGATCTTGAACACAAAACCGCTGAATAGCTTCTCCCCGGGCATAACCTCCCTTTCGGCGGCTTTCGTGACCGAGGGATGCGGGGCATTGTTAATGAAGGTCTCCAACAGGTCGGGGATGCCGATATTGTAAAGGGCACTGCCAAAGAAGACCGGCGCCAGGTATCCCTGCAGGTAGAGGTTCTTCTGAAATGATTCGAACAAGTCGGAAACGAGTCCGGTCTCTTCCCAAAGCTGGTGTGTCTGCTCCTCCCCGACGAACCCCTTCAGTCTGGGATCTTCCATGTTCTGCGTACTTAACAGCATTTCCGGCAAGGCCGATTTTTCAGGCCGGTACAGCTGAACGCTTTTTTTCATCAGGTTATACACGCCTTTGAACCGGCCGCCCCTGCCGATGGGCCAGGTGAACGGACAGGTGGTGATCTTGAGTTCATCCTCGAGTTCTTCCAGCAGATCAAACGGATCCTTGCTCTCCCGGTCCATCTTGTTGATGAGGATCATTACCGGAGTGGCCCTCATCCGGCATACCTCCATCAGTTTGCGGGTCTGCTCCTCCACCCCCTTCACGCTGTCAACCACGAGGATCACACTGTCAACTGCCGTAAGAGTCCGGTACGTGTCTTCAGCAAAGTCTTTATGACCCGGGGTATCCAGTATGTTTATCCTTATCCCGTTATGTTCAAGGGACATCACCGATGTGGCCACGGAAATGCCCCGCTGTTTTTCTATTTCGAGGAAATCGGATGTGGCCGTTTTCCTGATCTTGTTGTTCTTTACCGCACCGGCAACCTGGATCGCCCCGCCCAGCAGGAGCAGTTTTTCCGTGAGGGTGGTCTTCCCTGCATCGGGGTGCGAGACGATGGCAAATGTCCTTCTTCGTTCGATTTCGTTCTTTATGTCCACAAATTCAATTCTTTGGGATGTTTTTCAGACATCCGGTTAACGTTCAATGAATAAACCCGGGAGCAACAGTTGATTGTTTATTTCCCCGGCGCACTGCCTGGTGCCGGCAGGACCGGAAAGATCATGGTGGAGTAGTACCGCAGTATTTCGGGATCCTGGTATTCATTTCAGGCTGCGAAGATAATGAAAAAAATATTTTGGGCCATATCATAAATGGACCCGGGGTTTTGCTGATATTTATCAGGCAAACGTTGTATTTTTAGCGGGAGCGAAGTAAATTTATTGTATAATGGATGCCCCGGGGATCATCATTGAAAACGGCCGGCGCCTGAAAACAAGTGTAATCTTCCTTAGATTCAGTTATGATCAACGTTTAATCAATACAATAAAATCGATAGGAGGATTTCGCTGGGATCCGTCCGCTAAAAGTTGGTTTACAGAGGAGAAAGAATTCTCTGCTGAATCCGTCTATGCAGCATTCCGCGGCAAAGCAATAATTAAGGTTAAACTACCCCGGGAATACACGGCATTGCTGAAACAGAAACGATATTCAGCCAGTACGATTAAAACCTATACGAGCTACTTCCGTCAATTCATGGAGTACTTTGCAGGACGCCCTCTGGAAGAATTAACCAGAACGGAGATCGATCAATACTTGCTTGATTTGATTGACAGATATGACATGTCGGGGAGTCAGCAGAAGGAATACTACGCTCTCAACCGGCCAAGAAAAGAATCGAAGCTGCCGGATGTCCTGTCCCGGAAAGAAGTATTTTCCATGATCTTAATAACCCAAAATCTCAAGCACAGGGTCATCATTCAGTTACTTTATTCTTCCGGATTACGCAGAAGCGAACTGATCAATTTAAAGACCATGGACATTGATTTTGAGCGACTGCTGGTAAAGGTCAGGGCCGCAAAAGGAAAAAAGGACCGTTACACGCAATTATCCGGGGTAATTCCGGAAGATCTGCATAACTACATTAAGGAGTATCGGCCCATCAACTATCTGATTGAAGGGCCCGGGCATTCTGCATACAGTGCTACTTCGATCGCTGCCATTGTTAGACGGGCTGCATACGCTGCCGGGATCAAAAAGAGAGTGACGCCGCACATGCTAAGGCACAGTTTCGTGACACACCACCTGGAAAGCGGCACGGAAGATTCAGCAATCCACTGGACGACCTGTACAATGAATAAAAACATATTCCATACAACACCAAATATGGGAAATAAACACTGTAGATATAAGAAAAATAAACGCAATGGTTTTACACAATCGTTGTATTTAATAGCCGCCCGGACACAGTAGTGCTTCTAATCAAGTGACGGAAAAAGAAAAAATAAAAGGAGGACAATACTCCGTTGACAAGAACGGTGCTGACAGAAACGACAGAGGTTCTTTGAAAATACCGGTGGACAAAAAAGATAAAGGCCTACGCGCAGAAGGTTTTTATTTGATTTTCTGCCGACCCACGGCAAGCACATTTGCAAAGCCCCGCAAGGCCGACCCGCCAACCAAAGCTTTGCAAAAGAGCTTGCTCCCCCACCCGCAGACTACGACTTTGATGATCTCTTTCGTGTAGGATAAACGTGTTGTTTCTCCTTGAACTCGGAAATTTCATCTTTCAGTTTTTTGTTAGCACTGTGGAGAAGTTCATTCTGATGCTTCATTATGCTGAGCAAGTCATGCATGGCATTGAGGTTTTCCAGTTGGGTCATGACTATGCGTTCAAGGTCGGATTTGGTGTATTTCATCATAAGTTGCGTTATTATGATGATTACTTTTTTCAAAAATACAATAAAATATATTTCTGTGAAAATATTAATATATGAAAAGGCATTTTATTTGCACCAAACAACAATAACGTTAAAAAACAATGTGCCAAAGCTTTATTAAATTAGCAGTCAAAAGCAACTTATTTTCAGGATGAGTAAAGTTTATTACAACCGGATCAAGGCAGTTTTGGCAGAAAAGAATGTTTCTAGCAAAGAGCTGGCAGAACATCTTAACAAGACTGAATCCACCATTTCAAGATGGTGTACCAATGATGTACAACCTTCTGTAGAAATGTTTTACAAAATTGCGAAATACCTTAAAGTAGATATAAGAGAGCTATTTGTATCAACCAAATGACAGATAAGAAGATCATAATAATAGATCATGACAGTGAAGCGGACACTTGCCGAAAGGAAGTGACCCCTAAGCTGTATGATAGCAATTGGTCGGACAATCAAATTCTTGAACAGAGAACTTTTACCCCCGGAAAAATTATTGTGCTTGGCAGAAAAGCAAAACGCAAAAAGGGTAAAAGAGCTGACTATATTCTCCGCTACACTTCTAATTTCCCAATTGCTGTTATTGAAGCGAAGAAAAGCTACAAAACTGCTGGTGATGGTTTGCAACAAGCCAAAGAATATGCTGAAATTCTTGGGTTAAATTTCGCTTACTCTACAAACGGGACTGAAATAATCGAATTTGACTATCTAACAGGAAAAGAACAAAAGATTAGAAAGTTCCCATCACCCAAAGAACTGTGGGAACGCCAAAACAGGCAAGTCCAGATAAAATCAGAAGTAGAAGAAATTCTGCTCAAGCCGTTTCATAATATTCCCGGCAAAGAAGTTCGCTACTATCAATCTATTGCTATCAACAGGGCTGTGCAGTCAATTCTGGAAGGTAAATCAAGAATTCTTCTGACACTTGCCACAGGAACAGGAAAAACAACGGTAGCTTTTCAGATTATTCACAAGCTTTGGAATAACCGCTGGAATATCAAAAATGAACACAGGCGGCCAAAAATATTATTCCTTGCTGACAGGAGTGTTTTGGTAAATGATCCACATACCAAAGATTTTGCTGTTTTTGGTGATGCCCGTTGTTTAGTACCAGAAGAAGGGATCGTAACCAGCCGTGAAATTTATTTTTCAACTTATCAATCTTTAGCTGAGGATAGTTATCGGATAGGTGCTTTCAGGCAGTTTCCAAGAGACTTCTTTGATCTGATTGTGATTGATGAGTGCCACCGGGGAAGCGCTTCAGAAGAAAGTAACTGGCGTACCATTTTAGAATACTTCAACCAATCTGTTCAACTCGGATTGACTGCGACTCCGTTACGGGAAGACAACAAAGATACATACGCCTATTTCGGAAACCCGCTTTATACCTATAGTTTAAAGCAAGGGATTGAAGACGGTTTTCTCGCTCCTTATATCGTACACCGTATTGTAACGGAAGCAGATGCCACAGGCTGGCGACCACAAGCAGGACAAACGGATGCCAGAGGAGAAGAAATTCCTGATGGTATTTATGGCACTTCTGATTTTGAAAGATCATTATCACTTCTTCCCCGGACAAAAGCAGTTGCAAAACATTTGGCTGATTTTATGAAGAAAAACGGCCGCCTTGACAAGACTATTATTTTTTGTGTAGATCAGGAACATGCGGATCAGATGCGAAGGGAGCTAAATAACCTGAATCCGGATTTGGTAAAAGACTATCCTGATTATGTAGTAAGAATAGTATCGGAAGAAGGCGATATTGGGAAGGGATTCCTAAGCCAATTCATGGACATTGACGAAGATATCCCGGTAATCGTTACGACTTCAAAACTACTCAGTACCGGTGTTGACATTCCCACCTGCCGGAATATTGTTCTTTTCCGCATGGTTAATTCTATGACGGAATTCAAACAGATTGTTGGCAGAGGAACCCGTGTGAGAGAAGACAAGGGGAAGTTGTTCTTTACCATTCTTGATTATACGGGAAGTGCAACACGGAATTTTGCTGATCCTGATTTTGACGGTGAACCCCCACTGATTACCAATGAGGAAATAGATGAAAATGGGGATGTGGTTGAAGGTTCTCATGAAGAAGAATTGCCTGACCCGGACATCCTGACAGAATGGGAAGACGGTGAAGAAGGCAGTGAACCCAATGGCCAATCAGAGGACAGACCGAGAAAGTATTACATTGAAGAAGGAGAGGTTTCCATTGTTGCGGAATCGGTGCAGGTACTGGACGGACAAGGGAAAATGCGAACAGTTCAATTTACCCAATATGCCCGCGAACAAATCACAACACTTTATCCATCTGTTGAAGCCTTGAAATCAACCTGGGAAGATTTGGAGCAACGAAAATCTGTTTTTGAGCAATTGGAAGATCACGGCATAGATATGAATCACCTGATGGAGATCACTAAAATGAAAGAGGCCGATCCATTCGACTTGCTTTGTTTTGTTGCCTATGACCTGAAACCACTAACCAGAAAGCAAAGAGCGGATTTGCTTAAAAAGAATAAGCCTGATCTTTTTAGTGAATACTCCGAAACAGCACAGGAAGTCCTGAACATGATTTTGGACAAGTATATCAAATTTGGCCCCAATCAACTAAGGCCGGATATTATCCAGGTTTCCCCTATTGCAGGAAAGGGCAATGTGGTGGAAATAGTAAATGAGTTTGGTGGGATTGACAAATTGAAAAAAGCAATTGAAGATATTCAGCAATACCTTTATAAAGCAGCATAATTAATAATGGCAAAACGAAAGAAAAAAGAACAGAAACCACAAACCACCTCACAACGATTGTCGGGCATCATAAAATCATGCCGACAGATCATGCGTAAGGATAAAGGACTGAATGGAGATGCAGACAGGCTTCCTATGCTTACATGGATTATGTTCCTCAAATTTCTGGACGATAATGAACAGATGCATGAAACAGAAGCTGCATTAAAAGGAAAGAAGTATAAAGCGGTTATCAACTCCCCTTATCGTTGGCGGGATTGGGCCAAAAATCAGGGCCTAACCGGAGACGACTTGCTGGCTTTCATCAACAACGAAACAGCCGTTTTACCGGATGGCTCACAAGGACCCGGTTTATTCTATTACCTCCGTAGCTTGCAAAGTGAAAACGGCATCAGCCGGGCAGATGTGATCGCCACAGTATTTAAAGGTATCAACAACCGTATGAACAATGGTTATTTGCTGCGGGATGTGATCAATAAAATTGACGGTATTCATTTTACCTCTAACGAAGAAGTCAATACGCTTTCCCATTTATACGAAACCATATTAAAAGAAATGCGGGATGCTTCCGGTGATGCGGGAGAATTCTATACGCCCCGTCCGGTGGTTCATTTTATGACCGAAATGATTGACCCGAAATTGGGTGAAAGTGTTTTGGATCCGGCTGCAGGAACAGGAGGATTTTTAGTGGCTGCTTTTGAACACTTGAAAAAACAAGCCCGGACAGTTGAACAATGGGAAGTTTTACAGACTAAAACTATTCAGGGCGGTGAAGCTAAATCACTTCCTTATATGCTTTGCCAGATGAATTTGCTGTTGCACGGCATGGAATATCCTGAAATTGATCCGCTGAACTCGCTACGGGTTCCGATTAAAGACATTGGAGATAGTGAAAGAGCAGATATAATCATCACCAATCCACCATTTGGAGGGGAAGAAGAAAAAGGCATCCTGAACAATTTTCCTGCGAATAAACGCACCGCTGAAACGGCCTTCCTGTTTCTCCAGTTGATCATGCGAAAACTGAGACGAAAGAAGGCAGGGCAAAAAGGTGGCCGGGCAGCAGTAGTTGTGCCAAACGGAACTCTCTTTGCGGATGGCGTAGCTGCACGCATTAAAAAACAACTGCTGGAAGATTTTAACCTGCACACCATTGTTCGTTTGGGTGATGGAGTTTTTGCCCCTTATACTGACATTCCTTCCAACCTACTTTTTTTCGATCACGGAGGTCCGACTAAAGAAATTTGGTTTTATGAAATTTCGGTACCTGAAGACCGCAGGAGGTACAGTAAAACCCGGCCCATACAAGGGGAAGAATTTGAACCTGTTAAAAATTGGTGGAACAGGCGGGAAGAGACGGAAAACGCATGGCTGGTAAAAGCGGATGATATAATTGGAGAGGATGACAAAGGAAATGTGACGGTAAATCTTGACCTGAAAAACCCGAACCGGAAAGACGAACTGGAATATCATGAGCCAGAAGAACTGGTGCAATCCATAATGGACAAGGAAAAACAGATCATGCAACTGATGAAAGTTATTCAATCAACAATTGACAAAGATACTTTGGCAGCAAATGAAGCATAGTTGGGAGACATATAAAATAGGAGAAGTTTTCGAACGTCAATTTGATAGCTTTCATATAAGTGATATTGAGACTTATAAGAGGATTACGATAAAGACCAGAGGGCAAGGAATTAGTTTAAGAGATAGAGCCCAGGGAATGACAATAGGAACCAAGCGTCAGTTTAGAGTCAAGAAGGATCAGTTTCTATTATCCAAAATTGACGCTTTAAATGGAGCTTTTGGAATAGTTCCGGAGGAATGTGATGAAGGGATAATAACTGGAAATTTCTGGACTTTTAACTACAACACAAAAATCCTTTCAAAAGATTATCTCAACTTCCTCTGTATAGGACAAATTTTTACAGAATTCAGCCGCTTAGCGAGCTCAGGTTCAACCAACAGAAAATATCTTGACCAAGAAAAATTTTTATCCCTCAAAATATCTCTCCCTCCTCTTGAAGAACAGCAGCAAATTGTCGTCAAACTGGAAAAAGTCCGGGAGCATTCGGAGAAGATCAGAAAGCTAAGATCAAAGCAAGAACAGGATATTGACAACCTTCTTTATAGTGAGTATTTGAAGATTATAAAAGATGTTCCCTGGAACAAAATGCAGGATATTGCTCCCATTACTAGGAGGCCAGTTGAAATAAAACCAGACGGAGAATATCCTGAACTTGGTATCAGAAGTTTTGGAAAAGGGACATTTCACAAGCCCGCTTTAACCAGGATTGAAGTTGGAACTAAAAAGCTTTATCAAATTAAAGCAGGTGATTTGATGTTCAGCAATGTATTTGCATGGGAAGGTGCTATTGCAGTGGCAAAAGAAAAAGATAACGACAGGGTTGGGTCTCACCGCTTCATTTCGTGTGTGCTAGACTTGGAGCAGGTTCAGCCTCATTTTCTGTGTTATCATTTTCTTTCTCCAAAAGGTATGGAAGATATAAACCGTTCATCTCCCGGAGGAGCAGGGCGAAACAAAACATTAGGACTGAAAAAACTCGAAAATATTGATGTTCCGGTACCTTCCATTGAGAAACAACAGGAATTTGAAGCACTCCAAAGACAGCTCAGGCAATTGAAAGAGCACCATAAAGAGACCCTTCAAAATTTGGATAAACTGTTCCCGGCTTTGTTGGATAAGGCGTTTAAGGGGGAGTTGGTGGAAACAGATAAAGAGACGTTGATGATGGCGGCTGAGCCTGAAAATAGCCATCAGGATGTGCCTATTGCCAATCCCCGACCAAATCAGAAGAAGCGCTCTGAAAAATCAGACGCGTATGTGCGCAAAATGGTTTTAGCCGCTGAAATTGCGAACCAACTCCACAGTGAACCTACATTCGGACACGTCAAATTTATGAAGCTCCTCTACCTCTGTGGTGAAGCTGGGCATATGAAGCTGATGACAAATTACCAGAAATTTGCAGCCGGTCCTTTTGACGGTCGATTGATCAATTCGGTAGACACCTATTTTAAGAAACAAAAGTGGTTCAGGGTTGAACAGGTAAACACCAATGGATACAAACGCTACACCTATTACCCTGACATAAATGTAGAAAAGTACAAGCACCTTTATGATGGCTATTTTTTAAATCAACAACATGCCATTTCTGAAATCATTGAGCTATTCCGAAAAAAGGACAGCAAGCACAGTAAAATTGTTGCAACTCTTTATGCGGTTTGGAACAACAGGATTATCCAACAACAAGACATTTCAGATGAATTGCTGATCGAAGATTTTTACAAATGGGACAAGCAGAAAGCAAAATATGAACGGGAACGACTTGAAAAAGCACTTGATTGGATGAGGAATGAAGGTATCGTTCCTGATGGTTGGGGGAAAGTAATTGAAAAAGCGAAAAAGAAAAATGCGAAATAAAATATTCATAAGCCATGCCACACCGGATGATGATGACTTCACAAAATGGTTGTCCCTTAAGCTTATTGGCCTGGGTTATGATGTTTGGTGTGATATTCTTTTTCTGGACAAAGGAGTTGATTTTTGGAGCAATATTGAAAAAGAGATCAGGGAAAACACATGCAAATTTTTAATCGTATCGTCAACTCTCGGAAATCAACGAGAAGGTGTACTAAAAGAATTGGCTGTTGCCACCAAAGTTAAGAAGCAATTAAAAGATGATTCTTTCATTATTCCGTTATCTATTGACGAAACGCTTTCTTATGATGATATCAATATTGAAATTGTTCGCTTAAACGCTATTGATTTTAAAAAGTCATGGGCAAAGGGATTGCAAGACTTATTGGATGCATTTGAAAAGCACAATGTACCCAAAAATCCACCCGACCCATCCAAAAGCAACCTATTATATCAGCAAATTTTTCTTCATGATAAAGGTGTAATAGAAAAGGAAGAAACTTATGATTCGAACTGGTTTCCAATTACCTTATTTCCCCGGGAACTAAGATTTCATAAATACGAATGGAGGCTACCTAAAAACTTTGATGTAAGAACCCTCACCTTTCCTGCCATACGCTTCAAACAATACCTGTGTACGTTTGCATGGGAATATGATTTTATGCATCAACTTCCTAAAACGGAGACTTACGATAGTAATGAAACCATCTGCATACCAACAGCTGACATCCTATCGGGAGAGTATGATTCAGATTTTATCAGAAATTATGAATGTCAGAGGCTTATTGTACAGCTTATCAATAAGGGATTTGAATTACAGATGAAACGAAAAGAAGTTCGTGAATATGAAATGGCTAATAAAACAGCTTACTGGATTGAAAAAGGGAAACTTGAAAAGGATAAGTTTGAGAAAGTTCAGTTGGTAGGTAAGCAGAAAGAGAAAAATTGGCACTTTGGTGTTTCAGGTGCAGGAAAATTATATCCTGTCCACGTTTTGATGATGTCATCTCACATTTTCTTTACACAGGATGGTGCCAATTTAATTGAGTCTAAAAGTATTCAACACTCGTCTCGTAGAAGGCAGGGTAAAAATTGGTGGAATGACAAATGGCGGGAAAAACTTTTGGGTTTCATAAGATATATTTCTGATGATAAGAATTCTTTCTTTTTAGAAATGGGGAGCGAAGAAAAAATAATTGTAGCTAATGAACCACTAAAATTTATTGGTATGGCAAGTTATGTTAACCCTTCAGAAAATAATCTGGAAGAAGAATCGGAATTGGCAGATATCAACAACTATGAGGATACAGTTGAAGAATTAGATGAAATTGAAGACGCTGAATGAAAGAATTAATTTACATAGATGAGCCTAATATACTTTTTGCACATGGCCAGAAATGTACAGATGCACGAGATGGACTTGCTCTTTTCGGCCCTTTAAACCAAATCTATGGAATTAAAAGCGGAGTGATTGCAACGCAAAATGGCTTACGCATTTTCAAAGAGTACCTCAACCAGATTCAAAAACCGATTTATAATCAGAATAATATTACCCGGCCTATGTTCCCGGGATTTGAAGCTGTGTTTGGGTGTAAATGGGAATCACAAAACATTGTATTCAAAGAGGTAAAAGATGAGGAAATTGGAAAATACTTATACAATGCAAGCACCCATAAACGTACTTACGATTTAGTCACCTTGTTTATCGACAAAATAATTGCAGCCAATAAGAATGATGAGGAGCGGGTTGATTTATGGTTTGTTATTGTCCCTGATGAGATTTACAAATATTGTCGCCCTAACTCCACTCTACCGAAAGAATTAGTGCAAACGAAATCTTTAATCTCAAAATCGAAGGCTAAAAATTTTCAATATACCCCAACACTATTCGAAGACTATAATCAAGAATTACGAGAAGTTGAGAAAGAAGCTAAAACATATAATTATGATGCACAGTTTCACGATCAATTAAAAGCTCGATTACTACAACATACTATTCCAACTCAAATTCTCAGGGAAAGTACCCTGGCATGGAGGGAATTTAAAAACACCTTTGGTGCCCCTATCCGTAATTTTGAAAAAATTGAAGGTCATTTGGCGTGGACTATATCCACAGCAGCATATTATAAGGCTGGCGGAAAACCTTGGAAGCTTGGTGACATAAGGCCAGGGGTATGTTATCTTGGCTTGGTTTACAAGAAGATAGAGAAAAGCAAAAACCCTAAAAACGCTTGCTGTGCTGCTCAAATGTTTTTGGATAATGGTGACGGAACAGTTTTTAAGGGAGAAGTGGGTCCTTGGTACAATCCTGAAAAGGGAGAATATCATTTGAAACCAAAAGAAGCCAAAGCTTTATTAACCCAAGCTTTAGAATCATACAAGGAACAAAATGGATCTCATCCAAAGGAAATATTTATTCATGCCAAAACTCGTTTCAATCATCAAGAATGGGATGCTTTTAAAGAGGTAACGCCAAAGGATACAAATCTTGTTGGTGTTACCATTACTAAAACAAAACCTTTGAAGCTTTATAGGTCTGAAGGAGCATATCCCATCATGAGAGGAAATGCATTTGTTGTAAATGAAAGAAGTGCATTCTTATGGACAGTGGGTTTTGTACCAAAAACGCAATCAACTTTGTCTATGGAAGTTCCCAATCCAATTTTTATCGAAATTGTAACTATTTACCAGGGTACTCCCTGAAATGATTTTTAAATATTCGCTTCTA
>CAZNPH010000010.1:0-119678 GCA_964574985.1 uncultured Bacteroidaceae bacterium
TCAATGCATTGAAAATTATATGCTTGAAAAATCCAAAGGGATTTTGTTACAATAGAAAAATATGGTTTAAAATTTTCAACGTGTCTATGAAAATCCCGATAATAAGTTTTTATGATTTTCTCTATTGCTGTTAAATAGTAGTTATCATTGTACAATACGGTACTTTCAAGCAATAAGCATAAACGTGCTGTAAAGTAATTTCGATAATCATCAAGGGGACTTCCCAGATGCCTTATCATTTCATTAATACCTAGAATTTCTAAATACCTCCCATCTCCCGTAAATGCAGGAAATCCCAGTTCTTTATTTATTTTTATCAGCTCTGCGTCAATTAATGTTTTTGATATTTTTGAATATTCCTGTTCAGGATGCAGGAAAAACAAATCAAGATCAGAATATTGAGAAGCTTCTTTTCTGGCATTTGGAAAGAAATATCATCTAATTTGAATAATTCTTAATGTAAAAAATCCCTTTTTCTCTACATTATTTCACTGATTCATATATCATTATTGTACATATTTTATTTTAATATTTGATGAAACAACTGTCAGATTTTGACACTTATTCTCAATCTATCAAATGATTTAGGATTAAAACATCATGATTAGCTGCTGATATTGTCATGCAGGGACCGGATCAGGGGGGTGAGCAGGTCTTCTTTGGGAAATGCAGGGGCGCCCCTGAATTCTTTCAGCATTTGAATGCCTTTTTCCAGATCGAATTCCTTTTGGGTCATGCGGATGAATGATCCCTGTTTTTCCAGGTGCCGGGCCAGGTATTCCTGTTCGGGCTGGCCGGGGGTGGGGACCAGCAGTGCCGTTTTGTTCAGAAAGGCCAGGTCCAGGATGGTGGAATAGCCGGCCCGGGCGATCACATAACGGGCCGAGCGTATGGCATCCGTCATCGGTTTGTCGGGGAGGTGGGGCACCATGGTGAGTTTCCCCTTTTTGACGTGTCTGCCTTTGCAGGGAAGCGCCTGTACGATCAGCGCGGGAACGTCCGTTTTGATCAGCTGGGCGGCGAGTATTTCCTCGAAAATGCTGCGCTGGGGCTCGGGTCCGGAAAGGAGGGTCAGGATTACGGGAGAGGTTGTTGCCTTTTCCGGTTCCCTGCCGGAAGAGCTGTCCGTATCATCGACGGAAATGCTGGCCGCATCCTCACCGGTTTTTCTGTCAAGACGGCTCAGGGGGCCGGCAAAGCGGATGTTTTTGGGCGGACGGGCAAGGTGGGAGAGCTTCCCGGAGAGATTGGGGTTATCCGGATAATCGGGCACCCAGCACTGATCGAATTTTCCGGCCAGGTTCCGGATGACCCCGTGCACCAGGGGTCTGGCAAACCCGAGACCCCGGGGAAGCTTCGGGGCCAGCTGATGGCTGACCAGAATGTTTCTGGTTCCCCTGGCACGGGCTCCGTAACGGTTGTCCGAAAGGACGATGTCAATTTTGTGCAGTTTGACCAGCCGTTTTATTTTTTCCAGGTCCCTGGTCTTGCTTATCAAAAAGTAAAGACTCAGCAGACCCCAGCGGAGTGTCCCGATCCCTTCCCTGCCGTAACGGATGGTAGGAAAGGGGAACCTAATGAAGGTCAGTCCGGGAAATTCGCGCCGGAGGAGATTTATGGCCGGGCCGTCGGAAGCGATGATCACCGTGTGCCGGTGGCGGAGACGTTCGATCACCGCGATCATGCGGCCGGCATGGCCCAGCCCCCAGGGCAGCGGGCAAACCAGGATTCGTTTATGACTTTCTTCCTGCATTTCTTTTTGAATCAGTAAGATATACGCGCGGGAATGCCCGCCGCTTCGATTTTGCCGGCGATCTTCTTAAGTTTTCCGGGCGGGGCCTTGGCCAGGGTCTTGCCTGCCGGCTCCCGCTCGATGGTGTAGACCATCACTTCTTCCGGACCGATATCCCTGATGGTCCTGATCAGGGGATTCACTTCCCGGTCATGGGTGTTGTCCACGGATTTTCCCTTCCAGGTCCCGCTGACGAACATGGACTGGATGATCATGCGTCCCCGGAAAGCTTTCAGGTTGCGGATGATGTGGTCAATATGCAACCCCTCGATCTGTGGCTGGTTGAGGGTGAGGAAGGTTTCCTGGGACACGGTGTCCAGCTTCAGGATGTTCATGTCAACCTTGTTCAGCGCCCGGGCGATATCCGGTTTGTGGATCATGGTGGAATTGGACAGAATGGCCACGGTTGCCCGGGGGCAGTACCGGTCCCTGAGTGAGATGGTGCCGTCAATGATTTCCGGGAATTCCGGGTGCAGTGTTGGTTCCCCGTTGCCGGCGAAGGTAATGGCATCGGGCAGGGACCCCGAACGCTTCATGCCGGCCAGCACGTTTTCCAGACGGTCCATGGTTTCCCGGCGGGAGGGGAAAATTGCCCCGGAGAGGGCCTTCTTTCCGGTCCAGCCGCATTCGCAGTAAATGCAGTTGAAAGTGCATACCTTGCGGTCCACCGGCAGCAGGTTGATCCCCAGTGAGGCCCCCAGCCGCCGGCTCTTCACCGGTCCGAACACAATATCATCGAACAGAAATGTCGCCATGATGCTCCGGCAAAAATACATAATATTATTATAGCCCCTGCAACGGACTCTGTTCAGCGAACGGAACGGATGGTATCCAGACTGTCCCTGAGCATGTCCAGGTTCATGATCACTTCCTCGATGATACTGGTCAGTTCTTCGGGATTCTTTGCATAATGGGCCATGGAAGAATCATACCGGGCCCGGGTGATCCCGTGCTTTTGGAACACGCCCGTGTGAATATCCACCGTATCGGCTATCTGCCACATTTCGCGGAAGGTGTCGGTGTACTGGATCCCGTACATCATATACAGGTCGGTCATCACCTCCACCATTTCATGCTCTTTGAGGATCTTTTCTTTCTTGCCGCCTCCCCCGCAGGAAAGCAGGGGCAGGAACAGGAAAACGGTCAGCAAGAGCAGATGGCGGAATGCCTTCATTGAAGAACGGATTTGTGTACCTGCGAAGATAAAAAATATTCCGCTTACCGGAGTTCCTGGAACTTGTATCCGATCATGATCTCATGGGTGCCTGAGTTGTATTTCCTCAGGTCGGTGATGGTGAAATCATAGGAATACCCGAAATATATATTTTCTTCGTGGATGTATCCCAGCAGGATGGACAGGGCGTCCTTGCTCCTGAATGAGAGTCCGCCCCAGGCCATATCCCGCCAGACCACCCGTGTATTGATGTCGAACTGTATGGTAACGGGGGCCGAACCTTTCATGATCAGGGAAGGTTCGATCAAAAAATCGCTGTTCAGCCGGTATTTGTATCCGCCGGTGAGATAGAAATGGCTTTTCAGCTTGTTCAGTCCGCTTTTCTGCTCATAGAGCTTAAGCTTGTTGTTGAAAAGCTGGGCGGTGGAAAATCCGGCATAGAACTCATCGTCATACACATAGACCCCGACGGACCCGTCGGGAACGTATGCCGAGTATATGGCATCCTGAAGGGCCACGTCCGAATTGTCCTTGACCTGGATCTGGGTTCCGTCGATCTTGAATTGCATGATGCCCAGGGACAGCCCCATGGATATCCTGATGTCGTCATTGACGGCCAGGTTGTAGGCATAGGATCCGTTGATCCCCGAACGGCTGGTGGGTCCGGTCACATCGCTGTACATGTATCCGCCGAAACCCATGGGCATGCTTTTGTGCGGACCGTAGAAACTCAGTGTGTTGGTGATGGGGGCATCGGACACACCGATCCACTGAAAACGGTGGTTGGAACGGATCTGGTAATAATCGTGAATGCCCGTGATGGCGGGATTGATCACAAACTCATTGAACATGTACTGGGTGTAATGGGGTGCCTGCTGGCCTTTCAGCAGCGGAAGGCAGCCAATCAGAAAGGAAAATATGAGGGCCAGGCGTTTCATCATCTGACAATGGTGACCGGGCCGGTCAGTTTCCTGAAACCGGTGCCCAGGTCAATGACATAATAATAGGTTCCGGTGGGGAGCGCTTTGTTCTTGTACGTCCCGTCCCATCTTTTGCCGTCGGAATAGCCCTTCGAGCTGAACACCCGCTCTCCCCAGCGGTTGTATACTTCCACCACCATGCCGGGATAATACATGGCATAATCGATATCCCAGTAATCATTGACCCCGTCCCCGTTGGGGGTGAATCCCGAGTATACCACCACCTTTTCGGCAATGGTCACCGCAATGGAGTCCCGGGCCACGCAACCCTCGGGGGTGGTGGCGTATACATGGTACACCGCATCTCCGGTGGCGGTCAGTTCCGGATTGGCCGAGGATGGATCGTCGAGTCCGTTTTCCGGCAGCCACCGGTAGCTGGTAAAAGTGTCCCCGCCGGTGCGCAGGGTGATCCGGCTTCCTTCGGCCACCGTGGTGTCGGGGGCCGTGTACAGCATGTACAGGGGATGGACGGTTATGGTCACCGTGTCCATATCAAAGCAGCCCGAGGGCTCTGCCACGGCCAGCACATAGGTGGTGGTGGTGTCAATGGAAACCACCGGGTTGGGAATGCCCGCGTTGCTGAGTCCGGTCGCCGGCTGCCAGATGAACGTGCTTCCTCCGGATCCGTCCAGGATCACTTTGTTGCCCGGACAAATGGCGGTGTCGGGTCCGGCCCAGGCATTGACGCTGGCCAGTGCCGGGATGACTACCGTGCGGTTTACCTCGCAGCCGATGGAATCGGTTATGGCCACGGTATAGATCCCGGATTCCAGTTCGTACAGGTCCTGGCTGGTGGAATCGTTGGACCACAGATAGCTGTATGGGGGGATGCCTCCGGTGACCTCCAGGTCGATTTCCCCGTCATGGCTCATCTTGTTGCAGGAGGCAGCCGTCAGGTCAATGCTGGTCCTTATGCGCGGGGGCTGGGTCAGGATCACGGTGTCCTTGTAGTTCCGGTAATCTTCATCCATCACGAAGATGATGTATTTTCCGGCCGGGAGTCCGGTAAATGTCCCGCCGGTCTGGTAGGTGCTGCTGTCGTCGATGGAATACCGTACCACCCCGTTCCCGTTGATGTGGATCAGCTCGATGCTGCCTGTGGATTGCCCGTGGCAGTCGGGCCCGGTGTAGCTGACCGCGACCTCCAGCGGTGGTATCGCCTTGACCTCCACCATGGTTTCGAACAGGCAGCCGTTGGCATCCCGGATGGCGATGTCGTACCCGGCAGGGATGAGTCCGGTATACGCCGTATCCGGAGTAAAGGGACCAGAACTTCCGGTGATGGAATATTCAAGTGCGCCGGTGCCTCCGGAAGCTGATACGTGTATCTCCCCGGGCTCTCCGTTCAGTGAGTGGACAGTGTCGAAGGTGGCGGTGATGGGCTCGGGCTGACTGATGGTGACTGTTGAATACCGGTATGTGCAGGACATGGAATCGGAAGCCACAATGTCATAATCCCCGGCCGGGAGTCCGGTAAAAACACCCGAAGGATTCCATGATCCGCCGTTGAGCGAGTATTCGACGGACCCGGTGCCGCCGGTGGCGGAGACGGCAACGGAACCGGTACTGTCCCCGAAACAGGTGGTGATGTCCGATACCGCCGGGGTCCCGGGGGAGATGGGGAGCGGATTGTCCAGGGTGATGGTGTCGCCGTGGATGCTGCATCCGCTGGAATCTGTCAGCATGGTGTGGTAAGTGCCGGGGGGCAGACTGTCGAAGGCCGGGGAAGCGGACCAGCTGGCACCGTCATCGATGCTGTACGAATAAGGGGCAGTGCCACCGCTGCCGTGGATCATCAGTGCACCGTCGGCCGAATCATGGCAGGCAACGGGCACGGCGGTCACCGAATCAAGTGAAACGGGCGGGGGTTCGTCGATGCTGAGATTGCCGGTTACACAGGGCGGACAACCATTGGCATCTTCGATGGTCAGCGAGTAGGATGAGCCCGGGGGCAGATTGGTGAAGCTGC
The DNA here is from genome assembly GCA_964574985.1 of uncultured Bacteroidaceae bacterium. Lineage (GTDB taxonomy): Bacteria > Bacteroidota > Bacteroidia > Bacteroidales > SM23-62 > CAZNPH01. Next base: position 5,916 of record CAZNPH010000010.1, read on the forward strand.
CGGTTGCGTTGGACACACTGCCGGGATCCAGGGTATAGGTGTAGGGAGGCGTCCCTCCGCTGCCCGTGGCCATAATGCTTCCGTCGGTGTCCCCGTAGCAGTTGACCGGATTCACGGTGAGGGAAGCGGCGTATATGGTGTCGGGCTGATCCAGGGAAAGGGCAGTATCCAGCGAGCAACCGTTGTCGTCTTCGGCGGTGACCAGGTAATCGCCTGCAGCCAGTGAGCCGAAGCTTCCCGTGGGTTGGAAAGCTCCTCCGTCCAGTGAATATTCGATGCTGCCGGTCCCTCCCGAAGCGGTCACCTCGATGCTTCCGGTAAGGTCCCCGTAGCAGGTGTTGACATCGGAAGCGTTCACTGAGGTAAAAGTTAGCGGCGGGGGCTGACTGATGTTCACGCTGGTGTCCCGGGTGCAGTTGTTCTCATCCTCGATGGTGATCACATGGCCGCCCCCCGGAATGTTGTTGAATATGCCGGTGGTGTTTTTGCTTCCCCCGTCCAGGGAATAGCTCAGTGATCCCGTCCCTCCGCTGCCGGTTATGGATATTTGTCCGCCGGCATCCCCGTAGCAGGTGGTTACGTTCAGTTGCAGGTAGGAGTCGATGATGATCCGGGGCGGCTGGGTGATCTTGATGGTGGAGCCGTCCTCCTTGATGCATCCGTTGGCATCGCGGACAAAAATATAGTAATTCCCCGCTGGGAGTCCGTCAAAGAACGCACTGTCCTGGTAGGTGGCACCGCTGTCGATGGAATATTCGAGCGGTTTGGTGCCTCCCCCGGCGGTGATGGTGATGGTGCCGGCGCTGTCCCCGTAGCAGGTGTTCCCCGCGTTTTCCTTGAGTATGCTGCTGATGCTGATGGCTTCGGGCTGGGTGAGGGTGATGGTGTCGTAGATCTCGCAGAGGTTGGCGTCCCGGGCGTAGATGTTGTACTTGCCCGGGGACAGTCCGGAAAAGCTGCCGGAAGGGTCCCAGCTGATCAGGTCCTTGGAATATTCGCAGGGCGGGGTGCCCCCGGTGGCGCCGGCGGTGATGGTCCCGTCAGAGGAGCCGTTGCAGCTGATGTCGGTCTTGCTGAGGGAAATGTCGAGCTGCGGGGGCTGGGTGATGGTGTCCAGGGGGATATAGGTTTTCTTGCAGCCGTTGTCGTCGGTGACCCGCAGGTCATAGATGCCCGTCTCCAGGGAAGCGATGTCCTCGCTGGTGTTGCTGTACCCGCCGGGTCCGCTCCACAGAAAGCTGTATGGTGCGGTGCCACCGGATACGGCGATGTTGAACCTTCCGTCGTCATCCCCGTAACAATCGAGCTCCAGCCTGGAACTTCCTTCCACGGTTACCGAGATGTCAGCGGGCTGGGTGATGGTGGCGACCGGACTCACAGTTTTGTTGCAGCCTTTGGAATCGGTCACTTCCACATTGTAGGTTCCTTCGGTAAGGGACAACTGGTCTTCCTGGCCCGCCTCGATCCCTGATCCGTCAGGGGTGGTCCAGTCATAACTGTATCCCCCGTTGCCCCCGGACACATCCAGGATGATGCTTCCGTCATTGTCCCCGTGGCAATCCAGGGTGAGTTTGGAGGTGGTGTTCACCGACACGGAAATATCCTCCGGCTCGGTTATGGTAGCCAGGTCGCTGAATGCCCGGGTGCAGCCCCTGGCATCAAACACGGTCACGCTGTAGGTCCCCGGCGAGAGTCCGCTCTGGTCCTCATCCGCCGGTGTGAGTCCGCTCCCGTCACTCGTGGTCCAGTTAAAGGTATACCCCCCGTTGCCCCCGCTGACATCGATCAGGATGGTGCCGTCATCGTCCCCGTGGCAGTCCGTTGCCAGTTTGGAATCCCCGTCCAGGGAAACATCCAGTGGATCCGGCTCGGTAACGGTGGCGATCCCGGGGAAAGACCGGCTGCATCCTTTGGAATCGGTGATGCTTACCGAATAGGTCCCCTCGGTGAGTCCGCTCTGGTCCTCATCCGCCGGTGTGAGTCCGCTTCCGTCACTTGTACTCCAGTTGAAAGTATATCCCCCGTTGCCCCCGGTCACGGAAATGTTGATGCTTCCGTCGCTGTCCCCGTTGCAGTCCAGCACAAGCCTGGTGCCGGAGCCCTCCACCGTGGCGTCTATGGGACCGGGCTCGGTGATGGTGGCGATCCCGTTGAAATCCACCGAACAGGTATTGGCATCGGTGATGTTCACGTTATAGGTCCCCGCGGTGAGTCCGCTCTGGTCCTCATCCGAAGGTGTGAGTCCGCTCCCGTCCCCCGTGGTCCAGTTGTAGCTGTACCCTCCGGCCCCGCCGGATACGTCGATGTATATGCTTCCGTCGCTGTCCCCGTTGCAGTCAACGGTCAGACTGGAAAGGACCCCGTCCACGGTGGCATCGATGGCCGGGGGGTTGACAATGTCCAGGGGATTGCTGGTGGCGCTGGTGGAACAGCCCGTGGCATCGGTGACCTCCACCGTGTAGGTGCCTTCGGACAGGTTCTCAAAGACCCCGGTGGAATTGGTTTCTATGGCGCCCGGATCGAGAGTGAAATTGTAGGAGCCCGATTCGCCGGAGGCCATGACGGTGATGATCCCGTCATCATAATCATGGCAGGTAATGGGATCGGCATCCTCATAGGTGATGGAGATGGGATCGGGTTCGCTGACTGTATTGTTGTTTACCAGAGCTGCCTGGGTTGAATCGTCAGTGACAAATACCCAGTAGGTGCCTTTGGGTAGATTGGTGAAAGTATGGGTGGTGTCAGGCGTGGGACCGAAGGTAATAATGGGTGTGCCCAATTGATAAGTATATGGAGGAGTTCCCCCCACGATATTGACCTGAACTTTCCCGTCCGATCCCCCGTTGCAGCTCACGCCGGTGATGATCACACCGGCCACTTTCAGCGTATCGGCACCCGTGGCGGCCAGACTGCCCAGCAGGAGGAAAACGACCAGGATGTATTTCACCGGAAGCCTCATTCTGTTGAATTGTGACTATTCCCCTCTACGGAATTATTAAACAAATGGTTACCAGTTCATAGGACAAATCAACAAGATAAAAAGTTGCTTGTGTTTTTTTCAACTGTTTTTTCAACTTTTTCCGGGTTTTCAGGACCGGGAAAGCTGAAACCATCCTAATTTCTTGGATTTTATAAAGTTAGGGGTAGACGGACTTTGTTGACAACTTCTGTTCAGTGATAAGAATTACCTCTGAGCGGTGATTTAGATCACCATCACATATCTTTCCAGCCGGATAAACGGGTTTTTTCCGGGACAGATCCTTCTGGTATCCGGGGATATTCTCTTACAATATCTTCAGGGATTTTCAGGGGCGGTCAGGTATTTTCCGGAAATGAACCGGATGGGATACCATGCCGCCAGGAGTCCGATCAGCAGCACGGTAGCCAGCACCAGGAACATGTCCTGTATCTTGAATATGACCGGATAGGCATCGATGATGAAGGAGCCGGATCCCTGGAGCTTGATGATCCCGTATTTCTGCTGGCCCCAGGCAATGGCCGATCCAATGATGATGCCGGCCACGGCCCCCAGGGCGGAAATCATCCATCCTTCCAGCAGGAATATCCGGCGGATCATCTTTCTGCCGGCCCCCATGCTGCGCAGGATGGTGATGTCATCATGCTTGTCGATGATCAGCATGGTGAGGGATCCGATCACGTTGAAGGAAGCGACCAGCAGGATAAAACTCAGGATGAAAAAGATGGCCCATTTCTCGGATCGCAGGATCTTGTAAACGGTTTCGTTCTGCTGGAGGCGGTTTTTTACCGTGAAGCGGTCCCCGAGCAACGCGCTGATTTCCTGCTGCACCTTTCCGGGATCATGGTACGGGGAGATTTTCAGCTCCGCGGCCGATATCTCGTTGCGGTAACCCAGAAGGTCCCTGGCAAAACCGATGGGCACGAAAACATACTGCATGTTCCGCTCCTGCTCGATGCTGAAAATGCCCGAGGGGAAGATGAATTTGCGGTTTACGGCCTGTTCCGGACTGACAGGTATCCCGGGTGTTTTTTTGATTACATAGATGTTCACGGGATTGATGAAGGTGAGTCCGATCCCCAGGTGGTAAGCGATCCCTTCCCCCACCACGGTCATGGGTCTCCCTTCTTTTCTCAGGATGAAGTCCCCGTCCGCCATCATGGTATCGATCCCGGTCACATGCACATAATCCTCGTCCACCCCCTTGATCCTGGCGATGGTTTGCCGGTCCCTGTACCTGAGCAGCACGTTCTCCTCGACCACCTCGGAGTACACGGCCACCCCGGGGTGGTTCCTTACCGCCGGCAATCGGGGATCACCCGGGTCAAAAGTCTTGCCTTCGCTGACGGTGATCCGCAGGTCCGGATCGAAGGAATTGAACAGCGACCGTACGATTCCGTCAAACCCGTTATACACCGACAGGATCACGATCAGGGCCATGGTCCCCGTGGCCACACCCACCACCGAGATGCCCGATATGATGTTGATCATGTTCCCGGACTTTTTGGAGACCAGGTACCTGTGCGCTATGTAGAATGGAAAGTTCAAAACCTATTTCCCGGCCCGTACTACGAGTCCGGTCCCCGTTTTTTGATTTCCGTAGATATCGGTCAGATTCAGAAGAATGCACAGCGGGAACACCACCGGGTAATACAGGGGAAGCAGTGCGATCAGCCACTTTGAAGCATTCAGCATCAAAATGGGGTATTTCATGGAGAGTTTCCATGAAACACTCCCCGCCGGACCGTATGAATACCTGGCCCCTGTTTTCCTGAATCCCGCCCTGTGCAGCTTGTTCCGGATCTCCTCCATGTTGTAGCCATCCCGTACGTGTTCCCCGATGAAAGATTCACCTCCCTGGTCATGCACATCCGAGCCCCCCCGGTCGGACGGGGTGGAGATCAGCAATCCCCCGCCGTTTCTCAGGGCACGGCAGAAGTTTTCGAATACCCTTGCATCCTCTTCGATGTGTTCCATCACATCCACACAGAGGATCAGGTCGTATTTTTCCTTTTCGCCCAGTGCCGTCAGGTCTTCCACCCGGAAGCCGACCCGCGGTGTCATGCCCCGCCGGGCAAAGAACCGCCTGCATCCTTCCACCTCATCCTGCTTGACATCAATGCCCGTGATCTCCCAGTTTTTGGAGAGCCGTGCCATGTAGTAAGTATATTGTCCGAATCCCGAACCGGCATCCAGCACCCGGGCACGGGGGCCCTTTTCCCTGCGGTACCTGCGGAGCTCCCGGCGGATGTGCCAGGACCTGAGCAGCAGGAGGTCCAGCAGCTTGTAGAATATGATCCGCAACAGGGGATGGCTGTTGAAGAATCTTCCCAGGAACTGTTTGATGGGATCGTAATGCATCCGGCCCGTTACTTTTTGAGCAGTTCTTCAATGTACCGGACATAATCGAGACTGTCGTCGATAAAAAACTGCAGCTCAGGGATGGTGCGGAGTTGGTGCCGCACCTTTTTGCCCAGTTCGTTGCGTATCCGGCCGTGGTGTTCCTCGACGATCTGCAGGGCATCCTCGTCTTTTCCCACGGGGAAAATGCTCAGATAGACCCTGGCAATGCCCAGATCTCCCGTTACCCTGACCACGGTCACCGTGATCATTTTCCCCCTGAACAGTGTCCGGCTCTCCCGGCGGAAATAGGTTCCCAGCTCCTTCTGGACCAGTCTGCCCACCTTGTTCTGCCTTGTAGAAAACATGGTTGTGCTCATCTTTTCTTTCTGATCATTTTGGGGACCAGAAAAAATTCCTTGCTTTTCATGGGTGCGTTCCGCAGGGCCTCTTCCCGGTCCAGGGTTTCCCCCGGTTCATCCCCGCGGGTGGCGTTCACCCGGTCGCTCACGTGGATCAGCGGTTCGACATTCTCCGTATCCAGCTCCTGGAGTTTTTCCACGAAACTGAGGATCTGCTCCAGGTCTTCCCTGATCTTTCCCTTTTCCCCTTCGCGGAATCCAAGGTATGCCAGGCGGCTGATCTTACCGATCATTTTATCGTCGATCTTCATGAGCTTTTTTTGATTGCTTTTCTTCGCTCTGGCAAAAGTACTATTTTTCGGGAACATTTTATAGATTTGTAGCCATACAGAAAACAGCCAGTCATGGAAACCGTATTGAGCGGAATCAGGTCCACCGGAAACCTGCATCTGGGGAACTATTTCGGGGCCGTGCGAAATTTTGTCAGGATGCAGAAGGATTACAAATGTTTCTTTTTTGTGGCGGACTGGCATTCGCTGACCACCCATCCCAAACCGGACGACCTGCACGGAAACGTGAAACAGGTGTTTGCCGAATACCTGGCTTCGGGCATCGATCCGGAGAAAGCCACCCTGTATATACAGAGCGATGTGCCGGAGATCGCCGAGTTTTATCTTCTGATGAACATGAATGCCTACGTGGGAGAGCTGGAAAGGACCACCACCTTCAAGGAAAAGGTGCGGATTCAGCCGGAAAATGTGAATGCCGGACTCCTGACCTATCCGGTGCTGATGGCTGCCGACATCATCATACACCGGTCGAACAAGGTGCCGGTGGGGAAGGACCAGGAACAGAACCTGGAGATGGCCCGGCGGTTTGCCAGGCGTTTCAACCGCGTTTACGGCGTGGAGTATTTTCCCTTGCCCGAGCCCTACAATTTCGGGGAAGAGCTGATCAAGATACCCGGATTGGACGGGAGCGGGAAAATGGGGAAATCGGAAGGCAACGGGATCTTCCTGGTGGATGAGCCCAAAGAGATCCGCAAAAAGGTGATGCGTGCGGTAACCGATGAGGGGCCCAAAAAACCCAACCAGAAGATGTCCCAGCCGGTGGCCAACCTGTTTTACATGCTGAAGGTGCTTTCCGCCACGGATACCTGCCAGCACTTCCTGGATCAATACAACAACTGCAGCATACGGTACGGAGAGCTGAAAAAACAGCTTGCCGATGACATCATTGCATTTACTGGCCCTTTGCGGGAACGGATCCTGAAAATCTCTTCCGATGAGGAATATTTGAGCCGGATGGTGAAGATGGGCGCTGAAAAGGCCCGGGAAAGCGCCTCCGGAACCCTTTCCGATGTGCGGGAGATTATCGGTTTCAAACCTTTCTGAACAGGATCTGCCCGGGATTTGTCCAAAAAAAAACCGGGCGGTCATGCCCGGTGCCCCGAAATTTTTTCCAGGTATATATGGATGAACTGTATATTCATCTGATCAAATACTGTGCCAACGTAATGGTCCCCCCTGATGCTCTGCAACAAAATTGGGAAAAGCCGGCGGGTTGATTATATTTGCTGAATGGCCAGAGTTGTCACTTTGTCAGAAGCAGCTTCCATTGCCCTGCACGGAGCCATCATCGTCGCCCGGTCGGATGAGCCGGTGAACGTGAATGCCATTGCCGGGATTACCGGCACCTCGCGCCATCATGTGGCCAAAGTGATGATGCGGCTGGTGAAAAAAAACTTCTTCCGTTCCATTCGGGGGCCCAGGGGAGGATTTGTCATGAACATGCCTCCGGAAAGAATCACCTTCCTGGATCTTTTTGAAGCCATCGAAGGGGAGATCGAGGTAAACAAATGTCCGCTGAACAGGCCGGTCTGTGCTTTCGAAAAATGCATCCTTAACAACATCACCTCCAGGATGAGCCGGGATTTCCGCGATTATCTGAGGGAACAGACCCTGGACCGGTACGTTCCGGAATCTTCCATAAAAATTTCCACGAAAACTCCCATAAAAACTTCCGCCAAAGAATGAAATGAATGAACAAAGCCAGGGTATTTTTGTTCTGTCTGCAAATATTTATATATTTCGGTATTGAATTACCGAAAAGAAAATTCAGCGATTATGGACATGTTTTGTTTTCAGTGCCAGGAAGCCCTGAATAATACTGGCTGTGTAAAAAAAGGCGTATGCGGTAAAACAAGCGAATTGTCGGCGCGGATGGACCTGTTGATCTATCTGGTCAAAGGATTGGCATGGTACTCTTCGCAGTGCAGGAAGATGGGCGTCACCGATCCGGAAACCGACCATTTCATCTGCGATGCGCTGTTTTCCACCATCACCAACGCGAATTTCGATGAGGATGCGATCACCATGCGCATCAGGTTTTGCCTGGATCTGCGGAATAAAATGGAAGAAAAATACCGCCGGGCGGGAGGCAAGGTTGATCGCGATATCCCCCCGCAGGCAACCTGGGGCGGAGAAACCGAAAAAGAATTTGAGGCCAAAAGCCGTGAAGTGGGTGTCCTGACCACCGAAGACGAGGACATCCGGTCCCTGCGGGAGCTGGTGGTGTACGGACTGAAAGGGATGGCTGCCTATACCCACCACGCGATGATGCTGGATTGCCGGGATGATGATATTCATGATTTCATGCAGCGGGCCCTGGCCACGGTAATCAGCGATGCCCCGGATACCGGTGAGCTGACCCGGCTGGTGCTGGAAACGGGCAGGTTTGGCATCCGGGCCATGAAACTGCTGGATGCAGCCCACAATGACCGGTATGGTGCACCGGAGATGAGCAGGGTGAAAACCGGGGTGGGTGGCCGTCCGGGGATACTGGTGAGCGGCCACGACCTGAGGGATCTGGAGGAATTGCTTGAACAGACCGGAGGGAAAGGGGTGGACGTCTATACCCACAGCGAAATGCTGCCGGCCCATTATTATCCGGCATTCAAGAAGTACAGCCATTTCATCGGGAATTACGGCAATTCCTGGTGGGCCCAGCGCAAAGAGTTCGAGTCCTTTCACGGCCCCGTGCTGTTTACCACCAATTGCATTGTGCCTCCCCTGAAAAGTGCCGGTTACGGGGGCCGGATCTATACCACCGGATCGGCCGGACTGCCGGGAGCCGTGCATATTCCCGAAAGGAAGGGCAATAAGCCCAAGGATTTCAGCAGGATCATCGAACATGCCGGGAAATGTGATCCCCCCGGGGAGATCGAGGACGGTATCATCACGGGAGGATTCGCGCACCGGCAGATCATGAAGTTCTCCGATGAGATCGTCGGGGGGATCCGTTCGGGTGACATCAAGAAGTTCGTGGTGATGGCCGGATGTGACGGCAGGATGAAGAGCCGGCAGTATTATACGGATTTTGCCGGGGCTCTTCCCGGGGATACGCTCATTTTAACGGCCGGCTGCGCCAAGTACCGGTACAACAAGCTGCCCCTGGGCGACATCAACGGGATCCCGCGGGTCCTGGATGCCGGGCAGTGCAACGATTCCTATTCTCTGGTGGTGGTGGCCCAGCAGTTGAAGGAGGTATTCAAACTGGAGGACATCAATGAACTGCCGGTGGCATACAACATCGCCTGGTACGAGCAGAAAGCGGTGATCGTTCTGCTGGCCCTGCTCTCGCTGGGCATCAGGAACATTCATCTGGGACCCACCCTGCCGGCTTTCCTTTCGGAAAACGTGGGGAAGGTCCTGCAGGAAAAGTTCGGGCTCACCGCTCCCGAAACCGTTGATGAAGACATGAAGGAACTGTTGGGCTGAATTTTTACCGGATATTAAAAACACAACATGATTGATAAGGAATCATCTTTCGGGCAGGGCAAAATATCTCCGGAAGAACTGGCCGGCTATGAGCCGGGCGGGGTGGTCAGCAAAACCCTGATGGAATCCTTTTCGGGAACTGTTACCGCTTTCGCAGTCGACAAGGGACAAGGTCTGAGTGAACACCGGGCGCCTTATGATGTGTTGCTCAGTGTTGTGGAAGGACAGATTGATTTTGTGCTGGAGGATAATAAACATTCGTTGCTGCCGGGAGACATTCTTCTGATGAAGGCAAATGCCAGGCATTCACTGCATGCCATTCGGCCCAGCAGGTTCATTCTGGCCATGCTGAAGGGATGATCCGGCCGGAGCAGCCGGTTGGTATTCACCGGGAATTGTCGTAATTTACAGGAAAACAAAACCTTTGGCCTTTTATGGGGAAGCTTATCCGGTTTTTCAGGCCCCCGGACCAATGGAAACCGGCGGTGATCATTTCCCTGGGCGTCTTTGCCGGATTGCTGGTTTGGCTGATCCGGATATCCCGGGCACCGTCCTACCTGTCTGACAGGCCCCGCGCCTGTGTGAACTGCCACATCATGGCCCCCCAGTATGCCACCTGGGCCCACAGTGCCCACCGGGAAACGGCCCGTTGCAATGATTGCCATGTGCCCCACGACAACATCTTCAACAAGTATTATTTCAAGGCCGGTGACGGACTCCGCCACGCGGCGATTTTTACCCTGAGGAACGAACCCCAGGTGATCACCATCCGCCGGGCCGGACGGGATGTGGTGCAGCAGAATTGCCTGCGCTGCCACGGGGAAATGTTCCCCGGGGTGTACATAAGCGGATTGGCCGGGGAGGTGAGGGAACATTACAAAGAACGGCTCTGCATCGAATGTCACCGGAAAACACCCCACGGCACCGTCCGGAGTTTGTCCGCCACCCCCCGGGCCCGGGTACCCGTTCCGGGCAGGATGCGGAAAGCAATGAAAACAAACGATTAAATTTTCCATAAAAATCAGGCACCATGATAAGCATTCGGGAAATGATCCGTCAAAACCCATGGTTCGGATGGGTTCTGTTCTTTTTTACCATGCTGGCTGTGTTTGTGATCGGACTCCTGGCTTCGTCGGTCATGGAAAGAAGGGCGGAGGCGGAATTCGCCTATGCACCGGAAACGGACATTGCCGAATGGGAACCCAGGAGCGAAGTCTGGGGGATCAGTTTCCCCAGGGAATACCAGCGTTTTATGCAAACCGACGACACCAGTTTCCGGAGCAAATATTGCGGCAGTGCCATGATCGATGTGCTGGAGGAGGATCCCCGCTGGGTTGTACTGTGGGCAGGTTACAGCTTCTCCAAAGATTATGTGCAGGCCCGGGGGCATTATTATGCACTGGATGATATCCGGGAGTCTCTGAGAACGGGAGCGCCCATGCAGAAGGGTGAAGGCCCCATGCCCAACACCTGCTGGACCTGCAAGGGGCCGGATGTGCCCCGGCTGATGGCCGAAACGGGTCCGGCCGCGTTCTATGAAGGAAAATGGTTCGACAAGGGGGAGGAAATCATCAATACCATCGGGTGTGCCGACTGCCATGAACCGGAAACCATGAACCTGCGGATCACCCGCCCCGCCCTCAGGGAAGCATGGGAAAGGATGGGAAAGGACATTGATGAGGTCTCCTACCAGGAGCTGCGGACCCTGGTGTGCGCCCAGTGCCATGTGGAGTATTATTTCCGGGGCGATGGCAATTACCTGGTGCATCCCTGGGACGAAGGTCTGGGTGCGGATGACATGAACAGGTATTACGACCGTGACGGGTTTTCGGAGTGGGAGCACGGAGTGAGCGGTGCGCCCATGCTCAAGGCACAGCACCCGGACTATGAAATATTTACCACCGGCATCCATTACAAAAGGGGTGTGGCCTGCGCCGATTGCCACATGCCCTATATCAACGAGGGAGGCATCAAGTATACCGACCACTGGGTCCGGAGTCCGCTCGCCAGCATTTCAACCACCTGCCAGGTATGCCACCAGGAAAGTGAAGAGGACCTGAGAAATGATGTGTACGAGCGGCAGGACCGGGTGATGGCCGTCCGCAACCGGCTGGAAAAACAGCTGGTCAGGGCCCATTATGAAGCCGCCAGGGCCCGGGAGCTCGGAAACAGCCGGCAGGACCTGGATCCTGCGCTCCGGCTGATCCGTGAGGCACAATGGCGGTGCGATTATATTGCCGCCAGCCACGGTGCCGCTTTTCATTCATCCGATGAGAGTCTGTTTACCCTGGGTGAAGGCATCGCCCTGGCACAGGAAGCACGGGTCAAGCTGGCCCGGCTGCTGACCGGGTCGGGGTACGGCAAAGAACTTCCCTATCCGGAGATCGATACCAGGGAAGAGGCCTCGGCGTTGATCAGACTCGATATGGAGAAACTCAGGGAAGAGAAGGAGATCTTTCTGGAAAGGATCGTTCCCCGGTGGATCCGCCAGGGGCGGGAACGGGAGGAAAGGGAACTGCCCGGTTATGACCTGGACTGACCCGGATCCGGGAGTGACCAGTCGATCCCGGGAATGCCCTGGCCGCGCAGGATATCATTGGTTTTAGAAAAGTGCCTGCATCCGAAAAAACCGTTGTTCGCTGAAAAAGGGGAGGGATGGGCGGCTTTAAGGATGTGGTGCCTGGTTGTGTCGATCAGGTGTATCTTGGCCTGTGCATATCTTCCCCACAGCAGAAAGACCAGCCCCTCTTTTTTTTCGGACAGCAAACGGATGGTGGCATCGGTAAACAGTTCCCAGCCCATGTTCTGGTGTGAGCCCGCCTGGCCCTCACGGACGGTGAGGGTGGCATTCAGCAGCAGGACCCCCTGGCGTGCCCAGTGTCCGAGGTTTCCGTGGGAGGGAACGGGAATGCCCAGATCATTGTGGATCTCCCGGAAAATATTGACCAGGGAGGGGGGCGGCTGAATGCCGCTGCGCACGGAGAAGCACAATCCGTGTGCCTGCCCTTTGCCGTGGTAGGGATCCTGACCCAGGATCACCACCCGTACCCGGTCCATGGGGGTCTGATTGTAGGCGTTGAAGATGAAGGGGCCGGGAGGATAAACGGTGTATTTCTTTTTTTCCCTGACCAGGAAATTCTTCAGGTTCATGAAATAGGACGAATTGAACTCGTCCATCAGGGGATCCTTCCAGCTTTCATGTATTTGTGGGTCGATCCGGCTCATAGGGGATTCCTGAACTGTCTTTTTGCGAAGATAATATTTTACGGGGAAACCGGGTACCCGTACCTGCCGGCCCTCCGGGATTGGAGTACGAATGCGGCCGGATTTACAGTGTGGCCCTCAGGGTGATGATAAGGTTGATCCCCGGTCTGCTCACTCCGCTGGCAAAAGGCTTGTAATAGGTGTCCAGCAGATTCTCCAGGGCGAGCTGCAGGATGAATTTCCGGGTGAGCCGCCATGAAGAGCGAAGGTTCAGTGTGGCCCAGGAAGGGAATCCCACACCGGCTACGCCTTCTTCCGCGTTGTCTTCCCCGTACGGACTCAGTTCGTCTGCCTCTTTCAGGCCATGGTAAAGGGTATAGACTTCCGCGCTGAACCGGCCGGGCGTATAACGCAGGCCGGCGATCCCGAACAAGGGCGGTATGTGCCCCAGGGGAACATCGTCTGTCAGGTTGCGGCCCCGGGTAAGGTTCATGGTGCCCCGCAGTGTCAGGTTCCGTGCCGGACGGGAAAGCAGTCTGAACGATGCCCCGGAAATACAGGCGTTGCTGGCATTGGCATTGGTGATGATCCTGTAGTAATCCCCGTCGTAAAACAGGCTGTCGGATCCGTTCAGTTGGTGGTGGGTGCGCACGATGGCATCATGGATCCATGTATGGTATACATTTCCCTGAAGCTCCAGGAACCTGCCGAAGCTTTTTTTGATCCCCAGTTCCAGGTTGTAGGTGTATTCGGGTCCGAGCCGGTCATTGGGGACAGTAACCAGCTCGTCCTTGGCCCGCACTTTTCCGTAGTCGTCCACATTGGGGTTGCGGAACCCGGTGGCCGTGATCAGATTGATCTGCCAGGATTCCCGGGGATGGTATACCATGCTCACGTTCCCGGTCAGCGCACCGTTGCCGATCCTGATCCGGTCAAAGGGAAGATCCGTTTCCCCGAAGTCCGATTGCAGCAGGCTGTACTGGTACCTTGCGCCCCCGTTGAGAATGAGCTTCTGTTTGTAGATCCATTTATAGGTCAGGTAAGCGGACAGGGAGCCGGAATGGTTGCTCCCGCCGGGATACCGGGTCATGGCCGGGGATTCCGAACCGCTGACAATGTCCCGGTAGCAGGCACCTGATTTGAGACGGTTGTATGCGAATTCTGTTCCGTAGTTCAGCCGGTGCCCGTCTTTCAGGACCTTCAGAAAGTCTGTTCCCGCCGTATACACCGACACGTCTTCTTCCTGGTGCCTTTCGTTGTTCCTTCCGAACTTCCGGGTGATCCTGTCCTCGTCGATCCGCTGGAAGGCCAGGATGTTGGTCATGTGGGTGAACAAGGGATTGGCGTCTTTATGAACGGTCTTCAGGGAAGCAAGGAACCGGTTCTGCGGACCATAGTACCAGTCAGCGTACTCCGGCATCCCGTCCTCCCTGTAATTGTTGAGCCGGTCGTAGCGGTCAATGTTCCCGGAGGTGGAATACTGGAGGTTCAGGGTCAGGTCCAGTTTCCGGCCGGGGGTGTACCTGAACTTCTGTAAAAGGTCGATCTGCCGGTATCCTGTCCTTTTCTGGACCTCCGGCTCGGAATTGACCAGCATGGTATCCTGTCCGTTCAGCCGGTCTGCATAATAAGGGGTGAGTCCGAGCGAACCGTACACATCCCGTCGGTTCCTGCCGATGCGGATGTCTCCGAAGTGATTGACGGTCACACTGCTGAGAGAGGAAAACTTATCACTTCCTGCATTGAAATCCAGGTGTGCGCCCCGGGCCCTGTCTGCGGTGGAATGACGGAGTGCGGCCGAAAAACCCAGGCTATCGGGAACCGGGTCTTTGGTCATGTAATGGATGACCCCGCCCAGGGCGTCGCTTCCGTACATGACCGATGAAGGTCCGTAAACGATCTCGATGCGGTCGAGAACGGATTGGTCGATGGTGATCGAATTCTGAAGATGGCCGCTGCGGTAAATGATGTTGTTCATCCGCACCCCGTCTACCACCAGCAGGATCTTGTTGGCTTCGAATCCCCGGAGGACCGGACTCCCGCCGCCGCCCTGGCTTTTCTGAACGGTCACGTTGCCGGTCATCAGCAGTGCATCGGCAGCAGTAGGAGCGCTGTTGTTCATAATGGTCCCTGATCTCAGCACATCGGCCTTGAAAGGTATGAACCGGCGGCGCTCACGGATCCTGGAGGCGGAGATGATGAATTCTTCCATCTGGATGATCTTTTCCGACAAATACACACGGGGTTCCAGGGATGAGATATCCCGCAGGGCCATGGAAAGCGAATGGAAGGAAGGATGCTGGAAATACAGGCTGTCATCTTTGTGGAAATGACTGAGATCGACTTTGCCATGTGCGTTACTGAGTATGGAGGTTTTCCGTTCCTTGTTGTATATGGCCACATTTTCGATGGGTTGCCCGGTGGAAGAATTGATCACGGTCACTTCCTGCGCGGACAAGGGGAGGGAGCAGGCAAAAAACACGATCAATAGCAAACGGCCGGCTGATGGCATTAAAAACGGTTTATTGGAAAACAGGTTATTAATACAAAAATCATTCCACAAGAACTGTTTGAAAAATAGTTTGCAAGTCTTAAAACATTGGGTTCTATAGCTATGCCTTGCGATGATAATGTTTTATATTTACGGGGTGCCAATACATCTGTTGCCATGCTGAGAAAGCCCGGATTTGTTATCATTGCAGCCGGCTTGCTTTTGATTGCCGCCATATTGTACATGCTCCTGTACGGGTCTGCCGCCACTGGATCATACAGGCCCCTGCAGGCCGTGCCGGTGGATGCGCTTATGATCTTCCGCACCGGCGATGCCAGGGAAACGGTGAAGGAATTGCGGGAAAAAGGAAAAATGTGGGAAACCCTGAAGGCGTTCGATGCACTTTCAAAGGCCGATGCCACCATCCGCCGGCTGGATTCCATGATCAGGCAAAATGAACCGGTTTTCAACCTGTATAAAAAATCGGAACTGACCCTGTCCCTGCACAAAACCGGCCGGGACAAACATGAGTTTATATATTATTTGCCTGTTGAGAATGTCTCTGCCGAAAAGAACCTGCGAAATTTTATCGGCAGTTGCACCGAAGGCCTTTACCGTTCCTCGGTCAGGAAATATGAAAATGCCAGGATCACCGATCTGACTTCACAGGGGCAGGGTGAGTTTTCATATTCTTTTGTGAACGGACTCCTGTTGGTGAGTCCGTCTTCCATCCTGGTGGAGGATGCCGTCCGTCAACTGGGTCTGAAAAGTTCACCGGAAGACAACAGAAGTTTTACGCGGGTGGCCCGGACCGCGGGTATGAACGTGACCGGAAACCTGTATCTGAAATACGAAATGGCGGGAAAGTTGCTGGATGGATTGGTGGCGGACCGGTACGATTATTCATTTATCAGGCATTTCGGAGGCTGGACCGAACTGGACCTGACTGTGAGGGAAGACGCGTACCTTTTGAACGGATTTACCAGCAGTTTGCCCGGAAAGAACAGTTTTGCCGGGGTGCTGATGGAGCATTCCCCGCGGAAGACCGGAATGGAACGGATAATTCCGGACAACGCCGCCGCGTTCATGATCCTGGGCATTGAAGACCTTGACAAATACCGTGATTCCTATGCCGGATATCTGAAAGAACACGGGGACCCGGATTTTTTCACCGGGAAGCTGGATGAGCTCAACCGGCAGTACGGGACCGACCTGGCCGGAACCATTTCCGGATTCTTCCATGATGAGGCAGGCGTGGTTTTTATGGATACCCGCAACGCGGATCATGATGAGAATACATACTTCATCATGGGCACGGACGGCCGGAGCAGGGCCGGTGAGGCGATGCTTGCCCTGCTGGACAAGATCCGGAAAAAGGCAGGATCCCCGGCCGGCACCATGGAGCATTCGGTCAGGATCGACGGGGATGTTGTGTATACGGTATATGAGATGCCCGTTCCCTTCCTGGCCAGGAAAATATTCGGCAATGTGTTCAGGGGGGTCAAAAACAATTATTTCACCTTCGTGGACAATTACCTGGTGTTCGGAAATTCCATCGCGGCCCTGGAACGGCTCATCCGCAGCAATCTGCGCAATACCACCCTGAGCAGCGACATTGAATTCAACCGGCTGTCGGATTATTTTTCCTCCCGCTCGAATTTTTGTTTCTACATCAATTTTGCCCGGTCAATGGATTTTCTGGGCGATTATCTGGAACCGGAAACCATGGAGCTTTTGCAGGACCGGCAGGACATTCTCAGGCAATTTCAGGGTGCCGCTTTCCAGCTGACCTCGGAAGGGGATCTTTTGTACAACAACATTTTCCTGAAACATACCCCTGATCTCAGGGAGGAGCCCCGGACGTTGTGGGAGAGCCGGCTGGATACCGCGGTGGATTTCAAGCCCGCCCTGGTCCTGAACCATTATACAAAAGAGAATGAGATCTTCGTACAGGATCTTTCCAACCGGATTTACCTGATCAGCAATTCCGGACTGATCCTGTGGAAGCTGAAGCTGGAAGGCAAAATCATGGGAGATGTTTACCAGGTGGATTTTTACGGCAACGGCAAACTGCAGCTTCTGTTCAACACACGGGATAAGATCCACCTGATCGACCGGAACGGGAATTATGTGGACCGGTACCCGGTCACCCTGCGGAGTACGGCCACCAACGGGATGGCCCTCTTCGACTATGACCGTGACGGGGATTACCGGATGCCCGTGGCCACGGAGGACAAAAGGGTGTATATGTATAACCTGGAGGGCAATATCGTGTCCGGCTGGGATTTCGGGAAATCGGAGCATGAGGTCACCCGGCCCCTGCAGCACTTCAGGATCGGAAGCCGGGACTATATCGTATTTGCAGATGCATCCAGGCCCTATTTCCTGAACCGCCGGGGGCATACCCGGATCGATCCGGAAAAACAGTTCGAACCGTCAGGGAACAACATGTTTTGTCTGACCACGGGCCCGGAAGGAAAGATATGCTTCACCCGGACCGACCGGCAGGGCAGGGTGTACCTGGTTGACCGGCAGGGCCGGGTGGAGGAAGCGGATTTCGGGCGTTTTTCCCCGGATCATTTTTTTCTGGCCTCAGACCTGGACGGAAACGGCAGGGATGAATTCATGTTTGCCGACGGGGACCGGTTGGCTGTATACAACCATGACCGTTCCCCCGCGTTTGAACATACTTTCGGACATCCCCCGGCCGATCCTCCCGCGGTGTATGTTTTCTCCGGTGATGACAAAAAGATCGGGATGGCCGACCGGGAAGCAGGGGAAATATACCTGTTCAACAATGACGGCAGCATGTACAACGGATTCCCGCTCAGGGGATCCGGGATGTTCAGCATCGGGTACCTGGTTCGCCGGGCGGGCGGATTCAACCTGATTGTCCCGGGAGATGAGAATCTTTTATACAATTATTCCGTAAAATAGTTACCTTTAAGTTTGATTAAATTCAACGGCAATGAAGATCCGAAGATATTTTTCCTGTACCGCATGGATGACCTTATTCGCCCTGTTGATGGTTTGCTCATGCATCGACAGGGAGCTGTTCGAATTTGACCGGCTGTCAGACAGGGTTGCCCTGAACCCTTCTTTTGCGGGGCCGGTGGCATACGGAAGCATGTCCCTGGAAAACCTCCTGGAGAAAGTGGATTCTGCCGGGATGATCGATTCGGATGAGAACGGACTCCTGTATCTGACCTACCGAAAGGAATTGCTGTCCCTGGAGGCGAATGAAGTGGTGCATATACCCACCCAGACATACCTTCAGTATTTCATTTCCAGCGATGTGAATATCCCGGCTTTTATATTCTCCCAGCTGGGCGATACGGTGTATTTCGAAAAAAAGGAAACCTATGTATTTACATTCGAGAACCAGGAAAGGATAGACAGTGCCCTGTTCAAATCCGGCCAACTGGATATTTCGGTTGCTTCCTCCTTCAGGCATTCGGGCATACTGACCATCACATCAGATGATGTTTTCCTGAACGGGGAACCTTTCAGCCAGGTCATCCGGATCAGCGATGCTTCCGGCAGTTTTTCGGAAAATATCAACCGGGATCTTGCCGGATCGACCATCAGCCTGGAAACCGGCGGGGATTCATCGGTGCTGGTTTTCGATTTTAAACTGGAGCTGATCAATTCCGGTGCAGGAGTTACCACGGATGAGTCATGCGACATTACCCTGTTCTTTTCTGATTTGGAATTCAGTGAATTATATGGGTATATCGGCCAGTATGAACTGATGAACATCAATGATGAGATCACCATCGAACTGCTCAACATGGATTTCGACGGGGACATCAGTTTCGCCGATCCCAGACTCAAGCTGATCTTTGATAATTCATACGGACTGCCTGTCCGCGTAGATCTGAAGGATATTCACACCTGTTCCGACAATACAGGCGAACAGGTGGACCTGGACCTGGATCCTTCCATCAATCCTTATGACCTGGGAGCCCCGGATATCAGTCAGGCCGGCAGTTCCGTCCGCTCCGTGATCAATATAAACGACACCACCAGCAACATCCGGGAAGCCATCGACAGCGAGCCCAACCGGTTCTTCTATCATATCGTTGCTTCAGCAAATCCGGCCGGGGACCCATCGGTCAGCAATTTTGTGTTCGACACCAGCAGGATCGAAACCGACCTTGAGATCATGCTTCCCATGGATCTGCGTATATCGGAATTTACCCTGGAAGATACCCTGGAAATGGATTTTAAGGAGAACATTTCAGAGGAGTCGGATATGGTTGATTACCTGCTGATCCGGCTGGATACGGAGAACGGATTCCCCATAGACCTGGATCTGCAGGGCTATTTTACCGATTCCGCCTATGTGGTGCTGGATAGCCTTATCACGACCACATCCGGCAAAGTCCTTTCGGCAGGGACACTTGATCAGGAGGGCGGGGTCGACCAGGCCGGCTCGAACAGGACCGAGATCATTTTCGACAGGACCCGTGTGGAAGGGATAGAGGATACGAAATATATTATTTTCAGCGCGGGCATCTCAACCGCCGAACAGGGAACCCGGGACGTAAAATTCTATACCGATTATACGCTGGAATTCAGATTGGCCATGTCGGCAGAATTCGATCTGGATCCGGAGGATCAGAAATAAACGAACCATGAATTTCAAACGTTCTTTCAGATGGTGGATGCTGGCCCTGTTAACCGCGGTGCTTCCGGCAAACCGGGTAGCCGGGCAGACCAGCAATACCCTGTACCACATGTATGGCATACCCCAGACCAACCACCTGAACCCTGCCTTTCAGCCCATGTGCAATTTTCATCTCGGGTTGCCGGGCGTATCACCTTTCCAGTTCAATTTTGAGAATAACGCACTCAGTTTCAGTGATGTGATCTACCGGGACCCGGTCACCGATTCCCTGATCACTTTTCTGCATCCCAACGGGGACAAGGAGAAGTTTTTAAACGGACTCAGAAACAAGAACTCGTTCATTTTTGATATGGGCACCGACCTGCTTTCCGTCGGTTTCCGGGTGGAGAATTTCTTCATTTCCCTTGACATCACCGAGCGTATGGACGGCAATTTCAGCTTTCCGAAAGATCTTGTGGAGTTCGGATTATACGGTTCAGAAGACGGGGATGTGCTGGATTTCGGGGGGATCGGTTTCAGGGCCACCTGGTACCGGGAGTTCGCCATCGGATTGGCGGTTAACCTGAACGACCGTTTGTACCTGGGGGCACGGCCGAAATTTTTGTTCGGCAAGGCAGATGTGCGGACCGAGATCACGGACATGACCATCAATACCAGCATGGATGCCTGGGATATCCGGACCGAAGCCGAGGTTCTCGGATCCCTCCCCTTTCTGGATTTGTATTTTGACCAGGAAGGCTACCTGGACAGCATAGACAGCGAATATGATTTTGGGGAAAAATGGTACGAACTGGTGCTGAACAATGACAACAAGGGCTTTGCCATCGACGTGGGGGCAATGTTCCGTCCCAGTGAATGGTTTACCCTTTCCGCCAGTCTGGTGGATTTTGGGAGCATCCACTGGAAAAGGGACGTATACCGCCTCGAAGAGGATGGCGGTTACAGCTTTGAAGGGATCGAGGTGAGCCTGGAAGAGGATTTTGATCCCATGGAAAACCTGCTGGATACACTGGGACAGGTATTCAAGCCGACCGGAGGGGTTCAGGCCTACAAACGTTCCCTGTCGGGCAGGATATATCTGGGCGGTGCGTTCAACCTGGGGGAAAAGGCCCGGTTCGGCGTTCTTTCGGGCACGCGGTTTTATGAAGGGGCCATCCGCCAGCAATTTACCTTTTCAGCCAACGTCATGCCCGTACGGCTGATCAGTGCATCGCTGTCCTATTCCATTATGAACGGCACCTATGATAACCTCGGGTTCGGATTGTCCCTGAAACCCGGGCCCTTCAATTTCTATCTGATCACCGACCAGGCACTGGGCGCCGGATTCTGGCCCCAGAACCTCAGGGGTATGAACCTTCGTGTGGGACTCAACCTGATGTTCGGATGCAACCGGCTGAAAAGGGAACTCAAAGACCGGCCACTGATCGAATAGTGTAAAAGAGGAGATCATGGGGACATTACTGAAATTTCTGCTCATTGTCCTGGTCATTTACTATGCCCTGAAATTCCTGTTCGGATTTCTGTTCAAAAGCATGAACCAGGGAAAGAAACAGGACCGGTTTGAAGATGACCGTAAAGAGGAGGGTGATGTGACCGTTAAGTACAAGGACAGGGAAAATAAAAATTACCGGAATGACGAAGGGGAGTATGTGGATTACGAGGAAGTAGATGATGACTGATCCCGCCTGACAGGACGGTGTTTTTCCAGGTCAGTACGGTTGTTTATTCCTTCACCATGGCCGAACGGCAATCGGGGCATTTATGTTCCCGGCAGGGCAGTCCTTTCCGGTGTCTGACCCTGGTTTTGCAGGAGGGGCATATGCAGTAGGTTTCCTCCTTTTCCATTTGGCCCGGAGGGATCAGGGCTTCAATGGCCACGATCCTGTTTGACCGGCAATAAACGCATCTTTCCACACGGGCGGTTCCGGTTTTTCTGAAGATACCGTGACAGGAATTGCAACGGTACCAGTTGTCTTTAAATTCAATGCTGCCCCCCTTGATCAGGATCACCTTTCCTTCCATGAAGGCCGATGCGATCTTTTTTCTCGCCTTTTCATAGATCCTGGTGAATGTGGGCCGGGAAACATTCATTTCCCGGGCTGCATCTTCGTGGGTCAGGTTTTTGTAATCGGTCAGGCGAAGGGATTCGAACTCATCCAGTTCCAGGATGATCTGTTCCAGGTCCTTCATGGGGATCCCGAAAGGTTTGAATCCCCTCATGATGGGCGGATGAAAAAGCCTTCTGTATCGCTTCGGCCGGGGCATCAGGATTCCTTGATTTTAATTTCCTTTATTTTCTTGGCCAGATTGGATGCAAAGATGAAATCGTTCAGGTAACGGTTGTCTGACTGCAGAATATCGTCCCTGGAGCCTTCCCAGCATTTGAACCCCTCATAGATAAAAACCACTTTGTCTCCGATCTCCATCACCGAGTTCATGTCATGGGTGTTGATCAGCGTGGTCATGTTGAATTCAACCGTGATCTCCCGGATCAGGTTGTCAATGAGGATGGTGGTCTGGGGGTCGAGACCCGAATTGGGTTCGTCGCAAAACAGGTATTTGGGATTGAGTGAGATGGCCCTGGCGATGGCCACCCTTTTCTTCATGCCACCGCTGAGTTCGGAAGGCATCATCTGATTGGCATGGACAATGTTGACCCGCCGGAGACAAAAATTGACCCGGTCCAGCTTTTCCTTGTGGGACATGCCGGTGAACATGTCCAGGGGATACATCACATTTTCCTGCACCGTAAGGGAATCGAACAGGGCCGCTCCCTGGAAAAGCATGCCCATTTCCTTCCGGATCTCTTTTTTCTTTTTGAAGTTCATTTTGTTGTATGTCCGGCCGTCGAAAATGATTTCTCCTTCATCGACATCCAGCAGTCCGACAATGGATTTCAGCAGGACGGTTTTGCCGGAACCGCTTTTGCCGATGACCAGATTGGTGATCCCCTGTTCGAAAGAGGTGGATATGTTATCGAGCACCGGTTTCCCGCCAAAGCTTTTGGATACGTTCCTGATTTCTATCATGAAAGGATCAGTTTGGTGAGGATCAGGTTGAACATCAATACGACAATGCTGCTGTATACCACCGCCCGGGTGCTTGAACGCCCCACTTCGAGGGAACTGCCTTCGGCATAATATCCATGATAGGAAGAGACCGAGGTGATGATCAGGGCGAATACCACCATTTTGGTCAGCGAATAGCTCACATAATGGGGATAAAACACATATTGGAGTCCGTATACATAATCCTGCGGGGTGCTCACGTCGGTGATCACACTGATGAGATAACCCCCGATCATGCCGACGATCATGCTGAGTATGCAAAGAAAAGGGAAAAAGAACATGGCCGCGATGATCTTGGGCAGGATCAGGTAAGCCGCAGAGTTCACTCCCATGATTTCCATGGCATCGATCTGTTCGGTGACCCGCATGGTGCCGATCTCGGATGAAATGCTCGAGCCCACCTTACCGGCCAGGATCAGGGCCACCATGGTGGATGAGAATTCCAGCAACAGGGAGTCCCGCACACCCACACCGATCAGGTACCTGGGAAGCAAGGGGTTTTCAATGTTGTATGAGGTCTGGATGGTGATCACCGCACCCACGAAAACAGAAATGATGACCACGATGACGATGGAATTGATACCAATGTTTTCCAGCTCCCTGAGCGTTTGACGGTAATATACCCTGGATTTTTCCGGCCTGGCAAAAACCTTGGACATCAGGATCAAATACCTTCCGATATGGTAGAATATCCTCATGGATCTTTGATTTTCCCTTAAAATTAAGAATTATTTGCGTATTTGAAAGTACGTGCATTTTCTGTCATTTTTCCATTGATTTTTGCCGGCAGAATAAATTTAATTAGTATCTTAAAACAGTAACCATTTGTCAAGGAAAAATCCATGATCCAATGAGACCCAGGGAAAACCATTATTGTATCATCATGGCCGGAGGGATTGGCAGCCGGTTCTGGCCACTCAGCCGGACAGCCAGGCCCAAGCAGTTCATCGATATTCTGGGAACCGGCAAGTCATTGATTCGCCAAACCTTTGAACGATTTTCCAAAATACTCCTGGCAGGGAACATTTTTGTGGTGACCAGCGAGGAATATGTCGATCTGGTGAAGGAACAGATACCCGAACTGGATATGCAGAATATACTGCCCGAGCCCCTGAGGAGAAATACCGCTCCCTGCATTGCCTATGCCGTTTATAAGATCCGGGAGAAAACGGAAGATGCCGCCATTGTGATAGCTCCTTCTGACCATCTGATCATTCAGGAAGAGGAATTCCGGAAAATAGTGCTTAAGGCCATGGACTTTGTATATACAAAAGATGTCCTGCTCACCATAGGAATCCCTCCCAGCCGGCCGGAAACCGGATATGGCTATATACAGATCGATGGCGGCGGTTCAAAAGATAAAAAACAAATTTTCCGGAAAGTAAAGACATTTACTGAAAAACCTGATCTGAAACTGGCCAGGGTTTTTTGTGAAAGCGGGGAGTTTCACTGGAATTCCGGTATTTTCTTCTGGTCCATGAAATCCATCCTGAATGCCTTTGAACTGCATATGCCAGAATTGAGTGCAACTTTCAGCGAAGGGAAAGGGAGATACTATACCCCGGAGGAAAAGGAATTCATTTTCCAGACCTATTCCGGCTGCAAAAACATTTCTATTGACTACGGTGTGATGGAAAAAGCGGATAATGTGTATGTATTGCTGGCCGATTTCGGCTGGTCGGATCTGGGTACCTGGGGATCGTTGTATGAAAGGACCGTGAAGGATAAACAGGAAAATGCACTGATCGGGAAAAACATCCTGGCTTACGAGTCCGCTGGTTGTTTTGTCAATGCACCAGACAACAAACTGGTGGTTCTCCAGGGGCTGAATGATCTTATTGTGGTGGAATCGGAGGATGCACTGCTGGTATGCAATATGAAAGACGAACAAAAGATCAGGACTATCGTGACCGATGTGAAATTGCAAAAAGGTGACGGGTACGTGTAGGGGGCAATCTGTATGCCGGGAGCTGGTTGCGTGCCGGGATCAGTATTCCCAGAGATCGTGCTCGAATTCGAAAATCCATTGTTTTACTTCCTCCGCCTCGAACATGGCATCCATGCCCCTGGCATAGGATTCGATCCGCCGGTTATTGTACACGTTGGATTGCTGGTAGATATAACCGCTGAATCTTCGCTGCATGAACAGATCGTCGAAGGAGATCCGCTGTGCATCGTTGTTCTGGTTGAAAACAGGCTGCCTGGTCAGGAAAGGCCTGGCGTCCGGATAATATACCCAGAAGATCTTCTGTTGCAGGATCTCTCCGGTGGGCTCTCCCGTATTGTCGTCGATCCTCGGAAAGACACGGATGGGACAAATCCCGATGATCCTGTTCTGCAGTGAGGAATGCTTGTCGTCAAAATACCATTTTTCCTTGACCAGCAATCTGGAAATCTGATTGGAATGAAGGTCTATGCCGGTCACCACCATTGAATCGGTGCCGGTCTGGGGATCATAGATCGGCTCCCGGATGGTATCGGCATTCAGCTTCTGATAAACCTCCTCCATGGTCATGACTTTCTCGAATTCATATTCCGTATCCGGGTCATATACCACCAGGTCAGGAATGTTGATGTGCAGGATAAACAAATCGAAAAGACTCATCCTGTCCCCGATCTTCCGGGTGGGGAAATAGATGGGATGGTTCATTTTCTCCCTGAGGTTCACCATCCTCCAGACGGTGGTTTCCCACATGACATCGGCTTCACGTACATAAGGGTAGGGAATGGGATCCTTTTCCGGAATGTGGATATTCTTATACACTTCCTTTTTCTGTTGTGCATTTGCCGGGAGGATGCATAAGATCCCAAAAGCGGCTACCAGCGTTATTAATGCGAAACTTTTTTTCATCATGATATGGTTTTTATCGTATTTTCAAAGAAATGGAAGGCAGATTCCTGACCGAACCGTCAGGCCCTACCGCTTTTATTTCAATTATATAAAGCCTGCTCCCCACGTTGAGGGTCCTGAGGATCTCCCTTTGCTCAGGCGTGAACCGGCCTGAACTGGAAACCTCTTCCCGGAGGAATCCCCGGATGGTGGCCGAAACCGTAAAGCTGGTGACCTCAAATTCCAGGTCAAATTCAAACCAGTCCGGCATGGATGCTTCCACGCCGGTCTGTGCAAGCAAATCGGATCGTGTGATGCTTCCCCCTGTTCTGCCGGCCAGTGTGGGATAGGGATCGGGAACGGTCCTGACCCGGAAGGGTTTTGAACCCATGGCCCTGGTCTTTCCTTCCACCCGGACCGCCACATTGATCTGGCTGGCTCCTTCCTTGGTGGGGCGCACAACATAGTTGTTGCCTGATCCCGAAATCCTTCCGTTGGTTGTTGAGGCCACGATCTGATCGGGCAGGAACCCCGGGACTGATATTTCCACCGGGTTGTCAACCCCCAGGTAAAACACGTTCATCTTGGTGGGCGAAACCACGAAAGAGGGCGGGGAAACCTCGTAGCTTGCACGAAACGGCTTTTTGGTATAGGAACCGTCCAGTCTTTTCAAACGGATGATCCCACTGTAGGAGAATATGCCCGTGCGGGTGGTGTTTACCCTGTAAACACCTGTTCCCCCCTCGACAGGGACCTGCTGGTAATCGGTGCCCAGATCGCCCCTGATCTGGTATTCGACCGTTCCGTCTTCAAGGACGGTTGAATCATAATCACCGATGAAGATCTCCGGGGTCTGGGTGGTATCGAAAGCGGCCATAAAAATATTGGCCCTGTATTCATTTCCGCGAACGATGAAATTGGAGTTGGTAATGATCACCGGCTCCAGCTTGTTGAACTTGAAGGTGCCCGCCTCGATCTGGCCGTACAGGTAGCGGATGGCTTCTGATTCTGCATTACGCACATCTCCCTGCATTTTGGACATCAGGGTGATGACCGCGATCAGGGGCAGATGCTCGAAGTGTTCTGACTGCCAGGTTTCGGTGACTCCTTCCACCGGCGGCGGGTCGGATGTATCCAGACTGGTCTGGATGGATTCGTGGATGGTCTGGTTGGATTCCGGGATCAGGGAAAGGAGGTATTCCCTGTATTCCTCTATGGCTGCCCGCAGGTCGTTGGCCTTGCCGTCATAGTTGTCACCTACCATGATCTCCGCGGGAATGTCCGTGTTGTCCTTGGCCTGGATCTTCATCCCGTGGATCTCATCTTCTTCGATGGCTTCGGTGTCTTTCCCTTCGGAGGTGGTGACAATTTCCAGCTTCAGTTCCTGGATATATCCGGTGAGTTCGTTGGACCTTCTTCTGACTTCGTCCGCCTTGGCTTTCCATGGCCCGGCTTTGACCGGCGCTTCAGCGGCAGCACGGTCGAACTCCTGGTAGATCATATCGTTCTTCAGGAAAAAATTGTTGGTGGTTTTGACCAGCCCTTCGTCCACCAGTACAAAAGCATCCAGCACCTCGCGGGAAACATTCAATGCCAGCAATGCGGTCAGTACCAAATACATCATGCCGATCATCTTTTGCCGCGGGGTTTCTTTTCCGTGAGCCATGGTAATTTATTGATTGCTTGTTACGACTTCTTGCTCAGGGCAGAAAGCATGTTTCCGTAAATGGTATTGAGTTCGGAAATGCTTTTGCTGAGTTTGTTTACTTCCTCCTTGTATTTCAGGGTTTCATTGACCGACTCCTTGAGTCCGGACAGCATCCTGCCGATACCCTTATATACTTCCCCGGAATCTTTTGTTTGCTCGGTGGCGTCCTTCAACTGCTTTTCGTACGCACTATTCAAGGAGTTGAGGTTCTTGTTCAGATTTTCAAGCTGGTCGCCGAATGACTTGTTGCCCGCGGTGATGTTGTCGTAATCGTTTTTCATCTTCTGGGCAAGCTCGGTGTATGAAGCCGACAGGTTGTCCCCGGTCTTTACGAACTTTTGCGCGATGTCGGTACCGGACTGGTGGATCATGCCGGCGGTTTTGTTGTAAGACTCCGAAAGCTGGTTGATGGACGAGCTCAGGTTATCGGTGGATTCGGCGTAATTGTTGGTGAGGGTGGTCACCGAATCAGCGGCATTTTTTACATTGTCCATGTACAGTTTGGTGGCCACGGACGCTTCCGAAATATCCTTAAAGCTGCCGGCAATGCTTTTCAACGATTCCATGTTCTTGCCAAGATCTTCAATGGCCTCGGGTTTGATATTGGCATGCTGGAAAAGGTCGTCAAATTTTTCCAGGGTCACCCCCCTGCCGGCAATGGCCTCTTCCTTGTACTCGTCCAGTTCGTCCGGATCGGTGATCCCGGCCAGTTCCGGATATACAAGTGTCCAGTCCAGCTCTTCATGGAGGGGTTCGAAGGCCGAGAAGAAAAAGATGATGGCCTCCGTGGTCAATCCGACGATCAGCATGGTAGAGGCACCCGCCCAGTGCTGTAACTTAAACAGTGCCCCGATGAGGACCACAGAAGCTCCGATCCCGTATAGCTTGGCCATAAAATTCTTCCAGCCGGAACCTTGAACAATTTCAGTTATATTCATGATCAGAGAATTAAATTTTTAATTGTTGCCCAGATATGACCTTATACATCTGAAGCCGATAAAGGATTTTGTAGAATCCTGATATTCGTAATCCCTGGAACTGACCTGAAGATAATAAGCAATGTCTTTCCATGAACCGCCCCGGATCACTTTCCTTTTCATGACATCGGAATCCTGCGGCCTGGCATTGTACTTGTAATCGGGATTCAGGTCATGCCAGAAGAAATATGCCGATTCATCATACGCGTTGGCCGTCCATTCGGATACATTCCCGGCCATGTCGTATAGTCCGTATTCGTTGGGTTCGTATGTGCCCACGCGTATGGTGGTCACGCCCCCGTCATCTGCATAGTTGCCACGCATGGGCTTGAAATTGGCCAGAAGGCATCCGTCGAGGTTCCGGGTATAGGGACCGCCCCATGGATACATGGATTGCTGAAGGTCTCCGCGTGCGGCGTATTCCCATTCGGTTTCCGTGGGAAGGCGGTAATCCTGTACGAAGGGTTGGCCGTCACGGGCCAGGGCGGTGTTGAGCAACATGGTCCTCCAGGTACAGAACGCGTTGGCCTGTTTCCAGCTAACCCCAACCACGGGGTAGTTGTCATATGAAGGATGCCAGAAATACATGGTGGCCAGGGGTTCATTGTATGAATAGGTGAAATCCCGGATCCAGCAAAGGGTATCGGGATATACATTGACTATGTCCCGCATGATGAAATCACCCCTGTTGTTGATGGGGTTTGCATTGCCGTCGATGTCGTAAACCGTCCCTTCATAGGTGCCCGGTGTGTTGTCTATGTCTTCATCGAAATTGTTCTGGAAGCGGTTGGCGTTTTTGGCTGCCTGCTGGAGATCGACCCAGAAATAGCGGTAATTGAGCTTATGTACATTGATCTCCATGCGGCCGAAAAACCTTTCTTCGGGAGCGTAATAAATGGGCTCCACGGCAGCCCTGACATCGGGATTGTCCCAGTCGATCTTTTCCTCCCAGTTGATCCTGGGAGTTTCCAGGGGCTCTCCGTCCCCGGTTTCGGTGATGATGAATTCATCGAATTGCTGCCCCAGGAGCGTCCGGATGATGGAATCCTTTACCCAATAGACGAATTGCCGGTATTCGTTGTTGGTGATCTCCGTTTCATCCATGTAAAAGGGCTCGACCGTAACGGTTTTGGTGAATTTGTTCTGCGCCCATGCCACATCCTGGTCACTGGGACCCATGTTGAAACTTCCCTGGGGAACGAAAACCATGCCGAAAGGTTCAGGCTCAAAGTATTTTTTTCTGCCCTGAACCCCAGTCAGTTCACCAGAGTAGTAATTCTTGCAACTGCTGAAGATCCCAATGAGGACTGTGAGGCAAATTAGCTTTTTCATGGCTCAATGGATATTGTTTTCTCTTGTTTCCGGTTTGCTGATGGTAAGCAAATAAATAAATAATTTAATAAAAATAGTGAAAAAATTATAAAAATCTAATGCTTCTGTATTTTTGGGGTATTTTCTCCACGCTCAGACTGAAGCAATAGCCTATATATATTTCATGAGACCCATCGCTGTAATTGCCGATGTCCGAGGTTGAAAAATCATATGAATATCCCAGTTGAATGCCATTGAACAACTCCAGTCCGATCAGCCCGATCAAAGCATCTCCGGCCCTATAGCTAACGCCGCCCCAGAATCTTTTATTGTATCGCAGCAAAGCGGTTGCATCCAGCTGGTTGGTCCGGCCGTCGGATTTGATCATGATCGACGGCAGGATCTCAAACAGGGGATTGGACATTTGAAAACGGTACCCGCTGACAATATAATAATGCCTGCTCAGGTAAGGGGTGCTTTTCTCATATTTGATTTTGGCTTCATTGATGTGGGTGGAGGAAATCCCGAAATACAGGTCATCGGTCAGGTAAAAAGCACCCAAACCCAGATCAAAGGCGATCTGGCTCTCCTGCTGCGGGATGGCTTCGTCCTGGCTGTCGGGGATGTATGCCGGATCGTCAGGGAAGTACCATTCGGGATCAAGTGCCTTGTTCACGAAACCGAGTCCGGGCCCGATGGCAAGCTCCCCGTTGCCCAGGGCAAGCCGGTAGGCCAGGTTCAGGTTAATGGACAGATCGGTATTGAATCCGATGTTGTCGCGGCATATGGACAATCCCGCACCGGTGTTGATTCCGAAAAGCCGGAAAGGGGCATTCGCTTGAAAGAAGGTGGTGGTGGGCGCACCTTCGAAACCCACCCATTGTTCACGATGCAGGGCGCTCAGGCAGATCTTGCCGCTGCTTCCCGCAGATGCAGGATTTACAGCCGCCAGGTTGAACATGTACTGGCTGTACTGGGGGTCCTGCTGTGAGAAAACATTTGTCATACAAAAAATCAATATAAAAAATACGATCCCCTTTTTCATATGTCCTTTGTCCTTGCTGATATGAACAGAGTATGGGTTGAGCCGGTAAATTAACCAAAAATAATGATCTCCTACAAATTAATCAACACCATCATGTTCATGGCAGTGGACAATCCATAAAATATTTATACATCATTTTACCCGGAAAAGTTTCATAATTTATTAACTGATTTGCGGATAAAATGTTTTGGTTCAGTTTAGTTTTTTAAAAAAATTGAGCCAGCGGTCAGGCAGTTCCTGGTTGCAGGCCTTGCGGTATTCTTCGTAGGAGGAGGCCAGGAACAGGGAAGATCCTTTGTTTTCCCCGGCAGGTACCGATGTCCACCAGCGTCCGGTCCGGATGCTTTTGAAAAAGTGGATGTCCGTATCCATGTCGTTCAGCCGGACGATGAATTTTTTGAAATCCTGTTTGTTTTCGGCCGGATTTTCGGGCTGTCGGCCGGAAAAACCTTCCAGGAAATGCCAGATCACCTGTGCGGCCAGATGAGCCGTTTGTTCATTCAGGTCCAGGGTGGGATTGATATTGAAAATACCGAAGGCGGACAATTGATCACTCAGTCCGGCATACCTGGCGATCTGGCAGATCTCCTCACTGGAAAAACCGTTCGGGGAGGGTGAATCGCTTCCCGGTGCATCGGATTGTTTGACCGAGGAAATGTCCAGACTCAGCAGGTGGGTGTCCCTCAGAACCGGTTCGATCAGGCCGGTGGATTTGCGGATGATCCCCAGGCGGATCACTTCAAAATGGCGTTCCTGAAGATAATCGACATCGGACGGGTCTACAAGATAATTCTGGTGTCCGAGGTTCGCATAGTGGAATAGCGAATCCCGGCCGGCTGCCAGTATGGGAACAAGGTATGAACCGGGTTTGACCTGTTCATCCAGGTTTCCCATGTCGAGGCGGGCGTCCAGGGTAGCCAGGCGCACACCGGGTTTGCGGCCCCGGAATGCCAGAAATTGCCCGTAGGTGAGATCCTGTGAACCGCCGATGGTCACCGGGATCACCCCGTTTTCAAGCAAAAAAGCCGTGATGTCCCGCAGGGCAAAGTAAGTGTCCTTCACGGTCCGGGCGATCCTGAGGTTGCCCAGGTCGATAATCTTCAGTTTGGGATGTACGCGGTAGAGCTGGTAGAGTTTGTTCCTGACCCGGTCGGGTGCTTCATGACTTCCTTTTTTCAGTGCCTGCCGGTCTTCCGGCACACCGAGCAATGCCAGCCGGTAGGGACCGATGCCGGGGATGGGAGTGTTCGGGGTATGTATGCTGATGTTGCGGCAGAAGAGGGCTTTTTCTGACAGATGGTGGTTTTCGGGTTTTTCCAGGCCCACCGGATCAAAATAGTCGTTGAGGATCATTTTTTCTTTTGTTTTCCGGATTCACCGATGATCTTCCGGCAATCTTCATAGCTCAGGGATGCGGCATCGGCCTTTCCGGGTATTTTGAAATTTTTTCTGCCCTGTTTGATATAGGGCCCCCAGCGCCCGTGCAGGATTTTCAGTTCAGGATCTTCGTCGAAGGTTTTGATGATCCTGTTCTTTTCCTGTTCCTGCTTTTCCCGGATAACTTCCTGTGCCCGGTCGATTTTTATGGTAAACACATTGTCCCGGGAAGGATTCAGCGAATAAAATTTCGATTTGTGCCGGATATAGGGGCCGAAACGCCCGATTCCCGCCTGAACTTCGCTTCCCTCCAGTTTGCCCAGTGACCTGGGCAGTTTGAACAGCTGAAGGGCTTCATCGAGGGTGATGGTATGAATGCTTTGTCCTTTCAGCAGACTGGCGAACCTGGGTTTTTCCTGGTCGGTGGATTTGCCCAGCTGAACCATGGGACCGTATCTTCCGATCCGCGCGGTAACCGGTTTGCCTGTTTCCGGGTCGGTCCCGAGGAGGCGTTCGCCGGTGGTCTTGTTCTTTTCCCCGGTGGCTTTTTCCACCTTTTGGTGGAAGGGATGGTAGAAACGGTCGATCATACGGGTCCAGTCCGTTTTCCCGGCGGCAATTTCATCGAATTCCTTTTCAACCCTGGCGGTGAAATTGTAATCCAGGATCTCCCCGAAATTTTCGACCAGAAAATCGTTCACGATCATCCCCACATCGGAGGGAAAGAGTTTGTTCTTTTCGGTTCCGTACCGTTCGGTTTCCCTGGATTCTGCCACGCGCCCGTCCCGGAGCTCCAGCCGGGTGTACTGCCTTTCCCTTCCGGGCCGGCTCTCTTTGACCACGTATCCCCTCTGCTGGATGGTGGATATGATGGGGGCGTATGTGGATGGCCTGCCGATCCCCAGCTCTTCGAGTTTTTTAACCAGACTTGCTTCGGTGTATCTGGGCGGGGACTGACTGTATTTTTCCGTGGCCCGGATCGATCCGGCCTGCAGCGGATCCCCCTTGACCACCGGCGGGAGGAGTCCGCCCGGTTTCTCTTCACTTTCATCATCGGCGGACTCGGTGTATACCCGCAGGAAACCGTCAAACTTCAGCACTTCTCCCCGGGAAATGAATGTTTTGTCCAATCCGCTTCCGGTAATATAGACCATGGTTTTTTCGAGGCGGGCGTTGCTCATCTGGGAGGCAAGGGTCCTTTTCCATATCAGGTCGTACAGCTTTTGTTCGGGTCCGCTTCCCGAAATGGTTTTGTTTTCCATGTAGGTGGGGCGTATGGCTTCGTGCGCCTCCTGCGCCCCTTTGGTACGTGTCCGGTACTGACGGGTCCGGAGGTAGTCCCCACCGAAATCCCTGTCGATGACCTTACTGCATGAAGCAATGGCTGTACCGGACAAATGGACGGAATCGGTCCGCATATAGGTTATTTTCCCCGATTCATACAGTCTCTGGGCAATGCTCATGGTACGGGAAACCGAAAAGCCCAGCCTGCGGCTTGCTTCCTGCTGAAGGGTGGATGTGGTGAATGGGGGGGATGGCGATTTGGTGGCAGGTTTTTTGCCTACGTCGCTGACCCGGAAAGTGGCGGAAGAACAGGATTCCAAAAATCCGGCCGCTTCCGGTTTTGTCCTGAACCTTTGTGAAAGTTCGGCGGGAAGCTTGTGCACATTTCCTTCCTTGTCCCGGAACAAAAAGACGGCGGTCACCTTGTAGGAAGAAGCAGGGGTAAAGTCTGTGATCTCCCTTTCCCTTTCTACCAGGAGCCTTACCGCAACCGATTGCACACGGCCCGCCGACAGGGCCGGCTTGATCTTTTTCCAGAGGACCGGGGACAGTTCGAAGCCCACCAGCCGGTCCAGAACCCTCCGGGCTTGCTGGGAGTTGACCAGGTTCCTGTCGATGTCCCTGGGGTTCCTGACCGCATGTTCGATGGCCTGGCTGGTAATTTCATGGAATACGATCCTCCGGGTCTTTTGTGATTCCAGATCCAGAACTTCGCAAAGGTGCCATGCAATGGCTTCTCCTTCCCGGTCTTCGTCGCTTGCCAGCCAGACGGTGTTTGCCTTTCCGGAAAGGGTTTTCAGATCCCTGACCACTTTTTTCTTGTCATCGGCAATAACATATTCGGGTTGATAGTTATTATGGAGATCAATGCCGAGGTTTTTTTTGGACAGATCCCGCACATGGCCGAAACTTGATTTGACCAGGAAGTCCGGGCCCAGGAATTTTTCGATGGTCCGGGCTTTGGCCGGGGATTCAACAATGACCAGATTCTCTTCCATATGCTTTGCGGGATGGCCTGTTTGAAAAACTTCACAAATTAAAGGAAATCGGTTCCGAAGATCAAATATTTGTTTCAAATATTCTTATTTTTAACGCAAATTCAGTGCTGCATGGGAAAAAGGATTAAAAGGAAAAGATTATACATATCCTTGTTCTGGGCCCTGTTTTCGCTTCCTTTTGCTGTACTGGCCGTTCTGTTTATCCTGCTTTACCAGGGCAAGCTCGGGTACGTGCCTACATTCGAAGAACTGGAAAACCCTGAAAACAACCTTGCTTCCGAAGTATACTCGGAAGACAGTGTACTGTTGGGGAAGTTTTATTATGAAAACAGGACCTATGTCGATTTTGAAGACCTGTCGGAGAACGTGGTCAATGCTTTGCTGGCTACCGAAGATATAAGGTTTCACCGCCATTCGGGGATCGATGCCCGGGGACTTGCCCGGGTGTTGTTCAGGACCATCCTGCTCGGACAGAGAAGGTCGGGCGGGGGGAGCACCATTACCCAGCAGCTGGCGAAGAACCTGTACCCCAGGGATACGGTTTATTACCAGTGGAAGATCACCCGGCTGCTGAACCTGGCGGTGGCCAAGTTCAAGGAATGGAACACGGCGGTCAAACTGGAGAGGAATTATGCCAAGAACGAGATAATGGTCATGTATATGAACACGGTTTCGTTCGGCGGACAGGCATACGGGATCAAATCCGCTGCCCGTACCTTCTTTGACAAATCCCCGGATTCCCTGAAGGTGGAAGAGGCCGCAACCCTGATCGGACTTCTGAGGGCCCCCTCCTATTACAATCCGGGCAGGCATCCGGAGCGGTCCCGGCTGCGGAGGAACATCGTGCTTTCCCAGATGAACAAGTATGGTTTTATTACTGACCGGACGTATGATTCGCTGAGCATATTGCCCATAGAGCTCAGGTACAAGGTGCAGTCCCACAATGTCGGGTTGGCCACTTATTTCAGGGAATACCTGCGCGTGATCATGGGGGCGGAAAAACCGGACCCCGGGAATTATTTTCTTTACAGACAGTATCAGGAAGATTCCGTCGAATGGGAGACCAATCTGCTCTACGGCTGGATTTACAAGAACCGGAAACCCGACGGTTCTCCGTACAACCTGTACCGGGACGGACTCCGCATCCATACCACCATCCATTCAAAATTGCAGGAATTTGCCGAGGAAGCGGTGCGGGAACATTTGTCCGCCGACCTGCAGCAGGCATTTTTCGAAGAGAAAGAGGGAAGGGAACAGGCCCCTTTCGATGAAGAGCTGGAACCGGAACAGATCGACCACATCATGAACACGGCCGTCCGCCGCACGGAACGTTACCGGCGCCACAGGAACCGGGGATTGTCCAGGGATTCGATCATGGAGGTTTTCAATACCCCCGTGAAAATGACCGTTTTCAGCTGGGAAGGGGACCGGGACACCGTAATGACCCCGATGGATTCCATCCGTTATTTCAAGCATTTCCTCCGGGCCGGATTCATGTCCATGGAGCCTTCCACCGGAAAGGTCAGGGCCTATGTGGGAGGAATCAATTTCCGTTATTTCAAGTACGATCACGTGATGGTGGGTGCACGGCAGGTGGGCTCCACCATCAAGCCGTTTCTGTATACCCTGGCCATGCAGGAAGGCTTGTCACCCTGTGACAGGGCACCCAATGTGCCCCAGACTTTCATCGAACATGATTCGGTGTGGACACCCAGAAACAGCGGGAGCAGCGCATATGAAGGAAAGATGGTCACCCTCAAATGGGGGCTGGCCAATTCGGTGAACAACATTTCTGCCTGGCTGGTCAAACGGTTCAATCCCCAGGCAGTGATCGACATCATTGAAAAAATGGGTGTGGAAAGCTATATCATGCCCGTTAATTCCGTGTTTCTGGGCACATCGGACATTAAGCTGTCTGAAATGGTGGGAGCTTTTAATACTTATGCCAACCAGGGGGTTTATGTGGAACCCCTGCTGGTTACCCGCATCGAAGACAGGAACGGGAATGTGCTCTCGGTGTTCAAGCCCAGGCAGGTCGAAGCTATCAGCGAAGAATCGGCCTGCCTGATGATCAAGCTGCTGCAGGCGGTGGTTGATTATCCCACGGGTACCGGCCACCGGCTCAGATGGAAATATGAATTCAAGGCACCCCTGGGCGGGAAGACAGGCACCACCCAGAATCATTCCGACGGATGGTTCGTGGGCATTGCTCCCAAACTGGTCTCCGGGGTATGGGTCGGGGGGGAGGACCGTTCCATCCATTTCGACGGGATCAGCCTGGGGCAGGGAGCCAATATGGCCCTGCCCATATTTGCCCTGTATATGAAAAAAGTGTATGAAAAGCAGCCCCTGGGGATTACCCCTGAAGATGATTTCGAGGAACCCGAAGATTTCGATGTGAAGGTGGATTGCGGTGCCGAAAGTAAGGGAACGGGTGAGGAGTTCCACCGGGAAATCATTGAATTCTAAACAGATCCGGTCAGTTCACCGTCCTTCATCACCAGCATCCGGTCAGACATGTAATTGACCACCGCCAGGTCATGGGAAATGAAAATATAGGTGAGTCCGTACCCCTCCTTGAGATCATTCAGCAGATTGAGTATGTTCGCCTGTATGGACACATCGAGGGCCGACACACATTCATCGCAAATGATCAGCTCCGGTTCCACGGACAGGGCACGGGCAATGCCCAGTCTTTGTTTCTGCCCCCCTGAAAGCTCATGGGGATATCGGTGGTAATGTCCGGGCCCGAGCCGGACACGGCGCAGGATTTCCAGGGCCCGGGCCTTGCGCTCCCCCCGGGTGCTGCCGATCCCGTGTACCGTAAGCACTTCTTCCAGGGCATTCCCCGCAGTGAGTCCGGGATTCAGCGAAGCATCGGGATCCTGGAAAATGATCTGCATGCTTTTCCGGAAATTTTTCAGCTCTTTTCCTCCCAGAGAGTGGATGTCCCGGCCCCGGAAGAGGATTTCTCCGGAATCCGGTTGTACCAGCCGGATCAGCGACCGTCCCAGGGTGGTTTTGCCGCTGCCCGACTCCCCGATGAGTCCGAGGGTCTCCCCGGAATATACTTCGAAACCCACATCGCGGACTGCAGGCACCGGAGGAGGTGATTTCCCGAACCAGGACGGTGGACGGCTGAACGAAACCTTCAGTCCCTTTACCGAAAGAAGGGGGACAGCGCTTTCATCCGGCCGGAAAGGTTTTTTTTCCGGTATGTCTTCCGGGACACGGCCGGTCATGAAATCTTCCACGGTCACCAGTCTGCGCGGTTTCCGGTCGGGGTGCGGCTGGCAGGACAACAAGCCCCTGGTATAGGGCTGCCGGGGGTTTTTCAGGATATTCCGGGCCGGACCCGATTCCACCGGGCGGCCGTTTTGCATGACCAGTATATGGTCTGCAATGGTTTGGATCACGGACAGGTCATGGGTGATGAATATCATGGAAAGGGAATGTTGCTTTTGCAGTTCAGCAAGCAATTCCAGTATTTTCTTCTGCACACCGGTATCCAGGGCTGTGGTGGGTTCATCGGCGATCAGCAAATGGGGGTTGCCCGAGATGGCCATGGCGATCATGACCCGCTGCCGCTGTCCCCCCGACAACTGATGGGGATAACTTTTATATATCCGGGGTGGTGAGGGCAGACGCACCCGGTCCATCAGCCGGATCACCTCCCGGTATGCCGCCTTTCCGGAAAGCCCGTGATAGAGTCTGACCGCTTCAGCGATCTGACAGCCGCAGGTAAGGACGGGATTCAAACTGGTCATGGGTTCCTGGAATATCATGGAGATCTGCCGGCCCCTGAAGGGAACAATTTCACGGCTGCTGAGGCTGGCCAGATCGACGGTTTTTTTTCCGGGCGGCCTGAAAAGGATCTGACCCCGGATGATGAATACGGGTGAAAGGAGCTGTACGATGGAAAGGGCGGTGATGGTTTTTCCCGATCCCGATTCACCCACGATCCCCAGGGTCCTGCCCCGTTCCACCCGGAAGCTGAGCCGGTGTACCAGGGGTGTGCCATGGCCGGCGGACAAACAAAGATCCCGCACCCGCAGGAGGGTCATGTCCCGGTTGTCCTGCCAGCCGCCGTTTTTTCTTCTGCTTTCGGTCATCTGGCCGTTTTGCTGATGATCACCTTGTTGCCGGTAAGTTCTGTGTGCCAGGGCTCGTCCAGGACTTTCCGCGCATACCGGTAATACAACCGGGTCCTGATCGATGCCGGTCCGGGATCGTTGCGTTCCTTGAACTCTCCGCTGAACTCGTAGGATTCAGAGTAAATGTGGTAGCTGTGATATGTCCTGACAATCTCTATCACCGTGGCGATGATCCTGTATACTTCACCCCGGTTGGTTTCGGAATATTCATCTTCGAATTCGTCATCGATCACACTGAAATTGATGATGTTGCTCAGATAATTGTCCCTTTTTTTTCCGAAACGGACCTGGTACACGAGTCCGCTCCCCGTGGTAAAATAATAGGTGTCCCCGGTCAGGATTTCCGGACTTTTCACCGGGTACGGCGGTGAGAAGGGTGTGTATTCCGGACTGATTATATCATGTCTTTCCGGCATGGCCGCGGGATGGTTTATGAATTTTCCTGAAAAGCTGCCGGACGATATCCCCGGTATTACCTGAAGGAATGACCTCGATCGTGCCCGGTTTCTGAACGGATTTACCATGCCGGGAAATAAAGATTCTTTCGAAACCCAGTCTTTCTGCCTCGGCGATCCGGCGGTCTGTTCCGGGGACGGGGCGTATTTCTCCCGAAAGCCCTACTTCTGCGGCAAAGCAGGTTTTGCGCCCGATGGGGACCTCCCTGGCAGATGAAAGCACGGATGCGACCACGGCCAGGTCAATGGCGGGATCTGAAACCCTGATGCCTCCCGCGATGTTGAGGAACACATCTTTGGTGGCCATCCTGAAACCGGCCCGTTTTTCCAGTACGGCCAGAAGCATGCCCAGCCTCCTGACGTCAAATCCGGTGGTGGATCGCTGCGGGGTGCCGTACGCGGCCGTGCTGACCAGGGCCTGTACCTCGATGAGGAAGGGCCTGATCCCTTCCAGGCTGGCGGCAATGGCTATCCCGTTCAGGGCTTCATCGTGATCGGAGATCAGGATCTCGGAAGGATTTTTCACCCCGGCGAGTCCGTTCCCCCTCATCTCGAAAATCCCCAGGTCGGAGGTCGAACCGAAACGGTTCTTGATCGCGCGGAGTATCCTGTATATATAGTGACGGTCTCCTTCGAACTGCAGCACGGTGTCAACCACATGTTCCAGGACCTTTGGCCCTGCCAGATGACCTTCTTTGTTGATGTGCCCGATGAGGATGGCCGGCAGGGAGGAACCTTTGCAGATCTCCTGGATCCTGGCTGTGCACTCCCTGATCTGGGAGATGCTCCCGGCAAATGAATCCACCGTGTCTGTACTGAGGGTTTGTATGGAATCGATGATCAGAAGATCGGGCCCGAGTTTTTTGATGTGGTGGATGACCCCTTCCAGATCGGTTTCACAGAGTATATAGCAGTTATCATGCAGATGCCCGGTCCGGTCGGCCCGGATACGGATTTGTTGATTGCTCTCTTCCCCCGATACATAAAGGGTTTTCAGGTCCTTCATCCCCAGGGCGAGCTGCAAGGCGATGGTGGATTTTCCGATCCCCGGTTCCCCGCCGATCAGCACCAGCGACCCCGGAACGAGTCCGCCCCCCAGAATCCTGTCAAATTCTTCCATGCGGGTGGGAATCCTGTCATTTCCCGATGAAGGTATCCCGGAGATCCTGACGGGTTCCCGGGAGTCCTTCAGGGAACGGGCCGGGGTTATTTTTTTTCTTTTGACCACCACTTCCTCCATATAGGTGTTCCATTCACCGCAGGACGGGCACCGGCCGATCCATTTGGGCGACTGGGCCCCGCAATTCTGGCAAACATATGTCGTCCCGGACTTGTTCATATTGATTGGTTCTGCTTGTTGTTTCAGGGATCCAGCGATCCGATCCTGCCGATCAGCCCGGAGCTTGATTGCCCTGGGGTCAGCGGGATGGTCAGTACCCGTCCCCCGTGACCGGTGACGGTCCCGTAACCGGCGATGTCTTCTGCCCGGTAATCACCCCCTTTCACCAGTATATCCGGAACCAGCCCGGCGATCAGCCCTTCGGGGGTGTCCTCGCTGAACAGGGTAACATAATCCACAAAAAAAAGAGAAGCAAGGATCATGCTCCGGGAGGTTTCATCCAGCAGGGGGCGGCCCTTTCCTTTCAGCCGTCGTACCGACCCGTCCGAATTGAGTCCGATCACCAGAATGTCTCCCATGCCGGATGCTTTGCCAAGATATTCGATGTGTCCGCGGTGCAGGATATCAAAGCACCCGTTGGTGAATACCAGTTGTTTCCCTGCGGATCTCCAGCCTGAAGCCATCCGGGACAGTGTGCCGGCGGGAACGATTTTGGAACGGATTCTCTCAAGGTTCAGCATGATCGTGATGGGGGAAGCGGAATGTTCAAAGGCGGCAATGGTTTTATTTTGGGAGCTTGTTGGTTGCCGTGTCGGGAAATATGATTTTGGGTTCGAATGATTTCGCCTCCTCAAAATCCAGGGATGCATATGAGATGATGATGATCACATCGCCAACCGAAACCTTTCTTGCCGCGGGCCCGTTCATGCAGATCACCCCGCTGCCCCGTTCACCCTTGATGACATAGGTTTCCAGTCTTTCCCCGTTGTTTACATTGACCACCTGCACCTTTTCATTGGGCAGGATGTCCGATGCATCCATCAGGTCTTCATCAATGGTGATGCTGCCTTCATAATAGAGGTCTGCTTCCGTTACAGAAACCATGTGAATTTTCGACTTGACTACTTCGATTCTCATAGTTCTGCAAAGTTAATAAGAAAATTTAACATTGTCGATCAATCGTACCGCTCCCACCCGGGCGGCAATGCATGCAGCTGCACCGGGATGTTTGGCCGGATTCCGGACCGGGTGGAAACTGTGTTCATCGACGATCTCAAAATATTCCAGCCGGATTCCGGGCTGCTCACGGAAACGTTCCCGGACAAAAGCCTTGATCCGGGGTGTATTTTCTGACCTGCCCAGATCCCTGACCCGGAAGAGCGTCCGGGGGATGATAAGGGCCGTTTGTCTTTGCTCTCCGGTGAGCAGCTGGTTGCGTGAGCTCATGGCCAGGCCGTCCGGTTCACGGATGATGGGGCATCCGATAATTTCTGCAGACCAGTTCAATTGTTCCC
Organism: uncultured Bacteroidaceae bacterium; assembly: GCA_964574985.1. Lineage (GTDB taxonomy): Bacteria > Bacteroidota > Bacteroidia > Bacteroidales > SM23-62 > CAZNPH01. The sequence goes on from CAZNPH010000010.1 coordinate 47,540, forward strand.
CGAGCTTCCGGATCACGGCCAGCTGCTGGAGGTCTTTGCTGCCGAAATATGCCCTGTCGGGTTTCAGGATGTCAATCAGGTTGCTGACAGCCTTGGCCACCCCGTTGAAATGCCCGGGCCGGAATTTTCCTTCCAGGACCTTGTCCAGATGACACAGGTCAAACACGCGGGTATCTTCCTCAGGATACATTTCTTCCACGGTAGGGGCAAACACAAAATCCGGTCCGTACGCTTCCAGTATTTCCAGGTCCCTTTCCAGGTCCCCGGGATAGTCCTCCAGGTCTTTTTGCTCGTTGAATTGTGCGGGGTTGACAAATATGCTGACCACGGTGGCGTCATTTTCCCTGACCGAGCGGCCGATAAGGGAAAGATGACCTTTATGCAGTGCACCCATGGTGGGGACAAATCCAAGGTTTTGACCCCGTTCTCTTATCCCGGCGGCGGCTTCCCCGGCCTCCCGCCTTTTGATGATGACCTTTACCGGCATATGGTTTTCCTTCAAACAGGCGCAATTTAGAAAAATCTGCCGAACCTGGGAACAGATTCCGGCTTTTGGGATGGCTGTGTCAACAAAAGCGTGAAAAAATAAGATTCTCAGGATTTTTTCGTAATTTTGCAAAATATTTCCATATACAGGCATCAAGTCCATGAACAGCATGAAAGTATTATATGTCAATCAGGAAATTACTCCGTATTTGCGTGAAACCGAGATGTCAAGAATAGGGAGGTACCTGCCTCAGGGAATTCAGGAAAAAGGAAGGGAAATACGTACTTTCATGCCGAAATACGGATGCATCAATGAACGAAGGAACCAGCTTCACGAAGTGATCAGGCTTTCCGGGATGAACCTGATCATTGATGACACGGATCATCCCCTGATCATCAAGGTTGCTTCCATACAGGCAGCCCGCATGCAAGTCTATTTCATCGACAACGAGGAATATTTTCAAAGGAAATACAAGCTGAAAGATGCAAAAGGCCGGTATTTCCCTGACAATGATGAGCGGGCGATCTTTTTCGCCCGGGGGGTTCTGGAGACGGTCAGAAAACTGAGATGGTCGCCCGATCTCGTCCATTGCCACGGATGGTTTACCTCCCTGGTTCCCCTGTACCTGAAAAAAGTGTATGCCGATGACCCTCTGTATTCCGATGCCAAAGTCATATTGTCGGTGTACAAGGATGATTTTGCCGGGTCTCTGGATGAAGGCATTCCGCAAAAAGTCCTGCAGGAGGGGATCTCCCGGGCAGACATTCGCTCCCTGAAGAACCCGACCTATGAAAACCTGATGAAACTGGCCATAGATCATTCGGATGCGATCATCAGTGGCAGCAAGGACATCAATAAAAACCTGGAAGAATATATTAAAAAGTCCGCTCACCCCGTTCTGGAATATACCGGAGAGAACGAGTACATCGACCGGTATTCAGAATTCTATGATGAAATTTTAACCCAAACCGCTGATATCCAGGATGAGTGACTTTTTTGACCGCTGCTTGTTGATTTCCTCCCTGTTTCTTTTGCTCACCGGCTGCCAGGAAGATCCGGGTATCATCGGTCGGGATATCCTGCCGGATCCGGATGGGATCCCATTCAGGAAAGACTCGGCGGAAATGGTCAGCACCATGACCGTCCGTGCCGATTCCATCGTATCCAGCCACAAGGATGCCCAGTTGCTGGGGGATATATACGACCCTGTTTTCGGATACTCCAAAGCGGAATTCATTACCCGGTACGGGAACACGGGAACCACCCACAGTTTCGGCACCAATCCGGAAGTGGATTCCGTGATCCTGACCCTGTACAATTATTATTATTTCGGGGATGACGATGCCCTGATCAGGGCCAGGGTGTATGAGTTTACCGGCGATCTGCGGGGCGACACCAACTATTATTCCAATTTTGATGTAACCGGACTCTATAACGCGGGCGGACTGGGAAGTGTGCAGTTTTACCCGGCCGATACCCTTGTCCGCATCCGCATTGAAAACCAGCAATACTTCGACCGCATACTGAATGCCGAAGACACCCTTTTCCGCAGTTACGAACTGTTCCGTGAGGAATTCAGGGGATTGTACATAACCGCTGAAGATCCGGGACAGGGGGGTGCGGTTGTGTATTTCAACCTTTCCGATCCCTTGTCTGCCATGCACATCTATTACAAAAACGACGATCATGATTCACTCAGTTATGAATTCGGGATATCAGCCAATTATCCCAATCTGAACCTGTTCAGCCATGATTACCGGGGTACGCCGGTTGAACCGTACCTGAACGATATGCCGGGAAATGATTCGATCCTGTTTTTGCAGGCCCTGGGGGGTCTCCGGGCCATGATCCGTTTTCCCGCGATTGACAAGTGGAGGGATTCGGCCGATGTGGCCGTCAACAGGGCGGAACTTTCGCTCACGCCCGTTTTTGACAACCGGTACGATATCCCTCCCGGGGCAAGGCCCGAAGCCCTGAGTCTGTTTACCCTCGGGAAGGACGGCCGGTTGAAGTACCTCTATGATTATCTGCTCAATCCGGATGGCTTCGGCGGTGAATACAATGATGCAAAAAATGTATACATCTTTAACATTACATATCATCTTCAGCACCTGATCCGGAACGCGGACACCGGCAGCGATTTTGTCCTGACCGTCCGCAGCAATGCATCCAGGCAAAGGACCATTCTGGAGGGAGGCGCCTCTCTCAGGGATCATCCGGTCCGGCTGAAGATCGTGTACTCAAAACTTTGAATCATGTGCGGAATTGTAGGATATATCGGCGATAAGGATGTAAAAAGCATTCTGATCCATGGGCTGAAAAGACTGGAATACCGGGGGTACGATTCAGCCGGGATCTCCATTCTGGACGGGGGCTTCAAGACATACAAACGCAAGGGCAAGGTCAGTGAGCTGGAAGCATCCGTATCCGGCAAGGACCTCAGCGGACATATCGGCATCGGCCATACACGCTGGGCTACGCACGGAGAACCCAGTGACATCAATGCACATCCCCATGCTTCCGCCAACGGGCATTTTGTGGTGATCCACAACGGCATCATCGAGAATTATTCCGTGCTGAAGCAGAAACTTCTGGCAAGAGGGTATTCCTTTGCCAGCGAGACCGATACGGAAGTGCTGGCCAATCTGATCGAATACATCTACATCAAGGGAAAGGTCAAAGCGGAAATCGCGGTCAGACTGGCCCTTTCCAAGGTGGTGGGGGCGTACGGACTGGTGGTGATGTGCAGGGAAGAACCGGACAAACTGATCGCGGCCAGGAAAGGAAGCCCCCTGGTGATCGGCATCGGCAGGAACGAATACTTTGTGGCCTCCGATGCCACCCCCATCGTGGAGTATACCAAAAGCGTGGTTTTCCTGAACAACGATGATGTGGCCATCATCAAAAAGAACGAACTGGTGCTGAAAACCCTCGGAAACGATACGCTCATACCCAGGGTTCAGAAGCTGGAACTGGAGATCGGGGAGATCGAGAAGAACGGTTATGACCATTTTATGCTAAAGGAGATATTCGAACAATCCCGGTCCATCCGGGATACATTCCGGGGAAGGCTTTCGGCGGACCTGAAAAAGATCCATCTGGGCGGACTCTACAGTGTCATTCCCCGGCTGGTCAAGGCCCGGCGGCTGATCATCATTGGTTGCGGGACTTCCTGGCATGCAGGCATGGTGGGTGAGTACATGTTTGAGGATCTGGCCCGGATCCCGGTGGAGGTGGAGTATGCTTCGGAGTTCAGATACCGGAATCCGCTGATCGACCAGAACGACGTGATCATCGCCATCAGTCAGAGCGGGGAAACAGCCGATACCCTGGCAGCCATACAGCAGGCCCGTGAAGCGGGTGCCCTGGTCCTGGGGATTTGTAATGTGGTGGGATCCAGCATACCCCGGGAAACAGATGCCGGGGTTTACACCCATGCCGGACCGGAGATCGGGGTGGCATCCACCAAGGCATTTACGGCCCAGGTGACCGTGCTGGCCATGATGGCCATTCTCCTGGGGAAAAAACGTGGATTCCTGCCGGAAAAACGGTATCATGAGCTGATCAGGGAACTGTCCGTGATCCCGGAAAAGATCGAACAGATCCTGCAACACCATGAGGAATACGCCCGGATTGCCCGGTTGTATCACAAATCCGATAATTTCCTTTACCTGGGCAGGGGATACCTGTTCCCCGTGGCCCTGGAGGGTGCGCTCAAACTGAAAGAGATCTCCTATATCCATGCAGAAGGGTATCCGGCAGCGGAAATGAAACACGGCCCCATCGCCCTGATCGATGAAAACATGCCCGTGGTGGTGCTTGCCGTCAAGGACAAAACCTACGACAAGATACTCAGCAACATACAGGAAGTGAAAGCCCGGAACGGGATCGTCATCGCCCTGGTCACTGAAGGGGATGAACTCATCACCCGGATGGCCGATCATGTCCTCCCCATACCGGTGGTCGATGAAATGCTGTCTGCCCTTCCGGCGGTGGTCCCCCTGCAGTTGTTGTCATACTATATGGCCGTGCTCAGGGGATGCCATGTGGACCAGCCCAGGAACCTGGCTAAATCGGTAACCGTCGAATAGCCCCGGGAAACCCGCCTCAAGTCAGTCCGCTCCGTACTGCTTTTGGTAATAATCCCGGTAATCGCCGCTGATCACATGCTGCAGCCAGCGTTCGTGTCCCAGGTACCATTCCACGGTTTTTTCCAGTCCCTTACGGAAATCCGTTCCGGGTTCCCAGCCCAGTTCCCGGCGGATCTTGGAAGCATCGATGGAATACCTGAGATCGTGGCCGGCCCGGTCACGGACAAAGGTGATCAGTTTTTCGGAGGCACCCCTGCTCTGTCCGAGTTTTTCGTCCATGATCCCGCACAGCAGACGGATCAGGTCAATGTTCTTCCATTCATTGTTGCCCCCGATATTGTAGGTTTCTCCGGACCGCCCCCGGTGGAAAAGGAGATCGATGGCTTCCGCGTGTTCTTCCACATACAGCCAGTCCCGTATGTTCTCCCCTTTGCCGTATACCGGGATGGCCCGGTTGTTTTTGATGTTGTTGATGGCCAGGGGAATGATCTTTTCCGGGAACTGATAGGGACCGTAGTTGTTGGAACAGTTGGAGATGATCACCGGCAGCCCGTAGGTGTGGAAAAAAGCCCTGACCATGTGGTCTGATGCTGCCTTGGATGCAGAATAGGGACTCCTGGGGTCGTAGGGGGTTTTCTCGGTGAAAGAGCCTTCCGGGCCCAGGGATCCGAAAACCTCGTCGGTGGAAACGTGATGAAAACGTTTGCCCCCGGTCTCCTTTCCCCAGAATTCCCTGGCTGTATTCAGCAGGTTGAAGGTACCCATGATGTTGGTCTCCACGAAGGCGAGCGGACCCGAAATGGAACGGTCCACGTGGGATTCGGCTGCCAGGTGGATAACCGAACCGATTGAAAATTCACGGAAAAGCGAAGGGACCAGATCCTTGTCTGCAATGTCCCCCCTGACGAAATGGTAATTCTCCCTGTCCCGGAGGTCGGACAGGTTTTCCAGGTTGCCGGCGTAGGTAAGCTTGTCCAGGTTGACGATCCGGTAACGGGGATATTTGTTCACCAGCAACCGCACGAGATGCGACCCGATGAATCCTGCTCCGCCGGTGATCAGAATATTCTTGTCCATAGGCATGTTCTTTATCCGGGATGGCTTTCCCGGTAATGTTTTTCCCATTTCCATGCGGAAGCCAGGGTTTCTTCCAGCGGTGTTTCCGCTTTCCAGTCCAGTTCCCTGTTGGCCAGGGAAGTATCTGCCCAGACCTTTTCGACATCCCCGGGACGGCGGCCCACCACCCGGGTGTTCAACTGAACCCCGGTGGCTTTTTCAAAGGCCCTGACGATTTCAAAAACAGACCGCCCTTTGCCTGTTCCAAGGTTGAAGACCTCATAGGCTTCCCTGTTCTTTTTTTCCAGCAGCCTTTGAACGGCATGCACATGTGCCCTGGACAGGTCAACCACATTGATGTAGTCCCTGATGGCCGATCCGTCGGGTGTGTCATAGTTGTCGCCGAAGATCCTCAGTTCTTTCCGGACGCCGATGGCCGTCTGGGTAATGAAAGGAACCAGGTTGTCGGGAATTCCCAGGGGAAGCTCCCCGATCAGTCCGGAGGGATGTGCTCCGATGGGATTGAAATACCGGAGGGAAATGGCCCGGACAGGGTTTCCCGCGTCAATGGTATCCTGCAGGATCTCTTCGGAGATCCGTTTGGTGTTCCCGTAGGGTGAAGCAGGCCTTTTTACCGGAGAAGCTTCGGTCACGGGCAATTGGTCGGGTTCCCCGTATACCGTGCAGGAGGATGAGAACACGAAGGGGCCGGTTCCTTCACGGATCATGGCATTCAGCAGGTTAATCAGGGAAAGCAGGTTGTTTTCATAATACATCAGGGGTTTCTGAACGGATTCCGGGACGGTTTTACGGGCGGCAAAATGGATGACGGCATGAAGGGGTGCGTATTGCCTGAAAAATTCCCCCGTTTTTTCACGGTCGCAAAGATCAAACCGCTCGAAGTCCGGGCGCCTTCCCGTGATCTCCCGGATCCCGTCCAGCACTTCAATATGTGAATTGGAAAGATCGTCCACGATCACCACCTCATACCCGGCTTCCATGAGCTCGACCGCCGTGTGTGATCCGATGTATCCGGTGCCCCCGGTGACCAGTATTTTTCCGTTCATCCCGCGATGTTTACAGGGTCCAGTAATCCAGTTTCTTTATTTTGTTTCTGTAGATCCCTTTCAGGTCGGCCAGCACCATGTTCTTCTCGCCGAGCCCTGAAAAGTAGGATTCCGTCAAATTTTCGTATTCCCGGTGGTTCACCGCCACCAGCACGGCCGCGTAACCCCCCCCGGGTTCCCGGACGAGTTTCAGTCCGTACACCTCCTGCAGCTCCCGGTCCGATACATGGGGATCGGTAATGTCCACCGAAATATTATAGGATTGCAATTCCCTGACCACATCCACCACCCGGGAATTCCGGATGTCGGAAACATTCTCCTTGAAGGTGATCCCCATGATCAGCACTTGTGCATTGCGCAGGTTGTTGCGGGCCCCGATGATCTTTTTGACCAGCTGTTCGGCCACGTATTTCACCATCCCGTCGTTGATGCTGCGGCCTGAATTGATGATCTGTGCGTGATGGCCGAATTTTTTCGCCTTGTATGACAGATAATACGGATCCACACCGATGCAGTGCCCCCCGACGAGTCCGGGTACAAAACGCAGAAAATTCCATTTGGTTCCTGCAGCTTCCAGTACCTCCCAGGTATTGAGGTTCATCTTGCCGAAGATCATGGACAGTTCGTTCATGAAGGCGATGTTGATGTCACGCTGGGTATTCTCAATGATCTTGGCCGCCTCCGCCACCTTGATCGAGGAAGTCCGGAAAATATTATCCCCCATCACCAGGCGGTAAACCTTTTCGATCGTCCCGGCCGATTCCCGGTCGCATCCCGACACGATCTTGGTGATGCTGGTCAGGGTATGCTTTCTGTCCCCGGGATTGATCCTTTCCGGGGAATAGCCGACCTTGAAATCATCCCCGCATGTGAGTCCGCTCACCCCCTCCAGCAGAGGTACACACTCCTCCCCGGTGCATCCGGGATATACAGTGGATTCATATACCACATAGTCCCCTTTCTTCAGTACGGATCCGGTCATTTCGGTGGCTTTCAGCAACGGGGAGAGATCGGGCAGATTATGCTCGTCAATGGGTGTGGGGACAGTGATCACATAAAAGCGGGCCCCGGCCAGATCCTCACGGGAGGATGTAAATTGGATATCACAATCCAGGAAGGCTTCGGGGGGCAGCTCGTTGCAGGGATCGATCCTGTTCCGCATGCTGTTGATCCGGTCTTCCCGGATGTCGAATCCCACCACCCGGATCTTTTTCGCGAATGCCAGCGCAATGGGCAAACCCACGTAACCGAGTCCGATTACCCCCATTTTGCTTCTTTTGCTGATCAGGCCCCCGTATATGTTCTTGTTATTTTCCATCATTCGATGTTCCTGCAAAACGGATGGTACTCACCTTTCAGTCCCACGGGCTCCGCGTTCCGGATGGCAAATACCGTTTCGACGGACCTTCTGGATTCTTCCAGTTCCCAGCCCCTTCCCTCCAGGATCTCACGGTATGTTTCCGTGTGCAGGTTTGTGAAGCCCCGGCTGAATTCAATTTCTTCCCGGTCCACCAGCATGGAGCGGTAAGTGGCCTGTCCGTCTTCCCGGATGTGACCGGGCAGGTCACCGCGGTCAATGCTGAGGAACCATTTGACCCGGGCCCTTTCCAGTCCGAGAAATCCCGAAGCTTTATCGTCCCGGGAAATATGAACGATGTTTTCTTTTACGTCCCCGAAGATCCAGGTCAGCAAATCAAAGAAATGCACACCGATGTTGGTGGAGATCCCTCCCGATTTGTGTTCGTCTCCTTTCCAGGAGAACCGGTACCAGTTTCCGCGGCTGGTGATGTAGCTCAGCTGGATGTCCCAGGTCTTGCCGGGAGGGGCCTGGTCAATTTTTTCCTTCAGTGCCCTGACTGCCGGGTGAAGGCGGAGCTGCAGGACGGTGTAGGCCTTTTTCCCCGTTTCTTTCTCATAATCCAGGAGTCCGTCTATATTCCAGGGATTCAACACCACAGGTTTTTCACAAATGGCATGGGCGTTGCTGCGCAGGGCAAAGCGGATGTGTGAATCATGCAGGTAATTGGGTGAGCAGATACTGATGTAATCGGTTTTTTGCCTGGTCCTGCGGATCTTGTCGATGTGCCGGTCGAACCGTTCAAATTCTGTGAAAAAATCGGCTTCCGGGAAAAAGCTGTCGATGATCCCCACGCTGTCATACCGGTCCAGGCATGCGACCAGATTGTTCCCGGTTTCCCTGATCGCTTTCAGGTGCCGTGGAGCGATGTATCCGGCCACACCGATGAGTGCAAAGTTATTCATGGGAGATCGGTTTCCGGTGAGGGGCAAAGTTATGAATTTATCTTTGAATTTTTTCAACCCGGTTGTTTTTCAGCAAATACTTCTCTTTGCTTTCCGGGCATTCCGCAATTCCGTCCGGGCCGAAACGAAGCCGGTGTCCGTATTCACTCATCCAGCCGGCAGGCCTTGCCGGAGAACCCATAACCAGTGAATATGCCTGAACATCCCGGGTAACCACGGCTCCGGCGGCCACAAAAGCATGGTCCCCGATAGCAATCCCGCAGATGATGGTCGCGTTGGCCCCGATGGTGACCCCGCGCCCCACACTTGTCCGGGTGTAACGGCCTTTCCTGACAATCTGGCTGCGGGGATTGATGATGTTGGTAAATACCACGGAGGGCCCCAGGAACACGTCGTCCCCGCAGGCAACGCCCGTATAGATGGAAACGTTGTTCTGAACCTTTACGTTTCTTCCCAGAACCACACCGGAACCCACGAAAACATTTTGTCCGAGGTTGCAGTTTTCCCCCAGGACGGCCCCGGGCATGATGTGGCAGAAATGCCAGATGCGTGAGCCCCTGCCGATTTCGCATCCCCGGTCGATGACCGCCGTTTCATGGGCAAAAAAGTCTTTTTTATTCATGGTGCACGGAAGTGTATTTGGTGACAAATTCCCGGATGGTTCCGGTGATATGGTGCAACTGTTCGCCGGTCAGCTCGGTGTGCATGGGAAGTGAAAGCACGTTCGGGCAGAGTTCCTCAGCGACGGGGAAGTCCCCTTCCTTGTAGTTCAGGTCACGGTATGCTTCCTGCAGGTGCAGGGGCCTGGGATAATAGATCATGGCCGGGATGTGCCTTTCCATCAGATACTCCCTGAGCCTGTTGCGGTTGACGCCGTAAAGTGTGATGGTATACTGGTTGTAGGTATGTGATGAGTAATGGGTTGCCGCGGGGGTTTTGATCTGGGGAAAATCGGCGAATGCCCGGTCATAAAAACCGGCGGCTTCCTGCCTGCGCCGGATGTATTCCCCGAGGTATCTGAGCTTTACCCGCAGAATGGCTGCCTGGAGACTGTCCAGCCTGGAATTGATGCCAACGTGGTCATAGTGATATTTTTCCCTCATCCCGTGGTTGACGATGGACCTCGCCAGGGAAGCCAGCCGGCTGTCGTCTGTATATATGGCCCCGCCATCCCCCCAGCAGCCGAGATTCTTGGAAGGGAAAAAAGATGTACATCCGATATCCCCCAGGGTTCCGGCCATTTTTCTTTCTTTTCCGGGAAAAATGTATTCGGTGCCCAGGGCCTGGGCAGCATCTTCAATAACGGCGAGTTGATTCTCCCGCGCGAGTTCCAGCAGGGTGTTCATTTCGGCACACTGGCCAAACAGGTGGACGGGGATCACCGCCCGGGTGTTTTTGGTCAGGGCAAGCTCCACTTCCCGGACATTGATGTTGAAGGTATCAGGATCAATGTCTGCCAGCACGGGGGTGAGTCCGAGCAGTTTGATCACTTCAATGGTGGAAATGAAGGAAAACGGAGTGGTGATTACCTCATCCCCCGGTTCCAGTCCGAGCGACATAAGGGCCACCTGAAGCGCATCGGTCCCGTTGGCGCAGGGAATGACATAACGTATGCCCAGGTAATCAGCAAGTTCCTGCTGAAAAAGTTTGACATCCTGGCCGTTGATGAATGCCGTTGAATCGATCACTTCCCGTATGGCCCGGTCTGTTTCTTCCCGGATCCTTTCATACTGGCTTTTGAGGTCAACCATTCTGATTTCTGTCATGTTCCTTTCTTTTAAGACGCGTAAACATTTCAGAGAGGAAAATATGAATTTTTTGGAAAATTCTGTGCCGCCGCCGGCAATATTTTCATTTTTTCGTCCCGCTTCCTTGAAGGGTGCACGGAAAAAATGTTATTTTTGTATAAACCTTAATTTTTCTTCCTTTGCAGGTAACGGAGATCATAAGGAATTTACTGCTGGAACATGATTGTGTCATTGTGCCCGGCTTCGGCGGATTTGTAACCAATTATGATCCCGCCGGGATCGATTTTGAAGGAAGAACCCTTTCCCCTCCTTCAAAATCCATTTTATTCAACAATAACCTGACCCGTAGCGACGGATTGCTGGTCACGGAGATCTCCAGGGTCAACGGAATGGGATACGCGGATGCGGAAAGAATGGCCGGGCGTTTTGCAGACCGGGTGCGGGAGAAGCTGCAGGCAGGGAAAAAATATTGCCTGGAAGAGATCGGGTATTTTTACCGGGACCGGAGAAACAAGACGCGTTTTCAGGCCGAACCCGCCATCAATTTTCTGCTGGATATGTACGGAATGGGTTTGCTCCGTTGCCCCGCGGAATGGATGGAAGGAAAGCAGGAACCCACCTGGCAGGTCCCCCTGGGAAGGAAGATGATCTATTTCGGAGCGGGGGCTGCCGTTGCCGCTGCATTGATATTTTTGCCCCTCCGGAACGGGCAGCCGGATGAAACACCCGGCGGGCTCTCCAGAACAGGTATTTCCACCCCGGAAACATCCACCCCGGAAGCAAAGGAAATTCCTTACACTGACCGTGAAGGGAAAAACTTGTCCGCGGAAACTATGATCCGGGAGAAGAAATATTTTGTCATCCTGGGAAGCTTCAAACGTTTCGGGCATGCCCGGAATATGCACAACAATCTGTGCATGAAAGGATACAATTCCAGGATTCTGATCGGTGACAACGGTTTTTTCCGTGTCAGTGCGGGCACCTATGGCGACCTCAACCTGGCCCGCGTGCAAATGAAGGCATTCCGCGCAACGGAAGACAGGGAATCGGCCTGGATATTGGCTGAATGACCATCCGCTTTATCCGGCCGGTTACCGGATTACCGAACCTTCAAAGGCCCCGCCGGAGGGCTCGAGGAAATACAGACTGCCGTCGGTGTTTTCTGCCATCAGGACCATTCCATGCGAAGTGATCCCCCGGATCTTCCGGGGTTTCAGGTTGGCTATGATGCAGATCTTCCGGCCGGGAAGGTCGTCCGGCTGGTAGTATTTGGCAATCCCCGCTACCAGGGTTCGTTTGTCGACGCCGGTGTCGATCTCCAGTTTGATCAGCTTGTCGGTTTCGGGCACCTTTTCTGCAGACAGGATCCGGGCGATCCGTATATCCATTTTGGAAAATTCCTCATACCCGATGGTTTCCTTCAACGGTTCCGGTTTGTTTTCGGGGCTCTCCGGAGGACGTGCATAATTTTTAAGTTTGTCCAGCTGGTCTTGTATGGTTTTGTCTTCCACCTTGCTGAAGAGAAGTTCAGGTTCGCCTATCCGGTGTCCGGGAGGCAGCAGCTCATCATGGCCGATCGCCGCCCAGCCGGGAATGTCCGCATTCAGGCAGCCGGATAGCTTTTGGGCGGTAAACGGCAAAAAGGGAGATGCAATACCGCACAGGGCCGTGGTGATCTGCAGCGAGACATACAGGATATCCCGCACCCGGACGGGTTCGTTTTTGATCAGTTTCCAGGGCTCCGTATCGGCCAGGTACTTGTTTCCCAGGCGGGCCAGATTCATGACCTCCTTCAGGGCTTCCCTGAATTTGAACTGGTCAAGATAACCGGCCATGCTGTCTTTGTGCCGGCCTATGGCTTCCAGTACCTGCCGGTCTCCATCGCTGAGTCCGGATGGCGAAGGGACCTCTCCCTGGTAATATTTCCGGGTAAGGACCAGTGCCCGGTTCACAAAATTACCCAGAATGGCCACCAGTTCATTGTTGTTCCTTGCCTGAAAGTCTTCCCAGGTAAAGTCGTTGTCCCTGGCTTCCGGCATATTTGCACAAAGTACATATCTGAGGACGTCCTGCTTGCCGGGGAAATCCCGGAGGTATTCGTGGGCCCAGACGGCCCAGTTCCGGGATGTGGATATCTTGCCGCCCTGAAGATTCAGGTATTCATTGGCCGGTACATTGTCGGGAAGGATATAGTCACCTTCCGCTTTCAGCATGGAGGGAAAAATGATGCAGTGGAAAACGATGTTGTCCTTGCCGATGAAATGTACCAGCCGGGTATCGTCTTTTTTCCAGTAATCCTCCCAGAGGGGAGTCAGGTCTTTGGTGGCTGAGATATATCCTATGGGTGCATCGAACCAGACATAGAGCACCTTTCCTTCGGCATCGTCCAGCGGAACGGGTATGCCCCAGTTCAGGTCCCTGGTGACCGCCCTGGATTTGAGTCCGCCGTCCAGCCAGGATTTACACTGACCGTATACATTGATCTTCCAGTTTTTGTTTTGTTCCAGGATCCATTCCCTGAGAAAGGGTTCGAATTTTTCAAGGGGCAGGAACCAGTGTTTGGTTTTTTTCAATACCGGTTTGCTGCCGCTGAGCATGGACCGGGGATGGATCAGTTCGTTCGGACTCAGGGAGGAGCCGCATTTCTCACACTGGTCGCCGAAAGCTTCCTCATAGCCGCATTTGGGGCAGGTGCCCGAGATGTAGCGGTCGGCGAGGAATTGCCCGGTCCTGGTGTCGAAGTACTGCTCGGTGGTTTTCTCCTCGAAAGTCCCCTGGCGGTAAAGCTTTTTAAAAAATTCCGTTGCAGTTTGGTGATGGGTTTTGCTGGTGGTCCGGTGGAAGATGCTGAATGAAATGCCCAGTTCTTCAAATGATTTTTTGTTCATCTTATGGTAACGGTCCACGATGTCCCGCGGCGAAATGCCTTCCTGCCGGGCCTTGATGGTTATGGGAACACCATGTTCATCCGAACCGCATATGCAGATCACATCCTCGCCTTTTAGGCGGAGGTACCTGGTATAGATGTCAGCAGGCACGTAGACGCCGGCGAGATGACCGATGTGAATGGGCCCGTTGGCGTAGGGCAGGGCTGCAGTGACGAGATGCCGTTTGAACTTTTTCATGTTTGTAGTAATCCGACAAAGATAAAAGAAAAAAATGTGTAATTTGTATGCTTTGCCAGGACCTTTGGATATGATCAGGCCGGAATATCTGAAAAACGGGGATAAAGTTGCCATTGCTGCACCTGCACGGTGGATCGCTGAGAATCCGGTGAAAACTTTCGCCGGAATATTGGAGGAGTGGGGGCTTAAAGTGAAAATGGCGCCCAACCTGTTCCGGCGTCATCACCAGTTCGCAGGGGATGACCGGGAAAGGATCTCCGGTTTTCAGAGTTTGCTTGATGACCGGGACATTGCGGCGATCTTCTGTGCCCGGGGCGGATACGGGAGCATCCGGGTCATCAGGGAACTGGATTTTTCGGGTTTCCTGAAGAGACCCAAATGGATCGTCGGGTACAGTGACATTACGGTAATGCATGCCTTTCTGCAGAAACAGCTCCGTGTGGAATCCGTGCACGGATCCATGCCGGTGAACCTGGAACCGGGCAGGGAGGAATGTTCCCGTTCCCTGGATTCATTGAAAAATGCTCTTTTCGGGGAAAGGGTCCGTTACGTGGTGCCTCCCGATGAAAGAAACCGCCCGGGAAATGCATCGGGCATCATGTCAGGAGGGAACCTGTCTGTGATCTGCGGCATGCGGGGAACCCCCCTGGATCTTCCGGGCGGGGGCAGGATCATGCTGATCGAAGATGTGGATGAGTACCTTTACCACCTCGACCGGATGATGTGCAACCTGGATATGGAAGGACCTCTTGAGGCATTGTCGGGTCTGATGGTGGGATACCTGAGCAGGATGCACGACAACCGGCCCGGTTTTGGGAAGTCTGCCCGGGAGATCATCCGGGAACATACTGAAAAATACAGCTTTCCCTTCTGCCTGGGTTTCCCGGCCGGTCATGAAAAACCCAACCTGGCGCTGATTATGGGGAGGGAAGCGGATCTATCGGTTGGGAAGGATGAAGTATGCCTGGAATTCAAAACCTGAATCCGGCCCATGGCACGGCATAATGAAAAAGGCAAAACCGGCGAAAAGCATGCAGTGAAACATTTGGTTTCCAAAGGTCACAAGATACTGGAGACCAACTGGCGGTGCGGAAAGAAGGAAGTGGACATCATATCGGTCCATGGCCCGTGGCTTGTTTTCACGGAAGTAAAGACCCGCAGTTTGTTCGGACTGGAAAGGCCCGGTGAACTGATCCCGGAAAACAAACAGCATTTCATCACATGGGCGGCTGATCATTATCTGCGCCATTGGAACGGCGGCAAAAAACCGCGCTTCGATGTCATCCTGGTTTCATTGAACAGGAAAGGACATGGCATCGAACACATCGAGGATGCTTTTTCGGCATCCGGCTGACAGGCAACGAATATTGTATTGAAGGAGGGAGGTAAAAAGGTCCGGCTTCGAAGGTCTCTTTTCCGGGATCTGCAAAGGAACAAAAGGTTGATTCCTGAGAGGGTATTTTCAAGAGGGAATTTACAGGAATTTCAAACGGCAAACAGATATTATTCCAGGGATGAAATAAGGAAAACCGTTGTTCAGGCAGGTAATTTGGATAAGAAGACCCTGCATTTTATTTCCAGTACATATCAACTAAAACCAGATGATTTTCTATGCTACAAAAAGAATCATTAGATAAAGCAGTACCGGATTTACTTTGTTCATTACAGAAAAAGGAGTATCTGAAGGATTTCTTTCTTGTCGGTGGTACAGGACTTGCACTCATGATGGGTCATCGTAAATCCAATGACATTGATCTGTTTACTACCGGTGAATTTGATGCTGAAAAACTATTGGAGAAGCTTGAAAGTGATTTCGGGTTCAGCATGGATTCAATGAAAAAAAATACGGTCAATGGGCACGTAGATGCAATAAAAGTGGATTGTATTGCTCATAAATATCGTCTGATCAGTAAGATCCTGGAATTTGAAGACCTGCGTATTGCATCCGTTGACGATATTTCTGCAATGAAGGTTAATTCTATTGCAAATGGGGGTTCGCCGGCCAGGCAGATGGACAGCCCGCGGGTGGCCGGCAACAAAAAATCAAAGTATTTGAACTGACATTGTAACGTGCTATATATTAAATGTTTAACTGAAATATATTATGGTTGTCATGAACATTGAAGATATCCGCTTGTGCGGCGTATCGATGATTCCTGCCGGATGGTGGTGGAGAAACTACCAGCACGGGATAGAAAAAAGCTGAACAAACTTTATATACAGGAGGAAAAATGAAGAAAATCGGTGCTTATTTTTTGCAGGGGCTGCTGTACATTGCCCCCCTGGGACTGACCCTATACGTGACGTATCTGTTGTTCATGTTCATTGACGGATTGCTGCAATCGACCCTGGAGAGGTATTTGCCTTTCAGTGTACCCGGACTCGGATTCGTGTTGCTGCTGGTAATCATTACCCTGCTTGGATTTGTCGGACAGACCATCATAGCCCGTCCTTTCAAACTGATCATAAGCCGGGTGATGGAAAGGGCCCCCCTTGTCAAGGTACTGTATTCATCGGTGCGGGACCTGCTTTCCGCTTTTGTGGGCAGGGAAAGGAAATTCAACCAACCGGTGCTGGTCAGGGTGAATACCATATCCGACCTTGAAAAGATGGGGTTTCTCACACAAAGCGATCTTTCCGAGCTGCGGATCAAAGACAAGGTGGCCGTATACTTTCCGCATTCCTATAATTTTTCGGGAGAGCTTTTCATTGTCCCCCGTGAACTGGTCAGGCCCCTGGATATACCATCGGCCGAAGCCATGAAATTCATCGTTTCGGGCGGGATCACCCGCGTTTGACACGGCGGTGATCAGACCAGCAGGTTACAGCCCCTCACCGCGGCCGCATCATATCTTCCCGTTACTTCAAACGCGTTGCCGGGCAGGGACCTGCCCAGGTCCATGGTCTCCACGAAGCAACAGGAATGCATGTTGGCCAGGTCAATGATGTTCAGGCCTCCCTGTTTGCCGGATTTAACATAGCCAAAAGGGTCATAGGGGTCCCGTATGAATATTCTCATCCAGGGAGGGCAGCGGAATATGCCTGACCCGGTGGAATAAGCCTGGGAAAGCAGTTCGGTCATCCCGTACTCCGAATGAATGGAAGGCACATGGAAACGTTCGGTGAGAAAAGCATGCAGTTCGGAACGGGTAATCTCCTTCCTTTTTCCTTTCATTCCCCCCGTTTCCATAACAATGGTATGCTCCAGTTGCAGTTCATGCTTTTCGGCAAAATCCATGAGGGCAAAACTTACCCCCAGCAAAAGGGATTTTTGCTTCCGGACTTCAAGCTCACGGATGGTTCCGGCCAGTGCATCCGTATCGTTCAGGTAGAAACCGCTCCGGGGGTGCCCGCTGAGTTTGATCAACTCCCCGGCCATATAGACCAGGGAAGAATCTTTTCTTTCCAGGCAGGAGGGCAACAGGGCCAGAATGGCAAAGTTGCGGGGGGACCCGTAAAACAGCTCAAAGCAACGGATGAGACTGGCCCGGTAAATACCCAGGCCGGCCACATGATGTTTTGCAACTTTTGCCGATGTGGAACCGCTGCTGAGGAAGATCCGTTCTTCTTTTTTGCCTTTTTCAAGGACCTTCCGGGACCTGAAAGCCGCGGCGGGAAGAAAGGGAATCTGGGAGATCCGGCGAACCGAACGGGGATCTTTTCCGAGCAGCCGGAGATAATCACGGTACGCGGGGACATTTTTTGCCTGGTGCCGGAATTGATCCAGGGCGGCCTGTTCGAAATTTCCCGGTGAGATCCTGAAAACCGGAGGGATCACTGATCGCGTATGGCCGCAATACCCGGCAGCTCCTTTCCTTCAATGTATTCGAGCATGGCACCGCCGCCAGTGGAAACATGGGTGATCCGGCCGGCCAGTCCGAACCGGTTGACCGCCGCCACAGAGTCTCCGCCGCCCACCAGGCTGTAAGCCCCCCTGGAAGTTGCATCCGCAATGGCCCTGGCGATGTCCACCGTCCCCTTTTGAAAATTTTCCATTTCAAAAACACCCATGGGCCCGTTCCACAAAATGGTTTTGGAATGGCCAATGATCTCACCGGTCTTTTTTATGGTTGCGGGTCCGATGTCGAGTCCCATCCATCCTTCAGGGATCTGGTCGGCCGGGGATTCCTTGCGGCTGGCATCGTTTTCAAATTTGTCGGCGATTATGTTGTCTTCGGGAATGACCAGGTTGATGTTTTTTTTCTTTGCTTTTTTCAGTAGGTCGGCGGCAAGATCCAGTTTGTCTTCCTCAACCAGGGATGATCCGGTGTTTCCTCCCAGGGCCCTGACAAATGTATAGGTCATTCCGCCCCCGATGATCAGATTGTCCACAATGTTCATGAGGTTTTCGATGACCTGTATCTTGTCCGAAACCTTGGCTCCGCCCATCACTGCCGTAAAGGGTTTTTCCGGTTGTTTCAAAACCTTTTCCAGATTGCTGAGTTCCCGTTCGATCAGGTATCCGAACAGTTTGTTTTCCGGGAAGAAACGCGCGATGATGGTGGTTGATGCATGGGCCCGGTGGGCGGTTCCGAAAGCGTCGTTGACGTATACGTCCATTCCTTCGGCTAGTTTTTCGGAGAAAGCTTCATCGCCTTTGGTTTCTTCGGGATGGAACCGGAGGTTCTCCAGCAAAAGGACCTCCCCGGGTTTCAAATCCTTTTTCAGGGACAGGGTGGCTTTCCCGATGCAATCATCGGCAAATCCGACATTTTGTTTCAGCAGGTGGGACAGATGGCTGACCAGGTGCCTGAGGGAAAACTTTTCTTCCGGACCGGATTTGGGTCTTCCCAGGTGTGACATCAGTACCGTGCTGCCTCCTCTTTCCAGTATTTTCCTGATGGTGGGAAGTGCCCCTTTTATCCGGGTATCGTCGGTGATTTCGAAACGTTCGTTCAGGGGCACATTGAAATCGACCCTGATGATGGCCTTTTTACCCTTAAAATCATAATTGTCAATGGTTTGCATCGTATCTGTTTTATGCTGTTCAAATTGACACAAAGGTAAGAAAGTATTTTTTTATTTTATCTTCGCGGGGAGAATTTTAATGAGCCGGAAGTTTCCAAAATAAGGAATTCATATGTTGTTCAGAGACATTAAAGGACAAAAACCGATCAGGGACAAATTGATCAGGAGTGTCCGTGAAAACAGGATCAGCCATGCCCAGATGTTTCTGGGGCCGCCGGGCACCGGGAAGCTTGCCCTGGCCATTGCCTATGCCCGTTATATTGCCTGTACGGACAAGGGGGAAGAGGATGCCTGCGGCACCTGCCCTTCCTGCCTGAAATACAATAAGCTGATGCATCCCGACCTGCATTTTGTTTTTCCGGTAAGCACCACAGACCGTGTCAAAAAAGAACCCCTGAGTGAGGATTTCATGGAAGAATGGAGGGAACTCATTCTGGAGAATCCGTATTGTTCGCTGAGCCAATGGTACGGGGCGATCGGTATTAAAAACAAGCAGGCCCTGATCAGTACCCAGGAAAGCAACCAGATCATCCGCAAGCTGAGTCTCAAGAGTTTTGAATCGGAGTACAAGGTTTTGATCATGTGGATGCCGGAAAGGATGAATCTGCCGGCGGCCAACAAATTGCTGAAGATCATTGAGGAACCCCCGGAAAAAACATTGTTTCTACTGGTTTCGGAAGATGCCGGGCAGATCATCCCCACCATATTGTCCAGGATGCAGATCCTGAAAATCTCTCCCGCGGAGGAAGGAACCTTGTCCGGAACCGGGAAGGCGGACAATGGCACCGGCGGTTATTTCGATCTTTTTGTGCGGTTGATGCGGGCGGCCTATCAGCGAAAGCTGAAGGGATTGTATGAATGGGTGGATGAGGTTTCGTTGCTGGGCAGGGAGATGCAAAAGGACCTGCTGGAATACTGCCTGCGCATGACCCGGGAAAACTATTTCCTGGGATCGGGGGAAAACGCACTGGTGAACCTGGATGGGGAAGAAGCGGCTTTTGCAGAAAAATTTTCCCCTTATATACACCGGGAAAATATAGAGGGGATCGCATCCCTTTTCAACGATGCGCACCGGCATATCGAAGCCAATGCGAACGGAAAAATAGTGTTCCTGGATATGGCTTTTGGATTGACCCGGTTGATCAAAACCGGTAAATGACTATTTTTGTGTTTGTGTTCGATACTGGAAGAAAATGAATGAGAAGTGCAATAATCCATGTGATGACAGGGGGCGGGTGACGGAAGTGCCTGTTTCCCAGATGAACGGTTTCAGCAAGCTGGACGTTCATGACTGGCTGGAAGACCTTCCCCAGGGATTCAACCGTCATCATGATTTGGTGGAAGTGCGGTTTAAGAATACGCGAAAGGATTTTTTCCGGGATGTAAATTCACTCAGACTCAGTCAGGGGGATGTGGTTGCCGTGGAAGCTTCTCCCGGCCACGATATCGGGATCGTTTCCCTGACCGGCGAGCTGGTACTCAAACAGCTTGCCAAAGGCAAAATTCAGCCTGATTCTGAAAACATCCGGAAAATTTACCGCAAAGCCAAACCGGTTGATATTGAAAAATGGAAGGAAGCCATCGCACAGGAGAGATCTACCATGCTCAGGTCGCGGCAAATTGCAGCGGATCTCAAACTGGACATGAAGATCGGCGATGTGGAATACCAGGGGGACAGGACCAGGGCCATCTTTTATTATATAGCCGATGAACGGGTGGATTTCCGGGAACTGATCAAGGTGCTGGCGGATCAGTTCAGGGTACGGATCGAAATGAGGCAAATCGGGGCCAGGCAGGAAGCGGGCCGGATCGGGGGCATTGGTTCCTGCGGGCGGCAGTTGTGTTGTTCCACATGGATCACAAATTTCGTCAGCGTAACCACCCATGCGGCAAAATGCCAGGAGGTGGCTCTTAATCCGCAAAAACTGGCAGGCCAGTGCGGAAAACTGAAATGCTGCCTCAATTACGAAGTCCCTTGCTACCAGGATGCCCGGAAAGACATACCCGGTGGGGATATCGTTCTGGAAACATCCAAAGGACGGGCTTTTCACCAGAAGACCGATATATACCGGAGGATCATGTGGTTCAGCTACGATCAGGATGAGGGGGGCAATATGATTCCGGTTGCGGTGGAGCGGGTAAAGAAAATACTGGAAGTGAACAAAAAAGGACAAAAAATGGACCTGTTGGATTCCGCCCCGGACATCCCCCGGCAAGAAGAACGTGAGGACCGGTTTGATAACCAAAAGCAAAGAAACCGCCACAAAAAGAAAAAGCACAGAAAAAAACGCTGAGACATGCCCCTCCGTATCATTTTCCATGCCCTGCTGTTCTTTATGTGCATGACGGCCTGCGACCCGTCCCTGGTTTATGAAAGGAACATCAGGACCGGTAACGAAATCTGGGAAAGGGAAAATAAGGCTGTTTTCGAGGTGTTCATCCGGGATACCGCCCGGCTGCACAATATACTGGTTAATGTCAGGAATACCGCCGATTACCCCAAGAGCAACCTGTACCTTTTCATTACGGTGACCGGGCCTGCCGGCAATCCCCTGCGCGATACACTGCAAATGCGGCTGGCAGACGAAACCGGAAGATGGCTGGGCAGGGGCGCCGGAAATATATGGGCACACCGGAAAATATACAAAAACCGGATCCGGTTTCCCCGTGAGGGAAAATATGTGTTTGAGATCGAGCAGGCCATGCGCATCAGAAAACTTCCGGGGATCACCGATGTGGGCATCAGGATCGAGGAAAGCAGTTAACCCTTTCCGCCCGTGAGCAAAAATAAACGTGCCAAATTCAGGGAAATGGAAACATTTTCCAATGTTTTCCAGCCACCGGACCGTGCCGTCCGGGATTATGATTTTTTTCTGAAGGGACAATGGAACCGTTCGTTTTTCCGCAATGACCATCCCGTCATCCTCGAGCTGGGTTGCGGGAAGGGGGAATATACCACCGGGCTGGCCGGGCAAATGCCGGAAAGAAATTATATTGGTATGGACATCAAAGGATCCCGCATCTGGAAAGGGGCAAAATATGCTTTGGAGAACGGGTTGCATAATGTGGCATTTATACGGGCCCGTATCGAATGGGTGGAATCCTTTTTTGCTCAGGGGGAGATCACGGAAATCTGGCTGCTTTTCCCGGATCCCCAGGAAAAACGGAAAAGGCAAAAAAAAAGGCTGACCACTCCGAGGTTCCTGCGGATGTACCGGAACATCATGGTTCCCGGGGGCACCATACACCTGAAGACCGATCATCCCGCCATGTACCATTATACCCGGAGCGTGGCAAGACACAACGGTTTCCCCATCCTGGCCGAAACGGAAGATCTTTATGCCGGGCAGCCGGGAGACCCCGCGCTGAACATCATCACTTTTTATGAGAACAGGCATCTGGCCGAAGGGCGCAAGACCCATTACCTCAGCTTCAGGCTTTCCCGCGGCCGGGAAATCACAGAGCCGGAAACCTTGTGACAAGCCGTTACCCGGCCGGGATCCTTATGGAGAATTGGCATTTAATCACTATCTTTGGCTTTTCAACAAATAAGGGCGTTTTCCATGGACAATACCAAGCAAAACGAAGTGTTGCCGGGTGTCAAAAACATCCTGGCGGTGGCTTCGGGCAAAGGAGGGGTTGGAAAATCCACAATCGCTGCCAACCTGGCCATATCCCTGGCCACGGAAAATATGAGGGCCGGACTGCTGGATGCCGATATTTTCGGACCTTCTATCCCCAAAATGTTCGGGATCGAAGGTTCGCGTCCGCAGGTTGCCCGGAAGGAAGGAAAAGAAATGATCCTGCCCGTGGAGAAATCCGGTATCCGGATCCTGTCCATCGGATTTTTCATTGAACCGGCCGATCCCCTGGTATGGAGGGGGCCGATGGCCACCAATGCTTTGCGTCAACTTATCGGGCAGGCGGACTGGGGGGAGCTGGATTATCTGATCGTGGATCTTCCTCCGGGCACAAGCGATATTCATCTGACCCTTGTGCAGGAGATCGCGGTGACCGGTGCCATTGTGGTGACCACACCGCAGGAAGTGGCCCTGGCCGATGCCGTCAAGGGGATCAACATGTTCCGGCAGGAAAGGATCAATATCCCGGTGATCGGACTGGTTGAGAATATGTCCTGGTTCACACCCGCCGAGCTTCCTGAAAACCGTTATTATATTTTCGGCCGGAGCGGGGGGGCCAGACTCGCCGAGAAGATGCATGTCCCCCTGGTCGGACAGATACCCATTGTTCAGAGTATATGCGAGGATGGCGATGCGGGAAGGCCAACCGCCACGGATGAAGGCAATCCTGCAGGAAAAGCTTTCCGGGAACTTGCCGGACGGGTCATCGTGCAGACCGAGGCCAGGAACAAAAACCTGCCACCCTCACAAGCTGTAAAAACAAGGAAGAAATAGTTAATTAATTCAGAAAATCATGCAAGACCGGGAGGAAATACTGAAAAGAATCAACGAGAGCCTTGAAAAAATCAGACCTTATCTTGTGGCCGACGGAGGCAATATAACTCTTGAAGAAGTGACCGATGATCTGGTGGTCAAGGTGAAACTGCACGGAGCATGCCAAGGATGTCCGTTCAGCGTGCAGACACTGAAATCGGGCGTGGAGCGGGCCCTGAGGCGGGATGTTCCGGAAATCAAGGAGCTGGTTCCGGTGAACTGACCGCGGAAAGCATTTACGGGATCTGGTGATTTGCAGGAACTGGTTCTCAATTATACTATTGAAAACAAAATGCAGTTATTTGTAAAAAGGATTCCTGACATTGAAGATCTGCAGGCATATATATTCCATTTTCCGGATATTTGTGGTATTCTGGCTGTCGGCTTGTTCGACGGAGAAAAATACGCTGGTAACCAGAACATACCACCACATTACATCCAAATACAATATATTTTTCAACGGAGAGGAAAGTTTTCAACGGGGGCTGAAAAGAGCCCGTGAAAGCATGGAGTATGATTATACCCGGGTACTGCCTCTTTTTACATACGGGGACGAGTCCGTATCACAATCCATTGCCCCCGATATGGAACGGGCCATCAAGAAGGCCACCAAAGTGATCACCCTGCATTCCATTACCGTGAAGCCCGAATACAAAGACGGTCCGGAAACTCCCAGGCAAAAAAGGTTTTACCGGAAAAATGAATTCAACAAATACGTGGACGACAATTATCTGCTGTTGGGCAAGGCCTATCTTTACAAGCATGATTTTATGCTTGCTGCGGAAACTTTCAGGCACATAATTACCGAATTCCCGGATGAGCCAATCCGGTTCAATGCCATGATATGGCTGGCACGAACCCATAATGAAAACGGGGCCCTGATCGAATCTGAAAAAATATTGAGCACCCTGGAAAACAACCGGGAACTGCCTGATGATCTGAAAACGGACCTGAATGCCACCTACGCCGATTATTACCTGAAACAGGATGATTATGCCCGGGCCATACCCAAACTGGAAAGAGCCGTTGCGCGGGCCCGCGAAAAGCACCGGAAAATATTGTACCATTTTGTCCTGGCTCAGTTATACCAGAGAACCCGGCAATGGAACGAAGCCTCGGACCATTACAGGAAAGTGATCAAATTGAACCCGCCCTATGAAATGACTTTTCATGCAAGGATCAACCTTGCCGGGGTTTACCAGGCGGGGTCAGGGGACAGCCAGGAGATCAGGAATGAGCTGAGAAAGATGATCCGCGATGAAAAGAACCGTGAATACCTGGACCGGATTTACCATGCCCTGGGTGACATTTACCTGAAGGAGGGCAGGACCGGGGAAGCCATCGAATACTACAGGCTGGCTGCGGAAAAAAGTACTTCCAATACCCGGCAAAAGACCTTGTCCTACCTGGCCCTGGCCGATCTGTACTATGAGATGCCCGAATATGAAATGGCAGAGGCATATTATGACAGTGCTGTGATATATATGGAACCGGATTTTCCCGGATACGAAGACATCCGCACCCAGTCGGAAAGTCTGACCCGGCTGGTTAAGAACCTGAACGAAGTACATTTACAGGACAGCGTTCAAAGGCTGGCCTCCCTGCCAGAACCGGAATTGTATGCCTTCATTGACGGCATCATCGCTGATGTCAGGGAGAAGGAACGGGAAGAAATGGAAAGTCAAAGTCTGGCCGCAAGGGACCTCCGGCACGGACGGATGATGTTGTCTGCGGGCAGCAGAAACCGCGACAGCGGTACGGAAGGCGGAAAATGGTATTTTTACAATGAAGGCGCCAAAAGTTTCGGTCAGCCCGAGTTCATCATGCGGTGGGGGAAGAGGAAGCTGGAGGATAACTGGAGGCGGAGCAACAAGAGCGAGATCTCCTTTGGGGGTGAAGAAATGGCCTCCGTTGATTCAGCCGGAGCTGAAGATGCTGCAGGAGAAATCCTCAGCAACAAAAGCCGGGAGTATTACCTGCGGGATATTCCCCGGACCGATTCCATGATGGAGATATCCCATGAAAAGATACAGGAGGGTTTGTTAAATGCCGGCACCATATACAAGAATGAGCTGAATGACCGGGATGAAGCGGTGGAATCGTTCACGGAGCTGATCGGGCGTTATCCGGAGACTGAATACCTGCTGCCGGCCTATTATGAGTTGTATGAAATGTACCGCAACGCGGGCAATGAATCAAAAATGAATGTATACAAAAACCGGATCATCAGGGAATTCCCGGAAACACAAACCGCCAGGATCCTTGAGGATCCCTCTTATGCGGCAGAGATCAACCGGTATCAGGATGAAGTCAACCGTTTCTATGAAAGGACTTATCAGGCCTATGGGCAGGGCCGGTATCAGGAGGTGATCTCTTTGTCGGAAGAGGCGGCGGAGAAATACGAAGGCAATGAAGTGCTTCCCAGGTTTGAAATGCTGAAGGTCTTGTCCATCGGCCAGCTCAGTGATAAACGTGTCTTTGCAGCTCATCTTGATTCCATCCTGCTGAAGTATCCCGGTCATGAGGTTGCCGGTCATGCCCGGGAGATCCTTGCCTATATCAACCGTGCAAGTCCGGTCGTCCGTGAGGAACGGCAGGTGGCCGAAGCGGAAAAGATCTACCGGTATGATCCGGGCAGCGTGCATTTTACCTCCATGGCCGTGAAGTCGGGAACGGACTTCAACCAGATCCGCTTCAACCTGATCAATTTCAATCTCGATCACCATCCCCGCCGGGAATTTGAAGTGACTGAGCAGGCACTGGGCGAAGAGTACCACCTGGTCACAGTCAAGTCATTCGAAAACGATTCCCTGGCCGGGAACTACCTCGCGGGAGTGGATACCTCGTCCATGACATTCCATGGATTCGATGAACAGCCATGGGCCCGTTTGTTCGTTATTTCTTCGGACAACAACACCACCCTGCTGATGGACAAGGATCTGGAGAAATACCTTGCGTTCTACCGGGAATATTACCTGGGGGATGTGGAAACAACCGGAAAAACAACCATGAACAAACCATGAACGAGATCAGCATATTATGGGTCGATGATGAGATAGACCTGTTGAAACCGCACATCATGTTCCTTGAAGAGAAGGGATATCATGTGGATACTGCGGATAACGGGAATGATGCCCTGGATATGGTTGCAACAGGGGACTATGCGATGATTTTCCTGGACGAACATATGCCGGGGATGAACGGATTGGAAACACTGGCAGGCATCAAGGAGATATCAACCGGGATGCCCGTGATCATGATCACCCGCAGCGAAGAGGAAGAGCTTATGGATGAGGCCATCGGGTCAAAGATCGCGGATTATCTGATCAAGCCGGTCAATCCCAAACAGATCCTGCTGACCATCAAGAAACATGTGGATACCCGCAGACTGGTCACCCGGAAAACTACAGAGGCATACAGGGCTGCATTTTCCGGCATCGGGAATCTGATCGCCGGTGCCGGGGACATACGGGACTGGGAGGAAATATACCGGAAGATCGTTTTCTGGGAACTCGAGCTTGAAAACAGCGGGGATGCCGGGATGTCGGAAATACTGGTCATGCAGAAAGCCGAAGCCAACAGGGAATTCGCACGCTTTGTAGAAAAAAGGTATTCGGACTGGATCGCGGGGGATGCCGGGGATATTCCCTGTATATCGGTTAACCTGTTGAAAGATAAAGTTTTCCCCCTGATTGAATCCGGGGAAAAAGTGGTGCTTCTGCTTTTGGATAACCTGCGTTTTGATCAGTGGAGAACTCTTTTCCCGGTCATCAGGGAACATTTTCACCTGGAATCGGAAGAGCTGTACTGCAGTATCCTGCCCACCACCACGCAATATGCCAGGAATGCTTTGTTTGCCGGACTCATGCCGGAGGACATCCAGAAATTGTATCCGGGGCTCTGGGTGGATGAGGATGAGGATGAAGGCAAAAACCTGATGGAAAAAGAGTTGTTGACCAAACAACTGAACCGCTTCAGGAAATCCTGGAAAGTAAAATATGAAAAATCAAACAACCAGAAATCAGGCAAAAAGATTGCTGATAATGTACAGGACCTGCTGGTCAATGACTTTGTGGTGCTGGTTTATAATTTTGTGGATATGATGGCCCATGCCCGGACCGAAATGGATATGATCCGGGAACTGGCTTTCGATGAACCGGCCTACCGTTCCCTTACTTTGTCCTGGTTCAGTCATTCCCCGGTCCTGGATCTGATCAGAAACCTGTCGGGCCAGCCGGTGAAACTGATTATCACTACCGATCACGGTTCCATCCGGGTGGACAATCCCATCCGGGTGGTCGGAGACCGGAAAACGAGCACCAACCTGCGGTACAAACAGGGAAGGAGTCTGAATTACAACCGGGAGGAGGTATTTTCCGTAAAGGATCCCGGAAGCATACATCTGCCTGCCGCGAATCTCAGCTCTTCTTTTATATTTGCCAGAATGAACGATTACATGGTGTATCCCCGGAATTATCATCATTATGTGAATCTTTACCGGAACACTTTCCAGCATGGAGGAATATCCATGGAAGAAATGATGATCCCCTTTGTTGTATTGTCTTCATCAACGTAAATTTGCCATCCATGGGCCAGTATGTTGTCAATTCCCCGGAACAAATGTTCCCGGTTGCAGGAAATATCCTGGAGGAAGACCGGTCGGCCAGGATATTCGCTGTTTACGGGGAGCTGGGATCCGGAAAAACGACCCTGATCAAGGCCATGTGCCGGCAACTGGGGGTAAAGGACCCGGTCACCAGTCCTTCTTTCCCGTTGATGAATGAGTATATGGGCGCCGGGGGGATCAGGGTGTATCATTTCGATTTTTACCGGCTCGAAAAACTGGAGGAGATCTATGATATCGGGTATGAGGAATTCCTTTACAGCGGTCATTATTGCTTCATTGAATGGCCGGGAAAGGCGGGAAACCTGCTGCCCGGAACGACCGTTAAAGTATTCATCCTGCTTGCCGGGGACCGGTCACGGATGGTCCGGACGGAATGAGCTGTCAACCGGAGGTTTTTATTTGATTATCATCAGTATTTATATTATGTTTAAGTACCTTTTCAACCATTCAAACAAGGCACGGCCATGAGTGATCCCGAATCGTCCTATCCGCGGTTTTCCCTCAGCAGGGAGGGTTTGCTTCCTCAGGAAGAAATGCTTGAGGTCAGTCAGAAGAAAAAGCAAATGATCATCGGGATCCCCAGGGAGGCCCAGGAGTATGAAAGCCGGGTGGCCCTGACTCCGGAAGCGGTTGGCCAGCTGGTTGAAAACGGACACGAGGTGGTGATCGAATCGGGTGCAGGGAAGGGGGCTTTTTATGAGGACACCGATTACAGTGAACTGGGAGGATACATCGAAGAAAAAAAGGAAACCGTATTCCGTTCGGACATCATACTGAAGATCGCTCCGCTGACATTCGGGGAGGTGGAAATGACCCGGGACAAACAATTGGTGATCTCTTCCCTGCATATGAACGATCAGACGGAACAACTGATCAAAAAGATGATGGCCAGAAAAGTCACCGCCATTGCTTATGAGAATATCAAGGACGAGCATGGCATCTATCCCGTGGTCCGTTCCATGAGTGCCATCGCGGGGAACACTTCAATTCTGATTGCCGGGGAATACCTGAGCAACAGCAGGGGAGGAAAGGGTGTTATGCTGGGGGGATTGGCCGGGATCACACCTGCGGAAGTGGTAATCCTGGGAGCCGGTACTGCAGCGGAGTTCGCGGCACGTGCGGCGATCGGACTGGGTGCGGAGATCAAGGTGTTCGACAGTTCGGTCCATCGCCTCAGGAGGCTGGAAACCAATGTCGGGCAGCGTTTGTATACTTCCGTATTTCATCCCCGGGTGCTGGAAAAGGCCCTCCGGTCGGCCGATGTGCTCATCGGTGCCCTTTACCTGATCGAGAAAGGCCCGAGATACCTGGTTACGGAGGATATGGTCAAGGGCATGAAGAACGGTTCGCTGATCATCGACATCAGCATAGACCAGGGAGGATGTATAGAAACCTCGGAATGCAGGAACCATAAGGATCCTGTATATGTCCGGTACGGGGTCTTTCATTATTGTGTTCCCAACATCCCTTCCCGGGTGTCCAGGACCGCATCCATCGCTGTCAGCAATGTGCTGGCACCCCTGCTCCTGGATATGGGCAGCGCGGGAAGCATTCAGCAATTTCTCAAGGGAAACGCGGGGGTACGGAACGGGGTCTATATATTCAGCGGGAGTTTGACCAATTCGTTCATCGGCAGTCATTTCGGGATTGCTTCCAAGGACATCAACCTGCTGATGGCAGCCTTCTGACGGCTGCTTTCTGATGTCTGCCTTTTGATGGCTGCTTTCTGGTGTCTGCCCTCTGATGAAAGGTTGTGGGCAAACCCCTGAATTTTTTTGCCGCCATGAAAAAAAAGTGGATCATCATACCGGCTCTGACTGTTCTGATTGCAGGATGTGAAACGGAAGAGCCTGTGCCCGAACAATCCGGCACCTTCATACTGAGTTCGGAAAAGATCCTTGCCGGCGAATCCTATGTGGTGTACGGATTCTCATTTGAGCAGTCCGAATTGATCCGGTATTCCATCACCCAGTCCGAAAAACCGGACCTGCTGCTGACTGATTCCACCAATGTGGCCAACGAGATCATCGGGGGCATATTGACCAGTCCGTCCAACGACCATGCCTTTCACCTGGAGGGGGAGTTTGCCTCGGCCGGGGAAGCCCTTTCATTTTATGAGAATTACACCCAGGTGACTGCCACCCGGTTCAGCACTTTCGGCAGGCCCGTACGCGGGAACCAGGTATGGACCGTCCAAACCACCCGGGAAACCTATGCCAAGATCCTGATCAAAAGTGTGGCGGTCATCCCTGCAGGCAATCCCCATGTCGAAGCGGAGATACAATGGCATTACCAGGAAGATGGTTCCGGGGACCTTTCGGGAACGGACTAAAAAGATGCCCTGACTTCCAGCATCCCGGTATGAACGGATGGTTCATTTTCCGAGATTCGTCCCTCGTACCGCAGGTTCAGTTCAATGCCCCCGGCGATCCTTTTCCGGAGTATAAGCTCCCAGGTCCCGTTCCTCCCCGGCTGGAGTCCGTTTAACATTTCATATGCGATGGAAGTCCCGGAGGCGGCATTGGTGGAAAGATACACGAAATGGCCCCGGGCGGAAAGATTGATGTTGTTGACCATGCCGTAGTTGATGCCGGTGCCCAGGTTGTTTTCGGTAACTTCTTCGATGTTCAGTTCGTTTTTGCGCCGGGCCAGGAGCCAGGACAGGGTAAAACGAAAACGGAGTCCGGGCTGGTACCGGAAGGAAAGATCATTTTGCATAAAGCCGATCCTGTAATTCCGGTCACTGAAAAATTCAGACTGATATTCTTTGATGCCCTTTTCCGCGTTGTCCAGCAGGGAGATGGACTGGCCGGTGTTCCACCGCGCTTTCAGGGAATTTGACCGGAGCGAACGGGTATCGGTCCCGTTGGCAAGCAGATTCCTGCTCCGGTTGAACTGATATATATGGTCTATTCCGAACACCGGGCTGGCCCGGTTGAAAGAAAGAGCGTTCCGCAGGGAAGAAGAAAGGTTGAGCAGACCCGCGTCCCCGTTGAGATAATTCCCCGGGTAAAGGTCCCGGAAAAAATCGGCAGCCGTTTTTTTACCGTTCATCCTGAATGCAAACCGGTTGGAGAACCGGGAAACGAATTTTCCGAATCCCCCGGATTGTCCCCACGCAGCCGCAGGATTCAGGTGGATGCTGTGGTTGAATTGATTGGTATGTACCTGGATGTAATCCCTGGAAGGAATGAATACCCGGATGAAACGGGCTTCATCCCTGAAACGGGCGATCTCGAATTCGTCAAGCTCACGGATCCCGTTTTGGTTGTAGTCCGCCCACCGGTATATCCCCTGCCCGTGAGCCACTTCGATATAGGAATATTCCTTCCGTGTTTCCAGTCCGTTCCCCGTTTCATAAAAAGTTGAAAAAGCAACGGCCCGGCCCAGTATCCGGAGGCGGTGTTCGACCCGGGTGGTCAGTGATTGCTCACGGGGTGCGGACAGGAGACTGGTATCGGGAATGTCCAGCTTCCTGAAATTGAGTATGGCAGTGAGGTTGTGGTCGGGATTCCGGGACAGTTGCGCTCCCAGGTTCAGGCTCTGACCTGTGGAGGCATCCTCCAGCCGGTTCCCGGCGGGAAGGCGATCCATGCGCCTTTTGTAACTGAGGAGGTAACGGTTTTGAACAGTATCCGGACTCCGGATGAACAGCTCAAATTCCTGCCAGGAAAAACTGTTGGTGAGCAGACTGTCACCGGGGGCGTTTTTCCAGAGGTTTTGCTCAGACTCTTCGCGCAGGCCGATCCTGAACGGACCCGCTTTTCTGGAAATTTCGGCGTGGTGGCGAAGGAAACCCGAACGGGAGAAAGGGTCATCTGCATGCATGTAACTCCCGTGGAGGTCCAGGGCATAAGAACCCCTGTGCCCCGAGGCATGCAGGATGTTCCGGAATCCCGAATAACCGGATCCGCTGGAGAGCATTGTGCCTGAATATCCTGCATGTCCCAGGTTTTTCCGGTTGTAGGTGAAGGTAAGTTCAGCCTGGTTTTCACTTCCTTCCGGCAAATCATCCGAAAGATTCCAGTCACGCTGAA
The DNA here is from genome assembly GCA_964574985.1 of uncultured Bacteroidaceae bacterium. Classification (GTDB taxonomy): domain Bacteria; phylum Bacteroidota; class Bacteroidia; order Bacteroidales; family SM23-62; genus CAZNPH01. Next base: position 79,462 of record CAZNPH010000010.1, read on the forward strand.
ATTCAACCGGGCGGTACCGTTCAACGGGGCTGAAATTTTCACCCCTGCGCTCATACGCTGCGGAGAGCACCAGCCGGTGCAGACCGGTGTCCCTGAGCAGTTCACGGGAAAGGTTTGCCTGCAGCGCATATCCGGTGTTGTCGCGGTTGCCTTTTCCGGAGAAGCTGTTCAGGTCATGGTTGCTCAAACCCAGTTCAAAGCCGGCCTGTGTATAACGGCCCGGCCGGATCCGGCCGCCCAGGGTAAACAGTTGTTTGCTTTCGGGTGCGACCAGCCGTCTCACCGGTTCATGGGTTCCCTGCCTGACCCCGTTTTCCGGGGCCACCCACCGGTAGACCTTTCCGTTCACGGCGCTGCTGGCGGACACGTAGTTGCCCCGGTTTTCCCCGACATAGGAAAAGCCCACACGGTAAACCGCCCGGGCCGGATCCGCGGAAAAGACGAAAACCCCCGGATATGTGCGTCCGTTAACCGTGGTATCGGTTTTTCTGTAAAGGACTTCGTTTTGGTTGAAGTCCACACTGTCAACGTTCAGGATGACTGCCTTTTCCAGATGGTCCCCGATCGAATCCAGCAAGCTTTTTTCTTCCCTGTCCAGGTCCTGCCTGAGGGTCTGGTTCCGGGCATCATGCTCCGAATAGACATTCAGCCAGAAGGCACCGTTTTTTGTATGCAGGACATTGCTGTTGTGCAGCAGGAACCGGGCATAATTCTTTTCAGAATATTCAAATTCAACGGTGATCCTCTTGTCCTTGGTGATGGGGCGGTTGGGTGTAAAGGTGATCTCCGCACGGTTGTAGTCGACGGTATAATCATGGCCGATCCCCCTTTGCATAAGCTCTCCGTCAATGTACACCCGTTCGCTTCCGGCCAGTACGATGATGTACCGCTCATTGTTCGCCCCCTTTAATGTATACGGACCCTGGGTTCCTTCCTGCCCGATGAAGAAATTCCTGTTGTATTTACCCTTGGAAACGGCCGCGGCCAGGGTGCTGGAAACTTTTTTCCCCGGCTTTTTACCGGAGCCGAAAGAAGATGAGAATTCCCCTCCCTGGAGTTTTTTGCTGAATTGCATGAAATGACCGGGCGGACCGGCGATCTCGAAATCTCCGGCTGTCAGGCGGGTCCTTTGATTGTAAAGCCGGATATATACCCGGTCAAAATCCCTGATTTGCTGGGAGGTGCCGTCGGGTTGCAGGGGTATGTTGGCATCCGATATGGCCGCCATGATGTTCAGGTCATCGCTGATCCTTCCGGAAAGCTGCAGGTTGAGTCCGGAACTGACCGACAGGTCCTGGTTGTTGCCGGTTATGATCCCCCGGCTGATGCTTCCCCGTTTGTCGATCATGCCGGAAGAAAACACATCCCTGCCCTGCCCTGCGGATGTCAGGGGAATGCCGGAAGGCATGAAGGCCTGGCGCCGGATCCGGCCGGTGTCACGCAAAGAGAAGGTTTTACTGAAGCGGAAAGGGAAAACCCGGTAATAGACTTCAACTCCTGTGCCCCTGAGGGGACGTTTCCATTTCAGCCATCCGGTGGAATGATCGAGCAAAAACAGGGAATCGGGGAGCACCCGGGTTTGATCGTCCAGATACAGGACCGAGCCGGGGATAATGCTGAGGGTGTCCAGCCTGATCGAATCTCCGGCAAGGATCAACTCCCGGGATCTTTTGTTGCTGAGGTTTTGCGGGTAACAGGAAACGGTCAGCAGGATCAGGGGGATTATGTTGAAAAGCCTTTTCAAGCAGCACCCGGTTTTTTCTCAAAGATATCGAAGTGCATTATTAATGAACTGATAATAAGTTCAAAAATTGCGGTAAAGGAAGCATATTCGCTGACGGTTTGCGGGAGTTTTGGTTACCTTTGCGGAAACCGGATGCAGAAAGATAAAAATGATCATTCTGTATAATGCCGTCATTCGCCTGTATGTACTGCTTGCCCGTGTTGCTTCGTGGTTTGGCGGGAAAGCGGCCTTGTGGGTCGGAGGCAGGAAACATGTATTTGAAATTCTGGAGGGCCGTTTCAGGGACAAACCCCGGGTGGCCTGGTTTCATTGTGCATCCCTGGGAGAGTTCGAACAGGGCCGACCGGTCATGGAGGAACTGAAAACGCGGGAACCGGACCTGGAGATCCTGCTGACTTTTTTTTCCCCTTCGGGCTACGAGATCAGGAAGGACTACCCGCTCGCCAGGGCGGTGGCCTATCTGCCGGCCGACACGAAACGAAATGCAAGACGTTTCATTGATGCGGTGGATCCGGTTGGGGTATATTTTGTCAAATATGAATTCTGGTATCATTATCTGAGGTACCTGAAGAAAAAAGGCATACCTGTTTTTCTGATCTCGGGGATCTTCAGGCGACGGCATTTTTTCTTCCGTTGGTACGGAAAGTGGTTCAGAAGAATGCTGAACTGTTTTGATCATCTTTATGTGCAGACGGAGGAATCCGCCGGATTGCTCCGGGATCACGGGATCACCCGGTGCACCGTCAGCGGGGATACACGCTTTGACCGTGTGGTCCGGATCGCCGGCCAGGCGCGGGAGATCCCTGCGGTCAGGGATTTCAAAGCTGCGGGAAAGCTTCTTGTCGCCGGGAGTACCTGGCCCCCGGACGAAAAGATCCTTGCCCGGTATGATAAAAGCGGGAAAGCCGGTTACCGGATGGTCATTGTGCCCCATGAAACAGGATACAGGCACCTTTCGGAGATTGAAAAGTACTTCGGTCCCGGAACGGTGAGGCTTTCCCGGCTGTCCGGAGGAGAAAAGAATTCAGCGTTCCGGGTCCTGTTGATCGATTCGGTGGGGATACTTTCCTCTGTTTACCGCTATGCTGAAATTGCCTACGTTGGTGGAGGATTCGGAAAAGGAATCCACAACATACTGGAACCGGCCGTTTATGGTGTTCCGGTGATCTTCGGCCCCTCATGGCAGAAGTTCCGGGAAGCCGGTGAACTGATCCGGGCAGGCGGGGCGTTTGATATTTCCGGGTACGCTGATCTTGAACAGGTAGTGGACAAACTGGCCCTGGATGAATCCCGCCGGCTTGAAGGCGGGCGGAAAGCCGCGGATTATGTTTTATCCGGACAGGGTGCCACCCGCATCATCCTGGACGGGAGTCTGGCTGAATTGACCGGGCCTCCCGTTTCCCGGCAGCGGGATAAAGCCGAAAACCCTGATCCATAAAAGCCTAACAGAACAGGTTGATAAACTTGAAAAACTTGTTAATAAAATGAAAACACCCTTTGTTGTCAAAACTTGCAATGATTCCTAAATTGCATAACCAAGCTTCCCTTGTATTTTTCCGGAGGTAATTTTTTTCTGATCTAACCGTTAACAATTTACAGGCAATGAAGGAAATGGACAAAAAAACCACAACAGACCTAATCATCAAAAGGAAACAGGAAAACCGAAAGGAGGTCGGGGAAAAACCTCAGGAGAAAACCCATGAATTTGATGAGGTCGTAAAAGCTTCCAGGGAATATTTCAAAGGTGATGAACTGGCTGCCACGGTCTGGGCAAACAAATATGCACTCAAGGATTCCAGGGGCAGGTTGTATGAACTGACCCCCGATGATATGCACCGGCGGCTGGCAAGGGAGATCGAACGCATCGAGAAGCAATATCCCAATCCCCTGAGCGAGGAGGAATTGTTCAACCTGCTGAAGGATTTCCGGTATATCGTTCCCCAGGGCTCGCCCATGACCGGGATCGGCAATCAATTTCAGATTGCTTCCCTCAGCAACTGCTTTGTGATCGGGCATACCGGCCCCGCCGATTCATACGGGGGGATCATGAAGATCGATCAGGAGCAGGTCCAGCTGATGAAAAGAAGAGGCGGTGTTGGACATGATCTTTCCCACATACGCCCCAAAGGGAGTCCGGTCCTCAACAGTGCATTGTCTTCCACAGGGGTTGTGCCGTTCATGGAACGGTATTCAAATTCCACCCGTGAAGTAGCCCAGGACGGCAGGAGGGGGGCCCTGATGCTGAGCATATCCATACGTCATCCGGATTCGGAGAAATTCATCGATGCCAAGCTGCAAAAGGGCAAGGTAACGGGGGCCAACGTATCGGTGAGGATCGATGATGAATTCATGAAGGCCGTGGCGGAAGACGGTATATACGAACAACGCTATCCGGTCGATTCGGGAAAACCCCTCTATGTAAAAAAGATCAAGGCCAGGCAGCTCTGGCAGAAGATCGTCAGGAATGCCTGGCAGTCTGCCGAACCCGGCGTACTTTTCTGGGATACGGTGCTCAGGGAATCGGTTGCCGATTCCTATGCTGATCAGGGGTTCCTGACCACTTCCACCAATCCCTGCGGGGAAATCCCCCTGTGCCCCTACGACAGTTGCCGGCTGCTGGCCATCAATCTGTACAGCTATGTCGATCATCCCTTTACCAAAAAAGCAAAATTCAACTTTGAGCTGTTCCGGGAACATGTACAGCTTGCACAAAGGATCATGGACGACATCATTGACCTGGAACTGGAGAAGACCGATGCCATCCTGGGCAAGATTAAAAAAGATCCCGAGGATGAAGAACTCAAATATGTAGAAAGAAAACTGTGGGAAAAGATCAGGGATAAGGCCCGGCAGGGAAGGCGCACCGGCGTGGGAATCACTGCCGAGGGCGATATGCTTGCCGCATTGGGTTTGCGGTATGGCAGTGAAGATGCGGTGGACTTTTCCACGGAAGTACACAAGACCATTGCCATGGAAGCATACCGCTCATCGGTTTATCTGGCCAGGGAAAGAGGTGCTTTCCCAATTTATGATGCCGGCCGCGAAAAGGACAATTCCTTCATCAACCGGATCCGGGAAGAAGACAAGCGGTTGTATGAAGACATGGTCAGGTACGGACGAAGGAATATTGCCCTGCTGACCATTGCGCCCACCGGCACCACCAGTCTGATGACACAGACTACTTCCGGGATCGAGCCGGTTTTCATGCCGGTATACAAAAGAAGGCGGAAGGTCAATCCCAACGAAAGCAATGTAAGGGTCAGTTTCATCGATGAGGTGGGGGATTGCTGGGAGGAATACAAGGTTTTCCATCATAAATTCGAAACATGGCTGGAAGCAAACGGTTACAACATCGAAAAAGTCCGGAAAATGGATGATGACGCCATCGATGCCATTGTCACCAAGTCTCCTTATGATAAGGCCACCTCCAATGACGTTGACTGGCTGAGCAAGGTAAAGATGCAGGGGGCTATTCAAAAATGGGTTGACCACAGCATCAGTGTGACCATCAACCTTCCCAGGAATGTCTCCGAAAAGCTGGTGAGTGAATTGTACATGACGGCATGGGAAAGCGGATGCAAAGGTTGCACCATATACCGCGAAGGATCCCGGTCGGGTGTCCTGTTGTCTTCCAGGAAGGAGAGCATGGAGGAAACGGCCCGGAAGTACAAGCGCCCCAGGGTCCTGAATGCCGATATCATCCGGTTCAAGAACGATGAGGAAGAATGGATCGCTTTTGTCGGACTGAAGGACGGCGCACCTTACGAAATATTCACCGGGATCGTGGAGGAAGGCCGGTTTCCCATCCCCAGGAACGTTGCCAGGGGAAAGATCGTCAAGAACAAACTGGAGAACGGCAGCACCCGTTATGATCTCCAGTATGTGGACAAGTATGGTTATATCAATACCATGGGCGGACTGTCACACATATTCAATCCGGAATTCTGGAATTATGCCAAACTGATCTCCAGTGTGCTGCGTCATGGAATGCCCATTCCGGAAGTGGTTAACCTGGTATCCTCGCTCAGACTGGACAATGAAACCATCAATACATGGAAGGCCGGTGTTGAGCGGGCCCTGAGAAAATATATCCCGGACGGGACCCGGCCCAAGGCCAACCTCAAATGTTCAGAATGCGGATCATCGGATCTGGTGTACCAGGAAGGTTGCCTGATCTGCAAGACCTGCGGTTTTTCCAAGTGTGGCTGATGATCCCCGCCGGATCATTTTCAGATCATCTTCAATTCCCTGCCGGTTTTCGTGAATGCTTTAATGGCCCGGTCCAGTTGTTCCCGGGAATGGGCTGCGGATATCTGTACGCGGATCCTTGCTTTTCCTTCGGGCACCACGGGATAATGGAATCCGATGACATAAATGCCTTCTTCAAGCAACCGGGCTGCAAATTCCTGTGATAACCGGGCCTCATAGAGCATAATGGGAATGATGGCCGAACGGGTGGGCTTGATATCAAATCCGGCTGCTTTCATTTCCCTGTAAAAATAAGCGGTATTGCGGTGAAGCTTGTCCTGCAGTTCGGCGGTCTCCGACATCATATCAATCATACGGATGCCTGCATTGACCACAGCCGGGGGAAGAGAATTGGAAAACAGATAGGGTCTGGAACGTTGGCGGAGCATTTCAATGATCTCTTTCTTCCCGGTGGTGAAGCCTCCGATACCACCCCCGAATGCTTTTCCGAGGGTTCCCGTGATGATCTCCGCCTGTCCCTGCACATTGAAAAGCTCGGTCACCCCCCGTCCGGTTTTGCCGACCACGCCCGCGGAATGGGCTTCATCCAGCAAAACCATGGCATCGTACTTGCCGGCCAGGGCGATGATCTTGTCCACGGGTGCCACATTGCCGTCCATGGAAAAAACCGCGTCGGTGACGATCAGCCTGAACCGCTGACCGGCAGATTTTTTGAGCTGTTGTTCCAGATCATCCATGTCTGCGTTGGCATACCGGTAACGTTTGGCTTTGCAGAGTCTGACCCCGTCAATGATGGATGCATGGTTCAGCGCGTCGGAAATGATGGCGTCCCCTGCCGTAAGCAATGGTTCGAACAACCCTCCGTTGGCGTCGAAACAAGCGGCGTACAAAATGGTATCCTCCGTTGAGAAAAAATCCGAGATCTTTTGCTCAAGCGTTTTGTGAATGTCCTGGGTGCCGCAAATAAAACGTACCGAAGACATGCCGAATCCCCGCTCATCCAGCCCCTCTTTGGCTGCCCTGACCAATTCGGGATGGTTGGACAGACCGAGATAGTTGTTGGCACAGAAATTCAGCACTTTCTTGCCGGAACCGACAGTGATCTCGGTATCCTGGGGAGAGGCAATGATCCGTTCTTCCTTGTAGAGCCCGGATTCTTTGATGGATCTGATCTCATTTTTAAGGTGTTCCCTGATCCTGTTGTACATATTGATGGTTTTTCATTTATCCCAGAAGTTCAACGTTCAGCTTTTTGCTGATCTCTTCCAGCATGATGTCGGTCATTCTGGCCAGGTCATACCGGGTTTCGAAACCCCAGTCATTCCTTGCGGCCTTGTCCTCGATGCTGCGGGGCCAGGTCCGGGCAATGTCCTGCCTGAAATCGGGTTTATAGTCAATGGTAAATCCGGGTATGTGCTTTTTGACCTCACGGCTGATCTCCCCCGGGGAAATGCTTAAACCGCCCAGGTTGTAGGATGTATGCACGCTGAGCTTTTCCCGGGGTGCTTCCATAAGTCCGATAGTGGCCTGTATGGCATCAGGCATGAACATCATGGGAAGGGCGGTATCCTTGTCCATGTAACACTGGTAATAACCGTTCCGGACGGCTTCGTGGTACAGCTCAACTGCATAGTCGGTGGTTCCTCCTCCCGGCTCGGTCTTAAAGCTGATCAGTCCGGGATACCGTATGCTGCGGACATCGGTCCGGTACTTTGTGTAATAGTAATCACACCATCTTTCCCCGGCCAGCTTGCTGATCCCGTAAACCGTGGTGGGTTCCATGACGGTGAGCTGAGGGGTGTTCGTCCTGGGGGTGGTGGGTCCGAACACAGCCACGGAACTCGGCCAGAAAACTTTTTTTACCTCTTCGACCATTTTGGCCACTTCCAGGATGTTCATCAGGCTGTCCATGTTGATGTGCCACGCCTGGAGGGGCAGTTTCTCGGCATTTCCGGAAAGAACTGCCGCCAGGTGATAGATCTGAGTGATCCTGTGACGGATCACGAAATGGATCAGCCGTTTGTCGTCCATCACATCCAGCAGCTGAAAAGGGCCTCCTTCCATGATATCCCGGGAAGCTTCCTTGATGTCTGTGGCGTATACATGGTCACTGCCGTAAATTTTTCTCAACCCGACGGTCAGCTCGGAACCGATTTGTCCGGCGGCTCCGATGATGAGAACGTTGTCCATGGGGGAAAGGGATTTGTTATCCTGCGAAGTTAGGACAAACGGGACATTTAAAAAATGATCTTGAACATGCGGGATCTTTTTCCGGGTTGCCCCGGTCTCTTTCACAGGGCATCTGGCCGGACCGATCAAATTCTGTATATTTGCCCCAAAATGATCGCATATGGTACATTCACCCGTACGTGTACGATTCGCACCGAGTCCGACCGGCCCCCTGCACATCGGCGGGGTCCGCACTGCCCTGTTCAATTATTTGTTTGCCAGGCAAAACGGCGGGGTTTTCATCCTCAGGATCGAGGATACCGACCGGACACGCTACGTGGAAGGGGCCGAGGAATATATCCTTGAATCCCTGAAATGGTGCGGCATTGAAATTGATGAAGGGGTCTCCGCCGGAGGCCCCCACGAGCCCTACCGGCAATCCGGGCGGAAGGACATTTACCGGCGGTACGCGAACCGGCTGGTTGAATCGGGTCATGCCTACCTGGCGTTTGATACCCCGGAACAGCTTGCATCGGTCAGGAAAGCATCGGAAAAGGAAGGGAAAACCTTTACCTACAATGCCGCCATTCGTGAAAAAATGGACAACTCCCTGAACATGATTCCGGGCACAATCAAATCAAGGATCGAACGGGGCGATCCCTATGTGGTCCGGTTCAGGGTGGAACCCGGGGAAAACCTGGAGTTCAACGACCGGATCCGGGGCAGGATCACCATGAATACCTCGGTGCTTGACGACAAGGTCCTGTTCAAATCGGACGGTATGCCCACCTATCACCTGGCCAGCGTGACAGATGATCATCTGATGGAGATCACCCATGTGATCCGCGGAGAGGAATGGCTTCCATCCATACCGCTTCATGTATTGTTGTACCGTGCCCTGGGATGGCAGGACGGCATGCCCGAGTTTGCCCATATGCCCCTGACCCTCAAACCCGACGGCAAAGGAAAGCTGAGCAAGCGGGACGGGGACCGTCTGGGATTCCCGGTATTTCCCCTGGAATGGAAAAATCCGGAAACCGGGGAGGTATCCCCCGGATACCGGGAATGTGGATACTTCCCGGAGGCTTTTTTGAATATTTTGGTATTGCTGGGCTGGAATCCCGGGACCGATCAGGAATTATTCTCCATGGAAGAAATGATCAGGGCATTTTCCCTGGACCGGGTGGTCAGGGCAGGTTCCCGGTTTGATCCCGAAAAGGCCCGGTGGTTCAACCACCAGTACCTGATGGCCAAAAGCACCGGAGAGGTGGCCGGTTTGTTCGAAGAGGAGCTGGATAAACGGGGCATCCGTTCCGATCCGCAAATAGTTGAAAAGGTGGTCGGACTGATCAGGGAACGGGTGGATTTTGTGCACGAGATCTGGGATGAGGGGTATTTCTTTTTCCGCCCCCCCGAAGAATATGATCAAAAGGTCACCCGGAAAATATGGAAAACAGATACACCGGACCTGCTTAAAGGCATCGGTGAAGTGTTGAAAGGGATCAGGCAGTTTGACAAGCAACACATCGAACCGGCCGTGAAAGATTTTGTGAAAGAAAATGAGCTGGGATTCGGAAAAGTGATGAATCCGCTCAGACTTTGCCTGGTGGGTTCCAACCGGGGCCCCTCGCTGATGGATATTATGGAAGTGCTGGGCAGGGAAGAGGTATTGCAACGGATCAACTGTGCCCTGGATAAACTGGACCGCCCGGAAGCCGGTGCATGAAAAGCCGGGGTTACCAGTTCAGAAAGCCGGCTGTTGGTTCAAAGACGTACATCAGCCGGTTTTGAAAAAGAACATCTTTTGTGCGAAGATCTCCTGAAAACCGGCATTGCTCTCCAGTGAAACGTGTTCAGACAAATTGCGTATATCTGTGTAGTTATGGGTATGGTGAAACAGGGAAATCTTGGCACCGAGCAGTGAGCTGTTGCCGATTTTGGAGATCTTGTCTTCGGGCAGTTCGATCATGCCCAGACTGATCACGTTGCTGACATCAATAAAATTTCCAAAAGCCCCGGCAATATATAACCGGTCGATATCCCCGGCTTTTTCCCCGGCTTTTTCAAGCAGGATCCGGAGTCCGGCCGAAAGGGCGGCCTTGGCCAGTTGAAATTCCCGTATGTCTTTTTGGTTCAGGGTTACGGGGTGCATGAGTTCTACCGGGCCTCCATCGCCGGTGATCTGCCCCGTCTCATCGATCCGGCCGCTCACCAGCAGTGCGTGTACCGCATCGATGAGTCCGCTCCCGCAAATCCCGGTGGGTTTCACATTCCCCAGGACATGGCAATGTATGCTTTGGTTCCGGAGGGTGACCGAGGAAATGGCGCCCCGGGTAGCACGCATGCCCATGCTGATGTTGGTCCCCTCAAAGGCAGGTCCGGCAGCGGTCGAAGAAAAATAGATCTTGTCCCGGTTTCCCAGGACGATCTCTCCGTTGGTGCCCAGGTCGATCAATGCGGTCAGTTCCTTTTTTTTGTGCAGTTCGGTGGACAGTATGCCGGCCAGGATGTCGCTGCCCACGAAGCTTCCCAGGGAGGGCAGGAAAGTAACCGGCGGATTGCCGGGAATGTCCCATCCCAGTTGGCCGGATTCAAAAACCTGCTGCCCGCAGTTTTCGGTTTTGAAAGGGTAATGCGACAGGGGCTCCAGGTCAATTCCGCCGAACAGATGATGCATGACCGTGTTCCCTGTGATCACGATCTTTGTGATCTCCGCCGCATTTTCCTTCAGGAGTCCGGTTACCCGTTCCTTCAGTTCCCCGAGGATGAGGGAACGCAACTTTTGCAGTCCGCCCTCCTTCAGCGAATAGGCGATCCTGGACATGATGTCGGCGCCGTACCCGGACTGGGGATTGACCGAAGTAACCGCTTCGCAGACTTTCCCCGTGGACAGGTCGATCAATTGTGCCACCAGGGTTGAAGTGCCCAGATCGATGGCGATCCCGTATCCCTCACGGGGGGTAAAGGGATAAGAGCTGCTGTCAGCCAGAATGATGTGCTCGAATTGTCCGATCTCCAGAACAACATCCTCTTTGACCGTGCTTCTGCAGGCGAGCCGCCATTCGCCGGACAATCCGTGTTTTTCCAGCAGCCGGCGGTGTTCGTCACCGGCCGGGATATCTCCTTCAAGGATCTTTATCTTGCAGCCTCCGCATGTTCCGCGTCCGCCACAGGGGAATTCAACTCCGTATTCATGGATTACATCGGGAAGGGGAGTGCCGGGGGCTACCCTGAGGGTTTTTCCCAGGGGTTCGAGCCGGACCCTGACCGTATTCTTCTTTCCGGAGGCGATCACCAGGTCCTGTTTTTCAGGAATTCGTCCAGCTCTTCCCGGCTCATGGGAAGAAGGTCCGGGTTTTCATCGATCCATTCCAGGAAATGCTGCTTGATCTCATCTGTCCATCTGCCGTCGATCTGCCCGGGTGTATATATTCCTTCCCGGAGCATCTGGTGGCCGAAAGCATCCCTGAGCATGATGAATTCGGAACGGATCACCACCTTTTCCGCCAGGTGGGGCGGAATGAAGATCACCCCTTCCTTTTTGGCCAGGATCACATCCCCGGGGAACACGGAGACCTTGCCGATGCGTACGGGGACATTGATGCCCATGAGCATGGTGCCTTTCAGATAGCTGGGATCGAATCCGCGCACAAAGGCATTGAAACCCCCGATCTCTGCCAGGCCTTCCATGTCACGGGAGCCCCCGTCAAATACCACCCCGTTTTTAGAATTGGTATATATGGAATGTCCCAGGTTGTCCCCGATCAGGGTCCCGTCGATGACTTTCCCGAAACAATCGGCCACGTATACGTCTCCTTCATGCAGCATGTCGATGGGCCAGGAGTTCTGGGCGCCGATCATGCCCTTTGAATGTCCCTCATCGGTCATCCGTTTTTCCACTTCCGGCCTTTCCGGATAGTAAAGTGCGGTGAGCGCCCTGCCCACCATGGGCTGATCTTCATGCAACATGACCCAGCCCGGCTCGAACTGGTGATGGTACCCCGACCCACGCAATACACCCCAGGCTTCCTCGATGGATATTTTTTTCAGGCGTTCCAGAATATCGTCCGGTACCCTGGGGCGGCCGTCCTCAAAACGTTCGCCTTCCCACTCCCGGGTGTAAAAATAAATGTCTTCAAAACCAATGGTCTGCGCTTGTACAAGGTTGAAAGCAAAACAACCCAGCAGGATGGAAATCAAAGCCATGTTTTTCATGTTCGTTCTTTTTCTTGTTGGTTTATACTGGTTTTCCGGTTTTTCCCCCGCCACCACGTGGCCAGGGAGGAACCTGTAATGTTCATCATGGGACCGAATACCGCCGGTGCAAGTCCGACCGTTGCCACTTTCCCCATTTCCAGGGCAATTCCACTGGCGAGTCCGCCGTTCTGCATACCCACTTCCAGGGCGATGGTCCGGCAATCCCTCACAGGCATGCGCAACATCCGGCATCCCCAGTACCCCAGGAAATACCCGGCTATGTTGTGGATCAGGCAGGCCAGGATCAGGATGAGCCCGATGGTCAGCAGACTGTCCCTGCCGGCAGCGGTTATGATGGTAATGATTACCCCGATGCCCAGCATGGAGATAAGGGATGTTGCCTTGTTCAGCCAGTCCTTGCTGCCCCGGGCCGCGTATTTGAAAATGAAGGCGCCTGCCACCGGGAGCAGCATGAACCAGAAAATATCACTCAAAATTCCGTTCAGTGCCTGGTCGATGGTAATCCCGGCCATGCGCAGATTGATGAAATTCTTCAGGATAATGATCAGGAAATATACAAATGCCTGCCAGAGTACGCTCCCGCGGGTTTCCTTTCCGTATGCGATTGCATTGAACATGAGTCCGGCCACAATGGGAAGGATCACAATGTTGATGATGCTCAGCATCATTTCCCAGAACACAACCGGAACATATTGTCCGGCCAGCAGTTTCATCAGCGCCGGGGTCATGATGGGTGCGAGCATGGTGGCCACGGCGGTCAGACTCACCGACAGTGCCAGGTTCGCCCGGGCAATAAAGGACATCACATTGGATGCGAGTCCGCTCGGCGAAGACCCCACCAGAATAATCCCGGCGGCGATCTCCGGGGGGAAACCGAAAGACCTGGCCAGGGTAAAGCCCACCACCGGCATGATGGAAAACTGACAGACGATGCCGACAAAAACCCCGCGGGGCATTTTGATCACATCGGCAAAATTCCTGACGCTCAGCTGGGACCCCATTCCGAACATGATGATCTGCAGCAGGGGGACGATCATCAGTTTCAGGTCGAAATCACCGATGGTACGGAAAAGATGGGGATAATTCATGGATACGGTGACCGCGGCAAAGATCCATACCGTATAGGCAAATTTTTTGAGTTTCTCAAAACCGTGGAAACCGGATGCAAGAAAAATGAAAAACAGGGTCAGCATGGGGCCGGTCACGTTTTCCAGGCTCAAAGCCAGGGCCAGCAGGAATCCGGCCAGGGAAACGGCTGAAAGTACAAGGAAGGTGCTGAATAATAATCTTTTTCTGGACATGGGAGCAGATTGTTTTCAGAAAGACAAATTCAAAGATATAATTCTGAAGGACACCCCGGGAAAAAATTTTTATTATTTTTGGGCTTTTGCCCGGTAATTTCACCATGTAAACCAGATACAATGTTCAAGGAATCCCGACAGGAAAAGCAGGAAAGCAACCGCCGTGACTTTTTGAAAAAGGCCGGTTTGGGCGGACTCGCAATTGGTTTTATGTTCAAGGACAGGGCCGGTGAGGAGCTCGAACACCTCACCTCCGGGGTGAACAGGAATTCACACCCTTCAGACCTGAAGATCACCGATGTCAGGATCACCCTGGTCAGGCGGCGCTGGCCCCTGATCCGGATCGACACCAACCAGGGGATCAGCGGATACGGGGAAGTACGGGACGGGGCATCCCCTACCTATGCTCTGTTACTGAAAAGCAGGTTGCTGGGAGAGAATCCCTGCAATGTGGAAAAAGTGTTCAGGCAGATCAAACAATTCGGCGACCATGGCCGGCAGGGAGGTGGCGTATCCGGCATCGAAATGGCCCTGTGGGACCTGGCGGGGAAAGCATACGGCGTGCCTGTTTACCAGCTTTTGGGTGGAAAATACCGGGATTCGGTCAGGATCTATGCCGATACCCCTGGTGCCCCTTCACCGGAAGAATTCGGCCGGAGAATGCAGGGAAGGATTGACAGGGGATTCACCTTCCTGAAAATGGATTTCGGGATATGGATGCTCCGGGATATTCCCGGAACACTGATTAACGCGGAACTGATTGAAGATTCAAGAAAGTGGTCACAGCACCCGGCTCCTTACGGAAGAACCGAACACCCGTTTACCAGGATACAGATCACCGACAAGGGCCTGGATATACTAACCGGGTATGTTGAAGCGGTCCGTGATGTGGTGGGTTATGATATCCCCCTGGCCGCCGATCACTTCGGCCACATCGGGGTGAACAGCTGCATACGGCTGGGTGAGGCAATGGAGCCATACCGGCTGGCCTGGCTGGAGGATATGGTGCCCTGGTTTTATACCGACATGTGGAAAGAGATCACCCGTTCCATTGATACCCCCACGCTGACCGGGGAAGATATTTATCTGAAGGAGGAATTCATCAAGCTGGTGGATGAAAGGGCGGTGGACATGGTCCATCCCGATCTGGCCAGTGCGGGAGGCATACTGGAAACCAAAAAGATCGGCGATTATGCCGAAGAGCACGGCATCGCCATGGCTATGCATTTTGCAGGATCCCCCGTTTCCTTCATGGCCAATGTGCATTGTGCGGCCGCCACCCGGAATTTTGTGGCACTGGAGCATCATTCGGTGGATGACGAAGGATGGGAAAACCTGGTGAAAGGAATCCAAAAGCCCATGGTGAAAGACGGTTTTGCCAGGGTGCCCGGGACGCCCGGACTGGGCATCGAGCTGAATGAACCGGCCATCCGGGAGCGGATGGACGATGAATATGATTATTTCAGGCCCACCCCCGAATGGGACAGGGAAAGATCCTGGGACCGGCAGTGGAGCTGAGCACCCGCCCGGATGTCCTGCAGTTTGATTTGCCTTCAATTTTTGTTAAGTTTATATTTCACAAGGAGTTCTGTATTTACGTCCGTATTTTCTACTTGCAGGAAATACCTGCCTGACAAAACAGCCTCTTGTATTTTCTTTCTAAAATCATATTGAATCATGATTTTTCGTGCAATTGTCAGAGCTGCATTCATTATTTTTTTCTGCCAGTCCGCACCGCTTCTCGGCCAGGATACACGTCGGCCAGGATGCCACCGGAAACAATGACGGCACCTACAACGAACAAATGGTGATCCCCTGTCTGAGCAGCATGGAGGAGGATGATCCGGTGACTTTTACGTGGTGGTGACCGATGCCGACGGTTGTATGAACACTTCCGACACGCTTGGTTTTGTGTACAGCGGACTTCCGCCTGTCCCGAACGATCAGCATGTGCGGGTCTACCCGAATCCCACCAGGGGGGGATTTGCCATGTGGGTTTGAGCGGTCACGGGGCCACGCCTTTGCGGCTCAGTGTGTTTAACCTGCTGGGGTCCAAAGTCAGGGAGATGGAGATCCGGGATGTGGGACAACGCGGGGAAGTGGAGATCGACTTGTCGGGCCTGCCGGACGGCATTTACCTGATCCGCCCGCGGGTGAACGGACAGATCAGAACCGGACGGATCATCAAAGAACAATGAGGGACCCGGAATTGTACACCGGCAGGAGAGTTAATGTTTCCGGGACTCCGGAGGATCATCCAGGTTTTTAAAGGTCAGCTTTGCCAGCTTGAATTTCCGCCATTTTACAAGGGGCAGCAAGAGTTCATTGGTTTTCATGTCATAGCTCATCAGAGGCATGGGGGACATGAACCTCCTTTTTTCGCGCCTGCTGATCACAAAACTGCGCATCTGTCCGTTTCCTCTGATCTCGGTGCAGGCCAGGCAGGATTTCTGGGGATGGTTGTAACTGCGCAATGAGATACGTTCATCCGTCAGGTTTTTCAGATGATGGTTATACAGGATAACCAGACTGTTTTCATACCAGGGGGCAAGGACTGTATACGATGAATAATTGTGTTGCCTTTCCCGGTTATAGGTCTGCAGCTTCCTGATGCTCCTGCTCCAGTTGATGTTGCCTGAGGGATCAAAACAAACCACCACAAGGTTCCTGAAATTGTCCCAGTTCTGGTCAAATATCTGCTCGGCAATCAAAACGGAATTGCCATTGGCTCGGCGGATCATATGATCGACATCGAACCGGAAAATCTCCTGTTTGTTGTCATCTTCAGGATCCAGTTCCATGGCTTCTTCGACCAGAATGGGCGCAAGTTTGTGAAGCTTTCTGTCCCTTATCTGCTGGCTCTCATAATCAATCCTGAAAAAATAGATCCCGTTGGCCGCGAACAGGTTGATGCGGTCAGAGAAGAATCCTCCCACCAGCAGATCCTGGTTTCGGGCGGCATCGATCTGCATGCCCCGGATGTTGAGATCGGTGAATTCAATCAGGTGCTTGTGGAAGGATGTGCCCTGATCGGTAAAGGAGATGATCAGGTATTTGTTCTGAACATCCTTGATCAGTGATTTAAGGAATGAGGGCCGGTAAAACATGCATTTCATGTAAGCATTTCCGTATTCATCCACCAGATAGCCATATTCCTCAGGAGGCCTGACCTGGTAGTCCACCGTTTCGGTCCGTTCCCATTCCTTGCGGAGTCCTTTCCCTGTTACGAAGAACTTGAATTGCAGCACCTTGCTCCATCCTGCGTCGATCTTGCTGTGTATTAGCAGTTTATTCTCCTGCCTTGAAAGCGTATATCCGAATTCCGGGGCAAATCCGCCAAAAAAGTTCACAATGGCAAAGATCCTTTCCTTTTCGCTGAGCTCAAGGGTTCCCTTGTCGATGGTCTGGACATACAGGATGGTGCCGTTGATCAGTTTCTCCGTTGAAAAGACATAGAGTGTATCATAAAAATGGACCACGAATTCAAGGTCACGCTCCAGCATCTTGATGGGGAGCCTGATCCTTTCTTCGGCAGTCTGGACCAGACTGTCATTGAAGTGGTGAATGGTATGGGTCACTTCTTTTGACAGTATGTAGTATCCGGAAGTATCATAACCGACGATATCGGGTATGGCCATGTTGGAGGGAAGTGTTTCCCTTTCACCCGCCAGAAAATCAACGTGAATGGTATCCTGTTGAGCATGCAGGGACCATGATCCGGCCATGCCGGAAAAAATAAATCCGGTAAACATCAGGCAGCGCAGGAAAAACGAAGCAACATTTGAATTTGCTGATAAATTCATGGGCATTTCCTTTGCATGTCAAGTTAATAATATAAACCGCCCGGATCAATAATTGTTCGGACATAAAATTTTTGTCCGGGTAATAATATATGGATATATTTATTATTCTAATCAACCCAAAAAACACCATCATGAAACTCAGGGGAAAATGGATGATTCCATCACTTATCCCGGTTCTTGCCGGGGGATCTTCTTTCATTGATACACCCATGGAAGAAGCCAAAACACAACCCAATGTCCTGTTCATTGCCATTGATGACCTGAACGACTGGACAGGTAACCTGGGCGGCCATCCAAACGCGCTCACCCCCAACCTGGATGCTTTGGGGGAACGGGGTATGGTCTTTACCCGTACCTATTGTCCGGCACCCCTATGTAATGCCTCCCGGGCGGCTTTGCTGACCGGAATCCGGCCATCCACCTCGGGCGTTTATACCAACCGTCAGGACTGGCGGGAGAGTCCGGCCCTGAAAAATGCCACCACCCTTCCTGCCTATTATATGGAGCAAGGCTATCTGACCCTGGGAAGCGGAAAGATCTACCATGGAAATTTCCCGGACACTTCGGCCTGGCATACATACTGGCCTTCAAAAACACAAACCCAGCCTCATGACCCCATGCCCGAAAACCGGCCCCTGAGCGGTATCCCGGGAACCGGATTTTTTGACTGGGGACCGGTGCATGTACCCAAAGAAGAGATGGGAGACTGGCAGGTGGCCGAATGGGTGTCCGAACAGCTTGAAAAGGAATATGACAGGTCTTTCTTCCTGGCCTGCGGATTTTTCAGGCCCCATCTGCCCTGGTATGTGCCGGAGGAATATTTCGACCGGTTCCCCCTGGAAGAGATTGCCCTGCCGGAGGTCAAAGAAAACGACCTGGCGGATATCCCTGAGCCCGGCAGGGATATGGCGCGGCGGATCGACCACCGGAATGTCACCAGGTATGACCAGTGGAAAAAAGCCGTTCAGGGATACCTGGCCAGCATAAGTTTTGCCGATGACTGTCTGGGCAGGGTGATCAGGGCATTGGATGAAAGCCGGTATGCGGAGAACACCATCATTGTATTGTGGTCGGACCATGGCTGGCACCTGGGTGAGAAAGAGCACTGGCGGAAATTCGCCCTCTGGGAGGAAGCCAACCGTTGTGTGTTCATGGTGATCGCTCCCGGCGTAACCACGCCGGGAACCCGCTGTGACGAACCGGTAAATCTCCTGGATATTTATCCCACGATCAATGAGCTGTGCGGATTGCCAACGGCGGACAAACTGGAAGGAGTGAGCCTTGTGCCCCTGCTGAGGGATCCGGGAAACATCAAGGAACGCCCTTCTTTGAGCACCTTCGGCAGGAACAACCATACACTCAGGACGGAAAGATGGAGGTACATCCGCTATGCGGATGGGTCCGAAGAATTGTACAACCACATCCGGGATGAATATGAATGGAATAACCTGGCCGGGGAGGATGCATATGAGGGGGTGATGAAAAAACTGTCGGAATGGCTCCCCGAAACAAATGTTGAAGGCATACCCGTATCAGAACAATTCCGTTAATCGCAGTTCATCTAACAATTTGAAACAACCGGTCAACATGCATTTTGCATAGGGTATAAAAGGCAGCCGGTCAGTTCATTTTTTTGAGAGACAGGGCAGTTACAAAACAGTTTGATTCCCCTGTTTTTTTTCTATTTTTAATTCTTGCAAATCGCCCCGTATTTCCGGCCATTTTTTCGCCATGCAGGCAACAGCCATCTGTCATGGACGGACTTTGTTTTTTTATTAAATCTTTCAAAAACATGAAAGGATCTACTCCAGGTTTATTATTTTTTCATAGCCGGACAGTTGTTTATACTGCAGTCCTTACGCTGTTTTTTTATTCAGCGGCTTTATATTCCCAGGACATCATTTACGTGAAACATGATGCCGGGGGCGCCGGCAACGGCACCTTGTGGACGGATGCCTATACCGATCTGCAGGACGCCCTGGATGCAGCCATTCCCTGGGATACCATCTGGGTGGCCGGGGGGACCTATTACCCCACCACCGGCACCGACCAGTCCGTGTCCTTTGAGCTGCCCGACAGCGTTGCCGTATACGGGGGTTTTGCCGGCACGGAAAGCAGTCTGGATGAGCGCAACTACAGCACGAACACCACCATCCTGAGCGGGGACATCGGCACCATCTCCACCATCACCGACAATACCCGGCATGTAGTCAGGGGGGCCGACCACGGACGCCTGGACGGATTCACGGTTACGCTGGGATACGGGGATGACGACATTGACAAGGGCGGGGGACTGCTCAATGACTCGGTTTCCTATATGAAAGTATATAATTGTATTTTTACCGGCAGCAAGGCTCCCCAGGGAGGCGGCGTGTGCAACAATTATTGCGGGGATTCTGTAGTATTCTACGGTTGCACATTCAGTGAAAACATTGCCACCAACGGGGGCGGCATGGCAAATTTCGACTGCCGGGTATTTGTCACCAATTGTACATTCAGTGACAATTCCCTGGTTTCCACATGGGGAACCAGCCATTACGGAGGAGGTTTATACAATTGGGCACCCGGTGCAACTTCCCTGATAACAAACTGTACCTTTTACGGGAATTCTGCAAAAGAAGGGGGAGCCATACACAACCGTTCGGTTACTTCCACGGCCGTCAATTGCATCCTGTGGGGGAATCATGCATCCGTTTCCGGGGACGATATTGCCGGCAGCATGGCCGGCGGTTGCAATATATCCTACAGCTGTATCGAGCAGGACGGCTATGCCGGGGAGGAGGGGAACATCAGCGAGGATCCCCTTTTCAATGACGCGGACAACGGTGATTTCCGTCTCAATGGCGCCTCTCCCTGCATCGATGCGGGTGATCCGTTCTCTCCCAGGGACAGCGACGGCACCCGTGCAGACATGGGGGCCCCGCACGGCGTTTACCAGCATTCGCTGGATGCGGCCATTTATGAGATCGTGGAACCCGAAAGCCCCTTCCAGTACGGGAACAATGATGTGAAGGTCACCTTCAAAAACCACGGGTCCACCACCCTGAGCTCCCTGGACATTGACTGGGAAGTGGACGAAAACGGGCAGGCCACATACAACTGGAGCGGTTCTCTGGCATCCGGGGATATCAGCGATACGCTCACCCTGGGATCCTGCTACTTCGGTTTCGGTGAACATACCGTTGTTGCCCGGACCTCTTCGCCCAATGCATCCACGGACAATTACCAGGACAATGACACCACAGAGGTGCTTGTCAACGGATGCGAACCTCTGACCGGGACCTGCACCATTGGCAGCGGGGGTGATTATTCATCATTTTCTGACGCGGTCAGTGCCCTGACCGCCAACTGCGGGATCAGCGGACCGGTCACTTTCCTGGTGAAGGACGGCACCTACAGTGAGCGGATCAGCATTCCGGAGATCCCCGGGGCATCCCGGGAGGATACCATTGTGTTCAGGTCGGAGAGCGGGGATACGTCGAAGGTGACCCTTACGTACAATTCAGGTGCCTCGCCGATCTATACGGTAAAGCTGGACGGGGCGGATTACATTACCTTCATGGACATGACCCTGGTTGCGGAGAGTGCGAGTTACGGCAGGGTGGTGGAGATATCCGGGGATGCCCGCAACAACCGTTTCACCGGAAACCAGTTCATCGGGGAGTATACCACCGGTGAGAGCGAGAACATGGCCCTGGTCTATTCGCCGGGAAATTATATGGATGTGAAGAATGTTTTTGAAGGGAACCTTTTCAAAAACGGGTCCTGCGGCATATACTGGAAGGGTGACGGCAATGACCGGGATTCGGTATCGGTGGAGGTCATAGGAAACCGTTTTGAGGATCAGGCGGAGGCGGCCATGTACCTGCATTACATCAACACCCCGGTGGTCAGCGGCAACATCATCAGGGCCAGGCCGGTCACCACCACAGGCTATGATTACGGCATCCGCATGAATGAGGTAAACGGACTGGCCGGTTTTGAGGGCCTGGTCAGTAACAATTTCATATTCCAGGAAATAAAAGCTTCCAACAATTATTATAAAGGCATACACATTACCAATGCCCGTTATATCGACATTGACCACAACAGTGTTCATATTTTTTCGGATTCGGATGAATATTACAATCTCTATCCCTATGTGTTGTATATAGGCGGGGTTAGTGACATCCGGATCAGGAACAACATTTTGGTCAACAGGGTGCGGGATGCCGTGATCGTGTTCCCGACAGACGATGCGGAATTCGAAAGCGATTACAACAATCTGTACGCATGTGATTACAACGGCACCGAACTTTTTGACCTGGCAGACTTCCACCGGGCAGGATGCACATTCCATCAGTTTGGACCCCAGGTTCGTGGCTTATGATGACCTTCATGCCTCCCATCCTTTCCTGAATGGTGCCGGCACGCCGGTTGATGATGTGACCACCGACATTGACGGTGAGGCCAGGGATCCGGCAAACCCGGACATCGGGGCGGATGAATTCGAAGGTTGTCCGCCCGTGGCGGGAACCTACACCATCGATCCCGCGGGAGGGAATTATGACAGTTTCACCGAAGCCGTGGATAGCATGTACCATTGCTCGCTGGCCGGACCGGTCATTTTCGATGTGGCCGGCGGGATCTACAACGAGCAGATCCATCTGTATGATATTCCCGGCAGTTCGCAGGCAAACAGCATCACTTTCCGGTCGGCTTCCGGGGACAGTACGGCAGTGACCCTGACCTTCGATGCCGACAGTTCGGGGAACAATTACACGGTGAAACTGGAGGGCATGCAGTCGGTCACCTTCCGGGACATGACCCTTTCGGCCACCGATCCCGTGTACGGCCGGGTGGTGGCCCTGAACAGTGTGCCTTCGGGCAACCGGTTTTTGAACAACCGGATCATTGGAGTACCTGGTTCATCGGAGCTCATCTGGTCGGATGCCACTGCTGACAGCAACCATGTGTATTCAAACAATGTATTTTCCGGCGGGGAATACGGACTCTGCCTGAACGGACCCAATTTGCAATCTGAAGCACCGCCCGGAACGCAGATCTGCGGAAATCATTTCAATGGGCAGGCGGAAGCTGCTATATACCTGGATCGCCACAAACAGCCCCTGGTGGAATCCAACCTGATCGAATCGGATTCGACCAGTACGGGGATTTCCCTGTATTATCCCTATGACTTTTATACGGTCCGCAAAAACCGGATCCACCTGGGAAACGGGGGCAACGGCATTGAGAACTCATCCGGGGTTTACAGCGACACCAGTCTGATCACCAACAACCACATATTCATTTATGACACCCTGACCCTGGAATCAAACGGAATATACACCATCTCAGATCTCCCGCTGAAAATTCTGCACAATTCCGTTCATATTTCCGGAAAAAACACATCAAGCAAAGCATTGCATAATTATTATATGGGTAATCCGTATATTGAGCTGTACAACAACATCCTGTCCAACCGGGCATTCGGTTTGGCAATTTCCAGTAACGACATCGATGAAAGTGATTACAACGATCTGTTCACCAACGGAAAATATCTGGCCAACTATGAAAATACCCTGGAAGAATGGCAGTCTGCCTACAACCTGGACACCAATTCGGTCTCGGTGCTCCCGTATTTTTATCCGGACACCGCGTATCTGTGCTTCAATTCCTTGCTGAACAATGCCGGCATTCCGCTGGCTGAGGTTGCCGATGACATCGAGGGGGAAATCCGTGATGTGTCCACCCCGGACATCGGGGCCGATGAATTTGACCTGGCGGGGACACCGCTCAGCGGCAGCTATACCATTGGTGCCGGCGGTGATTATACGGATTTTTCCGGGGCGGCTGCAGACCTTGCCGGCCGGGGTGTCAGCGGACCGGTCACCTTTGATGTGAAGGCGGGCACTTACCATGAACAGGTATTCCTGCCCGAGATAGCCGGTGCCAGCGAAACCAACACCGTCACCATCCGTTCGGAGACCGGTGATTCCTCGGATGTTCTGCTCACCTTTGATCCGCTTGGAGAGGACAGCCGGCTCAGAAGCGTGTTGATGCTGGACGGGACCGATCACCTGATCCTGGATCATTTGTCCGTCAGTTCGGGAGAGAACTTCGGATGGCCTTTGTATCTTGCAGGTGGCGCCACCAATAATACCATCCGGAACAACCGGTTTTTCTATGAGAAGACCGCTTCAAAAATAATTAATAACCTGGCCCTGGTCTATTCCAACGGGAGTCTGGACAGCAACAATGTATTCACCGCCAACCGGCTGGAGAATGCCCCGATGGGGATCAGCCTTGGTACAGGGTCGGTTCAGGATTCCATTACCGGGACAAAGATTACAGGCAATGTATTCAGGGACATGCTCTATGGCGGGATCTACCTTGCCTGCCATGACAATTTCGAGATCGGCGGGAATGACATCCAGGTCATGGAAGGATACTACAATCACGGGGTCATTCAGACAAACAACTCAAGGGGAACGGTCTATAACAATTTTGTACGCCTGGAGAGCGCCGGCCAGGGCCGCGGGATTTACATGAGCGGTTCGGATTACGGCGTTTACCACAACACGGTAAAGATCAGCGGATCGGGCACAGACAATGAATCCCTGTACCTGGATGCCGCGGGGAGCATTTGCAAGAACAATGTGCTGGTCAACGTGGCCGGTGGTGAAGCGGCTTATTATGATACCACCGGGCTGGTTTCCGATTACAATCTTTATTACGGGACAGGAAACACGAAGATCTATGGCACCGGCAGCATCCTGGCCAACGACCTGGAAGAATGGCAGACGGGATCCGGGGGCCGGGATATGCACTCGGTTTACAGGCTTCCTGAATTTGTCTCGGACAGCAATCTGCATATGGAGGATCCCTGGATCGCCAATACCGGTACACCTGTGGCTTCCGTTTCAAAGGACATCGACGGGGAGGTGCGTGATCTGCAGCACCCGGATCTGGGAGCAGACGAATATGATGTTCCTGTTCCCCTGAGCGGAACCTACACCATCGGTCCGGTGTCCGCTGATTTTGAGAGTTTCGGTGAGGCGCTGGACTCTCTGGTTGCCGTGGGCTACATGGGTAACGTTTTTTTTGATGTGGAGGACGGCACCTACAACGAACAAATGGTGATCCCCTGTCTGAGCAGCATGGAGGAGGATGATCCGGTGACATTCCGGTCGGCTTCGGGTGACAGCACGGCGGTAGTTCTGCAGTACGATTCCCCGGCCGATTCGAACTATGTGGTGAAGCTGGACAGTGCCGACCACATTGTCTTTGCGCAGATGACGCTCAGGGCACGTGACAGTCTGTATACGCGTGTGGTTGAGTTTGCCGGCGGCGCGTCATACAATCAGCTCACGGGCAACGTGCTGGTGGGCGGGGGCCAGGACAATGCGGTTGTCTGCTCGATTGGTGACAATGACCACCACAACACGGTCAGCCGCAACCGGATCCTTTACGGAAAAGTGGGTGTGCAGATGAAAGGCATCTCGGAATCGGACCGCGAACAGGGCACCGTGATCCACGGGAATGTTTTCCGTGACCAGGTGAGCACGGCGGTCTACCTGGAGTATCAGGAGGCTCCCCGGGTGACGGCCAATGACATCATTTACCGGGGATTGAAGGAGGATGAATGGGCAGGCATCGGGGTTAAGAATTCCCCCGGCGGTGATTACGGATTGCTGGCCAACAACATGATCCGTATCCGGACCAGTGCCATTGTGTACGGGATTGGACTGGACAATGCATCCCGGTTCAGGATATACAACAACAGTGTATTGATCCAGGGGGATGCCACCAGCAGCCGTGCCATTGATCATGCCAGCGGCAGTGACCTTGTTTTGCGCAACAACATTTTGAGCAACACGGCAGGCGGACCGGCCCTGGTAACCAGGAACACGGCGGGTCTGAGCAGCGATTACAACAATCTGCATACCGACGGGAACCGTTTCATCAATGTAAATTCCACCATCTGGGTTGACAGTCTGGATGTCTGGCAATCGGATTACAATCAGGACCTGCATTCATTGTCGGTTGCCCCGGGTTTTCTTGCGGACACCAATCTGCACACGGGTAGTCCGTTCATGAACGGCACGGGGATCAGCCTGGCGGAGGTTTCCGTTGATTTTGACGGTGATCCCCGTGACGGGACCCATCCCGACATGGGGGCCGATGAGTTTGAGACGGTTTATTACACCGTCGGGGAGGATACCACCCTGTGCAATGATGCGCAGATTGTTCTGGATGCCGGAGAAGGTTTTGATTCCTATGCATGGAACACGGGGGAGAACACCCGCAGGGTCACCGTGGATTCTTCGCTGGCCTGGATGGATTACATCAGGGTTACGGTGACCTTCAGCGGAAACCTGTATGCCGATTCGTTGGATGTTGACTTCACCGGTCCGGTGGTGCGTTTGCGGTCCGACACGGCATTTTGTCAGGGTGGGTCGGTCCGGCTGGATGCCGGAGAAGGGGCTTACAGCTACCTGTGGTCTGACATGAGCACGGGCCGGACCCTGACGGTGACCGGTGGCGGAGAGTACAAGGTAACGGTGACCGATTCGCTGGGATGCACTGATTCGGATTCGGTCACGGTGACCGTTCATCCGCTTCCGGATGTGACCCTGACCCAGGATATGGACACCCTGGAGGCGGGGAGTCTGACCGCCATCGCGTATGACTGGTATGATATGACCGGTGTGATTGACTCGGTTTCGGGTGACCGCTATGCCCCGGGTGTTTCCGGTGACTTTTACGTGGTGGTGACCGATGCCGACGGTTGTATGAACACTTCCGACACGCTTGGTTTTGTGTACAGCGGACTTCCGCCTGTCCCGAACGATCAGCATGTGCGGGTCTACCCGAATCCCACCAGGGGGGGATTTGCCATGTGGGTTTGAGCGGTCACGGGGCCACGCCTTTGCGGCTCAGTGTGTTTAACCTGCTGGGGTCCAGGGTCAGGGAGATGGAGATCCGGGATGCGGGACAACGCGGGGAAGTGGAGATCGACTTGTCGGGCCTGCCGGACGGCATTTATCTGATCCGCCTGCGGGTGAACGGACAGATCAGAACCGGACGGATCATTAAAGAACAATAAAAACAGTATGTCTGCAGCAGAATGGATTGCCATATCAGGCGGGGTAGCAGCGATTCTGAGTTTCTGGGAGGGATTGCGCCGCTATTCAGCCGCCCAGAAATGGAAACGGATGGAATTCCTGAGCCGGCAACTGGATGATTTCGGTTCCTGTTTTGAGGTGCAAAATGTCCAGAGGATGCTTGACTGGCGGAAGATCCGGGTCAGACTGGCCCCGGAATCAATGCAGGTGGAGATCACCCGGGAAGACCTTGTGAATACTTTCAAAAAACTTCTGGACAGTGAATCCCCGTCATTGGTGATGAACCACAAGGAAAAGGACATTGTGGGCAACTTCGACCGGTATTTCGACTGGCTGGCACGGTTCGAACAGTTTATCATCAGCGGAATGTTCCGGCAGAAAGAGGTCGAACCTTTCATTGCTTACTGGATCAGACTGTTCGATCCTTCCGGTCCGAACAGGATCCCGGAAGACCTGCGGATTCATATTTTCCGGTACCTGGAGAAATACGGTTTTGATGATGTGTTCCGGCTGTTCGGACGTTTCGGGATCAACCGGTAACTGTTCATATGGAAGAAAAACCCTGAACGATCCGGTTTTCACCGCATGTCCGGCAACCATACTCCGTACACATCAACACTGCCGGTTCTGTCTGGACAAGGATGCTTATTCAGAAGCCGGCGGATTTTGTGGTGTTTGATAAAAATTCCCTTGAAATCCGACAGGTGATCAAAAGCGGAAAGGTCATTGAACCCTGCAAAACCAGATAAACAACCAATGGGAGTCCGCGAAATCCATAAAAGGGCAATAACCGGAAAAAATGCCGTTTTGAATCTTGTGGAGCTTTGTTTAAATTTGCAAGCCCTTGCCCCGTGGTGTAATTGGCAACACGTCTGACTCTGGATCAGAAAAGTTCAGGTTCGAGCCCTGACGGGGCAGCTTATGAGGCCTGTATTGCACTGAACCTTGCTGGTTGACTCGTTCGTACCCAAACGCTAACAGATGCCACATTGTATCGCAATTGTTTGATTGAATCCATAACAATTGTGACTGCCGTAACAGGAAGCCCGAGAGCAAAACGTATCAGGGTTGATGCATCCGCTTGCTTAGAACCATAGGAATGGGAAAATGAAGTTACACCAGATCTATTCCAATTATCTCATGATCAAGGATATTGGGTACTTCCAGTGTAATCTTGCCTTCGCTGTATTCATAAGACGGTACCTGTCCGCTTACCAGCAGTTGAATTTTCCCGGCTTTCACGTCACCAGGAATCTTAATGCTTACTTCCAGGCTTACCGGATAGAACTTCCGGAATGGTCCCTTCATCATATGGGGGTTGGTGAGGTTTACCAAATGGATCGTCATAGAGTGTGCCTGGCGCCAAGTAGTAATATCAATTATCCCGGGGCCTTTTACCTTTACGACAGGCTCCTCATTCAGTGCCCACCGGATGGTATTCCGTATAAGCCTGCCGTGATCCGTACTCATGACCTGCCAGAACGAACGGTCGATATCACCCGGGAACCATGCTATACGGCCCTTTCCCGTATCGTTCAGGTAGATTCCCCGGATATCAGTATCCGGAATGCGGGGATAAACATGCTCCATTGGCAGGTCGGGATAGCCAGGGATAAGCGTTACCGGAAGGGGGAGGGATGATGTTGATTTTACCTTTACCATATGGATTGTATTGATGATCCTGTAGGCATCTTCCAGTCCCTTGAGTACCGGATGGAACCGGTTATTTTCCGAGTCGCGTTGTAACCGGAGGTAGCTGTTCTTCATCGGTCCCTCAACACCCCCGTCATAGGATGCGCCGAACAGGTCGGCAAGACCGAAATCCTTTCGCCTGTTACCATCCTGGTCATACAGCGAAGTTTCGAAGGTAGCAACCAGACTTCCACCGTCATACACAAATCTCCTCAGCTGATCGCATTGCTCATCGGATAGTGTGGCAATATTCGGCAGAACAAGCAATCTGTAAGGCTGGATGTGTTCAGCGTCCATCATCCGGTCATTGACCATCTCGAAGGGAATCCGGGATTCGATCAGGGCCTGGTACAACCCCATGGCATGATCCCTGTTGTTCTTCTGCCAGCTTTCGGTACCATAATGACCAGTCCCTTCGGAAAAGACCAAGGCAACCCGAGCCATTGGGGCCGTGTTCCTCAGGTATTTTTCGTTCCTGTAATGAACCTGGTATATCTTATCCACCGTATTTAGCCACCGCCTGTCGTAAAGTACACCGGAGAATTTTGTGAACCAGGGGCGCATCCCGTTAGCGGTTCCTTCAGCGACCCATATTCTTATTTCTTCTTCCCTCTGTACCGAATCCTTCCAACGGTATGGTTCCGTCAGCCCGACACTGAAAATCCCTCCCAGAGGTTTCATCCCTATAGAAGCTCTTAATTCTTTGGCCCGCATGCCGTTATACCATGGCATCATGTAGCCTCTTCTGCCCTGAAAATCAGTAAAAACGATATCGGAAAGCTGGCCTGTGATCACCTTGTCGGGAAATCCGTTCGGGATAAACCGTGAAGAGGGGTTCTTATCCCGGATCACACCGTCCCACAGGAGCCAGAGCTCCCTCAGGCGCTCGATCCTCCACTTGGAGTATTTCTGGTAAACCGGATCGGTTCGGTCACTGGTGCGCGGAAGGTCCAGTCCCGAATGCTCCCTGAAATTGCGCCGGCAATGTTCGCAATAACATATGCCGTGGCCTGCCCAACGGTTTGAGAAAATGCCATCGGGCTGGTACCTTTCCATGATCTCCTCATGGATGGATGTCATGAATTCAAAATTATACGGACCCAGGGCGCAGGTTACCCAGAGTTCAGGGTTGGCCCAGTGACAACGCTTTTTTCCCTCCTCGGTCACTGCAATCCAGTCAGGATGTGCATCATAAACGTTCTGCCAGGTCGCATGGGGATCGGTCCGTGCAATAACGGACATGCCCATTTTCCTGCAACCTTTCACAAGGTATCCGAAAGGATCTGAATCGCCCAGCCAGTCGCTCCGGTGGTGCATAGGGATATCAGTCGGATAATAGGCCACCACACCCCCGGCGCTCAGGGTGACTCCATCGGCATGGATCTGTTCGAAATACCCGAGCCAGAAATCGGGATCGAACGAACCCGGATCGTTTTCCACCAGGGTAAGCTGCGCCCACCGCATCGGGCGATCGAACCACGAACCTTCCCTGACAAATCTCTTGCCTTCAAACAATGAGGGGGAAGTTATCGCATATGCTCCCGCCATAACCGAGGTAGACTTTATGAAATTTCTTCTGTTCATGATTTGTATATTTATTCAAAATCCCGATTCCTGACTGATTAAAATTAGGAGTTATATTCATAGACTCCAAAAAGTTCGTTGTATCTCAAAATCAATTCTTCTTTTTAGTAATGTTCGGTTTTTTAATTTGTTGTCTTTTTTCAAGTATTTCTTCCCTTCTTCCAAAGTAAACATCATTAATCAACATGCATAAAATGCCGATTTTTTAGGGTAATATTTTTGTTTATGTATTTTTGTGCCAACGAATATATCCTCATGATTGATATATAAGTCTGCCATCTGCATACCCTTGAATACAAGGCTTCAGTTCAGGGTATTTGAATCGGCATCATTGATTGCAAGGGATAAAGAGATGTGGATTTACGGGGGAATATTTGAAAAAGTTTCTCGGGCAGGATATTTATTCAAAATCCCGTTTTAATGAAATGATATGCATGTTTTGAATATAAAAAACATGGTCTGTCCCCGTTGCATAAAAGTGGTCGGGGAGGAGATGGAGAAATTAGGGTTCAGGGTACTGTCAATCAAACTGGGTGAGGTAGTATTGGATTCCGAACCCGGCAAAACACAATTAGAACAAATAAAAAAGGCGCTTGAAAAGAATGGGTTTGAATTATTAAGTGACCGGAAAAGCAAAATAATCACCAGAATCAAAACAGAGATTATTAATACTATCCATTACCAGGAAAATGAACCGGCAACTGATAAACTGTCCTCTTGGCTTTCAGGTTCCCTGGGACATGATTATTCCTATCTGAGTAAATTGTTTTCAAATGTTGAAGGAATATCGATCGAACGGTTTGTAATCCTGCAAAAAATTGAAAAGGTAAAAGAACTGCTCATCTATGATGAACTGTCGGTCAGTCAGATTGCTTATCAACTGGGCTATAGCAGCAGCCAGCATCTTTCCGCGCAGTTTAAGAGTGTTACCGGCCTGACGCCTTCTCAATTTAAAAAATCATCCGAACGGAGCAGGAAACCTCTGGATGATATAAATGATTAAGTAAGCATTTCAGGGTTGTGACCAGGTGGATACCTGAAAGAGGAGGTTGTTGCCTCTATTGTTCATGCGGGTCGGTGACGTGCCTGCCTGTTCAAATAAAGGAACAGACATAATTATATACATCTTTTCCAGAACTTTACACTTATCATTCCTTTTGATGCCATACTTTCGTAATGAAAAATTATTCAAAGATGATAAGAAAAGCCGGTTATATTATGCCTTCTGCCCTGTTAATTATTACGACAACCGGATGGGCTGTCTCCAGGCATTATTGCGGTTCTGACTTTCGTTCCGTATTCCCGGTTGATGTGTAACAATTATCATGCTGTCATTCGGTGTGAAATTGCTATTAGACCCGAAAGCAAAGTTTTCAGCTAATTCCTGTGCGCTTGAGGATGGTATTCCGGATAAGGATGGAATTTGCTCCAGATGCCAATTAAAAGATCCAGCCGATTGCCCTGATAAAAAGGATAACCAGATAAAAAAATAAGTAATTGTATATAAAAAATGTCAGAATGATTTTTATAAGAATTGAAAAGTATTATTAGCAATTAAAATCAAATAATCATGTGGCACGGAAATTTACATGGATTTGGAATGGGATGGGGCTGGATTTCCGGCCTTATCATCCTCGCGATCATCATTTGGTTGGTTATCAGGATTGTTAATCAAAATACCAGCCAGAAACAAACAGACAGAAGGTCTGCCCTTAATATCTTAAAAGAAAGGTATGCCCGGGGTGAGATCAGCAAAGAAGAATATGAAGAAAAAAAGAAAGACATTTTATAGATCTTAACAATTAGTGATGGTGGAAACGGCTGAAAAATACTATTGTCCCATGAAGTGTGAAGGGGACAAGACATACGAAAAGCCGGGTGATTGCCCTAAATGCGGTATGGACCTGGTTCCTGAAAAGGTCAAAGAAACCAGCAAGGAAGAAAAATCCTACAGAAGGATGGCAAAAAAATTCTGGGTTGCCCTGGCTCTGAGTATCCCGGTATTTGTAATTGCCATGTCGGAATTTTTCCCTTTTCTGCATTTAGATTCCATTGCGACAAAAAAAAACTGGGACTGGATAGAATTTGTCCTGGCTGCTCCCGTGGTATTCTACTCAGGCCGGGATTTCTTTAAGCGTGGATGGAGTTCCATACGCCGCCGGACGCCGAATATGTGGACATTGATCTCCATCGGTGTGGGGGCTGCATATTTATTCAGTGTATTCGGACTTGTGTTCCCGGGTATATTCCCTTTCCAGTTCAAAGATGAACAGGGAAACGTGCATCTGTATTTCGAGACCGCAGCAGTCATTCTCACCCTTGTCTTATTGGGCCAGGTACTGGAATTAAGGGCACACAGCAGGACCAGTTCCGCCATCAAAGCCTTGCTGGATCTCGTGCCACCTGTGGCAAGGGTAATCCGCAACGGGCAGGAAGAAGAATTATCCCTCGAAGAAGTACAGGTCGGCGATATGCTCAGGGTAAGGCCCGGTGAGAAAATCCCTGTTGACGGAATGATCACCGAAGGAACCGCTGTTATTGATGAGAGCATGATCACCGGAGAACCGGTGCCTACTGATAAATCTAACCAGGATAAAGTGACCGGAGGGACCATTAACGGAAAAACTTCCTTTAAAATGAAAGCAGAAAAGGTAGGTTCAGATACCCTGCTTTCACAGATCATTGATATGGTGAATGAGGCAAGCCGCTCCCGGGCTCCCATACAAAAACTGGCCGACATTGTGGCAAGGTACTTTGTCCAGATCGTTATAGCCGTGGCTCTTGTCACATTTGCCATCTGGGCTGTCTGGGGTCCTGAACCGGCATATGTGTATGCGTTTGTTAATGCTGTTGCTGTTTTAATCATAGCCTGTCCCTGTGCACTCGGTCTGGCTACTCCCATGTCGGTTATGGTGGGCGTGGGCCGAGGTGCCCAGGCCGGTGTACTGGTTAAGGATGCACGTGCCATCGAGGAGATGAACAAGGTGGATATCCTCATCATCGATAAAACAGGTACCATCACTGAAGGCAAACCGGCATTGAAGGGCTATAAATCTTTCGGTGACCTGAGTGATAAAGATGTGCTAAAGCTGGCAGCCTCGGTGGATATGAACAGTGAACACCCGGTTGCGGAAGCTATTGTAAAAGGAGCAAGAAATAAAAAAGTTGAATTCCTTGATCTTGATGGCTTCGAATCGGTTACGGGTAAAGGTGTAAAGGCAGTTTACCAGGGGAAAAGGATCGGGCTGGGAAATCAGCGGTTGGTTGAGGATTTCAAAGCCTCTTCCGGGAGTGGAGTGGTGAAACAAACAGAAAAATGGCAGCTAAACGGACAAACAGTGCTTTCCTTGATAGTGGAGGATAAGTTGGAGGGTATGGTAAGTGTTGCCGATACCATAAAGGATACTTCTGCCAAAGCGATAAGATCATTGCAAAAAATGGGAGTAAAGGTTCACATGCTGACCGGGGATAACAGGTTTACTGCTAAGGCTGTAACTGAAGAATTGCAACTGGATGGTTATATGGCTGATTGTTTACCCGAGGATAAATACAATAAGGTAAGGGAACTGCAGCAGCAAGGACATATTGTGGCCATGGCAGGCGATGGTATCAACGATGCCCCTGCCATTGCACTGGCAAACATTGGAATTGCCATGGGAACAGGAACCGATATTGCCATGCAGAGCGCCGAAATTACGCTGGTAAAAGGTGACCTGAATGGTATTGTACGGGCCCGGGAACTGAGCGGGAAAGTAATGCGGAACATCAGGCAAAACCTGTTTTTTGCTTTTATTTACAATACTCTTGGTGTGCCCGTTGCTGCCGGGATCCTGTATCCTGTGTTCGGACTCCTGCTCAGTCCGGTCATTGCAGCTGCTGCCATGAGTTTCAGTTCGGTATCGGTTATTTTAAACGCATTGCGATTAAGAAAACAATAGTCGGAACACAGTGATCGAAAAAGCATCGTTCGGAAAATGAAAAGAAGGTTTTATTAATCATAGCATGAACAAAAAATTTTAAATATAAAAATCATCAAAAATGGAGTATTACATAAGCATGACAATTAAAGGCACTTTTGACGAATCCATCCGGAAAGTCAGGGAAGCTCTGCAAGGTGAGGGTTTCGGGGTGTTGACCGAAATTGATATAAAAGAAAAGTTAAAGGAAAAACTGGATGTAGATTTCCGGAAATACAAAATCCCTGGAGCCTGCAATCCACCATACGCTCATAAGGCCCTTCTGCTGGAAGATAAAATTGGGGTCATGTTGCCCTGCAACGTGATTGTCCAGGAAAGAGATGAGGATAATATTGAAGTGGCTGCCGTTGATCCTGCTGCTTCGATGATTGCAGTCACTAATCCGGAACTCGTTTCAATCGCGAATGAAATTAAAAAGAAATTAATAGCAGTCATTGATTCACTGTGACGAACAGGTGAATCCTGCTGTATCTGCGAATATTAAAACAACTGTATTATTAACCTTATAATTGAAATGTTATGAAAAGAATATTTTTCTCAACGGTATTGGTATTTATTGGATTTGTATTATCTCTGAATGCGCAGGATCTTACAATTGAAAAGTTTAAAGTGCACGGAAATTGCGGAATGTGTGAAAAGCGTATTGAGGGTGCTGCCGGTTCAGTTGAGGGTGTGTCTTCATCCGACTGGGATAAACAGACAAAAATGATAAAAGTGTCATTCGATTCCACGAAGACGGACCTGAATAAAATACATATGGCTATTGCTGATGCGGGCCATGATACAGAAATGCACAAAGCAAACGATAATGTGTATAATAAACTTCCTGTCTGCTGTAAATATCCACGGATGAAAAAAGAAGGGGACCTGTAAAGAAGAAGAAGTAAAAAAAGGACACTCCTTTTCTTTGTGTCTATGGATACCGGTGAAAAGGACCGGATAGAAATGTAATTATATTTTTTTGTGTTTTAGACAACAAAATTAGTTTATATTTGTCCTATATAAATGATAGGACAAATAGGATATTTTGAATGATAACCATTAATAAAATCAGATTTTTAGTGACATTGATTATAGCTGCAACTGGATTGCAAGTAATTGATGCACAGAAAAACTACAATTTAATCAGTGAAGAATCCTTGATTCAGATTACCGGGACTTCCACTGTTCATGATTGGGAAATGAAAGTTGAAGATCCTGAAGGAAAGGTAGTATTTGCCATGAACAGGGACATTCTGGCCGGAATTCAAAACCTTCAGGTAATCATTGGATCCGGTAATATCAAAAGCGATTACCGGATTATGGACAATAAAACGAGGAATGCCCTTTCTGCCGGGAAATATCCGGAAATAAAATTCAAACTGAACGATGTTAAGGATTTCAGGGCGGAAGGATCAGAAATTTCCGGAAAAGTCACGGGGACCCTTTTTGTTGCCGGTGTGACCCGGGTAATATCACTTCCTTTTTCGGGTGTAAGCCAGGGGAAAGGGATTAAAATATATGGTGAAAAAAAGCTCAACATGTCTGATTTCAATATCGAACCTCCGACAGCATTGCTCGGGGCACTTAAAACAGGAGATGCCATAAAGATAAATTTTGTGACAACCTGGAAAAAGTCAGGGGAGGTGAGTGCTTCCCTGAAGGATTAATTACTGACCGTTAATCTTATAATTTGATTAAAATGAAACAAATAATATTTTCACTAATTGCATTAATAATAAGCATTGTTCAACTTAATGCCCAAAAATTCGAAGAGGAAAAGTTAAACCCTGCCGGATTTAAAAAATTGCATGTTCAGATCGGTGCAGATTTCGCGATACAGTACCAGGGCCTTAACCATACGGCCGACAGTTCACTGGTTCCCCTGGGTAAGAATATAAATCTTCCTACCGCAAATTTGAACCTTTCCGCCGACCTGGCCCCCGGAATAAGGATTAATGTGATAACCTATCTTTCATCAAGACATCATCCCGATGCCTGGGTAAAAGGGGGTTATTTGCTTTTTGACCATTTGCCTTTTGTTAATTCGAATTTACTGGATAAGGTAATGGATGTAGTGACTTTGAAGATGGGTGTTATGGAATTGAATTACGGTGACGCACATTTTCGTCGCTCTGACAACGGGAAGGTGATAACCAATCCGTTTGCAGGAAATTACATAATGGATGCCTTTACCACGGCTCCGGCTATAGAAACTATGGTTAGGATTTGATAAACAATTTACTGATGAGTTCAGGCTCCGTGGAACAGTTTCGGGATATTATTGCGGCGACCATCACTTCGGATCCCTTTATTACGGTGACCGTGCAGGTTCGAGATATTACCTGGTCATGAACCTTCAAACAGGAAGTTCTGATGATGTAAATATTTCAAATAATCATACGTCCGGCCGCTGGGGACCGGGATTCACCGATAAAAACCTGGCGTTGATGCTGAATTTGTTTACCAAATACAGAGGTCTGGAATTATTCGGGACTTTTGAAAAAACAACCGGGACAGGAGCCTTTAGTGGTAATGATTTTGACTTCATGCAATATGCGGTTGACCTTCTGTACAGATTCGGAAGAAAGGAACAATTCTATGGAGGAAGCCGG
Organism: uncultured Bacteroidaceae bacterium; assembly: GCA_964574985.1. GTDB lineage: Bacteria > Bacteroidota > Bacteroidia > Bacteroidales > SM23-62 > CAZNPH01. The sequence continues at coordinate 115,860 of CAZNPH010000010.1, forward strand.
TTCAATACCGTTTTTAATGCCCAGAACCTGGATATATCCAGTATCCAGGTAGGTGCCGGTTGGTTCCTGACAGAGAACATAATACTGAAAGCTGAATATGTTAACCGGGATTATGAAAACTTTGCTGAATACGGACAGGATGCCGGATTTAATGGATTAATGGTAGAGGCAGCTGTCACATTTATATCCGGGATATATTAAGATCGAGGGTAGCACAAATTTGCCTTGAGGGATACAAATCGATCATGATTTCTGATTTTCAACTGGATCCGCCGGTAAAGTTTTTCGGATTGATCGAAGTTGAGGACCATATTGGTATTGATTTTTCGGTTAATCTTAAAGCAGACTGACAAACAGGTTTTTTATTATCAAAATGAGATTTAATACGAAAGTCAGATATGGTATGCGAACCATGTTGGAAATATCTATGGCCGACCAGCAACAAGGTATATATCAGAAAGATATAGCTCAGAACCAGGATATTTCGCTGAAATACCTTGATCATATCATTTCTTCACTCAAAGTAGCCGGACTCATACGTAATGTCGGGGGGAAAAACAGCGGTTACAAATTAGCCCGTTCTCCGGGTGACATCACCACTTATGATATATACAGAGCGTTCGAATACGATCTGGAAATCAACGATTGCATTTCAAAAGACTTTGATTGTGAACGTTATAATATTTGTCCGGTAAAGGATTTCTGGTTTGATTTTAATGCTACGATCATTGATTATATGAATTCATATACACTGGAAGATTTAAAACATAAACAGCAGTTATTGAAAACTGCTTCAGGGAATAATACATTGTGATCCAAAAATTCCGGTACCGTTCAAAGCGGACTGATGATGTTTGTATTTTCCGGCCACGATTAAAATACATTAATTACAAAGTATTCAACGAAATTGATGAAATAATTTTTATGATTTAATATATTTTGTATTTTTGTATCCTATAAATCAAATAGCATAAATAGTATTAACATTATAAACGTGTGAAATTCAATACAAAAACAAGATACGGATTGCGTGCGATGATTGAGATAGCCATGAATAATAAAAAAGGCGGCATATATCAAAAAGAGATCGCCAGGAATCAGAATATTTCTGTTAAATATCTTGATTTGATCATATCCTCCCTGAAAGCTGCCGGACTGATCACCAATGTTGCAGGGAAAAAAAGCGGATACCGTCTTGCAAGGCCGTCTGATCAGATCAATGTATTCGATATTTACAAAGCTTTTGCGCCGGAGATGTACGTAGTTGATTGTTTATCGGAAAATACTGAATGTGACCGGGACGGGTATTGTGCTGCACGTGAGTTTTGGGGAAATCTCAACCAGGAAATCCTGACATATCTCAAATCGGTTACATTGCATGAACTTGCTGAACGTCAGAAAAAGATGAAACGGCCGGCAAGTGGCTATATGTATCATATATAAATCCTGCCTAAAATATTTGCTAATGACTGGTAAAAAGGATGAATTTAAATTTGAGACACTGCAATTGCATGCAGGACATCATGGTGATGAAACTACCCTTTCCAGGGCGGTTCCAGTTTATCAGACAACTTCCTATTTGTTCAAAGATTCGGAGCATGCCGCTAATCTGTTCGGTTTGAAGGAGTTCGGAAATATATATACACGGATCATGAATCCCACTACCGATGTATTTGAACAAAGAATAGCTGCATTGGAAGGCGGTGTGGCGGCTTTGGCGTGTTCATCCGGACAGGCGGCACAGTTTATTGCTTTGTCCAATATCCTTGAATCAGGGCAGAATTTTGTTTCCACTTCGTATTTATACGGTGGTACTTATAATCAGTTCAAGGTACAGTTAAAACGATTGGGAATACATGTTAAGTTTGTTGACGGAGATTCTCCCGGAGATTTTGAAGAGAAGATTGACGATAATACATTCGGTGGTGCCGGTTATCTTTGCAAACCCATCGCGCATGGAGCGAATATTGTTGTTGAGTCAGCTACCAAATGGATCGGGGGACATGGAAACAGTATCGGGGGAGTTATTGTGGATGCCGGTAATTTTAATTGGGCCAACGGGAAATTCTCCCAGTTTACCGAGCCATCGGAAGGTTATCATGGAATAGTATTTTGGGATGCCTTTGGAGAGGAGAGTCCTTTCGGCAACATTGCTTTTATTGTCCGGGCCAGGGTGGAAGGCTTACGTGATTACGGATCTTGTCTTAGTCCGTTTAATGCATTCCTTTTATTGCAAGGAGTTGAAACCCTGTCATTAAGGATGCAGCGTCATGTGGATAATGCTCTAGAGCTGGCCAAGTGGTTACAAAATCATTCTCAGGTAGTGGAGGTGAACTATCCCGGCTTACATACAAATCCATATCATGAATTGGCAGGGAAATATTTACAGCATGGATACGGCGGTGTGCTGAGTTTTAAAATCAAAGGGGGGAAAGAAGAAGCCGATCAATTTATCGATAGTGTAAAACTGGTCAGCCATCTTGCCAACGTAGGTGATGCCAAAACATTGATTATTCATCCCAGCTCAACTACCCATGAGCAATTAACATTGGAAGAACAACTCAGTGCCGGCGTGGAACCAGGATTGATCAGGATTTCAGTTGGTATCGAGCACATTGATGATATAAAAGCAGATTTATCACAAGCCTTTCAAAATGTAACCCATAATTCCTGATATGCAAGATATATCTGTTTCTGTATAAGCTTTTAAATAGGTATAACTCTTAAATCTGTATATACCATGAAGATTGCAAACAATATCGGAGAACTTATCGGTAATACGCCAATGGTGAAACTGAACCGGACTGCTGAGGATGTTGTTGGAGAAGTAATCGCTAAACTCGAGTTTTACAATCCGGCAAATTCTGTAAAAGACAGGATTGGTCTGGCCATGATTGAAGATGCCGGGAATCAAGGTCTAATACAGGAAGACACCGTGATTATTGAACCCACCAGTGGTAACACCGGTATAGGTCTCGCTTTTGCATGTGCATTAAAGGGACTGCGGTTGATCCTTACCATGCCTGAAAGTATGAGTCCGGAACGCGGGAAAATCTTAAAGGGCTTTGGAGCTGAAACGGTTTTGACCCCCGCTGACAAGGGGATGAAAGGTGCTGTTGAAAAAGCAGAAGAACTATTAAAAGCATATCCCGGTTCATTTATGCCCCAGCAATTTAAAAATCCGGCCAACACTGAAATTCACCGGAAAACAACCGCTGAAGAGATCTGGACTGATACCGATGGGAAAGTGGATATACTGGTTTCCGGTATCGGTACCGGAGGCACTATCACAGGGGTTTCGGAAGTCATTAAATCAAGAAGGCCGGATTTCAAGGCTATTGCTGTTGAACCGGCAGATTCTCCCGTATTGTCCGGCGGAGAACCAGCCCCACATAAAATTCAGGGAATCGGCGCAGGTTTTATACCCGATATTCTTAATGTTGATATTATCGATGAAATCATTCAGGTATCAAATGAAGATGCTTTATCCACTGCGAAAGCTTTGATTCAATATGAAGGGATCCTGTGCGGCATTTCTTCCGGTGCAGCAGCATGGGCAGCGCTTCAGGTGGCACGGCGACCGGAGAATAAAGATAAATTGATAGTAGTCATTCTGCCTGATACCGGAGAACGCTACTTATCAACGGATCTGTTCATTTAATCATTTGATGGTTAAATTTCCCGATGCTCTGCATCGGAAACTCGGGTCCAGGGTTCTACCCTGGGGTTTAATACCATTTAATTTTTGGAATTTATAGAATATTAAGCTATTGTAACAAAATCCCTTTGGATTTTTCAAGCATATAATTTTCAATGCAT
>CAZNPH010000011.1:0-115055 GCA_964574985.1 uncultured Bacteroidaceae bacterium
AGTAGTTTCAGGAAACAAATCCCCCTTTTTTATCAATATTTATGAATAATCCAGGCTAAAAAAACCAACATTGTTATTTGCCGATTACAGTCATACGCTTCTGGCGTTTGCGGATCACCTTTTCACGGTTGTTTTTCATTTCTGTTGATTTCGTTTCCGATCTCATGAAGCTGATTGGTAATCACGTCAATGTAATTGAGTGCTTTCTGGTGATTCTGCCGGGTAATCGCTATTTGCAACTTGATTAGTAGTTTTTTAGCCAGGTTGATCAAAAAAGCCAGATCAGTTTCTGAATTTTCAGGTATCGACACTAACTTGATTGTAAATTTTGCCTTTTTATCTGATGTTTCTACCCGGATGATTTCATCACCGGTTTTGTTCAGAAGGATTCTGACATCCGATTGTTCGGATAGATCGCAAAGCCTTCCGGAAAGATCCCGAAGCAGAGCATTCTTGATGCTACCCCTGTCGCATAGCTTTGAATTGAAGAAAAAGCTGTGGAATTGAAGCTGTGGCAATTGTTCAGTATCCGAAAGAATAACATTTGCATTCATAATGATCTTATTTGTGAATATAAGATCATTGAGGTTACATCCCCAGGGATCGAACAGAATTTTCAGTTTGATCAAATTGCTTAAATGGACATCCGCCTTGCATTTCCGGTAATTGTACCAGGTTTTCCGGCTTATTTGAAGCATATCCGGGATTTTCCTGGTGAACCGGTCATATTCCTTTTTAGGAAGGTTTTCCAACATCCAGTTTTCAATATTGTTTTCGAAGCCAACTGAATGAAGGTCAGTTTCTTTGATTTCGAGTGAAGATTGCATATATTTACCGCATTATAGTAAAATAAAACATTTAGTATGCAAAAGCATACAACAAGTATATAATATTATACTAAATTATAACATTTTTAACTATTGAGTTATTAACAATTTATAAACATTAGTATGGCTTGATGGAAAAACAGACTGAAAAAGAGGTGATAAAGGATATTTTCAATCGTATAATAAGTTATACGAATTCTAAAGGGATAACAAGATCTGATCTACTACAAAAGACTGGAATATCCAAACCAACCTTTTATAAATGGAAAAGTGGGAATGTAAGTATGTCAATGATTAATTATTTGAAAATATGCAAAGGATTAAATGTGCCTTATTCTTATTTTTTTAAAGATATTACTGAATATTCAGAGAATTATATTTCAGCCAATAATGAAGTTACTGAACCTGAAGTCAGGCATAGTAACGACTACGTTGATGAAATGAAAAGTCACCTTGAAACAAAAGATCAATTAATTGAATCATTAAAAAAAGAAAATCAAAGGCTTGAGAAAGAATTAAAAGAATATTCCGGAACTGAATCTAATAAACAAGCAACTTAATGGAGATCAGAGAGCATAGTATGTCAAATATAGGATTATTGTAAACAGGAGATTGTGAGAAAGAGCAGAAATAAGGACTGAAAAAGTGGTGTTAATTGATAAGAGTTTGATAAAAAGATACCTGGAATCTGCATTTTCCGGCATATTGGAAAACTTAAAGCATTGATAATAAGTAAATAATAACGAGGGACGTTAGCGACTTATTTACACCAATAATTCGATTTCAATATTCAGTATTTCGGCCAGTCTTTTCATTTCCCGGGTGAAATCACCATAGATCATAGAGAAATGATGTCCGGTCTGCTGTGCACTTTTAAAGTACTTCAATGAATCGGATACTTTTAAAATTGCCTTCAGTTTGCATCCCCAATCTTCGAGTCCGCCCACACCCTCCAAAATTCCTTTCACAACAAGCACTTTGTCCGCTTTCGGGGTCATCCGGCAGAAAGTGACCGGTTGTCCTTTATCCCTTGAAAAATCAACACGCATAGTCGGACCCCAGTTCCTTTCCGTAAAGCTGACCAGCCGGAACGGTAGATCCGGCTGGTCAAATCCTTTCATTTTCCTTCCCGGAACATCGTGCCCGATCTGCAAAAGATTCCGGTCCGGGTCATGAATCAGGGTGTTCCCCATATATGGGGTTCTGTTGGCAAGGTACATCTGAAGGGCCATGGAAAAAAACACATTGACATCAGCTTCACAAACGGACGGATAGCCCTCATCTTTCAGCAGCGAATGGGTAATGCAGGGGGTTGTCCTGTATTTCATGGGGAATTTGCTTACACAAAGTTCCTGGCAGGTGGCTGTAAAACCATTGCATCCGTGTTTTTCCATGAGCTTTTTAACGGTGAAGTAATACAGAACGGAAGGTTTAATACCCTCTGCCTGCATGGTGTTTTTTTCGGCCTTTTGCATCAGGGTTTTTGTGATGACTTCGGCTTCATGAACATATTTTTTTTCTTGCCTGACTTGTTCATACTCCTTCATCATTTCCTCAATGCTGAGGTAGTGGCTGCCGGTCCCGAATTTCTTTTCCAGCAGTTCCGTATCTATGTTGCTTCTTACCACATTGTATTCATAATCCCATTTCCCGTCCGTTACGATAAGCAATTTGGTGTGCTTCAGTGCTTTTTTAACTTTCAAACAGGCGATCAGTTCTTTAAGTTCATCATAATTCAATACCCCGTAAGCTGTTTTTCCCCGGGCATTCAGTATGGCCGGGACATCCAGGGTTGCACATGCATTTCCAACCAGTACAATGGGCTGGTCTGTATGGTCCCCCAGCCCCGGGATCCTGTAATGGCTCAATACATAGAGATCAGTGTCCCGGTCATTTGCTGTGATCCGGTCCCATGTTTCCCGGCCGATCCGGTGGTCCCCGGCATATTCCACGTAGACCGGATCCAGGATGTTCACGTTCTCTTTCAGTTCCCCGGTCAATTGATCAGCCCACCGGTGGTAAGTTTCCTTTGCCCGGATCCCGGCCTCTTTTCTGTCCCAGCCGGAAGGATCGTTTGGGCGGCACGGTCCTTCATGCAATTCGGCAGGTACGCGGATGCCGAAAAGCGGTTTGACGTTCAGGCGGGTATCCAAAGGACGGGGGATATGAAACAATTCATTTTCATACAGGGGCCTGGCAAATATGCTTTGGGTGAGAAAACCGGGCATCGACAAAATGCCGCAGGCCACCCCGCTGTTTTTGATAAAATCACGTCTTTCCATTATTTTTAATGCTTAATTTACAATAGAATGTTCAGGAACAGCAAGTATAAATATACTTATATTCTGGCAAAAAAAGTTAGAACATACCTTGCCAGGCCATCCAGGTTGATAAGGGACATTCGCCTTTTGATGTTCAACAGGAAATTGGAAAAACAGGTCATCCAAACATTGTTCGATGGCCTGGAAGAATATCTGAAGTATAAAAACGAGGTTCTGGATTCGGGATTGATCAATGAGATCTACAGGAAAAGAAATCTTTATGAAAAGATCGTGAAAGGGAAGAATGTACACAATGTCCCTTACAACATCGGCTCAATCAATATTCAGGCAGGAATAAAATTATATTGCCTGATCAGAAAATACAAACCTGCCATTCTGGTTGAAACGGGAGTTTGCAATGGCGTTTCCACTTCGTTTATTTTGCTGGCAGTACATAAAAACCAGAAAGGGAAATTATATTCCATTGATTATCCCGAACATGCAGGCAAATTATATCAGAGCAATGTATTTTGGGAAGGAAAAGGAGGCTCTGCTATTCCTGGCGACAAAACATCAGGCTGGATGATCCCTGAATATTTGAAGAATCACTGGAAATTGATTCTGGGGAAAAGTCAGGATAAGCTGCCTCCCTTACTGAAAGAATTGAAGCAAATTGATTTTTTTATGCACGACAGCGAACACACATACGATTGTATGATGTTTGAATTCAACGAAGCACATCGAAAATTATCCGAAAAAGGCTTCATATTATCCGACAACATCACTTCTAACGGTTCATTTTTTGATTTTTGTAAAAAAAATAAACTTAAACCTTTCAAAATAAGCGGATTAACAGGGATAGCTCTTGATCCTAAAAAATATAATGTGCCTGAAAAAAATGAACACAGGTTTTTGTCTTGATCCTTTTCAGGCCTGAGGATGATCAGCAGGGCGGTATGAACCTAGATGGAATTACACAGGCCACAAGACCGTTCACCTGGCAAGTTTTATTGTTGGAGTATCAGTTCGTCAGGGCGATCCGGTTGATCATGCCCCGGAAAATGATGAAATGAAAAGGCAAATTGGCGTACCAGTATATCCTTCCCCACAAACCCAGGGGCCGGAAAGTTGCCGTTTGATGCAATGTGTTGTTGCTGACCATGAATTCCAGCCAGGCTTCGCCGGGTAGTTTCATTTCCGCATACAAAAGCAGCCTCTTTTCCTTCTTATTGGCATACAGCACCCTCCAGAAATCAAGTGAATCGCCTGCTGAGATATTCAGGCTGTTTCTCCTGCCCCTGCGCAATCCGGCACCTCCGGATAATCTGTCGATGAATCCCCTGAGCTTCCAGAGCCAGTTGGCATAATACCAGCCGTTTTTTCCCCCGATAGACCATATTTTATTCAAAACCGCATCCGGATCGGTAATTATTATGGACCTTTTGTCCTGAAAGCAACCGTAAACCGGGACATTGATAAGATTCGACATTCCCTGCTCCAGCGCACGGCCCGAGAGGGCATCGGTCCAGCTGGACATAACCTCCTGCTGGTCGATTTTGTCGAAGGCCTGACCGATGGCTTCATCAAAAGAGATCAGGGGTAGTTTCTCCACAAGGTCACGGATGATCTCGAATGAAGCACTTCCGGAACCCACGATGATGGCCGCACGCAGGGTGGTCAGATGATAACTGCCTTGCGTGAGGAAAGATGTTTTGACAATGTTTGGTTGTTGGATATGCCGCTCAGGTAAATCACCTGTCTGACCCGGGTGTGTTGCATTCTGTCTCTGAAATTTATAGCTGATCTTTTTTCCAGCTCTTCGAAATTGCCGATCGAGGAAGACATGGAATGAATCAGATAGTACGCCGCATCGATATCCCGTGGGATGGCGTCCAGTGAAGATCTTTCCAGAAAATCTGCCTCGATTGTCCGGATGTCCAGGGGATCAAACCCTGATATATCGAATCTCTTTTTGTCACGAACACAACAGATTACTTCATGCCCTTCGGCAAGCAGAACAGGCAGCAGCCTTTTGCCGATATATCCAGTGGCTCCTGTCAGAAGGACTTTCACAAATAATAAATTTAGTGAAACATCAAATTACAAGTTTATTTCCGGCCACACGCGTGTTGTCCACATGCCGGACAGGTGAAGTGAGATCAGGTTTCTTCTTTTCATCGCCTGATAGAAGCTTTCCTCCCCTGACCGTTGCGCCCAGAACGATTCCGGCACTGATCACCACCAGGTTCTTGAAAATATATTGTCCCTCCAGGGTGAATGAATACGGGAAAATATGAAAAACCTTTTCCGGGAATAAAAACACGGGGAAAAAAGTGCCTGCCATTTGCAGGAACAGCAGCACCAGGGTTATCCTGGGAAAGATATTGAAAAGCAGTCCTATGCCTATCAGAACCTCCCAGGTGGCCAAACCGTAAAGTATTGCGTTGTCAGGAACAAAACCGAAAGTGATGGTTTTGATGGTTACAATGGCAAGGTCTTCGGCCGGACTCATCCCTTTGAAGAACTTGAGTATTCCGAACCAGAAAAAAATGATGCCGATGCTCAGCCGCAACAACAACAAACCATTTCTTGCCATCCACCGGGTAACGGCAATATCGACTTTCTCAAATTTTTTGTCTCTTGTTTTCACAGGAAATAATATTTAGTTAAACAATTAAATATCAGTGCGTTATATTTCTGTTCAAACTCTATGATTTTTTGTTGCCGGGTCTGCGAACACCCTTTTGTATTCAACCGGTGGCCTGATGCCGGAAACGAATAATTTTAAGTGTATAAGATAACAATTAAACAATCAACTTGTTCCGAAGTTACAGCGATATTTTGTACCCAAAGATGCAATGCCTTGATCATCATCTTCCGTGAAGTTCCTGATCGGTTTTGCCGGTTGGACAGGTTTTAAGGCACTTTTGTCATTCGTCTTTACCTCCATAGCCACGTGGAAGGTCTTTTTGCCTTTGTTCCTGAAAGGTTTTTTCCATCTGCCTGCCGGTAGCCCTTTTATCAGCATTTTAAACATCAATTATATTGCCGCTGATATACTGCACACGCTGGTGGGCAGCTTCGGACTTGTTCCGGTGGCACCGATTACTGCGATCACAGGCGGATATGCCTACACCCGGGAGATCAGTTGACCCGGAAAGGCAAAACATTTTACAGGAATTTTTTTCGCAGGTCTTCGATCTGCTCATCGGTGATGGGGGAAATATTGCCCAGGGCGGTGGCCATGATCAATGATCTGGCGCTGAATTCAGCGACTTCCAGACGGTCAAAGGTTTGCAGAAGATCTTTACCGGTGACCAGCACGGAATCATTTTCGATCAGGAGTGCCGGTATGTTCTGGGACAATTTTGCGGGGATCATATCGCTGCCTTTAAATTGTGCCCCAAAAGGCATCTTGGGCACATCCTGCAGGAAGATCCAGCTTTCCGGGATGGTCCTCACGTCGATTTTCCTGTCGGATACTCCGTAAGCCATCAGGTAAGGCGGCTGGGTAAAGATGATGGCATGGATGTCGGGATTCTGTTCATAGATCTCCTGGTGCAGGAGCACAGCCCTGCTGGGTGTTTTACCCGGTTCTTTCTTTCCGTTTTTGATCTGTACAACATCCTCCATCTGGATATTCCACCGGGGGAAATTGGTTCGGGTGATCAGAAAGTTGTTCCCTTCCCAGCGCACCGAAACCGTACCGTAGGTGCTTCTCATCAGTCCCTGGTCGCTGGCCCGCTTAACAATGGTGCAGATTTCGGCTCTTTTCTCACGTTCATTTGAGGGATGGACCACTTTCTCCATTTCCGGAATGTGGTAGCTGAGCTGGGCATCAAAAGCGGCCAGCTGGACATCGGTCAGAAATTTTGGCTTGCCGATGATCCGGGCATTTATGATTGTGCGGGCAGAAAATTCAAGCGTCTCGAATCTTTCATAGGCCTCTCTGAGATTGGCTCCCCCCACCACGACACCATGATTTTCCATGATCACCGCGTTGTACATTTTTTTGAATTCGCCGGCAATGCTTTTTCCGAGTGCATCGGTTCCGGGGAGCTCATAGTCTGCATAACCAATGGGCCCGCAAACATATTTGGCCTGGGGAATGATGTTGGTGTCCGGGATCTGGCGCACGATGCTGAAAGAAACCAGGGCAGGGGGATGGGCGTGGATGATGGCCCTGATGTCGGGACGTATTTCATAGATGGCTTTGTGGAAGGGGAATTCGGAAGAGGGCTTATGGGGCCCGGTCTTTTTGCCGCTTTTGGTCATGCAAACGATGTCCTGTGGCCTGAGTGTCCCTTTATCGACCGCAGAAGGAGTAACCCAGATATCTCCGTCTTCATCCCGGATGGAAATGTTCCCTCCGGATGTGGTGGTGAGTCCGCCCCGGTAGATCCGGTCGATGATCAGTTTGATCTGGTCCCTGGGATGGAGGATACGTGTATTCATGTCAGCCGTAAAGTTACACATTATTATTCATACTGGATCAACCGGAACAGGTCGCCTGGACGGATCAGCTTGAGCACCAACGAGAACAATAAACCGGCCGATGCGATCAGAAAAAACCCGGTGATCCAGGGCACCCGTTCCCGGAGCAACCATCCGGTAGTGACCAGCAAAATGATAAAGGTTGATAAACGGATGATCAGGTCATAACGGATGCGGAAACGGAATATGTACATCGATAAAACAAACTGGGCAAGTGCCGTAAGGAATTGAGTAAACATGCTTGCCAGGGCGGCACCGAATGCAAAGAACACGGGGATCAGGACCAGGTTCAGCGCAATGTTGAAGATCACCGCTCCCAACGCCATGATGTTCAAATGCCTGAGATTGCCGTTGGCCGTCAGCAGGGTGCCGAATATATAGGTAACGGACATGCCAATCAGGCCGGTCATCAGAACACTGAATACGGCCGAACTGCTTTCGATATGTTCCCGGTAGAGCAGATCCATGATTTCTTCATTATACAGAATGCAAAGAACCGCCAGGATCAATACGGGAATGATCAGCAGGCATGATGCGAGTTGAACGAGGGATCCCGGCGGTTCCCTTCTTTTGATCATCCCGGAGAAAATTGGCAGCAGCAAGGTGGCAAACAGAAAGCCATACATGGTGCCCGCGTCCAGGATCCTGAAAGCCTGGGCATATATCCCTGCCTGTATTTTGCCGTCGGGCAGCATCCGTTCGAGCATGACTGAATCGATCCGGCTGTAAAAAGACATCAGCAAGGCAAGCAGTGCAAACGGATAACTTTTGCGGAGGACGTCCAGGAACCGGGAAAAATTAAGCGAGGGCCTGAAATATTCCGCTTGTGCATAAACCAGGATGAATACAATCATAAGGGTTATGCCATAAGAAACGGTCTGGGCATAGACAAACCATTCGATCCGGAAAGGCCCGGGTATGATCTTCCCCCAAAGCAAAAGAGCACACAGGATAATCATCAGCGCGCGGTCAACTACCGAAAGAATACTGTCAGTGCGGAACAGATAGAGTCCGCTCAGGCAGGACCTGAAATAAAGGATGAAATAAGCAATGAACTGATTGAACAACAAAAAGAAGAGAAGATTAAACTGACGGGCGGTATATCCGATGATGAGTGCGGTTATCCCGCAAACCACAAAATACAATATTCCCAAAAAGAGTTTCAGAACGACAATGTCAGACAGAAGCGGATTGAGCAACCGGCTGTTCCTTGCAATGGCCCTGTTGTTGTAATTGTTTATTCCCAGGTCGAGAAGATTGTTCAGCAGTATGGAGAAGCTGAACAGGGAAAAGAAAAATCCGTAGTCGCCCGCTCCCACAATATTCTGTACCGTTCTGTCGATCCCGAATATCCAGAAAGGTTTGACCAGTAAATTCAACGCCAGAAGCAAAAACAGGTTGGTGACGAATTTCTTTTTCAATCCTGTTCTGATGGGTTTATTAATCAGCGAACATAGAGCTTTTTGATGAAAGAATTCATATAATACCTCAGATTTTTAATAGATTTATGATCCGGTGCGGGACCAGTGGTTGATTCCGGTCCCGTCAGGATCCGAATCACATAAGGAAATGAAGATTGCAGCAGATACACGTTTGATGATCGAAGGCCGGATGGATGGGATCGGCCGGTATACATACGAAACGTTCAGGCGAATTGTCCGTGAACATCCTGAGCATGAATTTTTGTTTCTGTTTGACAGGCCATGGTCTGATAAATTCATATTTGCCGGCAATGTGGTTCCTGTCCGTGTTTTTCCTCCCGGACGTCATGCACTTCTTTGGCACATCCGGACGGAGGTTGCATTGCCGGCGATCCTGAAAAGGAACCGGGCCGATTGTTATGTGGGAACCGACGGTTTTGTGCCACCCTGCAAGGGGATTCCCAGCGTAGCGGTGATCCATGACATCAATTTCTATCATCGTCCCCGGGATCTTCCCTTCTTTTCCAGGCTATATTACAGGAAGCGGTTTCCCGTATTTGCCGGTCGCAGTGACAGGATAGTGACGGTTTCCGGGTATTCAAAAAAAGATCTGGTCTCCGCTTACGGGATTCCCCCGGAAAAGATCGATGTAGCATACAATGCAGCAGGCGGGGCTTTTCATCCGCTGTCCCCGGATGCAATCCGCAAAACAAAAAACAGGCTGGCCGGGGGATCGGATTATTTTATCTTTGTGGGGAGTCTGATTCCCAGGAAAAACATTAACCGGTTGCTGGCTGCATTTGATATTTTCCGTCAGCGGGGCGGAGAAAATTTTAAGCTGGTGATCGCGGGTGGTAACGCATTCAAAAAACAGGGGATCGGCCGGGCGTACAGGAGAATGAAGCACAAAAAGGATGTTGTTTTTACGGGGAGGCTTTCGGGCAATGATCTGGTAAAAGCGTTGGGAGCGGCCTATGCCATGGTTTTTGTTCCCATGATCGAAGGATTCGGGATCCCGGTGCTGGAAGCGATGAAATGCGGGATTCCCGTAATTTGTTCCGATACCACTTCCCTGCCTGAGGTAGCCGGGGATGCTGCCATGTATGTGAATCCTTATGATGAGGATTCGATTGCACTTGCCATGCATGAGATCAGCATAAATAAAGTTTTGCGGGATTTGTTGATCAGAAAGGGAAATGGCCGGTGGAAAAATTTCAGCTGGGAAAATGCAGCAGAAGTATTGTGGAATGCCATTCTGAAAACCACGGCAATGAAAAGTATATAGAAGATTCGGGATGTATGGATGAAATGCCATTGAAAAGCTGTTATAAATCATCGGTACCGGAAGCCGGGTGTGACGAATCGGGCCGGGGATGTCTGGCCGGCCCGGTCTATGCAGCGGCGGTAATCCTGCCCGCAGATTACTTTCATCCATTACTCAATGATTCCAAAAAGCTGGATCCTCCGGTACGGGAATTACTCCGGAAAGACATTGAGAAGGATGCCCTGGCTTTTGCCGTGGCCAGCGCCGATCATCATGAGATTGACAGGATGAACATACTGAGGGCTTCACTTCTGGCAATGCACCGGGCGCTGAAAAAGCTAAATCCACGACCCGGCCACATCATCGTGGACGGAAATAGATTCTATAAATTCGAGGACGTCCCATACCGGGCCATTATCGGGGGTGACGGATTATTTTTTTCCATATCCGCGGCTTCTGTGCTAGCAAAAACGTACCGGGATGACTTTATGTACTCCCTTCATGAGGAATACCCGCAGTATCACTGGGATCAGAACAAAGGATATGCTACTCCGGAGCATCGTAAAGCTTTGCTTGAAAATGGGGCTTCTCCGTTTCACCGCCGGACCTTTCAGCTTTTTTCCACCCAGTACAGCATTGATTTTCCGAAATTTGACTGACCGGATCAATGCGAACCGGCCGTTGCCAGTTGGCCGCATGCCGCAGCAATATCCGCTCCCCGGCTTTTCCGGATTTTGACGACAAGGTTCCGGGATTTCAGGAAACCGGAAAAGGCCGCCGTGTTTCGGTCCGGCGAACGCTGGTATTCTGTTCCGGGAACCGGATTGTACTCGATCAGGTTGATTTTGCAGGGGGTGATCCTGCAGAATTCAGCAAGCAACCGGGCATCTTCGGTTGAATCGTTGAAATCTTTCATCAGCAGATATTCATAGGTAACCCTGGTACCGGTGTTTTTGTAAAAGTATTTCAGGGCCTCTGATAATTGATCAAGGGTATTGGATTTGCTCAGGGGTATGATTTTTTCCCTTTTCTTCTGGTCGGCGGTATGAAGGGACAATGCAAGGTTGAATTTCACCCGGTCCCGTCCGAGCTGGTTGATTTTTTTTACAATGCCCACGGTAGACAGGGTGATCCGCTGGGGGGAAACCCCAAGCATTTCCGGGGATGAGATCATATCGATCGAACTCATGACCTGGTCATAATTCAGCAGGGGTTCGCCCATTCCCATGAATACCAGGTTTTTCAAGGTGGTATTGTATAATCTGCGGGCTTTCTCCATCAACAGGCAAACCTGATCGAAAATCTCCCCGGCAGCAAGATTCCTGACCAGTCCCATTTGTCCTGTTGCACAAAAGGTGCATTGGACCGGACAGCCTATCTGGGATGAAACACACGCGGTAAGCCTCTTGCCGGCAGGGATCATCACACCTTCCACCGGTTTCCCGTCATGAAGCGAAAAAACGATTTTGACTGAACCGTCTTTGCTCTTACGGGTGTTTTGAATGGCACAAGATGAGAAATAAAAGTGGCGGTCAAGAAGTTTCCTGACTTCCAGGGGAAGGTTGGTCATTTGCTCAAAAGAACGTGCATGCCTTTTCCAGATCCATGTGGCTGCCTGATGTGCCCGGTAAGGTTCAAAACCGTGTCGTTTCATGAAATGATCAAGTGCCGCCGGCCCTGCACCGCGTATTTCTTTCTTTTTCTGATTCCCACGCATACCAAAGACAAATGTATGAATTTATGGCCGTCTGATGTTTTAACCGGCCGAAAAGGTTGTTTTTAAACATAAACGGGATAAATCTTTGTATCGGTTTTTGAAAAGCATTAATATTGGGATATTATTTCACTGCGGGATTTTCCCGCAGGAACACATTTTTATTACATTTGTTTTTCCGGATATTCTTGAGCTGAAAGGGTATTGAGCTGAAAAGAGTATCGGGACATTTAATTTATTATTCATGATGAAGTTAAAGATTTATCTGACCGCGTTCTTCCTGGGTCTTTCCATATATGTTCATGCCGATGAGGGCATGTGGTTGCTTCCTTTACTGGATGAACTCAATATGACGGAAATGACCGAAATGGGACTTGAATTAAAATATGAACAGATATACAACGAAAACGGTCCCGGTTTGAAAGATGCCGTGGGCGCACTGGATTACGGTTCCTGCACGGCTGAGCTTGTTTCGCCTAACGGACTCCTGTTTACCAATCATCATTGCGGATACGGAGAAATCCAGTCTCACAGCACCAAAGATCACAATTATCTTGCAGACGGTTTCTGGGCAGGAAGTTATGAGGAAGAGCTTCCCAATCCTGGGAAGTCCGTTTCTTTTATTGTCCGGATCGAAGAGGTGGGTGACCGGATCAATGCAGAACTGAACTGTGAAATGAGCGAAGATGAGCGTCAGTTCAGGATCGAATCCGTTTCGGCCGATATTGAAGCGGAAGCCACATCGGATAACCATTATGAAGCCTATGTACGGCCTTTTTTCGAGGGGAACCGGTTCTTCCTGATCGTTGCGGAAACATTCAGGGACGTGAGGCTGGTCGGTGCTCCGCCCGAATCTATCGGGAAGTTCGGTCACGATACGGACAACTGGATGTGGCCCAGGCACACAGGTGATTTTTCGATTTTCCGTGTGTACACGGGTCCGGATGGCAAACCGGCCGATTATCACGTGGACAACATCCCCCTGAAATCCAGGCATTATTTCCCCATATCATTGAAAGGTTATGATAAACATGATTTTTCCATGGTGCTCGGGTTCCCGGGTTCTACAGACCGCTATATGACTTCCCGCGGAGTACGTGAGTTGCTTGAGGTCGTACATCCCAACCGGATCAAGATCCGCAGTGTCAGGCAGGAGATCATGATGGAAGATATGCTGGCTTCAGAAGAGGTATACATTCAGTATGCAAGCAAGTATTCCAGGTCAAGCAATTACTGGAAGTATTCCATCGGCCAGTCAAAAGGACTGAGGGAACTCAATGTACTGGAGGAAAAACAGGAACTGGAAGAAAGATTCAACCAATGGGTACGGCAGGACAAGAGAAGAGAAGAAAAGTACGGTGAAGCGCTTGAAATGATCGAATTCGCGGTACAATCAAGAAAACAAGTCAAGCATGTAACCCAGTACATCGGTGAAGCCTTCATCCACGGGGTTGAATTCATCGGATTTGCTTTTAATTCTTTTCCCATGCATGCAGCTCTTTTATCAGAATCCGATGACCCGGCGGAGCGTCAGGATGCGGTGGAAAGACTGCGGGAGTCCGCCGGGGATTTTTTCAAGAACTTCAATCCGTCCACCGAAAAGAAAATTGCCCTGGCCATGCTGAGACTGTTTGCCGATCATGTGGACAAATCCTATCATCCTGATCTGTATGCCACCATCAATAAACGGTACCGGGGGGATTATGAAAAGTATGTAAGGAAAATATTCAAAAAATCCATTTTTGTTGACCGGGAACGGATGATGGATTTTCTGGCCGATCCTGACAAAAAAACCCTGAGCAAAGACCTGGTTTTCCAGGCTGCCCGGTCGATATACCATAAATACCTCGATCTTCGCCAATCAGGAAATGAGTTTGATGAGCGTTTTCAGAAAGGCAGACGGTTGTATATAGCCGGACTCCGGGAGATGGATCCGGAGCTGGTCAGGTATCCGGATGCCAATTCAACCCTCAGGCTCACGTACGGGACCACCGAAGGTTATTATGCAAGGGATGCTGTTTATTACAAGCATTACACTACCCTGGAGGGTGTAATGGAAAAAGAGGATCCGGACAATCCGGAGTTCATTGTGCCGGATAAGCTCAAATCACTTTATGAAAACAAAGATTACGGACCCTACGGGGAAAATGATGTCATGAAGGTTTGTTTTATCACCAATCATGACATCACAGGAGGCAATTCCGGAAGTCCGGTCATTGACAAGGAGGGAAACCTGATCGGCATTGCTTTCGATGGGAACTGGGAAGCCATGAGCGGGGATGTGTCTTTCGAAGAAGATCTCCAGCGTTGTATCGGCGTGGATATCCGGTATGTATTGTTCATCATTGATAAATTTGCCGGAGCACAGAATCTGATACAGGAAATGACACTGGTTTTATAAATGTATGCTGATCAATTATACGGAACTGCCCGGGACAAATAATTCAGGGCAGTTTTTTTATGGTGGGTGAGATAATAATATATACCGATGGCGCAGCCAGGGGGAATCCCGGGCCTGGTGGATACGGGATTGTCATGCGCCGCGGGGACTACCGGAAGGAATTTTCACAGGGGTACAGAAAAACCACCAACAACCGGATGGAATTACTGGCCGTGGTGGTGGCCCTCGAAAAGATCAAAAGGAAGGATTCCCGGGTGGTGGTTTATACGGATTCAAAATATGTTGCAGAAGCCGTAAACCGGGGATGGGTCTTTCGGTGGGAGTCGAAAAGATTCAAAAAAAAGAAAAATCCCGATCTCTGGAAAAGATTTCTGGATGTCTACAGGAAACACAAGGTCAGGATCATCTGGATCAAGGGGCATGCCGACAATGGTGAGAATGAAAAGTGCGACAGGCTTGCCGTGGAAGCTTCCAGGCAAAATAACCTTGCAGCGGATCAGTGGTATGAACAAAATGAACCCCCGGTTATGCCGTAAAAAGAATTTTTTTTACAATTCCGTTAATTTTAGTAATTTGTAAGCCTGTTTCTTTTCAAGCAGCGCATGATAGTCCCCGAAACCATCCTTCACTGCAAAGGTTCTCTGAGCTTCGAAAGCATCGCCTCTTTGCTGAACGAATTGAAATCAAAAAAACAGCAATACGAAATAAAAGTAGTGGTTTATAAGAAACTGCTTTCCCTGATCATCGAGTCCCTTGAAAATATGCTGAAATACGAAGATTATTACAAAGATTTCGTTCAGGAAAACCCGGAATTCATGCCTGAATTCCGCCTGGAAAAGGATGGGAAAAATTTCATGATCAGTACCATGAACCCCATTCTCAATAAACACATAAAAGAACTCAAAGGGAAGATCGATAAGGTGAACGGACTGGATCTGGAGGGACTGAAAACATATTACCGCAGTACGATCACCAATGGCCGTTTTACACCCAAGGGCGGGGCCGGACTCGGTTTTATTGAAATGGCCAAGATTACCATGTCCAACCTGGAATATGATTTCAAAAAGATCAACCGGAAATATTCGGTTTTCAAACTGCTCATCAATCTGAACAGTACAAAATCCTGACTATGCATAATTTGAATCTGGATCCGACAGAATTTACCCCGGGAATATCTTTTGATATATCAAAAAGGCAATTCAGGATATATGGTGTTTCCCGTCCTGAGGATGTGAGGGGTTTCTACCAGCCGCTGCTGGATTGGCTGAAAAAATTTCAGGCAGAGTACCTCAGCGGATCCGACGGGAAATATGCCTTCAACACACTGAACCTTGATGTGGGTTTGACCTATTTCAATTCATCCTCTGCCAAATACATCATGGAGATCTTGCTTTATCTCAAACGTTTTTCCGCAGAAGGAATCAAGGTCATGGTAAACTGGCACTATAATGAGGACGATGACCAGATGCGGGAGGATGGAGAAGATCTTGCCGAAGCGGTAGAACTTGATTTTCAGTATATCCCCGTTCAATAAACGGCAAATCACAGATTTCCCCCGCGGTTTATTATTTTCAGCTGCGCGGGTGTATCAATGCCCGAAGAAGGAAAGTCCGAGATCAGCACTTTGATTTTGTAATGGTTTTCGATCCAACGGTTCTGTTCCAGTGACTCTGCTTCTTCAAGAATCCCGGGTGGAAGTCGGGTTATCTCCTTCAGCACGGACGGCCGGTATGCATATACTCCCGTATGCCTGTAGAAGGGAAATTTTTCGAGCCAGCCGGAGATCTTTGTGCCCCTGACATAAGGGATGGCTGTCCGGCTGAAATACAGTGCCGTATGGTCGGTGCGCATGACCAGCTTAACAATATCGGGATCAGAAAGATCTTTGATATTCCGGATACTGGCAGCAGATGTTGCGATTTGTGTTCCGGGTTCATTGAAGGCTGAAGCCAGGTTTTTCAATAGTCCTGGATCAATGAAGGGTTCATCTCCCTGGATGTTGATCACTACATCGTAATTGCTGTCCACTTTTTCCAGCACTTCCGCACAGCGGTCGGTACCGCTTCTATGCCCGGGAGATGTCATCATGGCCCGGCCGTCGAAGTTTTTCACTGCCCGGAGGATGCGGTTGTCATCAGTGGCCACGATGACTTCTTTCAAAACCACAGAGGCCTGTTCGTACACCCTTCGGATCATCATTTTACCGCGGACCATGGCCAGGGGTTTCCCGGGGAAACGGGTGGATCCGTACCGGGCGGGGATTATTCCGATGATTTTCATGAACAATGGAAAATTTTTTGACGGACCGGTTGCTGCAAATTAGTAAAAATCTCCGAAAATTGTAATTTTGTCATGAATTTTGAAAAATCTGCCATTTTGTGCAATTTCCTGATTTTTTCGGGGTTATTGAGTTGGGGTTTTGCCGGCCATACAGGCAATTATGATGAATAACAGTATAAGGTGTTGATGATTAATGATTAAAGCAAATAATTCCAGGATGAATATACAAAGTGTCAAACAAAGATTCGGTATCATAGGCAATCATGTGGGATTGAACCGGTCCATTGAAGTTGCCATTCAGGTGGCAGCCACCGACCTGACGGTATTGATCAGCGGGGAAAGCGGCACAGGAAAGGAATATTTTCCCCAGATCATTCATCAATACAGTGCAAGAAAGCATGGGCCCTATTTTGCTGTGAATTGCGGAGCCATTCCGGAAGGAACCATTGATTCCGAACTTTTCGGACATGAAAAAGGTGCTTTTACCGGTGCGCATGAAAGCCGAAAGGGGTATTTCGAAGTAGCCAACGGAGGCACGATATTTCTGGATGAGATCGCCGAACTTCCCATGTCTACACAGGTAAGACTTCTGAGGGTTCTGGAATCGGGGGAGTTCATTCGTGTCGGTTCTTCAAGGGTGCAAAAAACCAATGTCCGGGTTATTGCCGCTACAAATATTGACATATTGCAGGCCCTCCAGCAGGAAAAATTCAGGGAAGATCTGTATTACCGGCTCAATACCGTTCCCATAGCCATTCCTCCGCTCAGGGAAAGAAAAGAAGACATTTATCTTTTGTTCAGAAAGTTTGCGAGTGATTTTGCAGAAAAGAACAGGATGCCTCCCATTACTTTGACACCGGATGCAATTGAAATGCTGGAGAACTACGAATGGCCGGGCAACATCAGGCAACTCCGGAACATTACGGAACAAATATCTGTGATCGAAAAAAACAGGGAACTGGATGCAGACATCCTGTCGAAGTATCTTCCCGATTACCAGGCGATCAAGCTTCCTGCAATCTACAAAAGCCAGGAAGAACAAAGAAGTTTCAACAATGAGCGGGAGATCCTGTACAAGATCCTGTTTGACATGCGCAATGACGTGAACGATTTGAAAAAGCTAGTGCTCGAACTTATGCAGAAGAGTCCGCAAAACGCAGAGTTGAGGGAAAACAACGAACACATCATCAACAAGCTATACCAAAGTGTAGGAGATCAGGAAGGCCAGCTGGAAGAAACACATCGCGCACTGGATGCGGAGGGGAGCGATGATACACAGATCCATGACACAAAAGAAATACTGGAAGAATCCCTTTCCCTGGAGGATAAAGAGATCGAGCTGATCAAAAAAGCCCTGGAAAAACACAAAGGCAAGAGAAAGCATGCTGCCGATGAGCTGGGCATTTCGGAAAGAACATTGTACAGGAAGATCAAAGAACACAATATCGCATGAGGAATCATATGCATAACCGGCAGGCTGGGACAATAATCTCACGGGCGATCATACTGATTTTGCCCTTGTTGATTGCATTGCATTCATGTAAAGTGAGTTATTCATTTACCGGTGCGAGCATTCCCCCTGAAATGGAAACCGTTTCTGTGCAGTATTTCACCAACCGTGCTTCAATTGTGAATCCCATGCTTGCCCGGTATATTACCGATGAGCTGAAGGATAAGTTTCAGCAGCAGACCGCTCTGACCCTGGTCAATGGCATGGGTGATGCGAACTTCGAAGGGGAGATCACCCGTTATTCATCCAGGCCGATGGCAATATCAGGAAATGAAGCGGCAGCACTGAACCGGTTTACCATATCCGTAAGAATGAAATATACCAATACACTGGATGAGGAAATGAATTACAATGAGGTTTTTACCCACTACGAGGACTATGCCAGCAACAAAAATTTGTCCGAAGTGGAAGACGAACTGATGGAAACCATCATCGAACAGATCATTGAAGATATTTACAACCGTGCTTTTGTAAATTGGTAATGGATGGATATCCTATGATAAGCAAAACCAGCATAACGGAATATGTCAGGGACCCGGGAAAAATAGAGGGCAATGCCCTTGATCAGCTGGAAGGGCTTCTGGTTGTGTATCCCTATTTTCAGACCGCTCATATGTTGCGGTTGTACAAACTCAAAACGACTGATCGCCTTGATTTCACGGAAAAACTACGATACTCTTCCATGTTCATCGGCGATCGCGGGATCCTTTATGATCTGCTGCACAGTGAAAGCTATGCTTTTCGCAGGCCGGTTCCTGAAGAAGAAAGAAAAGGGACAACGGAAGTTACGGAGAAAGAGCCGGGTCCGCCGGTTAAAAAAGAACGCCAGTGGGAACTGATTGACGATTTCATCCGGGAAGACCCGCGTATCAGGCCGGAACCCGCTTACGAAGAAGAGCCGGAAGACATATCTGAAAAAAGTGTTGAAAACCATGAAGGTTTTATGACCGAAACCCTGGCCAGGATATATCTGAACCAGAAGAATTATAAAAAGGCCATCGTGATTTATGAAAAGCTCAGCTTGAAATATCCGGAAAAAAGTACTTACTTTGCGTCTCAGATTGAGCAGATTAAGAAAAGATTGATCGATAACCATCTATAATTTGTCAGAACTATGTATTATATACTATCTGTATTGATCATTGTGGTTTGCTTCCTGCTGGTCCTGATCGTTCTTGTCCAGAATTCCAAGGGAGGGGGATTGGCTTCCAATTTCCAGTCCTCCAACCAGTTCATGGGTGTAAGAAGAACCACGGATTTTCTGGAAAAGGCTACCTGGACCCTGGCCGGTGCACTCGTTGTTTTTTCCATCCTGGCCAGTATGACCATTCCCCGGATTGCAGAAGAACAAAAGTCAGTCATTGAAGATCAGATTGAAAATGCTGTAGATCCCAATGCAATTCCCAGTTTTCC
Organism: uncultured Bacteroidaceae bacterium; assembly: GCA_964574985.1. GTDB lineage: Bacteria > Bacteroidota > Bacteroidia > Bacteroidales > SM23-62 > CAZNPH01. Next base: position 19,586 of record CAZNPH010000011.1, read on the forward strand.
CACACCAATGCCGGAAGAAAGCACCGGACCCGCTACAGAAGGCGAAGGTGAAGGAGAAAGCTCCCAATAAGCAGGGGAATATGCCGGTATTGCTGTATGGGCGTGTCAGGTTGTCAGATGGCTGACAGGTTTTTCGTTTATTTGGGGACCACATCTACAATTTTTATAACAATCAGATAATCAATAGTTTGTCATCGGCAAAAACCTGTTTGCATTCCAGCTGTCAAGCCAATTTGTCTTTGTTCAGTTCAATATATCCTTTGTAGCTGTATTTGGCATGAATTCTGAGAGGGGACATCACGAATATGGATCATATGTTTAACCTAAATAGTTACTTAAAATGGGAGATATTAAAATTAAACCATTAGCTGATCGGGTCATGATCGAACCTATGGAAGCTGAAGAAAAAACTGCCAGCGGAATCATCATTCCGGACACGGCCAAGGAAAAACCCCAGAAGGGAACCGTTGTTGCCGTTGGCCCGGGTACCAAGGATGAAAAAATGGAACTCAAACAGGGAGATGTTGTCCTGTACGGCAAGTATGCCGGTACTGAACTCACCGTTGACGAAAAGGATTATCTGATGATGAAGCAATCCGATGTTTTGGCAATTATCTGACAAGCCGGAGAACAATCACATTTAAAAATCATAAAAAAACGAAAAAAATGGCAAAGATTATTAAGTTTAATATTGAAGCAAGAGACAAGCTGAAAAAGGGTGTGGATATCCTTACCGATGTTGTCAGGGTCACGCTGGGGCCCAAAGGACGGAATGTTGTGATCGAAAAGAAATTCGGTGCACCGCAGGTTTCCAAGGACGGTGTTACCGTAGCCAAGGAAATTGAACTGAAAGAAGAATTTGAAAACGTAGGAGCACAGCTCGTCAAGGAAGTGGCCTCAAAAACCAACGATGATGCGGGTGACGGAACCACCACGGCCACCCTCCTGGCACAGAGCATAATCAATGTCGGAATGCGGAATGTGACGGCCGGTGCCAATCCCATGGATCTGAAAAAGGGCATCGACAAAGCCGTTGCCGAAGTGATCAGGCACCTGAGAAGCCAGTCCCATGAAGTAGGGGATGACATCGAGAAAATCAAACAGGTGGCCGCGATATCCGCCAACAATGACAACGAGATCGGAAGGCTCATCGCGGAAGCCATGAGCAAAGTCAAAAAAGAAGGGGTGATCACCGTGGAGGAAGCCAAAGTATCGGATACTTATGTTGAAGTGGTTGAAGGGATGCAGTTTGACCGGGGTTATATCTCCCCGTATTTTGTGACCGACACCGATAAGATGGAAGCGGTCATGGAGAATCCTTACATTCTGCTGTTTGACAAGAAGATCTCCGTGATGAAGGATCTGCTTCCCATACTGGAAACAACCGCCCAGAGCGGGGCTCCTTTGCTGATCGTTGCCGAGGACATCGACGGTGAGGCTCTGGCCACATTGGTGGTCAACAAACTGAGGGGATCCCTTAAGGTTGCAGCCGTAAAGGCTCCGGGATTCGGTGACCGCAGGAAGGAAATGCTGGAAGACATTGCCATTCTTACCGGAGGGGCCGTAATATCGGAAGAGAAGGGACTGAAGCTGGAAAACACGAACATCGAAATGCTTGGCAAAGCAGAAAAGATCACCATCGACAAGGACAATACCACCATCGTCAATGGTGCCGGAGACAAGAAAAATATCGATGCAAGGGTTAATCAGATCAAGACCCAGATTGAAAATACCACTTCGGACTACGATAAGGAGAAGTTGCAGGAAAGACTGGCCAAGCTGGCTGGCGGTGTAGCCGTACTGTATGTCGGTGCTGCATCGGAGGTTGAAATGAAAGAAAAGAAAGACCGGATGAACGATGCACTGAGCGCCACCAGGGCAGCTGTTGAAGAAGGCATTATTCCCGGTGGCGGCGTGGCTTATATCAGGGCGGTTGAGGCTCTGGAGAAGCTGAAAGTGGAAAACCAGGACCAGACCACCGGTGTGAATATTGTAAGAAGGGCACTTGAAGAACCTCTGCGGCAGATCGTTGAGAATGCCGGAGTTGACGGTTCGGTGGCTGTTCAGAGGATCAGGGATGAAAAAGACGATTTCGGGTACAATGCCAGAACCAACAAGTACGAACCTCTGTACCAGGCCGGTGTGATCGATCCGACCAAAGTGGCCAGGATCGCGCTTGAAAATGCGTCTTCCATTGCCGGGATGTTCCTGACCACCGAATGTGTACTGGTCGATGAACCTGAAAAAGAATCTGCCACACCTCCTGGTGGTGGCGGCATGCCCGGTGGAGGAATGGGTGGTGGAATGATGTAAAAACAGATTTTATTGATCATAAAGGAAGGTGTCTCAAAAAGGCACCTTTTTTTTTCCCTATCTTTGTAGCTCGAAAATCCCGCCGGTACAATGAAAAACATCAGGAACTTTTGCATTATTGCACATATCGACCATGGGAAAAGTACGCTGGCAGACCGGTTGCTCGAAAAGACCCATACCATTTCCGAAAGGGAATACAAGGACCAGGTGCTGGACAACATGGACCTGGAGCGGGAACGGGGCATCACCATTAAAAGCCATGCCATTTGCATGGCCTATGAATGCTCGGGGGAACAATATATTTTCAACCTGATCGATACCCCGGGACATGTTGATTTCACCTATGAAGTGTCCCGGGCCCTGAAATCCTGCGAAGGAACTTTGCTGGTGGTGGATGCATCCCAGGGAATCCAGGCCCAGACCATATCAAATCTGTATATGGCCCTGGATCACGACCTGGAGATTATTCCGGTCATGAACAAGATGGATCTGGAAAATGCAATGAAGGAAGAAGTACAGGACCAGATCATCGATCTGATCGGATGCAAAAGAGAAGATATTATTCTGGCCAGCGGCAAGACAGGTGCCGGTGTGGATGAGATACTTCAGGAAATTGTAAACAGAATACCCCCCCCAAAAGGGGATCCGGATGCGCCCCTGCAGGCATTGATTTTTGATTCAATGTTCAATTCATACCGGGGCATCATCGCTTATTTCAGGATATTCAACGGCTGCATCACAACAAATGATTTTGTAAAATTCGTAGTCACCGGAAAGAAGTATCATGCCGATGAGATCGGCACTTTGCGGCTGGGTATGGAACCCAGGGAATCACTGAGTGCGGGCATGGTTGGTTACATCATATCCGGTGTCAAGGAATCCCGGGAAGTAAGGGTCGGGGACACCATTACCCATGTGGACAGACCTTGCGAAAAAACCATCCCGGGATTTAAGGATATCAAACCCATGGTATTCGCAGGCATTTATCCAGTGGATGCAGACGACTACGAGGATCTCAGGGCATCCATGGAAAAACTGCAATTGAACGATGCGTCGCTGTATTATGAACCCGAATCATCCGTTGCCCTGGGATTCGGCTTCCGTTGCGGATTTCTCGGATTGTTGCATATGGAGATCATTCAGGAACGTCTTGACCGCGAATTTGACATGAATGTAATCACCACGGTTCCCAACGTATCCTACAGGGTAACCACCCGTGGAGAGATCCTCGAGGTGCACAATCCTTCCGGATTGCCGGAACCAACCCACGTTGAGAATATTGAAGAGCCCTATATTACAGCCCAGATCATTACCAAGGCAGATTTTGTGGGGCCCATAATGAAATTGTGTATCGATAAAAGGGGGACACTCAAGAACCAGGTTTATCTTACCAGTAACCGGGTAGAGATCACTTTTGAAATACCTCTGGCAGAAATCGTTTTTGACTTTTATGACAAATTAAAAAGCATTTCCAAAGGATATGCATCCTTCGATTACTATCAGTCAGGTTACCGCAAAGCCAATCTGGTCCGTCTCGACATACTGCTTAACGGCGAAATGGTCGATGCCCTTTCCGCCCTCATGCATCGCGATAATGCCTATGATTTCGGTAGAAGAATGTGTATCAGGCTGAAAGAACTGATCCCCAGACAACAATTTGACATTGCCATACAGGCAGCCATCGGTTCCAGGATCATTGCCCGGGAAACGGTCAGGGCTGTGAGAAAGGATGTCACTGCAAAATGTTACGGAGGGGACATTACCCGTAAACGAAAATTGATTGAAAAGCAGAAAAAAGGCAAGAAGCGGATGCGTCAGGTTGGCAACATCGAAGTTCCCCAGCAAGCATTTCTGGCAGTTCTGAAAATGGATTGATCTTTACCGGGTCTTGACCTTGACATCCAGAATATCAGGATTTCTGCTTATTTCCAGAAAGTTGGATTCTGTGGTGACGGTATGTCCGTTTGGAGATTTAGTCCAGTCTCCCTCAGACCTGACCCGCCGGACCCGCCGTTCAAAACCAAGTTGTACGCGGTATATGATGTCCCTGAACAGTTCGGCCGATTCATCGGTTTCATCAATCCTGCCCAGCAGGTTTGATGAAGTCAGCCGGCTGTCCGTTTTATGTTCCCGTATGATCTTTCGTCTTTTCCTTTTAAAATAAGCGTGATAAGTTTCCTCTTTCCCGTTGAGCAATTGATTCAGGGCTTTGTTCAGGGCATTTATATCACTGAATTCATACTGAATGCCGAAAACGAAGGGTTCTTCATCATGTGTACTGGCAATATGGCTGATGCCCTGAATATCCCGGAGACGGTCACTGGCTTCCATAAACATGTTGTCCAGATGGAAACGTTTGTGGCTAAGGGTATCCCCGGCAGCATCAAGCATGTTGACCAGGTCCCGGATGTCTATGCTGTATTCCATGGTCCCTGATCCGTCGCGGTTGAAATGATATTTTTCCTTAATGGTCAGGCAACCGGGCAGGATGACCGCTGCAAGGAAAAATATGAAAAAAAGGGTTTGCTTCACGAATTGATGACATTTGCCGGCATGAATTTACAAAAATAGGTTTAAATCTCCGGTATCAGACGATCAGTTTGAAACCTTTTCCGTGAATGTTCAGGATCCGCACAGAGGGGTCTTTTTCCAGGTATTTTCTGAGTCTGGTGATGTAGACATCCATGCTTCTTGCATTGAAATAACTGTCATTGCTCCAGATGGTACGGAGTGCATAATCACGTTCCAGCAGGTTATTGGAATTGTTGCAAAGCAGTTTGAGCAATTCGGTTTCCTTGGTGGTCAGTTTATGTTCATCCCCGTCGCGGATGAGTAATTGCTTTCGTGTATCGAATGTATATTCCCCGATGCTGTAAATGCGCTGGTTGCTTGCATTGTGGTTGTTTTTTGATCTTCTCAGCACGGCTTCGATTCTCATCAGAAGCTCTTCCATGTTGAAGGGTTTGGTGATATAGTCGTCCCCCCCGAGGGTAAAACCCCGCAAAACATCTTCTTTCATGGATTTTGCGGTCAGGAAGATGATGGGAATGTCCCGGTTGATCATGCGGATATCGCGTGCTACCGTGAAACCATCCATGACCGGCATCATGATGTCCAGGATCAGAAGATCACAGGGGTGTTCCTTGAAGTGATTGTATGCCTTTTCTCCGTTTGTAACCCAATGAGTTTCAAAGGATTTGGCCTGCAGATATTCCCTGAGCAGGCTCCCCAGGTTCTCATCGTCCTCGGCAAGCAGTACGCGGTGCTTTTTTTGTTCCATTCCCTTTAGGTGTTCTGACGGTTTCCCGGAAATGACAATTCAAAAATAGTGCCTTTTCCCAATTCCGACTGCAGCGAAATTTGTCCGTTATGGGCTTCCGTGATTTTCCGGACATAACTGAGTCCGAGTCCGAACCCCTTTACATTATGAATATTTCCCGTCGGGACCCGGTAGAATTTTTCAAATATTCGTTTCTGTTCTTCTTTGCCGATGCCACTACCCCGGTCCTGTACCCTCAGTATAACCCGGTTGTTCCTGTTCATCGTGGAAAGGGTAATTTCAGGACGGTCCGGGGAATATTTGATGGCATTATCCACCAGGTTGGAAATAACGTTGCCCATATGGAGTTTGTCGGCTTTGATGAACGGATTTTCGGCCTTCAGTTCTTTTTCAACATGCCCTTCCTTATTCTGAAGCTGGATGGCAAAATTGTCAGATACCTGCCGGATGATGTCATGAAGGTCTGTATCCTTCATTTTGAGGTTGAGCAAGCTGCGGTCAAAAATAGCCATTTGCAATACTTTTTCAACCTGATAACCCAGTCGCCTGCTCTCTTCACCAATGATCCTGCCTATATGAGAGAGATTTCTGGAACCGCTGGGGATGCTGCTGTCATTCAGCATCTGCGATGCAAGGGAAATGGTGGAAATGGGGGTTTTCAGTTCATGGGTCATATTGTTGATGAAATCATTCTTGATATCCGATAGTTTCTTTTGCCTGAACATTATGTACAGTGTCAGGCTGAAACTCAGGATGATGATGATGGTCAGAGCAATAGAAGAAATGGCCATAAAACCGAGAGATCTTATAATGAAACTTTTCTTCCCCGGAAAATATACCGAAAGGTAATTCGGCCTGATGAATATATTGTCGGGGAAAAGGCTGGTTTTGAAATATTCTTTTTCTTTTTCGTTTTGCTGTATGTAATGGTCTGATTTGTATTCAATCTCCCGGTGTCCGTTAAGGACCGCAAATTCATAATCAAGAAAGATGCCGTTTTCAGAAAATTCCCTGGAAATGATCCGGTTGAGTGTTTCCGGATTGATGCGCCGGGTAAAATGAATATCCGGCGACATCATCCTGGCAATGACATTTTCCACAAAGGATTTGTTTTTCCGGTACTGGTCGATAATCCTGTTCCGGATGTCCTGCCGGCTCTGGTATTCAAGGGAGGAATGGGTTCTTATCCTCATTTGGTGGCCGGAAAAGCCGGAAATGATCACGGTTCCGGAATCCCTGAATCTGAGCACTTCCCCGTCCCGGCATAGGGGATCTTTCCGGGTAATCACTGATGAGGAAGTGTCGGGAGGACGGGTGAATATACTGCCGAATGAAACAGACCGGTCCATTTCATCGGCCAGGTGATATACTGCATCATACTGCTGTATCTGATTGACAATATTGAGCAATGATTTGTTGACCAGCTGGGAAAATTGTTTTTCCTTCACCCTGATCGAATTGCTGATCCAGTATGATTGCATGATGATCAGTGCAATCACGGCCATGCCCATGAACGCCGAAACCAGATAAAGTGTTCTTTTGCTCATGACAACACAAAGATAAAACAGGGTAATTTCTTCCGGACCATTTTTTAACATAGTTTAACATTCATTATATTGAACCGTTCATCCATTAGGTTGTAATATCAACATTCAGTTGCCTGTGATATGAAAAAGACCTCTTTTTTGCTCGTTTTCCTTGCCATTGCTTCCGGGGTTTTGGCCCAGGATGAAGTGCCTGATGTTTATTCTTCAATTCATTGTAAACCATCGGGTAAATATTATCTCGAAAAACAGGGAAAGAAGATCAGATCTCCGGGCAAACTCATTTCAAGGTTTGTTATGGGCGATCCCGAATTGACCCTGGAAAACATGTATGGGAATCCCCAGGGCACATCTGCCGGCATCCTGCTGGATTTCAAATATCCGGGATTGAAAGGGACCCTGGTATACGGATTCATCCCTTACGGAGATTCCAGACATCCCATGCCTGTATACAGAATGACTTCGGAAATAAAGAAGGGAAAGGCATTCATCGATATTGCCGGGCAGCTCGGAGGAATCATGGACTTTATCGACTGGCAGCATACCGGTCAGGGGGTGATCGGTTACCGGGTGATCGAACGCGGGGGCCGGATCCTGTATGACGGGAAGGTTGCTTTTCAGGGAACCGGGCCTTTTCAGGCGGTTCATACCATCACGGAGGGGCCTTTTATCAACAACCTTACCCATGAATCAGCAGTGGTCAGTTTCAGAACAAGTACACCAACAAGGTCTTCTGTAATTGTGGGAGAAAAGACTTTTTCGGATAGTGCGGCGACAATGATCCATGAGATCATCATCCGGGGGATGGAACCCGGTACAAAACACCACTACACGGTCGTTTCGGGTCAGAACAGGGAGAATTATTCCTTCAGGACCGCACCGCGTCCGGGCAGCCGGGAGCCTTTTGTTTTTGCATATGCCAGTGATTCCCGCCATGCCGCCGGCGGGGGGGAACGCAGGATCTACGGCTCCAATGCATACGTCATGAAAAAGATCATGGCAGTTGCCATGCAGAATGAAGTTGCTTTCCTTCAATTCACCGGGGATATGATCAACGGTTATCTCAATGATCCGGGGATGATAGAACTCCAATACGCAAACTGGAAAAGAAGCATTGAGGCTTTCGCACATTATTTCCCGGTATATGCCGGGATGGGCAATCACGAAGTATTGATCAGAATGTTTATAAAGCCACTGAAAAAGGAATACTGGGCAGTGGACCGGTTTCCTTTCGAAACCGAATCTTCCGAAGCCGTTTTTGCCGGAAACTTTGTCAATCCCCGCAACGGGCCTGTCAGCGAGGATGGATCCATGGCCGATCCCGATCCGGAAAAAACTGATTTTCCTCCCTACAGTGAAAACGTCTATTCATATACCTACGGGAACGCGGGCATGATCGTACTGAATTCAAACTATTTCTATGCCCCGACACTGGCTGAGGATCCCGTGACCGATGGGAATTTGCATGGATACATCATGGACAACCAGATGGAATGGATGAAAAATGAAGTGAGGCTGATGGAAAAACGGGGTGACATCGACCACATATTTGTAACGGTCCATACGCCTTTTTTCCCCAATGGCGGACATTCAAGTGATGATATGTGGTATAAGGGGAATAATGCTTACAGGCCCTATGTGGCGGGGCAACCTTTGGAAAAAGGTATTATTGAGCGAAGGGATGAACTGCTGGAATTCCTGGTCAATAAAAGCAAAAAGGTAGTGGCTCTGCTGACCGGTGATGAACACAATTACAACCGGCTGAAGATATGTAATGAGATGGAAAGGTATCCGGAGGATTATCCTTTTCAGAGGCTCGGCCTGATAAGAACCATTTATCAGATAAACAACGGGGCGGCGGGCGCTCCCTATTATGCGCAGGAAGAATTGCCCTGGTCTGATTTCGTATCGGGATTTACCACACAGAACGCTTTGGTGCTGGTTTATGTGGATGGTCCCAGGGTCAGTCTGAAAGTGATCAATCCGGATACACTCGAATTGGTTGATGAAGCTGTATTGCGCGAATAAATCCTGACCGCCTAAAAGATCAATTTATCCGTGTTTTTGTGTTCTGCAGGGGTGATCCCGAAGGCTGTGGAAATTCCGTCCAGTTTCTTGATCCGTGAAATTAGCTGGGACATGTATCCCGTTTCCACCATTCCTGATATCTTGAGAACATAATCTATATTTCTCATGTCCTCCAGCAAGTATCCGAGTTCGGCTTTATTGCCGATCAGGTGGTAGTCGAGCAAACTCTTTTCATCATAATATGTGAAGTGGGTGAATTCCTGTTCGGACTGGAGTCTGGTGCTGTAAACCCTGAGATTGTCTGTTTTCACCAGGCCCGTGCCCAATTCACTGTTCAGCATCCAGCTCAGGCGGTAATCATTTTCCGGGGTTACGATGCCCGCCAGGAGAAAATCATATTCATTGTCCATGGGCAACTTGTGGCTTTTTTTACTCACTGCTTGTTATTTGATTTTGACCGGTCAATTTTTCCAGTGCCTTCCCTGAAGCTTTTTGTTCCGCGTCAATTTTCGATTTCCCTTTTCCGGTTCCGATGACCCGGTCCGAGAGCAATATCTTTGAATGAAAAACCATCTGGTTTTGTCCGGGGATCATTTCTTCCCTGTTTGAAAAGGAAATTTCCGATTTATTCTTCTGGGCCCATTCGATGATCCTGCTTTTATAATCTGTTTCAACTTTTTGAAGCTCATTGATGTTCATGTATTTCAGCAGGATCCTGTCGATAATATACTTTCTGGTCTTTTTATATCCCTTATCGAGATAAATGGCACCGATCAATGCTTCCAGCGCATCGCCATAAATGTGTTTTTGGTTTTGCCCTTCACCGATGTTTGAAATGATCAGATTTTTCAGGCCAACGGACAAACCGATCCTGTTGAGCTGTTTTCTTTTCACGATCCTTGCGCGCATCATGGACATAAAACCCTCATCCATACCGGGGAAACGGGCATAGAGAAAGTCGGCAATGACTGCACTAAGTATGGCATCGCCGAGATATTCAAGCCTTTCATTGTTTAACGGCCTGCCGTTTTGCTCCCTGGAAGCTGAACGGTGTAAAAATGCAAGTTTGTACAATGATATGTTTCCGGGTTTAAATCCCAGAACCTTTGTCAATAATCGAAGATTTTTGGAAGCATATGTACTGGAATTTCTGAATTTCCGGAACAATTTAAAATGCACCTTTCTCAGGATAAATTTTTGAAGATCACCGTGGTGTTGTGTCCGCCAAAACCGAATGTATTGCTCATGGCAACATCGACTTTTCTTTCCTGGAATTTGTTGAATGTGAGATTGAGCCGGCTGTCAATGTCGGGGTCATCGGTCTCATGGTTGATGGTAGGGGGTATTTTGCCTTCCCGGATGGCCAGAATGGCCGAGATGGCCTCAATAGCTCCCGCCGCACCCAGGAGATGCCCGGTCATGGATTTGGTCGAACTGAGATTCATTTTAAAGGCCTGTTCACCAAATACATCCACAACGGCTTTGGCTTCAGACGTATCACCCCGTGGTGTAGCGGTCCCGTGTACATTGATGTAGTCGACTTCCGAAGGATCCATGGCAGCATCCTTCAGGGCGTTTTTCATAACCAGCATCGCACCCAGGCCATCGGGATGAGGGGCAGTAACATGATAGGCATCGGCCGACATGCCGACACCGGCCAGCTCTGCATAAATGGTGGCACCCCTTTTTACAGCATGTTCATATTCTTCAACCACAAGGGCTCCCGCACCTTCACCGATCACGAAACCGTCCCTGTTTTTGTCAAAAGGCCTGGATGCACTCCTGTAATGTTCATTGTCGGTGGATATGGCCTGCATGGAGTTGAATCCGGCTACTCCCGGTTCATTGATGGCAGCTTCGGAACCGCCTGTCAGAATAATATCGGCCCATCCGAGCCTTATGTACGCAAGGGCGTCAATAAGGGCATTGGTCGATGAAGCACAAGCCGATACGGTCGCCAGGTTCGGCCCCCTGAATCCATATTTTATGGAAAGGTGTCCGGCAGCGATATCCGATATCATCCGGGGAATAAAAAAAGGACTGAACCTGGGTATCCGGTCTGATGTAACATATGATTCAACTTCTTTCAGGAAAGTTTCAATGCCTCCGATCCCGGATGTCCAGATCACTCCGCTTCTTTCGGTGTCGACTTTGGCGGGGTCAATGCCCGAGTCCCTCATGGCTTCATCGGCTGCAACCATGGCGAACTGTGCAAAACGGTCCAGTTTTCTGAGCTCCTTCCTGTCAAAATGTTCGGTCGGGTCGAAATCCTTGACTTCGCAGGCAAATCTTGTTTTGAATTTCTCCGGATTAAACAGGGTTATAATATCCGAACCGCTGACTCCGTCAACAAGATTCTTCCAGTAATCCTGAACATTATGGCCGATGGGAGTGATTGCACCAAGGCCGGTAATTACAACCCTTTTCCTTTCCATATAAGGTAACGTTTGGGGGATTTACTTAACGTTATCTTCGATATATTTGATCGCTTCTCCTACTGTGCTGATATTTTCAGCCTGATCGTCCGGAATGCCGATGTTGAATTCTTTTTCAAATTCCATGATCAGTTCAACGGTGTCAAGAGAATCGGCCCCGAGGTCGTTGGTGAAACTGGCTTCAGGGGTGACTTCATTTTCATCAACGCCCAACTTGTCAACGATAATTGCTTTTACTCTTGATGCAATGTCAGACATGGTTAATGTTTTTAATTAATAATAGGGTTAACTTTGATTTTAGGTCATGCAAAGAAATGTATTTCCGTAAAAAAATCAAACAAAATCTGATTAATACGCGGTAAAAATAAAATATTTTGGTTTCTTTTAGTTATAAATTTTTAAAAAAATCGCCCCAAAAAGAGGTACAAAAAGTGGGCATATGAATCCTAAAAATTTGATTAAGAAGAAATTGGCAATATTTGCTTCGGGATCAGGCACCAATGCCGAAAACATCATAAAATATTTCAGGGGACATGATCAGATTGAGGTTGCATTGGTGCTGAGCAACAAAGCCGGTGCAGGGGTGCTGCAACGTGCCCGGTCGGCGGGTGTGCCTGCGGTGGTTTTTAACCGTAAAGACCTGTATGAATCCGGCCGGGTAATGAATATATTAAAAAACAATGATATTGCATGTATTGTACTTGCCGGGTTCCTTTGGCTGATCCCCGAAGAACTGATCAGGAACTGGCGGGGTAAGATCGTCAATATACATCCTGCCCTGCTTCCAAAATACGGAGGAAAGGGAATGTATGGCCAGCGTGTGCACGAGACCGTTATAACCAACGGGGATAAGGAATCGGGCATCACCATCCACCATGTCAATGAAAACTATGATGAAGGAAACATCATTCTGCAAAAGAAATGCCCGGTATTGAAGGGAGATACTCCGGACAGGCTGGCCGGGAGGGTTCACAAACTGGAATACAAATATTATCCAAAGGTCATTGAGAAGCTATGTGCCCGGGCGTGATCTAATAAAACCTGATCGTGTCCAGCTTTTCTTTCCACATTTGTTTGACCGTATTGTATTCATCGATGTTTTCCCTGCTGATGGGTTCGACCGGAGGAGCTTCTACCTTTAAGGGATCAACCGGATGTCCGTTTTTGTAAAACCGGAAATCAAGATGCGGTCCCGTAGACAACCCGGTATTGCCCACGTAACCGACCACTTCGCCTTGCCGGACATAACTTCCGGGCCGGATGCCCTTGCCGAAATGGCTCAGGTGCAGATAGGCAGTAGAATACACCGAGTTGTGCCGGATCTTGACCATATTGCCGTTTCCCCTTTTGTATGAAGTTTCTGTGACTTTGCCGTCCCCGATGGCCAAAACAGGCGTTCCCAAAGGCGCTGCATAATCCACGCCGTAATGGGGGCGCCGGATTTTCAATATTGGATGGAGCCGGCTGTATGAATACCGGGAACTGATCCGGGAAAAACGCAGGGGAGCTTTCAGGAAGGTTCGGTGCAGGCTGTTCCCTTCCATATCGAAAAAAGAAGGTTTTCCGCCCTGGGTGAATGGGATTGCGTAGTATTCACGGCCCTCATGCAAGAACCATGCTGCATGTACCTTTCCCAGTCCGATCGAAAGACTGTCCACAAATAATTCATCATATATGGCCTTGAAACGGTCTCCTTCCTGCAAACGGAAAAAATCAATGGTCCAGGCGAAAATCTCTGAGAGATTCACCGCAAGCATTGGATTGATGCCCTGGTCTTTCATGGAATACCAGAGTGAGGAAGTAACTGTCCCGGCAACATTCCGGATCAGCCGTGTCACCTTTCTGGTTCCGGGGACCACCTTGAAAGGTTCGGTCAGGTGGAAAATGACGTAGTCAGACGGACTTTCCTCGTAAACCAGGTATTTTGGAGTATAAAGGGAATCATTGTTGAAAAACATGGTGTATTTGTTCCCTGATTTGATCCTGGTCAGGTCAAAAATGTCTTCTGAATTTTTTGCGATCCTGTCGATTGAACGGAGGGATATATCAAATTCCTGCAGGATCAGGGACAGGGTTTGGTTCCTGCTGACCCTGTTTTCAACAATGATGAAGGAATCCACCGGAAAACCATAGCGCGTTTCCGTTTCGGGCATGCCGATAGTCGTATCGGCATATTCGATGAGAATGAGCTCCTGGGATTTGAAGGAGTCAAGGGGCCTGAATATCCTGAACAGGACCAGCAGGGTCAGCAGGATGGCAATGGCGATCAGTATCAGAATATTTCTTCTTTTCAAAACAAATCCTTTGTTTTTGCCTCAAACGACAATATTTACAATCTTCCCGGGAACCACGATGATCCTTCTGGGGTTACTGCCTCCAAGCCATTTCGACGCAAGTTCGTGTTCCATGGCCATTTTTCTGACCTCTTCCTGTGGTGCGTTTACGGGCATTTTGATCCTGTAACGCAGCTTCCCGTTGAAAGAGACGGGATATTCGACTTCCTCTTCTTTGGCATGTTCTTCGGAGTATTCGGGGAAGGACTGATCGGCGATGGTGGCATGCCCTCCCAGTATCTCCCATAGCTCTTCGGCCATATGGGGTGCGAAGGGGGAAAGAACCCGGATGAAGGCCCCGGCCGTATCTTTGGTCACCTTTCCCTGTTTGATGCATGCATTGGTGAAGATCATCATCTGTGAAACGGCTGTGTTGAAATGAAGCTGTTCGATGTCTTCGGACACTTTCCGGATGGTCTGATGGAGCAGCTTGAGAATATCGCCGTCTTCAGGTCCGGTGACAATGTTTTTCTTTTCGGAAAAGAACTGAAAAACCCTGTTTAAAAAGCCGTATACTCCCTTAATGCCGGTTTCTGACCAGGGTTTGGTAACGTTGAGCGGACCCATAAACATTTCGTACAGGCGGAAAGCATCGCTGCCGAATTTGGCGGTGACATCATCCGGATTGATAACGTTCTTGAGCGACTTGGACATTTTGGCCACGATCTGACTCAACTGTTCGCCGGTTTTCTTGTGATAAAACTTACCGTCTTTTTCCTCCACAAGGTCACTGGGAATTTTCGCTCCCTGTGGTGTTTCATATGCATAAGCCAGGATCATGCCCTGATTGAAAAGCTTTGGGAAAGGCTCATCGGTGGAAACGATCCCCAGGTCGTACAGAACCTTGTGCCAGAAACGGCTGTACAATAAATGAAGTACGGCATGTTCGGCCCCCCCGATATACAGGTCAACCGGCATCCAGTATTTTTCCTTCTCCGGAGAAAAAGGCTGCCTGTCGTTGTGCGGGTCGGTGTAACGAAGATAATACCAGCAGGAACCTGCCCACTGGGGCATGGTGTTGGTTTCCCTTCGTCCTTTCCGCCCGTTCCTGCCGGTTACATGAAGCCATTCACCTGCATTGGCCAGAGGGGATTCCCCTTCCGCTCCGGGCTGGTATTTTTCCAGTTCGGGCAGTTCAAGGGGCAATTCATCTTCATCCAGTATGGATATCTCCCCGTCTTCCCAGTGGATCACGGGGAAAGGTTCTCCCCAGTACCGCTGCCTGCTGAACAGCCAGTCACGCAGCTTATAGTTCACTGCATAATGGCCTGTTTTGTGTTTTTCCAGCCATCCGGTAATTTTCCGGATGCCTTTGTTTTTGCTTAATCCGTTTATGCTCAGCTCAGTTTCCCTGCTGGAGGAATTGATGAATATCCCGTCTTCCGTCCAGGGGGCATCTCCCCTGAGTACTTTCTCACGGAGCCCGGGCGGTGCATCTGCAGGATCCATGATGCACCTGACCGGCAATCCGAACTTTTTGGCAAATTCGAAATCCCGGGTATCGTGGGAGGGAACAGCCATAATGGCACCCGTTCCGTAGCCTGTGAGTACATAATCCGCTACCCAGATGGGGATTCGTTCATTGTTGACCGGATTTATGGCGTAACGGCCGGTGAATACACCTGTTTTTTCCCTGGCCAGATCGGTCCGGTCAAGGTCCGATTTCGTGGATGCCTTCCGCACATATTCCATGACTTCATCCATGCGTTCAGGCATGGTGATCTTTTCGGTCCATTCATGCTCCGGTGCGATTACCATGTAGGTGGCTCCGAAAAGGGTATCGGGCCGGGTGGTAAATACCCTGAGTTGTTCTTCCATGTCTTCGATACTGAAATCCACATCTGCTCCTTCGGAACGGCCGATCCAGTTCTTCTGCATGTCCTTGATCCCCTCAGGCCAGTCCAGCTCTGCGAGTCCGTTCAACAACCTTTCAGCATACAAAGGGATCCTCAGCATCCATTGCTTCAGATTCTTTTTCATGACGGGATTCCCGCATTTTTCATGTGTCCCGTCGGTCAGCACTTCTTCGTTGGAGCAAACGATCCGGCAGTGTTCACAGTACCATACCCGGGCATTGGCGTAATATGCCAGGCGTTTCCCGGCAATAAAACCGTCGGTTGCCTTTTTGCCCTGTTTTTTGATCTCATCCGGAACGGACAGTGTGTCTATGGGCTTTCCTTTCTGTTCTTCCGTATCATACCAGGTATTGTACAGGCGGATGAATATCCACTGGGTCCATTTGAAATACCGGGGATCGGTGGTATTGATCTCCCGGTCCCAGTCGTACGCGAGTCCGAGCGACTTGATCTGTTTTCTGAAAGTATCGCAATTTTTCTTTGTGGTGACCGCAGGATGGGTCCCGGTCTGGATGGCATATTGCTCGGCAGGGAGTCCGAATGCATCCCAACCCATGGGATGAAGCACATTGAAACCCTTCATGCGCTTGTACCGGGCCACAATGTCCGTGGCGGTATAGCCCTCAGGGTGTCCCACGTGAATGCCACTGCCCGAAGGATACGGGAACATGTCCAGGATATAGTACTTGGGTTTGGAATGATCGACCTCAACAGCAAAGGTCTTATTCTTTTCCCAGTAGTCCTGCCATTTCTTTTCAATCCGTGTAAAATCGTATTCCATGGGCGGTCTGTTGTAATCCGGAAACAACAAAAATATAAAAACTTGGCATTAGGAAGCCACAGGAACCGTGATAAATTGTCAATAGACGGAAAATTCACCGGTATGGATGAAGGAAATCAGATTTTTCCGGTTCCGTAATCAGATTCAAATGTCAGGATAAGGTATCAGTGGTTTTCATCGTACCGTCTGATCTTCTCGATGATTTCTTTTTCAGCACCGTCATACATTTCCCGGATGAAATCATCGTTGAAATTGAAGATACGCTCTTCGAATGGCATACTGCCCACCCGGTCAAAAAGCATTTCACTGGCCTGTTTGATATCCTTTCCGTAGATGTGGTAGGAATCCGCATGCCAGTTCAACCGGCCCAGCTCCACCTGCCTGCCGGTTCTTCCGGCGATCTCATCGGCGATCACTTCCCGGTTGAACCGGATAAATCCGAACATATTCATGAAATTGGCACCCCAGGCGTCATTGCTGCGGAAACGGATGTTGCAGTTCAGCCACTGGATGCCCTGGTCATCTTCCATGATCCGGTACCAAAGGGATTGCAAACAGGGCGGATCATACACCGATGGATCGATGTTGGGCATCCAGGTGATCATCTGGGCCTGCCGGGTGTAAGGCTGCTTCAACAATTTACTGATCACATGCTCGATCTGATCGATGTTGAGACCGGTATCTCTGCGCACCTTACTGCCGTTTTCCTCGACGATCTCCTTCCATGACCCGTAGTTTTTGAGCCGGCCATGGTAGGTATACTCCCAGCGGGTATCTTTGGGATCGTTCATGTTCTTTACCCAGTGGTCCTTGAACCCTTTCAGTTCAAGCACGTATTCCTTCAGGTCATCGAGTCCGCCCGGAAAAGCCTGATGGATCACCGGATCGGTTTCCGGCTCCTGAATGGTAATGTTCATGGTGCAATCGATGCTGGGAGGGTCCCCCGGCTTGTCATACTGTGTCCTGAAACGGGTTCCTTTCTTGTACAGCTTGAGCAGGGCCTCTTCGTAGGCCATGGCCAGGGTTTTCTCACACACATGCAATACCGGTATGTTTTCCATTCGAAAAAATTTTACTTAAATGTCATATTATTAGTTTGATACAATATCAGTTTTAACACTTTGGCTTTTTGTTGCCGGTCTCGTTCATGCTGTCCACATGCCGGGCCGGCGAACCCCCATTTGTCTTCAACCGACGGCAAACTGCCGGATCGGTGATGGGATCTCATTCGTAATAAAGTTTAGCGTAAACCTTTAATCAGCTTTTATAAAAAAGACCAACCGCGTTATTTTTCATTGCTTGTTTTATTGATCCAATATTTTTATCTGTTGAAAAACAAGACCATAGTGGCTGCCCGGTGGCTTTTCCCGGATTTTGACATTTCTCCAGTCCCTGGCAAAATTCCCAGAATAGCACAACCAGCATGTTCTTCCGTCAGCGCTCATGAACTTGGTGGGGAAATTCACAAAATATCCCTGTTCCCCGAAATCTTTCATATAGGAAACCAGTTTCCAGGGTCCGGTCACCCGGCCGGATTCCAGGATATACGTATCCATTTTTTCCACGGTGGGCCAGCCGTCGGTTACGCACATCAGGTATTTTTTTAATGGCGCGTTGTAGCTGACGGTAACACATCCGCAACGGTTGTTCCAGTCGATCAAGGGTTCGATCCGGTCAAAATCCTTTGTCCATACCGGCCGGCCGCCGGCATTATGACCCCCGTAAAATTCATATGCAGAAGGATCGTTGATGTTTTCGATGCCGGGAACAACACGGATCAGGTAGATCTGGTCCCCGCTGATCCAGCTCAGGTTGGCAAATCTGGCTTTCTCGTCGGGATATTCCGCTCCGTGTCCGACCAGATAGGCATAACCGTCCGGTGAATGTTCCATGTTCTTCCCGAAATCCACAAAATGAGGAGCCCCGATCTTTACAGGATAACCCCACATGCCGGTTTCCCCAAACAAAGGTTCCTCAGGGGTATGCGGTGTTTCTTCCCACGACTTGCCGTAGTCGGTGGACGTCCTGAAGCCCACCAGGGGGCCCAGCCAGGGCCAGTTGTATTTCACATCACCGAAAAAGGTTACCCCTTTGGGAGCCAGGCAATAGGTGCCGTAATACCATACCCCGTTGTATACCAGCGAACCGCAGGGGTATCGCCCCCCGTAGGGATCAGGTTTGCTTGCGGTTGTGCCCAGACTGCAGATATTCAGGTTCAGGGGGTCATCCCCTTCTGCCACTGCCTGACCGGTAACATGGGGATAATCATGTGATACGGAGTGGTCCATGCCTCCGTCCAGGCGGGGCACATGTCCGTCCGTATAGGGGGAATACAATTTACCGTCCGAAGCCCATGAAAAATACCAGGTGTCGGCCAGCCGGTAATTGCTGCAACGGCCCATGAACATTATGCCCGTCAGGTCCGGGGATGGTTCGAAGGGGCAGTCCGGCGGCGGTTCTGACGGCCATGCAAAAGGCTCGAAATGGATGGATTTTTCCTTTTCCTGTCCGAAAGCGGAGAATACGGTCAACAATAAATACAGAAAAGGTAATGTAAAGGCAATCATCCTGTTTTTCATAATCGTGCAAAATTGTTGAAGTATGGTATGCCGAAGAATTTTATTGATCCAAACGAAGGATTCCGCTCAGCCATCCTGCGCTGTGCGGGATCCAATCCTCATCGGTCAATGAGGAAGGTGCATCGTTGGCTTTGACGGGATCGGTGTCCATCCTGAACTGTTCACCCGTGGAAAATCCGTTGCAGATCACTCCCCGGGTGGAAAACCAGGTGCCCGACCAGCGGTTGCCGATGTTGCAGATCAGGCTGCTGGGCCATGCCACCCCTTCGGGCACATCCGTGCTGTAGACCACGCAGGCCTTCAGATTCTCTTTGGTGATCCCCGCGTTGAGTCCGGCCAGCCACTGCAGGTTGCCGTAAGCAATATCCACCAGTTTTTCCTCATTGAAGAGTCCGGAAAGCTCCATGGCCATGGCGGCCGTGTAACCGTATATGCTGTCGGTCCCGTGAAAAGGTCCGCCAAAAAACAAGGCCCCTTCATCCCCGAAGATGCCCAGGGGAACGATCAGGAATGGATTTTTTTCACAACCCGGGATCAGGAATCCGTAGGTGAAATCTTCCAGGGTTTTTTTCCATTTTTCCGCATCATCATGGTCGGGCCACAGTTTGAGCATTTCTACAAAACACATGAGATAATTGGGGTACAGTCCGCCGATATCCGTCCCGAATTCATTGTTCACAATGCCGTGAACCCAGGAATTTTCGGTGTGGGGCAGACTGGCGAATTCGCGAAAGTGCCCGTAAAAACCTGCTTCTGGATTGTCTTGTGTAACCTGCCTGTCCATGATCTCCCGCGCATACTCTATGCACATATCTTTTGCTTTTTCACCTTCAGCCCTCCATTTCTCCAGGGCACCCCAGCACATGAATACCAGGTCACGGGTCATGAATTCGAAGGTGGGTACGGAAGTGTCTTCCGGTATCCCCCGCTGGCGGAAACTGAAACCATAGGAACCCATGCATCGTTTATCCGTCGTCCTGAGCCAGTTGTATGTGCGTGCGGCTGCCTCCCGGTATCTTTCTTTTTTCTCTTCGTATTTTCCGGGAAGCATCCTGGCAGCCCGCCAGAGTGCCACCACGGCCTTGACCGCGTCATTGGGCAGAATATCATGTTCATGCCCCAGCAGATCGTGGGACATGGCACCGTCCGGATATCCCAGTTCCCTGGCCTTTTCCTGGGTCATCACCAGGTAGTCGCATCCCACGGTGATCTGCTTGTGGAGCCGTTCAATGCAGGCCTCATCCAGCCGTCCCCCGTTCAGTTCAAGCATGTCTTCCAGGGCGATGATCATGGCGCTCTGTGCACAGCTCTCCACCCAGAGTGTGCCTGCATCCTGCCATCCGGCACCGACCTTGGAAAATTTGGACCTCCGCTCCAGCATATCCACGGAAGAAAGAATTGCCGTTTTGTCCCAGAATATGTTTTTGCCCACGCTAAGTTCCTCACTCTGCAATATCCTTTTTCCGTTGTCGATGATTTCGACGTTCCACTGTCCGGCTTCCTGAATGTCCCTGAATTCAGCCACCCACCAGTGGCTTTTCCAGATCTCGCCCCAATAATTGCAGTCGGTGGAGTACTTTCCCTCCTGATATACGGGGATCAGCCGGCAGATAACCTTATCGTTCATGGCTTCTTTGACAGGGAGTCTGACCACGATCCTGACAGGAAGCCCCGGTTCGTATCCGACCTGCGAGAACAGGAGTCCGGTTACCCCCTCCCCGGGCTTGCCCGTCCATTCATCGGGACCGAAAGGAGTGACCAGTTTCTTTTCGGCAGGCCGGGAACATCCCGGGGTGGTTGAAGATGCTGCTCCGGCAAACATGGCACCGGAAGCAAAGGCAGTGGATTTGACGAAATTCCGTCTTGAAAGCTTGGTTTTGTTTTTCATGGCAACGGGTTGGTTTTGTTATGTTCAGTTGTGTTGGTTTTCCTTGCTGAATGAAGTACACAAGTTACTTAATTGTCGATTATTGATGCAGGAATCGGGTTATTTTTTTAATTTTGCGCAGCAAACAAAAGGTCCCGTAGTTCAATTGGATAGAACGCCAGATTCCGGTTCTGGTGGTTGTGGGTTCGAGTCCCGCCGGGATCACGAAATACGAACCATTCCACTTCTTCAAAATAATTATGGGTCTCTTCCCGGCCTGATCATACAATTGCAAGATCATACCAAATCATAAGGCAATGAAACGAATATGTTTATTTTCAGCGGTCATTATATGCCTCACCGGTTATCAATCCGGATCCGCCCAATCCACCGGGGACTTTCGTCCTCCTGCAGTTCCTCTTGTGGTGCATGATCCCTATTTCAGTATCTGGTCCATGTCTGAACATCTGACCGGGGATTATACCAGGCACTGGACCGGAAGCATCCATGAAATGTTCGGAATGTTGCGCATTGATGGTCAGGTATACAGATTTACCCGGGGATGGCCTGAATGGAATGAAAATTTATGGGGTGGGGAAGCTCTGCCCCCCATGAAACAGACCAGGCTGGAGATCACACCCACCCGCACCATATACACTTTTTCATCGGCAGTTGTTCAATTGCAGCTGAAATTTACCACCCCCGCTTTGGCATATGACCTGGATATCCTCTCAAGACCTTTAACATACATCACCTGGAAGGTAAGCAGTTAGGATGGTAATAGACATGCTGTCGGAACTGTATTTTGACGCGGCTTCGGAAATCGCCGTGAATGAGCCTTATCAGAATGTGTTTTCCTCAAGGTTCAAATTGAAAGATATTCATGTAATGCGTACAGGTACCAAAGAGCAGCCTGTATTGCAAAAATGGGGGGATAACCTGAGAATCGACTGGGGACATCTGTACCTGGCTGTCCCGCAGGGGAATGCCTGTGCTGTCATTTTCAAAAGATTTCAAATATGTTGGCGGGGAACCGGAAGAAATAACCGCCATGCTGGCCTATGATGATGTTTATTTCATTGAATATTTGCATCGCAGAATGAAACCGTACTGGAACAGAAATAATCTGGGAACAGGGCCCTTATTGCAAACGGCTTATCATCAGTTTGACTCCCTGACCCGGATTTGTGAAAATTTTGACCGGTCCCTGAACGCTGAGCTGATTGCTGCCCGGCACTGGCCGGTGCTTCAAACCTGGCCCGGCTATCTTCTTGAAAATGGCATGGATCCTGCAAATCAGTTATGTGCCGATGATTTTACAGGGCATCTGGCCCACAATGCAAATTTGTCCCTGATGGCCATACGCAGTTTTGCTTATTCGTGCAAGGAGAAAGGAGCATTTGAACAAAGCGAAAAATATTTACATGCATCCCGGGAAATGGTCTTGAAATGGGAAGAAAAAGCAGATGACGGGGATCATTACCGGCTGGCCTTTGACCGGCCGGGTACCTGGAGCCAGAAATACAATTTGATCTGTTCCCGGAAGAGATTGCAGACAAGGAAATCAGGGAGAAATGGGCTTTTTCCCCACCGGACATGCAGGATTGAAAGTTTGGAGTTACACGGCAGACAATTCATTCCATTGAAAAAGGGAAATTTATACCCTCCACGTTACTGGCTTTGAAACTTGCCGGTTTTTTCAACAAGCCGGTTGAAGAAATATTTTATTTCACTACTGTCCCGTTTAAAAATGGGCCAGTATGGTTAAAAAGTTAATAATTAATTTGTTACAAAGTTATATTTTTTCAACGATTCGAAATTTACTTTTATGGCGAGATCGTAAAGATAATCGCCATGAATCACGGGAAAACAGTTTTTGCACAGCTTATGTCTATGATGCCAGAATACGAATTCGATAAATGTGTTGCCAGATACAATGGGAATCATCGGGTTCGTAATTTCACTTGCCGTGATCATCTCTATGTTATGGGCTTTGCTCAGCTCACTCAAAGAGACAGTCTTCGTGATATCGAGAACTGCCTGAAGTTGTGCCCATGGGCTACTTTCAGGAAAGGTAAAGGTGGTGTCAAGATGCACACTTTGTTGGATCTCAGGTGTAATCTGCCAGTTTATGTATACCTGACCGAGGCTTTTATCCACGATGTCAGATTGCTGGACGAATTGTACATCGAGCCCGCTGCTATTTACGTAATGGATAAAGGGTACGTTGATTTCTACCGCCTGTTCAATCTTATCCATACAAAAAGAGCGTTCTTCGTAACCAGGGCTAAGGACAACATGCAATTTGCTGTTGAAAACTCCAGCCCCACCGATCTGGAAACCGGTGTAATAAGTGATCAAATGATAAGACTGACAGGTTACAAATTTTCCAGAGAATACCCTGAACCCTTCAGGATGGTTGTATATGAGGATTTCTCCACAAGTGTTGTTTACAGGTTCATAACCAATAACACTGAGTTCAACGCTCTTACTATCTCTGAACTCTACAGGGAGCGTTGGCAGGTTGAGTTGTTCTATAAGTTGATTAAGCAGCATCTAAAAATCAAATCTTTTTATGGCACCAGCCAAAACGCTGTATTTTGCCAAATCTGGATTGCATTATGCATGTAATTTATCATCGCTATCGCTAAAAATGATATAATATTGACCAATCATTATATTCATTCTCTCAATTATGCGGCATAACTCCTTTTGAGAAAGTGCCTCTAAATGAACTCTTTAGCAAAACATCAATTTCCGTTTCAGTTGATGATTTTCCTAACTTGTTCAGTAACAACGATATTTAACGGGACACTAGTGGGCCTTTTTATAAAATTATTTGTTTCTTGCATTCTGGCAGTATCAAAAAAAAATTTCAAACCTGTTCTCGGTAGTTGCATACAATACCGCTAATTGTTTAGAAAGAGCATAGTCAATGATAAATTCTGAATTTATAGTATTTCTTCTTGAATGTGTGAAGACAATCAATCCTTCTATTTTTCCCGTGTCTGGTAACCAAAGTGTATATCCTTTGTTAACTTTTGGAATGCTGATACCTTCAGTAAGAAGGATATCGCCATCTAAAGTTACGTACAATTTCATAAAGATCAGTGCGCACGATCCGGGGCAGGTAAGAAATGATCCGGATTATTGGAAGGAACCGGTTGCGGACTGAAGGGATTACTTGTCGTAACCGCCCATGCCCAGTATTTCTTCCCAGTCCCGTACATGAACGCGTTCTGTCCAGGCATGGTATTTTTTTTTAAGCTGTTGAAGGAGTTCCGGTTTTTCGTCAGCCAGGTCATGCATCTCTGAGCGGTCTTTGCTCAGGTCATACAGTTCCCACACGCCGGTTCTCTGCCCTGTGCCCACCTTTTCCATTGTCTCATGAATTTCGTTGTAGAAACTGACCAGCTTCCAGTTGCCTTCCCTGACCGCCCGGTTGCCTTCATGTTCCCAGAAGATGATATGATTGTCTGCAAAGGCGGGATCCAGCATGGCCGGCATTAAGCTGTGGCTTTCCGTCGGCAGAATATTCCGTCCTTTAAAGGAATCCGGGTAATCAACATCTGCGGCATCCAGGCAGGTGGCCATCAGGTCTTTCACATGGCCTGCCTGTTGGCGGTTGACGGTGCCTTTTGGTACATGGCCGGGCCAGTGCACGATCAGGGGTGTGGCGATGCCCCCTTCATGAACCCAGTGCTTGAACAGGCGGAAAGGGGTGTTGCTTGCATTGGCCCAGGGCAGCCAGTACCCCTGATAGGAATCCGGGTGACCGGGGGGCTCATCCTCCCTGCCTTTGCCCAGGGGTTCGGCACATCCCCCGTTGTCACTCAGGAACATGATCAGTGTATTTTCATATTGGCCGGATGAGCGCAGGACATCAAGCATATGGCCGATCCCTTTGTCCATCCGTTCGACCATGGCCGCATACACCGCCATGCGAAGATCCATGTCATCCGGGTCGGTTTCCTCTGTCCAGGGGTGGCTGTCCTTGTGTCTTGGGGTAAGGGAAGCTTCACGGCCGGGAATGCCGAGTGCCTTCTGTTTTTCATAACGCCGGTGCCGCAGCTCATCCCAACCCATGAGATAGGAGCCACGGTACTTTTTAATATCTTCGGGCCAGGCATGGAGGGGCCAGTGGGGAGCGGTGAAAGCCAGGTAAAGGAAAAACGGCCGGTCTTTGCCGGCTTCCCTGATGAAACGTGCGGCATATTTAGCGAAATAATCAGTCGAATAGAAATCCCCGGGCAGTTCCTTAACCGGTTCACGGTCCAGATGGATTGTCCCTTTTTCCGGGTGGAAATAATGGCAGGCACCCCCATTCAAACCATAGAACCGGTCAAATCCCCGATCCGGTGGCCTCTGCCCTTCAGCCGCCCCGACGTGCCATTTCCCGCTCATAAATGTTTGGTAGCCTGATCGTTTCAGAATTTCCGCAATGGTTACGCACCGGTTGTTGAGAAATCCCTGGTATTCCGGGATGTGCCGCACAGGTTTGTTGTATTTGTTCATGGGCTGCATATAACCGACACCTGTCTGATGTGGATAGAGTCCGGTTAAAAGGGAAGCGCGGGTGGGGCAGCACCGGCCGGCATTGTAAAACTGTGTGAAACGCATGCCACCGGCTGCAAGTGCATCGAGATTCGGTGTATCGATCTCTCCTCCGTAACAACCGATATCGGAAAAACCCATGTCATCGGCCATGATGATGATGATGTTGGGTTTGTCCTGTGTGCTTGCCTGAATGCCCAGTCCAAGGCCAACAGCAAAGCAGAGGAATTTATTACGTCTCATATGCTCAGTTTTTCAGGATTCGGTAACGGAAATATTCAAATCCAGCCTCTCCCTTACCAAAAACAAATAGGGCAGCTCGTACAATGCCTTTCCGGGAGATCTCCACGCTCGGTTGCATCAGGTCCCAGCTGCCGTCTCCTTGTTGAACGTAGAACCGGACATCCTGGCGGTCGTTCACGATACGGAACACGGCACAGTGGGTTTTCAGATCCGGTTCTTCGGTGTTCCGGTAATCCCGATAATTTTTCTGCAGGCGCAGGACCTGGCCGGTTGCATCGATGGAAAGGCCGATGAATTCATCCGGGGAATCAAACAACATCAGTCCCCCGCGGGCCTTCCCCGAAACTGTGACCCGGGTCTCGATCTCATAAGCCGGATCCCGGGGAATGACGGTCAAAGGGCGTGAATGTCCCGGATCCTCACCCTCACCTTTCAGGGAAAGTATGCCGTTCTCGATCCCGAACCGCCCAGGATCAATGTGCTCATAGAATTGCCATTGAATGCCCAATTTTTCATTTTCAAATTCGTCGCTTAACGGCATGTCGATAACAACCGGCTTATCCCATCCGGCAGGCCGGTTACCGGATGCTTGATACCATCCGTTCTCTGTCCATTCAATGGGTTCGATCAGCGTGGATCGCCCCAAAGTTCTGTACCCGTTGCGAATGCCGTGCAGGATGCAAAACCATTGCCCTACGGGCCCTTCCACCAGCGAGCCATGACCCTTGGACCACCAGTCTTCTTCACGTGACCAGGTATGGATCACGGGATTGTATGGCGAACTCTCCCAGGGGCCGAGCGGGGTTTCCGACCGGAATGAGGTGACCATATGGCTGGTTGAAGGACCGAATGTGCCACCCTGAGCCGTGGTGAGGTAAAACCAGCCGTTTAATTTGGTCAGTTTCGGGGATTCCAGGCAGAAACACTCGATTGCCCAGTCCCCGGGGATGGGCCATCCTTCGTGGACCTTTTCGGGTTTGCCTGCTGCATGGAGTCCGTCATCCGTAAGTTCAACGGCATGGCCGCCGGACAAGTGCAGGTAGCGGTTTCCATCATTTGCGGTTGCATGTCCCGGATCAATATGTCCCACACCGACAGCCTGGGGTTCCGACCAGGGGCCGGAAATTTTGTGGGCAGTAACCACCCAGTTCGAAAAACGGTCACCTGTAACACCCGGAAAATAAAGATAAAAGCGGCCTTCATGCCAGATCAGCTCCGGTGCCCAGATGCTTCCCTCAAAATTGGTTACGGCATGGGCAACCGGCTTCCAGAACTGCAGATCTTCCGATTCCCAGATAAGGAGTCCGGGCTGGTACCGGAAGCTTGAATGGGTAAGATAATATTTGCCCTCATGCCTGAGAACGGCCGGATCGGGGTGGTTTCCCCCGAACAATTGACGTGCCTGCGTCGGATGAGGTTTTTGTGCCCGGAGTTGAATGGCGGTTCCCAGGATGACAAGGATTAATAAGAATTTTTGGATCATGGGTGAATAAAAAATGGTTTTGGGTCTCTTTCCAGTAATGAAAATATTGTATGATAGATATGAACAAAGATAATAACCTGATCTGTTTATACGGGCAGAGATGCATGACATGGCCGGTATGGAGGCCGGAATACGTGACAGCATGATTGACGGGAGATCATATGAAGAAAGGATACCGGGGATTTCGGGTCATTTTAGCCCTCAAAGAAATCCTTGTCTTCTTCACGCAGGTAGCGGCGGGCTTTTTCAATGTCGAACCCGACACCCAGTCCGGGCCTGTCCCAGACTTCAACGTGCCCGTCTTTTACGATCGGGTCGGGCAGCCCCGTTACAATGTCGTACCACCAGTCTGGTTTTGCCACCGGGTATTCAAAAGCGATGAAGTTCCCGGGCAGTGCGGCAGCGGCCTGCACCTGGGCGGCCAGACCGATCAGGCCGTCAAAAATGCCGTGGGGTGCAATAAGAATCCCATGCAAATCCGCATATTCGGCTACCCATTTCAATTCGGCAATGCCTCCCATATCGGCAGGATCGGGTCCGATGATCCTTACCGCATGCTGTTCGATCAACTCACGGAAGTTTTGCCTCAGGTACATCTGTTCGCCGGTATGTATGGGTGTGGTGGTGCTTTGGGTGACCTCCCGGTACAGGTCAGCCATTACATAGGGGGTGTAATCACCCGTGATGAGATCCTCCAGCCACATGATGTTCATGGGTTCCAGTGCCCTGGCCAGGCGGATGGAATCCGGCACCGTGTGTCCCGGTCCGCAGTCCAGCGCCAGACCGACTTCGTCACCCAATACCTCTTTCATGGCCCCGACACATGCGATGATGTGTTTCAGCCCTTTCTCTGTCAAAAGGCCGCGATTGGGGTGGGAAACCCTTTTTGACGGACCGGCAGCCTGTTGACGGTCGTTTTGGGCATCCTTTGGCGGACTGTCGATATGAACCGGTTCCCCGTAGAAGAAGTCTGGAACACTGGCGGGCATGTTGGTGTGAAAGCCGATCGCCTCCTTGATGATGGTAAAATTTTCGCCGGAGGCTTTCATTCTGGCCACATCCTGTGCATAGTCTTCGGGCTGATGTCCGGTCCTGGGAAACCTTACACCTCCGTTGTAGACACGCACGCGATCACGGATCTTGCCGCCCAGCAGTTTATAGACAGGAACTCCGGCGGCTTTGCCGGCGATATCCCAGAGTGCCATCTCGATGGCACTCACTGCACTGCCCCATGGCTTATAACTGCCGAGACGGCGGATTTTCAACATCACGCGTTCAACATCCGTGGGGTTCAACCCCACAATGTAATCCTTGTAAAACAGCACATAAGGTTTCAGATAGCTTTTAACCCTTTCTGCCTGTCCGTAGCCGCTGATCCCTTCATTTGTGGTGATACGGACAACCGGACTGTCACCCAGAATGGCGCATTTGAGACCGGTAATCCTGATCTTCCTGAGAGTCGTGGAACCCATTGCCAGATGCGGCATCATGCAGGTTCCCGCCAGGATACCCATGGAAGCAGCCAGGGATTGTTTCATAAACATCCGGCGGCTGAAAGTGTTTTTCATAGATTGTTTGTCCATATTTTATGTGGTTTTAATGAGTTGGCAATTAACTGATGCCTTGATAGTGAATTTTTTCAGATCAGTCCGGGCTTTTTCAATGGAATGTTTCTTGTCATTGGTTATGGTTTATGTTTTTATGAGCCGTCATTAAAGGTTGTTCAGGTTTTGGCCATATTGCGTTCTTTTTGTCAGCCGGCTCAGAGAAACAGGCTGATGATAAGTGCCATCAATAATCCAGAGAAAGCAATGATGGTTTCCATGATCGTCCAGGATTGAAAAGTTTCTTTTTCTGTCAAACCACAATATTTGTTTACCAACCAGAACCCAGAATCATTTACGTGAGATAAAATGGTGGATCCGGAGGCAATAACGATAACGTACAGAGCCAGAAGAGGACCTTCAATCCCCATGGTGGAAATTACAGGAGCCAGTATACCCGAAGCGGTTACCATGGCGACCGTGGACGATCCCTGGATTATACGCACCGCGCTGGCAATCAGAAAAGCAAGGATCAATGGAGGCAATGACGAATCATTCATGAAATCAGCCAGCATATTCCCCACGCCTGAATCAATCAATACTTGCTTGAACACACCCCCTGCCCCGGTAATTAAAATAATGATCCCTGCAGGTTCCAGTGATTTCGTCAGGTAGGATTCAATTTCTTTTTTTGTATATCCCTGTTTCCTGGCCAGTAAAATGATGGACAGCAAAACGGTGATAAGAAGGGCTACAACGGGATGTCCGGCAATATTTGTAACAACCAGGACTTTATTTTCAGGATCCAGCAAAAATTCACACAGGGTGTTTGTAATGATCAATACCAAAGGAATAAGTATCAAAACAATAACTGTTTGAAAGGACGGCAGCTTTTTTCCTTTTTTCAGGCTGTCCATATGCATATACCCGGGTATGCCCTTTCTGATCTTTTTTGAGATTATTCTCCCGAAAAGGGGTCCGCTTAAAATTACCGTAGGTATGCCGGCTATAAACCCGAAAATAATGACCCATCCCAGGTCGGCATTCATCAGATTTGCCACGGCTATCGGACCGGGCGTCGGCGGTATAAAGGCATGCGTGGTTGCCAGTCCGGCCAGCAAAGGAATGGCAAACAATAAAAGAGATTTCCCCGATTTTTTTGTCAGGCCATAAACAAGCGGTACGATGATGATGAAACCCACATCAAAAAAAACGGGAATGGCCACCAGAAAACCGGTGATGGTCATGGCCCAGCTTGCATTTTTTTCCCCGAATTTCTCCAAAATCGATTTTGCCAGTCTTTCAGCTCCGCCGGAGATCTCCAGCATTTTTCCGAACATGGATCCCAGACCGACCACCAGTGCAATAAAGCCCAGGGTATTGCCCATGCCGTCTATTACGGATTTAATAACCGATTCAAAGGGCATCCCCGCACCCAGTCCGACCAGCAAACTGACTAGCAACAATGCGATAAAGGCATTCAGCTTCAGCTTCATCACCAGCCAAAGCAAAAGAACAATGCCCAAAACAGAAGCCAATATGAGTTGAGCCGGGTTCATATTTGAAATTTTTTGAAAAAAAG
Source organism: uncultured Bacteroidaceae bacterium (assembly GCA_964574985.1). Classification (GTDB taxonomy): domain Bacteria; phylum Bacteroidota; class Bacteroidia; order Bacteroidales; family SM23-62; genus CAZNPH01. Next base: position 50,008 of record CAZNPH010000011.1, read on the forward strand.
CAAAATACACAGAATATTTTAAATTTGCAGTAGGCTCAGTATTATATCAGGTTTGGTATTTGGAAAAGTGGGGGTTTTATGTATGCTTACTGGCCATATATTCATAAATCTTTCATCATGAGAAGTGCTGTAATTCCGTGTATCGTCCTTTTCCTTTTTTCTTGTTCCTGTAAACGGACAAAGACAATAAAAATGCCTTTCAATGTGCAGACCCTTTTCATAAAGAACGCCAATTGGAAAACCACCACCCGGTTTGAATACAACCATAGTTTTATTGCTCCTCCAAAAAATGAAGACTGGGATCAATGGTACAGTGAACTCAAAAAATACCGGGATTATATGAGAGAAAACATAAATGATCCTGATATCTATTTTCTTGACTTCAAGTTGGAAAATCCGGCAGAGCCGAATGATTTTACAAATGCAATAATTAAAATAGATCCATATTTGGGAGAGGATTTGAAGCTTGCGCCCGGAGAAAAAATAGAAATAGAAGCGAATATCAAACACGTAAATGGCTCAAAAAAGCTTTATTTCGGATATGAATATACACTTCATACGAGGAACAAAAAATTTCACAAATACAGAACTGAACCCTATGTTGATTCTATTCTCCTTTCCGAAGCAGTTGACTGGCAAACGATAGCATTTGATACAGAAGTGCCATATTTCAGTACGGACAGTTTCTGGATATCCCCGGTAATTACCATTGACAGGGAACATTGCGATGCCCGCACCGCTTTCTTAATAAAAGACCTTCATTATCATTTTCCCTACACAAAGGGACGGGACGATCTTTTCAGGGCATACCGGTTCTCCGGACAAAATGTTGGGATTGACCGGCAAATCTATGATCGTCCGCAAATTCAGGATGAAGACAAGAATTTTGTAATGGGATTTGTATATATCTGGGATCAAGACTTTTATGACGTTGAAAAGGGCCAATACACCGTAGACCATTATTGTGAGCTGATGAAACAGGAATTCGGGGGCTTCAATTCAGTCATTTTATGGCAGGGATTTATTATGCTGGGGATAGACCAGAGGAACCAGTTTGATATGCTGAGACGTATGCCCGGTGGATTGGAAAAGATGCGGGAAGTGGTGGATCAGTTCCACCAACATGGCATCAAAGTATATGTTTCCTATATGCCCTGGGACGAAACCACCCGGCGTGAAAACATAACCGACCAGGAAGTCCTTGCTTTTATCCTGGATTCAACAGGTATTGACGGAGTCTATTTCGACACCTTTGCAAACAGGGGAAGAATTTTTCGTGAAGCCGCCGGTAAAAAGGACAGCAGCATTGTTTTTAGTACTGAGCTTTGCCCATCCATATATGATATCCAGGGCAAGCAGGCCATTACTGCCTCATGGGTGCAATGGGGCCCGCATCAACCAACATTTGCAGACGCATATGATGAATTCGGGGTGTTGCACCTGAAATGGATCGTACCTGACCATATGCAATTCCAGATAAAACGCTACCGGCGGGATCATACCGAAGAAATGATGGCAGCATGGATCAATGGCAGCGGCATGATGGTTTGGGAAAACGTATTCGGGACATGGAACCCGTGGAGCCAGGAAAACAAGAAGCAAATACGGAAAATGAATCCCATCTGGCAGCGTTACGCCGATGTATATACCAGTGACAACTGGAAACCTTATTATCCGACCCATGTTGATGGTTTGAATTTATCTGTATGGGAAAATGATTCAATCACCATGATCAATTTGGTCAATGTTGCGGCGGGAATCCGGCATTATTCCGTTCCGGAAGAATTCGTGTCAGAAAAAGAATATGTCTTCAATCTGTGGAATGGCCGGAAAATCAATCCCGGGCAGTCTATTCCTGTCAATCAGTTTGGATGCATTCTTTTAAGGAGGGATAAGGAAGACAAGTCTTTTACGGCTTTTCTGGGGTATCAGGAAAATATTCACAGTCAAGCCATAACCGGCCCTGATGAATATGCTTATGCCAGATCATTGAAAGAATATGAGGTATATCAATATCCTGATCAGCCCAAAAATCCTGTCCACGGCTTGTTGCCTGTGAAAGGAGGAATTTATCATCTTGATATCGTGCATAATATCAATTCAGGGGGTTGTTATCCCGACCCTGATGCGAAAGAGGATCATGTCTGGAGTGATTACCTGAGGATTGGGAGTAAGAATCATCATTTGAAAATTGAAACAGGACCTTACCATATCATGCCACGTGTGGTGACCAACGGGGACTATGAAAAATTTCTCCGGGCCACGGGATATGAACCGGAGGTTCCCGGCCATTTTCTGGCGCACTGGCAAGGCCGTACATGTCCGGATTCTCTGCAGGACAAACCTGTAGTGTATGTAGACATCAATGACGCAAGGGCCTATGCTGTCTGGGCGGGTATGAGGATCCCCACAGAATATGAATGGCAAACAGGAGCCGAACAAAACGGGGATCAATTCATTTATAATGAAGTGTATGAACTGACCGAAGGGATAAGGAACGACGGGCACAACCGCTTTATCATGCTTCGTGGTGGTTGCGCATCCTGGAGGCCCCGGCGAACAATCCCGGTATGCTTAAGATGTTCGCCTTGCGGGACGCCAGGCCGCATCTGAATTTGGTTCCCTGGGCCGGTGAGTTTGTGGGCAAATACCTGACCTCGGGAACTCTGGTCCTCCGGATGTCGGAAGACAAGGAGCTGGAAGAGACTCTGTCCCGGGTGGTGGACCGTTTGATCGAGCTGCAGGCGGAGAACGGTTACCTGGGTCCCTGGCCGGAAGATGAACAATTGCTGGGACACTGGGATTTGTGGGGACATTACCATGTGTTGCACGGACTCCTGTTGTGGAATGAATACACCGGGGATGAGAGGGCACTGGAATCTGCAAAGCGGGCAGCGGATCTTATTTGTGATACTTATCTGGATACGGACCGGAGGATCATCGAAGCGGGATCCCCGGAGAAAAACCTTTCCATCATGCACCCCCTTCTGATCCTGTACCGGAAAACCGGAAATGAACGTTACCTGAAAATGACCGATGAAATACTGGTTGACCTGAAGGAAGGAGGTAATTTTCTGGAGGCCGGACTCAAAGGGGTGGAAGGAAAAACATTTCCCCTCTGGCTCAGGATTCCCGGATAGTCGAAAAATACCACGGTTACGGTAAACGGAGAACCTGTGCGGGATGTTTCTCCGGGGAGCTACCTGAAACTGGAGCGTGTGTGGAATGAAGAAGACCGGATCCAACTTGAACTGGATATGAGCATCCGTCACATTGAGGGAGGAAGACGACTCAAGGGACATGTTTCCATATACAGGGGTCCCTGTCTTTTTGCATTCGATCCCCGTTTCAATCCTGGCATCCGGGAATCATATCCCCTGCACGGGTATATTCCTTCTCACCGGGTACCTCTGCCCCTGCCGGATGTGGAAAAACTTTCCCAGGCGGATTTGCTGCCTCAGGAAGCCGGGGAATACGGTTCGGGATTGTTCAGGCCCTGGATGCTGATGGAAATACCAACTGCCGGGGATATGAAGATCATACTGTGTGATTTTGCCACCGCCGGGTATCCAGGCACTTCATACCGGAGCTGGTTGCGGGCAATACCCGGGTGAAAGACTTTATGAATCTGTGGTGAAGGAATAATAACCTGATGGCAGGGAACATTCCGAGATACTTTTACCGGTTTGTTCCCATTTTACCTGATGGCCTGATGGTCCCTGTATCTGTTTGATCTGCGCGGACCGAAACGGGACAGTTATTCGGGCCGTTGAATTGGCCGGTACAGCGAACGAAAATTGCATTTTGCCATCCTGACGATGCCATTCGGAAATGATCTTTCCGTAAACCGACTCATGTGAGGTTTCTGCCCGGTCGAGTCCGGGTGCAAAATAGGGTTTGATCAGAAATAGCTGAAAACCAGGGTTTTCCGGATCGGGACGGATACCCCCCAGTCCGTTTATAAACCAGGCCGTGATGCCGGTATAGGTTGTGTGGATCTGGCTTTTGTGGAAATCCCAGTACTCAGGCCAGGTGGTGGCTCCGTTTTTCAGCAGGTTGGCGTAACCCGGATATTCTTCCCGGAGGAGGATATGGAATACAAGATCCTGGCGTTCAAGTAAACCGGTGAGTATCTTGATCAGTAGAGGAGTGGCGTTTCCCGTATCAAAATATGGATGTTCTCCCGTGATGTCTTTCAGAAAACTTTCAAGCACGTCATCCCGGAGGCTGTCCGGCGGAATGCCGGTAAACAGAGGGAATGCCTGACGCATCTGGTCGGTGTCCAGATACACCTTTTTTTGCGGATTATAGTATTTCCGGTGAACGGCTTTTCTCAGTGCCCGGAGTCTTTCCCGGTAAAGTCCGGCATCCTCTGTTTTTCCGAGTGTTTCAGCTTCCCGTATGGCCAGTTGCAGGTTCCAGGCATAGGCGCAATTATTGTAATGTCTGGCTGCTTCAGAAGGCCCCGGTTCGTAACGTTTGCCCACTTCTTCCAGGGGAACATCCGGTGCGGGGAATTTACCCGGATGAGGACGGGCCCAGTCTCCCAGTCCCCTGACCCCTGTTCTGGGTTCATAGAAGGGCAAAACACCGTTTTCCAGCCGGGAATGCAGGAATTCCAGCCAATTCCGGATGGCCGGCCATGTCTTTTCCAGCAACCGCTTATCCCTGTAATGCAGATACGCATGCCAGGCGAGAAATACCGGTGCGGAGCTCCATAGTGGCCCACCCCCTGCATCATCCCGGGGAGCACAATGGGGAAAATATCCGTTATCATGCTGAACGTCCCGCCAGTCTTCCAGCCATTTGGTGAAAAATCCGCCTGACTCAAAAGCATTGAGTCCGACCATGATGTTGGCCATGCCGCCTTCCATTCCGTAACCCCGCCTTTCCCTGTGCGGGCAATCCACTGTAATGCAGTTGAAGGTGTTGGACAGGTAAGTCCACAGATCGGTTTCGAATATCTGGTTAAGCAGACTGTCCGAGCATTTGAAATGCCCGGTTTGCTTCCTGTCGTTGCTGACCGCCAATGCCCGTATGCAAGATGGTTCGGGTTTGTTCAATGCACCGGACAGGGTGAGATAGCGTCCCGCGCAGAAATTGAACCGGTGCTTGAAATGCCCCTTGCCCGACTGATTAAGGGTAAGCCTGCTTTTCTGGCCGTACAGCAATATACGGTCCTTCATGTCGGAGCTCATGATCTCAATGATGGATCCGGGAACTCCCTCAATTTCCAAATCCAGAAAACCGGTAAAGTTCCGGCCAAAATCAATCCGCCAGGCTTTTCTTCCTTTATATTCCGCTTCTTTGACCGATACCGGTTCCAGTACTGTATGAATCCTGTCGGGTTCGGCCATTTCCGAAGTGACCGTTTTACCGGGAGCGGATTTGATTTCAACCGGTTTCCACCGGTCACTGACCCGTTCGCTGAATAAAGTAGAGTTATCCTTTTTACCTGCATCGATCCATTCCCCGCCGAAAGAACACATCCACCACTGACCGGCCACCAGCCGGGGATCATTGTTGCAGATACTGCTGTTGCCGGGAGTGCACAGCCAGGTATTGTCACTGGACAGGACCGGCTGGCCCTCCAATCGCAATTGTAGCCGGAACAAAGGTTCGAATGATTCCCGGTTCCCGGTTACATGCCGCTGTTTGTCCTGGCGGAAGTAGCCCGGACTAAGAGCCACGCCAATGGAATTTAATTCCTTTTTCAGAAGGGATGTGATGTCATAACTTACATAGCGGAGCCTGGATTTGGAACTCAGCATGGGGGAAAGAACCCGGTGGCCACATCTTTCTCCGTTTACATACAGTTCGTGTATTCCGTCCACCACTATGTGCAGTACCGACCGAAGGGACGTATTATCTACTGTGAATTCTTTCCTGAACAGGACCGTGGTATCTTCCGTTTCCCCGTCCGGGTATGGGTATCCGATCCAGTCTCCGGTCCAGTCTTGCTCGCACATGGGGCCCATGGTAAATGTGCCGGGTCGGCTCCATGCAGATGGATTCCCCTTCTGATCCCAGACCCGTATTTTCCAGAAGATCGGGTCGCCTGCGGCGAGGTTTATGCCGTTCCAGGGAACCAGATGCTGTTTGTTGCTTTCCTGTTTGCCGGTATCCCATGCATCGAAGTCTTCCAGGTCCAGTTTGTCCTCAGATGTTGAAGCCACGATCCGGTAGGCAGATTGCCGGAATGGGTGAAGTTCTTTGGACACATTTGTTTTCCAGCTCAGCCGGGGCAGAAAAGTATCTACACCCAGAGGATTTTTCAGGTATTCACAACGGAGATCAACCGGACAGATGTGTTGTCCGTCCGTATCATATGTACAGCCGGCAAGAAACATTCCTGCGATCAGGAAAATCACCACGGGGAATAGTTGCCCCGGTTTTTCAGCGGAAAGCTTATCCGAGTTTTTATTGCTCATGGTTTGGCCTTGCCGGTTCATTCGAACAGTTCATCCACTTTTTCATAGTCCTGGTATAGCTTCCAGAGATCGCCGGTCCGTTCCCGGAACCGGTCGATCCTTTTTTTGTATTGCCGGACCAGGTCCCTGTATTCTTCCCTGTATGCCAGGTTGTTTATTTCGTCCGGGTCGTTTTCCAGGCCCAGCTGACTCCTGAACGAGCGTCCGTGCATACCGTAAGGTCCAGGGTCAATTCCGGTAAAATCCAGCAGGGTCGGTGTGATGTCCGCGAAATTGACCATGGCATCGGTGGTGATGCCCTTTTCTTCCTGCCAGGGATCCCTGAAGACAAAAGGCATTCTGATACCTGCGTCATACAGGTTGGTCTTGGCACCCCGGAAAGGCCTGCCGTTGTCTGAGGTATAAAGGATCACCGTGTTGTCCCACTGGCCTGTTTCCCTGAGGATCCGGATCAGTTCGGCCATCCCTTTGTCGGCCCGTTGTGCTGACATGTAATATTTGGCCAGATTTTCCCGGATCCCGGGGAGATCAGGCAGATGGGAAGGGACAATGACCTCTTCGGGATGTATGGTGTCGGATCCTTCGCGTTTAAAGGGATGATGGGGTTCGAATGTACAGAAATAAAGGAAAAAAGGCGGACCGGTGGTGTCGGAAATGAATTCCCGCATGTCCCTGGCCAGCTGTTCCGGGGATCGGGAGCTGGCAAAAGGGTAAAAAGGGGCCGCTTCCAGTGGTTTCCAAACATCTTCGGGATATTCCTCCATGGAGGGATGGTACTTGATTGATCTGTATCAATGATTAAAGAAGTAAAGTTAACATTCTCATTAAATTATTCCTATTTTTACGAAGATGAAAAAATTATCCCTGGTCATTTGTGTTTACAACGAAAAGGAGAACATCAAACCCTTGGTGGAGATGGTCCGTGAAGAGCTTTCAGGGTATGATTACGAACTGATCTATGTGGATGATGGTTCGACGGACGGCACTGCGGATGAGATAAAATCACTGCACGATCCCAACATCGTCCTGGCGGAACTGAAGAAAAATTACGGACAAAGTTCTGCGCTGGCTGCAGGGATCGAACTGGCCGGCGGGGAATATGTAGTGACCCTTGACGGAGACCTTCAGAACGATCCCGCGGACATCCCCAGGATGCTTAATCTGGCGGGAAAAGGTGGCTGGGACCTGGTGGCGGGGATTCGCAGCAACCGGAAAGACGGCATCTTTCTTCGCAAGATTCCCAGCCGGATCGCAAATGCGATCATCCGCAGGACCACACATGTAAAGATCCGGGACTACGGTTGTACGCTCAAGGTCTTCCGTCAGGAGATCGCCAAGGACCTGGGCCTGTACGGGGAACTTCACCGGTTTATTCCGGTGCTGGCCAGTCTGGACGGAGCCACCATAACCCAGGTGGAGGTCAGGCACCATGCACGTGTGCATGGACGTTCGAAATACGGGTTGGGCCGCACATTCAGGGTGATCAGCGACCTTTTGCTGATGCTTTTCCTGAAGAAATACCTTCAGCGCCCCATGCATATTTTCGGGACCACCGGTCTGGTCATATTCCTGATCGGCGTGCTGATCAATGTATATATGCTGGTCCTGAAATTCATGGGCAGGGACATATGGGGTAAACCTCTTTTGCTGCTTGGCATACTGCTGATCATTGCCGGCATCCAGCTGGTGACCATCGGGATTGTTGCCGAACTGCAGATGAGGACTTATTATGAATCCCAGCAGAAAAGACCATATAAGGTAAAAAGGATCACCAGAGGTGAAGAACAGGTATAAGCATGTGGCCCGGACGATCCTGAAGATCGCTGTTTCTGCGGGTGCCCTTTGTTTTGTGCTTGCCAGGATCGATCTGCAGGAGTTATGGATCACCTGGAAGCGGTCGGATGTATCCCTGCTGATCGTGGCCCTGCTCCTGTTTGGCGCTTCAAAACTGATCGCCGCTTTTCGCCTGAAGCATTTCCTGGGTGCAGCAGGGATGGAACTTTCAAACCGTTACAACCTGAAACTGTATCTGCTGGGCATGTTTTACAATCTGTTCTTCCCGGGAGGGGTGGGGGGGGACGGATACAAGATATATCTGCTGAACAGGAAATACCGGGTAAAAACTTCCAGGATTTTCTGGTCGCTCCTGATCGACCGCATCAGCGGGGTGCAGGCCCTGGTTATTCTGGCCGTCATATTTGCATATACCCTTCCTTCCGCACAGTCTGTCCCCTTATGGAAAGTCATCTGGTTGCTGGTGCCGGTTTCGTTGATCGTGTTTTATCTGGTGGTCCGGAAATTTTTCAATCATTTCAAAAAAATATTCATTCTGTTCAACCTTCATTCACTTGCCGTGCAGGGAAGCCAGGTGTTGTGTGCACTGGTGATCCTCACTGCCCTGGGCCACACCGGGAATTTCACGGGGTATCTTCTGTTGTTTCTGGTTTCTTCCCTGGTGGCCATGGTCCCGGTCAGTATCGGGGGAGCCGGTCTGCGGGAACTGACCTTTCTTTTCGGATCGAAATCCCTGGGGCTCGACCCTGACATTTCCATTGCCCTCAGCCTGATGTTCTATTTCATTACCCTGGTGGTTTCTTTTTTCGGGATCTATTACAGCATCAAAGGCATCAATGAATAATAAAAAAGAGGCCGCCTCAGACGGCCGCCTGTATTATTCATAGGTATTGATTAAATAAGTACCGTTTTAGTCCATACCGGAAAAATAAAAGGCTGCCCCGTTTGAGACAGCCTTTTTGTTGATATATGAAAAAATTATTTACAGCTGCAATCTGGGATCTTCGTATTCTTTTCTGGATGAATAATTGATTTTCAATGCACTTGCCTTGCGAAGTTCCATTTTCACATCGGTCACGATGCCCATTTTTACATTTTGATCGATCTTCAGCGAGACGGTCATCGTCTTCTGGTTATTCTCGTTCATGGCATCGCGTTCACTGGAAATGAAATCCCGGATATCATCCGTAGTGGCAAAACGGTCATTAAGCTGTATCCTGGGTTCGGAACCATACAGCTTCTGCAGATTCGTGTGGGGTTTGCCGATGTATATGAAGCTAACCAGGGATTTTTTCTCAAGCTTCTTGATCTCGCTGGCATTGGGAACAAGGATGGTTACCTTCAAATTGGTCTCACGCATCACCGTGGTAACCATAAAGAAAAACAACAGCATGAAAACAATGTCAGGCAGAGATGCCGTGTTGATCGCTTTTACACCTTTTCCTCTGGATTTTTTAAATTTTGCCATGATTAGTCTCCTCCGATTTTTTTAGGTTCGGCTTCTGAAATGGCCATGGGATATACATCTTTGACTGCATCAATGATTTCCTTCTCGGTAGGTTTCAGGGGATCAAGGTCTTCATATTTGCGTCCGAACCGCTGCATGCACAATTCATTCCTCAGTTCATTAACGGCAGCGGCCAGTTCATCCTGAACCTCAATATACTTTCCATAGGTTGTTCCGATATCGTTCTGCAGGGAAATGACCCCCTTGGATACCTCCATATCTCCGAAATACGGTACATTGATGGTCCTTTTCTCGGAAAGGTCCGCCCGGTTCTCCGGATTGGTGATGAATTCCTTGGTGAGGTCCTTGAGCTGATCGACCTCCACCACTTCTTTTTCCACGAATAACTGGTCATTTTTGTTGATCAGCACCACAAAAACATTCCTTTCCTTGATCTGGGTGTCGTCCTCTTGTTGCTCCTCCTCAGGCATGGGGGGGAGTAACCGGGAGATACCCGTGTCGATATCCATGGTGGTGGCCACCAGAAAGAAGATCAGCAACAGAAAAGCGATATCCGCCATGGAACCTGCGTTGATCTCTTGTATTTCTCTTTTTGCCATGGGTTCAATGTTTGATTACAAAATATGAACGGGGAATAAGGCATATGGATTATGCCTTATTCCATGTATTTTATTTGAAAATCTTTGCGATCTCGGTATACAATATGGAAAGGATCGCCAGTCCGGCCAGAATATACATAAATATCAGACCGGTCCCCACATTTTTCAGGGTAGAAGGCACGTTATCCGGGCCTTTGTATCCAGTGATGTTCATTACCTGGCCCGATGCCAGTTGATATGCAACAAAAATCAGTATGGCGGCAATGCCCAGTAGGATCAGTGATTTGGTTGCATTTTTTGGATGAATAATGATGTATATCAGCGGGAAAACAACGGATACAAGAGCGGCAATGCCAAAAAGGATATAGGCCCAGGTAAGGATGGTTTCCGTGATGACCGGTTCTTCTGCCGGTGTTCCCTGTGTTCCCTTAACAAAGCCACCGAAGTAGAACATCCCGACCAGAACAACGGAAACCACCATAATGAGATACTGCAATATTCTGGTGATTTTATGTAACGTCATGGGTTATTGTTTTTTAAGGTTATGCTTTACGAGCAGGTCGATGAGTGAGATGGAAGAATCTTCCATATTGTTGACAATGCTGTCGATCTTGGCCACAATATAATTGTAGAAGATCTGCAGGATGATGGCAACGATCAGACCCGAAACAGTGGTGATCAGGGCCACCTTGATACCCCTTGCAACCAGCTGCGGGGAAACATCACCCGCGATCTGGATGGAATCGAAAGCATCGATCATACCGATAACCGTTCCCATAAAACCAAGCATCGGGGCGATGGAGATGAAAAGCTGTATCCAGGAAAGGCCTTTCTCCAAAAGACCCATTTGTACACTCCCGTAAGAAATCACCGATTTCTCCACAACTTCAATGCCTTCATCGGCCCTGTCAAGCCCCTGGTAGAAAATACTGGCTACCGGACCCTTTGTGTCCCGGCATATTTCCTTGGCCGCTTCGACACCACCTGAATCAAGTGCCTCTTCTACTTTCTTGAGAAGTTTGCTGGTGTTGGTTGTGGCGAGGTTCAGATAAATGATCCTCTCGATGGCCAGGGCAAGGCCGAAAATCAGGGTCAGAAGCACAAAACCCATGAAAGTGGCACCGCCTTCAATGAATTTGGTCTTAACCTGTTTGTGCAGTGACAATGCTTCTTCAGCGACCTCTTCCTCTTCTCCGGCAGCGGTTTCACCTTCAGGCGCCGCAACCGTATCAGCCATTTCAACGGCCTGGGTGTCCCGGGCTTCCTCCTCCTGTGCCGAAACGGGACCTGATATTCCCAGAAAAAATATCCCGAATACTGCAAGAGATGCAAATAATTTTTTCATGATTAAAAATTTGATTAACAAATGAATTTAGCGTTTTAATTTAAAAATTGTTTGGAATTTTCGTAAAATTAAAAAAATATGTGAAACATTCATTATTTTTTCAACGCGGAGAGAGAGGGATTCGAACCCTCGATTCCGTTTCACACGGAATACACGCTTTCCAAGCGTGCGCCTTCAGCCACTCGGCCACCTCTCCTGACAAAATTTTGGTGCGCCAAATTACAAAAAAAAATCAAAACCTGCATGATCATCAAGTAATTTCACCCCTAATGGGTTTATTTAAAAGCTGTTTGGTTTTTTCAACGGCAAATTCCCGGCCCAGGAGATACATCATTTTGGTGACGGCTGCTTCGGTGGTGATGTCATGGCCGCTGATCACCCCGGCCCTGATGAGTTGTTGGCTGGTTTTATAGCGTCCCATCTCCACTTTTCCCTGGTTGCACTGGGTTACATTCAGCATGATAATCCCCTGCTCATCTGTTTTTTTCAGTTCTTCACCCAGCCAGGGGCTGGTTGGTGCGTTTCCGGCGCCAAAAGTCTCAATGATCAGGCCCCTCAGATTCCTGGTACGGAGAACGGCATGTACAGCCTCTTTCCCGATGCCGGGGAAAATCTTGAGTATGGAGATCTGGTTGCAGAGTTCTTTGTATGCTTTGAATTTTCGGTTGTCCCGTGGATACAGGATGTATTCGGAATTGTACCTGATCCTGATCCCGGATTCAGCAAGGGGAGGATAATTGCCCGAAACAAAAGCATTGAAATTTTCTGCGTTGTATTTTGTGGTGCGGTTCCCCCGGTACAGCTTGAACTCAAAATAAATGCACACTTCCGGAACAACCGGTTTTTGGTTTTTTCGGGCCGCGGCGATCTCGATCGATGAGATAAGATTTTCCTTTGCATCGGTCCGCAAGGTGCTTATGGGAATCTGTGACCCGGTGAATATTACCGGTTTTCCCAGATTTTCGAGCAAAAAACTGAGGGCCGATGCAGAATAGGCCATGGTATCGGTTCCATGCAGGATCACAAATCCGTCAAATCTTTCGTAATTTTCTTCAATTATGCCGGCTAATCCGGTCCAGTGGTCCGGATTGATCTCCGATGAATCCACCGGGGAACCGAAAGAGGTTACGGAAATATCATAACCGGACTTTTTTAATTCGGGTACATATCTCATGACTTCATACGAATCCAGTGGGGCCGGGGAATATTCTTTGTTTTCGGAGATCATTCCGATGGTGCCGCCGGTATAAATGATCAATATGGCCGTGTCCCTATTCTTCATCGATCCTGAATATTTTTTTTGCATTGACGGTCGTGATCCGTGCAATTTCTTCCAGGCTCAATCCATATATCGCTGCTACCTTTTCTGCCGTATGGATCAGATATCCGCTTTCATTCCGTTTGCCCCTGTGGGGATGGGGAGCCAGGTAAGGTGCATCTGTTTCAAGCAGGATATGTTGGGGATCTGTCTTTTCCACAACCCTGTCCAGTCCGGAATTCCTGAATGTGACGATCCCGTTGATCCCGATCATAAACCCCATTTCTATGATCTGCCTGGCCTCCCCGGGTGTACCCGTGAAACTGTGAAAAACCCCCCGGATTTGAAGTCCTTTTAACTCCCTGAGGACAGCCATAACTTCCCTGAAAGAGTTCCTGACATGGATCACCAATGGCAATCCGGTTTGGGCGGACAGGATCGCTTGTTCCCTGAATGCCTCTGTTTGTTCCTTTTCTTTGCTCCGGCTCCGGTAAAGATCGATGCCGGTTTCCCCGATGGCGTGGAATTTTCTCCTGCTCAGCCAGGACCTGACCATTTCCAGTTCCCGGGGGTAATTTTCTGTAACCGAATTGGGATGGAGCCCCATCATGGGATAACAGACCCCCGGATATTTGTCTGTCAATGCCAGCAGGGCAGGGGTCGTGCTGCTGTCGATGTTGGGACAAAGGCAGGTTTTGATTCCGTTTTTGACGGTTCGTTCCATGACCTGGTCCAGGTCATGGGCGAATTCAGGAAGAAAAAGATGGGTGTGTGTATCGATCAGCATGCTATACTGCTCCTTGAGCCATCATCGCATTGGCAACCTTGACGAACCCTCCTATATTGGCCCCCCTGACATAATTGACCGGTCCGTTCTCCTGCTTTCCGAAATGAAGGCAGGTTTCATGGATGTTTCTCATGATCTGCTGTAAACGGCTGTCAACCTCATCCCTGTTCCAGGGCAGCCTCATCGCGTTTTGTGTCATTTCGAGTCCGCTTACCGCAACACCCCCTGCATTGGCTGCTTTCCCCGGCCCATAAAGGATCCCTGCCTCCAAAAAGAGGTCAACTGCTTCCGCGGTACATGGCATGTTGGCCCCTTCACAAACCACGTTGCATCCGTTCTTTAAAAGTTTCCGGGCGTCGTCCCGGTCGATCTCGTTCTCTGTGGCGCTGGGAAAAGCGGCATCACATGTAATTTCCCAGGGTCTTTTCCCTTCAAGATATTCACATTTGAATTTATCTGCATATTCACTGATCCTGCCCCTGCGAAGGTTTTTCAAATCCATGACCCAGGCCAGTTTTTCATCGTTTATGCCCCCGGGATCATATATTGTTCCGTTGGAGTCCGAAAGGGTGACCACTTTCCCTCCCAACTGGTTGATCTTTTGTACGGTGAATTGTGCCACATTTCCGGAACCGGATACCAGAACAACCTTGCCTTTCAGTGATTCACCCCTGGTTTTCAGCATTTCCTGGGCGAAATATACCGATCCGTACCCGGTGGCTTCGGGCCGGATCAGACTGCCTCCCCATTCCAGCCCTTTTCCGGTCAGTACCCCGGTAAATTCATTGCGGATCCTTTTGTATTGTCCAAACAAAAAGCCGATCTCCCTTCCGCCCACACCGATATCCCCGGCCGGCACATCCGTATAAGGCCCGATATGCCTGCACAATTCGGTCATGAAACTCTGGCAGAATTTCATCACTTCGTTCTCTGATTTCCCTTTGGGATCAAAATCGGATCCTCCTTTCCCGCCACCCATGGGCAGGGTGGTCAGACTGTTCTTGAAGACCTGCTCAAAAGCCAGGAATTTAAGGATACCCAGGTTCACGGTAGGATGAAACCGGAGTCCGCCTTTATACGGACCGATAGCGCTGTTCATCTCGATCCGGAATCCGCGGTTGATCTCAATTTCGCCTTTGTCGTTCAGCCAGGGGACCCGGAAGATGACCACCCGCTCAGGTTCAGCGATGCGTTCAAGGATCCTGGCATATTTATATTTGAGGTTTTTTTCAATGAAGGGAACCAGGGATTCGGCCACCTCCCGGGCGGCCTGGTGAAATTCCGGTTCGGCCGGGTTATTGGCCCGGATACCTTGCATGAAATCTTCTATCTGGGATTGCATAAGGAAAAGGATTTTTATTTGAAAAAAATGCTAAAGGCAAACTTAGAATAAATTTCTGTATTGTAAAACCTTCATCAAAAATAGGTTGATAAACCACCGGTTGAAAAGAGAGGGAAAATTTACCGGATGCAGATGCGGTAAATATTGCCGGGCAGACTGCTGATCAGGCCCTTGAATTCCAGGTTCAGCAGGAGGGAAGATATCTTGTTCACAGGCAATCCGGTTTGCCGGCAGATCGTATCCATGTTCATGTCATCCCCTTTCCCGAGTATATCCAGCAGTTTTTTTTCTTCTTCCTCCAGTTCGGGAAGAAGTGCTTTTTGCAGGTTTTTCCTGTCATCCGGTCCTGCATCCCATCCCATCATGTATTCAAGGTCAGATGCATTTTCGATCAGGGAAGCCCTGTTGGTTTTGATCAGCCAGTTGCATCCGGATGAATATGCATCATGGGTTCTTCCCGGAAAACAAAACACATCCCTGTTGTAGGATCCGGCAATGTCCGCTGTGATCAGCGCACCTCCCTTCAGGGCCGATTCAATGATGATGGTTGCATCGGTAAGTCCGGCGATGATTCTGTTCCGCTTGATGAAGTTGTTCCTTTCCGGTCGGGCATCTCCCGGAAAATCGGTCACCAGTGCCCCCTGTCTGGCGATTTTTCTGGCCACCTGAAGATGCTGGGAAGGGTATACCGTTGAGAGTCCGTGCCCCATCACGGCCAATGTCGGAAAACCGTTTTTCAATGCAGACCGGTGGGCACACACATCGATCCCGTAAGCGAGTCCGCTCACCACTACCAGCCTGTGACCCCTTTCGGCAAGTTCCCGTATGAATTGCTGGCATACGGTTAATCCGTATGTGGTTGCACTCCGGGTACCCACAATGCTGATCATTCTGGGATGGTCCGGTCCGCTGTTCCCTTTGACATAAAGTACCACCGGACCATCGGCACAGTTCTTCAGCCTGAAAGGATAATCTTCGTCCAGGTAAAAATAGCCCCGTATCCGGTACTTTCGCATGAATTCCAGCTCTTTTTCGGCTTTTTCAAGGATACCCGGTTGCCGTGCAACCCGTGCCAGTTTGGTGCCGATCCCGGGGATCTTTTCCAGGGTTGGCCTTTTTTCATGAAATATCCCTTCTGCACTCCCTGTATGTTCAATGATCCTCCGGGCCAGAATGCTTCCGATGCCAGGCAGAAGGCTGATGGCTATCTTGTACTTCGAATCACGGTCGGACAAATCCATGCCGCTGCAGTTTTTCCATCTATGCAGGATCCGCCGTTCAATCAGCCACCAAAAGGGAAGATTTATTTCCTGGAGTGAGCAGTCAGGGAATCCGTGAGCTTTTGCAGTTCTTCGGAGTTCAGGGAGGAAATGCTGATGGGCGGATATTTGGCAACAGTATTCTTAATGGCCTGGTAAAGGATCAGTTTTTTCTTCTGTCCGAAAAACATGCTTTTAATCCTGAACCGGACAAATAACTGTTTTGGGATCTCGATCGATTTCCGTTTCCTGGTTGAAAATGGCCTGAGGGGGTAGTAACGGATCACGATCTTGTCTGTATCATCACTGTAAAAAATATAATTGAGGTCGAGCAGATATTTATAGATATTGATCAAAACATAGACTCCCAGAACGATCAGGGCAATCCGGCCCTTTTCAAGACCCAGTAATTGTTTGTCGAACCAACCGCTGACCAGCACAACGATGATCAGGATGGTAAAGATGATGGCGATGAACATCCGGTTCAGGGAAACACGGATGGCTTTTTTCTGGTTGTCAAATTTCATTTTCGGGCAGATTTTTTTCTTCGTTTCCATTCCCTGGAAATCAACATCATTTCCCTGCTGGTTTGTCCTGCAACGGAAGTATTTTCCTCGGTTCTTCTGATGAGATAGGGAATGACCGTTTTCACCGGGCCGTATGGCAGGTACTTGGCAACATTCAGTCCGTTATGCGCAAGATTGAAACTGATGTGGTCGCTCATGCCGTACAGCTGGGAAAAATAGCACCTGGGATCATTTTTTGCAATGTTGTGTTCCTCCATCAGTTCGACCAGATATCGGGAACTTTCCTCATTGTGGGTGCCGTTAAAAATGGCAAACCGGTCGATTCTTTCAACGGTGTATTTCAGGGCTGCATTGTAGTCCCTGTCGGTATGTTCCTTGTCCGGGTGGATGGGCGAGGGGTATCCCACCCGTTCCGCTCTTTCCCTTTCTTTTTCCATATAGGCTCCCCGTACAAATTTGGCACCGATGATGAAATTCTTTTCCCTGGCAGCCCTGTAATCCTGTTCAAGCTTTTCGAGCCGGTCCCGGCGGTACATCTGGTATGTATTATAGACGATGGCCCTTTTCCTGTTGTACTTTTCCATGAAACTCAGCGTGATCTCATCAATGAATTTCTGGAAATAACTGTCTTCCGCATCGATCATGATGGGTACATCCAGTTCGGCCGCTTTCCCAAACAATCTTCGCACCCTGTTCACGAACTTTTCCGCCTCTTTGTTTTCCTCTTCGGTGAGGATTTCCCCCGTGCTTGATTTTTCCAGTATCTCTTCCCTGCCAAAGGCGGTGGGCTTAAAAACAGTAAAAGGGATCATTTCCCTGTTTGCGGCTGCATTCTCAATGGTCCTCAGGGTTTCTTCCAGGGCTTCTTCGATCACATCGTCTTTTTCTTTTCCTTCCACGGAATAATCCAATATCGATTTGACATTGTGTTTTGCCAGTTTCCGGACAACCGGCAGGCATTCTTCGATGGTTTCGCCCCCGCAGAAATGACTGTATATGGTCGGCTTAACGATCCAGTTGATGGGGACCCCGGTTGTTATGGCAAAGTTTGAAAGAATTGATCCCAACCTGACCAGGGAGGGGCTGGAAATGGCCTTGAAAAGATAATGGGCTTTGCGGAGTTCCCGGTCATTTTTGATTTTAAAGGCTATTTCGGTATTTTCAAATGAGATCATGATTTTGAAAGGAAAGAAAATTAATACATTTGAAAGCGAATTGAAACATACAGGAACATGGTTTACCGGTTGAGGTGCAAAAATAAGAAAATTTCAACAGAAATCATTTTGCCGCCTTCCAAGAGCATATGCAACAGACTCCTGATCATGCGGACTTTGTGTAAGCGGACTTTCAAGATCAGAAACCTGTCCGGAAGCGATGACACGGTCCTGTTGAAGCAAGCCCTGGAAAGCGCAGATCATGTCAAAGACGTCGGGCACGCAGGGACCGCCATGCGATTTCTCGCAGCCTGCCTGGCAACCCGGGAAGGCCGCTGGGTGCTGACCGGCTCGGAAAGGATGAAGCAGAGGCCCATCGGGCCACTGGTGGATGCCCTGAGAAATATGGGTGCAGACATTGTATATCAGGAAAAAGAGGGATTCCCGCCCCTGGTGATCCGGGGCAAAAAGCTCAGAGGAGGGATCTTGTCCATTGACAGCAGCATCAGCAGCCAGTTCGTAAGTGCTTTGCTGATGATTGCACCGGCTACTGTCAATGGCCTTGAACTTACCCTGGAAAACAAGATCATTTCTTCGCCATACATTGGCCTGACCCTTGGACTGATGGAAAAACTGGGGATCCGGCATCAGCGGAAGGGGCGGTTGATCACTGTAATGCCCCAGTCATACCGTCCTGTGAATATGGAAGCCGAACCCGACTGGACCGCGGCTTCTTACTGGTATGAGATCGCCTGTCTGGCCGATGCATCGAAGATATTTCTGCCCGGACTGAAAAAAGACAGCTTGCAGGGAGACGCGGCATTGACCAGGTTGATGGCAGCCCTCAACGTGATGACCGTGTTCAAAAAAAATGGCGTTTTGATCTCAAAGCGTTATCAGAAATTCAAGCCCATTTCAATTGATTTTACCGGAAATCCTGATCTTGTACAAACCTTTACCGTATTGTCTGCCATGAAAGGCATCCCTTTCACTTTTACCGGCACAAAAAGCTTGCAGATCAAGGAAACCGACCGGGTCAGGGCCCTGGGTAC
This sequence comes from uncultured Bacteroidaceae bacterium, assembly GCA_964574985.1. GTDB lineage: Bacteria > Bacteroidota > Bacteroidia > Bacteroidales > SM23-62 > CAZNPH01. The sequence goes on from CAZNPH010000011.1 coordinate 69,024, forward strand.
GGAACTGATGAAATTTGGCATTCATTTGTCGGTTTCGGAGGATGGGAACATCATGGAATGGGATGGACGAAGACAAAAAGCACAAACCGGCCCCATCGTCCTGAAAACGTATGACGACCACAGAATGGCCATGGCATTTGCCCCTGTGGCTCTGTTGCAGGAAATCGGGATCGAGAGTCCCGGGGTGGTTCAGAAATCCTATCCGGGTTTCTGGGAAGATATTGAGAAAGCCGGCTTTGTGATCAGCACCGCTTGAATTTCATCTTTTTGCAGAAAAAAACGCTTTCAGCAATTGTGCACAATCTTTGTGCAGGATACCCGAACTGACTTTTGTGCCGGGATTTACAATGTTCTGTACGATGTTCGTGAATCCGTTCCCCGGATCTTTTGCACCGAAAACTATGCGGGAGATCTGCGCCCATTTAATGGCAGAAGCACACATGACGCAGGGTTCGAGGGTGACATACATTGTGCATCCGGTCAGGTACTTTGCTCCCAGGGACTGGGAGGCTGCCGTTATGGCCAGTATCTCGGCATGTGCGGTGACGTCTTGAAGACGTTCGGTCTGGTTATGGGTACGTGCGATCAGGGTATTACCGGAAACAATCACTGCACCCACGGGGATTTCATCTTCCTCAAATGCGGATCTGGCCTCTTTCAGGGCTTCCTGCATGAAATACTCATCTGAAAACAGGGGATAATTCATGGGCGAGCGGGTTTTCTTGCTATTTTCGCAATAATTTTACAACATACATGAATCGTTAAAATTACAAAAATGTACAGAACCCATCATTGCGGTGAGTTACGGGCCGGTGACGCCGGTAAGAAAGTCCGTTTATGTGGCTGGGTGCAACGATCCAGAGATCTGGGCGGAATGACATTCGTCGACCTCAGGGACCGGTACGGGATCACTCAGTTGCTGTTCAACATGGATATAAACAGGTCTTTGTGCATGAAAGCGAGGAAGCTCGGGCGTGAATTCGTTATTTCCATTGCCGGGGAAGTTTCCATCAGAAGCAGCAAGAACCCGAATCTTCCCACCGGCGATATCGAGATCATGGTGGACAAGCTGGAAGTGCTGAATGAAGCCAAAGTCCCGCCTTTTACCATTGAAGATGAGACGGACGGAGGTGAAGACCTCCGGATGAAATACCGTTATCTGGACCTGCGCAGGCGGGTGGTCAGGAAAAACCTGGAGTTGCGGCACCGGATGGCCCAGGAAACCCGTAAATATATGGATTCCCGGGGATTTTTGGAAGTGGAAACCCCTACCCTGATCAAATCCACCCCTGAAGGAGCCAGGGATTTTGTGGTGCCGTCCAGGATGAATCCACATCAGTTTTATGCTTTGCCACAATCACCCCAGACTTTCAAGCAATTGCTGATGGTGGCCGGATTCGACCGGTATTTCCAGATCGTTAAATGTTTCCGGGATGAAGACCTCAGGGCAGACAGGCAACCGGAGTTTACCCAGATCGATGTTGAAATGGCATTTGTTGAAAGGGACGATGTACTGGAAGCCATTGAAGGTCTTGCCTCCCATTTGTTTAAGACCATACTGGACAAGGATGTGGATAAGAAGTTCATCAGAATGCCGTATGACCAGGCCATGGAAAAATACGGGACCGATAAACCCGATCTCAGGTTTGGCATGATGATCGGCGATCTCACGGAGATAGCCAGGGACAAAGGTTTCCGGGTGTTTGACCAGTCAGAATACGTTGGCGGGATTTCTGTACCGGGATGTGCGGGTTATTCGAGAAAACAGCTGGATGAGCTGACAGATTTCGTAACCCGGCCGCAGATCGGGGCAGCCGGACTCATCCATGTGAAATGCCTGTCTGACGGAACATATAAATCTTCAGCAGATAAATTTTTCGGTGAAGAAGAATTCAGGGCCTGGGCGGATAAAACGGGTGCCGCAAAGAATGACCTTTTGCTGGTTCTTGCCGGGAAAAAAAGCAAAACCCTGAAAGCACTCGGAGAACTGCGGCTTGAAATGGGCCGCCGGCTCGGATTGAGAAAGGCGGGAACGTATGTACCCCTGTGGATCGTTGATTTTCCGATCTTTGAATGGGATGAAGAAGAGGAAAGATATCATGCCATGCATCATCCTTTTACCGCCCCACGGACAGAAGACCTGCGCCTGTTCGAAGAAGACCCGGGCAAGGTCAGGGCCAATGCATATGACCTGGTTATCAACGGGGTCGAGATCGGGGGAGGATCCATCAGGATCCATGATGAGCAATTGCAGCAGACCATGTTCAGGAATCTTGGCCTGACCCGGGAAGAGGCACGTGAAAAATTTGGTTTTCTAATGGATGCCTTCCGCTACGGTGCCCCGCCTCACGGAGGGATTGCTTTCGGTTTCGACCGGTGGGTTTCGCTTTTTGCCGGCCTGGATTCCATCAGGGATGTAATCGCTTTTCCGAAGAACAATTCAGGGCGTGATGTGATGATAGATTCCCCTTCGGCCCTTGACGGGGATCAGTTAAATGAGCTTCATATCCGCCTGGTGAAGCAGGTTTGATTTCCCTTTCGTTAATAACTTGACATAGTATTGTTGAAAATTTAACATGGATATAAAGAATAGCAAATGAAACCGTCGTAATTTCATACCCTGAACAAACACCATATTCATTTATGTTGGATATTAAGCATGATAAGGATCAGACCCTGATACGTTTCAAAAGGGTGAACAGGTTGAACACATTGATCGCGGAATCGGTTCATGCGCAGCTTCTGTCGGAAGTTGCCGGTTCTGCTGCTACGGTAGTTTTAAGTTTTGAAGGCATATCATTCATCGACAGTTCGGGCTTCAAATCCATCCTGTCCGTGGTCGATGAAGCGGCCAGGAACAATACCGTATTCAAGATCAGTGATGTATCCCCTGAAGTTTATGAACTGATCCGTTTGATGAAACTTCATGTGACATTCGAGATTGCTTCTTCCCGGCCCAAACAGCTGGAAGGGGTGCTTTACTGAGCTTTTTCCACCAGGAAATCCGTTTCTCCGGTTGCGATTTTTCCTTTCGCAGAAATTCCTTCTGCCACCACAAGAAACCTCCCTGTTGAGGACGAAGTGTAGAAAACAACATCGGTCATGCCGTTTTCCCGGATCTCAATATCCGGATCCCAGTACAGTGTATTCCTGTTATCGGGGATGAGCTCATCATAGACGGTTCCGTACCGGGGTGAATAGAATTCGTGGGGCCGGTGGTAAGCGAGCATGAGGAATTCCAGAACCCCTCTTTCTGCAAACCGTCCGCGGCGTGTATAGATGGATATGACACCGTTCGCACCGCGGGAGCCATATATGGCTGCACCGGGACCTTTCAGGATTTCTATCCTGTCAATATCCATGGGGTTCAGACTGGAAACCGCCGATTTATCTACCGGGACATTGTCGATCAGATACAAAGGTTCGTTACTCAGCATAATGGAACTGGGTCCGCGGATGACCACATTATCTCCGTTGACCTGAACACCCGGAACACGCCCCTTGAGGATCTCAAAAACGGAATGGTAATTTGAGAACCGTTCATCCACTATAATGACCGCATCGGGTTGTCTGTAAAGGCGGTGTAAGTCCGGCTTCCCCGGTTCGCCGGACTCCTCACCGGGGACCGGACCGGTATATTTCCCCCGGCCTTTGATGACCATGTCCCGGGAATAGCTTGAATACAACCGCTGTGTCTCCGGAAGGGCGGTTTTATCCAGATGGATTAAAAGGTTCCTTTTGCCGTTCGGTTGGCGGGCGGTGATTTCCACCTGCAGCGTATCATGGTATCCGGAAATGCCGAACGCAAACCGGCCCTTATCATCGCTTGTGGTTCTGAAAACGTCATTGAAGCCGCTTTTGATGGTCATGGTCACCGGAATGTTTTTCAGGGGCAGATCGAAAAACTGCCGGGTCACCCGTCCGGAAACGGTGATCTCGTCCACCTTTTCGTATTCGATATCCGTCTTCCTTTCAAAAAGGACCTGTTCCCATGTAAACCTTCTCCAGCCCTGGGTCATCAGCAGATCATCCAGATGTTTTTGCCGTTGCGGGGAATGATCTTCAAAATAATAACCGGGATCCTGGATGCCGCCCTTCAGATCGGAGGTGAGAAGCAGGTTGCCGCGGATGCCACCGTTGAAATCCCCGGTGCTTTTTCCCTCATGTTTTGCCACCGACAGGGAAAGGGCGGTAGATGCCGGATTGCCTTCCGGATCTCTTACGCGCAGACTGAGATTTACTTTTTCCAGCGGACGGTAATCCTCTTTGCTGGTTTGGGCAATGACCCGGTTGTAATCCTGATGATCGATAAAAACAAGTCTTTCGGCCAGGGGGGAGAGTTGGCCGTTGAATATGGTGATGTGCAGGATCCCGGTAGGAAACCGGGATTTTGGGATACGGAAGGAAGCTGAATTATTTTCGATGCGGAACGCCCTGTTGAAAATGGATGTTCCCCGGGTATGCATGACAAGGTACAGCTTTTGTCCCGCCGGGTTCCCTTTTGCCGTGATGGCGATATCATCATCGTCCAGCACATCCACGGTCAGCAGTATCCCGTGGTCCTGTGCTTCGGGGAAGGTCAGTTTTCTTTCTTTTCCATCCGGTGTTGTCACCACGGCTTTGTATTTCATGTTGCCTGCCGGCTTGAAACGGAAGGAACCCATGCCCAGGTGGTCACTTTCGAATTCTGCCACCATCCTTCCTTTCCTGTCGGTGACCTGTCCCCGGATGTCGATTCCCAGTCCGAGCTCATTGATGGCTTTGAAAGCGATTCTGTTGGTGAATCCTGCCAGCATATTCCCTCCTTCCGGAAGAAACTGCACATCAATTTTTTTGGATTTTCGGCGGCTTTTTTTCCGGAGTCTTTTCCCGGCCGATTTTGTTTCGGCCCGGACTTCCGATGAATAACCGGGATTCCAGATGTTGATTTCCCGGGACATGAAATATTGGCTTCCGAAATTTCTCATCCAGTCGGTATACGCCCTGACGGTATATAAACCCTGGGGAAGGGTATCGGCAACCGGGAAATCCCCGTGCGCCGTTCCGTCATCCGAAAGAAGCAGCCGGGTCATGACCCTTTGTCCGAAAGAATTGATCACTTCCACGATAAGATTCTGTTCTGCGGTGTCCGGAATATGATGCAGGGCATCCAGGAGGTACGCCCTGAACCAGATTCGTTCACCCGGACTGTAGGATGATTTGTCCAGGTGAAGATATACTTTCTGGGGCGTATATTGATCCAGAAAAGTACCGAGCCGGTTTTCGATCACCTCTTCATTTTCCGGCGGACTGTCATTCACGGAAATAAAAGACAACAGAAACACGGCCATGAATGCGATCGGTTTGTTCATTCTCATGGTTTACCCTCTTTATTAATAAAACAGAAAAGGTGTCCGGATTATTACTTTTTCAGGAGACCGTTTCACCGATGAGGGTGCCCTGTGTATAATCGGTTATGCGGACATTCACATAGGTTCCGGGCCGGTGGTCCTTTCCGGGAAATACAACCACCTTGTTCTGGGAAGTTCTTCCCGAGAGCCATTGGGAAGATTTTTTGGAGGGCCCTTCCACAAGGACCTGAAACGTTTTATGCAAATCCTGTTTTTTGCTTTTTTCTGACAATCTGCCCTGAAGGGCAATGATCTCGTTCAGTCTGCGGATCTTTACCTTTTCCGGCACGTCATTCGCGAACTTTCCGGCCGCGATGGTTCCGGGCCGCTCGGAATACCTGAACATATACGCGAAATCATACCCGACCCGATCCATGACCTCCATGGTTTCCCTGTGATCCCGTTCGGTTTCCCCGCAGAATCCGGCGATGATGTCAGTGGTCAGACTGCCCCCGGGCAAGATCGACCGGATGGCCCTGACCCTGTCCAGATAGGATTCCCGGGTATATTTTCTCATCATTCTTTTCAGGACGGGATTGCTCCCTGATTGCAGGGGAAGGTGTATGTGCCGGCAAATGTTATCATGTGCCGCCATGGTGTGCAGCAACTGATCGGAAAGATCCTTCGGATGGGAAGTGGTAAATCTGACCCTCAGGTCAGATGAGATCCCGGCCACCTTCCCCAGCAATGCGGGGAAATCCAATGTAACGTCGTTCTTAACCCAGTGGTAGGAGTTTACATTCTGACCCAGCAGGGTAACTTCCAGGTAGCCGTCATCATGGAGCCGGCGGATCTCTCCGGTGATGGTCTCCGGATCACGGCTTCTTTCCCTGCCCCGTGTATAGGGCACCACACAATATGAACAAAAGTTGTCGCATCCCCGCATGATGGAAACGAACGCGGCGACTTTACCGGACCTTTTTCTCACCGGCGTGATATCTGCATAAGTCTCCCCGGTGGATAGAACGGTATCGACTGCCTTTTGACCCGACCATGCCTGTACCAGCAAATCCGGCAGGTTGCGGTAGGCATCAGGACCGATGACCAGGTCAACGGTTTTTTCTTCTTCCAGCAGTTTGTCCTTAAGACGTTCGGCCATGCAACCGATCAATCCGATCAGCATGTTTTTTTTCTCCTGTTTCAGCCGGCCGAGCAATCTGAGTCTGTTCCGTACCCGCTGTTCGGCTTTTTCCCGTACCGAACAGCTGTTGATCAGGATCAGGTCCGCTTCCCCCGGCTTTGAGGTATATACATAACCCTGGTCCTCAAGCAGGGAAACAACGATATCGCTGTCGGCCATATTCATCTGGCATCCGTAGGTCTCGATGAAGAACCTGCCATGCTGCATTGTCCCTGGTTTATTCATGGTCAGGATGTGCTTGCCGGTCACCTTTGGCAACTGAAAAAGGCAAAGTTACGTCTTGTTGATGGAAAAAGACAATAGCTTTTCGTAAATTTACCTGCTTGAATTTGTAACAACCCGGGAAAAATGTCAGGGCACAGCAAATGGTCAACCATCAAAAGGAAAAAAAGCGCCCAGGATGCCAGGCGTTCCAAGCTTTTTAGCAGAATGACCAAAGAGATCCAGGTAGCGGTGAAAGAAGGTGGCGCCGATCCCGAAATGAATCCGGGGCTCAGACTGGCCGTTGCCAATGCGAAAGGGGTGAATATGCCCAGGGAGAACATTGAGCGTGCGATCAGCAAAGCCCAGAAGGAACCTTCCGGTCTTGAGGAAGTGAGTTTCGAAGGGTATGCTCCTCACGGTATCGCCCTGTTTATCGAATGCCTTACCGACAATCATAACCGTACGGTCAGCAGCATCCGTTCCACCTTTAATAAAAAAGGCGGGAGTCTGGGCACCAACGGCTCCGTGGCCTTCATGTTCGAGACCAAAGGTGTGCTGACCGTGCCGGCGGATGATCTGAAACGGGAGGATTTCGAACTGGAGATCATTGATGCGGGAGCCGAGGAGATTGAGATGGAAGATGATGTATTTGTTATCACCACCTCGTATGAGGATTTTGGAAATGCCCAGAAAAAGATTGATGAAATGGGTCTGGAGGCCGAGAATGCAGGTTTGAGAAGAATCCCCCTGGAAACCAAGACCCTTCCCGTTCAGGATGCTTTGCCGGTCCTCAGGATCATTGAGGAATTTGAGGAAAATGAAGACGTACAGAATGTTTACCACAATCTTGAGATAACTGACGAAGTACTGGAAACACTGGAAAATGAATGAGCCGGCCGCCTGTTCAGGGGCCGGTTTTCCGGGATCCGGATAATAGGAGATACAGGCCCAGAAAGAAAAGGGACAAAATGAACATAAGGCGCCCGAATGTAAAGATCAGGCTTTCGTGATTGACCCAGCCATAAACCGCATACAATGAACCGCCCAGCACCGCCATCCAGCCGAGCATCCTGGGCATGACCCCATAGATCCCGATGAAAAGTCCGGCCAGCACAGCCGCCAGTCCGGATAAACTTAAAGCCGTCAGTTTCGTGTAATGCCCGAGGTAAAGCAAAGGCAGTGTATTCAGGGCGACTATTTCTTTTTGTTCATGGGGACCTGCAAGGTGGTCGGTTACCTGGCTGACCAGACCGAATCCCAGAATGGTGGAAAAAAGATAAACAAGGCCGATGGCCAGAATAACCGGAAAAACAAAGTAGGATAAAATCCTGTTGTGGGGCATCAGGGTTAGCAGAATGGCGGTTGAAAACAAAATGATCAGTATCGAATTGGTCAGCCAGATAAACACATGCCACTTCAGCCGGTTGATGTTCTCTCCAAGATAGGCCATGTCTTCATGTATACCGGCCGTCCCGGGAATGATGTTGTGATCGGTGATGATGGCTGCGACGGCCCCCAGGGCAATGAACAAAGCCAGCAATCCGGTAGGTCCGTTCACGGAATTCCTGAATTTGTATATATGGAAGAAGAGGTGTTCGAACATGACAGGGTCAGTTGATCTTTCTGACAAATACCCTTGCATCCTTGCTGAAAACCAGGGAGTCTTTCTGGGAAAGCACTGCCGGGACGGCAAGTTTGGTTTTGTTATCCAATATTGCGGTGCCGGTCAGCAGGATGCCCACCTTGCCCTTCAGGCTGATCTTTCCCTGTTCGTCGGGGACTACAATATCCCCCTGGCTCAGCCATTGCCTCAATTCGGCCTGCCTCCAGTCGGTGTATGGTTTTTCCCTGCTCAGGAGATTTTCAGCGAACCGGGTGCAGGCGAATTTCCACAGGCGTTGTTCCAGTTCCTCCGACTTTTTTATGATCTGGCACATCTTGTGGGTTGACATCCACAGGACGGTCACGGGCGATTCTGCAGTGACCGTTGCCGTCCGGGTGAGTCCGGTCAGCACAGCCATTTCCCCGATCACACTTCCGGGTCCCAGTAAATCAATGATTTTGCTGTCAATGGTTACTTTGACCTGTCCCCTGACGATCACAAACAATCCCTCCGCCGTTCCATGTTCCCTGAGCAGCATATCGCCCACCGAGTATACGCGGTTCTGGAAAGAGTCCACGATCTCGGTGAATGTTTTGCTCTTCAGGTCCTGCAGCCAGCTGATCTCCCTGAGCAGTTCCACGGGCTTGGGTATCTCGAACCTGGGAGGTGAATCCATCAGCTTTTTCATCCTCACTTCAATGTTTGCGTGCATTTTGGAAGCCTCTTCCATGTCGATCCTCCCCTTGTTCAACAGTCTGTCCAGTGTCCTTTTTTCATAATTGAGCACCGAGCGGATGGCCTGCCGGGTGGCAATGGCACTGTAAATTTCCGGGTAGGAATTGCGCAGGTTCCTCAGGAAAGTGAGTCCGTGAATCCTGTTCTCATTGATCTCGTTTTCGATGATCTCAAGGGTATGTTCACTGATCTCCCCATCTTCATCGCTCTGGCTGATCAACATGTTCTCAACGAGTTTCAGGTTTTCTTCCTGAGCAAAAACAAAACCTCTTGCCGAGTCATATCCGGTGGCCAGCCGCTCAAAGAACACGCTTCGGGCAAGTTTCCGGATCCAGTTAAAGGGAAGGCTTTGCATCCAGCCCAGGATCCCGGGGGTTTTCCATTCCTGTTCCAGGTCTTTTCTTTGGGACAGTGAGATCTCTCCGCCTTTGTCAATGATCTCATTCAATGCATCCGTCAGTTTTCTTACCGAATGTGCCCCGATAAGTCCGTCCCTGAACTGACTCCAGTAGCTGCTCTTTTCTTTTTCCAGGATCCTTCGGCGGGTTTCGGCTATGGTGGATTCACCAAGCTCCAGATTTTCATCTATTTCCGGTTTTTCCGGCAGGTATTTGCTGACCGTTTCCCAGTTCGCACGGCTCAGGAACCGGTCCCTCTTCAGCTTGTTCATGGAGTTTTCAGAGCTTTGTCTGAGAAATTTTCTGGCCGACAGCATCATAAGGGCTTTGGCGGGTGCGATTTTGGTCAGCCCCAGCTTGCCGACCAAAAAACGGATGGTAGTGGCATTGATCAGCAGGGTCATGGTAACGATCCCGGCGGTAAGGAACAGGAACTGATCCCGGATCCCCTGGTCGATGCTTTGTTCGGCGGATACGATCAGTGCAAGGGCAAGTCCGATCGCTCCCCTCAGTGCCCCCCACCAGAGCACCATGGCATTTTTGGGGGAGAGTCCGTACCCCGCCTTCCGCATAAAGGGATAAAGCAGTAAAATGACCAGGGCTCTGACAATGTGTATTCCCACATAAATGAGCAATAGCAGGATGATGTTGTTGTAGGATATTTTGGCCTGGTTGGCGATGACCACACCCACAATAATAAAGATAAGTGTATTGGCGATGAAAGCCGCCAGTTCCCAGAATTCATGAAGGAAATGTTCCACTTCGGGACTTATCCTTGTTTTCCCGATGCCGGCCATCAGCAAACCCAGAGCCACGAGTCCGAGTACCCCCGAGACATGCAAAAAGCTTTCAGCCACGAAAAAAGTCAGGTACGCGGCGGCAATGATCACCGTAATCTCGATCAGCGCATCGTTCAGTACTTTTTTGACCCATGTAATGGTAATCCACCCGAAAATGAGTCCGACCAGCGTTCCTCCCAATGCCACCCGCACAAATTCCATGGCCGGGGAAGCAGAATCTCCTGATCCGGTAATGATCACAAGAAAAACCATGAACAGGACAATGGCTGTTCCGTCATTCAGCAAGGATTCTCCTTCGATAAGGGTGCCCAGTTTTTTGCTTGTGCCCAGCTCCTTGAGCAAAGAAACCACGGCCACCGGATCGGTGGCTGAAATTACCGTGCCGAAAAGCAATGCCAGCGGCCAGCTCCATCTGGCAAAGCCGATTCCGGAAAATTTCAGGCTCATGACAATGGTGCCGGTGAGCAGTAATGCAGTGATGATCCCGGGAACGGCAAGGAGAAAAGCATTGGTGAAAGTTTTCTTAAAAGTATGGACATCCATGGCAAAGGCCGCCTCGAAGATCAAGGTAGGCAAAAATACGAAAAGGATCAGGTGGGGATCGATGTGTCCGGCCCACTGGATAACATCTCCCAGAAAATCCAGACTGAATGTAAAGGATCCGATATGCCAGGAGGTAAACCAGCCGAGCCTCTGGGCTGCGCCCAGCAGTAATCCGATGAGCAACAGGGTGACTGTGTAGGGAAGGGGGCTTTTTCTGAGCCAGTGTCTTGTCCCCGCACCGATAATCAACGCGATGATGACAAAAAGCAAAGGATTCATGTTCCCGCCGTGCCCACCGTTTTCCTCATGGACTGCATGTTCCTGCTGTGCAGAATGTGGTTGGTTTTCCGGGGCACTGGTTGTTTCTGCCTCCGTATAAAACACCCGGTTGGCGGCCAGCCGGTTTTCTGCGAAAACCATGCCGGAAGGTTGTACCGCATTGCTGCCGAGGCTAAGGAAGAAGAACAAAAGCAAGGATAGCACGGATCGGGCATGTCGCTGCATGGGCATGAATGTTGATGGTTGAATACAGACTTTCAGCGCACAATTTACAAAAATATTGGAACTGAAATGCGTTCGGTTATGAAATGCTGTCGGATATGCATATCAACCGGAAATTTTATTTAATTTTACTCCATAAAGCAGGACCCGATGATCAGAATGCTGCTCCTTCTTTCAGTTTGCAGTTTATGTTTTCAGGTGAGCCTGTATTGCCAGTCCCGGGAGGGCAATCCGCCTCCAAACAATATTTTCCTCGAGCTTGAAGACACAGGATCAGGAGAGGGCAGGGTAAGGATCACACAGGATGAAAAACTTTACGAACTGGTTAGCAAGCATGTAAAGCTCAATAAGGATGCAGGGGGAGTCCCCGGTTACCGGATCAGGATTTTTTCGGATTCCGGACAGAAAGCCAGACAGAATGCACGGGAAGTGCGGGCCAGATTCCTCGAAAAATATGAAGACATCGAGATCTACATGGAGTACGATGTGCCTTATTTCAAGTTATACGCAGGCGATTGCAGGACAAAGAGCGAAGCTATCAAATTGTTGGGAAAACTGAAAAGGGATTTTCCCAATGCCTTCATCATCAACGACCGGATAAATGTTGATTATCAAAAATGAGTGACAAGATAAAACACGAATGTGGTGTGGCCATTGTCAGGTTGTTGAAACCGCTTGAATACTATCAGTTAAAATATGGAACCTGGATGTACGGTCTGAACAAACTGTACCTGTTGATGGAAAAACAACACAACAGGGGACAGGACGGTGCCGGACTGGCTTGCATCAATTTTGACCTTCCTCCGGGGAAAAAATATCTCCACCGGCAAAGATCCTGCGATGACTCCTCGATCGACCAGGTTTTCAAAAAGGTCAATTCCAATTTCAAAAAGATCAAACGAAGAAAACCGGAATTGTTGAATGATGCCGCATGGTGCAAACAGAATCTCCCCTTTGTGGGAGAACTGTATCTGGGCCATTTGCGTTATGGCACCTTTGGCAAAAACAAACTGGAAACGGTTCATCCGGTTTGGAGACAAAACAACTGGAAATCAAGGAATCTGGTTATGGCGGGCAATTTCACCCTGACCAACGTGGATGATCTGTTCGGGATCCTGATCGACCTGGGGCAGCATCCAAAGGATTTCAATGATACGGTCACGGTTCTTGAGAATGTAGGTCATTTTCTGGACATGGAAAATCAGCGTCTTTTTGACAAGTTCAAAAAAGAAGGAGTCGAAAACCGGGGAATATCCGCATTGATCTCGGAAAAACTGGATATAGCCAGGATATTGAAGGATTCAAGCAAAAAATGGGATGGCGGATACATCATTGCAGGACTTATCGGACATGGAGATGCTTTTGTTTACAGGGATCCCTGGGGGATCCGGCCGGGTTATTATTACCATGATGAAGAAGTGGCCGTGGTGGCATCGGAAAGACCGGCCATACAAACGGTTATGGATCTGGAAGCCGAAGACATCAGGGAAATAGATCCGGGACATGCGGTCATCATCAGGAAGAACGGCACGATTTCCATGGAAAAAGTCAGAAAACCTTTTGAGAGAAGATCCTGCTCCTTTGAACGCATATATTTTTCCAGGGGCGGAGACCAGGATATATACAGGGAAAGAAAAATGCTCGGGGAGTTGCTGACCCCGGTCATTCTCAAGGCAATTGATCACGACATACCCAATACCGTTTTTTCTTTTATTCCCAATACCGCGGAATCCGCTTTCTACGGAATGCTGAAAGGGATCGAGGATGTTCTGGTCCGGGAAAAGATGACAAAGATCAAACAATCAAGGGGCGATATCCCGGAAGAGAAACTGCGGGAAATCATAACCCTGCGGCCCAGGGTTGAAAAGATCGCCATCAAGGACATCAAGCTCAGGACGTTCATTGCACAGGATAAGGGCCGGGGGGATCTTGTGGCCCATATTTATGATATTACTTACGGAACCATCCGGAAAGGCATCGACAATATGGTCATTATTGATGATTCCATTGTCCGGGGAACAACACTGAGGGAAAGTATACTGAAGATACTAGACCGGCTGGGCCCCAGGCAAATCGTGGTGGTGTCATCCTGTCCGCAGATCCGCTATCCCGATTGTTACGGGATCGATATGGCCAAATTGTCTGATTTCATTGCATTCAGGGCAGCCATTGCACTGCTCAGGGAGCAGAAAATGGAATCGGTCATCAATGATGTGTATAAGCAATGCCTGGAGGAACAAAAAAAACCCAGGGAAAAAACAGTCAATGTGGTCAAGCAGATATACAAACCTTTTACGGCGGATCAGATATCCCGAAAAATCGGGGAACTTCTCAAATCAGGCAATCTGAATGCACAGGTTAAAATCGTCTATCAAAGCATCGAAAATCTGCACAAGGCATGCCCTGACCATCGGGGAGACTGGTATTTTACCGGCAATTACCCCACCCCCGGAGGGAATAAAGTAGCCGTTACATCATTCATCAACTTTATTGAGGGGAAAGATATCAGGGCCTACTGAATGATTTTTTGCCTCTATTTCTGGTCCGCCGGGTCGTAGGTGGAAATGTGCCTTTCTACCTTGGCTTTGTAGATCTCGTTGATGGTGATTATCATGGCCGTTTCTTCGACTTTCCCGAAATGGTTATTCAGAACTGTTCCGAATGTTTTCATTGACGGGGAAAGGTTCATGTAGGCATTGATCAGTGGAGGTATGTTTTCCCCGAAAGCCCTGACTTTCTGTGAAAGTGTTTTGTAATCTTCTATGTACGTATCCCCGTCAAAGATCCTTTTCATCTCTTCCAGGTCCATATGGGTACTGATCGGATCGATGGGAGTAACCAGGTTCTCGTTGTCGGGAAAATGTTTTTCCAGGAAATACAGGATCAGGTTCCTGGCCCGCTGATTGTAATTGCGGTACATGGTAACTTTGCCGAAAAAATATTTTTTTGAAGGATTGTTGATCACCAGCGTTCCCAATCCGTCCCACAAATTGTCCAACGCGTATATGCCTTTGTTCTGGCGGCTGGTGCTCTGGTAAACGGGCTGAACGAAGGATCTTCCCAGCTCAATGGTATGGGGCAGGTATTTTTTTTTGAATTGCTCGGAAAAATGAAAAAGCCTGGAAGTTGCGAGCTTATCTGCCGCATGCCGGGTCACCTCCTCATCACAGATGAAAAAACGGTATCCTCCGAGAATTTCTTCCTTCAGGGGATCCCATACGATCAGCTGGCTATAGGGGTGATCTGAGATGTCATATTCATCAATATCCAGTTCCTTTCCCGTTCCCCCTCCGGCTTTCCGGAAGGTCAGTTCCCTGAGCCGGCCGATCTCCCGCATGAGGTTCGGAGAATCTTTGTGGGTGAAGATGTATAGTTCATTGTCCCCGTTGTTGGTCCGGCGCACAAAATTCTCCTGGGTCAACTCATCATACAGCAATTTCTTTTCTACGGGGGGAATGATTTCTTTCATGTTGTTCTGTTGTAGACCTTGTAAACCTTCAAAGTTAAAAATTATTTTAAACTTCCTAAAGATACAGTTTCTCCTCTGCCAATGGCATATACGAGGTTTCTGACCTCTTCGGCCCATTGGGCAGGTTTCTTGCTTCGATCGAACAATTTCCAGGGAATGGGTTTTCCGAAACGAACACTGACCGACTGGTTCCTGTGCTTGTATGCTTCATCCACAAGATAGAACATTTCCAGGTTCCATTTGATGCCCAGGAATTTGCGTATATTGGCCAGGTTGTAGAAGAAATCGGTGTTCCTGCCGCTGAAATGAACCGGGATCACATCCCGCCGGTAACGAACGGCCTGGGTGATGAAATTCTTTTTCCAGGGCAAGTCCTGGATTTTTCCCTTGATCTTTCTGGACACCAGGCCGGAAGGAAACGTGATGATCTGAGCGTCTGAACGCAACACCCGGTCGATCAGCCTGACATTTTCCCGGGCTTGTCCGCCATGCTTGTTAATGGGCACAAAGACCCCTCCCATGTTTTTGATGTTCATCAGGATGTCATTGACCAGGACCTTCACATCGGGGAAATGACTTCTCACGATGGTGATCAGGATCATTCCGTCGAATCCTCCGAGTGGATGGTTGGAAGCAAAAATAAGCCTGCCCCGGCCGGGGATGTTCTCTTTCCCTGCAATATGGCAGTATATGTTGAATTCATCGATGGTGGCCCGGGCAAATTCCACATCCTTCTTTTGCCCGTGCCTGGCAAGGAATTCATTGATATAATCCTCATGAACGATCTTTCTGAGATATCTGTATACAAAACCCGGTATCCAGGGTGCAAGGGCAGGGTTCTTCTGATGGAAAGTCTTTTTGACATCCACACGGTCCAGGTGTTCATCCGTTTTCTTTTGATTCATCCGGCTTGTATTTACCTTGCGTTTACCGGCATAAAGCTAATAAATATTCATGTTGGTTCCGGTACGCCGGGCAGCCAAAATGAGGAAAGTCTGATGCAGCGGGAAGCATACGTTTCAGGAAAGTTATTAACAGTAGTGGTAAAAAATGGGTAAAAGTGGTGAAAAGTGGTATTTTTTTACGTAATTTTACCTTTTAAATGATGACCGGACCATGAAAACGTTCATCGGTGATTATTCGTGCCGCGTGGATTCAAAAGGGCGCATCATGCTTCCGGCGGCCTTCAAGAGACAAATGACGGGCCCCGGAGAAGACCGCTTCGTGGTCAAGGGAGACATATTTGAAAAATGTCTGATCCTCTTTCCCGTCGACGAATGGGAACGGCAAAACAAGATCATCAGGAAGAATACTAATCCTTTCAACAGGGAACACGGCAGGTTTTTGAGAAATTTTTACAGGGGTACCGCCGAGATCCAGCTGGATTCCAACAACAGGATGTTGATTCCGAAAAGGTTGCTGGATTATGCATCCATCGGCAATGAGGTTATCCTGGCAGGACAAACCGGCAGGATCGAGATATGGGCGTCCGGACTCTACCGCGAAACTTCGGAGACCGGTGAGGAATTTGCTGCAATGGCCGAAAAGATCCTGGGAAATTCTCTGTCCGAAACAGATGATGAAGCATGATACGCCATGAACCCGTAATGCTGAAAGAATGCATCGAAGGATTGAATATCAGGCCGGACGGAACATATGTGGATGCAACCTATGGTGGGGGAGGGCATGCACGGGCAATTCAGGAAAGACTGCCGGAAGGCAGTCTGATCGCCTTTGACCGTGATAAAGAAGCCGGGACCGGGTTACCGGATGAAAGCCGGTTCCTTTTCATAAACGGAAATTTCAGGCATCTTACGAACTATATGAAATATTACGGGATAAAGAAAATTGACGGATTGATCGGCGATCTGGGCATTTCATCCCATCAACTGGACAAACCGGAGCGCGGTTTTTCATTCAGGTTTGACGGGAAGCTGGATATGCGGATGAATCCGGATGCGGAAACAAAAGCCGCCGATGTAATCAACGAATATCCCCGGGAAAAGCTGGTAGCGGTTTTCAGGGAATACGGGGAAGTGAAAAATGCGGGCGGATTGGCAGAAAAGATCACAAAAGCAAGGGAGCAAAAAAGATTGCTCGGGATTAATGAATTCATCGGGGTCATTGATCCCTGTGTCCCCCGTAAAAACAGGAATAAATACCTGGCCAGGGTTTTTCAGGCATTGAGGATCGAAGTAAATGATGAACTCGCTGCTCTCCGGGAATTGTTAAAACAAGCTACCGGCCTGTTGAAGGAGGGCGGCAGAATGGTAATGGTTACCTATCATTCGCTTGAAGACCGGCTGGTGAAGAATTATTTCAGGACAGGGAATTTTTCCGGAGAGGTAAAAAAGGATTTTTATGGAAACATAAAAGCTCCCCTGAAGTTGGTCAACAAGCGTGTTATTACCCCTTCTGAAGAGGAGATCGCTTCCAACAGCAGGGCCAGGAGTGCCAGGTTGAGGATCGCGGAAAAAATTTGATCATGTCGAAAAAAAAGAACATAGAATTCATCGATCAGAACCTTGAAAAGGATGAGATCCGGATCACTTCCCTAAAAGACGTTATTGACGGGAGCCTGCTGACCCGGAAAGCGGTTCTGCGGCAATTGCCCTATGTTCTGTTTCTGACTTTCCTGGCGGTTTTTTACATAGGGAACCGTTATCATGCGGAAAAAGTGGCCAGGAAAGCCGTTGAAATGAAAAAGGAGGTAAAGGAGTTGCGGGCCAAATCCATTACCACATCCTCCGAACTGATGCAGATCAGCAAGCAATCTCAGGTGTCCCGCATGGTCGGGGCAGAAAGCCTTGATCTGGAAGAACTGGAGAAACCTCCGAGGAAATTGAAAAAGAATAAATGACAATATGTCCATTAAGAAGATCATCGTAGGCAGGGTTATCGGCATTTATCTGGCGCTCTTCTTTTTTGCCTTGCTGATCATTGGCCGGGTGCTTCAATTACAGCTGGTTCAGGGGGATGAGCTCAGGGAACAGGCCAGGCAGCGGGTGCTTCGGTATGTGAAGACGGAATCAAACCGTGGCGATATCTATGCCGCGGACGGGAAAAGAAAACTTGCCACTTCCGTCCCTTATTTTGAGGTCCGGATGGATTTAAGAAGCGACGGACTGACCCGGGAGATTTTCAACCGGAAAATTGATTCACTGGCCCTGTGCCTCTCCCGCCTGTTCGGCGATCAGTCTGCTTATGCCTACAAGTCCGCTCTGCTAGGTGCAAGAAAACGGGGAGAAAGATTTTACCTGATCAAAAGAATGGTAAGTTACAATCAATTGCAGGAAATGAGAAAATTCCCCATTTTCAGGCGGGGCAGGTTTGGTGGGGGATTTATTGCCATCCGGAAGAACCGGCGGGTAAAACCTCATCTTGAACTGGCTTCCAGGACAATCGGATATCTGACACTCGGGGAATCGGGCAATGTGGTGGGTATTGAAGGTGCGTATGATCATTACCTCAAAGGGATCACCGGCGTACGCCTGATGCAGAAAACGGCAGGGAACCTGTGGATGCCGGTAAGTGACGGCAATGAGGTTGAACCCAGGGATGGTTACGATGTAGTCACCACCATTGATGTGAATATACAGGATGTGGCTGAAAGTGCCCTTCGCAGGCAATTGATCAAACACAATGCACATCATGGCTGTGCGGTGCTCATGGAGGTCAGGACCGGCCACATCAAAGCCATTGCCAATCTGGAAATGGATGAGGACGGAACCTACCGGGAATTGTACAATTATGCAGTGGGGGAAAGTACGGAACCCGGATCAACCTTTAAACTGCCGGCGCTGATTGCCGCCATGGAAGAAGGATTTGTTGAACCGGGGGATACGGTGGATGCCGGCACGGGGAAGATCACATATTATGACAAGGTGGTCAGGGATACAAAGAAAGGGGGATATGGTAAGATTACCGTACAAAAGGCATTTGAAGTATCATCCAACGTGGGTGTTTCAAAAATCATTTATGAACATTTCAAGGGAAGGGAAGAAAAATTCGTGAACAGATTGTACAGAATGCATCTCAATGAGCCCCTGGACGTGGAAATAATGGGAGAGGGCAAACCGTACATCAAATATCCCGGTGACCCGTACTGGTCAGGAATATCCCTGGCCATGATGGCCCATGGTTATGAAATCAGGATGACCCCGTTGCAGATCCTGAATTTCTACAACGCCGTGGCCAATGACGGGAGAATGGTGAAACCCATGTTCGTCAAAGAGATCAGGTATTACGGGGAACGGGTTAAATCATTCCGGACCGAGACCACAGACCCTTCCATCTGCTCTTCATCAACCATAAAAAAAGTCCGCAAAATGCTGGAAGGTGTGGTTGAAAAAGGTACTGCCGAAAACCTCCGCGATGAAGATTTCAAAATGGCCGGCAAAACGGGAACGGCGCAGATCGCCAATGAAAAATACGGATACAAGATCGGGTCAAAGGTCAGTTATCAGGCATCGTTCGTGGGATATTTTCCGGCCGGCAATCCGAGATATTCATGCATTGTGGTGGTGAATTCGCCCAACAGCTGGGTATATTACGGCAACCTGGTGGCCGGACCTATATTCCGTGAAATCGCCAGAAAAGTCTATGCCACCAGCCTGGAACTGCACCAGGAGGTGGCAGAAATTGACAAGGACAGCATAGCGGATCCTCCTTATACAAAACATGGACGGTTGGATGAGCTTTATTCCGTGCTGGATTATTTCGATATCCCATGGAGGGACGGGGGGACCGAAGGGAACTGGGTGATCACCCGGAAAGAAAAAGATGCTGTGCTGATCCGGAATCTTGAAATCACAGAAGCTCTGGTTCCGAATGTAGAGGAAATGGGATTGAAAGATGCCCTTTACCTGCTTGAAAACAGGGGGCTCCGTGTGACCGTAAAAGGGAGGGGGAAAGTACTCAAACAATCCCTTCCTCCAGGAACCCGCATCCGTCAGGGCACCCCGATCGTACTTGAAATGAGCATCATATAAGGTAAAACAGTTGAATAAGCGAATGATGAAACTAGGGGAAATACTGAAAGTTGTTGATATTCTGGAAGTCCGGGGCGATTTGGACCTTCCGGTAAGTTCCCTGTGTTTCGATTCCCGGAAGGCACGGAATGGTTGTCTTTTCATTGCGGTCAGGGGAACGTTGGCCGACGGACATGATTATATTCATCAGGCCGTGGAAAAAGGAGCGGTTGCCGTGCTGTGCGAGCGGTTTCCCGCAAGGGATTTTCCCGGGGTGACTCTGGCAAGAACTGCAGACACGGCTCATGCCCTCGGAGTGGCTGCCTCCCGTTATTATGCAGATCCGTCCCGGCAACTTCGGCTGGTAGGGGTTACGGGCACCAATGGCAAAACGACCGTGGCCACCATGTTATACAGACTCTTTTCCGGGGCGGGTATGAGATCCGGTCTGGTTTCCACCATTTGCAACCGGATCGGCGAAAAAGAACTGGATTCAAATCTGACTACACCCGATCCCGTTGAACTGAACGAACTTTTTCAGGAGATGCTGAAATCGGAATGCCGGCAATGCTTTATGGAAGTAAGTTCCCACGCCCTTGACCAGAAAAGGATCGCGGGGCTGAGTTTCAGCGGGGGGATCTTTACCAACATCACCCATGATCATCTGGATTACCACAAAACATTCAGAAATTATATCGGGGCCAAAAAAACTTTTTTTGACGGATTACCGGAGGATGCGTTTGCGCTGGTCAACCGGGATGACAAAAACCACAGGATCATGGTGCAGAATACCGCGGCCCGGGTCAGGACATTTTCCGTAAGATCCGGTTCGGATTACAAAAGCAGGGTGCTGGAGAACCATTTTGAAGGTATGCTGCTGGAAATAAACAGGGAGCAGGTATGGGCACCTTTTGCCGGTGAGTACAATGCTGCCAACCTGGCCGCTGTGTATGGCACGGCGAGTGAAATGGGATGGGAAACCCGGGATATACTGAAAAGCATCAGCAGGCTCCGTCCCGTTCGGGGCAGACTGGAAGTGGTTTGTTCGGGGGATGTCACCGCCATTGTGGATTACGCCCACACACCTGATGCACTTTTACAGGTGCTCAAAACCATCCGGCAGATCCGGAAAGGGAGTCCGGGCAGGTTGTTTACCGTGGTGGGGGCAGGTGGGGACAGGGACCGGAAAAAAAGGCCTGACATGGGCAAGGTCGCCGTGAGGAACAGTGAACGTGTCCTGCTGACCTCCGATAATCCAAGAAGTGAAGACCCTGCAGACATCATCGGGGATATGGTGAACGGACTTTCAGAGAGGGAACGCAGAAAGGTGCTGAAGATCCCCGACCGTGAAGAAGCCATTCGCACAGCTCTTATGATGGCCGGCAAAGGGGACGTGGTGCTGGTGGCAGGGAAAGGACATGAAACCAGTCAGGAAATCATGGGGAAAAAGCTGACATTCGACGACAGGCGGGTAATCCTCAAATATTGCAGAAAAGAAAACTGAGATATGCTGATCTACTTGTTTGAATATCTCGATAAACTTGATGTACCGGGAGCCGGGGTTTTCCGCTATATTTCCTTTCGTTCGGCCATGGCCCTGATCACTTCCCTGATCATTTCCCTGTGGATCGGCAAAAGCGTTATCCTGTGGCTGCAAAGAATGCAGATCGGAGAATACATCCGGGATCTCGGACTGGAAGGTCAGCTTAAAAAGAAAGGCACGCCGACCATGGGGGGCATCATCATTCTGGCATCCATACTGGTACCCATACTGTTATTCGGGGATCTGGAGAACGTGTATGTGATCCTGATGATCATAACCACGGTATGGCTGGGGGCGGTGGGCTTCCTGGATGATTATATCAAGGTTTTCAAAAAGCAGAAAAAAGGATTGACCGGTTGGTTTAAAATCGCGGGACAGATCGGACTGGGGATCATTGTCGGAGTGACCCTTTATATGAGTGATGATGTGGTCGTGCGGGAAAAAGTCATCATTCCCCAAAAAGAATCCATTGAAGAGACGGTTCAGCCACCCGGTGTCAACGGGGATGAAAACGGCAGGGGGCCACGGTATGAAACCCGTGATGTAAAATCCACCAGTACCACCATTCCGTTCCTGAAGCACAATGAATTTGATTACGCCTATCTGATCAGTTTTCTGGGCAAGGCGCACAAAAACTGGGCGTGGGTGGTGTTCATCGTGGCGGTCATTCTTATCATCACCGCGGTTTCGAACAGCGCGAATATTACCGACGGACTGGACGGACTGGCGACGGGGACCTCGGCCATCATGGGCGCGACCCTCGGTATCCTGGCCTATGTTTCCGGGAATATGATCTATGCCGATTATTTGAATATCATGTATATTCCACATACCGGTGAACTGGTGATCTTTATGAGTGCGTTTATCGGCGCGACCGTCGGATTTTTATGGTACAATTCCTATCCCGCGCAGGTTTTCATGGGGGATACGGGGAGTCTGGCACTGGGAGGGATCATTGCGGTTTATGCCATTCTGATACGCAAAGAACTGCTGATACCGATTCTTTGCGGCATATTTTTCATGGAAAGTCTGTCCGTCCTGATACAGGTCGGTTATTTCAAATATACCCGGAAAAAAACCGGGACAGGCCGGCGTATTTTTAAAATGGCCCCCATCCATCATCATTATCAGATGAGAGGATATCCGGAACCGAAAATTGTCACCCGTTTCTGGATATTGGGCATCATGCTGGCCGTGATTACCGTGGTGACACTGAAGATCCGGTGAACAATGCATAAATATTCTGCAGTATGATTAACAAGATCGTAATACTCGGAGCTGGGGAGAGCGGGACAGGTGCCGCGGTTCTTGCCGTAAAACAAGGCTTCAGCGTATTTGTTTCCGACAACGGAACCATCAAACCCAGATACAAGGAGTATCTTTACAAACATAAGATCGAGTGGGAGGAGAAAAAACATACCGAGAAGCTGATCCTGGATGCGGAAGAGGTCATTAAGAGTCCGGGCATCCCTGAGCGCTCCGGGATTGTGCAAAAAATCAGAAAAAAGGGGATCCGGATCATATCGGAAATCGAGTTTGCCGCCCGTTTCACGGATGCGAAAAAAATATGCATTACCGGCAGCAACGGAAAAACGACCACCACCTCGCTGATCCATCATATGCTCAGGAAGGCGGGCCTGAATGCCGGTATGGCAGGGAATGTGGGAAAAAGCTTTGCCATGCAGGTTGCCGGGGACGATTATGATTACTATGTCCTTGAGCTCAGCAGTTTCCAGCTGGATGGCATGTATGATTTCAAGGCAGACATTGCCATTTTGCTCAATATTACACCCGATCATCTTGACCGTTACGATCATGACCTTCAGGGGTACGTGGATTCGAAATTCAGGATAACCCAGAATCTTTCGGAAGATGAATATTTTGTTTTCTGCTCCGATGACGAAATCACCATCAAGGCACTTGAAAAGATCGTGATCAAAGCCAGGGAACTTCCTTTTGCATACCGGAAAAAAGACCGGGAGGTCGCCTGGGTGGATGAACAGGACAATATGCGGGTGAATTTCGATGAGGTGAATTTCTCCATGTCCCTGACCGACCTTGCCATGAAGGGCAGGCATAATACCTACAACAGCATGGCTGCGGGAATTGCCGGAAATGTTTTGAGGATCCGGAAGGAACTGATAAGGGAAAGCCTGATGGACTTCAGGGGCATTGAACACCGGCTGGAACATGTACTGAAGATACACGGGATCGATTTCATCAATGATTCGAAAGCCACCAACGTCAATTCGACCTGGTTTGCCCTGGACAGCATCAACAAAAAAATTGTGTGGATCGCGGGAGGAGTGGACAAGGGCAATGATTATTCCGAGCTGGTGCCCCTGGCCAGGGAAAAGGTGAAAGCATTGATTTGCCTGGGAAAAAGCAATGCCAAACTGCATAAAGCCTTTGAAGGAACTGTCGGGAACATCGTTGATGCGGGCAGCATGCGGGAAGCGGTAAAAACGGCGTATTTCCTGGCAAGTAACGGCGATGTGGTTTTGTTGTCTCCGGCCTGTGCGAGTTTTGACCTTTTTGAGAATTATGAGGACCGGGGATGGCAGTTCAAGGAATCGGTCAGACAACTTTAGATTCAGAAAGGGTATGGACGCCAAAGTTAGAAAATACATCGGGGGTGACCGGATCATCTGGGTGGTGATCCTCATATTGTCCCTGTACTCGTTGCTTGCGGTTTACAGCTCGACCGGACTCCTGGCATACAGATACCAGGGAGGGAATACGGCGTATTACATACTGAAACATTCGGTTTTTCAGGTAGTCGGACTCTTCCTGATCTTTGTGACACATCTTATGCCTTACCGGTATTATTCGCGTCTTTCACAACTTTTTTTCGTACTGGCGGTCCCCCTGCTGCTCATGACCCTTATATTCGGGGAAAATATCAATCAGGCCTCGAGATGGCTGCAGGTTCCCGGAACGGGTTTTACCTTTCAGACTTCGGATTTTGCCAAACTGGCCATGGTCATGTATGTCGCCAGGGTTTTATCTCTTAAACAGGATTGTATCAAGGATTTTCACAAAGCATTCCTGCCCTGTATTATTCCGGTTCTGGTGGTAAGCGGACTCATCATGCCGGCCAACCTGTCCACTGCCCTGATCCTGTTCGCCACCTGTTTCATCCTGATGTATATCGGCAGGATCAATACCCGGCACCTTTTCCTGGTGGTTGCCGGGGGCGTTCTGATGATGGGCCTGTTCATCGGAATGGCCGCCCTGACCGGAAATCAGGGAAGGATCGGTACATGGAAGAGCCGGATCGAGAATTTTCTGGATGACGAAAAGGAAGGTTACCAGGTCAGGCAGGCCAAGGTAGCCATTGCACGAGGCGGACTCTTCGGGAAGCTTCCGGGAAACAGTACCCAGCGGAATTTTCTGCCCCATCCTTATTCTGATTTTATTTACGCGATCATCGTCGAAGAGTACGGACTCCTGCTGGGGGGGATCCCCGTAATGTTGCTTTACCTGATCCTTCTGTACCGGGCGGGGGTTATTGTGCGCAAGAGTACGCGGACTTTCCCGGCTTTTCTTGTCATCGGACTGGTGCTGGGTCTTGTTTTACAGGCCATGGTGAACCTGGCCGTGGCGGTCAATTTGATCCCGGTCACCGGTCAGCCCCTCCCGCTGATCAGCATGGGCGGCACTTCCATGCTTTTTACCAGCATCTCGATGGGCATTGTGCTCAGTGTCAGCCGCGGTATCATGGAACAAAACCTGGAAACGGATGGAAGAACGGAATCATAAAGTCATCATCACCGGTGGCGGGACCGGGGGTCATGTATACCCGGCTCTTGCCATCGCGGATGCATTGCGGCAAAAAGAGAAAGGGATGGGGATCCTGTTTGTGGGAGCCAAAGGCCGCCTGGAAATGAAAAAGGTTCCGGAGTGTGGGTACAACATCATCGGGTTGCCCGTGGAGGGATTACACAGAACATTTACCTGGAAGAACCTGAGGGCAATGGTCAAACTCATCAACAGTCTGCAAATGGCCGGAAAGATCGTCAGGCAATACCGTCCCGACCTGGTAGTCGGTGTAGGGGGATATGCAAGCGGGCCGGTGATGCGGTATGCCGCAAAAAGGGGAATACCCACCCTGATCCAGGAGCAGAATTCCTATGCCGGGGTGACCAACCGTTTGCTGGCCCGTCGAACAAATAAAATATGTGTGGCCTACGAGGGCATGGACCGGTATTTCCCGGCTGACAAGATTGTGTTGACCGGGAATCCGGTACGTAAGGAAATAGAACAAATGAACAGGGACCGGGACCGTAAGGAGGGATACCGGTTTTACGGACTCGATCCGGGGATGAAAACCATACTGATCCTGGGAGGAAGTCTGGGAGCACGTACCATCAATGAAGCCATGGCATTGAACATGCGGGTGATGGAAAACAGCAGCATTCAATACCTGTGGCAGACCGGCAGGCAATACCATGACGGGATCCGCCGGGGGATGGACCCTGAAAAATCCGCCCACATCGTGCTCAGGCCATACATCGAACAGATGCACCGGGCTTATTCTGTTGCCGACCTGATCATTTCCAGGGCAGGTGCACTGACCATCTCAGAGTTGTGCATTGCAGGGAAACCTTGCATTCTTATACCTTCCCCCAATGTGGTTGAGGATCATCAGACGAAGAATGCCAGGGCTCTGTCAGAACGCGGGGCAGCCATCCATATACCGGACAGGGAAGCAAGGGAAAAATTGTTTGCAACGGCCATGGAACTGGTGGGCAATGAAGAAAAATGCCGGCAACTGTCCGGTGAAATCCGGAAAATGTCCGTAACCGGATCAGCCGGCAGGATTGTGGACGAAATCATGAAACTGATGAAAAAGGATTGACTTGAAAGCAGAACAAATCCATAGGGTTTACTTCATCGGGGTCGGCGGCATCGGAATGAGTGCCCTGGCCCGGTATTATAACCACAAAGGTTTGCCCGTTGCCGGTTATGACCGGGTATCCACTGCGCTGACCCGTGAACTGGTCCGGGAAGGAATGCTTTTACATTATCAGGATGATCCCCGGGATATCCCGGAGGAATTCACCTGCAAAGAACACACCCTGGTGGTATATACACCGGCAGTTCCTCCTGATCACAATGAGCTGGCGCATTTCAGGTCGCAGGGATTCAGGGTCATGAAACGTTCGGAAGTGTTGGGTATGATCACTGCCGGTAAAAAATGCATTGCAGTGGCCGGAACCCACGGAAAAACGACCATTTCCTCCTGGATAGCTCATATGATGTCACTTTCAGGAATTCCATGCGATGCATTCCTGGGAGGTATATCAAAAAATTTGGGTTCCAATGTGATGTTGTCTGACGGCCCCCGGTATGTAGTGACCGAAGCCGATGAATTCGACAGGTCTTTCCTGCAATTGAAGCCTCACATTGGGGTAGTCACTTCCATGGATTCCGATCACCTGGACGTATATGGATCAGGAAATGAGATGATCCGGAGTTTCAGGGATTTCACCGGGCAGATTACCGGAGGGGGAAAACTGCTGGTCCGCAAAGATTTGGAAAAAGAATTTCCGGTCCGTTCCGGTTTGGATCTTTTTACATACGGCCATAAAGCGGGAGCCGACATCTATCCCGTTAAATATACACGGAAGAAAAATTCATTCAGGGCCGACATTCATACTCCCCGGGGGATCTACCGGGAAGTCCCGGTGGGGATACCGGGCAGAATGAACCTTGAAAATGCCCTGGCCACAGTGGCTGTCGGAAACCTGATGGAACTGGATGATGAGGTCATCACCGGGGCCCTGGGTTCATTCCGTGGTGTGGTTCGTCGTTTCGACATCATTTTTTCCCGGGGGGAAAGGATTTATATAGATGATTATGCACATCATCCCCGGGAAATTGAGTATCTGATCAGGTCGGTGCGGGAGATCTGGCCCGGTAAAAAGATCACCGGCGTTTTTCAGCCCCATTTATATTCAAGAACGAGGGATTTTGCCGCAGAATTTGCAGCTGCACTGGACTTGCTTGACGAACTTTTCCTGCTGGACATATACCCGGCCAGGGAAGAACCGATCGAAGGAGTCGGACCGGAGACGATCCTGGAACATGCAGATCCGGGGAAAAAGAAATTTGTGTCCGGAGATCGATTGCTGGATGAGTTGAAAAAGACGGATCTGCAGATCCTTCTGACCATGGGGGCAGGCGATATCGACCGGATGGTGGAACCCATAAGGATTATGCTGGAAACCACATGAAGAAAATAAAGTACATATTGTTCTGGCTGACATTGTGTTTTTACCTGGCGGTGGTTCTGGGATTTGTGAATGACAGCGGGCGCAGCAGCAGATGCTCTTCGGTGCAGGTGAATATCAGGGACAGCACAGAGCTGAAATTTGTTACCGTGGAAACGGTCATGGAATTGATTGACAGAGCGGGTGGGGATATTGTGGGCAGATGCCTGGATTCGGTCAACACGAAGGATCTGGAACACCGGATCAGGCAGCACCCGGCGGTCAGAAACGCGGAAATTTATAAAACCGTGCAGGACAAACTGGTGATCGAAGTGGAACAAAGAAAACCACTGCTGAGGATCAAGCCGGAAGACCGTCCGGGATACTATATCGATCAGGAAGGATTCGTGTTCCCTGCAACCCCTTCTTTCAGTCCGTTTATCCTGGTGGTGACCGGACACATCACGGTTTCTCCGGAATCCGGACAACAGATAAGCGCCGGGAGCGGTTCCGGCCGGGATGAAAAATTCCTGGAAGAGCTGATGGCCCTGGCCCGGTATCTGAACGGACATGATCTCTGGAAGGCCCAGATCGTGCAGGTCTATGTTGATGACAAGGGTGAGATCGAGTTGATCCCCAGGGTAGGGGCCAACATCATCAGACTGGGAAAACCGGAAAATTTCAGGCATAAGCTGGACAATCTGGAAGTCCTGTATGCGAAAGGATTCGGTAATATCGGATGGAATCATTATGATGCCATCGATCTCAGATATAACAATCAGGTAATTTGTACAAAAAGATAAATGCCATGTCACAAAAAAATCAATTCATCGCGGCGGTCGATATCGGCACAACCAAGATCGTCTCCATCGCAGGACGGGAAACCGAAAGCAAACGGCTGGAGGTCCTGGGGCTGGCCAAAAGTCTGTCCCGGGGCGTAAAACGGGGGGTTGTACTCAATATCGAAGAAACGGTCGATGCCATCAGACATACACTGAAAGAGGCGGAAAAACAGGCGGAGATCAAGTTCTCCGATGTTTTCGTAGGTATTGCCGGTCAGCACATCAAAAGCATCAGGAACCGGGGATATGTAAACCGGGATTCCTACGATGTGGAGATTACCAGGGATGACATCCAGAAACTCATCGATGACATGTACAAGATACCCATCGATGCCGGTGAAGAGATCATCCATGTGTTGCCCCAGAACTTTATAGTGGACAGCGAGACGGGAGTGAAGAATCCTGTCGGCATGTCGGGAAAAAGGCTGGAAGCCAATTTCCATATTGTGATCGGACAGGTAGCTTCCGCCAAGAACATTGAAAAATGCATCAACCGGGCCGGATTGAAGGTGAGGGAGTTGATCCTGGAGCCTCTGGCATCCTCGGAAGCCGTTATGACCGAAGACGAAAAAGAAGCCGGTGTGGCCCTTGTGGATATCGGAGGCGGTACCACCGATATCGCGGTTTTTTATGACGACATCATCCGGCATACAGCGGTGATCCCTTTTGGGGGCAATGTAGTAACCAAAGACATCAAGGAAGGATGTTCGATACTCGGGCGGCAGGCTGAATTACTGAAAATCCAGTTTGGATCAGCTCTGGGCGATCTTTCTCCCGAGGACAAGGTGGTCACCATTCCGGGCATCAGCGGCCGCGATCCGAAAGAAATCTCTTTCAAGAGCCTGGCTTACATCATCCAGTCGAGAATGGAGGAGATCCTGGATGCGGTGATGTTCGAGATCGAAAACTCGGGTGTATCTGATAAGCTCAGCGCAGGCATTGTGCTTACCGGCGGGGGTGCCCTGCTCAGGCACCTGCCGCAGCTGGTCAAGTTCAAGACCGGTCTGGATGTGCGTGTGGGTTATCCCAATGAAAAACTGGCGCCGGAATCAGACGAGAGTGTCAATCACCCCATGTATTCAACCAGTGTCGGTTTGCTCCTGAAAGGCCTGGAAAGGATAAAAAAAGGCCAGGAAAGCGGGGATGCCGTGGAAGCCGAATATACCGCTTCCGGCATCCGGGAAGAGATCAAAAAGAACCTGCCTAAAATGAATATTTTCAGTACACTCAGGGAAAAGATCAACGGTATATTTGAAGAGGACGATACCCTGATGGAATAGTCCTATGGTGTATAATTCATAAAAGGAATCAACATGAAAGATGATTTAATCAATTTCGATCTGCCCACCAACCGGTCATCCATCATCAAAGTACTGGGCGTCGGGGGTGGAGGCAGCAACGCGGTGAACCACATGTACCGGCAGGGAATCAAGGATGTGGATTTTATCATTTGCAATACCGATTCACAGGCACTGGCCAACAGTCCTGTTGATGTAAGGATACAGCTCGGGGAATCCGTGACGGAAGGCCGGGGTGCAGGCAATAAGCCGGAGATCGGAAGACAGGCTGCCATTGAAAATTTGAACGATGTTATGGATGCCCTGTCAGGAAATACCAAGATGGTGTTCATCACCGCGGGCATGGGAGGGGGCACAGGGACCGGAGGGGCTCCGGTCATAGCCAAGGCAGCCATGGACAGAGGATTGCTTACGGTTGCCATCGTGACCATTCCTTTCCGTTTCGAAGGACAACAAAGGATCAACCAGGCCATCGAAGGGATCGATGAATTACAGCAGGTGGTCGATTCCCTGCTGATCATCAACAATGAAAAACTCCGGGAGATCTACGGAGACCTGAAACTTTCCGAAGCGTTTTCCAGGGCCGATGAGATCCTGTCCACGGCTGCCAGGGGGATTGCTGAGATCATCACCGTACACGGATACATCAATGTGGATTTTGCCGATGTGGAAACCGTGATGCGGGACAGCGGAGTGGCCATTATGGGTTCGGCCACGGCCGATGGTGAAGACCGGGCGATTCAGGCAATCCAGAAGGCATTGTCCTCGCCTTTGCTGAACAACAATGACGTCACCGGAGCAAGGAACATCCTGCTGAACATTACTTCAGGGAGCAATGAGATCAGCATGGACGAGATCGGAGAAATTACCGATTATATACATGAAGCTTCCGCGAAAAATGCATTGATCATATGGGGCACGGGAACCAATGAACATATGGAAAATGAAGTATGTGTAACGGTGATCGCGACCGGTTTTGAAACCAACAGCATCCCCGAATTATATATCAGGAAACGGAGCAAAGACAAAATATCACTCACTGACCGGCATCCGGAGACAGATAATCCGGGAAGCGGTGATCAGTTGAGTCAACAAAAGAAGGCACCGGTGGCCGGAGAGGAAGACCGGGAACAGCGGACCATCGAGTTCGAGGTACGGGACAAGCAATCGGTGCAATACACCCTGTATGATGATGACAGCGGACCGGAGGAACAAAACCAGGAGAAAAAACTGGCCGAACGGGTAAAAAAACTCCGGAAGAACCACGAACGCCTTAAAGAAGTCAAGTACCAACGATCAGACAAAAAGGATGAAATTGATGAGCTTGAAAACCAGCCGGCATATATCCGGAAAAAAATACGGATTGATCAGGTCTCTCATTCCACCCAGCCGGGCATGTCCAGATATTCATTGTCAGAAGACGATGAAAAGGGGACTTTCCTGAAAAAGGACAATCCTTACCTTCATGATAATGTGGATTGAGACTAATAGAATCTTGCCCGGTTATCCTCGATGCCGGATATTTCTTTCAGGGCTTCAAATGCCTCGTATCCTGCCCTGGATTGTCTGAGAATGGACAACCTGTTCCTGGTCGCTTCGATATTATCCGTTTCCGGGGCATCCACCTGATTAACGGAGATTACATAAACACCATTGTTGCCTTTGACCGGTTGGGAAATCAATTCGGGTTCAAGCGCGGTGGCTGCAGCAACGACTTCCGGCTCTATTCCTCCCCCGGAAAAGGAGACCGATGAAAAGGAAATATCAGATGCTTCCTGTACCCTTCGTCCCAGTTTGCCGGCCAGTTCATCCAGGCTTTCTGCCGGTGAAAGATGCCGGTTGATCCGGGCGGCGAGCTTTTCGGCTTTTTTCTCCCTGATGACATTTGCTTCGATTTCCTCTCGTACCTGTTCAAAATCTGCATACCCTTCCTCACGCACTTCAGTCAGGGCGGCAACCACAAAATTATCACCGAATTCAAAGATCGGGGAGATTTCATGTTTTTCTGCGCTGAACGCCCAACGGATCAGTTCCCGGGGCGATTCGAGTCCGGTTATATTTTTCTGGAACTCTGTGAGTCCGTTCGCCGATCTGGAAACAAGATCATTGTTTTCAACGGCCTCGATGAATTTGTCGTATGTATCATTTTCACCGGCAAACCGGATGGCCCGGGAATAAATCTTCTGATAGGTTTCGGAACTGGGTTCGACTTTCCTTACCAATACGGCAACCTTGATCTTTTTGACATCCCTGGATTTTTCAAGTACCTCGACAATGTGCACTCCGAAACGGCTTTCAACAATCTGTACCTCTCCCACAGCTGAATGGAAACAGGTATCACTGAAGGATTTTACCATGGTGCCTTCGGTAAACCAGCCAAGATCGCCTCCATCACCGGCGCTGCCATCCATCGAATTTTCCCGTGCCAGCCGGGCAAAACCGGCTCCGTTGTCGATGGCCGTTTTCAGACTGTCGGCAATTTCCCTGGCCTCCTCCATGCTCAGTTGCTGATTGGGCTGGATCAAAATATGCCTGGCCCTGACCGAATCGGGCAAATAATTGATCTCAACCAGCCGGGCCAGCTTGTAGGCATTTTCTTCAAAATAGGGTCCGTATACATCCTCCGCAGTTGCTTCGTTGAACATAAAATCCTTGATCTCTCCGGAAAGATCACCATAGGTATGATTCATATCATCATAAGGGACATCCGAATTCATATTGACGAACTGGCCGGGTTCGTCGGAGGATTTGAATTCATCCTTTATATTTTCGATCCATTGTTTCGCGTTCCGGTCATCTTCTTCCGAAGGCAACACTTCCCATATAACATATTCAATGTCCCTGGATGCTTCCTGTGCATATTCGTTTTTATGTTCCCGGTAGTATTCCCTGAGGTCTGACTGGGAGAATTCAACTGCTGTATCGGCAAGCTCGCTGTAAGGGATAACCAGATAACTGAAATCCACACGCTGGTTGGATATCCCGGCTCTTTTGCCTGCTTCCAGACTGGTGACGTTCAGCCCTTTCCGTATCAGGTTGGTGTATTTGGTGAAAGCCCGGTCATTGATGATCTCTTTTTCAAGGAAAAGCCAGTAGGCTTTTTGCTGGCCGGTAGGATCCTGATCCATGGTCCTGAGGAACTGAAACAGGAATGAACGGTTGAACTGTCCCGTTTCAGGATCGGTGAACAAATTCCTGACGATCGGGTGGGGATTGATGCCCTGCACCATATCAAATGTTTCATCCTCGCTGACTCCCAGCCCCAAAGCTTTGTATTCGGATGAAGTCACATATTCCCTGACCAGGGTGTTCCAGGTCTGTTCACGGATGTTCTCCATGGTGGACTGGTCCAGGGCACTTTGCCCCATCCGTAGACGGTATATCTCTGCAAGGTTTTCAACCCTTTGCTGAAAATCCATGATGGATATGTTCCTGCCGTTTATTTCGGCAAGCTCCGTCCGGGAACGGGAGAACATGGACTGTCCGGAACTGAACAAATCCCCCATGACAAAAGCCAGCAAAGCCATTCCGATGACCACGGCAATCAAAATACCTGCCCGGTTTCTTATTTTCTGTAAGGTTGCCATGAATGCTCTTTTAAAATTTTGACCTACGAAGATAGAATTATAATTGTTGTTACGCAAAACTTGTCAATCCAAAACCGGCCGGCCGTTTCAATCCTCCTGGCTCTGCACGTTCTGAGAGTATTTGGTGATGTGGACCAGTTCGATCCGGGTTTCGCTTACATCGAGGATCTTGAAGACAAAAGGTTCGATCACGATGCGTTCGTTGATTTTTGGGATGCTTTCATAGTGGAAAAGGATAAGTCCGGCAACGGTTTCATAATCTTCGGTTTTCGGCAGACCGATTTTGTATTTCTCGTTCAGGTAATCGATCTCAAGCCGGCCGGAAAAAATAAACTCGTTGTCTTTCAGTTGCCGCTCGATCAATTCGGATGTATCGTGTTCATCTTCAATTTCTCCGAAAATTTCCTCAATGATGTCTTCCATGGTTACCATGCCGCTTGTCCCGCCGAATTCATCAACCACCACGGCCAGACTTTTGTGGCTGCTTATGAAAGATTGCAGCAGTTTGTTGGCAGGCATGGTTTCGGGTACAATGGGCATGGTGACCAGGATGGACCGGATATCATCCGGATCCCTGAAAAGTTCCTTTGAGCTGATATACCCGATGATGTTGTCAATGTTGTCGCGGTATACCAGGATCTTTGAAAGTCCTGTTTCTATGAATTTTTGTTTCAATTCTTCGATGTGGCTTTTTTCTTCAAAAGCCACGATCTCGGTGCGGGGCACCATGCAGTCCCTGAGTTTGACCTTGGAAAAATCAAGGGCATTCTGAAATATCTTTATTTCATGCTCGGCTTCTTCCCCGCTGCCTTCCCCCAGGGTGCCGTGGGCTATAAGATAGCCGAGATCGATCCGCCCGAGGGCATTTTCCCTTTTTTGCCTGTCCGCGGGGATCCCGAAGAAAATCCTGAGCAGCAAATTGGAAAGGGCCATAATGAATTTGATGACCGGGAACAGCATGATATATACGAGAAAGACCGGAATGCTGAAAAATTTCAGCAGGGAATTGGGGTAGATGCGGAACAGTGCTTTGGGAAGAAATTCTGCCGTAAAGAGTATGATCAGCGTGGAAATGGTGGTTTGTATGGCGATGATCAGAATTTCGGATGTAGTGACCAGAATGATCAGCGGTTCGAGGATGATGGCCATGAATATCCCGAACACTACAAGGGCGATGTTGTTGCCGACAAGCATGGTGGCAATGTATTCGCCGGGTTTGTTCATAAAAAAATTGAGAATTCCCGCTCCCGGGAAACCGTGTTTTTTATCAAGTTCAAAGCGCAGTTTGTTTGACGAAACAAACGCGATCTCCATGCCCGAAAAAAAAGCAGATAAAACAACCGAAGCCAGTATGATCAACAGATGGGTCATTCCTTTTTATCCGATTCCTCCTTTTTCCTGAGGTACCGTTTCAGTGTGTACATAATCATGGATACCAGAGCGATCAGGAACAAAAGCCAGCTTTCCCCGAGGCTGGTGGTCAGACTCTTGTGTATACCGGCGACAAGGCTGAGGACAGCAACTGTAAGCCAGGTGATTTCCAGAAATTTATTCAGTTTCCTGTTCATCTTTGATGTTGACGGTTCCTTTGGATCCGATCAGTTTCCAGTGGGTGAGATTTTGGTTGGCCTCAAATCCGTTTTTCCCGTAAAAGACCCCGTTCTCGTTGACGATCCTGGAATATGCATCCGAATATATAATTTTTTCTTTTTCATCCCAGAACATGTGTTCCGTGTTGAGGGTTTCGTTGTTCTTTAAATTGATGGCCCTGACATCGTTTTTCGCTTCCCAGAGTTTTTTTTTCTTATAGTATACAACATTTCCGGCAGTGATTTCAGCTTCCCGGGTCAGACTGTCGTCATAAAACCGGGTGGTCATTCCTGCCGGGAATTCAGTATATGGTTCCTTGATGTCTTCGTATACCTTTACTTCAGGGGCTGTGATCATCACTTTCAGTTTTCCGGAATCGCTGTACATGATCTCCACCATTTTGCCGGAGACATCCGGAATCTGATCGGATCCGGTCACGGTATTGATTTTTTCAATATCGTTTTCACAGGAGCATAAAAATATCCCACCTGCCAGGACGGAAATGAAAAGCATCAGTCTTGCCGGGAAATTTCTATTTCGATCTGACGGTTGTTGTTTCATTGATCCAGCACTCCACTTTGTAAGGATCGCCTTCTTCGAAACCATAAAAAAAGATGGTTTCAACATCAGGAAAATACTGTGAATATGTATCGATCAGTTCATCGGCCCGCTCGGTGGTTGAAGGATCCGCCGTTTTGGCCATTTTGAACTGGTCGACTGCAGCCCAGTACACCGCTTTTTGTTCAAATTCATTGGTTCCGCATTCTTTTGCACTGGCGGCATAGGCATTTCCGATCAGTATATATGGTTCCCCCCGGTTTTTTTTCAGTTCCAGTGCCTGGCGCGCATAATCCACAGCCAGTTGATACTGTTTTTTCTCGCTGCTGGTGATCACGGCCAGCTGAAAAAGATAATCGGCCTTCAGTCCGGGATCGGTTTCCAGCTCAATGGCCTTCTTGAGGTAATCTTCCGCTTTCCCGAAATTTTCCTTTTTGACAAACAGGATGGCCAGGTCAAAGGCCGATTTTGCCGAAGGCTTTTTTGTGAATAGTTTTTCCGCTGCTTTTTCATAGAGCGGATCATCTTCGCAACCGGCGAAACTGAGAAACCGGGTTACCATGGACAGAAAATCCGGATTTTCCTTGTTTCCCTCGTGCCGGGGACCGAAAAAACCGGTAAGATTCTCACAGTTGGCTGCCCCGCATGCCATGAGGTTGTTGTCCAGACTCTCCCTCACTTTCATCAGGGTGGCCGACTTGCTGTGCTTCATGTCCTCGTCCAGATACCCGGATACCAGGATATAATCCTCAAGCAGTTGCTCCCCGTTGATCATCCCGGACTTGTATAATGTGATGGCTGAAGTAAAATAGGTTGCCAGGACCGGCAAAGATGACTTGTTTTTCAGGATCCGGATGGATTCCGCCAAATATCCGTATCCTTCCTCAATATTTTCAAGGTTGTTCCTGCAATACCGCAGCATATCCACTCCTTTCCTTCCCAGCACGCTGCCTTTCTGGTCGAAATATTTGATCCGCTGATCGTATACCATCATCAGGGAGTCGATCAGCCGTGATATTCTTTCCTCGTTTTTTCCCCGGTCGATAAATTCCTTGAGCATCTTCACACCGTCAATGTATATGTTTTTTGAGCTGGCCGGGCACTGGCTGTAAACAATTTGCCAGTTCCTGTAAGCATCCTTGTACGATTCATGCTTGAAATATTCCCTGTACACCGACAGGTTTTGCCGGCATCTGATGCTGTCTATCCCGTGGCCGTAATTCGAACCGTCTTCTACCCCCTTCTGGGCAAGGGACTGGGAAAATCCCGATGCCACCAGTGACAGGATAATGAGAGAGGTTTTCCAATGCTTCTTGGTTTGCAAAAAATTCATGACTGTATGAAAATGTCCGTATGCTAATCAAATTTACGTTTGAGAAACCAGAAATCATGGAAGGTTATGTTGAAACTCACCATAATATACCTTTCCTGGATCAGATGATCCTTTTTGGTTCCCATGATCCCCATCTGGCATGCCAGGTTGAAGGAAGTATTCAGATTCCTCACCGGTAAACCCACTCCAAAACTTATGCCATAGTCCTTCAGGTGGTTTTCGTTCAGTTCCAGATATGAGCTTTCAATCCGTGCCCCCAGCCTGTAACTAATTCTTTTCCAGTATCCTTTGATGGCCTCAGCATCAGGTATGTATTCCATGCCCAGATGGAAGGTATTGTTTGCAGCAAGGGTTCCCGCCAGGCCGGGAAGAGATTTGCCATTCCAGTCCTGGCTGGAATATCCGGCTCCGACAGTAAACTTGTCCCGGTAACACAGGCTGAATCCGCCGCCTGCTTTCAGGGGATAACCGAAAGATGTTTTGTCAAAGTCTTCGTCCAGCAGGTAATCGGCCTCAAGCAGCAAGGTGTCGTTTACCGTTACCGAAGAACCGGGAAAACTGTTCTTTTTGGTAACCGTTTGCTCAAGTCCGATCCGGTTAGCCGGTTCCAGTATCACTCCCGCCGTCAGGTCCAGATTTTCTGACAGACTTGCGGTGTACTGGGATCCCAGCCGGTAAATGAATCCGTTCACCAGGGTTTTCCGGTTGACCTGGGAAACGGAATAATCACTCACCGAAGGGAAGACCAGGTTATTCCCCATTTCCAGATTTCCGAAAAGGTAGACCACGTTGATCCCGGCCGAGAGGTTTTTAAATAATCGAAGGGAGGCTCCCATATACAGCTGGGTGATGCCTCCGGCTCCCTGGAAACGGTTTTCCACGGTGCCTACGGTTTCCAGTTCCTTTTTCTCCAGGATGTTGTATCCGACGGACGAATAAGGAAGCACGCCAAAACTGGTTTTCAGTGCATCGGCGATGGGAAAGGCAATGGCAATATGGTCCAGGTTGAAACTGCTGCCCGAACCCGTCTCACTTTCCGTTACGTACCTGGTATTACTGCCGGAAAGTCCGAAATTGAACAAAAAAGAAAGACTGTCAATATGAACGTATGAGGCCGGATTGATCATATTGATCTGTTTGTTGTCGGTCAGCCCGATGCCCAGTCCGCCCATGGCCTTATTCCAGGGGAATCCGTCCTGGTGCCGCCTGCCCAGCCCGAACCGGGAATACGGAGAATAGGTGTTGATCTGGGCCTGAACGGGATGGCAACTTGAAAGGATAAGTAAAAACAAACTGAACCTAATGTTCCTTGACATTGTATTCCAGAATTTTGTTAAGTCCGATCAAAACCAAATTGGAAACCACAAAGATGCCATTTTTTAATTTTTTATCAAAAAAACCGGCATCGCCTCCGGTGAGCACGATCCTGATTCCCGGATATTTGGCTTTGTATTCACCGATGTATGCACGCATTTCAAAAAGGATGCCCTGCAGGATGCCTGCACGGATCGATGATGCGGTGTCGTTTCCCTGTTCCGGCCAGTTTTCAGCGGGATCCAGCAGGGGAAGGCTTTCCGTAAAAGCATGAAGGGCTTTGAAACGCATCCGCAGGCCGGGAGAAATGTTGCCTCCGCAATATCCGCGACCTGGGCTGAGGTAATCGAAAGTGATGGCCGTACCTGCATCGATGATCAATACATCTTTCCCGGGGAACAGTGCGGCTGCTCCCACCGCTCCGGCGATCCGGTCGTTTCCGAGGGTTTGGCGGCTCCGGTACGCATTCCTGACCGGTATGGGTGTTTCGTGGGAAAGGACAATCAGATGTTTTGAAAAGTTACCGAGTTGCCGTACAAAGGATCCGGAAGGTTTGGTTGCGGGAGATAGCATAGCATGTCCGGGCCTGCCGAATTCATCGGCGAGTACGCGCAACACCTTGCGGTCAGGTTTGACCGAGGCGGTAATATGTGCCGGTTCGGATCCCCTGAATATTGCATACTTGGTTTGGCTGTTGCCTATGTCAATGACCAGATTCATGCTGCGTCCGCTTTTGTGATAACAAAGATATGAAACATCTATCGATCAACCGGTTCCGGAATCAAGAATTTCTTCCAGAACAAGGATGGCCGCTTTGATATCCCGGATGTCGCGAATGGTCAGATTCAAACGGGATCCACTCTCCTTTATGCGAGTGTTCCGGCTGTTTTCCCGGACAAACTTCAGTACTTTGCCGAAAACCGGTGACTGATAATAGGGAGACTCCTGACCGGATACGAAATAAGTGATCATGGCGGCGGACTTCAGGACGATCTTTTCCATCCCTGCGCGGATGGCCAGCCAGCGTAGACGTACCACACCGAGCAGTTCACGGGAAGGATCCGGGAGCGGGCCGAACCGGTCTTTCAACTGTTCTTCGAAGTCCCTGAGGCTTTTTTCATCTTCCAGGCTGTCAAGTTTTCTGTAAAGGGAGAGTCTTTCAGAGATGTTTGGTATGTATTGATCCGGAAAAAGAAGTTCAAGGTCGGTATCGATTTGACAATCTGTCACAAAATGCTGACGCGACGGATGTGTTTCCGTGGTTTCCTCCTTCCCGTATAATCCTGAGAATTCATGTTCCCTGAGCTCCTGAAGCGCTTCGTCCAGGATCCTGTGATAGGTTTCCAGTCCGATTTCGGCAATAAAGCCGCTTTGTTCCCCGCCAAGCAGATTTCCTGCACCCCGGATGTCCAGATCCTGCAATGCAATGCTGAATCCACTTCCCAGTTCTGAGAATTCTTCCAGTGCCCTCAGCCGGCGCCGTGCTTCGGGGGAGATCATGGCCAAAGGAGGGCCAAGCAGGTAGCAGAATGCTTTTCTGTTGGATCGTCCCACCCGGCCGCGTAACTGGTGCAGGTCACTGAGCCCGAAATGCTGGGCATTGTTGATGATTATGGTATTGGCATTGGGAATATCCAGGCCCGATTCGATGATGGTGGTGGCAATGAGCACATCGTATTTTTCTTCGATGAAATCCAGCATGATCCGCTCCAGTTTGGGTCCCTCAAGCTGACCATGTGCCACGGCAGTGCGAACTTCCGGACAAAACCGTTTTACCAGTTTTTCCACTTCCCCGATATTCTGAACGCGGTTGTGGATAAAAAATACCTGTCCGTTCCGCCCCACTTCGTAGAGGATCGCTTCACGTATGATCTGTTCATTGAATGTATGCAGTTCGGTCACAATTGGATGCCGGTTCGGGGGCGGTGTATTGATCACGGAAAGATCCCGGGCGCCCATAAGCGACAGTTGCAGTGTCCGGGGTATGGGCGTGGCCGTGAGGGTCAGCGTGTCCACGTTCAGTTTGATTTTTTTCAGTTTTTCCTTGATGCGGACCCCGAATTTTTGTTCTTCGTCCACAATGAGCAATCCCAGATCCCTGAACCGGACATCCCGGCTTACCAGGCGGTGTGTTCCGATGATGATGTCGATTTGTCCGTCTTGCAGCTTCCTGAGGGTTTTCAGTTGAGCGGACCTGCTTTTAATGCGGCTGACATGATCGACCGAACAGGGAAAATCTTCCAGTCTCCGTGAAAATGTTTTATAATGCTGCAGGGCAAGGATGGTGGTGGGAACCAGGACGGCGACCTGTTTGCTGTCGGCAACCGCCTTGAAAGCCGCCCGGATGGCAATTTCTGTTTTACCGAACCCGACATCCCCGCATACCAGCCGGTCCATGGGATGCTTTGTTTCCATCCCTTCTTTGACATCCCGGGTTGCCTGCCATTGGTCGGGTGTGTCTTCATAAATAAAAGAAGCTTCCAGTTCCTTCTGAAGATAGGTATCGGCTGAGAACCGGTAACCTTCCCGCGTTTTCCTCTTTGCATACAGCTCGATCAGTTCCCTGGCGATGTCCTTGATCTTTTTCCTGGTTCTTTGTTTCATTTTCTCCCAGGCCCCGGTCCCGAGTTTGTAAATCCTGGGCGCATATCCATCCTTTCCCTTGAATTTGGAAATGCGGTGAAGCGAATGGATGCTTACATACAATGTGTCGTTGTCCCTGAAAACAAGTCTGACCGCTTCCTGCACATTTTCTCCTGTACGGATCTTTTCCAGTCCCCCGAACAATCCGATCCCGTGGTCCACATGAACGACATAGTCTCCGGGTTTGAGATCCATAATGTCCCGGATGGCCATGGATTCGCTGCGGGTGAAACCATCCCTCAGCCTGTAGCGGTGGTATCTGTCGAAGATCTGATGGTCTGTGTAGACACATATCCGGGCATCATGATCAATAAAACCCTCATGCAGCAACTGCATGACCGGCTCAAAAGAAAGTTCCTGCCCGGTGTCTTCAAAAATGGAACGGATCCTTTCCATCTGTTTTTCGTTTCCGGACAAAATATAGTTATCATACCCCGCTTCTCTTTTTTCACGGAGGTCTTTGCCAAGCAAATCAAAATTTTTGTTAAAGGCAGGTTGGGGTGCCGTGTGAAACTGTATTATCCGGTCCGTTCCCAGGGTATTCTGTCCCCCGAACTCAATCAGCGAACAATTGACAAGTGCCTTTGCAGCATCACCGCGGTTCAGCATGAATTGTGTTTTCGGGGGTTGCCGGGGGTGCTCTGATGAAAAATCCCCCGGCCGGGTGTGTTCGAATACCTGGCCGATACGGTCAAGGAAAAACCGGTAATCCTGCACCCAGACAACTGTTTCCACCGGGAAAAAATCAAACAGGGAAGTCCTTGACATGTCAAGTGCCTGGTTGCCGGGGTCCTCAGCATGGGGAGGGATGTTGGGAAGAATGGTGGCTTCGCCGGCAGGTTCCACCGACAGCTGATCCTCCACGCGGAAGGGCCGTATTGACTGAATCTCATCACCCAAAAAATCGATCCTGAACGGCTGTTCCGAGGAGTTGGAAAAGAAATCGATGAT
Organism: uncultured Bacteroidaceae bacterium; assembly: GCA_964574985.1. GTDB lineage: Bacteria > Bacteroidota > Bacteroidia > Bacteroidales > SM23-62 > CAZNPH01. Next base: position 110,652 of record CAZNPH010000011.1, read on the forward strand.
GCTGCCCCGTCTGGCATATTGTCCGGGTTCCTGTACAAAGTCGGTTAATCTGAATCCGTATTCTTCCAGTATCCCTATCACCTGATCCATGGAAACGGTGTCACCTTTCCTGAGTTTGCGGGTATTATTTTCCAGGCTTTTCGCTGTGCTGACCTTTTCAATGACCGCCTCCGGATAGGTTACCACCCGGAGACCTTCCGGGGCATCATGGGTCTTTTGCAGGGTTGCGGACCGCATGATGATCCCGGATTGATCTTCCCGGAAATACTGAATGGACCTTTTATAGGAAGAGGGCAGGAACAGAACCCCGTCCGGGTCAATGTTCGTCAGATCATCATAAAAATAAGCTGCCTCTTCGCGATCGTTGAGGATATACAGCGCGGGACGCCCGGTTTTCCGGTGTATGGCAGAAAGGGTCAGGGATCCGGATGAACCCGATAGCCCCCTGAAGCATACACGGTATGGTCCGGAAGCCGAAAGAAGCTTAACGGCTTTCCGGCTGTTTTCCAGCCGGTCCAGTGTTTTTTGGAGGTTTTTCAGATTCAAATCAGGATGAAGATTGATAACCGTATGCAGTAAACAACGCGAAAATACCATTTATGTTTTTATTTTTACATCTCTGTCAGATACGCAATTTTCGAAAAATGATTGTTTTCAAATTCGGAGGCGCATCGGTTAAGGATGCGGATTCGGTCAGGAACCTTGCCGGGATCATGAAAAGATACGGCAAAGAGCAGATCGTGGTGGTATTGTCTGCCATGGGCAAAACGACCAATGCCCTGGAAGTGGTGGCTGACCAATATTTCCATAAATCCAGGAAAGACATGAAAAGATACTGGGAAGCTTTGAAGAAATTCCACATGAACATTGTCACCGGACTGTTTCCTGATTGCGCCCATCCGGTATACCGGGAAACGGACAAATTATTCTCCGAAATGGAGAATACACTTTCCAAACAACCCTCCATGAATTATGATTTTGATTATGACCGGATCGTCCCTTTCGGCGAGCTCATGTCCACCACGGTGGTGGCCGCCTTTTTGAATGAACAGGGAATAAAGACCCGGTGGATGGACGTCCGGAAATATTTGAAAACCGACAATACTTACCGGGAAGGAAAAGTGGACTGGACGCTTTCAGAAAAGCTGATAAGGAAGGGATTCAATTTCAGGAAAACACGGATTTACTTAACCCAGGGTTTTATCGGCTCAACCATCAACAACATTACCACCACCCTCGGTCGTGAGGGTTCCGATTTTACTGCGGCGGTCATCGGACATATCCTGCGGGCCGAACATATCACCATATGGAAAGACGTTCCGGGTGTGCTGAACGCTGATCCCAAATGGTTCGACGATACCGTGAAGCTGGATAAAATATCGTATCTGGATGCCATTGAACTTGCCTACTACGGAGCTTCTGTGATCCATCCCAAGACCATAAAGCCTCTTCAGAACCGGAACATCAATCTGTACGTGAAATCTTTCCTTGAACCGGAGAAAGAGGGCACCCTGGTAGGCAATCAGGTCTATGAGAAACTTATTCCCTCCTTCATTTTCAAAATGAATCAGGTGCTTATCCGGATTTCCCCCCTGGATTTTTCCTTTATTGCAGAGGACAACCTGGAAACCATATTCGGATTGTTGTCCCGTGCGGGGATCAGGGTCAACCTTATGCAAAATTCTGCGGTGAGTTTTCAGATCTGTTTCAATCATGACAAACAAAAGCTCAGAAAACTGGTGGATGAATTGGAAAAAAATTTCAGGGTAAGTTATGAAACGGGCCTGGAATTGATCACCATCCGTTATTATGACCAGTCGACCATCGACCGGGTCATGGTCAATAAGGATCTTTTGCTGGAACAGATATACAAGCAGAACGTGCAACTTATCGTCCGGGACAGGGGATGATTTTCCGGTCAGCCAGCACCGGTCTACCGGTCGAACGACAATTTCATTCCCCGGGGTTGGGCATCGAATTCCGGAGGTTTTTCCGGATCATCATGCAGGTATGCCAGTTTCCCGTTCAGGAAAGTGTGGGTGACCCTTGATCTGAAAACCTTTTTTTCCATGGGTGACCAACCACATTTGTAGAGGATGTTGTGCGGACCGGTTTCCCAGGGAGAGGAGGGATCGATAAGTACCAGATCAGCATAATAACCCTGGCGGATATAACCTCTTTCCCTGACCCGGAATATCTTTGCCGGTGCATGACACATTTTTTCCACGATACGGGGCAGGCCGATCTTTTTATTATGGAACAGTTCCAGCATGGCGGGCAATCCGTGCTGCACCATGGGTCCGCCGGACGGACAGGAAGTGTAAGGATTTGACTTTTCGGTTCGTGCATGGGGGGCATGATCGGTGGCCACCGTATCGATGGCGTCTTCCAGGAGTCCCTTCAGCAAAGCGCTCCGGTCCGAATCCTTTTTGATGGCCGGATTCCATTTGATCAGTGCCCCGAGCTTACCATAATCTTTATCGCTGAACCACAAATGATGGATGCAGACTTCCGAAGTAATGTTTTTTTTCTCCGGGGGCAGGCCTGGTGAGAAAAGTTTCAGTTCATCCCGGGTGGAAAGGTGAAGTATGTGCAGCCTGCTTCCGTGTTTTGTTGCCAGTTCCGCAGCCATGGAGGAGGAACGCAAACAGGCTTCCCGGCTCCGGATCATGGGATGGTATTGCACGGGTATGTTGTCTCCGTATTTTTTTTTATATGAACCAAGGTTCTTTTGTATAATGTTGTCGTCTTCACAATGGGTGGCGATCAGTACCGGCGATTCTGCAAAAATGGCCTCAAGCGTTTTCCGGTTGTCCACGACCATGCTTCCTGTGGATGATCCCACAAAGACCTTTATGCCGCATACTTCCCGGGGATTTATCCGGGTTAATTCCTGCAGGTTGTCGTTGGTTGCTCCCAGGTAAAAGGAATAATTGGCATAGGATCTCAGGGCCGCCGTTTCAAATTTTTTTTCGAGCTCCCCGGCACATAGGGTCCGGGGAACCGTATTGGGCATTTCCATATAACTTGTGATTCCCCCGGCAAGGGCTGCACGGGATTCGGTGGCCATGTCTGCTTTATGGGTCAGCCCCGGTTCCCTGAAGTGTACATGTTCATCGATGAGACCGGGGATCAGGTATTTGCCTCTGCCATCGATGATCCTTGCCTGTTCGGGATCCCTGCTTCCGGGTAACAAAAGGGAGTGGATCCGCTCACCCCGGATCAGAATATTTACCGGCCGGATCTGACCTTCGTTGACAACGGAAGCATTCTTGATGTATATTATCTCAGCCATCGGAGTATTTTGCCTGCCTGTTACCGGCCGGCCGTTTGTACGTCCTGAACCAGCTCATGATCTTCATTTTGATTACCCCCCATACTGCCTCATACACGATTTTCCGGGTCATTTTCGAACTTCCTTCTTTCCGGTCGGAAAATATGATGGGGATTTCTGTGATCCTGAATCCGTACTTCCAGGCGGTAAATTTCATCTCGATCTGAAAAGCGTAGCCCCGGAACCTGATCCGTTTGAGATTCATGGTCTGGAGTACTTCTCTGCGGTAACACACAAAACCTGCCGTGGAGTCTTTTATTTTCATCCCGGTAATATACCGTACATACACCGAAGCAAAATAAGATACCAGCACCCGGCCCATGGGCCAATTGATCACATTCACCCCGGAGATGTACCGGGATCCGATGGAAACATCTGCACCGCCCACAGAACAGGCCTTGTGCAGACGCACAAGATCCGAAGGATTGTGGGAAAAATCCGCATCCATCTCAAATATGTAATCATAAGTTCGTTCCAGGGCCCATTGAAATCCGGTGATATAGGCAGTGCCCAGGCCGGATTTTTCCTTCCTGCATATCAGAAACAGTCTTTGGGGATAATTTTTCCGGGATTCCCTGACGGTGTCCGCGGTTTGGTCAGGGGAGTTGTCATCAATCACCAGGACATGAAAATCCGGTTCAAGGGACATAACCTTCTTGATGATCTGCCCGATATTTTCTCTTTCATTATAGGTTGGAATGATGACCAGTTGCTTACTCACGCTGTTTCTTTGTGTTGCCGTCAATATACAATTTATTTTCGAGGATGGCGTTTCAGAAAATACAAAAATAGTAAATGTGTAAAGAATTGATTTACAAAATGAACTCATATTTTTAATAAAAAGTGATTCCAGGGCTTGTAATATTGGTAAAATTGTATTTAATTTGCAGCCTGAAATAATTGTTCTTTGAAAAATTGGAAGAGGTTGGTAAGGTATACCAAGCTACCCTGAAATTCCAGGCAAACAGCGGTCTTGAACAGTAATTGAACTTCTTTTTACAACGAAGAGTTTGATCCTGGCTCAGGATGAACGCTAGCGGCAGGCTTAACACATGCAAGTCGAGGGGTAA
>CAZNPH010000012.1:0-52157 GCA_964574985.1 uncultured Bacteroidaceae bacterium
CTTATCTACAAAGGATTTCAAAGAACTTATATTTTTAACATCAAAACAGTAGTGAACAGGTTATTCTTTTCAATTTTTTTATAAAAATCATAAAACTTTCTTTTTCAATAAGAGTTCTAAAACATCAATGTGTCTGGCAAACTGCATCTTAATATAATGTCAGTTCGATATAAGAAACTTGAAATTTAACAATTAGTTATCAACAATTTGAATTGAAAAATGTTTGCAACTATTTGATATTCAAAGGTATAAAAAATGGATTCTTCCTAAATTAGTATTTATGTCTAACCAAAAAAGGAAGAATCCATGAAAGATTACGAAAACAAACTTATTGAAATTTTCTGTCATGTTGATAATAAGGAACTCGTTGGTTGTTGCTAATGAATAATGCCAATCTGAAAGACAAAGCAAAAGAAAGACTTGAAAAAGCTTTGAAAGTAAACAAATCCTTGGCTTCTGCAAATTACCTTAAGGAAGAGTTAAAGCTTTTATGGACACAGGTATCACTAGAAAGAGCATTAAAATTTCTCGAAGTATGGGTGTTAAAAGCTTATGAAACCGGTATTATGAAATTGAGAGAATTTTCTAATACACTTATGGCAAATAGAACAGGAATAATAAACTGAGACAAGCACTACATATTAACAGCACCAATGGAGGTTCTGAATAATAAAATCAAGGTGCTGAAAAGAAAAGCATATGGATACAGAGATGTTGAATTTTTCACTGAAAATTTATGCTTTGCATTTATCCAGGTACGAATTATTATGATGAACCATAAATTTAGTTTGATTGCATGAAGAATAATTCCTTAATTACTGTAATTACTGTATCTTTTAATTCGGTGACAAGTATTGAAAAAACCATTCAATCAGTTCTTAAACAAACATATTCAAATATTGAATACATTATTATTGATGGTGGAAGTACTGATGGAACTGTTGATTTAATTAAAAAATACAGTGATGAAATATCATATTGGGTAAGTGAGAAGGATAATGGAATCTTTGATGCTATGAACAAGGGGATCCTTGCTGCTAAAGGGGAATGGATAAATTTTATGAATTGCGGCGATTCATTTGTAAGAGAAACTACCATTGAACAGGTTTTTTCAGGCAAGGACTATTCTGATGTTGATATCATTTTTGGAGGCTCCTATAGAAAAACAGAAAAGGGAAATATTTTTGCAATTCCTACATCTGACAGGATAGACCAGCTTCGATTTAAACCTGTTTATCGGCATGGTGCATCTTTCGTGAGGACATCAGTGCACAGGAATTATCTATTTGATATTTCAAAGAAAAAGTATGGATATGCACTTGATTTTCTTTGCATTAACGAATTGTATAGGGATGGATGCAAATTTAAAAAGATAGAACTTCCAATTCTAATATTTTTGGCGGAAGGAGTCTCTAACAGACCGTTTAAAAGCACATATTTTGATTTTTTGATTAGCATTGAAGATAAATTTTCATTACGCGCATTTGTTGTTTTCGTGAAGCGAATGTTGGTTTTGGCGATTAAACACAGTTTTTTAAATAATTTAAAAGTAATTAATGCTTTTTTTGTTTATTACCTGACCAATCATGTAATTTCCCATTTCCCATGGTGGCGTTTCAGGAAGTTATACTATAAATTAGTTAAATTGAGGATCGGAAAACATTCGCTGGCCAACATGGGATTGTACCTTTTTGCCCCAAAGAATATTGTAATCGGAAAGTATACCCATATTAATAAAGACTGTTTCATTGATGGTCGTGGCGGATGTATGATTGGAAACAATGTTTCAATTTCCTATAATGTTTCTATTATTACAGGGAGTCATGACAGCAATAGTCGATTTTTTGCAGAAAAATACTTGCCGATTTTAATTGAAGATTATGCATGGATAGGCGTTAATGCAACAATTCTGCAGAACGTGCGCATTGGCAAGGGCGCGGTTGTTGCAGCAGGTTCAGTTGTTACAAAAGATGTTCCACCTTATGCAATTGTCGGCGGAATTCCAGCAAAAGTAATTGGTCAAAGAACCAGGGATTTGGATTATCATTGTTCTTGGAAATTACCTTTTGTATAAACAGTATGCCCTTAAACAGCGCTTTATATTCCATTCCTTATATTATAGTCTTCGTGCTTTTATGGTTCCTTTATTTGAATGAAAAGGGACGTATTAAAAACGGGTTGTCTTCTCAATGTGCTGGCATTGCAACATTTATTTTGATGTTAATCTTTTTCGGCCTGCGGGGACATGTATATTCTGACTTTATAAATTATTACCCATTCTTCAGGGATTTACCAACAATCACAAAGCTGGATAATATATTCCAAAGCTTTGTTGAGCCGGGCTATGTAATTTATACAAGTATCTTAAAAACGGTTATTCCCAATTATTTCGCATGGGTATTCATGAATACTCTTATTGATCTGCTGATATTTCGATTAGCTTTCAGGCGCTATACTCATTCTTTAATATTGCCGTTTATTTTTTTTATGGCTTATCAAGGTTTAATTATAGAATTTAATCTTTATCAGAATGCCAAAGCCATAGATATGTTCCTGTTATCAATACCCTTTTTAAAGCAAAGGAAAATACTGCCCTATATGTTATTGAACTTGTTAGGTGCTACTTTTCATATAAGTGCGGTTTTTTACCTTCCGCTATATTTTATTTTGCACAAGGAATTTCCTCGCTGGCTTGTTTGGAGTATGTTGATATTAGCAAATGTAGTATTCCTGGGAAATCTTCATTTTACATCCAGTTTGATTCAAAATTTTGGAATTTTCGCTAGTGAGGATCTTTTGGACAGACTAATAGAATATCAGAATAGAGACATGGAGTATGGACTCTCTTTTGGATATTTTGAACGAACAATTTCTGTTCTTATTTGCACAATTCTGTATAAGAAGCTTATAGAGCAAAATTCAATAAACAGAATCCTTTTCAATAGTGCGCTTTTATACTATTTTACTTTTATGATTTTTTCTGATGTAAGAGTTTTTACTGAGCGAATACCATTGCTACTTATTTTTTCATACTGGATATTGTTTTCTAATGTGATTGCATTAAGGTTTAAATACAGGCCAATTATTGTGCCATTTTTAATTGTTTTGTCCTTTCTTAAGATTTTTACCAGTACACAAAGTATAATGGCTTATTATGACAATCATCTCTGGGGCATAAAATCATATGAGGAACGTAAATATAACGCTGAACTTTTTTACAGAAAAGAGAATAGATGAAAGTATTATTTGATCATTTGTGTTTCAACCAGAGGCATGGAGGTGTCCCGAGGTATTTTGTGGAATTGATAAAAAGGCTGCCTTCAAATGACGTCATTATGACAGTTCGCTTTTCAAACAATGAATATTTAAAGGAAATTGACCTTGGAAGATTGAGTTCATTCTTACCGGGATTAACCTTTCGTGGAAAACCAAGGATAGAAAACAGTATTGGAAAACTATTCAGTATTCCGGCTCTGATCAAAAATAATTTCGACATTTATCATCAAACACATTATGATCCTTATGCTTACAGATACTTGAATAAAAATGTTAAGATTGTTACGACGATTCATGATATGAATTATTGGACAATCTCAGGCTATTATTCTGCAAATAACAGAAAAAAGCAAAATCAGTTAGTATCAGCCATAAAAGCGGATCATATTATTACTGTTAGTGAAAATTCAAAGGAAGATCTTTGTAAACATTTGAATATTCCTGAAAAAAAAGTTTCGGTAGTCTATCATGGTATAAGCACAGATCAATACAATGAAACAGATGCATATGATTCACCAGACCCCTATATATTATTTGTTGGAAGCCGAAACGAATACAAAAATTTTGAAGGAATTATAAAATCTTTTGCCAGGTTAAAAAAGAAATATCCTGATTTAAAATTGTATTGTGCAGGTTCACCGGTAAGAAAACCGGAAATAATGATCTTAAAGGAGCTTCAATTATCAGATTCAGTTATTTTTATTCAAGCTTCTAACCGTCAACTTATATCATTATATAAGGGAGCAAAAGTTTTTGTATTTCCATCATTCTATGAGGGTTTTGGAATACCAATTTTAGAAGCTATGGCAGCAAATTGTCCGATTGCCTTATCCAATACAAGTAGCTTTCCAGAAGTTGCGCAGGATGCAGGTGCCTATTTTAATCCCCATGATGTAGATCATATGACATCTGTAATTGATAATTTATTAAATAATGAGCAATATAGAAGATCACTGATAGAAAAGGGAAATAAAAGGATAAAAGAATTTTCCTGGGATAATTGTGCGAGGCGGCACCTGGAAATCTATAATTATTTAATATAAATGAACCCTTTCATTGAGATTCAAGATTTTTGAGATTATGATTTCCCTTTAAAAACATTAAATACGTCTTTATGAGAAATAAGATTTTGGCAATTATTATTCTAAATTACAATAACTCAAATGATACAATTGAGTGTTTAAAAAGTCTTTCAAACAATGTTATTTCTCAGTTATATAAAGTGTTTTTAATTGATAATTCAAATGAAAAATGTACTGAATTAGACCATTTTTTGAAGAATACAAATATTGATCTTGATTACTTTTTTTTAGGAAGAAATTCAGGTTTTACAGAGGGTAACAATATTGGGATTTTGAAAGCCTTAAATGAAAAATTTAGCCAGGTATTATTGTTGAATAATGATACGGTTGTCATTGATGATTCAATCGAAAAAGCGAGCAATCTGTTGCAATCAAATGATAATATAGATATTGGTGGCCTGGTAAATTATTATTATTCTGATAAGACTAAAATATGGCAATATGGTAAAAAAATATATATAAGATTTGGGACAATAGTTGAAAACAAATTTGATCAACAGAGACAATTTTCTATTTGTGATTACGTGCCGGGATCATCAATAATAATTAAAAGCAAGGTTTTTGAAAAAATCGGTTTGTTAGATGAGAATTTCTTTGCCTATTTTGAAGAAATTGATCTTTGTATTCGTGCCAAAAAGGAAAACTTTAAAATTGCTTATTTACCTCAATCGAAAATTCTTCATAAGGTAGGTGAATCCACTATTAATAAAAAAAAGCTTTACCTAAAAACGCGTAACTCTTTATATTTCTATTCAAAACATTTACCTAAGTGGAATTTTGTCATGCTTTCCCCCAAAATTATTCTCAAACAAATTATTAAAGCAATTATTCATAAAGGAACTTTTAATAATATAAATGCAGTTTGGATTGGTTTTAAAGATTTCAAGACTGCAAATTTCAAAATGGGATCAATGAAATTTCTTTAATTCAGTACATTTTGTAAATGGATTAATACTATACAAAATTAGGAACACTGGTTAAGTTGAAAATTAAGCATTAATTTTAACCAGTGAATCATGAAAAAAACAAGTAGAAAATTTTCAGGGGCTTTTAAGGCCAAGGTTGCATTAGAGGCGCTCAAGGAGCGGGAAACTCTTGCAGAATTATCTAAACGATTTGAAGTACATCCCAACATGATCAGCAAGTGGAAGCAGGAGTTTTTAGAGCGTTCCAGCGAGATATTTGACAAGAAGTCAGATGCTGATTCGGAAGTTGACGCTGAGAAGCTGTATTCCAAGATTGGACAGCTGGAGATCGAGAATGACTTTTTAAAAAAAAGCTTAAACAAGATCGGGCGATGAATCAGCTTCGCAAACTTGTTGATAAAGAGCACGATTTGAGTCTAAGACGGCAATGTGAGCTTTTGACGGTCCACCGCAGCGGATTGTATTACAAGCCCTGTGGAGAGAAACAGGAGAATCTTGAGATCATGCGTATCATGGATGAGCATTATTTGAAGCATCCGACAGAAGAAGTAATACGCATGCAGGATATATGGTGTGGGCCATTGATTTAACGTTCATCACAATGAAGAACGGATTCTTGTATTTAACGGCCATAATAGACCTTTACAGCCGTTATGTGGTGGGTTGGGGAATATCCAATAGTCTGGAAGCTGATTCTGCCCTGATGGTTCTGCAACAGGCCATAAGGGATCATGGAAAGCCGGAAATCATTAACTCTGATCAAGGAAGCCAGTTTACCTGTGATAAATGGGTGAATTTCCTTAACAACCAGGATATCCGGATCAGCATGGATGGGAAGGGTCGGTGGACTGACAATATAATTATCGAGCGTCTTTGGAGGTCTGTAAAGTTTGACCATGTATATCTTCATCCTGCCAGCGATGGAGTGGAGTTGCACCAAGGCTTGAAAGAGTATTTCAGTTATTACAATCATGAGCTGCATCACCAGGGAATTGGTCGAAGGATCCCTGCTGACCTTTACAAACCGGCAGCTTAGATATGAACAGGAAATGGAATTATTAACAAAAGAAAAAAGTAGGCAAAAAAGAAACCGTGTTATATAACACAGTTTTACATCATTATAATAGAAAAAAATCAACTAAGAAAAGACCAAAAGTGGTCCTATTAATGGGTAGTACTTCTTTAAAAAATTAATAGCAAATCCATATATAGATATGGGTCAGGGATTGTTGGAATGTGTAAAAAATATTCACCAGAAATTAATAGATAATAAATATCATAATGAGCAAAGTCAACTTTCTTTTACCAATGAAAGGTCATTCAGAAAGAGTTCCTAATAAAAATCTGAAGACTTTTGTTAACAAACCTTTATATCATTTTATCCTTGAAGAGATTTTAAAAAGTAAATATTTTGAGAATGTTTACATTAATACAGATTCCGAAAATATCATCACAGATGTCAATAAATTCTTTCCAGGAGTTAATATTATTGATCGCCCTGAAAATATAGTTGGGGACTCTGTTTCAATGAATAAAATAATCGAATACGATCTTTCTTTAATAAATGGAGAAATTTTCCTGCAAACACACAGTACAAACCCACTTCTAACAGTGGATACAATAGATAAAGGAATCGAAGCTTTTTTTAATTACAGAAAAAAATATGATTCCATATTCTCTGTCACGAAATGGCAATCAAGATTTTATTGGGAAGATGGAAAGCCCATTAATCACAATCCAGAAGAATTATTGTGTACACAGGACCTTCCCCCAATGTTTGAAGAGAATTCTAATTTTTATATTTTCACAAAGGAATCCTTCAAAGCTGCAGGAAATAAGCGCATAGGATTAAATCCTTTAATGTTTGAAATTGATCCCATGCAGGCTGTGGATATTGATACTGAATTCAACTTTTTACTTGCTGAGCAGATTTATAAAACCTTTAGAAAATAGTAATGGATTTTTTTAAGAAAGTAAGAAATATACAAAAAGGAAATAAAGAACTAATCCTTGGTAGTTGGATCAATACAGCAAGCCCAATCGTAACTGAAATAATGAGTGATGCTGGGTTTGATTTTCTTTGCCTGGATGCAGAGCATTCGGCAATTGATTTTAATACGAGCCTTCAATTATTTCAAGCAATGAAAGCAGGAAACCCGGGGTGTGCCCCACTTATTCGAATGCCTGGAAATAATTATGCCGACACTAAGCGATACCTTGATGTTGGAGCTGCTGGAGTAATAGCACCTTTAGTAAAAACTAAATCTGAAACTGAATATCTTGTTAATTCGGTAAAATATCCTCCCAAAGGTTGTCGTGGGGTTGGATACGGAAGAAGCCATGGATATGGTTTTAATTTTGATCGTTACATGGAAAGTGCAGAAAACAACATTTTTATCGCAATTCAAATAGAGCATATCGATTCTGTCGATAATTATGAAGAAATTGCAAAAGTCGATGGTTTAGACGCCATTTTTGTGGGACCTTATGATCTTACAGCATCCATGGGTATTACAGCTCAATTTGATCATCCAAAATATATTTCTGCTCTGGAAAAAATACTAAAAGTCTCTGAAGAGAATAATATTATCAGTGGCATTCATGTTGTACAACCATCTTCTGAGGAAGTAATTCAAAAATTCACTATGGGTTATAATCTTATTGCTTATAGCTTGGACATTACAATTATTGGTACAAACTGTAGAAATGCCATAGAATCAATAAAACAAAAAATATGATTTATAATCACAAAGTTACAGCATTAGTGCCAATATGGTCAGATACTGAAATGTTAAATGGACACTTACGATTGTTCAATAACAAGCCTCTTTATAAAACACTTATTAGTAAATTGGAGAATATATTTGCAATAGACGAAATTATTGTAGACACAGATATTTTTGAAATTGAAGAGGAGTTATTGAGCTTATTTAAAAAAGTGATATATGTGAAAAGGCCTGATTTCTTATTAAAAGCTGATACTGATATTAATGAGATTATTCGATTTGATCTTGATCAAACGGAGAACAATGAAATATTTATTCAGACACATATTAATAAGCCATTATTAAAAAAGGAGACAATCGCTAACGCACTTAAAAAGTTTGTGGAATTAGAAGACAATTATGACTCATTATTTGCTGTAAATACATACAAAAGCAGATTCTATAATCATGAGAACAAACCACTTAATCATACCTTGAAGGATACTGCAAGCACAAAAATATTAAATCCTGTATACGAGGAGAATTCTTGTTTTTATGTATTTACCAGGGAATCATTTTTAAAAAGAAATCATCGAATAGGACAAAAGCCATTTCTGTACAACACTTCAAATATTGAGTCTCTTGAGTTAAAAGATAGTTTATCTTACAAATTAGCTGAAATGTTAATGCTTTATCAGGAATTGTAAATATGGATAAATATAAAATATTAATAACTACTTATCCTTTTGGAAAATGTGGGCTAAAGCCAATAAAATTATTGGAATCATCCGGTCATGATATTGTAAATAATCCATATAACAGAAGGATAAAATCTTCAGAGATTCCAGATCTAATAAAAGGATTTGATATAATTATTGCAGGAACTGAACCCTATACAATAGAAGTACTTAAAAAATCCAATGTGAAAGCAATTTGCAGGGTAGGAATAGGCTTGGATAATGTACCTCTTAATTTTTGTAAAAAAAATGGAATTACTGTAACCTATACTCCTGATGCTCCATCCCAAGGTGTAGCTGAACTTACAGTTGCAAATATTTTAAATCTTATTAGATTTGTTCTTAATTCAGATAAGTCTGTCAGGGAGAAAGCCTGGAACAGGTATCTTGGCTTTTTGCTTGAGGAGCTCACTATCGGAATAGTTGGTCTTGGAAGGATAGGATCAAAAGTTGCAAAATTATTGCAACCCTTTAATCCCAAACTAATTGCAACAGAGATTGTTGACAAGTCGGGAATTGCCCGAAGCTTTAATATTGAATTAGTCGAGAAAGAAGTTTTATTTCAAAATGCCGACCTTGTTACTCTTCATATTCCTAGTAATAAACATACTTACCATTATTTGAACAGAGAAGTATTATCACTTATGAAAACAGGAAGTTTTTTAATAAATACTTCTCGGGGACCAATTTTGGATGAGGAAGCTTTGTATGATGCACTAGTTCAAAATCATTTATCAGGTGCAGCTTTGGATGTATATAAAGTTGAACCATATGAAGGTAAATTAACACTGCTTGATAATGTTATTTTTACGGCACATATGGGAGCTTCAGCGCAAAAATCAAGATATTTAATGGAATTGGGAGCTGCTGAAGATTGTCTGAATTTTATAAATAATCGTGCCTTGCAGAAAGATGCTTTAACAGAGGAGAATTTAGTTAATAGCAAGGATTAAATAAAGAATTGACCTGGGTGATTTTTCTGAACTTTACCATTTATAAGTTCAAAAACACATCTTTCTTTAGATTGCAAAATAATATTTACCTTTTTAATTTTTGGTTTATATAATGATTAAGTATTTCTATTTCTACGACTTAAATGAGGTATTAATTGACAGATATCCTGCGAAAATAGCAGAGAAGTTATCAAATTATTCCAGTGAATTTAATTTCATTTTTATTTTCTCGGAAAAATACAGAAACGGAATCCCATTAAAAATTCCCGAAAAAAGCAGATTTTATTATTTACCAGGTCTTTCAAAAAGCAAATTAAACGAATTAATTGCAAAGTATCCACCAGAAGCATTGATAACCATTGCTCAAAGAATACCAGACATGTGGATGCTAACATACTTCAATAATCATGGTTACAAAACTTATTTGGTGCAGCACGGTTTATGGTCTGATAAATTAGTTAGAATTTCATTAATGAAATTGCTGTTAAAGAAATTCTATAAATTCCTTAATTATTCAAAATATGTTGTTTCAATATGTAGAATTAATGATTTGTCAAAATTCAGGACCTTTTATGAATTATATAGGTTTCTCTTAAAAGAAGATATAGATATACCTGAAACAACGCAACTTCACAATGATAAAATTAGAGCACAAAAATCCTTTGTTTTTGATGATAGTTGGGATAATTATTATATTATAAAGTATGGTTATAAAAAGGAGAATTTGATTTATATAGGCAATCCGGATTTTCTTCTGCTTAAGAAACTTGACAGAAAAAATAAGGAAGATGCAGTATGCTACCTTTGTCAATCTCTCGTTGAAGATGGCAGATTTGAAAAGCAGGAATACCAGCGGTTTTTAAAAGATATAAAACAAATAGCATTACATAAAAAGTTGTATATCAAATTACATCCAAGATCAAAAATTGAAATATACAACGATTTGGAAAATATCAATAACATTGAATTTACAGAAGATCTTCCTGTTTGTAAATATTATATTGGGCATTATACCGGGCTGCTTGCAACTGTCGCACATATAAGTGATGATATTTTAATTTGGAATTTTCCTGATCATCATGTTCCTGAGTATTTCTTTCAATTTGGAAATATAATTACCAACAAAGTTGAAGATTTACATAAGTTTATATTTGATAATTATAAAAAGTCAAAACAGAGCTACAATAAAAAGCTCTCAGAATCTGAGATTCTTGCGTATGACCCGATAGATATTATAGCCAAGTCATTAATGGCCTAAATTTATAATACAATGATTAATAATATTTTATACATTGGTGCATCAGGATTTGTTGGAACTCGCTTAATCGATATTACAAAACAAAAATATAATATTGAAAACCTTGATAAGCAGGAAAGTCATTTCTATCCGGAATTAACATTTTTTGGAGATATACGGGATATTGATTCTATCGAAAAAACCATACAAAATAAAGATTTGATAGTCTTATTGGCTGCAGAACATAGAGATGATGTGTCACCAATAAACTTATATTATGATGTTAATGTTGAAGGAACAAGAAATGTTTTGCAGTTAATGTCAAAGAACGGGATCAACAACATTATTTTTACTAGCTCTGTTGCTATTTACGGATTAAATAAACAAAATCCAGACGAAAGCTCTCCAGCAGATCCTTTTAATCATTATGGGAAGAGTAAATGGCAAGCAGAAGAATTGCTCCGAGAATGGTATAACGAAGATACAGAACAAAGATCATTAACAATCATTAGACCCACAGTAATTTTTGGTGAAAGAAACAGAGGGAATGTGTATAATTTACTAAAGCAAATTGCACAAGGTAAATTTCTCATGGTGGGTAATGGAAAAAATAAAAAATCAATGGCATACGTTGGTAATATTGCTTCTTTTATACAATACCAATTAGAAAATCTTAAAAAAGGAAAGTATAAAGTATTTAATTATGTGGATAAGCCAGATTTAACTATGAGCGAATTAGTATCATTGGTTGAGAAATGCATATCAAAAAAGTTACCTTCAATAAAAATTCCATATTATATTGGAATGATGGCAGGGTATGGATTTGACATATTGTCAAAAATAACAGTCAAAAAGTTTTCAATTAGTTATATGAGAGTTAAAAAGTTTTGCGCAACCACTCAGTTTGATTCCTCGGCAGCACAAAATTCTGGTTTTATTGCGCCTTTCAAATTAGAAGAAGCACTTTCAAGAACAATCAATTACGAATTTATTAAGAATTCCAATGATGGAATTACATATTTAAGCGAATAGTAATAATCGTGTCTCTGCATTATCATATTATATAGGGCTTTCCAAACTAATTTAGATGAGATTTCAAGTTAACAAATTTGGTGTAAACAGGAATTAAAACTACAGTGATTTCAGTAATGTAAATGCTGTATAAAAGTGAACTAGAGTGGGATCAACCATTTCCTGTACTCAAATAAACAAGTTCAGATCTGAAAACGAAAACTTTCTTTTCTGGATCAGTTCAGGGATCTCTTTGTTTTTTCTTTTGATGAGCACAACAGAGGGGATGGTGCTGAAAAGGGTGGCCAGGAAAAGGTTGATAAGGATCAGTGTGAAATTGCCTATGTTCCTCAGGGGAAAAGCGATCAATATAAAAAGCACATTCACACCGATCAGAATGAGCGTGATCCTGAAATGGGAGAATCCAAGACTCAGCATCCGGTGGTGGATATGATTCTTATCGGCCTTGAAAGGGGATCTGTTGTTCAGCAATCTGAGCAGGAAGATCCGCAATGTATCGAACAAGGGAATGATCAGTATGGAAAAAGCCATGGCCGGGGCAGACAATCCTTTCAGGACAATTCCGTGTTCCAGGTTGAGTTCCAGGAAATGAATGGTCAGAAGGGCAATCAGGAATCCCAGGTTGAGGGATCCGGTATCCCCCATGAATATCTTGCTTCGTCTGGAAAATACGTTGTAATAGAAAAAACTGACCAGGGCCCCGCCCAGAGCGGCTGCGATGAGTGCAAGCTGGTATTCCCCGTTGATCAGAAACCAGGTACCCAGGGTAGCGGTAACTACCAGGGCAATGCCGGAACTCAAGCCGTCGATCCCGTCAATGAGGTTAAAACCATTGATGATGACCAGTATGGTCAGCAATGTCAGCAGCAGGCTCACAACATAGGGTATTTCGTAAACGCCGAATATGCCATGGAGATTGGTGATGCGGATATCGGCCAGAACAATTACCAGCAACGAGGCAAAGATCTGTCCGATCAGCTTGACCAACGGTCTTGTATACAGGATGTCGTCTTTCAGTCCGATGGTGGTGATGATCACGATGGCTCCCAGGATGTATTGCAATTCACCCAGACTTGAAGAATCTGAAAAAACGGCCAGGGTGAGCATGATCCCTGTGATGATGGCGAGTCCGCCCAGTGTGGGCACTTTATTTTTGTGGGCAGAACGCGGATTGGGTTCGTCAAAGAGGTTTTTCTGCTGGGC
Source organism: uncultured Bacteroidaceae bacterium (assembly GCA_964574985.1). Classification (GTDB taxonomy): domain Bacteria; phylum Bacteroidota; class Bacteroidia; order Bacteroidales; family SM23-62; genus CAZNPH01. Next base: position 13,152 of record CAZNPH010000012.1, read on the forward strand.
AACTTTAAGAATGGTGGGGATGATGGTGGTGACAACCATCAGTGAAAAAATAAAACTTATGAAAATCTCCAACTCAACTGGCAAATTAAACATAGTGAATTATAATTAATGAACCAATTATAAATCCCTGATTGTTAAAATCAATCCGATATTTACCATTTATGTTCCCATACAGATTATGACATTGAAATAATGCTGATGTTGTGGTCTGATTGGTTTCATTGATTTCAAAAACTGTGCAAATCTAACATAAATTTACACAAATAACTTTCAATCTTCAAAATAATAATTGCACCTATTTTATTGTTCATTGATTTTCAGTCGATTAATTAAAACTGCAATAAGATTTTGAACGTTGAAAATTACTAATTACCAGCACTTTGTGTTAATGCAATATCCTTTTACAGTTTAACATGCTTGTATAAAAGCCTGCAATTAAGACGAAGAACAGCAAATAAAGGTTGCATAAAATGCTTATTTTTACCCTGAAAAGACTAAAACCAACCTCTGAATGATTTGCAACGTATTGATTCTGGGTTCCGGAGGACGCGAACATGCACTGGCCTGGAAAATCTCGCAAAGTCCGTTTCTTGGAAAGCTTTTTGTTTCACCGGGGAATGCGGGTACAGGTCAGACCGGTGAAAATATCGGATTGTCACCGACTGATTTCAAGGGCATTGGCAATTTTGTCCTTGACAGGAAAATCGGAATGGTGGTGGTCGGTCCCGAAGTTCCCCTGGTTGAGGGGATACATGACTATTTTCTGGGGAATTACCGCTTGAAGGATGTGCCGGTGATAGGTCCGTTAAAATCGGGGGCCATGCTGGAAGGGAGCAAGAAATTCGCCAATGATTTCATGTCAGAACATGGAATTCCGACTGCCGGATATCTAACTGTGAATGAAGATAATATGGATGAGGGCATTGATTTCCTGAAGAAACAGGAATCTCCTTATGTTTTGAAGGCAAACGGACTGGCAGCGGGGAAGGGGGTTCTGATTCTGGATAAATATGAAGAAGCCGAAAGATCATTGCGGGAGATGCTCGGCGGCAAGTTCGGCAAAGCCAGCGAATGCGTGGTCATTGAAGAATATCTTTCGGGAATTGAAGTATCCGTTTTCGTGCTTACCGACGGGAAATCATACATGATCCTGCCCAGTGCGAAGGATTATAAAAGGATCGGGGAAGGGGACACCGGATTGAATACAGGGGGAATGGGTGCGGTCAGCCCGGTTCCTTTTACGGATGACCTGTTCATGAAAAAAGTCGAAGAAAAGATCGTCAAGCCTACCATAAACGGTCTCAGGAGTTCAGGGATCGAATACAAGGGATTTTTATATCTTGGGTTGATGAATGTTCTGGGCAATCCCTATGTGGTTGAATACAATGTCAGAATGGGAGATCCGGAAGCCGAAGTGATCGTTCCCAGAATACAGTCGGATCTTCTGGAATTGTTTGTTGCAGTGGCAAATGGCGATCTGGACCGGCAAACTTTGGAAACAGACCCCAGGGCATCTTCCACGGTCATGTTGGTTTCCAAAGGGTATCCCGGTAAATATGAAAAAGGCAAAGAGATCAGGAACCTGGACAAAGCAGAAGAAGCTTTGCTCTTTCATGCCGGTACAAGGCAGGAAGGGGACCGGGTCCTGACCAACGGGGGGAGGGTTATTGCCGTGAGCGCATACGGGGATACCATCAGGAGTGCTTTGGCTCATTCTTACCGGGTGGCAAATATTGTGGATTTTGAAGGAAAACATTACAGGAAAGACATTGGTTTTGACCTGTCGGAATAATAAACAGACTTTTGCATTGCGGCATGGCCCGGCAAACCGTAGTTTTTGTTTAAAAACGATGAGAAGACGTCAGTTTATATGCAAGGGTCTGTTGGCCAATTCAGTCAAAGCGGAAATTAACCATGCTTTACAGAATATTCCGAAGTGATTCGCCTGCCCTTCTGATCCTGATCCCCGTGGTTGCTTTCCTGGTCTGGTTCAGATCGGTTGCCCTTTTGCAGGATTTTGCCATTCCGGATGAAGCAGGCCAAATGCCGCTGTATGAATTGCTTTTCGGATGGGCCGGCCGGTATCCTCTGGTAAGCCGGTTAACGGCTTTGGGCTTGCTGGTTGCCCAGGCCATCTGGCTGGCTGCGATCAATACCCGGCACATCATTCTGAAAACCAGAACCTATCTTCCTTCCTTCCTGTTCATATTGATCAGCAGTTGCTATTTGCCCCTGCAAAGGTTCCACCCGCTGCTGATTGCCAATCTGTCCCTTATTTACGCTCTTGAAAAATTATTTTCGGCCCATAGGAAGAAAAGACTTGATTATGGCTTTTTTGAGGCCGCATTCGTCATTTCACTGGCCGCACTTCTATATTCAAAAGCAATTTTTTTCCTGCTCATTCTGTTTGCCGGCCATTTTTTGCTACGGCCTGCACATTTCAGGGAGTGGATATTCATCATCCTCGGATTCCTGCTTCCCTGGTTCTTTTTGTTTTCCTATTATTATCTGACGGAAAGAGAAACCGGATTGCTGTTTGAAAAGATAGTGTCCGGTTTATCCTTTTCCCGGGATTTCCCGGAATTGGGCCGCTATCATTATTTTTACCTCGGCTATCTATTGTTGCTGATTTTCATTTCAAGTGTCCATATGATTATCACCATACAGACATTGAAAATTTACATACGAAAGTATTTTCAGGTGTTTTTCCGGGTCTTTGTGATTTTGAACCTGTTGTTCTTCGGTTTTTATTCCGGTTCAATCGAATTGTTGATCCCGGCTGCTATACCGGTATCATTCCTCATTTCCCACTATCTTATTTCAACGGGGAATAAATTCAAAAACGAGCTAATACTTGATATTCAGGCAATTTTGCTCCTGCTGCTAATTTTTTTCAACGTATGAGAGGATCCCTACCGCAGTACCCGGTTTGCCGTCAATAAAAGAAATAAAAACATGATAAATCCCTGTTTTCTGGCATTTAAAGTTGAAAGGATTATACTCCTGACCGCTTTCCGGATTGTAGGTACTGAAAATAAGCTTGCTGCTGTCATAAAGCCTGAGTATTCCCTTCCCTGCATATTGCTCTGAATCACAAATGGAAAAACGGTAAATGTTGTTTTTACTCAGAACAAGAGGGAACCTTGCCACCGGAGGTTTCTCCGAAGGACCCTTGTTGAGTTTTACCTTAAAATCCTTCAGATAGGTGGCATCATTTCCGGCTGAATTTGCACATTGTTCAACAAGCTTGTCTATTTCATTCTCCTGGGCAAATCCGTGGGTTGCAAAGCCGATGAGTCCGGCCACTATGGCAATAATCAATTTCTTCATCTTATAAAGAAGTTAACTCATTTCTTGTTTTCTCAGTTTTTTGGGTTATTCTTTCGATCTGATCATTGGTAATTTCCACAATGCTTTTTTCATTCTGTATGATCATCAACATACCATCCTGCTCAACCGCTTCGGGCTCACCCATTTCATAAGTGATCCTGATATCGTTGAACTCTTCCTTGATCCCGGACAGCCGGTCGATCAAATGACGGATATCTTCATCATTCCTGTAATTATTCAAAACAAGCAAAAGGTTGTTCAGATTGATCTTTTGTTCTCCGATCCTTTCTGCCAGATCGGGATGATATTCTTCACCGATTACCTGTGTGGTCAGATACATCCCTTCCAGCCAGACACCTGTGATCATGAGTGCACTCAAATGACTCCTTTCACTTTCCTGCAGGTATTCATCCATCTCATTGAAGCTGTGAACAGAGATATACATCAAGGAGTCAAGATTTTCATTATTGGTTGCCAGTCTTTTCAGGGTTGGGAAATCAAAGAACTGACCCACCCGGAGTCCGTCAGCAAGCTTGTTTATGGCCGCAAGGTATTCAACCGCCTGACCGGTTTTATTGTAAATGTTGAGATATCCCAGGTCCGCACCGAGGATCCCGAGATTAAAGGCCATTTTGAAACTGGTGTTGTAATGATCCACATGTTCGGTGGAAACAAGATATTTTTTTGAGAAAGGGACACCGATTTCTTTCACCAGAGCGGCCATTTCAACGGGGGAGGATACGTTGTCTATGATTTCGCTCATGGCTTCTTCGGAGATTTTCAGGGTTCCCATATTCCGGACCGTCTCAGGAACATTGAATGAATCGTCCGACGGCCTGTCTTTTTTCGATTTACAGGAAACCGCCAAAAAGCCAACCAGACAGAAAACAATGAATTTTTTGGACATGATGACCGGGGTTCTAGGGTTAACAAAAATAGCAAATATTCATTTCTTTCCTGAAGTAAATTTACCGATTACCTCCATTATTTTATGAACCTGTTTTTACCGGGGATATTCATCGGTTTCTTCAGAAAATCATAATACAATGCAATATACAACAACATGGTCAGGAACCAAATGAATGCCATGTTGAACCAGTAGGTACGGAAATAAAAACCCAAAAAATGCTTTTGGGGGGCAAACAAATGGGCCCTGAAATCAAGGGATCCTTTCGGACGGGGATCTTTGTAAACCGGATCGATCTGCTGGATCAAACGTCCGTTATATTCGATGATCTTGTTCTTTTCATAGATCTTTCTGACATGGTCGGCCACACTTTCGTTATGATAAGCATCTTTGATGTAACGGTAAAGCTCAGGATCTTTTTTCATAAGATACCGTACGGAATTTTCAATCTTCCGGTTTGCCACCAGAAACCGGTGATTATAATATTGACCCAGTTCATCGAGATACCGGTTCAGTTTATTTGCCGTTTTTCCGGAAAAACGTTCCGGATGCAGTTCATCATATGCCTCAAAGGGGATCTGAGGGACATTATCCATTTCCCGGCCAATTTCATTCCGCAGTAAAACGAGTTCCTGATTATCCTCACCGATTTCTCCTTTACTATTCATTTTATATTCCAGCAAATCAATTTTTTCTCTCAGCTCCGGGATGAGATAGATGTTTTTGAAATCGGCTTTGCTTTCCTGCTTTTCAAGTGAAAAAAATACTTTTTCAAAATCATTGTTTTTGTATTGGTGGACCATCAATGCCTCATAGGACCATTTGGTGGGCATCAATTCGGCGATCCATGGTACTTTGTCAATGCTGCTCACTTTCCGGTTCAATTTATCAAAAGAGAACATGGCTCCGCTCAAAATCATCATGGGGATCATCAGAAGGGGGATGATGATGTATATGGTGATCGGTGAGTTGAATGAAGAGGATACATTCAAGCCTATCAGGTTGGCACAGGCTGCGGTGGTAAACAATGCGAACCAGTAGTGAAACATCATGCCCCTGATCTCCAGGATGCTGTTTCCGATCATCACAAACAAAAAAGCCTGAATGGCCGAAAGGAAGAAAAGAATCAGGATCTTGGACAACAGGTATCCCGACCGGCTCAGGTTCAGAAAGGATTCCCGTTTCAGGATCTTGCGGTCCCTGAAGATCTCTTCGGCACTCACCGTAAGACCCAGGAAAACGGCCACAATGAGGCTCATAAAGATGTAAATGGGGATGTTCTCGTTTTGCCTGAATATATACGTATCGGAGCCCGGGTCGGCAATATAGCGAATAATATATGAAAGAATAAAGGCCAATACCGGTGCCTCAAGAAGGTTCAGGACCACATACTGGCGGTTGGATATCTTGGAAAGGAAATCACGCAGGGAAAAAATCTTCAATTGGCTGATCCATTTTGGAACCTGCAAATTTCTGGGCGGAGGTTCCCCTGCCGGTTCCGTTTCACCTGTGGATACACGTTCGTGGTATTGATCCTGCCATTTTCCCGGATTGACTTTTCTTTCTTCGGTATAATTGCCAAATTCATCCACCACCCTGGCCTCAACGATGTTGAATATCATTTCCGGATTGACGTTGCCGCATACCGGGCATTCTCCAATCTCGCTGTTGATCTGTGCATCAAGTTCCTTGAAGTACATGACCGCTTCGATGGGATTCCCGTGGTAGATAAGATATCCCCCTTCATCAAGGATGATTACATTGTCAAACATTTTGAATATCCCGGAAGAGGGCTGATGGATGACTGCAAATACCAGTTTCCCTTTCAGAACAAGTTCCCGGAGCAGATCCATTACATTTTCCGAGTCCCTGGACGACAATCCTGATGTAGGTTCATCTACAAAAAGTATAGAGGGTTCCCTGATGAGCTCCAGGGCAATGTTCAGTCTTTTTCGCTGACCTCCTGAAATGATTTTCTTGAAAGGAGACCCTACTTTAATGTCTTTCAGATCGAAAATACCCAGGTTATTCAAGGTGTTATTGACCATTTGTCTGACCTCGTTGCTGTTTTTGTCACCAAAACACAGCCTGGCATTGAAATACAGATTTTCGAAAACGGTCAGTTCTTCGATCAGCAGATCATCCTGTGGGATCAAACCGATTACACCTTTCAGTTCCCCGGGATCCTGATGAAGATCAATGCTGTTGATCAGCACCCTGCCTGCCGAGGGCTTTTCCAGACCAGACAGGACATTCAGCAAAGTAGTCTTGCCGGTGCCGCTGGCTCCCATGATCCCTGCCAATTTCCCATGTGTTTCAGCAAATGAGATATTCCTGAGGCCGGTTTTTTCTTTACTGAATTTGTACTCTATATTTTCCACCTGGAAGGTTATTTTCCGGATGGTCATATCTGCCATGAATTTTGCGGCGATATCGCTGTAATAAACGGGTTTCCCTTTTGGAAGCCTGATTGTGCTGCCGCCGGCCAGCAAATAAACCCGTTCGCGATTTATGGCGAGTCCGTTTAAAAAGACATCCTGCCTGCCGTCATATCTGAGAAATAAAAGATCGACACTGGGTGTTTTCAGAATGAATATTTCCTGATCCAGTTTTTCGGTATGGATGTGTTTCGCCGTATCCGGCTGTTCTTTTCTATCGTTGATGATCAGTATGTCCGGACAGGAAGAAGTCTGACAATCCTTGATATGAAAAAAGGATTCGATGCTGGCTGTTTCCTTTTTGGGGATACGGAAAACATCGGCAACCGTATCTATGATGGCCATACGTTGCCTGGTAAATTTGCGGTGTGCGCTGACCAGTTCATACAGTCGCACCAGAACCACAACTTTCTGGCTTTGGTTCAGGGATTTATTGATTTTCCTGCATATGCCCAGGATCTTCACGGAATCAAGGACGGAGGTAAGCTTTTGGGAGTCCGTCTGATCCCTTTGATCCGGTCCGGCATGTTCCAGAAACAGCTGATAGTATTCTTCAACCCGGTTTTCAGCAATTTGCTGGGACAGGAAGTTTCTGACATAGCGTTTTTCATTTTCCTCAACACCGGCATCCTGCTTGGTGATCAAAGCAAAAAGCTGCATAAGTGCCCTGAGGATTTTTTCACTCATGTTGCTGGGTTATATATATTATCCGTCAGATTTATTCAATATTATTTCGATGGGGACATCGACCATTTCGGCATATTCCTTTCCCGCTTCTTCCATATCTTCATCGTCTTCGGGGAAATACCATTTTGCATATGCCTTATGACCTGCTTCAATCATTTCTTCCAGGATCATCAGAATATCCAGGATCATTTTTGAAGAAGCCGTATTGAAATATGACAGCTTGAATTGAAAGCATGTTTCAGGCCCCGGATCCCGTGCATATTCCGTCAGCCATTCAAGTGCAGGCTCATAGAAAGAACTTGCATCTTCGGGCAGGGATCTGCCTCCCAGTTCAAATGTCCCTGTTTCTGCATCGAGCAATATGGACGGAGTATCGTCGGTCCCTTCTATTTTTAACGCTTTCATGGAGAATGTATTTATATCAGTTTTTGGTGCGACCAATAGTGGAAGTCAGCAGAAAAAACGAAATATGTTCATCAACCGGCAAGAAGTGATAAATGAGCTTTTTGCCGGTTTTCCTCCTGATATCGATAAATCCGAGTCCGGCCCCCCCTTTGTCCGAAAGTATGCCATGCTTTATCTGTCTTTTGAACAATTCTTTCAGGCTCATCGGATCCATTTCATTGATCCGGTCAAGCATGTTCCTGAGTTCCTGAATTCTTTTTTTCAGTATGAAATTCCCCGAAGTGATAAAATATGATCCGGGATTTTTACTGACAATGAATACCCCTTTGCCTTTATGGACATCGGCCATTTGTTCATAATCATCGGCGTGTCTGCTGATGTTCTGAAGCGATTCAACCATCACATGAAAAACGGTTCTCTGGATCCTGACAGCTTCTTCCTCTTTTTCCATGGTTGATTCTATAAGCGAAGTAAAGGCTTTCAGTATCTGATGTGTGACTTCTCCCTCATAGGCAATATTGATCTCATGGGATTTCATGCTTCTGTAGAAATCGTATACAAATTCCAGATAATGCCGGGGCTCTTTATTTCCCGGAAAACTTTTCTGCATTTTTTCACCTTTATAATTCGATGCCGATCATCAGTACATCGTCAATTTGTTTGGCCTCTCCCTTCCATTTTTCAAAATCATTCAGAAAGAGTTTTTTATATTGATTCATGGTCAATCCCGGATTGTCGGTTAATTTTTCACGGATCCTTCTGGGGGTGTATTTTCTTTTGTCAGGTCCCCCCAACTGGTCGGTCAATCCGTCGGTAAGAAAAAATATTTTATCTCCTTTCCTGTAATCTATGAGGTGATCGGTGAAACGGGCTTCCGGTCTTTTTTTCGGTGCAATGCCACCGATGGATTTCCGGTCCCCTTTATATTCGGTTAATTTGCCGTTCCTGAGAAAATACAGGGAACGGTGAGCCCCTGTGAAATGGATCTTTTTCCGGCGGGGAATGATCTTACACAGGGCAATATCCATTCCATCCCTTGCATCAGGTTCCTCACGGTTTTGTTTCAGCGTCTCCCTGACTTTTATATGCAGTTGATCGCATATTCCGGAAGCAGATTCTTCATTTTCCCGGCCTGCGATATCGTTCAGCAGAAAATACCCTACAAAAGAGAGCAATGCTCCCGGCACGCCGTGTCCGGTGCAGTCAACGGCAGCAATGTAAATGATGTCTTTTTGGGGGTAGAACCAGGGAAAGTCACCACTGATCACATCCCTCGGTTTGTAGTACACAAAGCTTGAAGGAAAATGTTCCTGGATTGCCTTGATGTCGGGGAGTATGGAACTCTGAATCCGTTCGGCATAATTGATGCTGTCCTCAATTTTCCTGTTTTTTATCTGCAGTTCTTTTTCGATCCGTTTGGCTTCCGTGATGTCATGGCCCACGAACAGAATGGTCTCCAGACGGTTCTCATCAAATTCGGGAATTGCATCGATGCTCATGATCCTCTGGGATATTTTTTCTCCCAGTTTCACCCCGATAGAGATCTCTTCGTTCATTTTACGCGGGGATTCTCTCATGGAATGCAAAATCCTGCCAAAGTATTCCTTCAGTGATTCCGGGGGATTGATCTCATTCAGGTTTCTTTGCAACAGGTCGGCGGGGATCATGCCAAAATAATCTTCGGTGATGGGATTGGCATAATAGAACTGCCCTTCAGGGCTCATGCGTATGATCATGTCCAGGGAGTTTTCGGAAAGGGACTGCATCCGGGTTTTCAGTCTTTCCTCTTTTTCAGCCCGTTTTGATTCGGTAATATCCCTTGTATTCAAAATGATCCCCTTCACGGAAGCATCGGAAAGCATGTTCCTTCCCCTGGTTTCCAGAAAGGTTTTCTGACCGTCCTTGCTGATGAATGAGTATTGAATTTCCGGGGAGGCATGCTTGTCGGAAAGCAGCAAATCGAGCATTCCCCTGAACCTTTTTTGCCCGTCGATGGTCAGCCTTTCCAGGTCTTTGCCCTTCATCATTTCACCGGGTGTATAGCCCAGGATACTGATCACTGAAGGGCTGACAAATGTCATGTTCAGGTTTTCATCATATATGGAAATGATCTCCGACGCGTTTTCCAGAAGGGAATGTTGTCTTCTCTGGGTATTTTCCACTTCACGGATCTTGGCTTCCAATTGTTCATTTGCTTTCCGGAGTTTTTCCTGTGTAACCTGCATTTCCTCGGCATTTTCTTTCAGTTTTTCTTCATTCAGCCGAAGTTCCCGGGTCATTTGCTGTGCCTCTTCCAGCAGTCTTTCTGTTTTCCGGTTGATCCTGAGATTAAAGATGGTCCGTCCGATGATGTTGCCCAGTTCTTTCATCAGGTCAATGGTGACCAGGGAAACTTCATCTGATAGAAATGCAACCTCAATGACTCCCTGTAATTTTTCATCTGAGATCATGGGAACGATCAGAATGCTTTTGGGCTTTTGTTCACCGAGAATCCCGGAGGTAATGGTGAAATAGTCACCGGGGATCTCTTTCCTGTAAACGTAATCCCTTTCATAGGCACACTGACCGATCAATCCGTATCCGAGCTTAAACTCCTTATGAAGATACTTTTTCCGGTTATAGGCATAATATGACAAGCCGGTCAGCATTTCATTTTCTTCATGATACAGGTAGACGGCTCCCTGAACGGCATCAATATACCCGATCAGATTCTCAAGAATGTGGTCTCCCAGCTCATCAAGTTTGTTGTATGTCCTCAGGATTCCAGAGATCATATTCTTTGCTTCCGCGATCCAATTCTGACGGGTTTCCTTTTCATGGTTGGCCAGAAGGTTTTTCCGCATCAGCAGGAGGGAATTTGCCAGGTTGTCCTGTTCGTTGCCGGACTGGAATTGGGCATCATAATTCCCCTGGCCGATCTGTTTGGCAAATGCAGCGTTTTTGCTGATGATCGATTCTTTTTTCTCAATGAGTGCTTCCAGTTCCTGAATGCTGGCATTTTTTTTCCGGATAAAAACAAGCATCAGTACGCCAAAAAGGATGATCAATAAATAAAGGTACCAGACAACCGGCTGTTCATAATGGATCCTGACGATATTGCCCGGAGTGATCCTGTATTCGCCTGACATTAAAATGATGAACCAGCTGATCAGAACCAGCAACGAAACAAACAACAGACTTGCCCATGCCGGCCATTCCCCAAAAAAATAATATGTTTTCCTTCCGGGTTTCATCAGAGAGATTGGGACCTTTTTATGTTGGTATACAGACTTTTGCCGATGATGGATGCCAGCTTGTCCAGGACCCAGAGCTGTTCTTCATTGAAAGTGCTGAAAGATGCCATTTCAATGACGGCAATGGTCGTTTTGTCATATATTACGGGCATGATGAGCAAATGTTGGGGGATCCCCCGTCCCAATCCGGATGCCACCTGCATATAATCCCCGGGAACATGATTCAGTTGAATGATCTTTTTGTTCCGGGCTGCTTGACCTGGCAAACCCTCTCCTTCACGGAATTTCAATGGGTCTTTATGATGGACGAAGGCATAGGTCCCGTTTGTGGAGTAATGGCCGGTTTTCAGATCCCGGATGAAAATTATTCCACTGGCAGCATTAAAATGCCTGGCAAGGTTGACCAGGATTTTTTCATCCAGGCCCTTGATCATTTCCCTGGGCCCTGCCCTGGGAATGATCTTTTCAGCCAGCAAATCAATATCGACTTCAAAAGGAACCTTTTTTTCCGTGGCTTTTTCCGGGCCGGGATGGTCTGGTTCCCGGACATCCTCCTTCAAAGCATCTTCATTGCCGGTATCCTGCCCGGGGGTTCCTGTGATGTTCATAAAACAGACAAATATTGCAGAAAGAAAGATCATGACCAGGATGATGCTGACGTAATACAATCCATGTACCCTGATTGCAGCAGCCATGGAAAAAAGATTCCATGTGCTGATGAACAAAAACAAAAGGGCAGCGAACGAAACAGCAAATGCAGGGATGATAATGATCCTGTATTTTCTCAACTCATCCATATTTATTCAATTTCAGAAATAAAATTAACAATCTTTTCCGAAGTGAACACATGATCGGGCTTGCATTGTTCAAGGGCTTTCAGACACATGATCGCCACTTCACATTCCCCGGGATCCTGAACCACCGTGGTTCCGCCCTTCTTTTGGATATGTGCCAGCCCCCGGGCACCGTCCTGATTGGCTCCGCTTAAAACAATGCCTGTGAGTTCATGGCGGAATGCTTCGGCAGCGGATGCGAAAGAGAGATCGATTGATGGCCTGGAATAATATACAGGAGGTTCTGTTGACAAGGCAAAATGATAATCCTGTTCGATGTACATGTGATAATTTGAAGGGGCGGCGTATATTTTCCCCGGCAAAACCGGATCCTTATCATCCGGTTCAATAATATGATGGTCCGACCCGTATGTCAATGCTTCAGACACTCCCCCGGAAATATTTTTTAGACGGTGCAGGCATGTAAAAACCACAAAATTGAATTTTTCAGGAATAACCTGCAGGATCCTGCAAACAATCTGAAAACTGCCGGCCGATCCGCCTATGATGATGGCTTTGTACATTCGTTGGAAACTTTTTTGTATATCTTGCAATCAGGGTCAACCAGTTCATATTTTCCTGCAACCGGATGACCATTCAGTTTTTCCCTGGCCCCGATGATCAGATAACCGTTCAAACCAATACTGGAATCAAGAACATTCAGGATCCGTTCTTTGTGTTTGCGGTTGAAATAAAGCATCTGATTCCGGTAAATTACGAGATCGCAACAGGCAGGCCGGACACTGAAGGAGAAACAGGTCCTGGTGATTTTCAGTTTATTGAGCAGACTCCCGTCCCTTATTGGTGTCCGGTGATCAGAAAGCAGATAATCTGAGAAGTTCTTCCGGCCGTTTACTTTCCGGTAATTTTCCTTGCTGATGTTCAGTTTTTCCCGGGGAAACCTTCCCGATCTGATCTTTTCGATGCTTGTATTGCTGAAAGAAGTAGCTTCCGGCCCGATATTTTTTTTCAAATTGTTTTCCAGGGAAAGAATGACAAAGGAATACAATTCATCTCCCGAAACACAACCGGGGAACCATACCTTTATCCGGGGATTCTCATGAACCAGACGGGGCAGGATCTTTTTGAACAGGATGTTCCACATTTCCGGATCCCTGAACATTTCAGTGGAACCCACAGAAATTTCATCAACAAATTCATCAAAAAAATCAGGATTCTCCAACAACCGGGCGATCAGAATATCCGGATACATCATATTATGAGCCTGGATGATCCGTCCGAGCCTGAGGCGGAATGATGCGGGTGCCATGCAGGAAAAATCAACCTTGTATTTTTTGTTGATTTCCCGGGACAGCTGCCTGGTATCGACTATACTTATCTCATACATCTTGCCCGGGATCAATCTTTTTGTTCTGCACGGATCGCCTTGCGCAATCTGTCAATTTCACGGTTTGCTTCTTCCAGCAACTGATATTTGAGTTTCCTTTCGGTGATGTCCTGGCCCAGAAAATATACTTTGATGAGATTGCCGGTCTCGTCGGTTGCCGGGGTGAAATTGGCCATGATCCATACTTCCTCACCTGTTGGTTTTGTTCTGCGGATTACCCCGTTATATGCTTTTCCCTTGATGACCCCGCTCCATATCTTTTCAAAATGATCCTTTTCGGATTTCTGGAGGAATGTGCGGTAGTTTTTGCCGATGAGCTCTTTTTTTGTATAACCTGTTGCCCTTTCATAGTTCAGGTTTACATCCAGAAAATGACCCGCGGGGGAAAGTTCGCATTTGACCAGGGCTTCATCAATGGCATGGTTGAGAAATGTCATCTCATTGTTTTTTCTGGCGATCTCCCCGGCCTGTTGCTGAAGGGATTCTTTTTGTTTCTTCATAACGGTGATGTCGTAAGCAATATGCAGGATTTTTACGGGACGGCCCTTATTGTCCGGTATGGGATTGAATGTTTGCCGGAGCCAGATTACATTCCCGGTCAGCAACCTGATCTGTTCCTCATTGGAGACTGATTTCCCCGCTTTCAGATCATCCCAGAGTTTCCGGCAGGCACTGTTGTGTTTGGGTATGGACAGGATTTCGTAATGCTTTTTGCCGATAACCGCATCCTTGTTTGTCTCCAGCAGCATCAGGAATTTGTCGTTAATGCCCGTCAATTCTTCGTTCATATTGTATTCCGCAACCAGAGAAGAATCATTGATGGCATTCAGTATGCTTTCAATTTCCATTTCCCGCTTGTCGGTTACAACTTGCGCAGACCTGAGATTTTCCATGCTTTTTTTCATCTTTTCTTCATGTTCGGCCATTTCCCTTGCATGCTGCCGGGATTCTTCAAGCAGCCGGGCAGTACGCATATTCATCTTTACGTTGGAAATGGTGGAAGAAATGCTGCCGGCCAGTTTGATCACAAATTCCCTCTCATGATCGGTCAGGGTTTGTAAAGATGCGATTTCCATAACCCCCAGCACTTCATCCTTGGAGGAAAGCGGGACCAGAAAAATGCTTTTTGGCCTTGCGGTTCCCAGGCCTGAGGTTATGTCTGTGTAATCATCAGGGATTTCCGTAATATAAATGGGACTTTTCTCAATATAACAGGTGCCGGGCAATCCTTCCCCGGGTTTGAATGATTTTTCAATGTATTTCTTGCGTCCATAAGCAAAAGCTGATTGCATCCGTATGACGGATGATTCTGCAAGAAAAATGCAGCCTTGTGCGGCATCCAGATATTTGACAAGATCCTTGATGAGATTGTCGCATAAAGCATCAAGGTGGTTGCTGTGTATCCTCAGCAGTTCCTCAAATCTGGCAATGCCTTCATTGGTCCATCTTCTTTTCTCACTTTCGATTTTCCTTGTTTCATCTTCCCTTTTGGCTTGTTGCAGGCTGTTCCCCATGGTCAACAGTGCATTTCCCAGAACATCATGTTCTCCCAGGGGGTCAAACGCCTCAACGTTTTTTCCTTCTTTGATTTTGCCGGCAAATTCTGCTTTTTCTTTCAAACTTCCCACAAACCCGTTCAGGCAAGTCTGTATTTCGGATATTTCATCACGGCCCGGCGGGGTAAGGGTTTCGGGCAGTATGCCCTGTGAAAGCTTCCTGAGGTGATTCCTGAGGTCGTTGAGCGGACGGCTGAAAGATCTGAAGAAAAGAACGAGGATCAAAACAAACAGCAATGCTGTAAGCACAAGGGTAATCATGATCTTCCCATACGTGCCGGTCAGGGAACGGCGAATATCTTCCTGCAGGGTTCCGGATATTTCCCGTGATTCTTCTTCCATGATGCCAAGTTCCCGGAATATTTTCCCGTGTAATCCCTGGTTTTTGGAAAATCCGATCTTCCGGTCGAGCTGGTACAGGGTTTGAACTCCTGCCATCAGCGTACGGATCATGTTTGCGATCATGGGGTTATTATGGCCGGTTGCTGCAGTCAGCGCCGGCATGTTCGTCTTGAATGTGGCATGGATCTGGTGAAATTTTGCCGGAGAAGGATGGGCAAGATAATCCCTGATGCTGCCTGACCATGAATAGATCCAGTGGATGGATTTTGCCGGAATTCCACCTTTCCCAAGGCTGTCGGATAACGAGGAAAGTTGCTCCAGCACAAGTCCGCTTTGCCCGGAAAAACCCGATCCCCTTTCCTGTAAAATATCTGCAAGTTCGGGGTAGGCCTGCCGGACTGATTGGTTGCGTTGTGCAATGATATCAAGCGATTGCAGCAAACCGGGATAATTCATCAAACAGGTATTGTTTCTCAGTAACCGGATTTGCCTGTCTATGTCTGCATTAACGGATGACGGGGATTTGACGGTTCCCCGGGGGGCTTCTTCCGGATGGGATTTCAAAATTGAATTTTCCGATTCAAGGATCAGGGTGGTGAGTCTGCCCGCTGAGAACAACAATGGTTTTTTTCCGGCGAGGGACCGGATCTGATCATTGACCAGCAATCCGGTAAAAAGCCACAGAAGGAAAATTATTGCCGCAAGGATCAATAGTCTGGATTGAAAGGAAATCCTGTTGAAAATCATCTCAGAAAATGATTATGAACCATAGAAACTTTATAAGTACCAATATACTAAACTCTGGGGAGAACCGCTTCTGCTTGTTTTTATTTCTTGAAATACATCTGATCCTTTTTATCAAAGAAAGGGGCACATGTGCCCAGAATGCTTTCATGTACCCCGAGTATCAGGCACCCTCCCTCATGCATGTTTTCCAAAAACATTCTGAAGATCCGGTCCTGGGTTTCCTGTTTAAAATATATGATCACATTTCTGCACACGATCAGGTCATATTTGTAAGGGAAGGGATTCCCCTCCCTGACCAGATCATGTTTTTTATAACAGGGCTTTTCAAGAAGGAAAGGATGCATAATGATCAGATCCCTGATATGGTCGATGGTAAAATATCTGGAATAGGGGACATCACGATATTTGCCGTCATTGGCCGGATCCTGCTTTATGACCTGGTCAAAATTTTTCAGATAATTCAGGTGAAACTTGTATCTGAGAGAACCTTCAGCGGCCTTGTCCAGCACATCCGGGTTGATATCGGTGGCGAAAATGCGGGATCGTTCGAAAAGCCCCATTTCACTGAGGAGGATCATCATACTGAAAACTTCCTGGCCCGTGGAACATCCCGCATGCCATATGTTGATATTTGCCTGGTTCGAATAGCGGGGCATAATATCTTTCCGGATGCTTTTCCAAATGCCGGGATCCCTGAACAATTCAGTGGTGTTGACGGTTATGTCCCTGACCATCTTTTCAAGGAAATCCGCATCCCTTTTGATCTTTGTTATGAGATCATCAAAGGCAAGCTGATGGTCGGCCAACAATTTAAGGATTCTCCTCCTGAGTGATTTTTCAGAATAGCCGCTCAGTTCATAGGTGGAACGGCTCCTCAATATATCGATAAATTCGTGTATATCGGCATCGTTTATTTCCATATCCGGAAGAGAAGAAACGAACAGGATGAATTTACGCAAAATCATTCATGGTTGTACCTGTTCGGCGGCTTTAATGTAAATTTATTTATCTTTGAAATTCATTCGCGGGATGGAAGGTCCCGTATTCAATCGAATGCCATCATGAAGTTCGGAGTAGTGATCTTTCCGGGATCAAATTGTGACCACGATATGTTGTACGTCCTTCATGACATCATGAACCAGGATGTTGCAGCACTCTGGCATAAGGAGAAAGACCTGAAAGGTGCAGACGCGATAATCCTTCCGGGTGGTTTTTCCTACGGGGATTATCTCAGGTCAGGCTCCATTGCACGGTTTTCGCCCGTGATGGATGAAGTGATCGATTTTGCGAAAAGCGGCGGGTTTGTTTTCGGCGTATGCAATGGTTTTCAGATACTTTGTGAAGCCGGATTACTGCCCGGGGCGCTTTTGCATAACCACAACCAGAAGTTTGTTTGCCGGAATGTTTACATCAAGCCGGACAACAATTCAACCATTATTACCTCAGGGCTTGATAAGAACAAACCGTATAAAGTGCCCGTGGCACATGGTGAAGGAAGATATTTTGCCGACGCGGAAAGCCTGAAGAAGATGCGGTTGAACGGTCAGATCCTTTTCCGGTATTGTGACTCCAACGGTAAAATCCGGGAAGAAGCCAATCCGAACGGATCCCTTGAAAATATTGCAGGTGTGTGCAATGCCCGTAAAAATGTATATGGTATGATGCCCCACCCGGAACGTGCCTCAGATCCCGAACTTAGAAATTCGGATGCCCGGGAACTATTCGAATCCATTTTACAGGGCATCGGGTAGTAATCCGGCCCGGAAATCTATTCTACAGGATCATGACCTTTTTTGCCATTTTCAGTTTGCTTTCATTGTTCCTGTGGGATTGTCCCGTTTTTCATGCCAATTTTTTTCCGGTGCCTGATCGAAATATTCAGGAAATCGACGTGACCCATTACAGGCTTCACATTGAAATCCCGGACCTTTCAGGCAAAAATATTTACGGGCGGGCGGATATCCGGTTAATGTTCCCGGAACCGGGAAACCGGCAAGGTGCGAAAAACAAACAAATATCCCTGGATCTGGTTTCCATGCAGGTGGATACCGTATGGATCAACGGGAAAATAACGCAACAATGGACCAGGGAAGACAGCTCGGTTCGCATCATGATCCCCAATGAAATCAACTTCAAGGAGGAATGGGAAGTTGGGATCAGATATCATGGTATGCTAGGCAGAGATCTCAGTTGGGGCGGTTTTTATTTCAGGGATGGGCATGCATTCAATATGGGGGTGGCCATGGGGGCCGATCCGCCTGTTTTTGGCCGCGGATGGTTTCCGTGCCACGACAGTTTTACGGACAAAGCCACTTTTGAGTTTCATGTGGATGTTCCTGAATGCCATACGGCTGTGTGCAACGGGACCCTGACCGGTGTCAGTCCGGATAAGGATGGCATGAAAACCTTTCACTGGTCGCTCCGGGATCCCATCCCCACATATCTCGCTTCGATCGCTGTGGGTAATTATGTTGCACTGCGGGATACTTTTCAGGGAAAGCTGACGCCTGTACCCGCATCAGTTTATGTAAACCCCGGTGACAGTCTGAAAGCCCTCCGTTCCTTCGCAAGACTGGAAGAAAATTTTACATTGTTTGAAAAACTCTTCGGGCCATACCGCTGGGAAAGAATCGGCTTTGTTTCTGTTCCTTTTTCGGGAGGTGCCATGGAGCATGCCACCAATATTGCAGTTTCGGCCATCACCATAACAGGGGACAACACGTTCGAAACGCTTTTTGCACATGAACTGGCCCACAGCTGGTTTGGCAACCTGGTTACCTGCGAAAGTGCCCCGGATATGTGGTTGAATGAAGGGTGGGCCAGCTACGCAGAGATCCTGTTCAGGGAATTCCTGTTTGGAAAAGAAACCGGGAGGGAATATTTCAGGGATAACCAGCTCAAGGTTTTGCAGTTCACCCATCTATGGGATGAAGGATTCTTTCCGGTATCTGATGTTCCACACCGCGTAACCTACGGAAGCACGGTTTATGATAAGGGATCCTCGGTTGTGCATACCCTGAGGCATTATTTGGGGGACCGGACTTTCTTCGGATTTCTCCGGCAATACTTTTCCGATTATGCTTTTTCCAGCATTGGCATCGAAGAATTCGAAAACTATATGATCCGCGTAACCGGCATTGATCTGACGAATTTTTTTGAAACCTGGGTATATTCACCCGGATTTGTACACTACTCCGCAAAGATAAAAGGCATTGAAAAAACAGCAGGTTCATACCATGTTGATTTGATGATCAGGCAAAGGACTAAAGGGGAGCGGAGTGTTTCCATCTCGGATAGTCTGGATCTGTTGTTCATGAATGAACAGGGACAGCGTTGTATCCGCAGGCTCAGAATAAACGGACCATACACCGAAAAAAAGCTTCCCCTGCCCTTCAGTCCGTCCATGGTATATCCCGATCCCCATGACAAGCTGGCCGATGCGGTAACGGTCGATGAGCATATGATCCGGTCGGTCGGGGATCAGGAATTCGACCGTACATTTTTTGATTTTCAGGCAACCGGAATCCGGGATTCCGTATTTATAACCGTGCTGAATCACTGGATCGGTCCGGAACCGGATGCCTTACCGGAAGACGTTGTTTTTTCTGACCGCCGTTACTGGTCTGTCATTTGCAACCATCCGGAGGCCGTCGACGGCCAGATGCATTTCCATTATGACGGGTATGAAGATTCAGGTCATTCCCCCGATTACGATCTTCTGGATGGAGCCGGGCAGGGACCTGCTTTGTTCTTCAGATGCGGATGCGGTGAAGCCTGGGAAAAAATCCCCTCTTGCCGTTTTGGTGATTCACTCCGGGGGTATTTTTCTGTTGATGGATTGATCACCGGGGATTATATACTGGGGATTGCGCCGGACCGGAGAGTTCGTGGCCGGGTACGGGACGAACGTCTGAAGCATGGTAAAAGGTTTGCTTTTCGGTGAACACGATCCCGATCACTTTCAGATAGACCAGTGACACCAATATATTTTCAGCGGTTTTTGCTGATATTTTCGCAATGCGGCAGAACTTTGACCTGGTAATGCCCGGGTGTTCCTTCAGGTAATCGAGCAATATTTTTTCCTTGTCCCGGTACCGGATATAAACTCCTTTTCGGGTATTTTCTTTTTTCCATACCCTGAGCTGGACTTTATTGACCAAAAGGTTCTGGTCGAGGGACCGGATATAGGCAAGCCACCGGCCGTCATCCGATTTTGCGTATACGGGTTTTTGTTTTGCCCCGGGGATGTCGACTTCCAAAATGGTTTTTCCGTCAATCACCCATTTGTTCCATTCAAAAATGACTTCCGGTTTGCAAAAAAGCTGTGCAGCCGATTCGATCATGTGGAATTCCTCATCAGTCCTGATGCCAGCGATCTTTCCGTTGTCCTTGACGCCGATCAGTAATTTTCCCCCGTCTGTATTGGAATATGCGGAAATGGTCCGGGCGAGTTTTTTTGAATCGGTGATTTCAAATTTGAAGTCCAGTTGCTGATCTTCGCCCCGGGCAATAAGATTTCTTATATATTTATTCACAATACCTCCCCTTGACGGTTTTAAAATTACAAAATTTACGCAACCTGGAAATCCGGATGGCAAAAGTAAAATACTCCCACCCGTTTTTGCGTGGATAAAAATCACTTCAGGGCATTTGATTTCCGGGAATCTTTGAAAAGCTATTAAAAAATTAGTAATTTCAACCAATCGATTCGAACGTTCAACGCCCGGATCCGTCCATTGACAAACTGTCCTATGAGCATATCATTTTAGCACAAACCATATTTTTAATCAAAATCAATGTCTTATGGAAAATAAGAAAAAGAAGGGATCTTCCGGTATGACAAGAAGATCCTTCATTACCAACAGTGCTGCTGCAACGGCCGGACTGACCATTATCCCCAGCTATGTGGTCGGCGGACTGGGACATAAGCCGCCCAGTGACAAGCTGAATATTGCAGGGGTAGGTGTCGGTGGTCGTGGCGGCGCCGTAATCAAGGCGGTCGGAGAAGAGAATATCGTGGCCCTTTGTGATGTGGACTGGAAATATTCCAAAGGGATCTTCAACGAATTTCCCAATGCCAAAAGATACTGGGATTGGAGAAAGCTGTTCGATGAAATGCGCGACGATATTGATGCCGTTGTTGTAGGCACCCCGGATCACAACCATGCCATCGTAGCCATCAATGCCATGAAACTGGGCAAGCATGTGTACTGTGAAAAGCCGTTGACCCATGCGGTATGGGAATCCCGCAAGATGACAGAAGTGGCCGGGGAATATAAGGTGGCCACCCAAATGGGCAACCAGGGGAATTCCGGTGAAGGAATACGCCAGATATGCGAATGGATATGGGACGGCGCCATCGGTGAGATCCGGGAAGTGCATGCATGGACCAACAGGCCCATCTGGCCCCAGGGGCTGGAAAGACCGGAACAGGGACAGTGGGTCCCAGACCACCTGAACTGGAATTTGTTCATCGGACCGGCCGAAATGAAACCCTATCATTCAATTATGCATCCGTGGAACTGGAGAGGATGGTGGGATTACGGAACCGGTGCTTTGGGGGATATGGCCTGTCATATCCTGGATCCGGTATTCAAGGCACTCAGACTGCAGTATCCCACCAGGGTTCAGGGAAGTTCGACCCAGATCAACACCGAATGTGCCCCGGTTTCAGAAGTGGTGAAATATACATTTCCGGAACGCCCAAGGTATAAAAAAGTCAAAATGCCGGAGGTCGAAGTGACCTGGTGGGACGGAGGATTGCTTCCTCCGCGGCCAGAGGAGCATCCCGCGGGCGAAATGCTGGGCAGAGATCCGGGTGGCGGATGTATGTTCAAGGGATCCAAAGGAACACTGATGTGCGGTGTCTACGCCCGCAATCCCTATCTGATCCCCGAGGAATTTAATCAGTCATATGACCGGCCTGAACCCGAATTGCCCAGGGTTGAAGCCGGACACTATATGGACTGGGTAAGGGCCTGCAAGGAAAGTCCGGAAAACAGGACCGAGGCCAGCTCACACTTCGGATATTCGGGTCCGCTCAACGAAATGGTGGTCATGGGCGTTCTGGCAGTCCGGTTGCAGGATCTGAAAAAAGAACTGCACTGGGACGGCAGGAACATGGAATTCACCAACATATCGGATTCGGATACCATCCGGATCGTGACTACGGACAAATTCGAGGTGATCGACGGCCACCCGCATTTCCATACCGAATATACCGAACCCATAAATGCCAAAGCATTCGCTGCGGAATTGATCAAGCATGACTACAGGGAAGGCTGGTCACTGTAAAAACCATTTGGGTAAATATCAATTCAGGAAATGTAAAAAAAAATCACACATATTCATGTTCATGGCGGGATTGCTGATGATGTTTTTCAGTGCCTGCATGGAACACTCCCGATCCCTGAGGCAAACAGACCTTATGTATTTTTCGGAAGCACGGCGGAATGCTGTAATGGCCCGCGAGGGTATCCGGCGTTGTGTTCGGTTTGTTGACGGATGGCTGGATCACGCCGATCCGGAATCCGGACTGATCCCGAAAAACCTGCATCAGGACAGCACCATCTGGAACGCGAAGGATGCCGCCGCAGACAATGTCCCTTTCATGGTCCTGACGGCCTGTGTGACTCATGATGCGGGTACGATGTCCGTGATGGAAGAAATGCTGGAAAACGAAAGAAGGCTGACCACGCGGATGGGGAAACTTCCGGATGTATATTCTTTTGTCCGGAATGGCTTTCTGTATGATCATACGGATACTTCCCGGATTGTTTTCGGAGCATCCGAATATGTGAAAGACGGACTCCTTCCCCTTACGGAATGGATGGGTCCTTCGAAATGGTCAGAAAGGATGCTTGAAATACTGGATGAAATGATCGGGATGGAGGACATACTGGTTCGTTTGCCGGGAATGGATCCTGTTCGGAAAATGGAAGTGCACGGGGAAATGCTCCAGGCCCTGAGCCGGATCTATTGGATGACCGGGGACAGGAAATACTTACGAACGGCTTTCCGCATCGGGGATCATTATTTGCTTGCCGGCAATCACCCCACAGACGATATGCAGCGTTTGAGATTGCGTGACCACGGTTGTGAGGTGGTGTCCGGATTGTGTGAGGTGTATTTTGCTGCCCGTTATGCAGACCAGAAACGGTATTCGGAATACAGGGAGTCCGTTCACAGGATGCTGGACAGGATCCTGGCTGTTGGCAGGAATGAAGACGGTTTGTTTTACAATGAGATCAATCCGCAAACCGGTGAGATTCTCAGGAAAGGGATTGCCGATACCTGGGGTTATACCTTCAATGGTTATTATACGGTGTTTATGCTCGATGTAACCAGGAAATACCTGGACGCCATCCGTTCAGCCATACCTCATTTGAATGCCGGTTACCGGTCATATGCCTGGGAAGGAGAAAGCGCCGATGGCTATGCCGATGCCATTGAAAGCGGATTGAATATATACAACCGGATAAGGGACCCTGAATTGGGTGAATGGATTGACAGTGAAATCAAAGTGATGTGGGAAAAACAACAGCCCGACGGTATTATTGAAGGATGGCATGGTGACGGGAATTTTGCACGCACCGCCATCATGCATGCATTATGGAAAACTGGCGGAGTGACTCTGGATCCCTGGAGGGAAGATATTTTGTACGGATCCGCCGTGTCGGGTGACACCTTGTTTTTTTATCTCCGGAGCGGGACAGACTGGGAGGGAAGAGTGATTTTTGATTTTCCCAGGCACAGGGAGATTATGGGGCTTCCGGAAGATTATCCGAGAATCAATCAGTTTCCCGAATGGTGGACTGTTGAAAGGGAAAGTGAGTATCAGTGGGAGGTTATGCCGGGCGGAAGCCGGCAAATCCTCACAGGAGATCATTTAACCGGTGGAATTCTTCTGGTCAATCATGCCGGTGATTCGTCAATGATAAAAATATTCCCAGTGACCGGTGATTTCCAAAACCAGAAATAAAAGAATAAGAAAAATGCATCACAAAACAATTTTTCCCGCGGCTGTTCTGTGTTTATTGGGCACATCCTGCAGCGAACGGATTGAGCAATCTGACCAGGACCTGCCGAATATCGTCATCATATATTGCGATGATATGGGTTACGGGGACATCGGATGTTTCGGGGCGGATGATATCAATACACCGAACATCGACAAAATCGCATCCCGGGGTATTCAATTTACAGAATTTTACTCCGCTGCTTCTGTTTGCAGTGCTTCCAGGGCTGCATTGCTTACCGGGCGGTTGCCCAGGCGTACGGGTGTGACCGGTGTATTTTTCCCGGACAGCTATACCGGACTGCCAGTGGATGAGATCACCATAGCCGAACTGCTAAAGGAAAAGGGATATGTGAACGGGATCGCAGGCAAATGGCACCTTGGACACCGGAAGAAGTTTCTTCCCCTGCAGCAGGGTTTTGATGAATATTTCGGGATGCCCTATTCAAATGACATGTCCAGTGTGGTATATATCCGGGACAATGAAGTGGTCGATTTCCATGTGGACCAGAAAACCATTACCCGGACCTATACGGAAGAAGCTCTGGATTTTATCGACCGTTATCACCAAAGGCCTTTCTTTTTATACCTGGCTCACAGTATGCCCCATGTGCCTATTTATGCATCGGAGGATTTTACCGGCACCTCGGAAAGGGGATTGTATGGCGATGTAATCCAGGAGATAGACTGGAGTGTGGGGCAGGTTCTGGACAAGCTTGAACAACATGGAATCCTGGACAACACCCTGGTGGTGTTTTCAAGTGATAACGGACCATGGCTGGTCATGAGGGAGTTGGGCGGATCGGCAGGCATTCTTCGCGGGGGTAAATTTACTTCTTTTGAAGGCGGCATGCGGGTCCCGACAGTGGCCATGTGGCCGGATAAGATCCCGGGAGGGAGCGTGTATGATGATGTTTGTGTGATGACGGACTGGCTGCCGACCATTGCAGATATCACAGGAATTGAACTTCCCGGTGACAGGGCATATGACGGGGTGAGCATACTGAACGTACTGCAGGGTAAGGGAGAGCGGAAGAACAGGAAGTTCCTGTATTTTGAAGGTTCGGTGGAGAAGGCCTACCGGTCGGGAGACTGGAAAGTGAAAAAAGCTTTCCAGGGTTTTCCGGGTGCGCCATGGAAAATTGAAATGCCTCCGCACCCGCCTTTGCTGATCAATCTGAAGGAAGACCCGGGGGAAACCCGTAATCTGGCAGAAGAAAAACCGGAACTGCTGAAACAGTTGTTCGGGGAAATGGACGAAATGAGGGAAAAAATGGGAGAAATGCCTGCTCCCCTTGTCGTCAGGACCTCCGCGGATGAATCACATAATGAGTACCTGAAAAACAAATACAATGGAAAAGAATACTGGAACAGGGACAGCCATGAATAATTTGCTGTGGCGGGCTACCTGGATGTCAATCGGTTGCCTGGCTGTTTCATGTGGATCCGGGGATAAGATCCCGGACAAGCCCCGAAACCTGGTTTTCATTCTGGCCGATGACCTGGGATGGAAACAAAGCAGCGTATATGGCAGTGAATATTATCAAACCCCAAATCTGGAGCGCCTTGCTTCGGAAGGCATGATGTTCACCCAGGCCTATGCGGCCAGTTCCGTTTCTTCACCGACCCGGGCTTCGATTATGACGGGAAAGTATCCCGCGAGACTGCGTATCACCAATTACATACCGGGTGGTTTTCCACACGATTTGGTGCTGCTGGAACCTGACTGGCAAAAGTATCTTCCCCTGGAAGAAAAAACCCTGGGAGAATATTTCAAGGATTATGATTTTTCCACGGGATTTTTCGGCAAATGGCACCTGAGCAAACAAAAACGCCCGCCGGGAAGCCTTTCTCACAATCCGGACAAACAGGGATTCGATGAATATTTCATTACCTACAAACCCGGCGGGGACACGGATCCCGAACATGATGCCCACAATGTGGATTCCATCACCGAGGCATCCGTGGATTTCATTGAACGGCACAGGAAGGAACCCTTTTGTTTGTTCATTGCCCACAATTCCATTCATGACCCACTGATGGAAAGGCAGTCCGCCATCAATCAATACAAACAACAGGAAGCTTCCCGGGAACCCGAAAACAATCCGGTGATCGCGGCCATGATCCGGAGGCTGGACCGGGGGATCGGCCGTGTCCTGGATGCCATAGAAGAGTCCGGACTAAACCGGGAAACACTGGTCATCTTTTTTTCGGATAACGGGGGATTGGAGATCCATGCAGACCAGACGCCGCTCAGGGCGGGCAAGGGATGGATCTATGAAGGAGGCATCCGGGTTCCTTTGATTGTCAGATGGCCCGGAAGGATCCCGGAAGGTTCTGTCACACCTTCCATGGTATCATCCATTGACATGCTTCCCACCATACTGGATCTTTTCGGATTTGGTCAGGAAAAGGGACCTGTAGACGGGATCAGCTTCGCAAATGTCCTTCTGGATAAGGGAGAGTTGCAAAGAAATACCCTTTACTGGCATTTTCCGCATTATCACAGGGGTTTTCCCGGAGGCGCAATACGCTGCGGGGATTACAAACTGATCGAGCGTTACCCGCTGTCTCTCTCCGGAAAGGAAGGGGCCTTTGAACTGTATGATCTGGTCGAAGATATTTCGGAATCAAATGATCTTTCAGAAAAAATGCCCGGGAAGACAAAAGAATTAAAGGAGATGCTGGAGAATTGGCGAATCCGCACAGGGGCCCGGATGCCGGCTTTAAATCCGGACTATCAGGATGAACCGGAAGAACGATGATCATGTCATTTTCCGGGGGCCGGTTTGTTTCCGAAAAGGAATTTCCTGGGATTTTCCACCGCGATCTTTTTCATCAGTTCATCGCCCATTTCCGTGAAAAAATTTACCCGGATGTTCCGGAAATGGCCTTCTCTGACCACCATGTAATAATCGGACCCGTATAGGACACGTCCGGCCAGGATCCTGTTTTCGTCCAGCAGTTGCTTGAGCCGCCGGTTATAGTCGGGTTGATACAGGGTATATGAGAAATCTGCATACAGCCCCGGATGCCGGTACATCATATCCATAATCCTCAAAACCCAGCTGTCCTGCCTCCCCCGGCGGTATTTATCCCACTGGTCTTCGCCCCCGAAATGTGCCAGGTTCAGGCGAAGTCTGGGAAATGATGCAAGAACCGGTTCCCAGTTTTTCGGATGATTGAAAAAATTCGCATAACTCCTTTTACTGCAAAATGTCTTGTTGATGACACGGTCGGTCAGTTTTCCGTCAGGATCATATCTCCATCCCCGGATTTGCCGGATCCTTTTCCGGCTGTTGTGCACGGTCCCTCCGCTGCAATGGGCGGTGACCGGAATATTTTTTTCCTGGCAGATCTCGTAGATCTTCATCAATGCGGGGTGTGCCGGAAGATATCCCAGGCTGGGATAGATCTTGATCCCGAAAAAACGGTGATCACCGTCCTGCCTGAAAGCTTTCAAAAAATGATCCCTCATATCGGGATTATGGGGATTCACGGCCAGGAAAGGAAGCAGAACTGAAGGGAACCTGTCCCTGAGTTCCTTCATATGATCGATCTGTTCCGGATAGCTGTGTTGCATGGTCCCCTTGATCCCCGGTCCCATGTCCATCATCAGGGGGACCAGTATCATATCTTCCCCCGGGTAATAATTTATCAGTTTTTCAGTGATTTTGCCGGGATCCATGGTTTTGAAAAAAGAAATGAAATATGCAATGTTGCTGAATTTGTCCGTGTCGGTTTTCCTCAGCAATCTGTGCAGAAAATGTTCCATACGGGAGAGGAAACGGGTAGTAAAGGGGAGCCGGATCCCCAGGAAACCGTCGGGGACATCCCTGTAATTGAAAACATGGCAATGGATGTCGAACGGGATTTCCGGGTTTTCCAGCCGTTTTTTCATGGCCGGCTGGATCCGGTCAAGCACATCATTGCTGATCAAAGCAACATCTTTTTCCGGAATAATCATGGTTTGTAAATTCATAAACTGGCATTCAAGGCAAGGGATCGGCACGGAGCAGCAAATAATCCGTAAATGAAACTTCCATCACCGGATGATCTCTGTTAACTTCGCCCAGTATTTTATCGTTCACATAATCGGTGATCATAACTGTTTAACAGAGTATCCTACCCTGTCAAGAAATTGTGTCCACTAAAGGTAGTGTATAATTCGGAATAGACGTTCCGGTTGTTCTTGCGGGTCGTTGAAACAAAGCTTGCAATCCGGGCTCACTTACTTTGCTCGCTTTATAATGATGGCATATCCGAACAAATCGCTAAACTATGCCATTTCCCACATTTCATCATCATTGAACACGTGACTACAGCTACATGGGCCAGGCTTTTAGTTCTGCATTTTCTGCCTCCATCCCGGCATATTTCGATTGCAGCCCGATATATTTTGATTGTAGCCCGGTGTAATTTTGCTCCGTCTCAGATAATCGAGAAGTGAGACTATTGATCTTTTGAATAAGCTCTGATATGGAAGGATCGGGAAGCAATGCTTTTTCTTTCAAAACTACATCTGTCATTTCTTGAATATCAAGTTATTGGACCCTGTTTTATGAGAATATTCCTAACTATTGATAGTAATGTTTTGATTTTGAGAAATTCGGGGGAATATCCGCAGTGAATTGATGCATTAATTGTTGATAACCCCAAGATTTTATGTAAGTTTAGATACCAGCTAAACAGTTAATCAATTCCAATAAAAAAAAGGCTGCCTTGTTTTATGGCAGCCTTTTTAAAGAATATGGTGTAGAAATGATTATTGAAGCACAAAATTGATGGGGAATGTGAACTGGACCTTTACGGCCTTCCCCCTTTGTTTACCGGGTGCCCATTTCGGGGATGACATGACAACACGGACGGCCTCTTTGTCCAGTGCCGGATCGACACCTCTTACAACAACTGCATCTACAACCTGTCCCCTGGAATTTACGGCAAACTGAACATATACCTTGCCCTGGATCCCGTTTTCTGCTGCAATTTGTGGATACTGAAGGTTTTCTGCAATGTATTCCCTGAATCCTTCAACGCCTTTCCCCTGAAAACTGGGCATGTCTTCAACAATGAAGAAAACTTCTTCTTCGGCCACTTCTTCCTCTTCTTCGAATTCAACAATTTCAATTTCCATATTCTGATCGGCTTCCGCATCTTCTATGATCAATTCATCTTCGATTTCCGCATCATCTTCCACAATGTTCAATACTTCGGTCACCTTGGGTGCGGGAGGAGGAGGAGGAGGCTTTATTTCCTGCTGGCGGGTAATGGGAATGATATCTTCTTCAAGGTCCAGGTCGGCAAGCTCTCCAAGGCCTCTGCCCTTGTCAGGCCGTTTGGTCCATTCAAATGCGATCAGGGTGATGGCCAGCACAGCAATCAAGCCGATCTGAAAAAATATCCCCTTTTTATTTTCAAGATCTGCCTTTTTTGTCTTTTTCGTTTCCATAACACGAATTATTTTTTTGGGCCTTTAAAATTAATGATAAATATGATTCCAGGCAAAATTATTGTCTACTTATATAACGACAAAAATCAAGCCATATTGTTATTAATTGCTTGATAATAAATATATTGTTTATTTTCTGATCAGGCATGGTATTTTATTGTATTTTTCATTCTTTTTTGAAAAAGATATCGGGTGGTTTGCGAATCTTACAGGTTCTTTATTATTTAGTGCTTTCTTTTCCAAATTGTATAAACCTTTGTTGCCATGCCGATCAATGTTCCGGACAACCTACCTGCAGTGAATATCCTGGAACGGGAGAATATCTTTACCATAAGCAATACCCGGGCCCTTCATCAGGACATCAGGCCTTTGAGGATGGCGTTTTTAAATATAATGCCCGTAAAACAAACCACAGAGACCCATATCCTGCGTTTGCTGTCAAATACCCCTCTTCAGCTCGAGATTGATCTGATCTATCCGGAAAGTCATACCAGCAAGCATACTCATGCAGAACATCTGCGTTCATTCTACAAACCGTTCGGGGAAATAAGGGATCATAAATACGATGGAATGATCATAACAGGTGCTCCGGTCGAGCATTTGAAATTTGAAGAAGTGGATTACTGGAAAGAGATGATGGAGATCATTGACTGGAGTCTGATCCACGTGACATCGACTCTGTACATTTGCTGGGCTGCCCAGGCCGGTTTGTATCATCTGTTCGGGATCCAGAAACACCCCCTTGAAAAGAAATTATCCGGGATATTCCTGCACAGGGTGAACAACCGGAAGATCCCGCTGGTCAGGGGGTTTGATGATGTGTTTCCTGCGCCTCATTCACGGTATACCCGGATCAGAAGACGGGATGTGGAAAAACACCACGAACTGGAAATTGTTTCTGAATCGGAAAGGGCCGGATTGTATATCATAATGAACAAAAATAACCGGCAGATATTTATAACCGGACATTCCGAGTATGATCCGGAAACATTGAAAGAAGAATATTTCCGGGACATCAAAAAAGGAATAGAGATTGAAATACCTGAGAATTATTTTCCTGACGATAATCCTTCAAAAAAACCCCTGGTTACATGGAGGAGCCATGCCAATCTGCTTTTCACCAACTGGCTCAATTATTATGTATACCAGCTGACGCCTTTTGATATCAATTTAATTCATTGATCCGGAATGAATTATCATGACTAAAGGAATTCCGGGAGCAGGTTGTTTTGTGTTCCTTTTTGTATTAATTTTGCCATTCTGAAAACAACCAGGGGGATATAGCTCAGTTGGCTAGAGCGTATGACTGGCAGTCATAAGGCCGGGGGTTCGAATCCCCCTATCTCCACAATCAAACAAAAAACAAACAAAGGCTGTCTCAAAAGGGCAGCTTTTTTATTGTTGGGTATTGATCAATACCGGCCTTAACATGAATAAGAGCTGTCTTTGAGATAGCCTTTACTACACATCATTCCGTATATTCGGCTGTGTCCGGTAATTCCTTCAGTGCGGCCACTTCGTCCTGCAGTTCTTCAATCAGTTGCTGCTGCTCTTTCAGGGCTTCCACCAGCAACACCGAGATCCTGGAATAGTTCAGGGATTTCATTCCGCGTGAATCGGTACGGACCAGTTCGGGAAACACCTGTTCAACCTCCTGGGCGATCAGTCCGATCTGCCTTTCCTCGCTGAATTTCTTTTCCGGGAATTGTTCCCGGTCCCATGTGTAACGGACAGGTTTCAGCTGGGTTACTTTGTAAAGTATGTCATGGACGGGAACCACATCCTTTTTCCAGCGGTTGTCGGATGAACCCCAGTATTCATCGGCATATATACTCGAAGTAGTCAGACTATAAGTGGATTCTGGCGCGGTCAGTATGCCCACGTTGGCATTGAGCCTTAGGTCGTCGGAATAAAAATCACCATAGATCAAAGCTTCTGATGAATCAACGCCTGAATTTTCAATATACAGCTTGTCCGAGCCGGTTTCGCTGTAACCTGCCCCGAAACCGATAAATACGTTGTCGCTTCCGTCCATATTGTTGTATCCTGAAGCATATCCGAGAAAAACATTGTCGCTTCCCGTGTTGTTCTTGCCGCTCAGGGTCCCGATGGATACATTGTAATCACCGTCTATGTTGCTGAAGCCGCTTTCCTGGCCCAGGTAAACGTTCTGCTGTCCATTGACATTGCTGGATCCGCTGAGCGTTCCCAGAAAAACGTTGTAGTGGCCCGTATCGTTTTCAAATCCTGCATTCAGTCCGATAAACACATTCGACCGGCCGGTGGTGTTGGTGGTGCCGCTCTCATCCCCGATGAAAACATTGTAGTTGCCCTTGGTGTTGCTTTCCCCGCTGCTGGTCCCGAGACAGACATTGTAATTCCCTTCGGAGTTGCTTCCCCCGGCATCTGCCCCGATGAAAATGTTGTTTTCCCCGCTGGTGTTGGATACACCGGCCATGTTGCCCAGGAACACATTGTAACTGCCTATGTCATTGGACCATCCGCAATCCGTTCCGATAAACACATTGGACTCCCCGTCTGTATTGCTGTATCCGGCGCTTTCCCCCAGAAAGACATTATAGCTTCCTTCGGTATTGCTGTAACCAGCGCTTTCTCCCAGGAAGACATTGTAACTTCCGGTATCGTTGGCCAGTCCGCAATCCGCACCGATAAAAACATTGGAATACCCTTTTGTATTGCTGAAACCCGCCAGGTCGCCCATAAATACATTCAGATAACCTTCTGAGTTTGAATATCCGGCCATATCCCCCATGCATAGATTGGCCCATCCGCTGGTGTTTTTGAATCCTGCCTGGTTGCCGATGAAAATGTTCCAAAGACCGTTGTTGTGGTAACCGCATGAATCGCCGATAAATACATTGGAGTACCCGGATGTGTTGAGGTGTCCCGTGTTGTTCCCTATAAAGGTATTGGTGTAGCCGGATTCATTGGAATGCCCCGATTTGTAGCCGATGAAAATATTCCGGTCCCCCTCGGTGGTGTATTTGCCGCTCTGGTATCCCATGAATGAGTTATATAATCCTGATGTGATCTTCGAGCCGCTTTCATGACCGATGAAATAGTTTTCCGGGGTCATGTGCATGAAATCGGTCTTCCCCCCTTTCAATGTATTGAATCCGCCCACTGCAAAACCGCCCTTCCGGCCTTTTGAGGATTCTTCATCAATATATATCCTGACGCTGTCTGAGGTCACCCGCAGATATTCCCTTGGGATGCTTTTGGTGGTACCGAATCCAGCCACTGCAAATCCGCCTTTGAGTCCTTTGGATTCTGGAGAGTCTTCCACATAGATCCTGACACTGTCAGGGGTTACCCGCAAATATTCATTTGTTGTTCCTTTGACGGTGCCGAATCCTGCCACGGCAAATCCCCCCTTCAAACCTTTTCCGATGGTGTCTTCCACATATACCCTGACTCCCTCGGGATATACGGCAAAAACCGTTTGGCCGTCTCTCCTTTTGACTTCAAAGAGCGCATCCTCGTCGCCTTCATCTCCGTCCCCCCGGACTTCAAGTTTTCCCAGGGGTGAGGATGTTCCGATGCCGACATTGCCGGATATCCGGAACAGTGTATCTCCGTTCATTTCCCAGTATGGCCCCCCGTTTTTCAATGCAAACGATCCGGCATATTTTGAATAAAGGGCATAGGGAACAGACAGGAGTTGGGTGGTGCCCATATGGGTATAGCCGCTTCCCATATCGGCTTCGACCTTGAGGAATTTGGGCAGGGTGTCCCAGGAAATGCCGCTGAATTCCGGAGCCGATCCATCTTCCCGGGTTCCTTCGCCGATGTGAATGGTAAAGAGTCCGTATTCATTGGTGGTCACTGCATGGCTTTCCTGCCAGAGCAGGGAGCCGCTTTCATTTTCATCCAGAATGCTGATCCTGAGGGTCATGTTCCGGTTCTGCAGGACTTCTCCGGAGTTGTCCCTTGCAACCGCCTGATAATTAAAAGTTTCAGGAACTTGTGCATGCACTTGCCATAATGCAGCAAACAAGCAGGCCATTGTGGCCAGAACAATGGAAAAGATCTTTTTTTTCATGCCGCGTAATATTAGGGTTGTTTTTGAATCCGTATGGTGTGGTTCAGATCAAAATCCGGGGAATGGACCTTCAGAAGGTACAGTCCGCCAGGCAATGATGAAAGGTTCAGCTCGTCGCTGTACCGGACAGGGCAATTCCTGAGCATTCTGACAAAAATCTTTTTCCCGGTCAGGTCGTAGATATTGATTTCCAATGTGCCCGGTCTTTCCTGATTGACAGTAAAGTAAAGAATCCGGTTGAACGGATTGGGCCATGTTTTTATGAGCGACTGGATATCCGGGAGTTCTTCCGGAACGGACTCAACAATGAGTCCGGATTGATGAAAACCCTGTGTCAGATCGAGTCCGGTTACCGAAAAGGTTTCCGTTGAGATTTCTCCAAGGGTGTAACTAAGGGCGAGGTCGGCTCCGGCATGGTGATAACCGGTTGAACTGACGACCACAGGAGCCAGAGACTGTGCGGCAACCGTATGGATCGATAAAATAATCATGATCGCGGGGATCACGGTTCTTAGGATGATCGGTTTCATTTTCAGATGGTTTGGTTCTATTTGGCCTGTGAAAAAAACATCGTGCAAAGGATCATGTCCTGATCCCTATTACCAGGATGTCGTCGATCTGTGCAAGATTGCCCATCCATTCTTCAATCTTTTTGTTGAGCAGGTTACCCTGTTCTGTCATCGGTTCGTTCTGGATTTCCAGCAATATTTTCTTAAAGGCTTTGCTCATGAGTTTTTTCCCGGAAGGCCCCCCGAACTGGTCAATGTATCCGTCAGAGCACATGTACAAACTGTATCCGTCAATCGTATCCAGTTCCTGACTGGTAAAAGATTGCAGACCCTTTTCTGAGATCCCGATGGGCATCTTGTCTGCAGGATACTGGATCAGAATGTGTTCTTCATTGTAAACGGCACCCCTGGGCACTTCCGGTTCCTGTTCCCGGAAAAGGGTTGATCTTTCTTCATTGCTCAGGGGTCTGACCAGGTAAAGGGGATTGTAGGCACCTGAATACTGGATTTTCTTTTTTTCCAGGTCGATTACACAGAGTGCAAGGTCCATTCCGTCTTTGGTTTCATCCTCCTCTTTTCCCGTTTGTTTCAGCGAATCCATCACATGGATCCTCAATTCATCCAGGATACGATTGGATTTTCTGATATTCAGCTTGTTGACGATCTCATTAAGGAACGATATACCCAGCATGCTCATGAAGGCTCCCGGAACCCCATGGCCCGTGCAATCAGCCGCAACCACGAATACTTTGTGATCGGCCTGTGTCATCCAGTAAAAATCACCGCTTACAATATCCCTGGGCTTAAAAAGAATGAAGTGTTCGGGAAAATTCTCTTCCAGCACTTTTTTGGAGGGAAGAAGGGCCCGCTGTATCCGGCTGGCATATTCAATGCTGTCGGTCAGTTCTTTCTTTTGGCGTCTTATCTCGGCGGTCCTTTCCGCAATGATGCCTTCCAGTTTGATATTCTCTTTTTTAAGTTTCCGGGTGTATAATTTGACAATGACAATGATCAGTGCAATGGCCAGGAAGACATAAACTATATATGCAAGGACGGTTTGGTACCAGGGAGGGAGGATCAGGAAATGATAACATCCGGATTCGCTCAGGGTCCCGTAGATATTCCTGGCCTGGATGTGAAAAGTGTATGAACCCTGGTTCAGATTGGTGAAAGTGAATTCGGTCCTGCCTGACCATTTTGTCCAGTTGTTATCATATCCTTCAAGCCGGTAACGGAATTCCGTATCTTCTTCTTTTTCGTAGAAAGTTGCCGACCACTGGAAACTTATGTTATTATGCCTGTATTTTATGGAAGGGATCAATTCTTCCGGTTGTTTTCGTTTTACCAGGATCCTGTCATTTTTTCCTTGTTTGAAATAGCTGCCCCGGAAGATCACTGAATCATCATCCAGGCTCACTTTTCTGATCAGGGCCATGTAGGGCAGGTCGACATCTTTGCCGGATTCTTTATCGAAACGGTATAATTCAGTCGATTTTCCCAGCCACACGATTCCTTTTTCGTTTCCGTATATGGCATCGGTGGATTTGTTGGGCAAACGGAGAAAAGGCCGGACGGTGGCCCGGTATCCTGCCTGATTCTTTTCCAGGATACATTCAAGAAAACGGCCTTCTTTTTCATAGCTCAGCCATAAATCTTCATCTGCATCTTCGGTGATCCTGAAGATCTCACAGGATTCGCTGCCCATTGCCCGCCTGATGGCTGAATCCGGATAGAAACGGTCGTTTTCAGGATCATACCGGTACAATCCATCCGGGGTGGCAAAAAGCAATTCTTCGTTTATGCCGTAAACGGATATTTTGTCGGTTGTGGGCAAACCGTCATCCTGTGAATACATTTTTACCAGTGTATCCCGGGGAGGAAATGAGAACCTGAAAATGCCCCGGTTGTATGTTCCAACCCAGAGGTTCCCTTCCCGGTCTTCGGCGATGGAACGGACTTCATCCCGGAGGTCATGGGAATTGTGCTGATGAAAACTCCCGTTCCTGTATTTCAGTATGGTGAGGGCATTTCCCCCCAGGTAAACGGTGGAAGTATCCGATGGGGATTTTGCCAGGACAAACAGATAGTAGTTCCTGGTGGAAGATTTGCCCCGGATTTTGTGATCGAGCACATAAGGATATTTTTTGGAAGTGATATCATACAATCCGGTGATGGTTCCCATCAGCAACTTTTTCTTCTGATCACCTCCGGGCCGGAATACCAGAAATGACCAGCATTGGGTGTTGATGGTTCCTATGTTCCGGAAACGGGCCGTTCCCGAAGGATCTTTTTCCAGGTAATATACTCCTGAGCTGGTGGCCACATGCAGGGTATCGTTGAATTCTATGATGTCATTGATGGTGCCGTTGAGTCCGTATTCCTCCCCGAATATCCGGAACGGACTGTTGAATTCGGTTTTGGATATGCCAATGTTCATGGCCATCCAGAGCGGGGATTTTCCGGGGCGGTCCGGATTGATGTACAGATACAGGATGGTTTCATCCTGCAATCCCGTTTCTTTGTTCAGGATCCCGGTAAGATTCCCCTTATTGTCCAGCATGACCAGGCCGCCATAAAGGGTCGCCAGTGCAATTTTCTTTTCGGGCAGCAGCAGACCGTTGTAGATCACCTTTCTTTTCAGAAAATTCCCGGTTTCCTCTGAAAATAAGGAAGAATCGATCTTTCCTGTACGGGTGTTCAGTATAAATCCTGCATATCCTGCAGGACCGATAAATAAAGAATCCTTTGCAAGGGGGAGGATGGAGGTAATGTGCATGCCTTTGAAGAAACCGCCGCCGTTTACAGTCAGCACACTGTCGTTCCTGATCTCCAGAAGACCTTTCAATAGGTTGCTCTGAAGGAACTTTCCATTCACGACAAAGCTCATGAAGGTCCCTTCGGGATTGTTCATGGAAAACAAACTGTCCAGGGCCGGATAATAGGTACATGTTTTCTGATCGGAACAAAAAAGGATCTCCCCTTTGTTGTGGTATGTTTTCCATACGTTGGTAAATCCCATTTCCGCGGAATCCAGCCTTGAAGACAGGGATACGTACCGCAGGTTGCCGCGGGGATTTGGTGACAGGTAACCGAACTCGGCCACAGCCCCAACGTACACTGTACCCGAATCGTCCACGGCCAATGACCTGATAATGGAATTGTTGGCCACAGGTATGTTCCTCCACCGGACACCGTCATATTCGAGAACCCCTTTGTCATTGTTCCCGAAATACATGACGCCGCGGTGGTCCTGAACAACCGCCCAGTTCTGCTCGCTGCCCGTGGTTTCCACCGGTGTATAATTTCTGATAA
Source organism: uncultured Bacteroidaceae bacterium (assembly GCA_964574985.1). Taxonomy (GTDB): domain Bacteria; phylum Bacteroidota; class Bacteroidia; order Bacteroidales; family SM23-62; genus CAZNPH01. The sequence continues at coordinate 50,328 of CAZNPH010000012.1, forward strand.
AAGGAACGCCTGAAGAATACAGTTGTCCGGCAACCGGCAATACCACAAGGAAAAATAAAATTGAAAGAAAAACGATCCGTTTCATCCGGCCAGAATTATCTCCTGAATAAAAATACAATGAATCCCCCAAAAAAACAGTGAATCCTCCATTTATATTATATACTTCGGCGATATGCCGGAGCTTCAGGGTGGATGAACCGGGAGCTCCTGGCAGGGGAGTCAGTCCTGATGTATGTATACTTTGCTGGTTATGATCTTTCCGGTCATTTTCAGCCGGACCAGGTACAATCCGGAAGGATCGGTCATATGTATGACATTGAGTGGCACTTTCTCCATTTTCCGGATGAATATCTTTTTGCCCAGCAGGTTATAGAGCTCCATCTCAATAAGTTTTTCAGGTGCCTCCGTTTTGATGAATAACCGGTTACCGGATGAATAAATACGCACAAATTCTTCATGCCCGTTTTGCCGTATTCCGGTCACATTGATGCTCAGACTATTGCTGGTCAGGTCAACGGCCCGGGTAAGGGCCGGAGACAGGACGGTAATGCTGAAGTCCGTGATCCCCTGGGAAAACGGTGTTCCGTCATATTCTATGATCAGCATGGCATGGGTGGAATCTGACCAGGTCACCGTATCGGTTTCCGTTCCGGCGGGAGCATTGTTGAGAACAAAATCATCCCTGGAAAGTATGGTGTCGGAGAATTGAACCTGAGTGAGTTCCACGATGATCCCGGCTCCGTCCAGATTGTCAGCGGTCAATCCCTCATGGGATATGCTTACTCCGGCCGGTTCGTCTACAGCGGCAATTGAGAGGCTGTCGCTGTTGACTTCCCCGTATCCGTTCAGTGCATCCGGAAGGATCCGGAGATTGAAAAAGGGATAATCCGCATCGAAATCGGTATGATCGAATGCAAGGTGGAGGGTAGCGCTGTCGTTGCGGATATGCCTTACGCTGTCCAGGGAAAGGCCGGGGGGCACATTGTTCAGAATGAAATGTGCCGGGTCAGTTTCGGAGCCGGAGAATGTCTCATGGAACAGGCCAAGCTGAATGACGGCACCGTCCAGATTCTGTTCATCCAGGGCAATCCCGCCGGTATTGATTTCGGCATATTCCCGGAGTGCCCTGAAGACAACACCGGTCCCCGCGGAAATGTCCGCACCGGTATGGTCATTGATCTCGGCGGCTCCGACGGTCACACTGAAATCTTCCATATCCTCATCGTAATCGGCTGTCCTGTTGCCGTTCAGGGTAAGCAATACTTCTGTTTTGTCAGGACGGTCAATGCTGCCTACCGATACACCCTGGGGCATGGTACCGAAGGTCCAGTTGCCGGTTTGCAGTGTATCGGCAAATGTGCCTCCCTGAAGGCTTACGGTAATGACCTCTCCGTCTTCCATACCCTCGGTAATGTTCCCGTCATCTGTGATCTGGATGGATTCTTCATCGTCCGTGGCATCGATGGCAAGGGCATTGCTGGCAATGCTGTTGCCCCGGGACAGTTCCTGTCCGTCCACCAGGACATAGAAATTGGATATGTCCGTGTCGAAATCCGTGCTGTCGAAAGCCAGGACAATGCCAGCACTGTCGATATCGATGTAATGGACGGAAGCTGCGGTAAGTCCGTCCGGTCCATTGACAAGCCCGAAATTCTGCAGGTCCAGTGTCCCGTCGGCAAAGGTTTCATTCCTCAGTCCGAGCAAAATGGTATCCCCGTCAAGGTTCTCCTCGGTCAGTCCGGCATGATGTAAAAAAGCCTGTTCCGGTTCGATTGCAGCGGCAATTGAGAGGCTGTCGCTGTTGACTTCCCCGTATCCGTTCAGTGCATC
>CAZNPH010000012.1:52257-113879 GCA_964574985.1 uncultured Bacteroidaceae bacterium
AATACTTCTGTTTTGTCAGGACGGTCAATGCTGCCTACCGATACACCCTGGGGCAGACCGGACAGGGTCCAGTTGGCCTGGTTCAATGTGGTTGCAAAAGTGCCCCCGGTGAGGGTTACCGTGATCTTTTCCCCGTCTTCGGCCCCCTCGGTGATGCCGTCATCGGCCATGGCTATGGATTCACTGTCATCGGAAGCCACAAAAGTGATTCCGCTCAACGCCGCAGCCGGTGTTCCGGAAAAGACCAGTTCAGCCGCTCCCACGGTCAGTTGTGCCGTGGTGATGTCGCTGTCATAATCCGTTGTGCGGTTTCCGCCCAGTTCTACAGTTGCATGGTAATCGTCGATCCGGGTAACGGAATGGATGCTTACCCCTTCCGGCATATTGGACAGGGTCCAGTTGTCGGTATTCAGGACAGGGATGAACTCGTCATTGTCCAGGGAAACATTGATCATCTCACCGTCTTCAGAACCTTCACTGATCTGCCCGTCATCCGACATGGTCAGGCTGACCGGGAAAATTCCGTTTTCCCCGGCGGTAAAATCCGAAAACAAACTGACCGTTGCGGTGATCAGGTTACCGGCCGGAGTGACCGCACCGAGCCTGAGCCAGTCCGTTTCACGATACTGGCAGCCGACCAGGTGGTTTTCGTCCCCCACGATGTCAGTATCCTTGTACAGGAGGGAAAGCTCACATGAAAATGCATCGATGTTGTTGCTGGCAACGGTCCAGTAACGGTTGATGTAATCGGTGGAGGCAGGATTTTCGGGATGCTTTGAAGGATGAACGGCCATGGTGGCCCAGGCCCCGCTGCCAAAGTTACCCGACGTAAAATTCAGGGTGGCGGGGGAATAGGCATTCCCCCCGGAGGCAGTACCCACCGGATAGGTAAAGCTTTCCGTGCCGGAAAAGTATTTTTTGAGCGTGCCGCCTCCGGAAGCATCGATCATGGTATGTTTATCGGGTGTTCCTGTAATGTCTGCCGTGTCTCCCAGTTCCATGTTGCCGGGATCAAGAAATACGATTCCTGTATCCAGATGAAGGTCTCCGCTTATAAAAACATCACTTTCCAGTGTCAGTCCGTTCGCATTTTCAACGGTCAGATTTCCAAACCGGGTGGATGCGGTGCCACCGATGGTTTGTTGAGCAGTTCCGCAGAATGTCACCAGTCCGCCTGTTGAGAGTCCGTCAATCACTTCTCCTGAATCTGCCTGGTTGCTCCAGTTACCCTCCAGTTGAATATGGCCTTCCAGATCGACCAGTCCGTGATGGCTGCCGGAAGAACGGTTCAGAAAGCTCCCGCCGGACCCGCCGCCGATCATTAAAACGGCGCCTTCGGAAATCCTGATCCGCACACCGTTGTTGATCATCCCTTTCTGTGCGGATACAGCTCCGGCAAATAACAGGCAAAGCAATATGGCGGATGTTTTCCGCCAGATTCCGGCCGTTTGGGATTTTATGTTGGGGAGGCTTCTGGTCATTGTGCTTTGTTGAGCTGCTCCAGGGTTGCTTTGATCTCTTCAAGCTCCCGTTCGATCTCCTCCATCCGGTCCAGCTTTTTTTCCAGTTTATTGATCATTTCCGTTTGTTTCCGTGAAAGGGAAGCCCAGATGTTCAGTCCGACACTGGTGCGGATCTTTTTGATCCCGGGACCGGGGGATGATTCCCAGGCAATGCCCACTACCTGTCCGAACTGTTCCGGCTTGATCCGGGCCGGCCGGACGGCTGTTCCCGTCCCGTCATGGCGTCCCGAAGCGAGAATATAATCGCCTGCATGTACCTTTCCTCTGACTTTTACAGGCACGATGCCCACAAATCCCACTTTTTCATACAGATGTTTATGTTCTTTTCCCGGATCGTTGCCCAGGACGATGGGTGTCGAGGAAACGGCCATCAATAATTCAGCCCCGCTTGTATTTTTGGTGATCCTGCCTCCGTGCACTCCCACAATATCGCCCGCTTCAAAAGATTCACCCATGTCGAGGCAAGGCAGGTATTCTGCATAGTCGGCACTGCCAGAATTCAAAGTAATACCCCCGCTATTATCTCCCTGTATGGATCCAACGGCAGCATCATTGCCTTCAAAAAAAGTGATGAAATTGCTGTAAATGGTCGGATCCCCGTCGGCATATCCGATCTTCAGGGCCAGTACGGCAGATCTGGCATTTGAACTATAACTATTTTCGATCAGGGCAATGTGTTTGTCAATAGTTGGTGTGGTGCTGGCAAGGATTGAACTTTCTACATGAAGTAGATTATCCGGACTGCCGGTGCCAATCCCTACATTGTTGGCATTGAATACCAGAAGATCATTGTCAAATTCCCCGTAGATCAGGGGTGAATCTGAATTGGTATTCTCAATATACAGCTTGTTGCTCCCCGTTGCATTTTCTCCGGCTTCCGATCCGAGGAATACATTGTTGCTTCCGTTGTTGCTGAGTCCGGCCTGGAATCCGAGCAGGGTATTGTAGTCCCCGACATTGTTCAGTCCGGTCATGTATCCCATCATGACATTGCTGGTTCCGTTGTTGTTCAGACCTGCCTGATTCCCGATGATGATGTTCGCGCCTCCCTGGCTGTCCCGTCCGGCATTGTCCCCGATAATCACGTTCCCGTTGTCTTCATTGAATTTTCCTGCCTCGTTCCCCAGCATTACGTTGGCATCCCCGCCGTAATTGTGATATTCGGGATAGCTGTAATAGCCGATGATCACATTGCTGATGGCTGTATTTTTCCATTTGCCCGCGTGGTTGCCGATAAATACATTGTAATCGCCGGTTGTATTGTAATAGCCACTCTGGTATCCCATAAAAAGGTTTCTGCTGCCAGAAGTGTTGCTGTATCCGCTCTGGTAACCGAAAAATGAATTGTATTTTCCGTCCCCGGGAGACGGTTCATCCGGGGTGGTGTAGGTGCCGCTCTGCTGGCCGATGAAATAATTGTCACGATTGATGTGGAACATGTTGTTTTCACCCCCTTTGTAAGCTCCGAATCCGCCCACGGCGAATCCGCCTTTGATCCCTTTGGAACCCGGTTCGTTGTCCACATAGACGCGCACGCTGTCGGGGGTGATCCAGAGATAGTCGTTGGTCAGCCCCTTTAAGCTGGTATTGAATCCGCCCACGGCAAATCCGCCCTTGACGCCTTTGGAAGCGCCTGCTTCTTCATCCACGAACACCCGGACCCCCTGCGGATAGACTGCAAATACCGTCTGGCCGTCATTGCGCTTGACCTCGAAAAGGGGTTCATCGTTGACATCGCTGCCGCTTTTATTGCCTTTGACTTCCAGGCGGCTTTCCGGATTGTCGGTACCGATGCCTACGTTGTCGCTCAGATTCACGGGAAACAGCAATCCGGACGTTCCGTTCCGGTCCCAGGGGCTGCCTGAGGGAAGCAGGGCATCCACTTCGCTTTCCGTATAGTAGCGGTTGTCCAGGTTGTAGGAGCCGATGCCTGTGACATGGCCCAGGGAACCGATGGAAAGATCCTGGATCACTGTCCCGTTGCTGTAGTCCACACTGGACTGGCTGGAAAGGTCCTCATGGGAAAAGGTCACATCGGATAAACCATTGAACGTACCTCCGCTCAGTCCGCTCCCGGCCGTGAGTTCGCCTAACCGGTTAAATTTGACCCAGTCGCTGCCTGACCAGTAATAATAGCCCGGATCGGGGTAACTCCCCGATGTCGAGCTGTTCCAGATCAGGAGTCCTTCCGGCTTGGTCCCTGAAATGGGATCGTCAGCCGAGACCAGTGCCACCCGGGGTACCAGCAGGCCTTTGCTCAGGGAATATACGTCCAGTATGGCCGTGGCGTCTGCATTGTGTTCTTCATCGTCGGTGATGGCAACATTCTGGGCGGAGGTGGGCGGACTGCAGATCAATACTGCGGCCAAAACAATACAAGCGGAAAGATGCTTTTTCAACGGGAGAAACAGAACATTTCTTCTCATGGTTGATCGGATTAGGTCGTTTTTTCTTAAATGCATATTACGAAATCTCTGAAATCTGGTTGTGAATTTCAAATGATTTTTGACCAATCCGAAAAAAGAAACAGGGAAGCCGGAAGGACTGCAGGTATTTTTCTTAATTTGTAAAAAGATTCGAATTCAAAAAATTGACCGGATTGCCCGTGTTGAAAAAGTTTAAATTCCTGTTGCCCCTGGTCTTGCTGGTTGCGGGAAGCTGCCTGTACGGCCAGACGCATTTCGTACGTCTCACTTCCGGTGAGAATACCCTGAGCATACATAATGAAGATCAGGGGCAGATAAAGGTATGCCATACGCTTGCAGGTTTCGGACTGGAAAAGATTGAAACCCCGGAGGGGCCCTTTTTCAGGATTCGTATCAAAGGAGCAGTGAAGCATGGCCATCCGGGAAAACCGGAATTGCCTGTGATCAACAGGTTGATACAGATCCCGGGGCAGGCGGAAACGGCCGTGAAAGTGAGTGTCTCAGGGGAAGAGGTCATTTCGCTCGATGCATATGAAAAAGGTTGCCGGATCTATCCGGAACAGCCTTCCAGACCCAAGCGCCCCGGGCCGGATACCCTGGATTTTTTCTATGACCCCGGATCTTACAGAACAAATCTCTTTGATCCGGATGGGAGGGCGGTTCTCAAAAAGCTCGGTTCCATGCGGGGGGTGAAGCTGGCTCTTCTGGGCCTTTCGCCTTTCCGGTATGATCCGGCAGGAAATGTTCTGACAGTCTTTACCCGCATCGAGGTTTTGCTGGAATCCCGGATCGGTGAGCCATCCGGCGAGGGAAACAAGAGAAAGAAACACCATTCCCCGGTTTTTGACCGGTTGTTTGCCGATGTATTGAATTATAAGCCGTTTGGTGCAGGAGAATATGAAAATAAAAGGCCATTGGGCTTTGTCATCCTTGCCGACACGGTGTTCCGGGATGCCCTGCAACCATTCGTTCAATGGAAGACCCGGAAAGGCTACAGGGTTACACAGTTGTACAAAGGTGTTGACAGTGCCGGGACTTCAGCAAAAGAGCTGAGGGAAACCCTTTCCGGTCTTTACCATGGGAAGGAGGGAGAAAATCCGGGATTCACCTATTTGCTGATCGCCGGGGATGTGGAACATATCCCTGCTTCCCCTTCCTCCGGCCAGATCACGGATCTGTATTATGCCGAATATGACGGGGAAGGGGACTACCTGCCGGAAGTATACTGTGGGCGGTTCTCCGCTGCGGATACGTCGGACCTGAAGGTTCAGATCAGGAAAACCCTGGAATATGAACAATACCGGTTCGCTGATCCGGATTTCCTGAACAGGGCCGTCATGATCGCGGGGATAGATCCGGTATATGCCCCCACATACGGGAACGGTCAGATCAATTACGGGAACCGGTACTATTTCAACGGCCGGCACGGAATAACCCCGGCAACCTATCTTCATCCGGAGTCGGGCGGGATGGCAGGGGAGATCGTCCGGATGATCAGCCGGGGTGCCGGATTTGTAAATTATACCGGCCACGGTTATCCCGACCGCTGGGGTAATCCCAGGATTGACAAGGCCGCTGTGGACACCATGCAGAATGCAGGCAAATACCCCCTGGTTATCGGGAACGGATGTTCTTCTGCACTTTATTCAAGGCCTGAATGTTTCGGGGAAGCCATGGTGAGGGCACCGGAAAAAGGGGCATTGGGTTATATCGGGTGCACCAATGATTCATACTGGGATGAGGATTATTTCTGGTCCGTAGGCGTGGGACCGGTATCTGCGGATCCCTCTTTTCAGGAGACCGGCAAGGGAGCCTACGACCGCCTTTTTCATGATCATGGGGAACCTCCTGAGGAGTGGTATATTGCACAGGGCCAGGTTGTTCATGCCGGAAATCTGGCGGTTACCACAGGAAATCCGCGAAGAGCCCGCTACTACTGGGAAATATACAATCTTCTGGGAGACCCCTCTTTGATGCCTTATTTTTCTGCGCCTCCCGCTATGAAGGTTTATCACCCCGGCATGGTACGTCAAAGTGCAGATTCTGTTGTTCTATACGCGGAACCCTGCAGTTATGGCGCCATATCCTTTGATGACCGTCTGTTTGCTGCAGGATTTGCAGATCAGGGAGGCAGGATCGTCCTTTATCCGGACACGTTTCCCGGCACCGGCCGGGCCGGTCTGGTGGTCACGGGACAAAACCTGCAGCCATATTTCGACACTTTGGGAATTTCCGGGGATTCTGTTCCCTGCATATCTTTTGCCGGATATTCGTTCCGGGATTCCGGTGAATACATGAACGGATCGGCTGATCCCGGTGAGAAAGCCTATATCGATCTGCATCTGGTCAATGAAGGACCCGGCAGTTTGGATTCTGTGCAAATCGTGTTGTCATCACCGGATCCTTTTGTTGAAATCAGGGACAGCATGGCCTTTCCGGACAGTCTGGCCGGAGGGCAACATTTCCAAACCGGTACCGCGTTCTGCCTGAAGGTAAAGGACAGCATACCCGACGGGCACACAAGCATACTGAAACTGGATATTGCATCAAATGGCGGGGATAAACAGACTTTGTTCTTTGATCTTGTTTTGCATGCTCCGGTGCCGGGATTTGACGGGATAACATTTTTCGACCGGCGGTATGGGAACGGGAACGGAAAACCAGATCCCGGTGAAACTCTGGAGCTGTGGGTGCTGGTTAAAAATTCGGGAAGCAGCATGGCCCGGCAAATTTGTGGATCGCTTAAGGCCAAACACGGACCTGTTGAGGTGGAGTCTGCCAGGGATACCCTAAAGGACCTGGATCAGGGAGAAAGGAAATATCTGAAGTTCGGCCTGTCTGTTGACAGTATGGCGGAAACCGGCAGTATGATGGGCATGCTGGTGGAGTTAAGCACCGGCCGGCTGGTGATTAGAGATAGTATAGAAAGCCGGACGGGATGGATCACGGAAGATTTTGAAACGGGCTCCTTCCGTTTGTATCCCTGGGAAAACGATACGGCTGCCCCATGGATAATTTCGGGCCTGTTTACGGCCGGCGGGTTGTTCAGTGCAGGATCGGGGAATATCAATGATTTCGGAACTTCAGGTTTGATCATGGATATGCATGTTATGGAGGATGATACCATTATTTTCCACAAAAAAGTGTCTTCCGAAGCGGATTATGATTTTCTCAGGTTCTACATTGATACGGTGGAAATGGCCAGATGGTCGGGTGAAAAAGCATGGTCGGAATCATTTTTCCCGGTGGCGGAAGGCCACCATGTATTTGAATGGAGGTATACCAAGGATAAATCCCTTTCCATGGGCTACGACCGGGCATGGATCGACAATATTGTTTTTCCCCGGTATTCCTTTTCAGAAAATGATCCCGGCGTGGTCCAAATCCTTTCCCCATCCGGAGAAGGAATATTTTCGCATGATGAGACGGTCAGCATTGAGATCAGGAATTTCGGGAAACAGGCCATAAACGAACTGGTTGCGGGTTATTTGCTGGATTACCAGATCATGGAGGTGGATACACTCCGGACAGGTCTGGATCCGGATTCCTCACTGGTCCACTGCTTCAGTGTGCCTGCTGATCTTTCGGTTCCCGGAGAATATGAAATCTATGTATTCATTGCACATCCGGAAGACCGGTACCATGGCAATGACTCCCTTCGTTCTGTGGTCAGGCGCTTAAATACCACAGGGGAAAACCGGTTTCCGGCCGATACCGGAATTTGCAGGGTATATCCCAACCCCTCCCGGGGTTTATTCCATGTTGAAGCAAAATTCACCGGAACCCGGGATGTTATATGTGAAATACGGGATCCCAACGGGCGGTTGATCAGGAAACGGGAATATCCCGGTACAGAGGATGGTTTTCGAGCTGCCATCGATCTTTCCGGGGAGCCCCCGGGACATTATCTTCTGCTGATCAGGGCAGGGGTGCGGATATATAGCCAGGTACTGGTCCACCTGCCTTAAGTTGCCATTCGGTTATCCGTTCTGAATGCAGGCATATTTTTTGTGCCTTGGATACATGCCGCCCTGATTACAGGGTTTCTTTGTTTTTCTGTTTTTTCATACTTTTATATCAAAGTAAATATACTTCCATGAAACAAATTGCATACTTATTGATGATCGCAATGATCGCGGCTTCATGTGCTTCTTCCTCAAAGCTTATGCAAAAGGGAAGATATGATGAAGCCATTGACAAAGCCGTAAAGAAACTGATAAAGAATCCGGATGATACAAAGCAGGCAAAAGTGCTGGATAAATCATACCGGCTGGCCAATGAAAGGGACAGGGAAAGGATCCGGTACCTCAAGCTGGAGAACAATCCGGATAACTGGAATGAAATCTTCCGCCTCTATTCAAATCTCAAAAGCAGGCAAACCGGGGTCCGTCCTGTACTGCCTTTGCGTATGCATGGCCGGCTGATCGAATATAAATATGTGGATTATGACCTGGAGATCGTGGAAGCCAAAAGAAATGCGGCAGAGTATTTTTATCATCATGCACAGGATCTGATGAACAACAACGACAAGGCTTCCTACAGGCAGGCCTGCGGGGAATTGATCAGGGCAAGCGAATATTCAGGCGGCAGCTTCCCGGATCTGGACCGGATGATCGAAGAAACAAGATACCGGGGGACCAGCAGGGCGCTGGTGAGGGTTTTGAATTCGACCCATCTGAAACTGCCGCAGGATTTCATGGACGAACTTCTGTCCATCAGCACAGGAGAACTCAACAGCGAATGGGTTGAATATCATTTCAAGCATTTGGACGATGACATCAATTACGATTATCTCATAAATGTCAACATTCAGTCTGTCGGTGTGAGTCCCGATCATGTAAACGAAACCGACCATCTGATAGAAAAAGAAGCGGAAGACGGTTTTGAGTATGTTCTGGATCAAAACGGGAATGTGATGAAAGACACACTGGGAAATGATATCAAGGTCAAAAAATATAAAACCCTGAGTTGTACCGTAATCGAAAGCAGGCAACACAAATCCGCCATGGTTAAGGGGGAGGTGGAATTCATTCAGAACAACCCCGGAAAATTGTTGAAAAAGCAGCCGATCGCGGCGGAACATATTTTCGAACACACATCAGCCAGGGCAATCGGGCGTGAGGAGATCCTGGATGAAGAAATGACAGAAATGGTTGAACGCGAATTTATCCCTTTTCCGCATGATATGGATATGATCATCCAGTCCACTGAGACCCTCAAGCCGGCCATTCGGGATGCTTTGTACATGAACAGAAGGTATATCCGATGATCCCATGGGAGTAACAACTGTAAAACCGGCAATTAATTATCATCTGCATACGTTACACGTAATGAGACGCTTTCAGAAAGGGAGGATTGAATTGATATGAACAAAATGTTTGATACGAGTCCGGTCACTGAACAGGCCATACTGATCGGCGTCAGGAGTGATCATCGCAGTGAACGTGAAACGAACGAGACGCTCAGGGAACTGGCTTTTTTAACCCATACTGCCGGAGCAAAACCCGGAAAATGGTTTGTGCAGAAACTGGAACATCCCCATCCGAAAACATTTGTGGGGGCAGGGAAACTGGCTGAGGTCAGAAAATACATTCACGACCATCCCACCGATCTGGTCATTTTCGATGACGAACTGAGTCCGAGCCAATTGCGAAATATTGAACGTGAACTGAATACCCGGGTGCTTGACCGGACAAACCTCATTCTGGACATTTTTGCGCGGAGAGCCAAAACCGCTCACGCCAAAACCCAGGTTGAACTGGCCCAGTACGAATATCTGCTGCCCCGGTTGCCGGGCATGTGGACCCACCTCGAAAGACAACGGGGAGGTATCGGATTGCGGGGGCCTGGTGAAACCGAAATAGAAACGGACCGCAGGATCATTCGTGACAAAATATCCAGGCTCAGGGAACAGTTGAAGAAGATTGACAAGCAGAAAACTATCCAGCGGAAAAACCGGGGGAAACTGGTGAGGGTAGCTTTGGTCGGATATACCAATGTCGGAAAATCAACCCTGATGAATGTGATGAGCCGTTCCGACATTTTTTCTGAAAATAAACTGTTTGCCACCCTGGATACTACGGTCCGCAAAGTGGTCATCGGCAACCTTCCCTTTTTGCTCACCGATACGGTCGGATTTATCCGGAAATTGCCCCATCACCTCGTGGAGTCATTTAAATCCACGCTGGATGAAGTAAGGGAAGCCGATGTATTGCTTCACATGGTGGACATATCCCATCCGGACTTTGAAGAACAGATTGAGATCGTTGAAGAAACCCTGAAGGAGATACGGGCCGTTGATAAACCGGTATTTTTGGTTTTTAACAAGATCGACAAATACAACCACGTACCCCGTGCCCTCGATGACCTGACACCCGAAACCAGGGAAAATACAACCCTGCTGGAATTGAAAAAATCATGGATGGCACGCCATAACGGATCCTGTGTTTTTATTTCAGCCAAAGAGAAAAGGAACCTTGACGAAATGAAGACCCGCCTTTATAATGCCATCAGGGATATTCATGTTCAGCGTTACCCCTATGATGATTTCCTTTTTCAGGCCTGAAGTATTCCCTTATGCACCAAATGTTCCGCAATTTGCACGGCATTGGTGGCCGCTCCCTTTCTCAGGTTGTCAGAGACGATCCAAAGATTGATTGCATCGGCGGATGAATTGTCTTTCCGGATCCTGCCCACGAAAACCTCGTCTTTTCCTTCGGAACAGAGGGGCAATGGATACAGGTTATTTTGTACATCATCCTGAACCACAACACCGGGCGTTGCTGAAAGCAATTGCCGGATTTCCGGTATTTCAAATTCTTTTTCGAATTCTATGTTCACCGATTCTGAATGGCCTCCCACAACAGGGACCCTTACGGCCGTAGCCGTTACATTGATGGAATCATCCTGGAGGATCTTCCTGGTTTCGTTCACCATTTTCATTTCTTCCTTGGTATACCCGTTTTCCAGGAATACATCACAATGGGGCAGGCAGTTCTTGTCAATCGGATGGGGATATGCTTTTTCACCGTCCCGTCCGTTTCTTTCATTTTCCATTTGCCTGACTGCCTTAATGCCTGTGCCCGTAACCGACTGGTAGGTTGAAACCACTACCCTTCTGATATTAAACCTGCGATGAAGCGGAGCCAGGACCATGACCATCTGAATGGTGGAGCAGTTCGGATTGGCGATGATGCAGTCAGAGGATTCAAGAATGTCTCCGTTGATTTCCGGAACAATGAGCTTTTTTGTTTTATCCATTCTCCATGCGGAGGAATTATCCACTACGATGGTTCCGGCGGCTTCAAATTCAGGAGCCCATTTCAGGGATGTGGCCCCTCCGGCGGAAAATAAAGCCAGGTCAGGTTTGCGCCCTATGGCAGTCTGCATACCCATGACCTCGGTTTTGGCTCCTTTAAATTCTACCTGTTTACCCACTGATTTTTCCGAGGCTGCCGGATATAATTCTGTTACCGGGAAATTGCGTTCTTCAAGGATCTGGAGCATGACGCGCCCGACCATACCTGTGGCACCAACAACGGCTACTTTCATGACATAATTATTTACAGGTTATAGGGAATAAAGCCAAAAATTGCTACAAAATTAAAAAAATACAAACATCGCCATAACATATTAAAATGAGAAGTGTGTTTTTTTTGTTGTTTTTTATTCCCGGATATTTGCTCGGACAGATTCGATTTGATTTTGAGTCGGATCAACTCGGAGGCTGGTTGCAATTCCCGCCCTGCCGCTGGGAAATCAGTTCTGAACATGTCATTTCGGGAAGTGGCTCACTGAAACACATTTTCGACAATCCCGGTCCCGGAACGGACCGCATTGTTTATCCCACAGGAGTTCCTGATTTCTCATCCGGAAGGATATCCTGGTCGTTCCGGATACGGTACGCGTATTCCCCGTCTTCCATGAATAACTGGAATGTGGCATTGCTTTCATCTCCTCCGGTTGCCATGGACCGTGAAGCAAACGATGTGCGGGAAGGGTATGTTCTGGGTGTGAATTTCCGGGGAAATGATGATATGGTTACCTTATGGGCATTGGATGGTAATGGCAATATTGAAACTCTGGAAACGGATCTGAACTGGCAGGAAGAGATTGATCCCGGCGAAGATGTAAGAATCAGGTCAACCAGGGATCATGACGGTAAATGGACCGTTGAGGCTGCTGCTTCATTTTCAACAGGTGATATGGTGGTCATCGGTTCCGGAAGGTTGCCGGCTGTTCCCGGAGGAGGATTTTTCAGCATTCTGTACCGGTACACAAAGTCCAGGGACCGGGGATTATGGATAGATGACCTTGAAATCGAGGGGACATTCCTGAAAGATACGATGCCACCGGTCGTCCTTCGCATGGATGTGCCGGATGACCGCCACATCATCCTTGCCTTGTCAGAGGCAACCCACCCAGGCCAGACACTGAAAAAAGAAAATTATTTTCTTAAATTTTCGGGTCATTCCCCGGACAGTGTTTATTTCGCAGAAAATGCTTCTATCCTGCTTGAATTCGGTAAACCTTTTTCTGCCGGGCAGCGTGAGATCCTCATAATCGATACCATCAGTGATTTGTCGGGCAACCGGTTGTGTTCGGTTGAACTTCCCTTTGTTTATTATCATGCTGCACGTTACGATGTTGTTATCAATGAGATACTTTCCGATCCCGATCCTTCGGCAGGCCTTCCCCTTTATGAATTCATCGAGTTGTATAACCGGACAGATTTTACGCTGTGTTTGAAGGATTGGTGGATCGGTTCATCCGGTGGGCGGGTCAGGCTGGGTTGGGTTTCCATCGGTCCGCGGGAATATCTGCTGCTTTGTCCTGAAAATGCAGCCGGTGCTTTTGCTGAATACGGAAAATCATTTGCATGTTTGCCGTCAGGTGGTTTCCTGAGGAAATCCGGCGATTTCATAACCATGAGGAACAGCAGTTATGAATTGATCCACACTATCCGGTATGCCCCGGAATGGTATTCCAATGAATATTTTTCTTCCGGAGGATGGTCACTGGAACAGATCGATCCGGAGAATTATTGTGGACGGAAAAACAACTGGAAGGTTTCCACAGACCTGTCCGGGGGTACCCCGGGAAGAAAAAATGCGGTTTTTTCGTCAAATCCGGATTTCATCAAACCGGAAATCATCAATTTGTATTTGAAGGACAGCGACATGCTGGTCATGGAGTTTGATGAACCCATGGACAGCTTCTCATTGATCGATATTGCAGGGTATCATGTTTATCCTGAAAATATCGGGGTCCGTCAGGTGATACCGGAAAGTCCTGATTTTACACGGGCACGGATACGGCTGTGCCAACCGGTCCATAAAGGGGAAAAACATTGCCTGCATATACAGAAATCGGTGACCGATTGTGCAGGAAATTTCATTTTGCAGGACCGGGAACTTTGTTTTGCCCCCGCTGAATTTCCTGACAGCGGGGATATCCTGATCAACGAGGTGTTGTTCGATGCGTTTCCGGGAGAGGCAGATTTTGTTGAAATATTGAACCATTCAGACAAAGTGGTTGACCTTGCTGATGTACTGGTTGCCAAAATGGTGAATGGGGATGAATTGAAAATATGCCGGATCGCCGAAAAGACAAGATTGTTTTTCCCGGGAGAGTACCGGGCAATAAGCCGGGACCCGGAATCTCTGCTTAACCGTTATTTTATAAGGGATAAACGGACTTTGCTTTTTTGCCCGGAACTTTTCGGCCTGGACGACCAGGGTGACCATCTGATGCTTATGGACCGTTCGGGCAGGATACTGGATGAGATGGTTTATTCATCTTCCATGCACTGTGGCTTTATTGCCAATACCGAAGGTATTTCACTGGAAAGGATAAGTCCGCGCAGGCCTTCCCTCGACAAAAACAACTGGTTCTCGGCTGCGGAAACGGCCGGATTTGCCACGCCAGGGTATGAAAATTCACAATCGGCCGGAAAAATTGAAGCAGCCGGGGAAATATCAATCCACCCGGAGATCTTTTCCCCCGACCGGGATGGTGTGGATGACTACCTGAACATATGCTATCATTTTCCGGAAGCGGGTCAGGTGGGAAATATCATTGTCTTCGATGCCAGGGGGAGATTCAAAAGAACGGTCGCTTCCAATGTGCTGCTGTCGGCCGAAGGCGTGTTGATCTGGGATGGATTGGACAGCCGGGGCGAAAAAGTGCCCATCGGGCCCTATCTCTTGTATATTGAAATACTTGATAACCACGGCAGAAAAAAGTGTTTTAAAAAAACATGTGTGGTTGCGGGAAAGATCCTGAAATGATGCTTAGAAAGAAGCGATCAGTTTTTTCATGATCAGGGTCATTTTGGGCTCTGTTTTTTCCGCTGCTCTTTTTACATCTTCAATGGTTACATGCACGAGTTTGCCGGGAATGCCGATATCGGTGATGATGGAAATTGCAAAACACCGGATGTCCATTTGGCGTGCCACAATGATCTCGGGGACGGTGGACATTCCAACCGCATCCCCGCCGATTGTCCGGATAAAATGATACTCCATGGGTGTTTCCAGTGTGGGGCCGGTCAGACCCACATAGCAGCCTTGGTGTATCCGGATGTTATTTTGCGCGGCAATTTTCCCGGCCATGGCGATCATTTTGGGGTCATAGGGTTCGCTCATATCGGGAAACCTCGGGCCCAGTTCGGGCTCATGTTTACCGATCAGGGGATTGGGCATGAGGTTGATGTGATCATTGATGATCATCAGGTCCCCGATACTGAAATCCGGATGGAGTCCGCCTCCCGCGTTGGAGACAAACAGTTGGCTGACCCCCAGGTATTTCATGACCCTTACCGGGAAGGTCACCTGTTTCATGTCGTATCCTTCATAATAATGGAACCTTCCCTGCATGGCCACGACTTTTTTGCCGTTGAGCATCCCGAAGATGAGCTTTCCGTCGTGTGATTCAACCGTTGATACCGGGAAATTGGGCAGTTCTCCATAATCAAACACATGCACGGGATGGATCTCATCACCCATTTTCCCGAGGCCGGTTCCGAGGATGATGCCGGTTTCCGGACTGAAATCGGTATGATCACCTATGAAGGATACTGTCTCTTTTATTGTGTTTAACATAATTCAGGATTTGGTTGTTAAAATTTTCTTCCTGGTCATTCAGGATACGGATCCGTACAGGTATATAATACATTTTCTCCCTGAGGCCGGGTTTGATTTCCGGGATTGCGCGGAGCCTGATGGCATCTTTCTCGGTGGTGATTACGAATTTACTGGCATTTTCCATATTTTCAAATGATGCCGTGATCTTCTGCAGGTCTTTGTTTTTAAATGCATAATGATCGGGGTAAATCAGTTCCTGTATTCGTGGCGAAATGCTCCGGAGATGTTTTTTGAACAGGCGTGGAAATGCAATCCCGGTGATCATCAATATACCGGGTTTCAATGTTTTCATTTGACTTTTACTTATTTCCGGAGCTTCCGGAAATACGGGCCTTGGTTCGTCATAAACCAAATTGGAGAAATACAGTTTCTGATAAGGGAATGGATTGAGTTCTTTGATCACCAGCCTTTTTTCAATGGGCTTGACCCGGTCGGGGCATTTGGTGATCATGATGATGTGAGCCCGTTTTTTTTCAAAAGCATGTTCCCTCAACCTTCCGGCCGGAAGAAGCAGGTCTGAGGAAAGGGGCCGGTTGTAATCGACCAGGAGAATGGAAAGCCCCGGGGTTACATACCTGTGCTGGAATGCATCATCCAAAAGGATTACATCCAGTTCGGGAATGGTTTTCAGAAGCTTCCTGACCCCGTGTACCCTTTTCCGGTCTACTGCCACATGGGTATCGGGGAATTTCTTCTTGATCTGCACCGGTTCGTCACCGATGTCCGGAATACCGGAATCCTGACCGCCCAGTATAAATTTTCGTGTTTTTCTTTTGTACCCCCTGCTCAGTGTGGCAACTTCAAATTCATCGCGGAGCAGTCTGATCAGATATTCAATGTGGGGGGTTTTCCCGGTTCCTCCAACGGTTATGTTTCCCACGGATATTACCGGGATTTGGAATTCATGTTTTTTAATAAAGTCGTAATCAAAAAGGAAATTGCGAACAAAGATGATCAACCCGTATATCATGGAAAAGGGGTAAAGCATCAATCTCAACAGTCCATTTTTCGGCGGTTGCATATGGTTTACCTGATATCGATAGAATAAGGGATTCTTGCCTGGATGCCTGACATTTCCCGGATTTCCCGGATTTGCCTGTAGTATTTATAGTCTTCTCCCAGTTCCCGGCGGAATACACGAGCCCGGGTATTTTCGGTCAATTGCCTGATCAATTGTTCGAACGGGTCTTCAAGCCTGGGGAGTTCGATTTTACGATAGTGTTCAAGGCCTGACATTCCGGCCGCGATTTCAACGGCCTTGTTGATGCCTCCGTATTTGTCCACCAGTCCGATTTCCAGGCCATCCATTCCGCTCCATACCCTTCCTTCGGCAATCAGGTCCACTTCTTCTTTTTTCATGTTCCGTCCCTCGGACACCCGCGAAAGAAAATCATCATATACTTCCTCAACACTCTGGTTAAGTGTCCTTTTTTCAACATCATTCAAGGGACGGAAAAGATTTCCCAGGTCCGAATGTTCATTGGTTTTGGCAACATCAACGGCGATCCCGATTTTTTCGTTAAAAAACTCCTTCAGATTGGGAAGGATGCCAAAAACCCCGATCGATCCCGTTATGGTGTTGGGGTGTGCCACGATCGTATCGGCCGGACAGGCAATATAGTACCCTCCCGATGCCGCTACATCGCCAAAAGATGCAACCAGTGGCTTGGTTTGTCGGGCCAGCTTGGCTTCCCTCCAGATGATTTCAGAAGCCAGCACACTTCCTCCTCCTGAATTGACCCGCAATACGATGGCTTTGATGGAGCTGTCACGTCTTGCTTTGCGGATTGCCTTTGAAATGCGTTCGGACCCTATGGTTCCTTCTCCCGAATTTCCCAAACCCACAATGCCGTGGGCATATATCACGGCAATTTTATCACGGGCGAAACCTTTCTTGTCCCGGATTTTGGGCGCCTTGTCATATCTTTTCAGACTTGCCGTCCGAAGGTCTTTTTCAGGTTCAATCCCTGTGCTGTCTTTCAGTTCATCAATGATCTGGTCTTTATACCTGAGTCCGTCAACAAATTTGTATTCACGCGCTTTACCCGCTGAACTCAGGATCAATTCATCTGCGATCCTGTTCAACTCAGCCGTTTCAATGCCCCTTGATTCGGAGATGCTCCCGGTAACCTGGTCCCAGATGGAGCTTAGATAGGTCATGATCTGCTCCCGGTTTTCCGGACTCATCTCATTATACATGAATGGTTCCACGGCTGCTTTGAACTGGCCGTGCCGGATGATCTGGATATCCACTCCCATCCTGGTGAGCAGATCCTTGAAAAAAACAACATTTTCCTGAAGGCCGACAAACAGCACCTGACCCGCGGGATTCAGATAGATACGGTGGGCAACCGAGGCCAGGTAATAAGCTTTCTGGGTATAAAGATCACCATATGCAAGGATAAATTTTCCGGATTCTTTGAAATCCACCAATGCATCCCGGATCTCTTTGACCGTTGCATACCCCGCAGAAATATCTGTCAGGTCCATCCAGATACCGGAAATGTTCTTATCCCTGGCCGCTTTATCGATGTTCTCAAGAATGGTGTTCAATCCTGTTTCGCCCATGGCTTGTGCTCCCGGGAAAAAATTTATATTGAACGGGCTTTCCTCACTCCGGTCAACGATAGTCTTGTTGAGCCTGAGGTAAAGGATGGTATTGGGCTTGACTTCAACGGCTTTATCCCGTGAAGAAACCGAAATGATAACCGTAAGCAGTATGATCAGAAGAAATGTTGAGATGATGATGCCGGTTACGGTGGCCAGGGTATATTTCAGAAAGTTTTTCATGACGGAAGCTTTTGGATTCTGCTATTCAAATATATAAAAATATGAATCTGAAGGATGAAATTTGTGTTTCGCTTTTTTAGTAAAAAAAAAAACTCCAAATTCGCAATGGATAAACCATGATATGAATACAGTTTATTTGCTTACCGGGGGAAATCTGGGCAACCGGCATTATTATCTCAAAAGGGCCGCTGAAATAATCGAAGAAAAAGCCGGGCGCATTACCCGCACATCCTCACTGTATGAAACCGAGCCTTGGGGATTCCGGTCTTTTCAGTATTTCCTCAACCAGGCACTGCTTCTTGAGACAAAACTGGATCCACAGGCATTGTTGAAGGAACTTTTGGTCATTGAAGATCACCTGGGAAAACTGCGGAATGTACGTGGATACAAATCACGCAGCATCGACATTGACCTTTTGTTTTTCAATAACCAGACCATCCGGCAGGCCGGACTGGTCATACCGCACGATAAACTTCATCTCAGAAAATTTGCTCTTTATCCCATGGCTGAGATTGCACCCGGACTGATTCACCCGGTCCTGGGAAAAACGATCAGAGAATTGCTTGAGCAATGCAATGATGATCATCTGGTAAGGAAATATATGACCGTTTCATAACTTCAGATCATTCCCTCATCCGCAAAACTGAAGTAAGAATTGTCGGCCACAATAAGATGATCGATCAGATGGATATCCATAAGGGCGGAGGCATTTTTCAGTTTTGCCGTGATTTTGATGTCTGCTTCGCTGGGCCGGAGATTACCCGAAGGGTGATTATGACAAAGGATCAGTGAGGAGCATAGTTTTTCCAGGCTCCTTTTCATGATGATGCGTATATCGATGACCGTTCCCGAAATTCCTCCCTGACTGACCCGGAATTTTTCGATCACCCGGTTGGCCCGGTTCAAAAGCAAAGCCCAGAATTCTTCATGGGGCAGGTCATTCAGTAATGGATGGAAAAGTCTGAATACCTCATGGCTGCCATTGACCTTTTCCCGTTCCGGCAAACCGGATTCTTTCCTTCTCCGCCCCAGTTCCATTGCCGCCATGATGGCCAATGCCTTGGCATTCCCAATGCCCTTGTTTTTCATCAATTCCTGCAGGTCGGTTCTGCCCAGTTCATAGAGGTTGTTGGAAGAATTGCGCAATATTTTTTTGGCCAGGTCCACGGCCGATTCATTTCTTGTTCCTGAACCGATCAATATGGCAATGAGCTCGGCGTTGCTCAGACTCCCGATGCCTTTGCTGAGGAGTTTTTCCCTTGGACGGTCTTCCATAGCCCAGTCCCTGATGCTGAAACTGTTCAGATATTTTTTCATGGTCTTTTTCCCAGGCCGGGGATTTGCCGCCGGATCTGTGTTGAGGGTTTTGTGTCTGTTTATCCCCGGGAGAACAGGAAATCAGCATGCCATGAAAAAAAACCGTCCCGGAAATGCCTCAGGACGGTTTTTGGGAATATCTTATATATTTTCTACAGTTTGTTGACGTGCCTGGCCAGTTCTGACTTTAAATTGGAAGCCTTGTTCTTATGTATGATGTTCATTTTGGCCAGTTTATCGATCAAGGAAACTACTTCAGAAAGCCGTTTTTTGGCCGATTCTTTGTCTGTGGACATTCTCAGATTGTTGATGGCTTTTCTTGCCGTCCTGGCATAATACCGGTTATGCAGTCTTCTTTTCCGGATTTGTCTGATGCGTTTCTTTGCAGATAAGTGTGTGGCCATATTTGTTGTTTAATTGAACAGGCATGCAAAAATAAGGAATATTTTCAAATCATAAAATTATGCATTTTTTTTTACGTTAATTATTGTTGGTTGGTTTATGATGCCGGAAAGGAATGATATTGATCACCGGAATTCTTAAATAAATTTATTACTCATGAAGAAAAACATCCTTTTGCTCATATTTTGCATCATTGGCCTGGCCATGCCCGGCAATGCAAATGCACAATCCCTTTCTTCCTATGAAAGGGACGTGATTGAAACTTCATCCGGGAAACTGGAGATTTTTTTCATCGGCCACGGAACGCTCGTGTTCAGATACGAAAGCAAGATCATTCATGTGGATCCGGTGTTCCGGGAAGGAGATTATACCGTCATGCCTGATGCTGATCTGATCCTGGTCACCCACCATCATGGTGATCATTTGGATGAAAATGCCGTCGATGAGATCAGGAAGGAAAATACCGATTTGCTGTGTCCCCGGAAAAGCTATGAAATGCTTCAGGACAAAACAGGTGCCCTGGTTATGGAAAACGGTGATGAAAGGATATGGGAATCCCTTACCATTGAAGCGGTGCCGGCATACAATATACAACATAAAAGAAGCAGCGGAGAACCATATCATATCAAGGGCGAAGGCAACGGATACGTGGTCAGTTTCGGCAAGACCAGGGTTTACATTGCCGGAGACACAGAAAATATTCCGGAGATGAAGGAACTTAAAAAAATTGATCTGGCATTCCTTCCCATGAACCTTCCGTATACCATGTCTCCTGAGATGGCAGCAGATGCTGCCAGGTCTTTTCTGCCCCGGATTTTGTACCCATATCACTATGGTGATACCGATCCCGGGAAATTGCGTAAGTTACTGGCGGATGAGGACCGGATCGAAATAAGGATCAGGGCCATGCAGTAATCCGGAATGTCAGAATGTCAATATGCTTTGGTGCATAACGGTTTGGCAATACTTTTGTAGACGGGACACAGGGGAGTATCATGAACGGTTATCAGGTGATATGAAGTTCAGGGATTATTACAATATCCTCGGTTTGAAGAAAGATGCCACTGCTCATGAGATCAGGAAGGCATACAGGCATATTGCCCAGAAAATGCATCCTGACAAAACCCGTGGTGATCATGATAAACAGGATAAATTTATTGAAGCAGGTGAAGCATATGAAGTGCTCCGTGATGAAAAGAAAAGAAATAAGTATGACGAGATGTACAACCGGTC
The DNA here is from genome assembly GCA_964574985.1 of uncultured Bacteroidaceae bacterium. Classification (GTDB taxonomy): domain Bacteria; phylum Bacteroidota; class Bacteroidia; order Bacteroidales; family SM23-62; genus CAZNPH01. Next base: position 73,093 of record CAZNPH010000012.1, read on the forward strand.
GGTGACGTTAAAAAAGAATGTGGAAGATTTCAGTGAAAGCAAGTATGATCAGCGATCCGGGAATTTTGAGGAAGTGGTTCCCGGCGTTCCATGGACCCGGTTTTCGGATTTTTTCAGGCATTTCTTCGGCGAGTTTTATGGCAGGGATCCTTCCGGAGGAAGTTCTGAGGACCATATCCATTATGATGATCTGCTGAGATAAATTATTTGGAGGAGGGAATTACGAAATGGAATATAAAGATTATTATCAAATACTGGGTGTTCCGAAAAACGCTTCTCAGGAGGAGATCAAGAAAGCTTACCGGAAACTTGCCGTTAAATATCATCCTGACAAGCATAAAGGGGACAAAAATGCGGAAGAAAAGTTCAAGCAAATATCAGAGGCCTATGAAGTGATGAAAGACCCGGAAAAAAGAAAACGGTACGATCATCTTGGTGAGAACTGGAAACAATATCAGGATGCGGGTTTCGAAGGTTCTGGTTTTCCCGGAGGAATGGGTGGTTTCCAGACAGGTTTCGGAGGGGGCGGATTTGAGGAGATCTTTGGTGGCGGCGCAGGCTTTTCGGATTTCTTCAAACGTTTTTTCGGAGCAGGTTTTGATCAGCGTTCACCCGGTGGTGAAACAGGTTTCTCCGACGTCAAAGGCCGGGATTATGAAGGATCCCTGGATCTGACCATGGAGGAAGCATATACTGGTGCCGGGAAAATATTGCAGCTTGGAAAGGAAAAGATCAAGATCGGCATCAAACCCGGAGTCAGGAATGGCCAGGTGCTGAGGGTCAAAGGCAAAGGAGGAAGCGGGAGTTACGGAGGGAAAAGCGGAGATCTGCTGATCAAAATCAATGTGCTTCCGCATCCCCGGTTTACGCGGGTGAACGACGATCTGCACACCGAAATACCCGTGGATATTTATACCGCCACGCTGGGCGGCCGGATACAGGTCAATACATTCAAAAGAAAGGTAAAGATCAATATTCCCAGGGGAACTGACAGCGGAAAAGCATTCAGGCTAAAAGGGCAGGGAATGCCGAATTACCACAGTGGTATAACGGGTGATTTGATCGTCAGGATCAGGGTGGTCACGCCCAGGAAACTGAGCAGGGAAGAAGAGGAATTTTTTAAAAAACACCTTACCAGCCAGGGAAGAAATTGAGTCCGAATACACCCCTCGACAAACTGAAATCACCCTGACCGAAGGGTATTGCGTAGAAAGGTTCGAGTACCATATATCCGAACAGATTAATTCTCAACGAAATGCCTGTACTGAATATGGGTGTTCTCACATATTCGGACAGATCATTGGCATGCAGACTGATTTTGTCTTCGGAAGACCAGGCGATCCCACCGTCAAGAAAGAGGGAAAGTTCGGTCAGCAGCCATTTGGAATTTATGGCGCTGAGCCTTTCGGGGCCGCTGAAGGGGAACCTGAATTCGGCGTTGCCCACCAAAATTTTGCTTCCGAAAAGGTTGTTGATATAGTAGCTTTTATCCAAAACAGACTGCTCATAAATGTTGTTGTTGTTGTAACCCCTGATATACCAAGGATATCCGAGATAAAGAGGGGATATTTTTCCTGATTGGGCATCCTGACCCCATCTTCCGTAACTGTAAAAACGGAACGCCAGCGCTCCGGGCCGGATAAAGAAATACCGTCGGTAATCAATGAGTGTGGTATACATATCCAAAGCGCCGAAATATTTCCCGGCCTGTATCCTTGACCTGTGCCCATCCAGCGGAGAAGCAATTCCCATAATGGAATTGTCTGCCACATAAGCTGCATTTGCCTGCTGGAGGCCATAGCCTTCGGGAGCATCCAGTTTTTCCCGGTTTACGCCGATCTTATAGCCATTTGCATCATAATAATTGTTGATCCGTTCAAGCCGGTAATAATAGCGGGCCAATGAAGCCGCCGCTTCAAAACGGCGGGTTCGTGAAAGGGGATAATAGGCAAAAGCAGTTATTTTGCTTTCGAACATCCTCATATAGTTCATTTTCAGGTTGTCCACCTGGTAATTTTCATCACCTATCTGTATGGTATCCACGCCCCATCCGTAGGAAGCATAATAATGCGGTATATGGGATACGGCTGCTCCCCAGTTGATCTTGTTTTTCTGGTTCAGATAAGTGACGACCCCTCCGAAATCATATATTTCCCCGTTCAGTGCGAGAGAAGTGTAGATGGTGTTGTGGCCGACCATATCACTGAATATGGCGTTGACACTTCCGGACGTTCCCCCGGTCCCCCAGTACCCGGTGGATACACCCACATTGATGTTTGAGATGTAATCCAATTTGAATTTCGGCCGGTAAGGAACAGAGGTGAATTGCTTTTCGCTGACCTCCTTATCTTCGGCTCCTGTATTGTAAAGGTTCCGGTCAACCAGATTCGATCCCGGCTTTTTCAGCGGAGGAAGGACGGCGGCTTCAAGGTTCACAATGTCGGGAGAAACTTCCACCGGTGTAAAGTCAGCGGGACGGGCTGAAAAAACCTGGTATCCGTTGTTGGTATAATATGAGTAGGTCACCCGTCCTGTTTCCCGCGCGATGCTTATGGCCGGTGAAAGGTATGTTATGCCGCTTATGCCGGTCATGTAATTGGTCATCATATATGTTTTCCGGTCGTTCAGGTCATATGTATACAAATTCCTGTATCCGTCCCGGTCAGAGAGAAACCAGATTTCGCGGTTACCTGAAGAAAATACGGGATTCAGATTGTCCGCTCCCGGGAAAACAGGTATTAATTCAATGGAACCGGTACGGGTATCCAGAATGGCAATATTGGTCGTGTTCTTTTTATACAGGTTGGTCTGCCCCTTTATTTTCCTGTCGGTGGCATAAACGATAAAACGGCCGTCTTCTGACCAGTTGGGTTGCAGGTCGGAGTAATGATCATCGGTCAATTGACGCACTTCCCCGGTTTCAGGGCAGAAGGCATACAGGTCGCTGAACCCGTTTACCAGTCCGGATACCACGATCCATTTCCCGTCAGGCGACCAGGCGGGATTGCTGAACGAAGGCACACCGGGAATATCAAATTCTTTGCTGATCCCTCCCTTGTCGACATCGACCATGACCAGCCTGTTCCTTCCTTTGCTGAAAACGACGAACGCGAAATATCTGCTGTCAGGGGACCAGGTGCCGGAGGATTCAAGGAAATTCAAATCATCGATCTCATTGTTGTGTACCGTACTGGAAATTTTGCGGATGATCTCGCCGGTGCGGGCATCGGCCAGGAACAGATCGATGCTGATCACATTTCTTTCAGAAAGGAAAATCAAATATTTGCCATCCGGACTAATGGAGGGGGAAACATTGACCCTCCCTGCATTTTCTTCGGACAGGATCTTTGTTCCGGCCATGCGGTCCACCGAATCGGGCAGGAATTCCGAAAAATGCATTTTGTAGGATGTTTTCCACATATTTGAAAAACTTTCCGCATTTATGCCCAATGTGGTTTTGATGGCTTGTTCATATCCGAACATAGCCGCTCTGGTGAACAGGGGGACAATGACACTGTCTCCCCAGGCCTTTCCCACAAATGCCCAGAAAGCATGTCCGTACCGGTAGGGGAAATATTTTGAGTTCCTGGTCATTTGTTTCAATGTGGGAATATCGTCCCGAAGCACAGCGTCCCTCATCCACATGGCTGTGTGGGGATCAATGCTGCCAATGGAAAAATATTCTGCCATGCCTTCGATCATCCATAACGGGATGTTTCTCACATCGTTCAGGGATATGGTGTCGCTTTCGGTCAGCAGCTTGTACTGGAAGGCATGCACAAGCTCGTGGCCCAGGACATGATCGGTTTGGGCCCGGGAAGGGGAAACAGGCATGACCACCCTTCTTTTCAGTGATTCCGTCACTCCCCCCGTTCCCACACCAATGATGCTGCTCACTGCCGTAGTCTGTTGGAAATCTGCATGGTTCCTGTAGAACAGAACCGGATTCCTTTTGTAGAAAGTGTCCTTGAACAACTGGATATGCCTATGGTACCATACTTCGGACTTTTCGGAAAGACGGTTGAGAATGGAGTCATTTTCAAAATAATGGTAAATCTCGAGATGCGGTGTCTGGTATACCTTGTAACTGAATTCTTTGTAGCCCGGCTTGTTTTTCCCGAAATACTGGCCGTACAGCCCCTGACCTGTCAGTATATATATGGGGATTGCCATGAACATCAAATATATGATTGACTTTTTCATGACATTCTTTTGTTAAAACCGAACCATTTTACATACAATAAAAATCAAATTTAATGCCATCTTTTTTCCATAATGGTATTGATCAAATTTGTGCACATAAAAAAGCCGTCTCTTTTTTTGGGAGACGGCTTCCGGTTTTCTTAACGGATTTTTATTATCCGATGTCGATCTGACGAGGCGGCTTTTCTTTTGCTTCTTCCTTTTTGGGAATGGATATGGTCAGTACCCCGTCCTTGTGGGTTGCCTTGATCTTGTCGGAATCCACGGTCTCAGGCAGGGTAAAGGAACGCCTGAATGCACTGTAACTGAATTCCCTCCTCATGTACTTCCTGTCCTTCTCTTCTTCTTCTTCTTTGGATTCCTTTTCACTCGAGATGTTCAGGCAATTGTTTTCAACATCGATTTTAAAATCTTTTTTGTCCAGTCCCGGAGCGGCAACTTCAATATTGAACTCACCGGGGCTTTCGATGATGTTGACGGCGGGTGTACTGATCCCTGTTCTGGTGGTAAACATATCCGACAGGAGATCTTTGCCGAAAAACTCGTCAACAAAACTGGGCAAGTATTCATTTGTTCTGGCTAACATGGCTGAATCCTCCTATTTTTTTAGTTAAACATTCATTCGTTGTTGGGTTGATCAACTTCCGTACCATGGATTCTTTTGGGTTTGAGAATGGATGCCTCATGACAGAATGTCTGCATTCAGCCGAAAATAATGCCAAAATGGCCGAATCCGGGAGTAAACGTGAAGAAGGGAACAATTTCAAAAAAGTGTTTATCTTTAAAACAAAAAGCCGCATCATGATTGAAAAATTGTTCAGTTTGAAGGGAAGGACGGCTCTGGTAACCGGAAGCTCCAGAGGTTTGGGTTTTTCTATGGCCAAAGGATTGGCCATGGCCGGGGCGACAGTCATCCTGAATGGAAGAAACCGGGAGAAACTGGAGAAAGCAAAAGAAGCTTTCAGGAAAGATTACGGGAGTGTATATGCATATGCATTTGATGTATCATCCAGTGAACAGATCCATGAGTCACTGAAAAAAATCAAAAAGGAAGTCGGTCCGGTGGACATTCTGGTCAACAACGCCGGAACCAATGTAAGGAAAGACCTGTCGGAAATGAGAGAGGATGAATGGGACCTGGTCATAAGGACCAATCTGACCAGTGCTTTTCTCATATCGGGGAAGGTAGTAAAAGACATGATCCGGAAAAAATCGGGCAAGATCATCAATACCTGCTCCATGATGAGCGAAGTGAGCCGGATGACCACCGGCGCATATACGGCGGCAAAGGGAGGATTGAAAATGCTTACCAAAGCCATGACCCTGGACTGGGCCAGGCACAATATTCAGATCAACGGCATCGGCCCCGGATATTATCATACCGATCTTACCCACGGGCTCTATAAAGACAGGGAGTTTAACGAGTATATCCGGAAGCGGACCCCCGCGGGACGCTGGGGGCACCCCGACGATCTTATGGGAACAGTAATTTTCCTTGCTTCCGATGCATCGAATTACCTGACCGGACAAATTCTTTATGTGGATGGAGGTATCCTGGCTTCCCTATAACAGGAATTTGCTCTGACCTTCTGTTAATCCAGGCCCACCTCATACTGAAGAAGGCATTCAACCGGGATGCCTTCACGGGAAAATCCGTAAATGAAGATACGGTAAGCGGTGGGATCATCCGTATTGACGAAGCGGATACTGGCCTTTCCGTCCATCCCGGTCCTGACCTGTGGATTCCAGTATACTTCCTGCCGCAGGTCAGGGATTTGATCATGACCATGTTCTCCGGTATAAATATCCGGAATCTGATATTCCACATCCGGTTCATAACCCCGGAAAGTGAATTCCAGACGGTCTTCTGATTCGGGGAGTGTAAATTTTTTGCCTTTTGTAAATATGGCAAGCACCCCGTTTTGACATATCACCGGGAGGTCTTTCAGAAATTCATCCGTATAGATCACATCCACCCGGTCAACAATCTCAGGATCAAGATTCAGTGCCACGTGCGGGTCAAAACTGGGTATCCCGTCAACAAGCACCAGGGGATAACCGTCATAGAATTCTCTTTTGGTGGGGATCTTGAAACTGTACTGCCCCTTTCTTTTCCTCACCTTGACCACCTGGACCAGTTCCCGCAGGATCTCTTCCATGGATTCCATCCGGATATACCGGTCAGGTTGAATGCTGATATCGGTGTTGTCAAATGTAAATTCAATCATGCCGGATGGATTTGCGGAAGAGGTATCTTTCTTACCGGCGAATAAATCTTCTGTGCCGAAAGCATCAAGGGTTGACCTTCTCAGTCTTTCCCGGTCCAGAAAATCCTTTATATCCTTTGTCATGGGAAGTTTTCCCGGGGAAAAATCAAATGTGCTTCTTTTGATCCGGTCATCCACAAGGATAACCGGCTGGGAACGGCTGTTCATCCGGATCCGTACATCGGTCAGCTCACTGTTGTTCCGGCTGGTTTCCATGGCCTCTTTGAGCTCCCGGTTGAATATTTTATCCCTGTTGTGGTCATAGAAATAGGATTTGTAGGTCAAAATGCTGTCATCGGCTGTAAAGATGGCTTCTCCTATATTTTCCCTTTGGGTAAGCTGAAGGATCATGTTCTTTGAACCATAGAAATCTTTGAAGCCGCTGAAGGTAAACCGCCCGGACTCGTTGGCGAATTGTCCCGAAATGAATGAATGTTCCCCCGGAATGGCCAGAATTACCATCTGATGTGCGAGTCCGCTCCCGGTCAAAGGCATGACCACTTTCCCGCTGATGTTCATTCCCGTTTCCACCGGGTAATCCAGGGTGGGTCTGACCCGTTTGGTCATTTCAGGAAGGCTGAAATGATTCCAGCCGGAAACCATCAGGATATTGTCCAGAAGCTCTTTATTTTCTTTTTTCAGCAATCCTTTCACATGGGGCCCGGTCCAGGATATTTCACTGTATACCCATGTTTTGGAGAGCAGGTCCCCGGCCATTCCCGCGGATGTTTCCATGAGATCCTTGCTGATCACCGAAACTGCCAGATCGGCTTCAACAGGATTGCCCCGCGGACCGGTAGCCGAGATTTCCAGCGTTGTGCTTTCTCCCGGCCGGTACTTCTCCCGGAGTCCGTTCACCCGGATATTCATAAAGCTTTGGGGATGCTTGAAAAACAAACGGCTGCACAATACTTTTCCGGATGAATCCAGTACTGCCAGCTCGGATATTCCCGGAGGGATCCCCCGGGCGGAAATGTTCATCAGTGCCGGGTCATTTTTTGAACGGTAGGAGATCTGATGGTGTATGGCTGACCGTGACCTGACCAGAAGATATCTCAGGGCATCCTGTTTCCCGGGTTTGTCATGAATGGCTATTTGCAGGGTTTCCGGACTTGCCTTGACGAGATGAACGGACGTCCCGTATGCTCCGGCTTCCGGGAAAGGGTAAACCAAACGGGTGGAATCGTTCATCCACAATTCAGCAGAATATTGATGGTCTTTTTCCGGGGTGAACCGAAACCTTCCCGGAACTGTACCGGAAATCATGAGATCCCTGACCGTACGGCCATTTTTATCCCGTATCAACAGCCGTTCAGCAGGAAACTGTTCACCGGGGCATCTGATGCGGTAGGCAATGGTCGAAGGAACGTCCCACAGCAAACTTCCGCCTTCGGGGAAGAAATCAATGGTGATCTTTGAAATGTTTGCCTTCCGGAGATCATGTTTTTTCCCGGGATCATATACATTGATCTGCACCGGATCCGGTTGCATTTCCGGGAAATTGTTCATCCACTGGGTGCCGGCGTTAATCCAGTACACTCCTTCCTGAATGGATTCGGGAAGGGTGATCATATTGCTGGCGGTGCCTGATTCGATGTTCAGTTTCTGACGAACAAGAACCTCCCCGGAGGAATTGATAAATTCGACCCGGCAGATTTTGCTGGATTTATCTGTCTTTGCCGCATGTCCCGGAATGTCCACCCGGTACCAGATCTCGCCGGGGATTGTATAAAAGGGTTTATTGGTGCTCAGGATGACTTTTTCTGCTCCGGGGAATTGCTGCATCCTGGCATAGAATCCGTTGATTTTCCGGAGCGGACCGCCATTGTCCGGACCGCCATTGTCCGGACCCTGGAATCCGTTGCTGACCGTCAATATGATCAGGGTGCTGGCAATGATCAATATATGTTTCATGACTCTGTTCATGTTGCATTGTTTAAAAGCCGGGCGGCCTTACATCCGTGGTGTTCGGGTAGGACAGACAATTCACTTCCAGCAAAGGGTTCCGGTTGGGATTAAAGTAACAGCTCCTGTTGATCATCACCCTGGCCGTATCCACACTGGATACCATGAAATATCCAAAAACCAGTTCAGCCGGATCTTCCGTATTGACAATATTGCCGGTGATCCGGGCAGGAGTGGGATCGAACAGGGACCCTCTTCTTTCCACCTGGTTTTTCATGGAATTCCAGAACCGGCAGGTCTCTTCATTGATGGTATGCTGCTCAACGGTGATCTGATAACGGAAAGGGTTGTGGTTGTATATGGTGGCGACCTTGTGTTTGGTGACCATGGTCCCGTTGAAGATCCGGTCGTCGGAAATATTGATGTGATCGGTAGCGGACGGGATATTTTGCCAGCAAAGGGTCGTCCAGTCGGGTGGGGGAATCCCGCCGGAGTACATGAGGGTCATGATCTCTATGATCCCGCTGTTTTTCCACAGATAATAATTGTTCTCTCCCTCCGGATCCTGAAAATCAATGTATGTATGAAATCCTCTTTTTTTCACTGTTCTGCCCAGGCGGGAATTGTATTCATCCCAAATCTTATACTCAAAGTACATTCTCCGGATCTCCACAGGGGGCAGCATGCGCTGCGGGGAAGATTGGTAATGACGGTGGTGGAGCCGGATGTCCAGTATGTAAGTCCTCCCGGTGTCAGCCGTGAATTCGGCTGCCCGGGTCATATAAGTGCCTTCACCGGTCTGATAGGCCATGAATTCGTTGTCCAGGTCGTCCCGGATGGTCACACTGGCATAATTCACCGGTTTGGATCTGTTATCCAGCAGGGATGTATTTTTGGAGATCCGCACGGTATAGGGCCTGGATTCATTGGTAACCCATCCTTCCACCACAATATGTTCATCGTTCTCAAGGTCGACCAGCTCAACCGGTTCAATACATGAACCCGGCAACAAGAATAACAGAAGCCATATGATGGTTATTGGTCTCATAATTCGATCCTCCGGGTCAGATTAAAACCTGAAATTATACGTAAACGCCGGGAAAGCCGACCCCAGTACTGAAAGCTTGTAGGCCCTGGTGTTGGTTCCGCTGTTGTTGAAGAAATAGGACAGTGCATTTTTTCTTCCATATACATTATAAACTGAAAAAGTATAGCTGCCATGCCATTTTTTGTTTCTTTTCAGATTGCCGTCCAGGGTGAGGGAGAGATCGAGCCGGTGATAATCGGGTATACGGAACTGGTTCCTTTCGGGATAATCGGGTATGCCGTAACCAAACACCCGGTATTTGGATGCGGGATAACTGATCGCCCGCCCCGTGCCGTAAACGAAACTGAAGGAAGAACTCCACCGCCGTGTAAACTGATAATTGCCGATCAGATTTAATTCATGGGTCTTGTCAAAATCTGCCGTATAATATTCACCCCGGTTGATGGTTTCTTCAGGAAAACTGCCCTGGATTTTCCTTTCCGACCGGCTCAGGGCATAACTGGTCCAGCCGGTAAGCCGTCCGGAATTCTTTTTGAACATCAATTCGATTCCGTATGCGCGTCCTTCACCCTGCAACAATTCGGTTTCAATATGTCGGTTCAGCAACAGGATGGCTCCGTTCTTGTAATCGATGATCCGGTCCATGCCTTTATAATAGATTTCAGCGGAACCTTCCACCATATTTTTCCTGAAATTCATGAAATACCCCAGGGAATACTGGTACCCCGTTTGCGGTTTGATATGATAGTCCGACAGTTTCCAGACGTGGATCGGACTGACCGTGGTGGTGTTGGATATCAGATGGATATACTGATTGATCTTATGATAGCTGGCTTTCATTGAACTGTTGTCGCTGAAGGAATACCTGAAGGATATCCTGGGTTCGATCCCCCCGTAGGTTTTGATGTTCTCCCATTTGTTGTAATGTTTCGCATTTTCAATATACAGGGGATCCATGGGCCGGGTATCGTCGTAAATGCTGACTGTCTGGGGGCCGAGATTGCTGTAAAGGGAGAACCGGATCCCTGCCTTGATGGCAAAACGGCTGCTCAGTGAATATTCATCCTGGATATATATTGCCGTTTCGAGTCCGTCTTCCGGATCAATCCGGGTATGACGCGGGCGGTCAAAAAAATCCCTGGTCTCCAGGTCTCCGGGATGTATGGTATAGGAAGTCAGTCCGATACCCGCTCCGATAAAATGCTCGGAAACAGGGTTCCAGGACAGATCGGCTTTTAAATTCCTGTACCGGACATCGGAATCCAGGGTATAATTGCCCTTGAGGTTCATGCCTTCAATGGTGTTGTAATTGTTGCTCGAAACCCCGGTAAAGCTGGCCACGAGCTTCGGACTGAATGTATGGGTCCATTTCAGGGTGAAGTTTTGCACACCCCACAGCATCAGGGTGTCAAGTGCATATCTGAATTTATCCCTGCTCATGTAACCGGTAAGGGAGATCCGGTTCCTGGTGTTGATCATATGGTTGATCTTCAGGGATCCGTCATAGAAGTCAGCGCTGCTGTTGATCAGATCCTCATCCGGGAAATAATCCAGCAACCAGTCCGAATACGTGGACCGGCCGGATATCAATGCAGAAGTTCGATATTTGATGATGGGGATCTCCAGGGTCAGTTTCCCCGAAATGAATCCGATTCCCCCGTAACCCCGGAAGTCTTCAGGGTGAGCAGATTTATGGCTGATGTCCAGCACCGATGACAATCTGCCCCCATACCGGGCAGGTATGCCCCCCCGGTAGAGGGATACATCCTGGACGGCATCGGAATTAAAAACCGAAAAGAAACCGAAAAGATGTGCAGGGTTCAGAATGGGCGCATCATCAAGAAGGATCAGGTTCTGGTCAACACTGCCCCCCCGCACGTTGAATCCGCTGGAAACTTCTGATACGGAAGTCACTCCGGGCAGGGTGACAATGCTTTTCAGTATGTCGGTTTCTCCCATGAAGGAAGGGAATTTCTCAATGGACCTGGATGATACCTTGACCATTCCGGTTTCCACATCGCGTATGTTCTTGTCCGGCCGTTCTCCGAAAACGGTGATCTCGGTGAGTTCAATGGTCTTTTCGGCAAGTTCGATCTCAAATTGTTTCGGTTGATCCAGAACCACTTCCTGAAGATGTGTCTCCAGCCCCATCGAGCTGAAAGCAATGTGATAGGTTCCTTCAGGCAGCTGAAAAGCAAAATAGCCGTTTTTATCCGTTATGGCGCCGGTTCCTGTTTCCTGCACGTATACATTGCCGCCGGTGATGTATTCCCCGGTCACGGTACTCTTTATTCTTCCTTCAATACTGTAGATTTCTTTTTTCCCGGTTTCGGCAAGGTATTCATTGGTGGCGGATGGTTTTTCGGTGATGATGAACAGGTTGTCGCGGTAAGGGATATGCCGCAGATTATGGGGTTTGGTGATTTCCTGAAGTACTTCGCCAACGGAGGCCCGGTTAAGATCAACACTGATGGTCTTGTTTTTCAGCAGGCGGGGTGGATAAAATATGCTGACCGCATAATTGCGGTTCAGCTCTTCGATGATCTGGATGAGCGGTGTGTTTTCAAAGCGAAGGCTTATGGTGTCGGGTGTTCCGTTTTGTGCACAAATATTTCCGGCCAGTGCAACAAAAAGAACAAATGCTTTAACTTTACCCGCCAGTTTCATTTTTCTGAAAGCAAGACGTGAAGGTATAAAAGATCCATTCAATTGCAAAACACATGAATCATTCCCGGAAAATTTCCAAGGCGCCCCTTGGCTGGTCTGTTTTTCTTGTACTGGGCCCCTCCCTGGTCTGGTGTTCTGAATACATCGGTTCAGGGGAGGTCATTCTTGCCACCCGCACCGGTGCCATTCTGGGCGTTTCGGTGTTGTGGGCCATTTTTGCCGGGATTTTCCTGAAATACTGGATCGGCATGTCGGGTGCGAGATATACGGTATGCACGGGGGAAGGAATGATCGACATGTTTTCGCGCATGCCCGGTCCCAGGAATTGGGTGGTATGGATCGTTCTGGTCGTGCAATTTGTTTCAGGAGCCATCTCCATCGGTTCCATCGCGTCTGCAGCGGGCATTTTTCTGGCCAGCCTGGTGCCCGTATCATCCCGTCTGGCCGGATGGCTGGTTACCATATTTGCCCTGACCGTTGCATGGACAGGGGTGTTCAGGTGGCTGAAAATAGTGATGAGCCTGCTGGTTGCCCTGGTGATCCTGGGCGTATTTTATGTGGCCGCCCATGTGTTTCCTGATTTTTCGGAACTGGTAAACGGACTCATACCTTCGGTCATGAAAGTCCCCCAATGGGCCGTTGACCAGGGAATGCACGAGAATCCGTGGAGAGAGGTCCTGCCCTTGCTGGGTTGGGCAGCCGGAGGTTTCGCCAGCCAGGTATGGTATTCTTACTGGGTCATCGGTGCAGGGTATGGCATGGCCGAAAAAGACGGCTACGGTCAAACTGCAGACATAAACGTATTGAAAAGGATCAATTCCGAAGATGCCGGCAGGATCAAAGGCTGGTGCCGTTTGGTTACAGCAGACGCTACCCTGGCCATGACGATCGGAATGCTGGTAACCGCCGGTTTCATGATTGCCGGTGCCGGGATCCTGGCCCCCGGGCATCTGGCCCCCGAAGGGGAAAAAGTGGCCTTTCAGCTTTCCAATATTTTTTCGGCGAAATGGGGTGAATTCGGAGGAACCATATTTATTGCCGGTGGAACCGCTGCGCTGATTGCAACCCAGATCGGTCAGCTGGCAGGATGGCCCAGGCTACTGGCTGATTCTTTCCGGATATGCATTCCTGCCTTCAGCAGAAAATTCGTTTGGAAGACACAGTTCAGGATATTCCTGGTATTTTTCTTTCTGTCCAATATGGTCATTGTATATTCCCTGGGGTACAGACCGGTGTTTCTGGTGAAGATGGGAGCCATAATGGACGGCTTGCTTCTGACCCCGTTCCAGGCCATATGGATCCTGGTGGGGCTGTATTTTATCATGCCCCGGTTTTTCAGCAAAGAAACCGCGAAGATTCTCAGGCCGCACTGGGTAGTGGGGGCCGGACTCGTCCTGGCTTTCCTGGTATACGGATATTTCTGTATCTGGCATCTCCCGCATATTCTGAACTGACCGCCCGGGATATATGCCAAACAAAAATTACCTGATATTGTTTTGTAATTGAGAAAGATAAATTACTTAACTTATAGAAAAATTAAATCCGCTTGATTATGAAACGATACCTGATCTATTCGATCATACCCGTACTGTTTCTTTTTGCACAACACAAGAAAATATCCGGACAGGATACAGTCAGGTATTTTCCCGTCCGGGGTGTGGTTCTGGACAGGAGCAACAACCAGCCGGTGACATTTGCTTCCGTTTATACTGAAGGATACGGGATCGGGACCGTTACCAATTCGGAGGGAGAATTTGTGCTTAAGGTGCCGGAACGCTTCCGTGACGGCAAACTGGGGATCTCGAGTCTGGGCTACCGGAAAATGTCATTCGACATAGCCGGTCTGAACAAGGAGAACAACGTGATCATGCTTGAGCCTTCCCCCATCCCGATCAGGGAAGTGACCATAAGAACGGACGATCCCCTGTCACTGATCCGTGGGGCCTTTAAGAAAGTCCCTGACAATTACAGCACCGAACCCGTCATGATGACCGCTTTCTATCGCGAAAGCATCAAACAGCGAAGATATTATGTCTCTGTTTCGGAGGCGGTACTGGACATTTACAAAAGCCCCTGCCGGAGTCTGACCGAAACAGACAGAATACGAATCTTCAAGGGCAGAAGAAGCATTGATGTTGACAGAATGGACACCCTTGTCCTGAAACTGCAGGGAGGTCCCTATATTTCTTTCCAGTTGGACCTGGTGAAAAATCCCGGAGATATTCTTTCTGCCGATATGCTCCAGTATTACAACTTTTCCCCGGGCGGTGTCACCACAGTGGATGACCGGCAGGCTTACGTGATCCTTTTTGACCAGAAGGATGGTGTGGATATGCCCCTTTATGCCGGAAAGATGTACATTGATGCGGAAAACCTGGCCTTTACCGGCTTTGATTTCGGACTCAGTGAAAAGGAAATTGACCAGGCTGCAGATTATTATATCATGAAGAGACCGCCCCGTTTGCGTGCCGAAGTTCCCGCTGCAGACTACCTGGTTCGTTACCGGAAGATCGGGGGTCTCTGGTATCTCAATCATGTCAGGGCAGATATTGAATTTAAACTCAGGTGGAAAAGGCAGCTTTTTGCTACAAGGTACCAGGTAACTTCGGAAATGGCGGTAACCGACATTGACCGGGAGAATATCAACAAATTCAGATACAGGGAAAGCCTGAAGTTGCGTGATATACTCACGGAAAACCTGAAAGATTTTATTGATCCGGATTTCTGGGGCGATTACAACGTGATCAAGCCCGATGAATCCATCGAAGAAGCCATTGAGAAACTCAGCGACAAGCTGAAGAGAAGATGATCACCACAGGCCGGATCATCCCGGACCGGTCATGACCGGCCGTATACCCTGAGTACCGTTTTCCGGAGTTGTTTGCCTGCCGGGGAAAACAGATGCAGGATATTGACGGCAATTTCATCCGGAGTGACCCACCTGGTATGATCCGATTCCGGCATCGCCTGCCGGTTACGGGGAGTGTCGATCACACTGGGTACGATCACCGAAGCAGTGACCGGAGAATCCTTCTCCGCGTTGATCATTTCCGATAGCCTGAATAACAGGGATTTTGAAAGGGAATAAGCCACCATGTCCTTTCCTGTCCCTGGATCAAGGGGAGGTCTTGCCCCGGTAAGGATCAACTGGCCGCCGGAAGATTGCCTTTTCATGATCCGGTATAGTTCCATGGCAGGAATGTATGCGGTTTTGAAGTTCACGGCCAGCATCCTGTCGATCTCTTCCATGGGGGTCCCGCCGAGTTTGCCCATGGCAAATCCACCGGCTGTCAGTATCGCTCCTTCAATATTCCCTGAATTTTTCCCTATGCTTTGTATGGTTTCGGCAACTTCCCTTTCACGGGTCAGGTCGGCAAAATAGATTTTTGTGCCGGGCGTTTTGAGTTTTCCTGCATTGTCTCCCGGACGGACAATCGCAGATACATGGCGGCCTGACCGGATGAATTCCCTCACCACTGCCCTGCCCAGGTTCCCGTTGGCTCCCGTTACCAGAATGGTTGATCTCATGGTTTTTAAAGGCAACATACGAATTAATGGGAATATTTACAATCCGGATTAAACCATGGGACATTTTTTTCGTCATAAAAAAAATGAGTCGGATAGATTATTACCTTTGACTAATCTTGCATAACCAACCATGCCGACCAGGATTGTATTGATTTTCATTTTTTCGCTTGTCATGACCAGGGGTGGCCTGTCGGCGGACCAGGATACTGTCCTGGTGAGCAGGGATTATGAAGGGGTGTCCCTGGAAACCGTAATGAATGATCTGGAGAATTGTACCGGAAGCCGGTTTTTTTATAAAAAGGAATGGATTACAGACCATTCGGTTAGCCTTTCTTTTCAGGATGTGCCTCTCAGACAGGCTTTGAAGGAGATTTTCCCGGGGACCGGACTGACCTGCCTGGAATATCAACCGGGAATATTCGTCCTGGTGAAAGCGGGCAAGCGTGATCAGTCCACGGAAATATTGTATGTTTTGCCTTCAACGGGAAAATACAGGATCTCGGGGAAGGTCATGAACGCGGAAACCAACCGCCCGGTTGTTGGAGCGAATATTTATATTGAAGATCTGAATATCGGTGCGGCAACCGGACTGGACGGAACTTTCTTCATCGAGCTTCCTTCCGGGAACTATACGGTTCAGATCAGCAGTCTGGGCCTGGAAAAAACAGTCAGGCAGGTCAACCTGACCCGGGATACTGAGATGGTTGTTTCCTTGTTTACGGAATCGGTGGAGTTGGATGAGATCGTGATCCGCGAAAGGGCTCCCGATGAAAATGTTACCGGTACGCAGATCGGAACCTCAAAAATCAGCATGAAAACCATCGATGTTTTACCTTCGGTCCTCGGCGAACACGATGTGGTTCAAAACATACTCCTGCTTCCCGGGGTTACCAACGTGGGTGAAGGGACATCCGGATTCAATGTTCGCGGGGGAAAAAGCGATCAGAACCTCATACTCATGGATGGGATCCCGGTGTTTAATTCATCCCATCTTTTCGGCTTTTTTTCCACTTTCAATCCGGATGTGGTGCGGGATGTTACCTTATACAGGGGTGGCATTCCGGCCCGATACGGTGGCCGTCTGTCATCCATACTGGCGGTGGAGCAAAGGGAGGGAGACCTGACGGAATTCAGCGGGAAGGCAACGGCCGGACTCATTGCCAGCAGGCTGACCCTGGAAGGACCGGTGATCAGGAACAGGAGTTCATTCCTGCTTTCGGGAAGGACCTCATATACCAAATGGCTGCTGGGCAGGTTTCCCAATGATGAACTGAGAAACAGTCATGCCTGCTATTATGATGCCAACGGGAAAATACGGTACCGGATCAACGAAAACAACCGCCTCTACCTGTCGGCTTATCTGAGCCATGATGGTTTTGAATTTCAGAACAAACTCGAGGATCTTCTTTATGAATGGGGTACGCGGACAGGCATTGCCAGATGGAATCATATTTTCACCGAACGTTTTTTCTCCGACCTGTACCTCTCGTACGGGAACAGCTACCAAAGTTATTCCACGGGAGAAGAAGCAGATGCATCCACATTGAACACAGGCCTTCAGTTTGAAGGCATCCGGAATAACTATCAGTTCAACCGCCTGGAGAACCACCGGATCAGTTTTGGTGCCGAGACATACCTGTATCATTACAACAACGGGGAACTGGTTCCCAGTCATCCGGAAAGTGCGATCGTTCCGTTTTCGCTGCAGGGTGAACAATCCCTGGAGTCAGCGGTTTTTGCCGGGGATGAGATCGACCTTACCGGCCGGATTTCGGTGATGGCCGGACTCCGGTATTCGTTTTTCTTTAATTTGGGTCCGGGCGATGTATATCTCTATGAAGATCCCGGTTGCCGAACACCTGAAACCGTTTCCGGAACCGGGCATTATTCCCCGGGGGACGTCATCAGGTTTTACCATGGCCTTGAACCGAGGTTTTCAGTCAAATTCGGACTGGACCGCCATTCTTCCCTGAAACTCGGCTACAACCGGATGAAGCAGTACATTCATCAGATATCCAATACATCAGCCATGAGTCCGGTCGACCAATGGAAAACCAGCAACAAATACATTCCGCCGGAAACCGGGGACCAGTACTCCATTGGTTATTTCAGGAATTTCAAATCTAATATGTATGAAACCTCGGTCGAGATTTACTATAAGAATCTGCAGGACATCATTGAATACAGGGACCAGGCCAAATTGCTGATGAATGAAAAACTGGAAGCCGACCTGCTGAACGGGTACGGCAGATCTTACGGATTGGAACTTTTCCTGAAAAAGGTGACCGGTTCCCTGACCGGCTGGATTTCATATACCTATTCACGGGTTGAATTCAAAGTGTATGGAGAAAAACTCTCCCAGCAGGTCAACTTCGGGGAATTTTACCCCGCCCGTTATGACAAGCCGCATGATCTTACCCTGGTGGCCAATTACCAGTTCAATAAGAAATGGAGCATATCCGCCAATTTCGTGTACAGAAGCGGGAGTCCCATTACGGTACCCGTTTCCCAGTACAGCATCGAAGAAAATATCGTTCTGGATTATTCCAACAGAAACCAATACAGGATCCCGGATTATCACCGGCTGGATATTTCAATCAATTTCAGGGGGAAGAAGTACAAACGGAAAGAGATTTTTTCCGGGGATCTTTCCCTATCCGTTTACAATCTGTACAGCCGGGACAATATATATTCGGTTTTTTTCAGGAAAACATACGGTATTATTCCGCAGCCTTTCAAATTGAGTGTGATCGGAGCGGCGATACCTTCTGTTTCGTACAGCCTGAAATTTTAATGAAGGCAAAATGGGTAAATTGCTTGTAACATGCATCATGATCTTTTCCCTGTTCAGGGTTTTGGAAGCAGAACCGGCAAGAACAGATGATCCGGAGTACCCTGTGATCCGCATTACCACTGACCGTTTATATTATTTCCCGGGGCAGATGGTTTGGTTCAGTGCAGATTTCGCGGGTGGCAGTTACGGGACAGACAGTCTTTCCGCAATACTGGTTTCCCTGGCAGATCCCCGGGGGAAACAGTTGGATCATATGAAGCTTCCGGTAAAGAACGGGCTGGGATCTTCATCTTTCTTTCTTCCGGATACGGTAACAGCAGGCATTTATACACTCAGGATTTTTGATGAACATGCCGGAACAGAAAGTGACGGATTGTTTTTTTCGCGTATCCTTCCGGTGTATACGAAAGATTACCTGAATTCCCTGACCGGTACGGTGGGCAGTTACACAGGCCAGGAACTCATGATCAGGTTTTTCCCTGAAGGAGGAAATTTTCTTGCGGGCCGGAGAAACAAGGTCGGATTTACCGCACGGGACGAGTCCGGGCAGCCGGTGGAACTGGAAGGAATGATAACCACCGGTCAGGGAGAGAAGATCGTAGACGTACGTACCGAAAGTCCGGGATTTGGTTATTTTTACCTGTTTCCCACAGCAGGAAAGCAATATAATTTACAATTGATCTCCCCCCGTGACAGCAGCATCATTCACCACAGGCTTCCGGCTGTATCCACATCAGGATTTTTGCTTTCGGTTGAGAATATCCCCGGCAGGGATCTGATGGTTTCTGTTGCCGGAGGATACATGGATAACCTTACGGGAAATGGCAGGATTTCTCTTGCGGTATATTCCGGAAGGCATTGTTGTTTTTACAAGCCGGTGAATCTGAGAAATTCCGGGTTATCAAACATCCGGATGTCCAAATCCGGGCTGCCTGACGGAACGGTTGAATTCATTCTTGCGGATGAGGGAGGCCGGATACTGAACCGCCGGATCATATATCTTCATTACCGGATGGCCGGTGATTTTTTTCATGCAAGCTATCCGGCAGAAATCCAGCCCGGGAAGGAAGTGCAATTCACTTTCAGTCCGGCTTCCGGTGCGTATGAAGTGCCTCAGGATAACCTGAACCTATCGGTCACGCATGCAGAACAATACGAAGAAAAGCAATTGTTTGATGAACAATTCATCAGCAATCTTCTTCTTTGCGCGGACCACGGAGTGTACCGGACAAACATGGAGGAGCCATCCTCATTTCAGCGCATCCGGACTCAGGAACCGGGTTTTTCGATCCGGGGAAAAGTGATCGAAGCCCAATCGGGTGATCCGGTGGAAGGCATGTTCACCCTGGCACATGACGGGGAATACCCTCAATTGGTATCTGCGTATTCGGATTCCGCCGGTTTCGTTGAATTTCCGGGTTACCGTTTTTACGGCACACGTAAATTCGTATTGGTAACCAATTCAACAAATCATCAGGAAAAAGACATCGGGTTTGTAATCAACCGGGGAGAGATTCAAAGCATCCCTTTTCCCAATCAGCAATTGATGATCCCGGGGAATAAAGTGTTAAAACTATGTGATCGTTACAATAAATGGCAATTGATCAGGCAACAATATTATGATACGGTTTTTCGGAGCAGATCCGTAATCACTGATTCAGGCGGCCGGTTAAATGTAAGGCCTTCGGGGATTGTGGATACTTCCCCCGACCGCGTATATGAAATGGGAAAATACATTGAGTTCAAAACTACCGAAGAATTTATCAGGGAAGTGGTCTCTCCCATTGTGAATGTGAAAAAGAAAAAAGGCAGATACACGCTCCGGATGAATTTCAGGGATGTCGATTACCCGTTCAGAAAACCGTTCAGGGAACCTCCCCTGCTGTTGATCGATGGAGTCCCCGCGTATGACACGGAACTCTTCCTCGGCATCAATACAAGTTTTATCGACCGCTTTGAAGTGTTCGGATCGGTGAAAAAAATCAGGGATTTCTGGCCCCTCGGGAAAAACGGTGTTTTCGCCATGTATACCAAAAGCGGTAATTATTCTCTTCCGGAGCTCAGGGCAATGGATTATTTTGTTTTTGAAGGGTTCCGGGTTCCGGTAAGTTTTAAAAGATCGAATGATGTATTTTTTGGTGTGCGGTGTGATGGTGAACCGGATTTCAGAAGTCTTGTATATTGGGATCCCGAATTAAGTGCATACGGCGGATACAGCGGGGAATTCACAGCAACCGATGCTCCGGGAAACTTTGTAATCAGGATCACCGGGATCCTGAGAAACGGTGAGCCTTTTGAATCCATGTATCCATTTAAAACATTATACTGACAGGATAAGCCTTCTTTTATGAACAAACAAAAGGGACATGCCGGAAAGATTATGTTTCTTCTTCTGGCTGCGGCCATGATCAAGGGATGCGTGGAAGAATATGATCTCAGTCTGGATAATTATGCCGACAGGATCGTGGTATACGGCTCGGTTACCGATCAACCGGGACCATATGTAATTCAGTTGGGGAGAACCAACCCGTATGGCGAACCGGGCGTAAACATACCCGAATCGGGCGCCATTGTTTATATTTCCGATGATGAGGGCAACACAGAATTTTTTGATGAAGTCACCCCGGGCACTTATAAGTCCGATTCCTCGAGCTTTAGGGGAGAAGCCGGAAAGACATATATGCTGCATATCGAAACCGCGGATTGTGAGGAATATGCCTCCGAGCCCGAGTCGATGGAACCGGTGAGTACAATAGACAGTACATACTACAAGGTAAAGACATGGACCGAATCGGAAACCATTCAGGGGAAATATTACGAGGTAGCCAAAGACGCGATCGAAATATATTCAGTGACACGGGATCCGCCACAACCCGGCAACCATTACAGGTGGCAGGTATCGACCTGGGAGGAAGTCCGATATAACGATCAGACCGATACCTATAAAATGATTGAGCTGTCGAAAGACAGAAGCGATCTGGATACTTATCTGGGGATCGGCATTGACTGGTATGTGTTTGAAAACAGTTGTGCTGCAAGATGTTATCGTTATAAAACCAGAAATGATTTTTATATTGATGATGACCTTCAGTGGAACGGGTCGGTTTTGCACACTCCGGTCACGGTATTGAAGAACAACAATTATGATATTGCGCTGATCATCGAACAAATGTCCCTTTCGTCCAAGGCGTCCCGGTTTTACAGCCAGCTCAGGGAACAGTTTGCCAGCGTGGGGAGCATATATGATCCCATTCCCACCCGGATCGCCGGGAACATCAAAAATGTTAACAATCCCCAGATCTATGCGGTGGGTTTCTTCAATGTGTCGGCGGTGGATGTGGATACGGTTTTTCTGGAAAGGTCCAGGGTGGAAAAACCTGTCTCCAGGCCGGGATGCTTCGATTCCGCCATTCCTCCGGGAGATTGCCGGACTTTCCCTCCGGATTTCTGGACGGTCGCAAATTTGAGTAGGTGGGATATCACAAGGTCCGTTGAACAATGAAAGCATTATTACAGGACAAATGAAAAACCAGTCTGCCATATATCTCAATATCATAACACGGTCGAAGAATATACGCAAGATACTGGCAGCATCCATCCTTATATGCCTTTGTCCTGTCAACGGTTTCCCCCAGTTGTCCTATGTCAATTCAATCGTACGGAAAAATATTTCCGGTTTGGACAGAGCCAACCACCTGGCCATCACACGGGACGGCAAATATTTGTATGTGGCTTCTTACGGGTCCAATGCACTGAATGTATTTCTGCGTGACCATCATACGGGAGAACTGACATTCCTTGAATCGCTGGTGGACGGGCAGAACGGAAACAACGGACTGGAAGGGGCTTACTATATATCCATCCCTCCTGATGAGAAAAACATATATGTGGCCGCGTTTATGGAGGATGCGGTGGGCGTTTTTTACAGGGATACCGTGGACGGAAAGGTCTCATGTGTTGAATCGGTCAGGGAAGGCATGACCGGTGCCGGGAAAGTGGGCATTACCCATATGGATTTCATCGATGCGGTGGTGGCCACACCGGACAACAAAATGGTCATCATCGGTTCAAGGCTGCGGGACGGTTTCATGGTATTCAACCGGGATTCAGCCAACGGTGCCATGTATTTTGTGCAACGCATCGCCCGGCAAAGATGGAACGGCATACCGAACCTGGGGCATATTTATGCACTGACCTGCAGCCATGACAGCAGGAACCTCTATGTGGGGACATCAAGGGGGATCCATGTTTTTACTTTTACAAGCAGCCATGATTTCCGGTATCAGCAAACCCTTTACGGATCATATATTTATTCCATTTCAGTCAGCAAGGATGATAAAAACATATATGCAGCGTCCATGATGAACGGACTCTACGGATATTCCCGTGATCCTGAAACGGGTTTGCTGACCCAGATTGAAATGATGCCCGCGAAACAATTGAACCATACCCATGTGAGTCCGGACGGAAAAAATGTATATGCCACATCATGGTATGACAGTCTGATCATTGTCTTCAGCAGGGATCCCGTTACCGGGGAACTTTCTTTTTTACAGCAGCTCAGGCAGGGGAGGTTCGGGGCAATAGGCCTCGCGGGGGCCAGCTCCATTGTGGTGAGTCCGGACAACCGCCATGCATATGTTACCACAACATTTGACAGGTCATTGTCGGTTTTTGACAGGGATACGGCCACAGGCCGGCTTACATTGCACGGGGTGATTTCCGAGGGTGCGGAAAATCTGCCCGGACTCCAGGATGTGAGAAGTTTATGTATGAGCGGTGACGGCAATAACATTTATGCCGTTTCCGGGAAAGCGGGTATGGTTTCGGTTTTTCACAAGAAATACAGGACCAGCGAATTGTATTACCAGGGAGCGGTGACAGACGGAAAAGGAGGGGCTGATTACCTGGGCGGCGCATATTCAGCCCTTCTCAGTCCGGATCAGAAGTATCTGTATGTAACCGCTGCAGAAGATGATGCAATCAGTATTTTCAGCAGGGACATTCAGTATGGTACATTGTCCCTGGCCGGGTATGTAAAAAACGGAGAGGATGGGATTGACGGGCTGGACGGACCGCATGACGCTGCTGTTGATGCCGGGGGCGATTTCCTGTATGTCGCTTCACCCTATGAGGGGGCCATTGTGTCCTTCAGCCGGGACCCGGCAACAGGCGGACTCAGTTATGCCGGCAGGACACCCGGGGGTTTAAACGGACTCGACGGGGTTTGTTCTGTTGTGGTCAGTAACGACGACAAGCATTTGTACGCGGCCTCCCCCGGTTCAGATGCTGTTTTGGTATTTGAGAGGGGGGCATCGGGCAGTTTGTCCCTTATTCAGGTGCTCAGGGACGGAGAAGGAGATATCCGGGGATTGCAGGGGGCACGGAAGATTGCCGTTAATCTTGCAGGCAGCAATGTATACGTGTTGTCGGGCAGTGAGCATTCCCTGGTCACTTTTCAGCGCGATCCCGGAACAGGACGCCTCAGTTTTCTGGATGCGGCTTTTGATGAAAGGGAGCAGGTTGACGGATTGAGAGGGGCCAGTTCATTGGTTGTTAATGAAAAGGACAAGTTTATATATGTGGCGTCTTCTGATGATCACGGAATTGCCGTTTTTTCAACCGATCCTGCCACAGGCATTCCGGAATACGTTATGAATCTGAAGGATTTCATGCCCGCTGTGGATTATATGAAGGGAGTTTCTTCGGTTGTTGCCACGCCCGATTACCGGTATTTATATGCAGCAGCTCCTCTTGACAATGCCATAAGCATTTTCAGCATCGATGCGCCGGATGATTCAGGAAAACGAAAATTTGGCAAGGCAAAAACCCCGGTCCGGGATGTTGCCTCCGTTTTCCCCAATCCCTCACCAGGTCCCGTATTTTTCCGGTTTGAACAGGACCATCCCGGCGAAATGTACATAAATATACACGATATTCAGGGCAGATGTTTGAGACAGGATGTTTTCCGTCAGATCATCCGGAACCAGCAATATTACCTGGATCTATCTTCCCTGAAACCGGGTTTGTATATTCTCAGGATCACCGGCCATGATTGTCAGCAATCGGTGAGGATCATCAGGGAATAAAGAAGGGTCATTCAACGGCCCATATCACCAGCATGATCACCAGGACAGCCAATACGGCGGCTGAAAAGAAAGCTGCCCGCAGTCCGGACATTCCGTAAAAAAAACCGATCAGGATGGGGCCGATGGTTTGTCCGGTCCGGAGCACCATAGAATTGACGGACATAAAAGCTGCCCGTTCCTTCATGGGCGCTTTGCCAATCAACAGGTTCTGGACATTGGGCATGTTGATCCCGTGGGCGATCCCGAACAACATAACCGAAAGGAGGATCATAATCAGATGGCTGGACAGGGGGATCAGGGTCATGGATATGAAGTATAAAGAAAACCCCGCATAAAGGAGCTTTTTGCCCGAAAACCGTTCGGCGAGCCTGCCCAGGCCGGAAGAGGTAATTGCAGTGGAAAGTGACATAAAAGACATGATGAGACCGATGGTCAGTGCGCTTGCCTTATAGTCCCTTTCCAGAAGGACCGGAAAATATGTAAGATATGCCCCGTACAATATAATGAACGTACAAACATTGATGACGAACAAACCGATCACACTTCTGCTTCTGATGTTCTTCCATGTATTTTTCAGATATTCCCTGAGAGAATGAATGCCTTCGGAAACCGGATTGTTGAGTTTGAATAAAACCACCAGTCCCAGGGGTATGGTCAGGACAGGCAGCAAAAAAGGGTAATTCCATGAAAAAGTGGCCAGTGCGCCGCCGATGGCTGGATAGGAAGCCGTTCCGATACTCAGTACACTTGCGTTGTAACCCATGGCTGCTGCCCGTTTTTTGGTGCTGTAAAGATCCCCGATGAGGGTGATATTGATCGATCCCAGTGATGCTGCTCCCGATCCCTGAATAAACCTCAGCAGGAGGAGGGTTTCGTATGTATTTGCCAGATAACATCCCGATCCTGCAAGACCGAAAATAAAAAGGGAAGGAACCAGGATCGTTTTTCTTCCAAAACGGTCGGCAAGCACTCCCAGAAAGGGGGTCAGGAAGATTCCCGGAAGGGTAAAGGATGTGATGAGCAAACCGATCTCTTTAGGGGTAATATTGAAATGCCGGATGATCTTGGGGAAAGCCGGGGTTATGCTGCTTACGCCCATTACCGCAAAAAGGGTTACGGCAAAAATGATGTGCAGATTCCTGTGCCTGAGGATATTTTCCCGGGGAGAAATCATGGATTGTATCAATGTGATATTCGCGCTACAAAGAAAACCAAAAAAAGCAAAAAAGGCCGGAATGCCGGAAAATTCTGATGCTGTGTTGAAGATCTTTGTTCATTTGTTTGTGAAGGCAGGATTATAAATTGTAATTTTGCCTTCGTTTGCATTTCAACAGCATTATCTTGCCGACATGCCTGAAAACAGTTCCACGGCCATTTTATTGTTGTCATGTCCTGACCGGATCGGACTCGTATCCAGGATTTCCCATTTTATTTTTGAGCGGGGAGGCAACATCATCAGTCTGGATGAACATGTGGACACCGACCAGCGGGTGTTCTTTCTCCGGGTGGAATGGGACATGAAGGGGTTTTCCATCAAGGCCGCAGAACTTGAGGAGGCTTTTGCGCCCCTGGCCAAAGAATTCAAAGCCAGCTGGCAGATCAACTTTACAGCGAAACAGCAAAAGATTGCCGTATTTGTGTCCAGGTACGATCATTGCCTCCAGGAGATATTGTGGCGGCAGAGCATGGGGGAATACCCGGCAGATATTCCGCTGATCGTTTCCAATCATCCCGATCTGGAGCCCCTCGCCTCACAGTACGGGATTCCTTATTATGTTTTTCCCATCCGTCCCGGGAACAAAAAAGAACAGGAAGAAAAAGAACTGGAACTTCTGAAAAAAAACAGGATCGATGCCATTGTCCTGGCCAGGTACATGCAAATACTGACCCCCGGGTTCATCCGCGAATACAGCAACAGGATCATCAACATCCATCATTCCTTCCTGCCTTCTTTCGCTGGCCGGAATCCTTACCGGCAGGCCTTCGACCGGGGGGTTAAGATCATCGGGGCAACCACCCATTATGCCACGGAAGATCTGGATGAGGGTCCGATCATCGAGCAGGATATCATCCGGGTAACGCATAAAGATACGGTGCAGGACCTGATCAGGAGGGGCAGGGATCTTGAACGTCTGGTGCTGGCCCGGGCATTGCAGTACCATATCGAATACCGGATCCTGGTGCACGGGAAAAAAACCATCGTGTTCAGCTGATCAGGTCAGGTCTCTTTCTGAATGATTTTCCCCGACGTTTTTTCTTTGAGTATGAGCTTGACCGAACCGTCGGGCATTGTTTCTTTCTTAACCAGGTAATGGTGTTCATCGTGATCGCGCAGACTGGTGATCTTTTCCACTTTTTCTTTTCCCCGCCATACGTCCAGCCGGACAGGTTCCCATTTTCTGGTTTGAACAGATTTGTAGCAAGCGTCCATAATGGCATTGACCACGTATCCGTCGTAGAAATCTTCCAGTGGCTGTTTTTTATTGTCGATTGAATTGAACTGGTCATTGAACATGTTGTCGTAGCCCAGGGCCCCCACTTCATCCCCGACCGGGAAGATCCAACCGGTTCCTGTTTCTGCTTTTTCGGCTACATAACCTCCTTCACCGGCCGCGGTAAAAGTTTCAAAGCCGGTTCTCAGGAAATGATCCAGGCGGATGGTGCCTTCCACCCCGCTGACTTCATCCCGCAGATCCATGCCGCCCCGGAATGTCCAGCTCACCTCAAACTGTCCGATGGCGCCGTTCGCGTAACGCACCAGCCCGATTCCGTGATCTTCGGCTTCAATGGGCTTTACCTGGGTGTCGGCCCAGCAAATTACCTCAACGGGCCTGATATCTTTTCCGATAAAATTCCTTGCGATCTCGATGCAATGGCATCCCATGTCAACAATTACCCCCCCGCCGGAGATTTCAGGATCCCAGAACCAATCGCTGTGAGGTCCGGGATGTGTTTCCCTTGATCTGACCCAGAAAACCTGGCCCAGGGCACCATTTTCGACCGATTTCAGGGCTTTGAGCGTTTTGTGCGTATAGGCAAGGTCCTCCAGGTAGCCATGAAAAACACCTGCTTTTTCCACCGTGTTCAGCATTTCCAGCCCTTCAGCAGCGCTTCGCCCAAGCGGTTTGGTACATAAAACCGCTTTTCCTGCCTCCGCGCTCAGCTTTACAGCCGGCAGGTGAAGATGATTGGGCAGACCGACAATGACCGTATCAATGTCTTTATGATTTACCGCTTCCTCCATACCGGTTGTCCAGTGGGGCACATCCCATTTTTCTGCAAACTTCCTGGCCTTCTCTTCCGTGCGGGAATAGATCATTCTGACCCGGTCATTATTCCGCTGGCTGTGCAGGGTGGCTGTGTAGAAATCACCAATAAAGCCGCTTCCCAGCATGGCGATTTTCTTCCCTTTGATGGTCATGATTCTGAAGAATTAGCAGGTTAGCTGTTCAGTATTTTTTTGGCCTGTTCATCCAGTGCATCCGTCATATAAGGGATCCCGGTCACCTCTTCCGTTTCCCTGTTGGCTGAGATAAGATCCTCCCTGCTGATCTGATCCAGCCTGAATTTTCTTGCTCCTGCCAGAAACTGCTGGAGTCCGCATGCCAGCTTATCGGTATAACCACACATGGCAACCGCACCGAAAGGTATATTTTTCATTTCTTTATCACCAACTTTATTGCGGACATTTTCCCATGAGGAAAAGATCTCTTCAGGATATATGCCGTATTCGGTGACCGAAGGGGGCAGTTTCTCCCAGTGCCCGTTCAGTTCGGCCCTGCGCTCGGGATAAAAGGTCCCCTCGATATTGCTGCCAAGAAATCCCGCGATCATGGGTGCCCTGCCCAGGCAAACCAATTTGGAATAGGGGGCCCCCAGCGCCAGGGCCTTGAAGAGATGGTCTTCCCGGGCAAAGCCACCGGCAAATGCAAGGTCGGGCGGTCTTTTCCCTGATTGCTCAAGGATATTGCAGTATTCATAAGCTTTGGCATGCAGGGCAAGCGAAGGGATCCCCCAGTGCTCCATCATGTTCCACGGACTCATTCCGGTCCCGCCGCCGGCCCCGTCTATGGTGAGCAAATCAATGCTGGCATCCGATGCAAATTTGATGGCCATGGCCAGGTTTTCCATTCCGTATGCGCCCGTTTTCAGGGTGACGCGTTTGAAACCGAGTTTACGTATGTATTTTATTGATTTCATGAAGTTATCATAGACTTCACCGACCGAATGAAGATTGGTCGCACCCAGACGGCTGTGCCTTGCAAAAGTGGTGATGGCCCTGTTTTCATAAGCTTTGATGACCACCGGATCATATGGATCGGGGTCCACAATGTATCCCCTGTCTTTCAGGAATTGCGCGTAATCAAGATTATGGACCTGGATCTCCCCGCCAATATTTTTCGCCCCCTGGCCCCATTTCAGTTCGATAATGACATCATTACCGTATTTGTCAATGGCATATTCGGCTATGCCGTTCCGGGTATCTTCCACGTTCATCTGAATGATCAGTGCCCCGTTTCCATCAAAATATCGCATAAAATACCCGATCCTTTTTTCAAGCTCCGGGGCTTTCCTGATCCGGCCCTTGATGATCTCCGATTCCCGGTCAATGCCTACAACGTTTTCACCCACCACGATAGGAATGCCTGAAAGTGCTGCCCCTGCCGCGAATGAGGGCCAGTATTTGGATGCAATGAAAGTGGACCCCAGGGCGCCGGTCATGATCGGCATGCTGCATTTGGTAATGACATCGCGGCCAAACCCTGTTTCAATATCGACATTGGTGAATACGCAGTCATCCGGACTGTCGGACAGGTTCTCACCGAGTCCTTTGGCACCATAAGCATAGCCCTGGATCCGCAGGGAATGGTAACCCGCTCCCAGCGCTGTTGTACGGGCAGATCCGGCAGTCGAATATCCGTATCTTCTGGGATACAGCATTTTACGGCTCTCGAGGCAGGACAGCCAGGTTTCACATTTCCCTTTGCAGGCAGAGTCACACAAGGTACACAATCCTGATTCGGAGGGAACTCCCCGGTTTACCGCACCAAGGGCATCATTGTTTTTGGTGTAATGCAACATAGTTGTTGTGGTTTAGACGAAAAAACAAGTAATATGAAATAAACTTGACAAAAATAGTAATAATTTATAATTAAAACACCCTTGCGAGATTACATTTATTAAAAAAATATTTCAGATGGTTTTATTCCCGGCCATGGGTCAGTATTCCATGTATTTCACGCAAATGTTCCGGGTCAAATTTGATTACCCTGCGGTCATAGGTCATGAGTCCGTTTACCTCTGTCTCCACATCGGTTGTTTGCGTATATACCGCTGCGGAAAGGCCTTTATCCTTCAGGGGATAGAGGGCCCTGATCAGTTCTTCGTATTTTTGGCGGAGTTGCTTCATTGATTGCGAAGTCTTGTAGTGTCCGGGAGCCCTGGAAAAATCCGTCAGCCACAAATTATCCCTGATCACCAGTGCCTGACCGCCAAATTCACCGAGCACGGCGGCCCGGTTGTCTTCCGTTTCAGGCATACCGGGTCCGGGGTACCTGTGTATGTCGTTTACATCGCCCACCCCACAGTCTCTCCAGCCGCTGGACTGGTTGACAAGGCGGGACGGGTCGTATTCTTTTGTCCAGGCGGTGATCTTTTCAGTCTGGTATTGCCCCCATCCTTCATTGAAAGGGACCCACATGACAATGGAGGGATGGTTGTACAGTGCATCGATCATCCGTTTGTACTCCTTTCTGAATTGTTTGTCTGATTCCCTGGTCCTGGAGGGGATCTTGTGCGGTCTCATATCCCCGCTGGGCATGTCCTGCCAGACCAGTATACCCAACTTGTCACACCAGTAATAAAACCTTTGCGGTTCCACCTTGACATGTTTTCTCAGCATGTTGAACCCGAGTTCCCGGGTGATCCGGACATCGTATTTTAATGCTTCATCGGCGGGAGCTGTATAGAGTCCGTCCGGCCACCATCCCTGATCAAGCGGTCCCAGATGAAACAGGGGTTCATTGTTAAGGAAGAGTCTGACAAAACCATCTTCATCACGGTCAATGGATATTTTTCTCATGCCGAAGTAACTTGTCACTTCATCCGGGATATTCCCCCGGTCATCTTTCAGGGAGACCTTCATATCATAAAGGAATGGTGCTTCAGGAGACCATGTTTTCGGATTCTCCAGCATGCAGTAAACCGGATTATTGAAATAACCCTCGGATGAGCAGATTTCTTCCCCGTTTTCCATGACCGAAAGAACCACCTTGAGTGTCGGATTGCTGTTTTGTACTTCCGTTTCCACTTTTACCCGTTCATTGTCCAGATCGGGCGTAATCCTGATCCGGCGGATATAGATTTCCGGCACATACTCTATCCATACAGTCTGCCAGATCCCGGTATTGGCGGTATACCATATGCTCCTGGGATCCAGGGTTTGTTTGCCTGTAGGCTGTTTCCCGTGGTCGGTCGGATCCCAGACAGTGACTTCTATCAATTGTTCATCCCGGACAAGAAAGCCGGTTATATCAAAAAAGAAAGGGTCGTATCCACCCTGGTGGGATCCGGCGAAGCGGTCGTTGATGAAAACATGGGTTTCCCAGTCGCTTGCCCCGAAATGCAGCAAAACCCTTCCGTTGGGATAGGGGTTGTCTACATTGAATTTCCGGCGGTACCATACCCGCTGATCGGGACCGACTCTTTTTTTGATGCCTGAAAGGGCAGACTCGACCGGAAACGGAACCAGGATCTTTTCATGGTATTCACCCCGGCTGCTCCCTTTGGGGGTAATACGAAAATCCCAGAGTCCGTTTAAATTTTCCCAGTGTTTCCTGACCATAAGCGGACGGGGATATTCCGGCAAAGGATGATCAGGGGATAATTTTTCTCCCCAGGGGGTAAAAAGGGGATTCGGAGCAGCCCGCCAGTGATCATCCTGTCCGGCTGTGTTCAAAGCGGTCAGGAAGATAAGAAACAGAACAACAAGATGATTTGCAAGAGGTCTCATATCATATGGTTTTAATTAAAAAATAGTAATATACAATTTTTTTTCGCAGGATATTTCCATCCTGTACAGCTTGTCCCATGTTTTGCAGGATCCTTTCCCGTATCTCTGCTGGTGTTGGATTGGGTTCATCGGCTGAAAAGCTGCCATTTCGAATATCGATTCTTTCAGGTTGTTTTTCCGATCAATTTGAAAACCCCGGATGATATGTGCCAGATAACCGAACAACGCACAGGGCCGGGCTATTTACATAATATCAACGGAGGGCGGATGGTAATTCTTTTTCCGGATATCCGGTACACGAAGTATGCGGTTGCAGCAAATCGCCGGTCCATGACGATATGCTTTTTTCAAGCCGGTTTTTCTCTGCCTGGCCCAGCTGTTTGCGATGGGACTTCAGGTTGTCGACCATATCGTCAATCCTGCGCATGGATTGATAACAGCACAATGCTGCCTGATATCTCTCTTCATCCCACAGTCTGGCCGATGTGATCCCACCCATCCCGGATCCAACAATGGCAATCTGCCTGGAATTTTTCATGAAACTGAAAAACCTTTTGTATTTTGTGCCGGTATTTCAACAATAATAAGAAGAATTTCATTCCAACAGATAAATAAATTCTTTATTGAGAATCCGGCGGAATCACTCAGATACGAATGAGGGTGGATCTGATATCATGAATATTCATTTTATTTCCATAGGAGGTGCGGTGATGCACAATCTTGCCATTGCCCTGAATCGTCAGGGGCATAGGATCACCGGTTCGGATGATGAGATATTCGAGCCTTCACGGAGCCGGCTGAAAATACATGGACTGCTGCCCGCCGGTACCGGATGGTTTACAGAGAAGATCACCCGGGAACTGGATGCAGTTATCCTCGGCATGCATGCCAGGAAAGACAATCCTGAATTACAGAAGGCCCTCCGGCTGAATCTGAAGGTATATTCTTTTCCTGAATTCCTTTTTGAACAAACCAAAAACAAAACACGGGTGGTGATCGGGGGCAGCCACGGCAAAACGACCCTGACTGCCATGGTTATGCATGTTCTCAGGGCGAACGGCAGGGATTTCGATTATATGGTGGGTTCGCAGGTACAGGGATTCGACACCATGGTCGGACTTGCTGAAAAGAACCGGATCGCGGTTTTCGAGGGGGACGAATACCTTTCATCGGCCATCAATCCCAGGCCCAAGTTTCATGTATACAAGCCGCACATTGCGTTGTTAACCGGACTTTCCTGGGATCATATCAATGTATTTCCAGAGGTTGAAAACTATATGGACCAGTTCAGGATCTTCATCGAAACCATTGAACCCGGAGGAATCCTGTGCTATTTTGAAAATGATCAGCAACTGGCGGAACTGGCAGGCAACATGCCGAAGGATATCCGGCCCATTCCATATTCAACTCCCCGGAACGTCATTGATCAGGGGATCACGTACCTGCTTTCCGGGAACCGGAAGATTCCACTGAAGATTTTCGGCGATCACAATCTGCAGAACCTGGAAGGTGCACGCTGCATTTGCAGCAAACTCGGGATAGAAGGACATTCCTTTGACCATGCGATCAGTAATTTTATGGGAGCAGCAGGAAGACTGCAGCGGCTGGCCGGAAATGAAAAATTTGCCGTTTACAAGGATTTCGCACATGCCCCTTCAAAAGTCACTGCAACGGTTGAAGCCGTGAAAAAACAATTTCCGTTCAGAAAACTGTTTGTTATGTTTGAGCTGCATACCTACAGCAGTCTGAATGCCGGGTTTCTGCACCGTTACAAAAACAGTCTGGATCCGGCAGATGAAGCAATCGTTTTCACCAATCCGGAAACGTTCAGACACAAAAAGCTTTCCCCTTTGACCGACAGGCAGATCAGGAAAGCATTTGGCAGGCCGGACCTGAATATTTATCGTGATCCCGGGAAATTGTTGAATATGCTCGGAAAAATTGACTGGATCGGCAGGAATCTGCTGATCATGTCCTCGGGCAATTTCGGGGGGATTGATTTTCAAGATTTCGCTGATTCCATATTGTAGAAAAAACGACACACTTTTCTGCAGGTAATCCCCCGGCGGTCACATTTTCCCATGGTAATCAATTTGGTAGGATTGTTGTAGCGGAATTAACAGTATTAACAGTATTTAAAAGACCGAGTATTATGGATGCACTTTTATTGATCGATGTACAAAAGGATTTTCTGCCCGGAGGATCCCTGGCAGTGCCCGATGGTGACCATATCATACCGGTGTTGAATAAATTGCAGAAACACTTTGATCTGATCGTGGCTACAAGGGACTGGCATCCGGATGATCATGGCAGTTTTGCTTCCAATCATGAAGGGAAACAGCCGGGGGACAAAATCGATCTGGACGGGGTGGAACAGGTATTATGGCCTGACCATTGCATACAGGAGTCGGAGGGAGCCGAATTTGCCGATGACCTGGATACGGATAGGATCAAAAAAACCATAAAAAAAGGGATTGATCCGAAGATCGACAGCTACAGCGGCTTTTATGACAACAAGCACAAACGGGCCACCGGTCTGCACGAATACCTGAAAGAACAAAATGTGGATACCGTGTATATTACCGGATTGGCGGCGGATGTCTGTGTGCGTTTCACTGCACTGGATGCACTGGAACTGGAATATGAAACCTATCTTGTCAGGGATGCCACAAAAGCGGTGGAAGGCGAACAGGCTTATGAAAAAACCATCCGGGAGCTGGAAGACAAAGGTGCCCGGATTGTGAATTCGGGGAAGGTTGAAAGTTCACGGTAAAAAATGACCGGTATCATATCAGCCCTGACCGGATAAGCGGTGCCGGTGCCGGGCCAGCAGGTCATATAAGCTGTCCCTGAATTTGCGTGGCAGAATAAGAAAAACCTGGAGTAAGCGGAAGGGTAATTTCATATTCCGCGTGACCTTTAAGGCAGCATCGGAACGAGTGTAGGCTTTGTTTTGCCAGAGGTATACCAGGGAACGGTCATAATTTTCGGGGAAGTCATATTTTTTCAGATATTTTTTCCCTTCATCCGAATGCAGGGATCTAAACAGGATCTTGCTGTTTCCCTGATGTTTCCGGATAAATTGCACCGAACGGTTACAGATGGCACAATGACTGTCCACAAGAAGAACGGGTATGTTTTCCTTTGTAACCATATCCTATAGTACAACGAAAAAATATGCCGGTTGTTCAGCGTAAATAAGATCGATAAAGATTAGAGCATCCGATCCGTCTTTTCGTTAAAACAATGGCCATAAACCTACCCTTATGACCGGACCGTTCCTTGCAGGATGAGTCGTCGCGGGGCCAATAAAAACAAAAGCCTCCGGATGAACGAGGCTTTTTTCTTAATGGTATTCCAAGCGATGGCAAGCAGTCCGTATAGGAACATCGATAGATATGTAGATAGTCGATAATCAGATAGTTGAAAGGACTATAATAGGCAGTATGAAACAACGGTGGAACAATTATTGGGGAATAGAAAAGGGATACTCAGACATAATAATATCCTTTTCCGTCGCACTCAGGGCAATTGATAAGTATGCCTTTACAAATGCATTCCTTTGTTCCCTCCGGTAATTCTGAAACTGTTGAACCGGATTCCTCCGGGCACTCTGTTCCCAGCCAATCCTCCCAGCCTGACCAGCCCTCATACCTGTATGCTATCTCTGGATAGGCAAAAATATTTTCAGTCCTTTTAGGCTTGTGAGTCAGGTGGCCATGGATGAAATCATTCCAGTCCTTTTTATTCCTTAACTTCAGAGAACGTATATAATTTCTTGTAGACTTGAAATCATGGTATGCTATTTCAGTTCCCAGCCAGTCTTCCCAGCTTTTCCAGCCTGATTGACTATACTCCAGGTGAGGTCTGACAGGTAATTTCATATGATAATTCCCTGTTAATCCGGATTTTTGTTGCAAAAAATCTCTCCAGGATCCCTTGTCCGGGATCCTGTTGGACCGGACAAAATCACGTGCCGTGTAAAACTCAGTATATTCGATCCTGTTATCCGGGCTGATTAACCAGTCCTTCCAGCCTTTCCAGCCGACAAAACGGTATACTTGGTCCGGATTTTCGGGGATGTTGCCCGGCAAAGCTTTCCTGGCTGGAAATTTCCCCTCTGTGAATAATTTCCATTCTTCCTGATATTTGAATCCATATTCCCAGACAATCTGACGGGCTTCAAAGAAATTCATCCATTTTAATCTTGCATCGGTTGCCCATAAATTGTTCATCAGGTTGTGATCCGAAGACTGATTCCGGGACCGTATGATTTCATCCCCGACACCCAACCAGTCATGCCAATCTTTCCAGCCTTGATGTTTATAAACCTGTTCCGGATTTGCTGGTATATTTATACGCTGGAATTCTTTTTTCTTAATGAATTCCTTCCATTCAGGTTTACCTGTCAGTTTCAGGGAGCGAATATATTCTCTTGCCACCTTGAACTCTTGCCATTGTTGATCATGTTTTTCATCCCAAAGGTTTAATTGTGATAAACCTGAAGTCGTAACCTTATCAAATTTCTTTTTTCCGGGCATTAAGATTGAGTTAATTAATCTAAGATATGAAAAATCATGTAATATTACGGTTAAATTATTCGATGACTATGATTTAATTAACAGCACGAGTGTTTTTCCCAGCAATGGCAAATTTTTCTATGATTCAGTTCCTGAATTTCAGGATAACTTTCAATTCCTCATATACATTGAAGACTATCGGACAAACAGCACAATTCTTTATAACACTTAATAATCTGTGGGTAAATTCCTTTTTATGCAGATGAGGATATGATCTGCAGTCATAAGGACGGTCAGGATATATTGCACATTTTTTCTTTTCCAGAAACCTGCATGGCAGGTCCTTAAGTTCCATATCCCCCTCATCGTTAATTTCAATATATTCCTTCGTAAATTCATCTTTTGAAATATTCAGGGATCTGATAATTCTTTTGATATCTTTTTTTGTAATTAATTTTTGCAATTCCATACAGCAGTTTGCACAGGTTGTACAATCAATTTTTGAGGAGTATTTCTGATACAGCCTGTGGACGATTTTATCAATCTTTTCAGGATACTGCATTTTCAAATAGCTGCGAAATCTGAAGTTTTCATCCTCCTTTAAATCACTAAGTTGTTGTATTTTTTCTAAGTCTGTAATCATATATTAAGGGATTAATTGTTAGCCCGATAAAATCATGACTCATTTTGATTCCTGTCCATAAAACCTTTATGCAGAATAATCCTTTCTCTTTTAATCACCCGAAAAGGTTCGGAATTAGCTGACAATGCAAAGTTACCTGAATAGCATTAATTCATAATTCCCGAACCCGGCCAACTTCCGATTTGATGTTTCCAGGGCAGCGGTGGCATAGATCCCATAATACGCAGGTCTTGCCACAAGATTTTTGACCAGCCGGGCGATTAAGGGATTCGCCCTTCCAAGCAAATCTTTCGATTCAACCAGCTGTTCACAGTCAAGTTTTATTTCTAATGGAAAATCTTCATTGTTGGCCCGGACCGTGACCTGCGCAGGATATTTGCTTTTCAGGGATGCATTCTGTGCCTCCTTGTCAACCGTGATGGTCAGATCTTTATCGGTACCGTACAATATCATATCATGTTCCGCTACCATGATCGACTGTAACCTGTTTCCGCTCATCCATGTATCCATAAACACTACTGTATAAGGTCCGGCCACACATTTCCCCCAAAGCCACCTGGTGATAACCTCATCGATAAAAAGTCCCCTCCCGGAATTCAGTTGCCAGTAATTATGATCATGATAACCAATTGTATCATGCAAAGCATAATGGATATTTTTGTATTCAAAGCTTCCCTCCACAATCGACCTTGGTTGCAGGACATTCCAGAAAAACTCGCTATGCCGGTTGCCTTTTACAACTTTCATCTTATGTGCCGGAGGCACCCAAACGGGTACAAATTGTTTGAATATCAAGGAAGCACGAAATTCGGAAATATTTACATTGATGTGATGGTGCCTTGAACCATCACGGTCCGAATAGATATGACAATCCTGTCTTAACCGCACATCGCAATTGTTTTTATCGGCATGGAAATCTTTTAAATCATATCTGCGTTCGATTGCCCTGGCAGCTTCAGGAGTTTTTATGGAAAGTGCCAGCGTGGGGAAAAACTTTCTTCGAAGCGGATCGGTTCCCAGATGGACCACAATCTTTAACATGCAATGGTTTCGGGTATCGATACAATCGAAGTACCACCATTCGAAATTTCCAACACGTTCTGAACTCAACAGATAACCATCGTTTGCAAGGGACAAAGAATCTGAAGAACCAGGAGGTCCGGATGGCAAAACTTTTATTTTATTTCTCTTGAACGACAAATCTTAAAATTCAATAACGGGGCCAATCCATTTAGCTTAAGCAAAATATAAAAATTTTCGGGTTAAAATAAATAAAAATAGCCATGATTTTGTTATCTTAAGCTTCGCATTTTCAACAAACATAAAATCAATGATTTGCAATCTGACTTTATTTGCTAGATAATTGTTTATCAATATTTTAATGTTTCCGTTTCCAATTAAGCTGCATTTTTTATTTCCACTTGATTTTGAAGCAAACAGTTGATCGCATCATATGCTTTTTCATCATTAAGTATCTTTTCCAGTATTTCCATCTCATCTATTCCCTCGAACAACACATATATTAACCGTAACAGTTCAATGAGCAACTCCCATAATCTTTCATTCAGGCGTTTTGTATTATCCCCTCTCTGATCTGATTGAACAATGCACCTTTTATTTCATAGTTTTCAAACCGGTATTTCAAAGTCAGTAACATGTTCTGTATCATGGCGATGGTGGTATCGGCAATCTGAGCATCCAAATCACTGGACTGACATTTCCCCAGACCCCGTAACTGTTTGGCTTCTTTAAAAAGACCTCCACGGTCCAGCGGATTTGGTAGGTTTCAATTATTCTGATAAATGTCAGTTGTTCATAGGTTGTATGGCACCAATATCTTGGCCACATTACGCCATCTACGATAGTTTAGTTGAGAGGGTACTTCTTGCCTACAGAAAAAAGGACAGTTTTTCAAAATTCAAACAATCAAACCTGCGGGAATCCCCAAAGTTCAAACAGGTTATCTTCGATTTCATAGAATTCTATCATCCGAATGGGCATGATCTTAAAGAAATTGATAAATTCCTTTGGATGTATGGGAAGCAGATGTTCCCCAAGTAATATTATTAGTCATATACATCACAAACTTCACCCACTGCCTCGATGAGGATAGTAATATCCCAACATCAATGCCGAAAGAAGCCAGATAATTAGCAAACTTCTTGGCTTTGGTCGTTGATGGCACCACCGACTATGAATCCGAAAATAGCTTTGAAACGGGCATAAGGTGTTTCAATGAGGGGTGTAATGGGATGATTCAGAGCATACTACTATTTGATGAGTACAATATGATTCACTGTCGATGAATAAGTGCCATAACAAGGGACTTATCAGTGAATGGGAAGATTCGAAATGGGATAATGGAAGATTTACTTTAAAATCCAAGACAGAGTGTCTAATTCAGGTGTCTAAAAAATAAAACCCCCTGAAATTCAGGAGGGTTTAAGTTGCAATGCGCAGTCCGTAGGGGAATTAACCCACCCCTCTGAAACGCCTGTTTATTGGGATTTCCAGTCATAATGCATACCTTAGCGGGTGTGCAATTCAGGTGTGCAATTATGAAACAGCCATACAAAATATCAAGACGACTTCGGTACAAGCCAAGTAAACACGGTCATCAGGTTCTAATACGGATTCGGGGTTTAACGAAATCGGATATTGA
The DNA here is from genome assembly GCA_964574985.1 of uncultured Bacteroidaceae bacterium. Taxonomy (GTDB): domain Bacteria; phylum Bacteroidota; class Bacteroidia; order Bacteroidales; family SM23-62; genus CAZNPH01. The sequence goes on from CAZNPH010000012.1 coordinate 112,431, forward strand.
AATCCCTGTGCGAGATTATGTTGGAAACACGTTTGTGACATTGAGTGTCAAAAAGGAGCACTGGAATAGTGGTTTTATTACTGGTGGCAAATACCATAAATCACCACGAGACGTGAATACTATACTTCAACTGGTGGAGTATGATGTGGAGGATGCAGTTAAAACACTGCTTTCCGAAAATGTAAAGATCACTTATGCAAATGTGCTCCGCTTAACCTATGCTCACAAGGAACAGGATATAATCAATGAAGAGCGTATTAAGAAGGGCGACTTGCTTGTACGGGAAGATGGTGGTGCATTTGAAAGTGAAGATGATTTTATGGAATTTCTGGAACGACAGGATGACCCAAAGTTCATTCAAATGAAGCGACAGGCAGGCTTGCTAAAGAGGCAGTATCTGTTGGACTATTGGGATGACTATATTGATGATACTGGTGTCAAATCACACGAGATAATCAAGAGTTCACTTCTCAGGTTCATTGAGAAGGAAGGTGCAAATATCTACGCTACGAGTTTTGATGACGAATGGCTTAAAAAGTATTTCGTTTATACCATCAATACAGGTTATGAAGGAAAGAAGGACGGTAAAGTTGTGACCAAGCATTACGAAATATCGACCATTGAAAAGTACCTGAAGATACTCCGTTCCTTTGGTGATTATTTGTTTGACGAAGGAGTATTGGACAATCAGAACTACAAGCGTTTCAAACTAAGAAACAAGAAAAAGGGTCAGTCGATATTGAAATACAAAGCAGACCCATTTAAAAATACCCATGCACTACAGAAGAAGGAATTTGACCATTTATTTGGATGCAAGTTCAGTGATGAAACCCTTGACCGGGTACGGGATGTTTTTATTCTTCAGGTTTGGTTAGGCGGGTTGAGGAAGAAGGATTTTTATTCACTGTCGGATACAAATTTCTCCATCGATAGTGATGGAAACATTCGTGTGTGGTTCAGTCAGAAGAAAACTATGGAAGATGTGATGAATCCCATCAACCGTTCTTATCTCGAACCCATTTTTAGGAAGTATAACAACAGTCTGCCGAAGTTTCCAACCCAAAGCAAGTACAATAAGAAATTAAAGAAAGTATTTGAAGCAGCAGGTCTATGTCGGAAGTTACCTTTTAAATACGAATATGCTAAAGATAATGCCCCAACAGTGATATGGAAACCGATGTGTGAAGAAGTGAGTAACAGATGGGCAAGAAATTGTGCGGTTTCAATTCTTTGTGAAGAAGGTCATCCAGACAATCATATTAAGGAATTTACTGGACATCGTGACGAGAAGATGTTGCAGCACTATAGAAGTATTCATAAAACCGTTGTTGTGAGTATGCTGGATAAAACGACACCTTCGGTTGTCTACAACTCAATCGATGAGTAATGGTCAGAATTTTTAACCTCGGGTTTAAACACTACCAGTAAACGGGACATTTCACTACCACC
>CAZNPH010000013.1:0-89773 GCA_964574985.1 uncultured Bacteroidaceae bacterium
CTTGTTAACAACAACGAACTAACTTGAGCAACCGAATTTGGCGGTCATAGATTCTCCCGAAGAATTCACCTCTGTTCCGTCAACCGACAGGATCACATCGCCGACCTTTATACCTGCCTCACCGGCAGCACTGTTGGCCGTTATGCTGTCTACATAAACCCCCTGGGTGACCTCCAGGTCTTCGACCACCTTGTTCACAATATTGGAGGGTACGGCAAAGCCATATCCCGCATACGCACCCGTCGGACTGGCAATGGCAGTATTGATGCCCACCAGTCCCCCGCTCAGGTTCACCAAAGCTCCGCCGCTGTTCCCGGGATTGATGGCCGCATCGGTTTGTATGAACGATTCAATGGCACTGCGGTCCTGCAGAATATTGATGTTACGGGCCTTGGCACTGACAATGCCTGCGGTTACGGTTGAATTCAGGTTGAAAGGATTCCCCACGGCCAGCACCCATTCACCGACTTCCACATCGTCGCTGCTGGTGAAGGGAATGACCGGAAGGTCCTTTTCCTTGATCTGCAAAAGGGCCAGGTCGGTCGAAGGATCGGTTCCCACCACCCTGGCTTTGAAAACCCGGTTGTCATTGAGGGTCACTTCAATATCATCCGCATTCTCAATCACATGATTGTTGGTAACGATATATCCGTCAGCATTGATGATCACACCGGAACCGGTTCCCACACGGGCCTGCGGTTCCTGCTGCCTGGGTTGCGGGGTTTCAAACCGGAATTCCGGTCCGAAAAACCGCCGGAACAGATCATCTCATCGTCAAAAAAATGCCGGAAGGGATCCGGATAGCTTCTGTACTGCCGCACGCTGCGGATCTGTGTCGATTTGATATGCACCACTGCAGGCATGACTTTTTCAGCTACACCGGTAAACTCCAGCGGTATGATCTCGCCCTCCCGGTTTACGGTATACGCAGCACCTACCACCGGAGTATCCGAAATGTGCTCGATCCTGATGGTTTTGCTGCCGGCAGGTCCAATAAACCGGAAAGCGCCTATGGTCAGGGCGCTGCCCAGAACCGCCGATAAAACAAGCACTCCGAACTTTTTCATAACAGAAATTTTTGGGTTATACAACGATCCATGGTGTAACTTCCATGATCAATGCCCACCATGGCCAGTGGTTTCCGGTGATCACCGGTTCCCGGAAATCCTGTATTCATAACAATATAAGGCAGGAGAAATATTCCCCTGCCTGCACCATCATCCTATGAAATCCTGATTTCCTTTGCCGGTTTCGGCTTCGCACCTTCGCTCTTCGGCAAACTTACACGAAGGATCCCGTCTTCATACCTGGCTGAGATCTTGTCCGGGTTCACCAGATTTTCAGAAACCGTGAATGAACGGCTGAAACTCTGGTAACTGAACTCCCGGCGCAAGAAGCGGTCGCCTTTTTTCCCTTCTTTCTTTTCTTCCTTTTTCTCTGACGAGATCGTCAACTGTCCGTTCTGATAATCGATATTGAAGTCTTTTTTACTCATGCCCGGAGCCGCGACCTCGATCTGGAATTCATTTTCGGTTTCCTTCACGTTTACCGTGGGCATGGTGGAATCGATATCGGCAAAGTTCCTGTTGAACCAATCCATCATTTCGCCCCCGAGAAATGAGGGCAGAGATGGAAAAAGCCTGTCTGATTTTCTTGCTAAAGTATCCATAGTAACTACCTCCTTTCTTTTTGGTTTAGTGCACGAATTTTTTTTCAAACTGTGTGCCATTTTTCTCTTAGCAGGCACATTATGAGTTATATAGCCCATTATTTCCGGCATAGAAAATGGAATTACAGTTCTCTCTTTCATTAATCCCTGAATGCCAAAATTTCAATGCAAATGATTCAGTTCTGTCATTTTGGCATATTATTTTCAAACGGTTTTGTGTATCTTGCTGAGCAGGCGTTCAAATCATGAATAATCAGCATATATTATGGAAAAAAGATTAGGAACAATTGTATCATTTGCAGTCGCAACCATAAGCTGTACATTGGCAATCAATCTGTTATCCTCCTGTACATTTGAAAAAGGGCCTGTAAAGGTTGAGATAACGCAAACGGATACCGGTTTTGTCCTCTTGAGGGGAGGAGACCCCTATTATGTCAAAGGGGCTGTGGTGGTGGACCGTTACTATGAAACCGCCCTGAAGGCCGGGGCCAATTCACTGCGGATCCACGGGATCACCCGTAAGCTTCTGGACCGGGCAGATTCCCTGGGGATGAGCGTGATGTTCGGACTCCCCGTAAAACCGGAACGGAACGGCATGGATTACAACGACACGGCAGCCGTTCGCAGGCAGCATGAACAGGTGATGGCCCGGGTCCGGGAGTTCAGGGACCATCCGGCCGTACTGTTATGGTACCTGGGCAATGAGCTTGATTATGTTACCCCATACCGGGATCCCAACTGGAAAGTCTACGATGCCCTGAGTGAACTCGCGAAAGATATCAGGAAAGAGGATCCCCTGCACCCGGTCATGACGGTCATCGGGACCGGAAAGCCCTACAAGCTGGGCATCCTTATGGAAAAAGTACCTGAACTCGATCTGCTGGGGATCAACAGTTATGCGGATATCGGAAAAGTACGTTCATGGCTGGAATCCTATGGCTGGGACAAACCTTACATGATCACCGAATGGGGTGTTTCTGGTCCCTGGCAGGTCGGGCACACCGAATGGGGACGGCCCATCGAGGAAACAGGAGGCAAAAAAATGGAACTCCGCATAAACCGGTACCAAAAGCACATCCGGCCCAACCGGGACATCTGCCTGGGTTCATACTCATTTTTCTGGTATCATTTTCAGCGCACCACCCATACATGGATGGGTATGTTCGACACGGAAGGGCGTCATTCCGGATCGGTGGACGCACTGCAATATGCATGGACCGGGGAATGGCCGGAAAACCGCACGCCCGTGGTGGATTCATTGCATATCGGGGAAATGACGGCCTATGACAACGTCTATCTGAATCCGGGCAAAAAATACACCGCCCGGACAGTGGCCACCGAACCGGACGGGGAACCCTTGACCTATAACTGGGAATTGCTTCCGGAACCGGAAGAATACGGGGCCTATGCAGGACAGGGCGAGGTTAAGCAGCCCCAGGTCCCCAACACCCTGCCGGAGGTCAGTGACCGTCCTGAAATTATCTTCAGGGCTCCGGAAAAAACCGGGCCCTACCGTCTTTACATCAACGTGTATGACGGGAACGGACATTATTCGGAAGCAAATGTTCCCTTCTATGTCACCGATGACCCGGGAAAGGGAGTACTGATCGAAGCAGGGCCCTGGGAATGGTAAATACCCTATTTTTGAAACCAGCTCCTGATGCGGCTGTCCCTGAAAACAGAGAATGTGTCCCTTCCGGTCAGTTCAAAAAAAAACAAGTCGGAGTAATTGAGCAAATGCCATGGGGTTTTCCTGATGACCGGCCCCATGATCCGCCTTCCCTTCCGGGACAATCCCAAACGGTAGGCAAGGGCAGCCAGGGCTTTGTGGTGAACACTGTATAAACGGGGATATTTATTCAACAGGTCCGCGTGTTTTTCCAGTATCCTTTCCCGCATCTCCATCCGCATGCGGTTGTTCCGGATATCGGTAAGCTGTGTTTCTTCATGCACATGTATCCTGACCAGTACTTCGGGAATGGTCCCGAATTCAAAATTCCGGGCCAGTCTGAACAGATATTCCGTATCCTGTCCAAATTTCAGTGATTCATCATAGAACCCCACCGCATCGGTGCATTCCCGCCTGACGCAAACCCCGAAACCGTTCCCGATGGATGTGGCAGCCACCAGGCCCTTTTCCCTGGATGAAAAACGGCAGGGCCATGTTTTCGAGGAGATGATCCGTTCCTTTTTTCCCGACCCCTTCACACGGGCAATGCCGGTCCATGCAAAACCGCTGTTCCCGCCCGGACCCGTAAAGTAGCCGTGTATCTTTTCAAGCAAGGAAGGCAGGTATTCATCATCATCATCCAGAAAAAGGATGAACTCTCCCCGGGCATTCCGGATGCCCGTATTGTATCCCCCTCCTGCGCCCCCGGGTGTTTTATGACGGAAATACCACAGACGTTTGTCCCTGAACCGTTTGACCAGTTGTTCTGTTTCCGGGTCATTTGCATCGTCCACCACCAGGTGTTCGAAATCCTTGAATGACTGGGCCAAAACACTGCGTATGTTCCTGGCCAGCAAGGCAGGTCGTCTGAATGTGGGCGTAATAATTGAAAACAAAGGCCTGTCCATTTTTAATGTCTAGCAGGTTTCCGGTGCATTTAAAGGTAAGCAATCTTCAGTAAATGCCCCGGCCATGATCAGGTTCAAATGATTCAAATGATCACTTGACTTTTTCCTTGTTTACAATATTTTTATTTTCCCGGATCATTCATCAAAAACCAAAATTATGAAAACCCTGAACAAAACATTGGGCGTCATCTCAGTTGCAGTATTGCTGATTGGAATGGTATTCAAGAAATTTCACTGGCCGGGAGCCAGCATTTTGATTCTGATTAGCGGACTCGGCGTGCTGGCTTTTTATGTGGCTTTTGTGATCGCCGGCCCCAAACCCCTGGCCAAAGGGATTGAAAAAACCAGCGCCATCGTGGGCGGTTTGGCAATGTGTATTGTTGCCATAGGGATGGTCATGAAGATCCAGCACTGGGCAGGTGCATCAATCCTTGTCTATATTTCCGATGCGGGCTTGCTGCTGACCGGCATCCTGCTGATCATCGCTGCAATAAAGGAAACCGATCCCGCCAGGCAAAGCATCAAGACCTATGCGGCCTTTACCATATTTGTCCTGGCCCTGATCATGGCTTTTATTTCCCTGCCACCGTCATAATATACCGCCAGTAAATAAAAATTTATGCTTCAGCTGCAGCCCATCCAAACCCGCCTGGTTATGCTGCAAACCGGGATGCGGGCCCCAATAGGCATCAAAGTGTCCGGTCCCGACCTGGAAACCCTGGAAAAAACGGCATTGAGGCTCGAACATCATTTGAAACTTGCCGAGGGTGTGGATCCTGCTTCTGTTTTTGCCGACAGGGTGGTGGGCAAACCATACCTGGAGATCAGGATTGACAGAAAGGCCATTGCCCGTCACGGAATAACGGTAAAAGACCTGCAGTCATACATCGGCAGTGCGGTAGGCGGACTCACCCTGACCACCACGGTTGAAGGAAGGGAACGTTTTCCCGTCCGGATCAGGTATGCGAGGGAATACAGGGACAATCCCGGGGATCTGAAGAAAGTACTGATCCCTTCCGCATCCGGCAACCAGATCCCCCTGGGTGAGCTTACTGAGATCGGTTACGCGCGGGGGCCCCAAATGATCAAAAGTGAGAACACTTTTCTTACCGCGTACATCATTTTTGACAAGAAAGAAGGAACCGCAGAAGTGGATGTGGTGGAAAATGCACAACAGCATCTTGATGATAAGATTGACCGGGGAGAACTGATTATTCCCGCCGGGGTGAATTATGTTTTTGCAGGGAACTACGAAAACCAGATCCGGGCGGCCAACCGGCTCATGGTAGTCATCCCGGCTTCTTCCATGATCTTCAGCGGGATCCTGGTGGCTTTTTCCGGTGGATTCCTGATGATCTGGCTCTATGGCCAGTAAGATCATGGTTCCCAAATCAGCCGTGCTGTGGACAGGCAAACGGGCCGTGGTATTTGTCAGGGACCCCGAATCTGCAATGCCGTCATTCAGATACCGGGAAATCGTCCTGGGGCCCGAAGCGGATGATTCCTATGTGGTTTCCCGGGGATTGGCCGAAGGTGAGGAAATCGTCACCCACGGTGTTTTCAAGATCGATGCTGCCGCACAGCTTGCCGGAAAACCCAGCATGATGAATCCGGGAGGAAGTGCATTGTCAACCGGGCATGACCACGGGGACATGGAAATGTCCGATTAAATATCCTGCCTATTTCTTTCTCCGGTACGTTCCCATGTACTCTGCTTTGTCAATGATGAGCCCGTTGATCGCATTGTAAAAGTCCGCGGCGGTATTGGCCGATTCCGGAGGCAGTTTCTTTTTCAAGGCGAATAACCTGAAATAATAATGGTGTTCTGTGCCTTTGGGCGGACAGGGCCCGCCGTAACCCAGTTTTCCGAAATCATTCTTGCCCTGTGTCGCCCCGTTCCCCAGATGTTTTTCAATGGGGATGATCTCTTCCAGTTCACGGCAGTCAGACGGGAGATTGTACACGATCCAGTGGGTAAAGGTCCCCCCCGGAGCATCCGGGTCTTCCATGATCAAAGCAAACGTTACTGTTTCTTTGGGTGCTTCGTCCCATCTGAGCGGCGGAGAAACATCATCGCCATCACAGGCATGTTTGACCGGGACCGGAGCGCCGTGCTCAAATGATGTGGTGGTCATGTTAAATGCCATAACGTTTAGGTATTTGAATGATTATAACAATTTAAGCATTTACATCGAACAATTCCTCGATGTCCTCAGGCAACTGTGCCTTTACATCTTCTGCCTCCCCTTCGGATACATATTTACGGGTCATTGTTTATTCAATCATGTAATAATAACATGCCAAACCCCGGTCTGAACCGGAATAATTTGGCAATGGACATGTTGATATTTTATATTACTAAAAACCAAATGGTTACAAGTCCGCCGAAGGCCCCTGTCTTCAGGGAATCAAAGGGGGTTATACCGGGCATGAGAAAAAAAATTCTCACATGCTTATTTATTCAACAACTGTTTGATTTTGAGTATCCGGAAAAAATTGACAATTTTACTCAGCCACCAAACCACCACACCATGAAATTCTTCCGTTTTTTGCTGCTTGCCGGCAGTCTGTTTGCCTTGTCTGCAGGCATGAACGGGTCCGGCGAAGACTCGACCCTCTATTCATGGGAAAACCCCCATGCCGCCATTCTGCCCAACGGCGACCTGCAATGGGCGCCTGAACCCTTTGTATATACTCCGGGGACCACCGTGCGGTATATCGATTACGAATCCGGAAATGACAGCCACGACGGCACCACCAAAGACACCCCCTGGAAACACCATCCATGGGATCCGGAAGCAACGGGGAATGCCGCCGGCGCTTCCGGGATCGATACCTATGTATTCAAAAGGGGATCGGTTTACCGGGGAACAATCGAAGCCCAGGAATCGGGCACCGCGGAAAATCCCATCCGGCTGACCTCGGACCCGGACTGGGGTACGGGAGAGGCATGCTTTTTCGGTTCAAAACGGATCACAGGGGGATGGAGCCGGGGCTCACAGTTCTCGGCCCCCGGCATGCCCGAGCCGGATAAGATCTGGTATCTGAATTTTGACGAGGACCTCCCGCCCACCAAAGTGGTCTGTGAATGGAAGGACGGGGAACTGGAAAGGATCCGCCTGGCCAGGACACCCAACTGGGAGATCACCGATTCCATCAATCCCATGGACGGATGGTGGGAATGGACCGGGGTAGTGGGGAACGAAACACAGGACGGCTATTACATCGACGACAACCACCTCACCCAATCCGATGCCAATTACTGGGTGGGGGGCACCGTATGGAGCGAATGGGAAGGGATCATGGGGGCCCTGTGGGGTCAGGAGATCCTCTCCTTCAATCCATCCACCAACAGCATCACCGCCAATCATACATTCGGGGGCAAGGGGTGCCGGTATTACATCGAGAACCTCTCCTATCTTCTGGACACCACCAATGAATATTACCTGCACCGGAGTTCTTCCGCCCCGGACCGGCTGTACATCAGGCTGCCGGAGGACCGGAATCCCAATGATGCCGTTATTGAAATGGCGGTGAAAAAAACGCCCGTTTTAATAGCGGACAGGCATCACATCTCGGTGAGCGGACTCTCATTCGCGTGCAATACATTCGACGGGTATCACTGGACAAACGCTGATGCGGAAAACATCGCATCCTTCATCAAGCTGGAAGGATCATGCCACCACATCGAAATAGCCAACTGCAGGTTCCGGTATGTGACCGCGGGGGTGGCCGGACTCAATTCAAAGGGGGATATGCGGAACATCACCATCCGGGACAATGATTTCCTGGTAGTGGACGACCAGACCATTACTTTCGGCTCCAACTCATCCCAACCCTATATGAAAGGTATCCGGATCATGCGCAACCGGATACATGACAGCGGGGGCAGGCAGCTTTGCAGGTGGTATTCTGCCATACCGGCAGTGTACGGACAGTTCAGGACCGCCGAGGCGGCCGGGAACATCGTGAGTTATTCGTGGGGGGCCGGACTCGATTTTACCTGGGGGAAACCCAGCGGGGACGGGGTGACGAACGTGCCGCTGGTGTGCGGACTCGTACATCATAACCGGGTGGAGAATACTTTCCTGGGTGTTCAGGATTACGGCGCGCTGGAAAGCTGGCAGGGCGGACCCGCGTACTATTACAACAATTATTCGAAAAATGCCCGGGGATATTCTGCAGCAGGCGGGAATGTACGCTGGAACCCCTGGGCGTTCCCCTATTACCTGGACGGGGCGTTCAAGAATTATGTGTTCAACAACATCGCTGTCGGACTCTTCAATTCGATGACCGATGCAAAAAAAAGGAACCGGCTGGCTTTTCAGCAGGTGCTGGGATTCTATGTCACCTGGGCCAACAACACGGCCTATAAATTCTATATGGGTACCAAAGCCCACAAGCACAGCGGGGGCACCCCCGGGTACAATTTCTACCTGGGAAATATTTTCGACGACATCTCCAGGAAATACATCGAGAACAACAGTCTGCCCGAAGAACTGGTCCCCTTCGAATCATACGGTTATAACATTTTTCACGGGGATCCGGAAGAATTCGGGACCTTTGTGGACGACCGGAACTTTAACGGACTGGATGAATTCCGTGCCAGTCTGGCCAGCCACAATGCACAGCTTGACCAGACCGGCTGGGATGCCACCGGGGACATCCTGACCGATCCGGGCAACAACGATTTCAGGCCCCTCCCCGGCGGGGAAGCCATTGACCGGGGGGTCAGGTTCTTCGCCCCTTTAAGTCTGTACGCGGTTACCGGGGAGTGGCACTTCTACGAGCATCCCGATGATTATACCATCATCATGGGCGAGAATTTTTATTTCACCGGCGACTTCAAGAACCGGGGGGATTACCTGTATGTCCCCAGGAACCACCTGACCGCACCGGGAGCCGGAACGGACAATTTCATCATGGGCAAACTGGAAAACTGGACCCGCGGGGCTTTTGTGTTTGACGGCCAAACGGATTACTGCTATGTTTCCCATGAAAAATCCAGTCAGAACAAATGCAATGACCTGAACATGACCACCCATGATTTCATCGTGGAAACTTTTGTAAAGACCGATTCCGCATTCACCGGGGGAACCGTGGTCTCCAAATATGACGAAGGAGGCGGCGGATACAAGCTGGAAGTGGATGCCGACGGAAATGCCTGTGGGTTGATCATAACCGGCGGATCCGAAGCTTTTACGCAGAGCAGTTCGGTGGCGGTCAATGACGGGACGTGGCACCACGTCCTGGCCGAGTTCGACCGCAGTTCGGGCATCTCCATGTACATCGACGGCGAACTGCAGAACGGGAACAGCTCCGGAACCCTGCCTGTAAGTTCGGTTTCCCTCGCCAACACTTCCGACTTTCTGGTGGGAAAAGACCACGACGGCCATTATTTTGCAGGGGCCATGGATTTCCTCAGGATATCCAAAGGGACCCTCAGCGCCGCGGGAACCACCATAAGGGAATTATACAAATGGGAAACGGACGGACCATTCCTGTATGATTTCGCAGGGAACGGGGTGCTGGGAAGACGGGACGCCGGTGCACTGGAGAACGGGCAGAAAGACTGCCTGCTGGAGATCATCGACCAGTATCTGGAATTCCGGGGGGAAGGCGGTAAGGTCACCTTCTTTGTAAACACGCCCGGTGAATTCACGGTGGAAACCGGGTACCCCGACTGGTTCTCGGTCAGCAAGAACGTGGACAGCATCCGGGTATCAGTCACCGAAAACGGCTCCGGGGATTCCCGTTCGGGGCAGTTCACCATTTCCAGCTGTGACGATGAGCTCATCATCCGCGTGGCGCAGACTCTGAGCCATACCGGGATCAAACCGCTTAGGGAGCGAACGGATTTTATCCGGCTCTATCCCAATCCGGCCGATGAATTCGTGATCGTTTCCTCGGACCTTGAACAAAGCCAGGGGAAAAGTGCGCAAATAGAGATCCTGGATCTCCTGGGGCAGATCCTGTGGAGAAGCAGGATAATAAGGAACCCGGGAGAGATCGACATCAGCGGGATCCCGCCCGGGGTGTATTTTGTTCGGGTCAGGACCCCCGACAGGCAAAGCATCCGGAAACTGCTTGTCCGGTAGTTTTCCGTTTCCGGTAAGAAACCGGAAAACATCAAATCCGCTAGCATGAGTTTATTACGAAACGAGGGATAATTCATCATAGGTTGCTTTTGGCTTACCGGTCTTTTTCGATTCTTCCAGCATTGTACCAAGCCTTATATTATTGAGCAAGTCTAAAAATTATCCAAGCTTCCCGGATAACCAGCTTTGAGCCTTGCCTCCCTCCAGCGATAATAATTTCCTGGCTTATCCATTCATGCCAGTTGGTCATGATAATCCTGAAGCCAAGCTTGTCTTCAACCCAATGAAGTTGTTCTTTAGTGTAAGGTTAATACTAATAAGATCTATATATCTCCGGTACTGGCGAGTCCAGAATCGGGTTCGCAGACAACTCTGAAACCGATCCCTTTCATGTCGGAAAGCCACCAGATACTTTTAGGCTGCTGGCAGTCCGTTTTCAGCCATTCTTCGGTTTCTGTGGGAGCCCGCGCAGCCGACCTCAGATCAACAGCATCGGACAGATAATTACCTCCTCGGATCACATACTCGGCTCCCGACGGTGGTCCTTTTGGATCGGTGACTTCAGGACCGGTCTGTGCGTATGCATCTTCAGCATACCAGTCGGAGCAATACTCATATACATTACCGATCATATTTCGAAGGCCAAAAGCATTGGCGCTGACCTTAGATGGCTCCTGGGTCTTACCCCCTGAATTAAGATCATATACTGCATGGCTATTGATATAGGTGGTATCCGGACCGAAGATCCGGTTTCGAAGACCTTCACTCGTATATCTTTTCGGGTTTCCCTCGAAGAAGTAAGGTGCTTCACTGCCCGCCCTGCATGCATATTCCCACTCAGCTTCTGTTGGTAGCCTGTACTTCTTGCCAGTCACGCTCGATAACCACTGGCAGTAAGTTCTTGCTGCATAATGTGACATGGTTATGGCTGGCCGTTGCCCGCTTCCCCATCCCTGACCCGGATTTCCAAAGGGCGGGGTGGGGCCGCTGATGGCATCCACATGGCTTGCGCTGGCATTTTGTGCAAAAACTGTTTGCGGGTCCAGCCTGCCTTCGGACATGGTCTGGCTGTAAAAAGTCCAGTAAGCATCCCAGGTCACTTCAAACTCTCCCATGAAAAAAGGAGATACCGTTACGGTTCTGACCGGCCCTTCATCATCATCCCGTAGTGGTTCGTCACCAGGACTGCCCATCAGGAATGTTCCTCCCTTAATAGCCACCATATTAAATGAAACAGAAGTATTTGGAATCTGCTCCGTAAAGTCCTCAAAGGCTGTTACCAGTGCAGGTTCAGTATAGAATTTCTTTGCATCCATCCCGGTAAACTGGATACCTTCCAACTTTTCATGTTTGTAATTGGGTAAGTAATGTCCAGCATCAAGGTGACAATTGATGCATTGAAGATCCAGATTTTCCGCATTCATATCATAGTGAAGGTGTGCTTTACCACCTTCCTCGGTCAATCCTTTCGGGAAGAGGTTCTCGTGGCATTTCTCGCATGACTCATTAAAAACGATGTTAACGGCATACTCCAACTGCTGTCTCCTCTCCCAATCAAAGGAGGCACTGTCTTTGAAATGGTATGCAAAGAAGTCATGCAGGCCGGTTTTCACCTTGGTGGTGAAATGCCTGAATGAACCGTGAGGGGGCAGATGACACTCGACGCATCCTATCCTTATACCACTCTCATTGGTGTAGTGTGCCGATTGGGTCCATGCCTGATCTGCACCGGTATGAATATGGCAGGACTGGCAGAATTCACTGGTACTGGTTATCTGAACAGCCCTGTTCGTAACAAGTATGATGGTGGCACCCACAATGATTCCGGCGATGGGAAGCATCCATCTATAAGACGATCCCCGTTTCGCTGACATCATACTATATAGTAGCTTTGGGATCACGTCCCGGTACGGGAGCTACTCCCTCATGGTAGTCGGGCAGGGGTCCGAGTGCATATTCTGTGGGGCCATACCGCAGATCTGAAGCCATGATCTCATCCCAGGTGATCTCTTTTCCTGTATAGGCTGCCTCGCGACCCAGGATGGCAACCAGGGTTGAGATGGCAATATCTTCTGCCTGGTTGATCTTCTGGTTCAGACGGATCGATTCTACAAGGTGTACATGTTCCTGGGAGTGGCCGCCAACGACCGGGTTGGCTTCATAATCATATTGCCAGAGCACTTCACCGGCAAAATTCTCAATGCGCGTTTTTCTTCCTCCTGTGTAAAGCACGCCTTCTGTACCCATGATGGATTCAGAAACATTCTGATCACATCCGTCAATCTGCCGGGCTGTGGCCATCATCCTCTTGTTGTTCGGGTACCTGTAATCAACACTGAAAAAATCGAAGATGTCCCCTGTCATTCGTCTTGCCCTTCCGCCATAACCAACAGCCTTTTCCGGTATCATTCCTGTAAACCAGGTAACTACATCAATGTTATGCACCCCCTGATCAAGCAGATGGTCTCCACTTAACCATTTAATATTAAACCAGTTCCTTATGTTGTATTCCATATCTGACCACTCCGGCCTTTGGAGTTTATTCCACCAGGCTCCCTGGTTCCAGTGAGCGGTGGCTGATAGTACTTCTCCAATGGCTCCGTTCTTTACCTGCATGTAGGCTTCCCAGTAATCGTGCTGGTTCCTGCGCTGGTTGCCTGTCACAACCGTCAGTCCCATTGCTTCCGCCTGTTTTGCAGCCACAAGCACCGTTCGGATCCCAACTGGGTCCACAGCTGCGGGTTTCTCCATGAACACATGCTTACCGGCTTCAACCGCAGCCTTGAAATGCTCCGGATGAAAATGCGTAGGGGTTGCGATCAGCACAACGTCGATATCCTGTTCAAGGAGTTTCTTATAGGCATCAAAACCAAGGAAGCATTTATCGTCATCCACCTGATTACTCTTCTCTTTAAGAAGGATTTCCCGACACTTTTGCTGCCTGTCCCCAAACACATCAGCCAGCGTCACAATAGACAGGTCGTTACCTGCACTGAGGAACTGAACAGCGGCACCGGTTCCGCGTGAGCCGTTCCCGATCAGCCCGGCTTTCAGGGGTCTTCCGTCCGGAGCTTGTTTGGCGAACGAAGGCATACCCATTTGTTCAGGTGTAAAACTATCTTTTCCTTTTCTTTTCCCTTTACTTTCATCTCCGCTGCAGGAGGAAACAATCGTCGCCATGCCTGCGGGAACGGAGGCACCGATGATGGCCGAACTGGCCAGAAAACCTCTTCTTTTCATATCTGATTTTGGTTATTTATAAATGTATTGATGTATTTATGGGATGGTATTTTTCTTCTTTTTGTTTTAACGAGATTCCAATTTTCCAAATGAATAAATTACTCATACGTTATAATCCAGAAATAGAGCCAAATATAATTCATACTGCCAAAGAATGCAAAAAAAATCAGAAGTTAAAATAATTACTTCAGACCTCTCGGAAAACTTTTAAAATGCAATTTTTTTTTGGACATTTTTCAAATCGGTGAATCCCCTGCTTCAATAATCATAAACTTCCCGGTTGGAGTTTGTACTCCCAGTGATATCAGTTTTTTGCATAACTGTTCCTGAGCAGCTCCGCGGCTTGCTTGTTGTCTTTATCCAACCCCGGCATTGGGTTATGGCATAAAACAGGTCAACTATTTCATTTTTATTCGTATAATAGGGTCGCAACCATTCAATTACTTGCTTCCTGGAGTTCCATACAGCGCTTGTCACAAAATCAAAAAGGTTTTTACCTTCATTATCTATGACCTTGAATGTTTTCAGGATATAAGCTTTTTAATATATGTTAATATGGGTGCTGCACGCTATATTTGCTGTATGTTTATCAGGAAAAACAAAAACCGTACGGTTCAACAAGCATCCAAATCATAAAAAAAATTGGAAGGCGAAACAAAGTTTTAAAGACGGTAGGTTGCGCCAGGACTCAACTAGAGGAAGAACTATTGCTTTTATTGGCTAATACCGAGATTGAGCGCATGCAAGGCATGCAGAGCCTATTTATTGAGTATGATGATGCAGTTGTTGATAATTTCGTTGACAGTATCTGCAATGACAATTTACAAATTGTTGGTTCTGAATTAATTTCGGGCAAGATATATCAGCAAATCGGCTATCCTGAAGATGATGGTAATAATTTCTTTAAGAATCTGGTATTATTTCGTTTGGTATACCCTGGAAGCAAGCTTAAGACAGTTGAGTATTTTAAAAGGCATTTAAATATTGATATAAGTGTTTATTCCATTTACCGGTTTCTGGATGATCTGCATTCACGGCTCAAGCAAAGGATTGAAAAAATAACCTTTGAGTACACCAAAAAGATATTAGGCTCGCATATGCATATGTTTCTCGGCCTATGCAGTATACAAGTAACTGGAGAGATTATTGGCAAAAAATAACATTGCTCTATAACCGGGAAAAGCTATAAATGAGATAAAAGAGATAAGACAATTGCAATACACATTGCCAAAATCACGACAGGTTAAAACCAAATTACTTAAGCTGAACGAGGATCAAGCTCAACTCATGAAAATGAATTTATAAAAATGGGTTCTGCAATGCACAAAACAGGAAATAAGTGTACTGTATTTTAATGTTATTCAGTACGTTATGATGAATTATCCCTCGTGTCGCAATAAACTCACGCTAGCCGGCCTTTACTTCGGCGGCCTCCCTGTCCCGGAAAGCCAGAATGAAGAAGATCAGAACGGCAAGTGCCAGTGCGGTGGGGACCAGCCAGATGTTCTTCCATGAATAACCTTCCTGAACGGTGTAAATATTGACGATCTTTCCGGAAAGCCAGGTCCCCACGAAAATACCCACACCCCAGGTCACAAAGGTGATGAATCCCTGGGCCGCGCTTCTGATGTGGGGAGGCGCTTTCTTGTCCACGTAGATTTGTCCGGTTACAAAAAAGAAATCATAACATACACCGTGCAGGATGATCCCCAGCAGAAGCATCCATGCGAGTCCGCCCACATCCCCGAAAGCAAACAGGATATACCGGAGGATCCAGGCCCCGATCCCCAGGATGAGGGTCCATTTGTACCCCAGCCTTTTGATGAAGAATGGTAAAAGCAAAAGGAAAACGATCTCCGAACCCTGGCCCATGGTCATCTTGGTTGCGGCCTTCTCCATGCCGATATCGTTGAGGAACAGGTTGGTAAAACTGTAATAAAAGGAAAGGGGTATGCAGATCAGCAGTGAAGATATGATGAAAACGGCAAAGGAACGACTCTTCATCAGCAACAGTGCATCGAGGCCGATGATGTCCCGGAATTTCACTTTTTCCTCTTTTTTTTGCGGCGGGGTTTTGGGGAGGGTAAGACTGTAAAGGCCCATGATGACGGAGGCAAAGGCTGCGATCTTCAGGGGTATGCTTAAATGCTCGATATCCAGCAGGCCGATGATGATCCCGATCACGATCCAGCCGATGGTCCCCAGGACACGGACCGACGAGAATTGTTTTCCCGGGTCTTCCATCTTGTGGAATGAAATGGAATTGGTCAGGGCCAGTGTGGGCATAAAACACAAAGCATAAAAGATCATAAGCGGATAAAAGGCTTCAAAACCGGATACGATGGAAGCCAGGTACATGACCACCCCGCCCAGCAGATGTAAAAAAGCAAGCACCCTTTCCGCACGGAAGAACCGGTCGGCGATCATGCCCACGAAAAAGGGGGAGATCATGGCGGCAATGGCCACGGAACTGTAGGCCATGCCGATCTGCATCCCGCTGAACTCAAGTGTCATGCCCAGATAGGTGCCCATGGTGACATACCATGATCCCCAGATCAGGTATTCCAGGAACATCATGGTGGAAAGCTGAAAACGAATTGTAGGGTTCATATGATCAATGGTTTTGGTTAGGCAATTCCGAAATTTATGAAATAATTGTTAGTTTTATACCATGCCAACCAATCAATCATTATTGCTGTTAATCTTTATGTTATGAATCAACATGCAATTTTCCGGGTGACCGGATTCCTGACGGCGGGCCTTATGACGGTATCCTGCACCGGGGACCGGACGGAACAGGCCCGGAACGGGGACCGTCCCAATATCATTTTCCTGCTGACCGACGATCAGCGCTGGGACGCACTGGGTTATGCAGGGAACGAAACCATCCGAACACCGGAAATGGACCGGCTGGCAAGGGAAGGAACCTTTTTCAGAAATGCATATGTCACCACCTCCATATGTGCGGTCAGCCGTGCATGCATTCTGAGCGGACAATATGCCAGGCGCCACGGCATACACAACTTTGTCAAAGATTTTTCACCGGAGCAGTATGCACGGATCTACCCCGTGCTTTTAAGGGAATCGGGGTATTATACCGGGTTTATCGGAAAATACGGGATCAACAACCGGGAGGAATCCATGCCAGGGGACCGGTTCGATTACTGGCGCGGATTCCCCGGGCAGAACCGTTATTGGCATAAGGACGACAAAGGGAACGATATCCACCTGACCCGGATCATGGGCAGCCAGGCCCTTGAATTCCTGGACCGGGCCCCTGAGAACACTCCTTTCTGCCTTTCGGTCAGCTTCAAGGCACCCCATGTGCAGGACGGGGACCCCAATCAGTTCCTGTATGATTCGGCCTATGAGGAACTCTATGAAGACGTTGTCATGCCCCTTCCCGAAACCCATGCCGGTCATTTCTGGGAATCCTGTCCTGAAATTTTCAGGACCAACCAGGGTGTGCTCAATGAATCCAGGCGCAGGTGGGAGATCCGGTTTTCCACACATGAACTGCATCAGCATTCCGTCAAAGGTTATTACCGGCTGATCTACGGGGTGGACCGGGTGATCGGTGAGATCAGGGAAAAACTCGAAGAAAAGGGGCTGTCCGGGAATACGGTTTTCATACTGGCCGGGGACAACGGTTTTTTCCTGGCCGAACACGGCATGGCCGGCAAATGGTACGGCTATGAAGAATCCATCCGGGTGCCCCTGATCGTCTATGATCCTCGCCTGCCGGAAAAATACAGTGGACTTATCAGGGATGAGACCGTACTGAACATCGACATAGCCCCCACCATTCTTGAGATCGCCGGGGTCCCGCTCCCTGACAAAATGCAGGGCCGGAGCCTGGTGGCATTGTGCCGGAATGAAGATCCCGGGGACTGGAGGAAGGCTTTTTTCTACGAGCATCTTTTTGAGCATCCCGCCATCCCCCGTTCGGAGGGTTATGTAGGGGAAAGATATAAACTGCTGAAATACCTGTTTGCCGACACCTCCTATTTCGAGCTTTACGACCTGGAAAAAGATCCATTTGAGATCGATGACAAAACCGACGACCCGGCATATGCCGGCATCCTGCAACAGATGAAAATCCGGCTGGATTCGATCCGGGAAGCTTCCAGATAAAAGACAAAAACACAAAGGCATTGAAACGCAGGGAATTCATCAGGACCGGATCGGGCGCATTCATCACCGGCAGTCTCTTCCCGGCCATGCTGTCCGGATGCAAAACCGCAAATAATAGAAGTGCTTCAAACAGCCACTCCGCAAGCGAAGAAGATCTGTAACGGATATTCAAAGAACCTTCCAACAGGGCACGCCCGTGGATCCGCTGGTGGTGGTGCGGCAACCGGATCGAAAAAGAGGAGATTATCCGCCAGCTGGATGTATTCAAGGAAAAAGGCATTCCGGGAGCAACGGTTTATCCCATAGAATTCCCTGACCAGACGGATCCCCAGGGGATCCCGCCCAAAGACTGGCTGGGCGATGAATGGCTGGAGCTGCTCAACACGGCAATTGAAGCCGCAAAGGAAAGGGGAATTACCCTGGACATCCTGGTCGGTTCGGGATGGCCCCCGGGAGGCATGTTCCTGAAAAAGGGTGAAATGTCAAAGATCGCACTTCCCGGGATTATGGAACTCAGGGGCCCGGAAAGTTTTTCCTTCACCCGTGATGAACTGACGGAAATGACCGGTATGGTCACACACAATGAAAGGCATGCATATTCCCTGACCGACAACAAGGGGATTGAACCCCCGGATTATACCAGCATCATTGACATCAGGCTGGTACCGGCAAAAATGGAAAACTTCAGTCAGGCCATCTCTTTAACGGAACAGTATGAAAACGGAAAACTTACGGTCGATGTCCCCGCGGGTAAATTTTTCCTGTATGTCATGGTGATCCGGGAAGGTTACAATACGGTATGCCGGGGGACCCACGGTGCAAACGGTCCGGTGTTGGATCACTACAACCGGAAAGCTGTGGAGGACTATTTCAACCGGATGTCGGAAAAGATCGGTTCTGCAACCGGAGGACCGCCGGGGAAGAGTTTCAGGGCCACTATGATGGACAGTCTGGAAGAAGAGGGAGCCAACTGGTGTACCGACATGCCGGAAGAATTCAGGAAAAGAAGAGGATACGACCTGATGCCTTATCTGCCCTTTGTGCTGTTCAAACGGGAATTCATGGGCAACAGGGTAAAGGAAGATTACGGGGCAAATTTTTCAGAGGAACTGGATGAGATCATCCGCAGAGTTCGTTACGATATGATCATGACCCTGCAGGAGCTGTTTCATGAACGGTTCATAAAAACATATACGGACTGGTGCACAAGGAACGGTCTGAAATCCAGGTACCAGGCGTACGGGCGCGGCCCGGTTCGCAGAAAAAAATATCATCAGCTGCGAGGCCATGACCAATCTCTGGTATGTGTTCTTCACCACCCCGGAACTGCTGAAGATCGCCAGTGACCATACCGCCATATCGGGCATCACCCACACCTTTCTCCATGGATACAGTTACAGTCCCCGGGAAGCCCCTTTCCCTGGATGGATCCGGTACGGGACATTGTTCAGCGAACGCAATACCTGGTGGAAATACCTGGACGGTTTCCTGAAATACAATGCAAGGCTGTCAGCCCTGTTCCAGTCCGCTCAACCCCGGACAGGCATCGCCATCCTGCATCCCTTTTCCGATATCTGGAGCCGGTACGGACTGCAAAGGCAGCCGGTGCCCAGGGATATCCACCCGGAATACCAGTATACCCTCTGGGAAGCCATACACAAAAACGGGAACGGATGTGATTACATCAGCGAGAACCTGATCAACGGATCGGAATTCCGGGACGGGAAGCTGATCTGCCACGGCCGCCAATACCATACCCTGATGCTGATGGAACAGGAAACCCTTGTCCCGGAAACGGCAACAAAACTGCTTGAATTTGCAGGGGAAGACGGCAGGATCCTGTTCACCGGAAGAGCCCCTTCCCGTTCCCCGGGTTTTGCCCATGCCCCGGAAAACGACCGGACCGTGCGTGAGGCAATATCCGGTATTCTGAAAGAACACGCCGGCCGTTGCCGGATCATTCCCGCACCGGGGAAGGATGTGATCGGCTGGTTTGCCGGAATCCAAAAAGAACAACAACTGGAGCCATTTATCCGGATCAAAAATCCGGATGTAAACGTCAGCCATATCCACTATCAAAAAGACGGGAAGGACATCTTTTTCCTGGCCAATAAGCACAAAATCAGGAAAGTCACCCTGGAAGCCGTCTTCAACACCGGGGACAAAACTCCCTGGCTCTGGGATCCGGAAACGGGCGAACGGAAGATCTTTCCGTACAATGGGAAAAAGAATGCATTGACCCTGCATTTTGAACCGGCCGGATCATTTCTGCTGGTCTTCGAACCGGCCCCGGAATCCGCTTCGGAATCTGTTCCGGAACCGGCTCCGGGCATCGCCATGCCGGCCGGAAAACCGCCTTCTTCCATATTAATCCTGGATGGCAGCTGGGAACTTACCCTGATGCATATCAACGGTAACCGGGATCAATTGGTGTTGAATAAACTGACCAATTTCAGGGATCTGAAGGAACTAAGGTCATTTGCCGGGACAGCTGTTTATGAAAAGACATTTTCGGCCGAACATTCCGGAAAGACCGGCAAGATCGACCTGGGTCAGGTATACGGCATATCGGAAGTAGAACTGAATGGCAAAAACCTCGGCTTCAGATGGTACGGAAATCATATTTATTCCCTGAACGGTGCCCTGAATACAGGGAAAAACCGCATACGGGTATCGGTTACCACCACCCTGGGCAATTACTGTCTTTCACTGAAGGACAATAAAGTGGCACAGAAATGGATCCGGGGCAGGAAGGTCCATCCGGCCGGATTGACAGGTCCGGTCCGGATCCTTGAATAATCATTTTGCTGATCCGGCTTTTGCCTGTGATCCTCTTCATGAGCATTCATGTTGCATCCGCCCAGAAGATCACCGTGGACCGGAACAAACCCGGACGCAGGGAATGGTTCAGTTCCCTGGGATTCGGTATCTTCATCCACTGGGCGCCGGATGTACAACTGGGAGCGATCATCAGCCACAACGTTGCCGCCTCATCGCAGGATTACCAAAATTGATACTTCAATGAAATGCCGGATTCTTTCGATCCCAAACAGTTCGACCCGCAGGTGTGGGCCAGACTGGCCGCCATGGCGGGAATGAAATACGTGGTGTTCACCGCCAGGCACCACAGCGGTTTCTGCATGTGGGATACCTAAACGGTCGAATTCAAGATCACCAACACACCCTATGGAAAAGACATTCTGGCGGAGATCCCGGAAGCATTCAGGAATGAGGGCATTGCCACCGGACTGTATTTTTCTCCCGATGATTTTTACCTGAGTCACATGCAGGGATTGCCGCCCAGCCGGAACAACCCGGCAACGGAATGCCCCAATAACGAGGAGATCTGGGAAACGGACAAAAAACAGCTCAGGGGACTGCTGACCAGTTACGGAAAGATCGACATCCTGTTCCTGGATGAAAAGCACGACTGGGTAAACAGCATGGTGGCAGATTACTGCTGGGACATCGATCCGGATCTGATGATCACCCGCGGCGGGATGGAAACTCCCGAACGTTGCAGAAAAATGGGGGTTTGCCGGCCGCGAGTTCACCTGATGACAAAACGGCTCTTTGAAACAGATTGGCTGTTCCGTATTTCGATGATGTACAGGCCCGGAGGAAAGGCCGAAATATCCACGGTGGCCGGTCCGCTGTCGACGGGCATTTTCTCCGTGCACAACCTGCCCTGCAGGTCGAATATCCGCAAACGGCCGTTGGAATGGCCGGGGCAGAAAACCCGGATCTTTTGGTTCGCGGGATTGGGAAATACCCGCAACCCGCCATCCTCCTGATCTTCCCGGATACCCACCGGAAATCCGGCTTCCTGGTGGACAAGAATGGTGTCAGCAGGAACTCCCGTTCCCCTGACCACCATAAAAAACCTTCTGACATCATCCACGTAATTGTCCCTGGCGGTGACCATAATGCATGCGTTCCCGGAAGAACTGACCGTATCAACCCTCAGCCAGTCCGCCTGATTTTCAATCTCCCAGAAGGTATTGGATACGATACGGAACATTTTGGTCTCTTTCCGGTGGCTGAAGAAAATGGAATCGGTATCTGTCCGCATCCGGAATGCTGTTTCCCTGTCCCAATATGGCCGGTACACCCTGATGCTGTCGAAAGGCACCTTGCCCTTTTTGACCAGGGTCAGTGTATGGCAGGTATTGGGGATCCCCTGGAAAAGAGTGAACCGGTGCTCAGTGGCATCACCGCTGATATCGCCGGGGAGGAAGGCATCGGTGGCGATCTTGTAAATCTGCCATTTCACCTGGTCCCCTTCGTGGGTTTCCGTGTCCGTCACATCAAAGGACCTCTGCACATGCCAGTCACCTTCGGTAACGGCTCCCCCTTCAATGATCACCCGCCGCGAATCCGATATGAAATCTTCGCTTTTGGTTCCCGCCCCGTCATATCCGGTCAGCGAGCCGCTGACCTCAAAATCGAAATCTTTCATGGAATCAGCCATGCTGGTATAGGTAAGGGTCCATTCCTCCTCCAGCCAGGGGGTATCATGCCCCACCCTGACCATGGATCCCAGGTTCCAGGGCCAGTAATCGTTTGCATCATTATATGGCCTGCTCATGTATGCCGTTCCCTGGTATCGGGAGGGCTTGTGTCCGTCCAGGAAAACATATACCGAATCGCCTGCATCATATCCCGACCCGGTCAGCAGGAGGTCCACCCGGTTCCCGGAAAAAGGAAGCACCAAAGTGTCACCGGCAAAATCCACATCCTCCCCGAGCCGGTATACCGTTACCACCCCGAAGGTATCCCTGGGAAAATCCGGATCATAAACCAGCCAGGGCTTGATCAGTTCGGCCATCAGGTAATTGCCGTGTTCGTTCAGATGCACACCGTCACGAAGAAGATCCGAAGGCTGGAGTGTATTCACATCCAGGTACGCCTTCCAGGGATCGCGGATATTGATCAGTTCGCATCCGTATTTTTCGGCATAGGAGGGAAGATATTCATAGGACATTTGATCGCTCCACCAGTTATCGCCGGTATAATGGTCGGTCTGTATGCCCACCTCCGCCGCCGTGTGGCTTTTGATGTGCCGGATGATGGTATCGTAATACCGGTGGTCCCCGTATACATGGAACAGCACCAGATCGGGATAGAAGGATTCCACATCCATCCTTACCGTCTTGTACAGAAGCTGGGAAGCAAAGCCGCCGATGGCCCGGTTCTCCATAATGATGTTCGCATGTGGAAAGCGTTCCTCCAGGTCATTTTTCACTTCCAGCCACCAATCCTGTTCACTGATGGATTGCCCGTATACCAGGATGCGGACAGTATTTTGTTTTTCCGGAGTGCCGGATGCCAGCAGGTTCATGGCCCTGGAAAGCATCCGCCCCCGGACCACCGAATCGGATATTTCCGGTTGGGGATATTCCTGTGCCCCCGCCGGCCGGGACAGGGGCACGATCAGGAATCCTGCAAACAACCAAAACAGCAACAGGATTTTACATAATTTAAGGAAAGGAAGGTCAATGGAAAAAACAAACAAGGTCATTTGATTTCAATATTCCGTGCATTTTCAATATATAATTTGGCATCTCCCAGACTGGTGATCTTTTTGCCGTGCACGATCAGATCCTCAATGACAATGTCTTCCACCTGGTGATCCCGGTCCCATCCGTAGATGATGGAAAAGGGGAAGATCCCGTCCACCACCTGTATGTTCCGGAAGGTCACATCCCGGATATGGCCCCGGTTTCCGGCATGTTCCTTTCTTTCCCGGGGGGTCAGGTAAAGCACACCGTCCCAGGCTCCGTGCAGATAACGGCGGTCCCTTTCTTCCGGGTCATCCGGCCGGTCAAGGCTGTATCTTCCGTAAAAAATATCCAGGTCGATCAGTTTCTGGCGTGCATCCTCCACGCGGATGTCCTCGAACAGGATCTTTTCCACAGTGGAAACATCCCCGTTGTGGATGCTGAGCACTGCGCCGTCCTCCACATGGATCATGTCACAATCCCTGAAAGTGACTTTCCGCACATAATCCGACCGCAGCTCAAACCCGATCTCCAGTCCGTTCCCCCATGCCCCGTTCCAGAATACACAATCATGCACATCGATGTTCTCCGCCCCTTCCGAACCCGGGTAATCCCATGCGGTTTTCACCGCGATGCAATCGTCCCTGGTGCGGATGAAACAATGGCTGACTTCCACGTTCCTGCTCCTGACAATGTCGATCCCGTCATCGCTGCCATTATCACTGATTATGCGCACGTTCCTTATGGTCACCCGGTTGCAGTGAATGGGCACGATCTGCCACGTATGGCTGTCTTCCAGGATGATGTCTTCTATTTGTATTTTCCGGCAATCCTGAAATTCAACGAAGCGGGTCCCTGATTCCCTGCGTAACCGGCTGTTATCGGATCCGTCAAGGATCCCCCTTCCGCATACCCGGATCTTCGAAGCATTTTTTGCATGTATGATGCCGTGGACAACCGCGCCCCCTTCGATATACACCGTTTGTCCGGAACCCACCTCGATGAGTCCGGGTTCATGCATCTTTCCCCCTTCAAACCAGATCACATCCGGGTCGTCCCTGTCGGGCCGGTCTTCTTCCGGGGAATTGCTGAACAGGAAAAGGGGACGATTGGAAAACTCACCGTTCAGTTCAATGCTCAGGTTGCAAGGTTCGTCCAGGGTAAAACGGATCGTGCTGTCCCTGAATATGGGCTTGATGTTCATGCTAACGGGCCGGACATCCACCCATTTGACATCCCTGTTTGCCCTTATGGTAACTTCCGCCGTACCGGTAAAATCGAAAACGGCATAGGAAACAATGGGGGAATCATACACAAAAACTTCCCTGCCATTGACCCGGATCTCATATGCCCTTGAGGGTTTGATCCCCGGTGGCGGATCGAAGGTGATCACTTCGGAAGCGGTTGCCGTAAGGGAAAAAAGAAGCGATCCGGCCAACAGCATTAATGTTTGTATGATTCTCATATTATTCAATTTAAAGAGTGCTTCTGTATTTCAGAAAAAAACCGCAATAAGCCCCGGCCTACTGCGGTCAATTATCTCATACATACACCATAGCCCGGAGGACTATTTTTTCTTCTTTTCTTCTCCTCCTTTGGAAAAAGTATCCCTCATATCCGTATCGGCCTTGATGTTCTGCATCCGGTAATAATCCATTACGCCCAGGTTGCCGGATCTGAATGCGTCGGCCATGGCCAGCGGGACTTCCACTTCGGCTTCGATCACCTTGGCCCTGGCTTCCTGGGCCTTGGCTTTCATTTCCTGTTCCTGTGCCACCGCCATGGCCCTTCTTTCTTCGGCTTTGGCCTGGGCTATGTTCTTGTCTGCATTAGCCTGGTCCATCTGAAGTTCCGCGCCGATGTTTTTCCCGATATCCACATCAGCGATGTCAATGGACAGGATCTCAAAAGCAGTTCCTGCATCCAGCCCTTTTTCAAGGACCAGCTTGGAGATCGAATCCGGATTCTCCAGAACAGCCTTGTGGCTATCGGCGGAACCGATGGAGGAAACGATGCCTTCCCCGACCCGGGCGAGGATGGTTTCCTCACCTGCACCTCCGACCAGTTGCTTGATATTCGCACGAACGGTTACCCGGGCCTTGGCCTCCAGCTGGATCCCGTCCTTGGCCACGGCGGTTACCGGAGGGGTATCGATCACCTTGGGATTGACCGACATCTGTACCGCTTCTAAGACATCCCTCCCGGCCAGGTCAATGGCCGTAGCCATTTGAAAAGGCAGGTCGATGTTTGCCTTGCTGGCAGAAACCAGGGCATGGACCACTTTTTCAACCCGCCCGCCTGCAAGATAATGGGCTTCCAGGTCATTCCTCATTATTTTCAGGCCCGCCTTGGTGCCTTCGATCATGGCCCGGACGATCACCATTGGAGGTACTTTTCTCCAGCGCATCAGGATCAGTTGCAAAAGGGAAATCCGCACGCCGGAAACCAATGCGGAAAACCACAGGCCGATGGGCACAAAGTACAGAATTATCCACAGGCCGATGATCACCGCGATGATGATAACAATATAGAAACCGATTCCTTCCATAATTGATCTTTTATATTAAGGTTTATAAATAACTCATGTTTCTTCGCTCTCCAATGGTTTTACAACTATCTGGGTTGTGAGGACCTTGATCACGGTAACTTTTTTGTTCTGGTCAACAAAACCCGCCATGGATTTTGCTTCGACCAGGATGTCATTGACCATCACCCTGCCCACGGGATTGAGCCGTGTTACCGTCTCTCCCGTATCTCCCACCTTGATCCGCCCGTTTTCCAATCCGTAAGTCACTTTGCCCTGCACTTCGGACCCCAGCATCAGCTTTTTCCATGTATCCGAACGAAAAGCAACGACCAGGGTCACCAGAATGACCAGAAAAGCACCCAGCAAGGTCAGATTCCCTGTGGTCGATCCATGGGTCTTGTAGGCAAAATAAATGGATACGCCCACCAGGATCGCCCCTCCGATCCCCGCGATGGTTACGCCCGGGATCAAAAAGAATTCAACGATGAACAGGAAAATCCCGAACAAAATAAGCAGTATGATCAAAAAGACGGACATACCGGTTTGGCTTAATCTATGGTGGCCTGCAACCCTTTTTCAATCAACTGGTGACGCATGGGATTCAGTAATTCCACGACACCCTTTCTTACATCACATTTCCCTTTATAATGGGTAATAAAAGCACATTGTTCCGCCTGCTCATGGTCATGGTCACATACGTCCATCAAGCTTTCGATCACAAAATCAAAAGAATTTACTTCATCGTTGTGCAAGATCAGAAAATGCTCCCGGTTTTGTCCGGCGTCCTCAAAGGCGTCAAAATACGGACTTTCTTTCTGTTTTTCTTTTCCCATAATATCAACAGAACAATTGTTTTGGGGACTATAAATATAAGCAGAAAAACGATAAAATCCATTGCCTGTTTATTCGGATTTCCTCACCGCATCAACAGACATTTTTTTCCCGTTCAGATAGGCGACAAGAAAGGCGTCTTCAAACCCTCTTTTTCTAACCAGGTTCAGGGCCCTGGATGCTTCTTCGTAGCTATGGAATTTTCCGACAAAATACCGGGTGATCTTCTGTCCTTTGATCCTTTCAACGGACACAGGCCTGAGGCCTTTGAAAAATCCGGGATCCGGTTCCTTGCTGAGAACAGCGACCTGTATCCTGTAAAAGACCCCGTCAGGAATGATTTGCTCATATTTGATTTCATCACCGGCGTTATCCGAAGGGAGGATCTCAAACTCCTGCTTCCCGGAAAAGGGTTCCGATGGTTTGCCGGTTCCTGACTCCTCCTTTCCGGTCTCCCTTTTTTTACGGTTTTTGCCCACATCGCTTCTGAAACGGTATACCTTGATGCCGTTGACCACTGTGTCCAGCACGATCTTTTTCTTTTCAGGCGTACTGAAAACACCGGTCTTCTCCATTTTCCGGGCCTGCATATATTTTTCATCGGCCATCTCCTGTATTCTTCCTGATTCCTGCTCAAGCGCGGCAATCTCTTTCTGAAGCCTGTACTTCTCTTTTCCCGCTTCCATTTCCATCACCTGCAATCTCTTGTCCCTTGCAGCCCGGTAAAGGGAATCTGCCTGTAACTGCAGACCCAGTGCCTGTTTCAGCAGTCGGTTGTATTCTTCCGGTGGTTCGGTTTCCGGTGGTTCGGTTTCCGGTGGTTCGGTTTCCGGTGGTTCGGTTTCCGGTGGCCTGGTTTCGGGTGGCCTGGTTTCGGGTGGTTCGGTTTCGGGTGGTTCAATTTCCGGTGGTTCGGTTTCCGGTGGCCTGGTTTCGGGTGGCCTGGTCTCGGGTGGTTCGGTTTCGGGTGGTTCAATTTCCGGTGGTTCGGTTTCCGGTGGCCTGGTTTCGGGTGGCCTGGTCTCGGGTGATACCCTGGCTGTTCTTTCAGGTATTTCACCCTTTTCCGCCATCCTGATCAGGGTTTCTGCGTCATCATGTTTTCGGTCCTTTTTGCTCTGTTTTTCAAGATAATACCTGAACCATTTTTCAGCTTCTTTCGAACGTCCGTTGATCAGGTAGGCCTTCCCCAGATAATAATATGCCCCGGCCGGCACGTATCCGGCTGATGCATGCTGCAGGCAATCCAAAGCCCCGGGCAGATCCCGGCCCAGCTCCACCAGGCTTGCCCCTTTGTAATAATTATACAGGGGATCCCTGGGATATTTTTCAAGAAGGTGATCGGACTTCCCGATGACTTCTTCATATTCGCCCCGGCTGAACAATTCCGCCAGCTCATCTTTATTCGTTTGTGCCCCCGAATTTCCGGCAAAGCAGGAAAAGACGACCATGCACAGGGTGAGGATCCTGAACCGGGGAACGGACTTCATACAAAAAGGCTGATTTTTTTTCATATCATACATTAAATCATGGTTAACTTACTGCCATCACCCAACAGGGAAAAGCCCTGCAGGCGATTGTTAAAAAAAGACTTAACAAGGATGAAAATTAATCATTCAATCTTTTTAATTTTACAATAAATACAAAAATTATCAACAATGGCCGAATGAATAAATCAATCCAACCGATATGAACGAAGAAAGTGAAAAGAAAGATACCGGGAAAGGCGAAAATAAACTAAACCAGGAAAAACTGAAAGCACTCAAGCTGACCCTCGATAAGATCGAAAAAGGATACGGGAAAGGGACCATCATGAAGATGGGAGACAGCGCGATCATAGATGTCCCGGTCATTCCTTCGGGTTCAATTGCCCTCGACCACGCCCTGGGAGTTGGCGGTTATCCCAGGGGCAGGGTCATTGAGATATACGGACCCGAAGCTTCCGGAAAAACGACACTGGCCATACATGCCGTTGCCGAAGCACAAAAACTGGGCGGACTAGCGGCCATCATCGATGCCGAGCATGCCTTTGACCGATTCTACGCGGCCAAACTCGGCGTGGATGTGGAAAACCTGTATATTTCACAGCCCGACAACGGGGAACAGGCCCTGGAAATCACCGATCATCTGATCCGGTCGGGGGCCATCGACATCATTGTCATTGATTCGGTTGCCGCACTGACCCCCAGGTCAGAGATCGAAGGCGAAATGGGGGATTCCAAAATGGGACTCCAGGCCCGGCTGATGTCCCAGGCATTGAGAAAACTCACCGCCAACATCAACAAAACCAACACCTGCTGCGTCTTCATCAACCAGCTGAGGGAAAAGATCGGTGTCCTGTTCGGCAATCCGGAAACAACCACCGGCGGCAATGCGCTGAAATTTTATTCATCGGTCAGGGTAGACATCCGCAGGATCGGCCAGATCAAGGAAGGCGAAGAGGTCCTCGGAAGCAGGACCCGCGTCAAGGTGATCAAGAACAAACTGGCCCCGCCTTTCAAGAAGGCCGAATTTGATATTACGTACGGTAAAGGGATTTCCAAATCAGGGGAACTGATCGATCTGGCGGTAGATTATGACATCATAGGGAAAAGCGGTTCCTGGTTCAGCTACGGCGACACAAAGCTGGGACAGGGACGCGATGCCGTAAAATCCCTTATGGAGGACAATCCTGAACTGTCCGGGGAGATCGAAAAGAAGATCAGGAAGGCAATGTCCGAAAAGCAGCCCCAATGATCAACCTCAGGTCCATCCTGCTGACCGTTTTGTTATGCCTTGTGCCATTCTCCTGCCGGCAGAAGGAAGATTTCCGGCAACATACCATACCGGAGGCATGTGAACTGACCGCGGAAGAAATAGAAAAAGGCCTGCTGACCCCTGAAATATTATGGAAATTCGGACGCCTTGGAGACTTTTCGGTGTCTCCCGACAAGCGATCCGTTGCTTATTCCCTGACCTGGTACGATTACAAAAACAACGGAAAATCCACTGCCATTTACCGGCTGGACCTTCCCGGCGGGAAAAGCATCCGCCTGACCGGTACAGATGACCTTTGCTTCCACCCGAGGTGGCTTCCCTCCGGAAAAAAGATCGGTTTCCTTTCAGATCGGTCGGGTTCTGTCCAGTTATGGGAAATGGAACCCGACGGATCCGGGCAGGCACCGGTTTCAAATATAGAAGGAGGAATCAACAGTTTTGAATATTCTCCCACCGGGGGCCATCTCTATTATACAAAAGATGTCAGGATCGATGCCGCTCCGGAGGAGATCTACCCGGACCTGCCCCATGCCAATGCAAGGATCATTGACGACCTGATGTACAGGCACTGGGATTCATGGCACGATTATGCCTGCAGCCACATTTTCATTTCGGACTATTCGGAAGGTATCCTGGGGGAAGGCCGGGATATTATGGAAGAAGAACCCTGGGATGCCCCCATGTCACCGTTTTTCGACCATGACGAGATCAGCTGGAGCCCCGATGGCAGTTTCATTGCCTATACATGCAAGAAAATGAAAGGGATCGAATACGCCCTGAGCACCAATTCGGACATCTTCCTGTATTCGGTTGAATCCGGAACAACCGGGAATATTTCCAGAGGGATGCCGGGCTATGACAGGTATCCTTCCTTTTCCCCGGGAGGCGAAATGATTGCCTGGCAAAGCATGGAAACGCCCGGATATGAAGCCGACAAAGACCGGCTTCTGGTCATGGACCTGCAGACCAGGGAAATACGGGACCTTACGGAAGATTTCGACCGGAATGCTGATCATATCACCTGGTCGGATAACAACCGGGATATTTATTTTATCAGCGGCATCCGGGCAACCTATCAGGTCTGCAAGGTAAACGCCGCATCCGGTGAGATCACCGGGATCACCAAAGGACGTCACGATTATATGGATATATCCCTGTTGAATGACAGGATCCTGGGGAAAAAAATGTCCATGTCCATGGCGCCCGAACTGTTCGCCATCAATCCCCATACCGGCTGGGAGGAGCAACTCACTTTCATCAACCGCCATATCTATGACCACGTTGAATTCGGACAGGTGGAAGAACGGTGGATCAAAACAACCGATAACAAGGAAATGCTTGTATGGGTGATCTACCCCCCGGGATTTGATCCTTCAATGGAATATCCGGCCCTGCTCTATTGCCAGGGTGGTCCGCAAAGTGCAGTCAGTCAGTTCTTTTCCTTTCGCTGGAACTTCCAGATGATGGCAGCCGACAACTACATCGTGGTTGCGCCCAACAGAAGAGGTCTTCCTACCTTCGGACAGGAATGGAACGAACAGATATCAGGGGATTACGGCGGGCAGAACATGAAAGATTATCTGAGCGCCATCGATACCATGAAAACGGAGCTTTTTGTGGATGAAAACCGGCTGGGTGCCGTGGGGGCCAGCTACGGAGGATATTCGGTATTCTGGCTTGCAGGCCATCATGAGGAAAGGTTCAGCGCCTTTATTTCACATTGCGGCATATATAATCTGGAAAGCATGTATGGTGCGACCGAAGAAATGTTCTTTGTAAATTATGATCTCGGGGGTCCCTACTGGGAATCACCGCGTCCGGCCAGTTATGATTTCTCACCGCACCTGTATGTGCAGGAATGGGATACTCCCATCCTGATCATCACCGGTGCCAGGGATTTCAGGGTCACCTATACCCAGAGTCTGGAAGCATTCAATGCTGCCCGACTGCGCGGAATAAACGCGAAACTGCTTTTCTTTCCGGAGGAATCCCATTTTGTTCTTCAGCCGCAGAACGGCATCCTCTGGCACAGGGAATTCTTCAAGTGGCTGGATCAATGGCTTAAATAAATCCATGTTGAATCATGTCCGGATTCTTTCAGATCTTAATGCACATCATTTTCATTGCCAGTTTCCTGTTCATTTACATCCTGGCCGTCATCATTCTGAAACCCTTCAGACTTCACCGGAAAAGGCCAATCTCCACTTTTTTTCTCAAATCCTCCTACCTGCTGTACCTGATCTTTTTCCTGGTATTCACCTATCTGGCCCTGTATTTTTCGGAAAATCAAGCGGTCCGGGAAAATTCCGTTGAAAATCAGACCCCGGTGATCTATTATGTCCTGGTCCTCACCGCCTTTTTTATTCCCAACATCGGCATCATGATCCGGAGGAAATTCAAAAAAACCAGAAAACAATACAACTACATTGCCGGTTCGGTGAACATCCTGATCATCCTTTCCATAATCCACATGATCACCGCCATTGACGCGATCCTTGGTTTTTAGGATTTATCGTGCTTAATTGCCAGCAACCGGAGGGCCCGGTCAATTTTTTCTTCCATGGGTGCATGTCCGTCCAGCCAGTGGATGATCAGCCCTTTTCTCTCCATTCTTCTGAACCAGGTCATCTGGCGTTTTGCAAAACGGTGTATGGCCGTGTTCAGCTCCCGGAACATTTCTTCATAGGTCATTCTTTCTTTCAGGTAGCGCGTAATGTAACGGTATTCCAGACCGTAATATTCAAGCTTTTCAGGAGAAATGCCCCTGGACAGCAGCATTTCCACTTCCTTGATCATTCCCTGTTTCAATCTTTTCTTCAACCGTTCGGTGATGCGCTTTCTTTGCGTCTCGCGATCAAACTTTATGCCCAGGGTCAGGTTTCGGATTCCCGGATTGGGTGAATCGTCCCGGGGATGTGCGGCATAATACCTGGCGATCTCGATCGCCCGGATGATCCGCTTACGGCTGGAGGTGTCACTCCGGTTATGCAGGGCTTTCATGGACCGCAGCATCCGAATCAGCTCATCCATATCCTTATCCTTCAGTTCCTCCCTGAACTCCCGGTCAACCGGCACCCGGATCAGTCTGTAATCACTGAGCACCGCTTCGATGTATAATCCGCTCCCTCCGCATAAAACAGTCAGCTTTCCCCGTTCCCTGATCCATCTGTGAACCCGGTAGAAATCCTTCTGGTACTCATACACATTGTATTCGCTTCCGGGATCCGCGATGTCGATCAGATGTACGGGGATCCTCTTTTTTCCGACGTAATAATCCCTGTAATCCTTTCCGGTTCCCAAATCCATATCGCGGTATACCTGCCTTGAATCTGCATTGACTATCTCGGCCCCTGTCCGGCCGGCAAGATGAGCTGCAAAAGAGGTCTTGGAACTTGCGGTCGGACCCAAAACGGTAACCATATGGTATGCAATATCCGGTTTATACCGTCCGTTCATATCACCTGAATGAATATCGTGGTTAATCCCAAGTTAACATTTTGTTCCTGGTTTTGCTATATTTGTGGCCGGGAAAAGCAATTATCTCACCATGTTTATGTCCGCCAGCAAGATCAACATAAAGAATAAAAAGGCATTCCATGATTATGAGGTCCTGGATACCTATACTGCTGGGATGGTGCTAACCGGGACAGAGATCAAGTCCATCCGGAGGGGGAAGGCCGGATTACGGGATGCTTATTGCTTTTTCAGGGATGGTGAGCTCTGGGTCAAGGGATTAAGGATCTCCGCCTATGACCAGGGAAGCTACAACAATCATGACCCCGGGCGGGAAAGAAAGCTTTTGCTGAACCGGCATGAGTTGAAGAGGCTGGAGAAGAAAATCACTGAAAAAGGTCTGACCATTATCGTTCTGCGGCTGTTCATCAGCAAAACCGGATATGCCAAGGTCGACATTGCCCTGGCCAGGGGAAAGGGCAAGGCGGACAAACGGGAAACCCTTAGAAGAAAGGATATGGAACGGCAGATGGACAGGGCCCTTAAGCAGTTCTGAACTACTGTGCAAAAAAGAAATTGTTCAGCTGGTATATATCGTCTGCATTCAGTTTGGAATCATAATCAAAATATGCATCAATGGCATGCAGCAACTCTTCGAAAGAGATATAACCGTCCCCGTTCAGGTCCAGATGGGCGAATTTACCCGGTATGAAATCCACCGATCTCCTGCTGTATTCCGGGGTTCTTTCTGAAGTGATCCGGACATAATCTTCCACATCTTCTCTTTTGACCGCCCGGGAAAAATCAAGCCGGGCCAGCAATTCTTCCTCATCCAGGCTTACCCCGTGCTCATCCACAAAAGCTCCGGGGGGTGTGTCTTTTTCCCTGTCCATGTAATCGGGCACAAGGTCATTGTCCCCATCCAGGGGGCAGCCGGTGGTATCCACCCTGACCCCTTCCGGGGTTTCCGGACACATATCCGAAAAATCGAAAACACCGTCGCCATCCTCATCATCGTATAGTGAATAGTCGAATTCATCCAATTCCGCATACAACTGCTCCACGATCTCTGTTTTCGGTTCGGAGAAAAGGTCCAGATGAAAGCTGATGCTGTTGAATGTATATATGTCGTTCCGGCCGTCAACCCCGGGGACAGAAGCTTCCGGACCGAGGTTGTCCAGCAGGTCGGTAAAGGTATACACCCATGCCACGGACAGTTTCATGTACACACGTTCGGTGATATTCAGATTGAATCCAGCTTCCACTGGAAGGCAGAATGCATTTTGCTTATAATTTCCGAGTCCGTACAGGTCCAGTTCCCGGAGATCCGTTTCATAGGTATAATCCCTGTGCAGGATGGTGTTGGGAAGAGGGCCGGACTGATCCTCCGGCTTATCCCGGATGGTTCCGTCGGACCAGTAATGATAGGTTCTTCCCTGACCGTCTTCCAGGTCACCTTTGGAATTGAACTGGATGGTGCTTGCCCCGGCGGCAATGAAGGGCTGAAGAAAAGGCGTCCGCTGATATATATGTCCGAACCCGTATTCAAGGTTGATCCCGAAGCTGATCAGCCCGGTCTGAAAATTGAGGTTCCTGGCGGGAATGTCCCGGGATCGTTCATTGCCCGTCATCTTGCCCGTATACAGGTTGAAATTGCCCTTAAACCTCCTTTTGTTATCAAAAAAAGTGGAAATATTAAGCTTGTATGCCATATTCCCCATCAGTGGATTGATGTAATGGTTCCGCACATCCCCGTAAAAATTGAGTACACCGGTACCGAAACCGACAACCGGTTTGTATATGGGATTTTCCACTTCCATTTCCTTCCGGAGCAGATCATCGTAATCCTCATCCTGCGCATACAAGCCGGAAAAACCTGTCACAAGGATCAGCAATATAAAAATAGGCCTTACAAGGTCCGGCATATCAATAGATTGTTTGATCGGGCAAGATCAAATATAAAAAAAAAACACCTATTTGTACCACTTCTGACCGGTGATCATCAGGGCCTCCTGAACGGTGATCCTTTTCTGATTGTGGTAAGCGCTGACAAATGCATCGTCGATGGTACTGGTTTCCCAGATATGTACCCGGCGGTCTTTGGCATCCTGGTAGGTAAAGAAGTTGCCAATGGAATATTTCAACCAGCCCTGGTGCTGTTCAACCCTTACCTGCCGGGCGGGAACATTGAACCGACTGAAATACCGGCGCACATTCACCGGAGTATGCCCGGCAGCGATCTGGACACGGTAATAGGTGCCCTGCATGGGCCGGAACAGATAATCCGGGTCGATCCTGACCGGCCCGAAGCGTTTGGGCAATTCTTCCCGGAAGGGTTTTTCACGTATATCCTCAGCACGGACGGATTTTTTGGCGGGTTGCTCCGGTTCATGCGATTCCTCCGCGGTCCTCCTTGTTTCCGCCAGAAGGCCGGCTTTTGCTTCGGATTGCATATACCGCAGGTCCGTGTCCTTTTCCATGATCTGAACGAACCGTGTGGTTCCATCCGTAATGTAGGACATGATGCCCGATATTTCCAGGTCTTCTGCCGTTTTCCCATTCTCCGGCACCAGTTTGTAGGTGATCATGAAGGACCCGTTACCTGGCACATCCATCCATATAAATTTGGCGATCCCGTTTTTGAAGGAGAATATACTTCCGGCCGATTCGACTTCAACCGCCTTGAAACCTTCCGGAATATTTTCTTCGATCTTCATGTACCGTCTGATCTTTCCGGCATCCACCAGCAGATTGACCATGATATCCCTGGTTTCAAGGTCCAGAAACGGTGTACCTCTGACACAAACGGGGCGGCTTTCATCCACTATCTCTGTTTTTGAGGCCACGGCCCTTTCAAATTCAGCAATATCCACCAGCATATCTTCGGGTATGTCCGGGGAAGGAATGATTTGGATATTTTCTTTCATGGTTTGAACGGACTTCCGCTCATTGTTGTCCACGTAGGAAAAAGAACCGGACAGACTGAAGGAGCCTTTCAGTCGTTCATGCACGTGCACCCGGTAGGAGATCATGATTTGGTCATCCCGGGGAAGCTTCAGCCAGATGAACCGCACACGGTGGTCGCCGGTGCTGAAATCCGCATAAGCCGTTTCCTCCCGGCTGGCTGAGAGTCCGGCCGGCAATTCATGAACAAAACGGGAGAAACCCCGCAGGTCACCTTTCCTGATGGACACCACCACCGGAAATTCCTCACCTGCCTGCACCCGGGCGGGGATTTCCGTGGTTACTTCCACCGGTCCGTTGATCAAACGTCCTATACAGACTACCAGCAAAAGGTTCAGGAAAAGCACCAATATCCTAATCATTGGCAAATCAGGATTTTGGATGACAAGGTAATAAGAAGCGGACTATATCCGGTTAAGCGGAAGCCCCTAAATATCAACAATAATTGCCGATTATCAACAACATCAGAAATTCGGGCTGAGCAGATACTGTGAATAGAACTTATCGATATAATCCACTACCTCTTTGACGGTATCGATTATTTTGAAGAGGGCAATATCGTCCTTGCTGATGTTGTGTTCCCTTTTGAGCATGACCTCTATGATCCATTCCACCAGGCCTGCCCAATAGTCCTTTCCTGCCAGAATGATGGGGAATTTCCCGATCTTCCGGGTCTGTATCAGAGTGATCGCCTCGAACAGCTCATCAAGCGTGCCGAATCCGCCCGGGAGCACGATAAATCCCTGGGAGTACTTCACGAACATGACCTTGCGTACGTAAAAATGGTCGAAATTGATGAGTTTGTCCGGATCAATGTACGGATTGGATTTCTGTTCGAACGGCAGGGAAATATTGATGCCTACGGAACTCCCCTTGCCCTTGCTGGCGCCCCGGTTGGCCGCTTCCATAACGCCCGGGCCGCCTCCGGTAATGACCCCGTAACCCCGACGGGTCAGTTCATAGGCGATGTCCTCGGCCAGCTGATAGTATTTATCTCCGGGACGGGAACGTGCGGATCCGAATATGGAAACACACGGACCGATCCTGGCCAGCTTTTCAAACCCCTCCACAAATTCCGACAGGATCTTGAAAACCCTCCATGAGTCTTCGGTTTGGATCTCGTTCCAGTCCTTCTTTTTAAAGGCCTGCTTGATTTTATCGTCGTTGCCGGGATTGACCATAATGCGGTATCATGATTGATGGCTGGTAAAAATACGAAAATCGGAACACAATGGGAATGCTCACATACGGTTTTTCAACACCCGTCTCAGGAAATCTGCGGTATAACTTTCCGGGGATCCCATCAGTTCTTCGGGTGTCCCGGATGCCACCAGTTCACCGCCTCTTTCGCCGCCTTCTTTTCCCAGGTCAATGATATAATCGGCAACCTTGATCACATCCATGTTGTGTTCGATAATGATCACCGTATTCCCCCTGTCCACCAGCCGGCCGATCACTTCCAGCAGAACCCTGACATCATCAAAATGGAGTCCGGTCGTCGGCTCATCCAAAATATACAGTGTCTTGCCGGTATCTCTCCTGGCCAGCTCGGCAGAAAGTTTCACCCGTTGGGATTCCCCTCCGGAAAGCGTGGTGGAGGGCTGTCCCAGGGCAATATATCCCAGACCCACGTCCTGCATGGTTTTTAATTTTCTGGCAATGGACGGTACATGTTCAAAAAAATCCACCGCACGGTTGATGGTAAAATCCAGGACATCGCTGATGGAATGTCCCTTGTATTTAACCTGAAGGGTTTCCCGGTTATACCGTTTTCCGTTGCATTCGCTGCAAACCACATAGACATCCGGCAGGAAATTCATCTCAATGGTCTGCAGTCCGGCTCCCTTGCATGCTTCACATCTTCCTCCCGCGACGTTGAAGGAAAAGCGGCCGGACTTGTATCCCCTGATCCTGGCTTCCGGGGTTTGTTCAAAAATATTCCTGATATCAGAGAATACACCGGTATAGGTGGCCGGATTGGACCGGGGGGTCCTGCCCAGAGGAGATTGGTTGACCTCGATCACTTTGTCAAGATAATCCACGCCACTGATCTTACGGTATGGCAAAGGCTCCTTCAGGGACCTGAAAAAGTGCCTGCTCAGGATGGGATGCAGGGTTTCGTTGACCAGTGTGGATTTGCCGCTGCCCGATACTCCTGTGATGCAAATCAGCATCCCGAGCGGAAATTCCACCTCGATGTCTTTCAGATTGTTCCCGGCGGCCCCTGTAAGCACCAGCCGTTTTCCGTTCCCCTTTCTCCTTGAACCGGAAACCGGGATGTCTTTCCTGTGGTTAAGATACTCAGAGGTCAGGGTATTGCTTTCCCTCACCTGCCGGGGTGAACCCTGCGCAACCACCTGGCCTCCGTGCCTGCCTGCAGACGGACCCATATCAATGATGTGATCGGCCGACTGGATTATTTCCCGGTCATGCTCAACCACAATAATGGAATTGTCGGCATCCCTTAATTTTTTCAGGGCAGCGATCAGCCTGAGATTGTCCTTCTGATGCAGGCCGATGCTGGGTTCGTCCAGGATATACAGGACATTGACCAGTTGTGAACCGATCTGGGTCGCCAGTCTGATTCTCTGGCTTTCCCCTCCGGAAAGACTCCTGGCTCCCAGATTCAGGGAAAGATATCCCAGGCCCACTTCGATCATAAAACCCAGCCTACCTTTCAGTTCTTTCAGTATCCCTTCCGCGATGGCCTGCTGGCGTGCGGTTAGCTGAGAACCGGCATCTTCCAGCCAATGATAGAGCTGAATGATGTCCATTTCAGCAAGCTGGGAAATATTCCTGTCCCCTATCCTGAAATGCAAAGACTCCTTTTTGAGTCTGCCCCCCCGGCATACCGGACAAACCACCTTTTTGACATATTGCAGGTTCCATCTGCGGGACTTCCGGGATCCGTCCCCGTTCCAACGGTTGTTGATATAATTGACAATGCCTTCGAAACTTAAAAAATAATTGGATGTGGCACCCAGGGGGGTATTGCGCAATTTGAAGCTTTCTTCGGACCCGAAAAGGATCTTGTGCATGGCTTCTTCGGGTATTTTTTCGATCGGGGTATTCAGGGAAAAATGATATTTATCGGCGATGGCCTCAAGCTGCCAGAAAATCAGTGAATTCCTGTAGGCACCCAGGGGGTCGATCCCTCCTTTGCGGATGCTTTTTCCGGGATCCGGAATGATCTTGTCAATGTCCACCGTGGAGATATCTCCGAGTCCGTTGCACTCAGGACACGCCCCCTGGGGGGAATTGAAAGAAAATGTATGGGGTGCCGGCTCGTTGTATGACAAACCGGTGGACGGACACATCAGTTTCCTGCTGAAATACCGGACCTTTTCCGATCCGGGATCCAGGATCATGATCACCCCCCTGCCCTGTTCCATGGCCAGTGCAAGGGATTCCTGCAATCTCCTGTCATGTTCCCCGCCCCGGATCTCCATCTTGTCCACCACCAGTTCAATGTGATGGGTTTTGTACCGGTCGACTTTCATTCCCGGGACAAGCTCCCTGACCTCCCCGTTCACACGGACATAAAGGAATCCCTTTCTCCTGTATTGTTCGAACAATTCACGGTAATGACCTTTCCTTCCTTTGACAAGCGGGGAAAGGATCATGATCTTTCTGCCGGAAAACTGTTTTTTTATCAGGGCCAGTATCTGTTCATCGCTGTATTTGACCATCTTTTCCCCGGTATTGTATGAATAAGCCGTGCCTGCCCTTGCAAACAGGAGTCTGAGAAAATCATAGATCTCGGTTATGGTCCCTACCGTTGACCGGGGATTTTTGGAGGTGGATTTCTGTTCGATGGAGATGACCGGACTCAGACCGGTGATTTTATCCACGTCCGGGCGTTCCATGCCTCCCAGGAACTGCCTGGCATAAGCCGACATGGTCTCCATATACCTCCTCTGCCCTTCGGCATAGATGGTATCAAAAGCGAGTGAGGATTTGCCGCTGCCGCTCAATCCGGTGATCACCGTCAGTTTGTTGCGGGGGATCTCCACATCGATGTTCCTGAGGTTGTGTACCCTGGCTCCGAAAACACGGATGGACTGATCCTCAGGCTGAAGATCAAAGGTTATCTGTTCAGTTTTCAACGCAGGGACAGAAATATTATTTAAAACTCGCTTCCTCTTCGAAATCCTCCGGGTCCATGCTGAAATCCCTGAAACCGCTCCGGGGGATCTTGATGTAATAAATGCGTGATCCGGCATTGGTCAGTGACCCGGATCTGAGCCAGGGATTAAAGTATTTGAGGATCTTATAATTCACCCCGTACCTGAGGGCAAAATCCGCCAGGTCCTTGACCGGACTGTCAACGGTGACTTCATAGGTGGGAATGGGCGGATAAAGATCCTCACGGTCAAGGAAAAAACCATAATCCTCCGGATTCGAAAGGATCAGCTTGAGGGCGATCAGCCGGTACACATACCTGCCCGTTTCGTCATTCAGCAGCAGATCGTAATAATTGCCGGTTCCCTGGCGCCTGATCTGGCGGGTCAGCGCGTTCCGTCCCATATTGTATGAAGCGGCAGCCATTACCCAGCTGCCGTATTTCTCATGGGAATCCTTCAGGAATCTGCATGCTGCCGCGGTTGCCTTTTCCAGATGATAACGTTCATCCACCTCCGCGTTGACCTCCAGTCCGTAATCCCTGGCCGTCCCCCTGAGGATCTGCCAGAAACCCACCGCGTGGCTCGGAGAAACCACATTCATCAGTTCGCTTTCGGCCACGGCAATGTACTTGAAATCGGAAGGGACCCCGTGTTCCTCCAAAATGGGTTCGATAACCGGAAAATAACGGTGGGCCCTTTTGATCAAAAGCATGGTGTGTGACTGCCAGTATACATTGACCAGCATCTCCCGGTCAAGGCTCTCCCTGATATCAAAATTCTGCAGGGGCACTTTTTCCCCCGCAAACCGGAGATTGTCCGGCACATGAACAGGATATACCGCATATTCCCTGTTTTTCAACGGATTGTCAGGCAATCCGCTTTCCGGGTCCTGATCCACGGAGACAAGTAAAATCATGATGACCGCGATCAGCATTCCCAGCGCAATAAAGCCGTAACGTTTGGCATTGGAAAATTCAGACATGGTTGGACACCCTGTTTTTGATTCCCGGAAAACCGGAGAAAATTGAAAAATACAAAATTAATGATTTTTTAGGGATTTTTCGAATACCCGTGCAGTTTTCAGAATCGATAGAACATTCCGGTGTAAACACCGATATGATAGGGATGCGGCTTGAGTCCGTTCACCGCATTGATTGAATTCAGATAATAGTTGAACCTGGGTTCCAGATTGATGAGGAATTGATCTGAAATTGCGTATTCCATCCCGATCCCCATCGTTCCGCCAAGGTTGAGTTTGTTCAAACCGGTGGTCTCTCCGAGCCGTTCCCGGCCATCATCCGTTTCAACATAATTGTCATTGTCCACCAGCAGGTTGGTACTGACTCCGCCAAGTACATGAAAATCCATTCTGCGGTCGATCAGTTTATAGCGAACCATCAGGGGGATCTCCAGGAAGCGGAACTGCTGAAGGAGTCCGGCCTCCTGCGGACTCATAGTATTTGTTTCCGTTCCGCCGTCCGGAACCGTATTGCCGGCCCAGTTTCTTTCGGCTTCGGCCAGGCCCTGTACGGTACCTTCCCCGGGCACTTCAACATTGCCGATGGAATTGTCAAATGCATATACATTGGAAGCAGACGACAGATTCCCGTATGTAA
This sequence comes from uncultured Bacteroidaceae bacterium, assembly GCA_964574985.1. Lineage (GTDB taxonomy): Bacteria > Bacteroidota > Bacteroidia > Bacteroidales > SM23-62 > CAZNPH01. The sequence goes on from CAZNPH010000013.1 coordinate 41,492, forward strand.
CGGTGGCCTGTTCCGGATATAAATACCCTTCGGCCCTGATGCCTGTGCCGGCAAGATAAAAGCCGGTTGCCAGGGAAAGCCGGCCTGCGGGATTCCATCCCACATTGAATCCGCCGGCATATCCGACGGTTCCCTGTTCAGCTTCATTGTATCTTGCATTGCTTACCGCTCCGGAGGACGCTGCCAGAAGCCGGTAGGAATAAACCGGGGAGAACTGGGTCCCCACCGACCATGAGCGCCCCTTTCTTTTTTGTTTGTCCGGAACAAGCTCTTTTTCCCCCGTATGGATCCCGGGGGCTTCCTGCTGCCCTGCCCTGACCGCCATCTCCGGTTGCCATTGACCAACCCGCGGCCGTCTTTCCTCCGGTTGCCGCTGATCCCCGCGTTGGCGTTGATCCCCTTGATATGGTATCTCCCCGATTTCAAGTCTGTTTACCCGGGCCGGAATTCCCTCACCGTGTTCCCGCTCCCTTTCAGTCAGTCCGGCCATATACCTTTCCTTTTCCCGGCCGGCAGATTCCCGCGGGACCGCAGGCTCCTGTTCACCGGCCATTTCAGGTGTGACGGATGTGCGGCGGGAAACCGTCTCCCGGACAGCCAATGCCTCTTCGGACCTGCTTTGCCTGACAGGTTCCGTAGTCTTCTTCTTTGCAGATGGAGCGGGTGTTATGTCATCATCGGAAACCTTTTTTTCCGGAGATCCCTCCTCAGCGGGAAGGACAACCGTCTCCTGAGCGGACTGCTGCCGGATCAGTCTGAGGGTTATGCCTGTGCCGGCCATGACGATCAGGACAGCTGCCACACCGGACATCCAGGCCATCCTCTTTTTCCTGCGCCGGGATCTGAGATGATCCTCAATCCCGGCCCAGACATCTTCCGGAGGAAAATCCTGGTAATGCTTCAGCTTTTTCCCGAATGCCTTGTCAATGATATTTTTTCTGCCTGACATGCAGGTTATCCTATATTATTGTTTTCAGACGAATTGAACAGTTTCTTAACCTTTTCCTGCAGGATCCCGCGCGCCCTGGACAGATTGGACTTGGAAGCGCCCGTGCTGATGCCCATGATCTTTCCGATCTCCCTGTGGGAATATCCCTCAATGGCATACATGTTAAAAACCATCCTGTACCTGGGTGGCAGGGACTGCACAATTCCGATCAGATCCTTTGCCGTGAGTTTTTCAATGATATGTTCGTATTGAAATTCATCCCTGTCCGTCTTTACCTGATTGAGGGGATACATGAACAACTGGCTCCTGTACTTCTCCAGCGCCGTATTGATCATGATCCTGCGGATCCAGCCTTCAAAAGAACCTCTTCCGTCGTATTGTTTCAGCTTTCCGAACACCTTGATAAAACCCTCCTGCATAATGTCCTTTGCATCCTCGTAACTTCCTGCATACTGCAGGCACAGGCCAAACATCCTGCCTGAGAAGATGCGGTACAGCTCCTCCTGGCAACTGCGTTTTCCGGCAATACAACCTTTTATGATGCTTTTCAGCTGATCCACCAACGCCCGGAGATGGTTTCTGTAAATGTATGACTATTGAATTGGCGGACAAAAAATCTGCCAGAAACAGTTGATTTGCCACTGTTCAAACATATGATGAAAAATACCGGCGGAAGGTTGCGTTTGCCGGAATTATATGTGTATCACCTCTCCGAAGGCGGCTGCAGAGGCTTCCATGATGGCTTCGGAGGCGGTAACTTTCCTTATCGTTCCGGTCAGTCCGTTTTTGTCCTTGTTAAACCTGTTTTTTAATTCGCACGGGTTTGAATGGAATTTTTTTCTACTGTTTTGGGTTTGTTTACCGGAATTTTGTTCGGATGTGATTAAATTCTTTGCCACCTACAAAAACGCGGACGGCAATATACTAAAATGCATTGAATTTAAACTAATATGTGGCTTTAATTGTATTGCAGCACGCCTTTTACAATTCCTTCAATTGTTAGCTGCCCATCATTTGCTATAATCGGGGGATATTTTGTTGCATTTTCTGATTCCAGGATATACTGATTTCCCTCCTGATGTAATTTCTTTATCATCACTTCTTCATTGTATACGCAAACAACTGTTTCCTTACTTTCAGCTATTTTGCTTTTACGGGCAATTACCAAATCACCCTCTTTGATTTTAGGTTCCATTGAATCGCCTTTAGCCTCTATCAAAAAGGCATCTTCAGTTGGGAACTTGATGAGCCGTGAAGCTATTGGAATACGATCAACCGGGTTTCCATCCAAAAGAGTACCATTAGGGCCACATTTCGCCATTCCGTAAAGGTTCAGATAAACAATGGGTTTTTCCGGTTCTGTTAATATTTGATAATCTTTCGGGTTATGTGGGTTACGTTTCAGGTAGCCTTTTTTTTCCAGTTGCTGAATGTGGTAGTAGATAACACTTGGGGAGGAGATGTCCAGCACATCCTGCAATTCACGGATTGTCATCGGGTCTGTAACGTTGTTTTTGAGCAGTTCCAGAAGGGCTTTCTGTGTATCGTGCAATTGCTTCATTCAAAAAAAGTTTTCAACAAAAATAATTAAATTATTTAAATTGTTCTATTATTTGTTCTAATTCGCTATCTTTGTTCGTAATTAACAAAAGCCCGCTGAAAACATTTAAGATGGCAAAAGAAAAAGTGATCAAAGTGATTGACGGGGACACTTTCATAACAACCCGAAGAAAGAAACCGGTACGGCTGGCAAATGTAAACACACCCGAAAAAAGGCAGAAGGGCTACGGTGCAGCAAAGTCAAAATTGCAAAAACTCATTCAGGACAAAGAAGTTCGCGTTGAGGTAGTAGCACGTGATAAATTTGGCCGTGCTATTGCCAATGTATACATAGGCCGGGAATCGGTTAATAAGAAGATGAAATAATATTGTATAACGGATTTTGGCAAGCAAACAGGTGAAATCTTGATTGCCCTGAGTGCAAACGACAAATTATGGTATCCTTAGAGCATGTTGCAAGTGAAGACCTTATACGATATGCAACTGTGGTAAGGAAAATTATTCACAGGGCAGCAAGGCCACAAACAAAAAGCCTATCAGGGATATAAACAAGTCGTTCAAAAACCTTGAAAGAGCGTATAGGAAATTGGGCAGGTAGATACGTAACCGATTTATTTAACGGGCTTTTAGAACTATGTTGATAAATCAAAAAGCAATCTCCAATATTTTCTGGGAAACAACATGTACTTTTGAAAACAATATGCCGGTAAAATACTCAGAAATAAAAAAGCAGTTGCTGCTTAAAAAAATCAGTGAATTTGAGGATGGTGCTGCTGCTTTAACGCACTACTGGCAAAGTAACGGGGAAAATTCGGGAAGATATTTCAGGAAAGATGCGGAAGCGTTTTTGCAGATAACCGCAGAACCGGATTTTCATTACGAACTACCCTTTGAGTATGACGTTCCTTTTCCCCCTGTACTGTATCCCGATTTTACTTTTATTGATTTGTTTGCCGGAATAGGCGGCTTCCGTATCGCTTTTCAGGAGCAGAACGGAAAGTGTGTTTTCAGTTCTGAGTGGAACAATTACGCGAAGAAAACCTACGAGGCGAATTTTGGCGAGGTGCCTTTTGGCGATATTACCAAAATAGACGAAAGCAAGATTCCCGATCATGATATTTTGCTTGCCGGGTTTCCATGCCAGCCATTCAGCATTGCGGGTGTGAGCAAAAAGAATGCGCTCGGCAGGCAGCACGGCTTTCTTGATAAAACGCAGGGCACTCTGTTTTTTGACATAGCACGAATTATTGACTCAAAGAAGCCAAAAGCATTTCTTCTGGAAAACGTGAAGAACCTGAAATCGCATGAAAAGGGCAATACATACAGGGTAATTGAAGAAACCCTGAAAGAATTGGGCTATCATGTTTTCAGCAGGATACTGGACGCACGGCATTATGTTCCGCAACACCGTGAACGAATTTTTATTACCGGATTCAGTAAGGAGCATTTTGGTGAAACCTTTCGGTTTTCATTTCCGGAACCACCGGAGCGCAAGCCGAAATTCCGTGATATTCTTGAATGCAATCCTGACCCGAAATACACTTTGACCAATCATCTTTGGAACTATTTGCAGGAATACGCCAGGAAGCACAAGGCAAAAGGCAACGGTTTCGGTTTTGGCATGACTGACTTGAACGGGGTGGCTCGAACATTGAGCGCCAGGTATTACAAAGATGGTTCGGAGATAATGATACCCCAGGGCAAAGGCAATAACCCGAGACGTTTGACACCGGAGGAGTGCAAAAGGTTGATGGGTTTCCCGGTAAAATTTACAATTAAGAATATCGGGGTTTCAGATACACAGTTGTACAGGCAGTTTGGTAATTCGGTTGCTGTTCCGGTTGTGCAGGCTATGGCTGCTGCCATGATGGAAGTTATCGAGCCGCATGGTAAACAAAAGACGGAAAAGCAACAACAAAAAAAAGATCGGGAGAAAGTGCCCTGGGGCGAAGAATGAAGATTTAAAAGCATTAGCCCCTGAGTTTTTCAATCAACTTTTCAAGGGTTTTCTGGCGTTTATCTCTCTTTAATTCACATTCCCAAATTGTGATAATGTTCCAGCCTTCTTTTTGAAGGGCTTTGATGCTTTCCCTGTCTTTTTCCTTGTTCCGGTTGATTTTGTCAAGCCACCATTGGGTGCGGGTTTTAGGGACAACAAAGTATTTACAGTCCTTGTGCCCGTGCCAGAAACAACCGTGTATTAAAATAACCGTGTTGTATTTCTTCAGCACAATATCGGGCTTCCCGGGAAGTTTTTTGTCGTGAAGTCGATACCGGAAACCGTTAGCGTGGAGATATTTACGTACCAGAATTTCAGGTTGTGTGTCCCTGGCCCTGATTTGGCTCATGTTGTATGAGCGTACTTTCGGTTCGTGTACATCTGCCATCAGATTTGATATTGCTTTTCCCGAATTATCCCAACAAAGTCAGAAAGTGTTATCAGGTTTTCCTGTTGTTCTTCCGTGTATGTTTCCATAAGCTGTTGCGGAATTACAAGCTGTAAGTTTTGGGCAATCATTTCATCTGTTTGGTTTTTGCTTATGGAAGGTTCAAGCGTAATCAGGTGCTTGTTTTCAATGCGGTCTGCTTCTGCCAGAACCTGCCGCCAACGTTCTTTTGCAGAGGTTTTAACGCCAAGCATGGTCAACAGTTGTGTCGCAAACCCTGTATCGTGATAATATCTTATGCCCGGAAAGAGAAAATCGGGCTTGTTGTTCCGTTCAGTTCTTGCCCCTCTTGAGTATTGAATTTCACTGGTGTCAAAGATGTGTGCCAGATGATTCTCAAACGCAAAACCGGCTCTTGATTTTCTTCTGTTCTGAACGCTTAAAGAGAAGGAAATAAACTCATCAACATCGGTTCCCTGTGCACCGAAACCCTGTTGTAACCTTTGGGCCACTATGTGTTTTTCTAGTGTTTTGAAAAGCAGTTCTTCCCGTTCCAGCCAAGCCATCAGGGCATTGTCGGGTTCCTCCATTGGCGATACATCAGTGAGTGTGGAACGTGCATAAGCAGAGAACTTAGCGGTTGCCGGGAAACCGGCATCAAACAAGTTAATGAGTTCTTCCAGAAAGTCAGGTGCAGTGTCAGGAACTTCGAATCCCAACGATGTAATAATGTAACGCCCTGCAAAGTTGAGTTCTGTATCTTTTTCGGTAAAGTCTCGGATAACGAATTTTTCCCCCACCTCTGCAAGACCAAAAAGCCATAATAACTGCTGCTCGGATGTGGAACCCCGAGGGGCAACAACTACCGCCAGTTTGTTTTCACCGATTTGCCCGATTACGACCAAATCACCGGCAACAGCTGCGTCAATTACAGGATTGGTGGAATAGTAAAGCCTGTATTCAGTTCTTTCAGGATGGTTCTTACGGGCATCATACCATGTCAGCAGCTTCCCGGACTCTTTAACAATTTTTTCTTCATCATCCGTCATGTATATGAAATACCCCTGAAAATTGATTCTTTCTGTGCCAAATATTTTCTTAAACTCTGCTATTCCATTGAATTCATGCTGATTTGAAACGTCCGGGGTTACTTCTACATCGCTTAGTCGTTTAGCTCCTATTCCTGTGAAATACTTTGATAATGGACTTAGCATAATCAATCACAAATTTACATTTAAAATGGATAATTAATAATTTGTGTGTGGGCTGGCAAAAACAGTAGATTTTGCATGTTTGACGAAGGCGGTCAGATTTTTGGCTATATTTTTTCACAGCTAAAAGCACATGACTTACAAATTGGCTCGTTCTACTCAGGCAAAATCAAATAAAAATTTCTTTATGCATTGACCCTTATTCTTTTTAGTCGTCCGTTTTCGTAGGATTTCGGGTTAGTACGGCCTTGTCAACCGTGATATAGTACTTTTTTTATTGACTTTCCGGAATCAGTAATTATCAGAAGAGCATAATCTATCATGGAAAGAAGTCATTCGGTTGCTTTCGTTAAGATACAACGTGTTGCTGATACGGTGCGGTAAAGTTATCTGTCAGCAGGGCAATGTCTTTTAGTGAGAAAGTGTCCTTATTATTTTTTAATTTCTTTATCGGCTATTGTAGCTAAGGGTCTTATAGATGTATCACCTCTCCGAAGGCGGCTGCAGAGGCTTCCATGATGGCTTCGGACATGGTGGGATGGGGGTGAACGGACTTGATCATTTCGTGCCCGGTGGTTTCCAGGTTCCTGGCCACCACCGCTTCAGCGATCATTTCGGTTACATTGGCCCCGATCATATGGGCCCCGAGCAATTCCCCGTATCCGGCATCGTATATCATCTTGACGAATCCTTCTTTTTGTCCGGCGGCATTGGCCTTTCCCGATGCGGTATACGGGAATTTGCCAACCCTGATCTCGTATCCGGCTTCCCTGGCCTGCTTCTCCGTCATACCCACAGAGGCGATTTCCGGACTGGTATAGGTGCAGGCGGGAATGTTGTCATAACGGACAGGCGACGGATCGAGTCCGGCCAGCTTTTCCACACACAATATCCCTTCAGCCGAAGCTTTATGGGCCAGGGCCGGACCGGGGACCACATCGCCGATGGCATATATGTCATCCACACTGGTTTTCATGAATTCATCCACCCGTATCCTGCCGTCTTTCAGCTCCACACCCGCCTCTTCGAGTCCGGCCCCCTCCGTATTGGGAGTAATGCCCACAGCAGATAGCACAATGTCGGTCTCCACCGTTTCTTTTCCCTTCGGGGTACTGACCACAGATTTGCATTTGCCGTTTTTGGTATCGACCGATTCGACGGTGGATCCGGTGTAAATCTTCATGCCGGATTTTTTGAAGGAGCGCTCCAGCTGACTGGACACTTCTTCATCTTCCAGGGGCACTACATTGGGAAGATATTCGACCAGGGTCACCCGGGCACCCAGGGCCTGATAAAAATAGGCAAACTCGCTGCCGATGGCTCCGGATCCCAACACCAGCATGGATTCCGGAAGCTTGTCCAGGGACATGGCCTTCCGGTAGCCGATGATCTTTTCCCCGTCCTGTTTCAGGTTGGGCAGTTCTCTTGAACGTGCGCCGGTGGCAATGATAATACTGCCGCACTTGTATTCTGTTTTTTTCCCGTCCTGATCCTCCACTTCCACTTTCCCTTTACCGCTGATCCTGCCTGTACCCTTTAGTACCCCGACTTTGTTCTTCTTAAACAGATATTGTACTCCCTTGCTCATTTTTCCGGCCACTTCACGGCTTCTTTTCACCATCCCGGCAAAATCAGGAGTTGCCTCTCCTTTCAGCTGAATGCCGTAATCCCCGGCATGGTTGATATATTCAAGGACCTGGGCGCTTTTCAGCAATGCTTTTGTGGGGATGCATCCCCAGTTCAGGCATACTCCCCCGAGGGATTCACGTTCCACAACGCCGACTTTCATACCGAGCTGTGCGGCACGGATGGCAGCCACATAGCCTCCCGGGCCGCTGCCGATGATGATGATGTCATAATCCATAGATGTGATTTTGATTACTGGCAAATTTACCAGATTTTTTCGATCTGAAAACAAAGGAGGGGAAAAAGGCAGGTATAAACGGAAGCCTGCCTTTATTTTATTTGGTCAGGATCAGTTTCCTTGTGTATATCTGATCACCGATGGTCAGTTTCACATACCAAAGTCCGCTGGTCACGGGCAATTCATCCGCACTCAGTGTGTAATGATATTCGCCCGGCTGCTGCACTTCGTTGGCCAACTGACTGATCCGTGCACCCAGGATGTTGAATATCTCCATCCGCACGAATGCCGGTCTTTCAAGTGTATAGACCAAATTGGTGTTGTGCCGGAACGGATTCGGGAAGACGGCAAAACCATCCGGGTTTTCGGTCAGTTGCTCCACGCCCGTGCTCTGGAGCCGGTTGTCCTCCAGATTGGATAATGAATGGCTGAAAGGTCCTGAATCGGCTTTCTTTCCGTCATTAACCGTCAGTACGCACGGGGTGGGCTTGACCCCGGCAATCCTGTACCAGCGTTTGCCGGCCAGAGCATCCGGTTCGGTATCTGTAAACCGGTTGGAACTGCCCGATACCGTATCAACGGGAGAAAGGCTTGCCGTATCGCTGCCCCTGTAAATGATGTAGCTGTTGAACTTCATGTCTCCGTTCTCCACTTTATATTCACCCCAGTTCATATTCACCCCTTCGACCGAACTGACATACTGAAGCAGCAATGTTTTGTGATAAGGGCTCTTGGCAGATTCCCTGCCGCATGTATCCACCACGGATATCTTGTACAGGTGCTGTTTGTTTCTGGGCTCGGAGCCCATGTCCACGAATATACTCAGGCTGTCGGCATCCACGTTTCCGATCAGTGTGTATACGTCGGTCACATTGCTTTCCCGGTAAATATTGTAGGAATCAATGCCCGGATCCTCCGTTTTCTCCCAGACCACCATATTCTTGCCGGTCGCCAGGTCGATGGTGATCAGGCAGATGGTCTCATCCTCATAGGGATAGGCCACCGTGATCAGATTCGTATCCCGTTCGGCCACACAGTTGTTCTCGGTGACCTGAAGGGTGACCTTTTTGGTCTCTCCGGTGGCCCAGGCAACGTAGAACGGACCCTGCGGATTGGCAGCCGTATCCCCGTCAAGGATGGTCCCCCCGTCCAGCGACCAGTCATAAGCCGCCGTGTTGGAAGCATTCCCTATATAGGAGATCTGTACCTGGTCATCTCCGCAAACCCGTTTTTTCATAAGGAAACTGGACTCGGGAATGGGATTGACCGAGATTTCCCGGGTGTTTGTGTCGGAACGGCATCCGTTCTCCTCAACCACGAATTTGAGATAGCGTACACCTGCGGTATCCCAGCTTACCCGGAAGGAATCCACGGCCGGAGTACCTGCTGCATCGCCCAGATCCCATGTATAGGTTGCATTGTCCGAGGCATTGCCTGTATAGCGGACCATGACATCGCCCGATCCACAAACGGTGGACGGTATGGTGAAATCCGCCGTGGGCACGGCAAATACACTGATGGTGTCTGTTGAATGACTCATGCAGTTGCCCTGGATCACCTGCAAAGAAACAACTTTCTGGCCGGGATCATTCCATGAGATCTCATAGGGCCCTGAACCTGCGCCGGATATGGTATCTCCTCCGTCAAAGTCCCAGCTGAAAGTTGCACCCAGGGAATCAATGCCGTTGTAGGAAATGAATACAGGCGCATTCCCGCATACCGAATCCGGTATGCTGAAATCAGATTGCGGAACGGGATCCACCGAAATATAACGGGTGCTGTCTTTCGAAGTACAACCGTCCTGTTCCACTCGCAGAGACACCTCTTTGAGTCCGTGCACACCCCATCTGACCTTATACGGACCGGCGCCCGAACCTTCGATTATTTCCGCACCGTCAAAGTCCCAGGTGAAATTGCCGTTCCTGTAATCACCGGTATAGAATACGTTGACCGTATCGGCCCCGCATACATAATCCTGTATGCTGTATTTCGAATCGGGTATCGGATTCACGGTAACCTCCACCGTATCCGTATTGGCACAGCCCCGGGATCCGGTCACTTCCACGATGAACTGGGTGACGCCCAAAGGCGGAGTGGCTATGGGATTCTGAATCTCCAGATCATCCAGATACGGAGTATCATACCATCTGTACAGCCCACCTCCCGAAGCCATTAACTGAACGGATCCCCCTTCACAAATGGCGGTGTCTTCCCCGGCCCGGGCATCCGGAAGCGGATTGAAGGTAATTTCCACCGTATCGTAAGCGGAAACCCCGCAAAGGTTGGTGACCTCGACATGGCAGATTCCCGATTCGGTGACAGTCAGCCTGCCGGAAGCGGGACCCGAACCCCAGTCATAGGTGCAATTGACATTCTGGGCAAAAGTGTCGGCCACAAGCTCATAGACATCACCCGCACAGAATTCCTTGTCCTCACGCAGGTTCACCGTAGGATTCAGGCAACCGCCCGTGGCCGTACGCTGGATCGAACCGGAAGATCCGACTGCCCAGCCGTTATTTGCATCGATCATATTGATATCAAATAATCTGTTTGGATTCTCAACTGATTGCTCATACCAGGTATATCCTCCGTCACTGGTTTTGATAATCTTTCCATCGGAACTGTAATGGCCGGCGATCCAACCGTTCAGCGCATCAACAAAATCTATACTGTAATAACTCATGTCAGGCATGGAATAATCATCGATCTTTGTCCATGTATCCCCTCCGTTTTCAGTCTTCAGCAGAGACCGGTAGGAATTTCCGTTTTCGTAGGTGGAAACGGCAAATCCGGTATCCGCATTGACAAAATCAATGTCCCGTACCGTATAATCATCCGGTGTACTTTGCAAAGTCCATGTTTCTCCGGCATCTGTGGTTGAAATAATCACTCCTCCGGCCCCTCCGATCCAGCCGGTGGTATCGTTCACGTAGTATATGCAAGAAAGATTTGCATCGGTTACCCTGTCCTCATCGTACTTCCAGTTTTGCTTTTCCCATGTCGCACCTCCGTCCCTGGTGATGGCAATTAGTCCGTCATCCCCGGCCAGCCATCCCGTGTCAGCATTCACAAAGTAAACACTGCTGGTATTGAAATCTCCTCCCAGGCCGATCTCCGTGGCAATATTTTTTTCCGCCCACGTTACACCGCCATCAACGGTATAGGCATATCCGTTGTGGGTGCCCACAAATCCGTGCTGGGCATCTGTGAAGTAAATCCCGCAATAGGAATAGGGATCCATCAACCCGTTATTGCCTGCATCCTCTGTATATACGGATGACCAGGTTCCCCCCCCGTCTTCGGTATGCAACAGCAAATCAGGGTCATCGCTTACTGCCCAGCCTTCCAATTCCGAGATAAATTGTACATTTCTGAGGTTTTTGCTGGTGCCGGAGGTCTGTGCAAACCACCCGTCGTCATAGGCAGGCTGGTTGACCGTGAGGGTGGCGGCATTGCTTTCCGCCGTGTCGCATGCATTGCCCACCAGGCAGCGGTAATCCCCGGCATCGATCAGGTCGACTGACACAATGGTAAGGGATGTTCCCGTCTCACCGGATATGCCGGTCCATCCGCTGCCCCCGTTTTCCTGCCATTGATATGCAAGCGGCGGGGTTCCCGTGGCCGACACGCTGAAGGTTACGCTTTCTTCAACATCCTTGGTGGCAGAGGAGGGATGTGAGGTAACGGCAGGGACCTCATCCACATACAGGTATGCCGAATTGCTCACCAGGCTGTCCCCGAACGGGTCATACAGGATGCAGCGGTAGGCGTACCCGTTGTAATCAATGGTCAGGGGATCGAAGGGAATGACCAGTGTATCCTCCTTGCCTCCGCTGCCTTCCGGGATATTCACAAAGCTGCCTGCCGGTTCCATGACCTGCCACTGGTAAGTTTTTCCTGATGAAGGCAATCCTTCCACCGCATACATAACATCCCCGATGAAACCTTCGCATTCCGTCACATTTGCAGGCTGGGTTGTTATGCTCAATGGCTCATATACGGTCAGGGTGGCCGTATTCGAATAGGCAGAGCCACAGGTGTTGGTGGCCATGCACCGGTAATACCCTGAATCCGCCAGGGCGATGCTGCTGATCGAATACGTGGTTCCGGTGGCCCCGCTGATATTGGCCCAGCTGCTGCCGTTCCATTTTTTCCACTGATAGGAAATGGGGGCCGTTCCCGTGGCCGTGTAACTGAAGCTTACGCTCTCGCCCGTCCTTTTTTCCGCGGAAACCGGTTGTGTTGAACCGGAGGGTGGTGAATTCACATACAGATAGGCCGTATTGCTGATCACGTCGTCCCCCAGGTTGTTGATGATATGGCATCTGTAAGCATATCCGTTATATGAAGTGGTAAGCGGGTTGAAATACCTCGAGTAGGTTGAACTGGTTGCATTGAGAATGTCGGACCATCCCGATCCGGTATTAAGCTGCCACTGGTACCCGATGTCCGTGGACGGGGAAACGGTTACGCTGAAGCTTACGGTTATTCCCTTTCCGGGGCATTTGGTCACATCATCCGGCTGGTCGGTGACGGATACCGGTCTTTTTACAGTGAGCAGGGCACTCCTGCTGTATTCATATCCACAACTGTTCGATGCTTTGCACCGGTAGTAAGCCCCGTCGTCATCCATGGTCAGGGCCGGGGTTATGTAGGAAGTGCCGGTCGCTCCTGATATGGCTGTCCACAAACCTCCGTAATACCTGTACCATCGGTAGGAAGGAGAATCCCCGGAAACGGAGACACTGAATGTAGCCGTCTCTCCGACATTTTTGGTGGTGGCATCCGGCTGGTTGGTTACATCCGGAGAAACCACCACATACAGCAGTGCGGAATTTGTATATTCGGTGGTACGCAAATAAGTGACCTTGCATCTGAAGCTTCTCTGGTCAGTGGTGCCCAGCTTATGGTCCTTGGTAAAGGTTATGGTCAGCGTGTTTGTGGTTGCCCCGGATATAATGATTTTACCGCTTGGATCATCTGACATATCTTTCCATATCCATGTCTTTTCGTCAGGAACATATTCCTGCCATTGAAAACTTGAACCTTTTTGTGCAGTACAGGAGAAAACAACATCTCCCGTATAATACTCACATTCCTGGACATCCCTGGGATGTCCGGTAATGATGCTTGCTGCATTTGATTCCTGTTTAATACCCGGGAGGAACAGGAGGGTTGCTGCCAGGAATATGATATTCGATAATTTCTTTCGGGGTAGATATTTTCTCATAACTTGCCGGTTTTGCATAATATTCCCATGATTTGGTAAATATACTGAAAAAAAGAGCCCCGTGTTGAACATTTTATCAAAAAAAAGACATCATGCCGGAATTCAGATAAAATCATTTTATCTACTGATCCACAATATCTTATTGCATAATAATCTGATAGTAAATGGAGATAAAAACCGGCTTTCTAACCGCATATACAGTCCCCTGATTTCGTCAAAATGACCGCTTCCCGGTCATCCATTCTTACCCGGGCCTTTCTATTATCAAAAGATATCTTATTTTTGCAGGAAACAGGCTAAACTTCCCCCGATGATCTTCCGGCCCATTTTTGTGCGGTTCCTGATTGCCTTCCTTCTGGCCATGAGCCACATGTATTGTGGCGCACAGGATAATGCCGGAATAGTGAGCCGGATCGACAGCCTGCTGGTCGAGCTGAGTGAAGCGGAAAATGACCGGGAAAAACTGGAACTTTGCAACCAGTTGTCATCCGCATATCTTGAACGGGATGCAGATATCGGCATTGAATATGCCAATCAGGCCATTTCCCTTGCCAGGCATCTGCAGGATTTCGGACAGGAAACGGAGGCTTTGCTGAACAAGGGCAAAAACCTCCTTTCCGAACAAAAGGACGAAGATGCACTGGAAAGCTTCAGAAGGGCCTTAGAAGTCTCCGAACAGAATAACCTTGAAACGGGCATGGCCAGAGCCCTTTACCAGATCAGCCATGCATATTATTATCTTGGTGAGTATTCAACAGCCATAGAGCATGCAAACCGGTCCCTGGAAACAGCCACCCGGATCGGGGATCCGTCCATACGCACCCAGGCCCTTCTGACCCTGGGCAACTGCTTCCGCCGCCAGAGTGAATTTGAAAAGGCCCTGGAAAAATATGAGCAGGCCCTTGGGATCAGCCGGGAAAACCAGGACAGCAAGAACGTTTCCAGGGCACTGAGCAGCATCGGGCTGATCTATTTCAACTGGGGTGAATTTGAAAAATCCACCGAATATTACCAGGAATCATATGAATTGCGGAAAGAAAGCGGGGACCGGTACGGAATGGGGGTCAGTCTTCTGCGTCTGGCCAATGCCTATTATTATCTGGCAAAATATGAAGTTTCCCTGCAAAATCTCCAGGACGCCCTGAAAATATTCCAGGAAATAGACTTCAAAGGGGGCATCGCTGCCGTATACAACCTCATGGCCATCATCTATGAGATCCAGAATTTTTATGACAAAGCCCTGGAAATGCACCAGAAAAAGCTGGAGATCAGTGAAGCAATGAATGACAAAAGGGAAATTGCCACCACCTTCAACAATATGGGCATCCTGTACACAAAAATGGCCTCCGATTCACTGGCCAAGCTTATGGGGCCGGAATTCAGGGATTCCGTCAAGGCAGTGGAAAACGACAGGTTCCTGAGAATATTTAAAAAGTCTCTCGAATTCCACCATAAATCCCTGGAGCTGCGGGAAGAACTCAATGAAAAACAGGGAATTGCCCAGTCGTTGAACAACATCGGGATCGCCTACCTGCATTCCGGGAAACTGAACCAGGCCCTGGAATATTTCCAGAGATCCCTTGAGATCAGCAGGGAACTGGGCAACGACAATGAGATCACCAACTCCCTGCTGAGGATCGGGGAGATCTATAAAGCCCTCGGTGAATACGGCAAGGCGCTTGACTACCTGAACCAGAGCCTGGAAATCGCCACCCAGATCGGTGTCAGGAATACCATCAAGGACATTTATGCTCTGCTCTCGGACGTGTATTCAAAACAGGGCAACTACAAAAAAGCCCTCGACTACTATAAAATACACACCAATTTAAAGGACAGCATCTTCATGAAAGACCGGCAGGAACAGATCAGTGAACTGCAGGTCCAGTACGAGACCGAAGTCAAGGAAAGGGAAAACGAGCTGCTCAGGAAAGACAAGGCCCTTCAGGAGACCCGGATCAGGCAGCAAAGAATGGCCATTTTCTTTTTCATTATGGGCTTTGCGGTTATCTCGGTGTTCGTGGTCCTGCTGATCCGTCAGAACAACCTGAGAAGAAAGGCCAACCGTGAGCTGGCCCAGAAAAATGCACTCATCACCGAGCAAAAGAAAGAGATCACCGACAGCATCGAATATGCCAGCAGGATACAAACCGCCATGCTGCCCCCGGGGGACTATATCCGGAACCTTCTCCCCGAACGTTTTATCCTTTATATGCCCAGGGACATCGTATCTGGGGATTACTACTGGATAACCGAAAAGAACGGCAAGGTGATCAGTGTTGCCGCAGACTGTACTGGCCATGGTGTGCCCGGAGCCTTTATGAGCATGCTGGGGATCGCTTTCCTGAACGAGATCATCAGCAAGCAAAGAGAAATTCATTCGGATGAAATACTGAACGAACTTAGAGAGCACGTGATAAGATCCCTGCACCAGACCGGGAAAGAAGGGGAATCCCAGGACGGGATGGATGTGGCCATCTTCATCCTGGATACAAAAACCAATGAACTGGAATTTTCCGGGGCCAACAACCCGCTCTTTCTCATCCGTGACGGCGAACTGATCGAAGCGAAAGCCGACAAGATGCCCATCGGAATCCACACACGCGCGAAAGAACCCTTCACCAGGCACAACCTCAGGGTCCGTAATTCAGATAGGATATATACTTTCTCAGACGGATATCCTGACCAGTTCGGGGGGGCCAAAGGGAAAAAATTCATGATCAAGAATTTCAAGCAACTGCTGCTGAACATCCATTCGAAACCCATGGAGGAACAGAAAACCATACTCCTTGATACGCTGCGCGACTGGATGGCCGATACAAACCAGGTGGACGATATCCTGGTCATGGGGATCAGGATCTGAAAAATCAGTCAAGCTGCCCGGCCAGTAGCTGTTTCAGCCGGCAACCTTATGAAGAAAGCATCGGTCATGGAAGGAAAAAAGAAATCCGAATACAAACAATCCCCCGGGGAATCCCGCCGTCCGGATTCTTTCAATGAGGATGCCCTTCAGCGGTTCAGCAGGCTCAGAAAAAAAATACTGAAGCCCGGGGAGTATCTTCAGGGCATTCTGGAAGGGAACCGCAGCATTTTCAGTCAGGCCATCACCCTGGTGGAAAGTACGAACCCCGCTCACCAGTCCGTCGCCTCCCGGATCATCGAGGGATGCCTGCCTTATGCCGGCAATTCGTTAAGGATCGGCATTACCGGAGTCCCCGGTGTCGGGAAAAGCACATTCATTGAAGTACTCGGGAAAAAGATCACATCCGCAGGCAATAAACTGGCGGTCCTTGCCATCGATCCCAGCAGTGAACGTTCAGGAGGCAGCATCCTCGGCGATAAGACAAGAATGGGAGACCTGGCAGCAGATCCCCTGTCGTTCATCAGGCCTTCTCCTACCGGCGGTGCGCCCGGTGGCGTGGCAAGAAAAACGCGGGAAACGATCATTTTATGTGAAGCGGCCGGATTCAGCCATATTTTCATAGAAACCGTGGGGGTGGGTCAATCCGAAACCACCGTTCATTCCATGGTGGATTGTTTTCTTCTTCTGATGCTCGCCGGGGCAGGTGACGAATTGCAGGGGATCAAACGGGGGATCATGGAAATGGCCGACATCATCGCCATTACCAAAGCAGACGGAGCCAATCTTGAAAAGGCGGAAATCGCCCGCCGGGAATACAGGAACGCATTGCACCTGTATCCTCCTTCACCGTCAGGATGGGAGCCCAGGGTCCTGACCTGTTCGGCAATCGACAAAACAGGCATCGATGATGTATGGACCACCGTCAGGGAATACATTGCATTCACCAGAAACACCGGGTATTTCGGGGAAAAAAGAAACCAACAACACAAATACTGGTTCCAGGCTTTCCTCCAGGAAATGCTGAAAGAGAATTTTTACACGCACCCCCGTGTACAAAAAAATCTCAAAGCATTAGAAAAAAAGGTGCTGGATCAGCAAATGACCGCTTTTGAGGCGGCCCGGAAATTACTCAAACAGTATCTGAAGCCGGATAGATGATCAACCCTGATCGGTCACATTGCCTTTGATCCAGAGAATGACCCGGGAATTTTCGGGATCGTTGGTGATCACCGTAACGGTTTTGTTCTGTTTGCCCAACCGGCCGGCTGAATTGAAAATGACCCTGATCTTTGTGCTTTCTCCCGGACCGATCACTTCATTTTCGGGGCGAACGGCAGTACAACCGCAACTGGCCCTCACTTTGCGAATGATCAGATCGGATTTGCCATTGTTGGTCACCAGAAACTCGTGTTCCACTTTCTCACCCCGCTTGATGGTACTGAAATTAAAAACCGGGTCTTTTACCTTGAATACGGGGGCATTCTCCAGCTCCTCCGGGGTCAGTCCTGAAAAATCCTCCTGAACGGTCGCACTGACCGTGAGGCGGTTCTGTGGCTCACGCCGGCCGTCAAGCAACACATATACGCGGGAGATAACGAATCCCCAGTCATTGACCTTTTCCCCGTCATATATGCCTTCGATGGTCCCTTTCTGGTTCGGCTGAAGGACGGGCGGATCGGGTGTAAGGGAAAGATATCCGGGCACATTTTCAAAAGATACCCTGACCGGCTGCGAAGAAACATTGATCATGCCCAATGTTGCTTTTTTTTCCCGGCCTTTATAAATTGTGGCAAAACTCAGGTGGTTGGACATCAGGCGGATATTGCCCAGGCTGTACCGGTAAATATCTTCAACAGTCTTCTCTTTGGGGATGACATCGCCTTTTATCCTGAGAATGGTATTGGGATTTCCGGCATTGGAAACCACTTTGATGCTTTTGTTGAACGGACCCGGGCGGTTTTTGGGATTATAGGTAGCACCCACGTATCCCTTGTCTCCGGGCAATACGGGCTCACGCGTCCAGGAGGAAGATGTACATCCGCAGGACGGCCGTACCCGGGTAATGATCAACGGCACGCTCCCCGTATTGGTGAATTCGAATCTATGGGTTACATTTCCGTCTTCTTCATTGATTTTGCCATAATCATGAACGGTTTTGTTAAAGGATATGTTCGCTTCTTTTTGTTGTGCATGCCCGGTTCCGGCGATCAGTAAAACACATGAAACAACGATCAATGATGCCTTTTTCATGACCTGTATTTTTTGTTAGAATTGCAACGGCGGAAAACGCGGAAAACAATAAATCATTGCATTCGGAGCAACAAATTTAATAAATTAATTGTTTTCAATACATACTTATACTGGATTCCGGTAATAAGGTTTCACAGGCAGGAATATTGTTTAAATTTACCCTCATATTTGCCCATGGTTCAAAAGGCCAATATACACATTCTTCTGCCTGCCCTTCTTTTTTTCCTGACAGGTTTGCATCTGGACGCCCAGTTCTATAACGGCCACCAGATGACCTTCGGGAAGAACAGGGTGCAATACGACGATTTTTACTGGTATTTTTACCGGTATGATAAGTACGATGTTTATTTCAATCAGAACGGGAAAGCACTTGCCCAGTACACGGCCGATTACCTCCGGGAGGAGATCCACCGGGTGGAGAATTTTTTCGACTACACCCTGGAGAAACGTTTGATCTTCATCGTGTACAATAAACTAACCGATTACAGGCAGAGCAACATCGGACTCATTACCGGGAAGGAGGATTACAATACCGGCGGGGCAACCAGGATCCTCCGGAATAAAGTATTCGTATATTTCCAGGGAGACCACAAGGAACTTGAGGAACAGATCACCGCATCGGTCACCGAAATACTGATCAACGAGATGATATACGGAAATGACCTGCGCCAGAATGTGGCCAATTCAACCCTGATCAATTTGCCGGACTGGTATCTGAAAGGACTGATCTCCTACGTGGCCCGGGGATGGGATTTCGAGTTGGAGAACCATGTCAAGGACGGGATCCTGAGCGGCAGATATGTCCGTTTCAACCGGCTGACCGGACAGGATGCCATTTATGCCGGGCATTCCTTCTGGAGGTTTATCGGAGAAAACTACGGGAAGTCAGTAATACCCAACATCATTTATCTCACCCGCATCAACAAGAATTCAAACAGCGGGTTCCTTTATGTGCTCGGACTGAATATCAAGGAATTGTCCCGTGAATGGCAGGCATACTACAAGAATCTTTTCGAGGAACCTGACACAGAAAGAAATCTGCCGGAAACAGGAAAGATCCTGAAAAAGACCCGGCCGAAAAAGGTATACGAGCAAATCAGGATCAGCCCCGGTGACAGGCATATCGCGTTTGTCACCAATGAATCGGGAAAGTACAAAATCTGGCTGTATGACAGTCAAACCGGCAAAAAAAAGAAAATTTACAGGAAAGGGCACCGCCTGGACCAGATCCCCGATTATACATATCCGGTCCTGGCCTGGCATCCGACAGGCAGGATCCTGACCTTTATCACCGAAGAAGAAGGTCAGCTGCGACTCAATTACTATACCCTCGAAAACAGGGAAATTACATCCATAAATCTTTTGCATTTTGAAAAAGTGCTGGATTTCAGATATTCGGAGGACGGATTCAAACTGGTCCTTTCCGGGGTGGTGGAGGGCCAGACGGATATCTATGTACACAATATTGCAGCGGGCACCAATGAAAAAATAACGGATGATATATACGACGATCATCATCCGCGCTTTGTCAACGATTCCAAACAAATACTGTTCACCTCAAACCGGCCCGCGGATTCTGCTTTTGCTTTTGTGGACGGAGAGCCCCTGTACAGCAAATACTTTACCTACGACATGTACCTGGCGGATTATGACAGGGAGCCGGGCAAGCCGCCCAGGATCAGAAAGGTTTCCGATGAAGGCTGTGACAACGACATACAACCTTATGAAACCGAACGGAACGAATTCACCTATCTGAGCGACCGGAACGGGATTTTCAACCGGTTCGTGGCCCAATACGACAGCACCATCAGTTTCATCGATACCGTTACCCATTACCGTTATTTTACAGAATCATACCCGGTTACCAATTACTCCCGTAATATTCTCGGTCAGGACATCAATCCTGAAACAGGTACATACGGAGAGATCATATATCATGACGGGAGATACAAACTTTTTCAAGGAGAGCTGGTCAAACGGGAAAATGCCTTCCAGGGGGATTTTGTCAAAACCGAATTCAGAAAAGAGCATTCCGAAATGCTGGCCCGCCAGGACAGTCTGAGACAAATGGAAGAGGAGGTCATCCATATTGAAAATATCCGGGACAACCGGCTGATCACCGGCAATCAGGACACCCTTCGGCTGGGAAGCGACAAGATCGAGATCAACAATTATGTTTTCGAACAGGAGAAACTGAACTACTACAACGAAAAGCTGAGCGGGGACAATGTAAATGTAAATGTGGTCCTGGACACGAATACGCTGATCCGGCCCTACATACGGATATATGAAACATCCTTTTACATCAATCATATTGTCAACCAGATCGACTTCAACTTCCTGAACGAATCATACCAGCCGTTCACGGGAGGCGCCGTTTATTATAACCCGGGCTTCAATATGCTTTTCAAGCTGGGAACCAATGATCTTTTCGAAGATTACAAGATCGTGGGCGGGGTGCGTTTTTCTTCAGATTTTGACAGCAATGAATACCTGCTCAGTTTTGAGAACCTGAAAAAAAGACTGGACAGGCAGATCATATTTCACAGGCAGGCATTCAAGAACCTTGCTGCGAATGCACTGGTCAAAACACACTCGAACCAGATACTCTTCAGCCTGAGATGGCCCTTCAACCAGGTCACATCCCTCAAAACAACCCTCAGCGGAAGATATGACCGGAACGTGTTCCTTTCCACCGATCTGAAAAATTTGAACGAGGACAATTACAACCGCTATTGGGCCGGATTGAAATTCGAGTACATTTTTGACAATACCCGTGACCTGGGACTGAACCTTTACCACGGAACCCGTTATAAAATTTTCTCCGAAGCATATAAACAGGTCAACGGCGTGCGTGACAACCTGTTTGTTGTGGGGGCAGATTTCCGGAACTATATCAGGATACACAGAACCCTGATCTGGGCCAACCGGTTCGCTGCAAGCGCATCCTACGGATCGGCAAGGTTGATATATTACCTGGGGAGCGTGGACAACTGGACAAAGCTCAATCCCCGGGTGGAAACCTTCGACCGCTCCATTCCCGTCGATTATTCCAAAAACTATGCATACCAGACCCTGGCCACCAACATGCGCGGTTTTACCCAGAACATCCGCAACGGGGACCGTTTCTCCGTGTTCAATTCCGAGATCCGCTGGCCGGTGATCCGTTATTTTGCCAACCATCCCATCAGTTCCAATTTCTGGAACAATCTTCAGCTGGTGGGATTCTTCGATATTGGCACGGCATGGAGCGGCCCCCACCCGTATGCCAAAGAAAATGCATACGATACGGAAATACTTGAAAGCGGCCCCATCACCGTAACCATCGATACCAACCGTGATCCCATTGTGGCGGGTTACGGAGCCGGCATAAGGGCCATGTTGCTGGGTTATTTTGTTCGTTTTGACTGGGCCTGGGGCATTGAGAACAACGTAATCCTTCCCAGAATTTTCTACTTTTCCTTATCTTTGGATTTTTAGAGAAAAATCAAAATTATCAATCATGAGCCCTTCCACCATTTTTACCCTGATGATGATCGGTCTGCTTGCCGGGATGGTCAGCGGCTTTTTCGGGGTAGGCGGCGGCATCATAATGGTCCCGGCCCTGGTCTTCATTATGGGCCTCTCCCAGCACCAGGCCCAGGGAACGAGTCTGGCCGTCATGGTGCTCCCGGTAGTCCTTCTTGGAGCGATCAACTATTATAAAGCGGGATATATCAACATCCGTTTCGCCATATTTGTGATCATTGCCTTCGTTGCAGGAGTTTATCTGGGTTCTCTCGCCTCCATCAGTCTGCCTGACGCAACCCTCAGAAAAGCATTCGGTGTCCTTATGATCATCGCGGGAATCAAAATGATCCTCCAAAAATAACCACCCATGGATCACAAAGACAGAATACAGTCCATTACAAAAAAAAATCTTGGAGAGATCATCGTGATCCGGAGGCATTTGCATCAACATCCCGAGCTGTCCTTCGAAGAACATAAAACCGCCGCCTATATTGCAGGCAAACTGAAAGAATACGGGATCCCCTGTGAAACGGGAATTGCCGGAACCGGCATCTGCGCAACTATCCGGGGCAACAACCCCCGGGGAAAAATGATCGCCCTCCGCGCCGAACTGGATGCATTGCCCGTGGAAGAAAAATCCGGTCTGCCGTTCAGTTCCAGGGTGCCGGGGAAAATGCATGCCTGCGGACATGATATGCACATGGCATCCCTGCTGGGATGCGGAAAAATTTTACACGAACTGAACAGGGAATGGAACGGTACGGTCCAGCTCATCTTCCAGCCCGGTGAAGAAAAAGCCCCTGGAGGCGCAGTCAAAATGCTGAAATCCGGTTTATTCAAAAAGAAAAAGCCCGATACGATACTGGCCCAGCATGTGCTTCCGGAAATGGAAACAGGCAGGACAGGCTTCCGCAGCGGCCCGTACATGGCATCCAGTGATGAACTTTTCATTGATCTTTCGGGCCCGGGCGGCCACGGTGCCATGCCCCAGGATACCAGTGATCTCGTTCTGGCCGCCTCCCAGCTGATCGCAGGCCTCCAGCAGGTGGTCAGCCGCCGGGCCGATCCGATGATCCCCACGGTGCTCAGTTTCGGGAAATTTGTGGCCGACGGTGCCACCAATGTGCTTCCCGGAAAAGTACAGATCGAGGGAACTTTCCGGACCATGAACGAGGAATGGCGCACTCAGGCCCTTCAGCTGATCCGGCAAATATGCAGAGACATTTCAGGCGCCATGGGTGCACAATCCACACTAAGGAGAGTAGAAGGATATCCCCTGCTGGTAAATCATCCCGGTATCAATGGACCGGCTGCCGGTTTCGCCCGGGAATACCTGAATCCCGGCAACGTCCTTGAACTTGAAAAAAGAATGACCTCGGAAGATTTTGCTCACTTCACCCGGGAAATACCCGGCATATTGTACAGACTGGGAGTCAAAAAACCGGGTAAGAAACCGGCACCCCTGCATTCATCCTGCTTCGACCCGGATGAAGATGCATTGCTGACCGGAACCGGACTGATGGCTTATCTGACCTTCAGATTCCTGCATTCATAAACTGTTTTCAAGGACCTGTCCGGTGTTTTGCCTGCAAAACAAGGCGAAACCGGATGCGGCCCGGCAAGCCGCAAATTTTGCCGCAAATCATTGGCAAGTCCGCGTTTTTATGTGGCGGGGAAAAGCACAGGACTGCATGCCGGTCCTTTTACGGATCGTATGCACTCCGGTTCAGTATTTTTTGATAATCATCCTCACACATCAGTTCATCGAGAGGAACCTTCCGGCCAAGCGCATAGGATTCGACGATCCTCCACCCGATCCACACGGCAGCCCTGGCCGGTGAATTCTGCCCGAAATCACGGGTAAAAGGACCATCCTTTATGAACCTGGTAATGGTCATGGGGGAAGTCTCGAACAGTAGTTTTCTTTCCACCAGATGGGTCCATGCATGCTTTTCAAATGTCCTGCACCATTCCGTTTCAGCAGGGGTAAAACCCATAATAACACTGTCAGGAGCCGATGGCATCATGGATTTGGTAAAATACATCATCTTGCCCTGATAGATCATATTGCTGAGCAGGTTGTCGATGGAATCGTTGTATTCGAACTCCGTCACACCCCATGAATACATACAGTCGGGAACAATCCTGCCCGGATGCATCCGTTCCCGCTGGTACTGATAATAGCCAAGCATCTCATAATACTTCGAATCCCTGCCCAGGTACATATCCAGTCCGACCGCGAGAATGCCCCGGGCAACCACGATGCCACGGTTGAACCTGGAGACAAAGCTTATGACTTCAGGAATTTCCCGGTCGGGGAAATAATACCGGTAATGGCTGAATACACCGGAGAAGTCATCCTCGATCTGACCGAGATCGTCGAATTTTTCCACAACCGCCCGGTAAACTTCATTGTTCAGGTAATCTGTCAGGAACCGTTTCAGATAATCCGGATAGGCAATGCTCCCCGGACTTCCTATCCCGATGATGTTCCGGTTAAAAAGCTCGAAGAACCGGCCATATTCCCCTTGCAGGTAAGGCAATGCCTGACCGGTCTCCGACGGGTCCACGGCAAACAGGTCTTTTTCAAACCGCTTGATCTCAATGTCCACCTCATTGCCTGACACATTCACCTGATAGGGATCCCGCCTGCAGGAACCGAATACGGCCAGGACCAGGATGAAAACGGCGATGATCTTTCTCATTGTCCGGAATTCAAGGCATGAAACAGCAATCTTTTCAAAATGGTGGAAAAGTTATGAAATCTTTTGCCCGTTGGCACATAAAAAATTGTATATTTTTGCAGGTGGGGCTGTTCCCGGAGATCAATGCAGAACATCATGCAAAAACAAAGGCCCATGAAAAAGATCCTCATCCTTGCCCTTCTTTTTTCCTCCCTGCAGGCTTTTCCGCAAGGCCTGCGGTTCAGCGTGTTTTTTGACCCGGCCATTTCATGGATGAATCCGGATGTAAAGAACATAAACCGTGATGGTGTTCGTCCCGGTTTCGGATTCGGAATGATGATGGATGCCTTCTTTGCCAGGTATTATGCATTTTCCACCGGCTTGTCCATAAAAAATACGGGGGGGGTCCTTTTTTTCGAAGATCCGACCACTCTGAGTGTACACGGTTCGGTGGATACGGTTCCGGGAGGCAGCGATATCACGTACAAGCTCCAGTACATATCCGTTCCGGTTGGACTGAAATTCAAGTCCAATGAGATAGGGTACACCACATTCTGGGCCAATCTGGGCCTTCTGCCCGAGATGCGGGTACGGGCCACAGCCGATGTCACCGAGATCAATTTTCAAAACGAGAACATCATAGAAGAAACCGGATTGTTCAATACATCCTATTTCATCGGTGGAGGGATCGAGTATTCCCTCGGGGGAAACACCGCCCTGATCAGCGGAGTTTATTATACCAACGGTTTCCTGGATATCGCCCAAAAGGAAGAATTCGGGATCACCACGGGAAGCGTAACCCTCCGGCTAGGCATTTTGTTCTAAAAAACACTGCATGAAAGTTGCTCTGGTCCAACTGAATTTTCATATCGGGAATTTCGATCAAAACATCCGTGCCATCTCCGGCGAAATCCGGAATGCTGCGAAGCAGGGTGCCGACCTGGTCATTTTTTCGGAATTGTCGGTTTGCGGTTACCCCCCGCAGGACCTACTGGAACATGAGGATTTCGTGCTTCGCTGTGAGCGGGGCATCCGGGAGGTGGCAAAAATATGCACCGACACCGCGGCCATCGTGGGTGCTCCTTCCGTCAATCCTGAAAAGAAGGGGAAAAAACTGTTCAATTCCGCTTTTTTTCTCCACGGAGGTGAAGTCCGGCAGGTCTTTCACAAAACCCTGTTGCCCACCTATGACATATTTGACGAGAACAGATACTTTGAAAACAACCGTACATTTGAACTGCTCAGTTTCAAAGGATACCGGCTGGGTGTAACTATTTGTGAAGATCTCTGGTTTGAACAACCCCTCGAGAATGAATTTTCCAGACGGCGGATGTATACCGTTGACCCGGCAAAAAAGATCGGCCGACTCAATCCTGACCTGATGGTCAATATTGCCGCATCGCCTTTTTCATACAGCCGCCACGAAATAAGGAAGAACATCCTCATGAACCAGGCCGGGAAACTCAAGATTCCCATTCTTTATATCAACCAGGTGGGTGCCAATTCCGAACTGATCTTTGACGGCGCGTCACTGGCCATCAACCCCCGGGGGGAAGTGGTGGAAGGGCTGCCATCCTTTGTTCCCTGCACAAGGCATGTGAATATTGAAGACCTGGCCGCTGACCGGCTTCCCCCCCTGCCCCCGGTACAAACCGACATCATAGAAAAAATATACGATGCCATTGTGCTGGGTATCCGGGATTATTTCGGCAAGCTGGGCTTTAAACGGGCAACACTCGGACTGTCAGGAGGGATCGATTCGGCGGTTTCCCTGGCCCTGGCAACGAAAGCGCTGGGTCCGGAGAATGTGACCGTTTTGCTGATGCCTTCCCAGTATTCATCGGAACATTCAATGACCGATGCCATTGAACTGGCAAAGAACCTGAAGGTAAGATACCATATCGTGGATATCCGGGAAATTTTTGCCCAATTCCGTCAGGGCCTGCATCCCATCTTCGGGGATCTGCCCGAAGACGTGGCGGAAGAAAATATTCAGTCCAGGATCCGCGGAACCCTGCTGATGGCGGTTGCAAACAAATTCAACATGCTCCTGCTCAATACCAGCAACAAGAGCGAAGCAGCCGTCGGGTACGGTACACTTTACGGGGATATGGCAGGCGGACTCTCGGTGCTCGGGGATGTCTACAAAACGGATGTATACCGGCTTGCCCGTTTTATAAATAAAAAAGGGAAGGTCATTCCCGGGAACATCCTCCAAAAAGCACCTTCTGCAGAACTTAAACCCGGTCAGAAAGATACCGACAGCCTCCCGGATTATGAATTGCTGGACAATATTCTTTACAGGTATATTGAACTTCAGCAATCCGCCAAACAGATCATCAGGTCGGGAACCGATGAAGAAACCACCCGGGATGTGATCAGGAAAGTAAACATGAATGAACACAAAAGATACCAGACCCCGCCCATACTCCGCATTTCTTCAAAAGCCTTCGGTATCGGCCGGCGGATGCCTCTGGTGGCAAAATTCGACTGACAGACTTACAAATCGTAAGTCCGCCAATCCCTGATAATCAGACTTGTAGTATTTTTTCGCCGGCAAATTGCAGAATCCTCTGTTATTTTTTATACATTTGCATGTTATAAAACATAATTATTGAGCATATAAATCATGATCGACGAGAAGGAGACCAACTGTGACAACTGCATTGACAATCCTGTATCGGTTTTCAGTGTGCTGACACCCGAAGAAAAAGAACTGCTGAAGGAAAATTATACATGCCAGCATTACAAAAAGGGCGATATCATATTCAGGGAAGGGGACAAACCTTTGGGCCTCCAGTGCCTTTCCGACGGAAAGGTCAAAGTATTCAAGGAAGGTGTCGGCGGCAGGGAACAAATCGTAAGAATGGCCAAGCCGGTCGGATTCATCGGTTACCGCGCCCTGTTCGCTGAAGAAAACCATACCGCCACCGCCGTGGCCATTGAAGACTCCTTAATATGCAACATCGGCAAAGAGATTTTGTATAAACTGCTGAAAAAAAATCCGGATCTGTCACTGAGCATTATCCGGGCCTTTGCAACCGAACTGGGATTTTCGAACAACCGTACGGTTACCCTGACCCAGAAACACATCCGCGGCCGCCTGGCCGAATCCCTTATCTTCCTGAAAAACACCTATGGTTTTGAGGAAGACGGATCAACCATCAAAATATACCTTTCCAGGGAAGATATTGCCAACCTTTCCAACATGACCACATCCAACGCCATCAGGACATTGTCTACCTTCGCCAGCGAAAAGGTCATTGCCATCGACGGCCGGAAGATCCGGATACTGGACCTGCCCAGGCTGGAAAGGATCAGTGAGCTGGGTTAACTGCCTGCCGGGCAGCCGGTTCGATGATCATCAGTTTTCTGGATTCGATGGGCGTCCTGAATTCGTAAAAAATTTCCCAGGGCGGATCGGGATGATGATCCTCATCAACAATATACAGGATGCCCGGTTTGGCATCCCCGTATTTTCTGACCAGGATTTGCTTTCTTTCACGCATAATATAAAAGACGCTCATATCCTGTATGATGCAGCCATCAAACAGAACCAGTTCTTCTCCCCGGGATATTCCACCGGCCCTGACCGCCATATTTTTAAAGACCACATCCGGTGCATTCCTGTACCGTTCGGGAAGAATGAACCAGTTGAATCCGATCCGGAGGGCAAGGATGACAGCCATCAGAAAAACGATCCTGCGTTTTTTGACCAGCAAGGCACCCGCGGCCAGAAAAGATGTTCCCGCGAAAAGCAAAAGGCTTTTCAGCCATGCATGGGGAACCGGACTGATCCTTTCAATCAGGGGAAATGTAAGCGGAAGCAAAGCGGCCAGGATGGCCGCAACCAGGAACAGAATGTCAAAGACGCGGTTCAAAACACTGCCTTCCCGGTTACTTTCCAGGTAAGCCTGTCCGGTCACCACAAAGAACAGGGGCAGGAACATGAAAAGATAGCGGGGATATATGCCCGGACTCACCCAGTAAACCAGGATATTGACCAGGAAAAGCAGCATGTTGTATTTTAAAAATGGATCCCGGATGAATTTTTTCAACCGGCCTTTTTCAAACAAAAAAACAACCATCAGTGTCCAGGGCATGAAATCTTTGATGAATTCAAAGGGGAAGGTAAAAAGGTGCAATATGCTGTCTGAAACCGGGTTTTCCAGGGGAGTTCGGGTGGCCGACTCGGACCATAGCCGTTCCAGAACCGGCATAACGGAATGGTGACGGCTGTACGCCAGGTAATAGGAACCGACAAGTGCAATGAAAACCAGTATCCCGGACAGATGTGAAAGGCTGAAAAGCTTCCTGAACCTTCCCCGGGCAATAAAAACGGTCAGCAGGGATATGCCCTGAAATACCAGGGCTGGCAGTCCTTTCATCAGGAAGGCCATGGCAGCCAGCAGATAAGAAAAAATGAACAAGCGGAAGTATTTCTCCTTATTCATCTGAAAGCAGATCACCATCATCATGGAATAAATGATCCAGCTGAAAGTAATGTCGATCAATCCTTTCATGGAATCATAAAAGAGGAGCCTGCCACTGGTTATCATGGCAAAAGCAGCCAGGAATCCGGCCAAACGGCCCGGTCTCCGGCCGGCGGTCAGATATATGGTCAGTGCGAACCCGGACAGACTCAAAACGGTGGGCAAACGAAACACCCACTCATCCATGGTTCCGAAGGCTTTCACGAACAATACCAGTATCCAGTTGAAAAGCGGCGGTTTGTTGTAATAATACTCGCCGGTGATGGTGGGGGTGATGTAATTGCCCGAGAAGATCATTTCCAGTGCCACATCTGCCCGGGTTGCTTCATCCAGGATAAAAGGCATGAGCCCCAGATTGATCAGCAGGGCGGGAACCATAAGCAGGACCGGGATCCAGTATATGAACCGGGAGGAGAATATGGATGATCTGCCGGACTTCACGGTGGTAAAGGTTCACGGATTTCAGGCAAAAATATCAATTTTCATTCAGAACAGGCCGTCCAATCAGTCTTATCTGTTAATTTTGTATAAGCAACCTTCAGCAAAAAGTCTGCTCCCGGCATGTCAAGGATCCTGAAATGCATCGGATTTTACACCGTCTACGCCTTTTTCTGGCTGACAGGATGGTTTCCCCTGCCCTGCCTGTACAATTTTTCCGGCATTCTATACCTTTTTGTCTATTATCTGGTGCCATACAGAAAAAAAGTGGTGTTCCGCAACCTGCAAAATTCCTTTCCCGAAAAAACAGAACAGGAAATACGAACCATCGCCAAAAAATTTTACCGCCATTTCTGCGATTATTTCGTCGAAATGGTCCATATGCTCCATATGAGCCGGGAGGAATGGCAAAAACGTTTTGTCATACGCGAAAACGAAGCCCTGGACCGACTCTACAAACAGGGCAAAAGCATTCTTGTGGTTGTGGGTCATTATGCAAATTGGGAATGGGCGGTGATATTCCCCCTTCATATCCCGCATAAGATCCTTGCATTGTACAAACCGCTGGAAAATGAATATTTCGACCGCTTGTTTATCCGGTTCAGGGCAAAATTCGGAGTGGAGCCCGTTCCCATGGAAAAAATCCTCCGAAGGATCCTGGAATATCAAAAGAAAGGACAGCCGGTTATGACCTACATGCTGGCCGATCAGAGACCCATCTGGCAAAACATCCAGTACTGGACCACTTTTCTCAACCAGGACACACCCGTTTTTCTCGGACCTGAAAAGATCGCAAAAAAACTGGATCATCCCGTCTTTTTTATGAAGGTCAACAAGATCCGGCGGGGCCGTTATCAATGCGAGCTGATCCCCCTTGTGGAAAACAGTGCCGGAACGAAAGGCCATGAGATCACCGACCGTTACATCGCCTGCCTGGAGGAGATCATACGGGAGCGTCCGGAACTGTGGCTCTGGACCCACAAACGGTGGAAACACGACAGGAAAAAATTTGAAGCATCGATCTCATGAATACGATCCGGGCAAGTGTGATCATTTCATTCTACAACAACATCCGGTTTCTGGAACTGGTGCTGGCCGGACTCGAAACGCAGGTTTTCAGGGATTTTGAAGTGCTGGTTGCCGATGACGGTTCCCCCCCTGCAACGGCCGGTGAACTGAAGAAGCTTATGGCCGGATCGCCCCTGGATATCCGCCATCACCGCCATGAAAGAAAAGGATGGAGAAAGAACAGGGTCCTGAACACGGCGGTGAAAAATTCAGCCGCTCCCTATCTGATCTTTATAGACGGGGACTGCATCCCCCATCCCGGAATGGTCGAAGAGCATATCCGGCACAGGCAGCCCCGCCGGGTGATCGCCGGTCGCAGGGTTTACCTGTCTGAGCGGGAAACCGCACGGCTTACCCCCGGCCAGGTGCGGAAAAAAAAATTCCCTGAAAGGATCTTTTTCAGATCCCTGATCGACAGCATCTGGGGCAGGGCCAGCCATGCCGAGAACGGTATCTATATCCGGAACCGCTGGATGCGGAAACTGATCAATAAAAAGGACCGGGGGCTTCTGGGGTCACATTTTTCCCTGTATAAAAGCGATCTCCTGGAAGTCAACGGTTTCGACGAACGTTACATGGCAGCAGGTGTGGGTGAGGACACGGATCTTGAATACCGTTTGAGGCTGAAGGGCATTGAACTGCAAACCGTCAAGCACATGGCCATCCAGTACCACTTGTTTCACCCCAAAACCCGGCGGGGAACGGAAAACGAGAAAATATTCGCCGAGACCCGGAAGCTGAAAAGGGCATATACCCCTTACGGGATTGAAAAAGCGAATCAGGTCACAGAATGATCCCCTTTACCTGACCGAAAGTCCGCGAATAATCATAAGTCTGTATAACCCTTTCCTTACCCTTCCGTCCCATCTTTTTCCGGAGCTCCGGATCTCCGGCAAGTTCCATGACCCTGCCGGCGAATTGCCCAAGATCGTTTTCCCTGACCAGGAAACCGGTCTCCCGGTCGATCACGATCTCCGGATTGCTGCTCAGATCAAAAGCGACCACGG
Organism: uncultured Bacteroidaceae bacterium; assembly: GCA_964574985.1. Classification (GTDB taxonomy): domain Bacteria; phylum Bacteroidota; class Bacteroidia; order Bacteroidales; family SM23-62; genus CAZNPH01. Next base: position 73,003 of record CAZNPH010000013.1, read on the forward strand.
GTTTCCCGCAAAGCATTGCCTCGGTCAGCACATAACCGAAACCTTCCCAGAGGGAAGTGAGCAAAAACACATCCAGTGACTCCATAAAATCCTTTGTATTTTTTATAAAGCCGAGGAAGTGTACTTCCCGCCCGATGCCCAGCTCTCGTGCATAACCCTCCAGAAAAGGCCTCAGTTTCCCTTCCCCGGCGATCAGCATCCTGAAACGGAGTCCGCCGTCCTTGAGTTTCCGGCAGATCTCCAGCAGGTATTTGTGACCCTTCTGCCGGACCAGCCGGCCCGAATTCCCCAGAACGATCACATCTTCTTTCCTCCGGTATACCGGACGGGACGGACGATCAAGGTATTCACCGATCCTGATCCCGTTGTATACCACATGGATCCTGTCCGGATCGATCAATCCGGGATTATTGGCCAGTATGGCGTCCCGGGTGGCCCTGGAATTGGCAATGATTCCGGTGATCACTTTTCTGTACAGAAAGCGGTTCAGCAGGGTATTTTTTACCGGGATGGCCAATCCCCGCCGGTAAATGATGTTTTCCACCCCGGCGAGCCGGGCCGCCAGACCCGCTGTCTTCAGGTCGGCTGACAAATTGAGGATAATGGTTTTTACTTTTTCCCGCTTCATCATGTTTCTGAGACGGATCAGCAGAAAAGGGTTCATAAAGCTCAGGTTTCCGATACGGGCCTGGACAACGGGGGGGCCGTGGCTCTGCATTTTTTTCCATAATTCGCTGTTCCTCCCGGCAATGACCAATACCTGGTTCCCCTCCTCCATCAGTCCCCGGGAAACATCATAATGCCATTTCTCACCGCCTCCCCACGATTTTACGGTATTGCAGAAACAAACGCTTTCCCGGCCGGAAAGGGCCCGTTCAAGGTAAAGATCCCTGAGCTTGACATATTTCAGAAAAGTTTCATAAGCGGAATTCACCGATATGATGATCCCGTTCATTCCCTGAAGGAATCCGAGCCGCAGGAAAAAATCCCTGACAAACCTCCAGGCGGGACGGAAAAAAATATGAAAGACGCCGGACCGCTTCCGGTGTCTGAAATAATTCCAGGCCACGGTATCCGAAAAACTCCTGATCTTATCCAGATGCTCATTGATGGTATAATAAGAGTAATGCAACAGATCCCCCTTCAGGAAGCGGGTCCGTGCACCCTTTTGCATATGGAACCGGTCATGCGGATTCAATCCGCCCCATTGCCCTTTCCTCCTGTCCCACATCCGCAGCTTCCTGGACGGGTACCAGGTGGTATGACGGATCCACTGCCCGCAATAATTGGTGAGGCGGTTGAAATAATACCCGTCATGTGTCCAGTTTTCCCTGACTTCCCGGATGGATGCCTTCAGACGGCCGGACAATTCCTCATCGGCATCCAGTGACAGGACATGATCATATTTTGCCTGCCGTGCCGCAAAATTTTTCTGCTCAATATGTCCGGCAAACTTGTTCTGTATGAAACGGGCCCCGTAACGGGAACAGATCTCTGCTGTCCTGTCGGTGGAAAAAGAATCAACAACCACAATGTCATCGGCGATGTCCCGGACCGACTCCAGGCACCTGGCGATGTTCCTTTCTTCATTGTATGTTATGATAACCACCGATAGTTTGCACATGCTTTTTTGATTATTCCCGGAAATAAACGCGTTTCACCCTGGAAGATATCCCTGACAGGATCTCGTAGGGGATGGTACCGATGGACCGGGCCAGGTCCGAAATATCCTGTCCGCGGCCGAAGATGATCACTTCATCCCCCTCCCCGGCTTCCGTTCCGGTCAGATCGACCATGCACATATCCATGCATACATTGCCAATGACCGGGACCCTTTCATTACCGGCCAGAAAACGGCCTTTCCCGTTGCCAAAACGCCGGTCAAGTCCGTCTGCATACCCGATGGGCACCACTCCCACCGTACTGTCCCTTGCCAGTCTGGCCGCCCTTCCATAACCCACCGATTCCCCCTTTCCGAGCTTTTTCACCTGGGAGATAGTGCTTTTCAGGGTGCCCACCGGCTGCAAATGCTTCTGGTGGATGCTCCCCACCCCGTATAGTCCGATGCCCGGCCTCACCATGTCAAACCGGGCCCCGGGAAAGCGTTCGATACCGGCAGAATTCAAAATATGCCTGAGGATCCTGTACGGAAAAGCGGACTGGACCCGGTTGCTCATGGTTTCAAATATCCTGATCTGCTGCCGGGTAAAATCATCCTCCTCCGGTTGGCCGGAAGCCGCGAGATGGGAGAAAACAGACCGTACCTCCAGCCAGTCCGCGGATTTGATCCGCCTGACCAGGTTTTCGATCTCTTCTTCACCGAATCCCAGGCGATGCATTCCGGTATCCAGTTTCAGATGTACCGGGTACGACGTACCATGTTTTTTCAGGGTCCTTTCAAAGTATTCCAGGGAACGGAAATTGTATAGTTCCGGTTCCAGGCGGTAAGCAATCATATGATCGAAACTGCTGGTATCGGGATTCATGACCAGGATGGGCATATTAATCCCTGCATTGCGCAGGGCAATGCCCTCATCAACAAAAGCCACACCCAGGTAATCCACGTGATGATACTGAAGAAGATTGGCAATTTCATGGCTGCCGGTTCCATAGGAAAAAGCTTTGACCATGGCCATGATCCTGGTGGACGGCAGGACCAGGGAGCGGTAGAAATTCAGATTGTTCACCATGGCATTCAAATCGATTTCCAGTACGGTGCCGTGGATTTTCTCTTCCAGGGCAAAGATCAGCCTTTCAAATCCGAACTTTCGTGAACCTTTGATCAGGATGGCTTCGTCCCGGAAAGGAATGGCCGGCAGCCGGTCCATTAATTCCGGGGTATCCCGGAAAAAGACCGCATCCTTTCCAAAAAACTGCCTGTTGCCTGATATGGACGGCCCCACGCCGATGACCCGGTCGGTCTTTCCGGAGATCATTTCAGATACCTCCCGGTACAGATCCCGTTCGTTACGGCCCGATTGCAGTATATCGGAGAGAATAAGCGTTCTGCGGCTGTGCTGGTTCTGCTGGTTCAGATGGTCCAGGGCAACATTCAGGGAAACAAGATCCGAATTATAGGCATCGTTGATCAACGTGCATCCGTTGATCCCCTTCAGCAACTCCAGCCGCATGGCAACCGGATTTAGGGAGGATATCCTCTCCTGAACGGTGTCAGCAGGCACATCCAGATATAGCATCAGGGCGATGAGATGCTTCAGGTTCTCCCGGGAAGCACGATCGTTGAAAGGAAGTATGTATTCTGATCTTTTTCCGCCATATTCAACGGGCAGGCATGGTTTTCCTCCCCTGACCGATATCTTTCCCATGATCACTTTCCCTTCCGGGGACTCCGACCAGGTAAAAAGGTTTTTCCCGGAAAAACGCCTTCTGATCTCCCGGTCAACCATAGGCTGGTCCATGCAATAAACGATGGTGTGGCAGGATTCGAACAAAAGCAGTTTCTCCCTGAGTTTTTGTTTCCTGCCGGAAAAATTCTGCTGGTGGGCCTCCCCGATATTGGTCATAATCCCGATGCCGGGGCGAATGACCTTCAGCAGGTTCTTCATCTCTCCCGGACGGGATATCCCCGCTTCAAATATCCCCAGTTCATGGGTTTCGTCCATCTGCCAGATGGAAAGGGGAACACCCACCTGCGAATTATAGCTTTTCGGGCTCCTCACGGTGTGGCGGCCGGGGCTCAGCGCCTGGTAGGCCCATTCCTTTACAATGGTTTTCCCGTTACTGCCGGTTATGCCTATGACCGGATAATCAAACCGGCTCCGGTGAGCTGCTGCAAGGTTCTGCAAGGCGGCCAGACTGTCATTCACCCGGAGGAAACCCGTTTCCGGGAAACGGGAAAGGTCAGGCGGCATCCGTTCAACAACAAAGGCCCTGACCCCCTTTTCAAACGAATCCGGAAGGTAATCGTGTCCGTCATTCCTTTCCCCCCGGATGGCAAAAAACAAGGAACCGGGACCGGCAGCCAGACTCCGGCTGTCGATCATAATGGAACCGATCTTCCTCTGACCGTCACCGGTGAGTTCTGCATGAAGAATCCCTGAAATTTCCCCGAGCGAATATTCCGCCATTTTCCTTTATTATCCTTACTTTTGCAAAAATAATGAAAGCCCCCATGAAAGCAAACTTCCATAACATCATCAAGGAAATTGAAAATCTATTGTCGGCGTACCGGAATACGGATGAAATTCCGGCCATTGAGCGCGACCTGGCCATGGAAAAAATACGGTCCCTGTATGAACTGCTGATCCGTACTGCCGTATCATCCCCGGCCCACAGCAGGGAATTTGCCGGAGAAACCGTCGGGGACATAACTCCCGGCCGGGAAAAATCCTCCGAAGTGCCTCCGAAAAAGAAGCCGGCGGAGGAAAAGGAAAAAGAACCAGAGGAAACGCCGGAGAAGGAAAAAACGGAAGAAAAAAAACCGTTGGAAGAAAAACAGGAGGAAGAAGAACCTGAGGAAGAAAAACAGGAGAAAAAACCTGAACCGGAAGTGAAAGAAGTGCTGGCAGGCCCCGCCGGGGACAAAAAAGAAGAGGACAAAAAAGAAGAATCCGCCAGGAACCCTAAGATCATTGCGGAAAAGTACCAGGACCAGACCCGGTACATCAACGAGACCATCTCCGGACAAAAGAAGGAAGAAAATATTTCCAGCAAGCTGAAAACAACACCCATAGAAAATATCCGCTCAGCCATCGGGATCAATGACAAATTCAAATTCATCCATGAATTGTTCAACGGGGATTCGGATACCTTCAACAAGACCATTGAAGCCCTGGATAACTCGACCAACTTCAATGAAGCCTTTAACCTGATCAACAACCATTTCGACTGGGATATGGAAGACGATTCGGTGCAGATGCTTTTGGATCTGGTCAGGCGGAAATTCATCGTCAACAAAAATGTCTAAACTAACCCTGGTCCCTACACCCATAGGCAACCTGAAGGACATTACCCTCAGGGCCATCGAGGTCCTCAGGGAGGCGGACATCATTCTGGCCGAAGATACGCGCAAATCTTCCATCCTCCTGAAACATTACCGGATTTCGAAAAAGACATATCCGCACCACGCGTACAATGAGCACAAATCAGCGGGCAAAATGGTCCGTCTCATCAAACAGGGCCGTCAGGCTGCCCTGATGTGCAATGCCGGCACACCCCTGATATCCGATCCCGGATACATCCTGGTCCAAAAATGCCTTGAACAGGATATCCCCGTGGAATGCCTGCCCGGACCTGCCGCATTTATCCCGGCTGCCGTACTCTCGGGGCTGCCGGTGAATTCCCTTGTATTTGAAGGATTTCTTCCCCACAAAAAAGGAAGATTGAAAAAGATGCGTGAACTAGCCGGGGAAAAAAGAACCATCATACTCTATGAATCTCCCCACCGGCTAAAAAAAACACTCGGCCAGCTTGCCGGGATTCTCGGCGGTGAACGAAGGGCATCGGTTTCCAGGGAAATGACCAAGATCCATGAGGAAACCATCCGGGGAACCCTGGCATCCCTTTCCCAAGCCTACCAGGACAAAACCCCGCGGGGAGAATTCGTACTGGTCATCCAGGGCAAAAAATAAGCACTGCACGCATACGTACACCGGTTGTTACGATACCGTTCATTTTAATCCATATTATTCCGGTATTATTCTGCTTGTAAAGATCTGTTAGAAAGTTAATTGTAATTTTTGGCACAAATTATGATATGATAAAAGCGAAAGCAAAAATCGAACGGTCATGAAAACACGGAAGATCACAACAAGCCAAATCATCCTGAGTGCAATGATTGCCGGAATGTTTCTGTTTTCCGGAATGGTTTCCGCACAAAGATCATATTATACCGGCATCCGCCATGCTTCAGTGGCCATGTTGAAATCCCTGCCAGGTACCGCATTTTCTGTAAACGCCACTGTAAACAAAACAAGCATTGACCAGGAAATGGAAATGGAAATGGAAAGCTGGATGACCGATCCCGCTGCCTGGGATGTATCCGGGTACTATGCATCCGAAGGCGAAGAAGAACTGCGCGTTGAAGACTGGATGTTTGAAATATTCTGCCGGCATGATATGGTCAGCCAGGCAGAAGAACAGGCCCTTGCACTTGAAGACTGGATGACGGACCCGGATCAGTGGAGATGAGCGGGCAAAGGGATCCTGAACAGCTGCTTCTCCAGAAACCCCTCTATTCTTTTCAACAGATATTTTTCTTTCCTGCTTACAAAAGTAATGGCCACCCCTGAAAGTTCTGCCCTGGCCGTGCGTCCGATCCGGTGGATATAGTCCTCCGGGTCCCGGGGCACATCATAATTGATGATCAGATCAATGCCCATGATGTCTATGCCCCTGGCAATGACATCGGTAGCCACCAGTATTTTCGTCTTCCTGTTCCTGAACTTCCTGAGAACCTCTTCACGGGTGGATTGCTCATGGTCGGAAGACATGGTATCGCAATCCAGTTTCATCCGTTTCATTCTGTTGGCCACATCCCGGACTTTCGCCCGGGTGGAACAAAAGATCAGAATGCTTTCTTCCTTTTTATCCCTGAGCAGGTCTTCGATCAACGGCAGTTTCTGTGCATCTTCGGCAAAATATACGGCCTGCATGATATTGTCGGCCGGACGGGAAGGTTTGATGTTCACGGTGACCGGTTCCGAAAGGATTATATCGGCCAGTTTGCGGATTTCCGGGGGCATGGTGGCCGAAAGCAGAATGTTCTGTCTTTTCGCCGGGAGATGCCGGATGATCTTCGTGATGTCTTCATGAAATCCCATATCCAGCATCCGGTCGGCTTCATCCAGTACAAAAAACTCCACATGGCTCAGATCGGTATATCCGAAGCTCAAATGCGACAGGAGTCTGCCCGGTGTTGCCACAATGATCTCAGCCCCCCTCACAATGGCCTTCTTCTGCACATCCCAGTCCGCCGACGCCCCCCCTCCGTATACCGACAAGGAAGTGATATCACTGTAATAGAACAAGCCCTGCATCTGCTGGTCGATCTGCTGGGCCAGCTCCCGGGTGGGTACCATCACCAGGGCAGTGATTTTGCCCTTTTCGTATTCTGCTGAATTCAGTTTCTGCAGAACGGGTATCAGGTACGCTGCGGTTTTTCCGGTCCCGGTCTGGGCACAAATCACCACATCCCTCTGATCGAGAATTACAGGAATCGCTTTTCGCTGAACATAGGTGGGCTCTTTGAATCCCATCATCCCGACAGCCTGCAAAACCTCTTTTTTCAGATTGAAATCCTTGAAATCCAATGCAATCTTTTTGGCAATTTCTTGTTAACGCGAACCTGGCTATATTTCAAAATTCACATCGTCCTTTCCTGTTTCGCCCTCATCGTTCATTTTGGAGCCGAAAGTCATGGAAGAAACTTTCTGACCGTCCCCACTGCCAATGTCCGAAAAATCATCCGGTTCTGAAAATTTCGCGAACTCATCCCTGAACCGGAGTTGTATTTCCCCCACCGGGCCGTTTCTGTGTTTGGCAACGATGATCTCGGCCAGTCCGATCATCGAACGTCCTTCCTCATCCTCAAAAATATTATATTTTTCAGGCCGGTGAATAAACAACACCAGGTCAGCATCCTGTTCGATGGCACCGGACTCACGCAGGTCCGACAACTGGGGACGCTTGTTCCCCGAACGGAGTTCCACCGAACGGTTCAGCTGTGAAAGGGCGATCACCGGTACATCGAGTTCTTTGGCAATGGCCTTGAGGGATCTTGAAATATTGCTCACTTCCTGTTCCCGGCTACCCTTGATATCTTCTGTCCCGGTCATCAATTGCAGATAATCCACGATGATGGCCTGGATATCATGCTGAACTTTCAGCCGGCGGCATTTGGCCCTGAGCTCAAAAATGGAAATGGCCGGGGAATCATCGATGAATATGGGGGCCTCTTCCAGACTCTTGATCTTGTATTCCAGCTGCTTCCATTCGTAATCTTCCAGATTTCCGTTCCGGATGCGGTCCGAAGGAAGTTCCGTTTCACTGACGATCATCCGGTTGACCAGTTGAAGCCCCGACATTTCAAGGGAAAAGAAGGCAACCGGACGGTTGTGTTCAACGGCCATGTTCCTGGCCATGCTTACCACGAATGCCGTCTTTCCCATGGAAGGCCGTGCGGCAATGATGATCAGGTCGGATCGCTGCCACCCGGATGTGATGCGGTCCAGTTTTGTGAAACCGGACGGTGTGCCGCTCAGTTTGTCTTTTCTTTTGCTGGCTTCCTCGATCTCGTGAATGGCATCCCTGATCAACACATTGAGCTGGGAAGTTTCCTTTTTGATATTTCCTTCGGCCACCTGGAACAGTTCATTCTCCGAAAAGTCGATCAATTCGTCCACGTCGATCGAATCGTCATAGGCCCGTTTTTGTATCTCCGTGGAAACCCTGATCATTTCCCGCTGGATGAATTTCTGCTGCAGGATGCGCGCGTGAAACTCCAGATGGGCAGCGGAAGCAACTGTGCCGGATAACCTGGTGATATAATGGGCTCCTCCGGCCTCTTCAAGCTGGTTCTTTCTTTTTAGCTCTTCGGTTACCGTAAGGATATCAATGGCCTTTTCGTTGGCTGACAGGTCTGCGATCGCTTTGTATATCTTCTGATGCTCGTCCTTGTAAAAACTTTCCGGCTGGAGGATATCCAGTACGGTCAGTACCGCATCCTTTTCCAGCATAACGGCACCCAGAACCGCCTCCTCGAGTTCAACGGCCTGTGGTGGCAATTTGCCGTAATCGAGATCGAGGTTCCTGTTGATATTCGATCTGGATGGTGATTTTCTGGCCATGTCAAGATGTATTTTATCGGTGGACAAATGTAATGAAAGAAGCCCCGATTTGTAAACAAATTTGTCCGGGGATTATCAATTTTTTTTCAAACCGCCTTTTGCCATCAGTGAATATTCATACTAAACATTTATATTTCAATGCATTATACTGTTAATTCAAATGCCGTGGTTTTTGTTGCCGGCCACCCGCATGATGCCTGCACGCCGGGGATTTCACACTTTGTATAATTAAATTGTTTACATTTGACCATGCTGGTATTCCCCAATGCAAAGATCAATATCGGCCTCAGGATCCTCCGCAAAAGGAAGGACGGATATCATGACATACAAACGGTTTTTTACCCAATCCCGCTGAAAGATGCGCTTGAAGCGGTTCCTTCCGGTAAGAAAGCCGGCTCCGCGGAACTGACGGTCACCGGACTCCCCCTTTCCCGGGAAAACAATCTCGTACTCAAAGCTTACCGGTTGTTGCACAGATTGTATGATCTTCCGGGCATCCGCGTACACCTGCACAAAATGATCCCCCCGGGAGCCGGACTGGGCGGGGGATCCTCCGATGCGGCACATATGCTGGCCCTTCTCAACAACATGTTCCGCCTGGCCATGGAATCGGGGCATCTGTTCAGGCATGCAGCATTACTTGGAAGCGACTGCCCTTTTTTTATCAGCAACCGGCCCAGCCTTGGTTCGGGACGGGGTGAGAAACTGCAGCCTCTGCCTTTCAGCCTCCGGGGCTACTTTCTGCTTCTGCTTGTGGCTCCGGTACAGATCAACACCGCCCGGGCATACCGGGAAACACGAGCGGGCCCCCGGAATGAAAAACCGGCAACCAAAGACCGGAGTCCGGATAAACTGGTCTGCCTGCCTCCCGGGGACTGGAAAGAACGGATTGGCAATGACTTCGAACCTTATGTATTTGAGAATTACCCGCTGATCCGGGAATTAAAGGACAAACTGTACCGCTCCGGTGCACTGTATGCTTCCCTCACCGGAAGCGGATCCGGGGTTTACGGAATCTTCCGGGAATCCTTACAGCCTGAAGGATTGCCTCCGGAAGTCATGTCCTTCAATATGCGCCTGTAACCGCGATCATATCTTCATTTCCACGAGCACCTGATTCTTGGGTACTTTGGATCCTTCCTGCACATGGATTTTTTTTATCACGCCTTTGCGTGATGACTTGATCCTGTTCTTCATTTTCATGGCTTCCAGGATCAGAATGTCTTCACCTTTTTTTACCGTTTGTCCCTGGCTGACAAAAATCTTCAATACGGTACCCGGTATGACCGCTGTGATGGCCCCCAGATCAGGGACAGAACCTGCACGCCGGTTCTCAAACTTCTTATTGTACAGGGTCCTGTACTTCGTGCCATTGATCACCAGGGATTTGCATCTTAAATTTTTGTCGCCGAGTTTGCTCTGAACACCCGGCAATGCCTGCCTGGTTTTGTTAACTTCGCGGGAATTTATTTTTGCCATGGGTCATTTATTTAGAACGGTGGGATCCCATGTTTTTTCCTGGGCAGGTAAACCGATTTATTTCCCGAAACCTCCACCGCATGCAACAATACCTTCCGGGTTTCAGAAGGTTCGATCACCGCATCGATATAACCCTTGGAAGCCGCTACATACGGATTGGCGAATTTTTGCTTGTATTCCTTTACCTTCTGTTTTCTTACTTTGTCCGGGTCTTCGGCTGCCCTGATCTCTTTGCGGAAAATGATGTTTGCCGCTCCTTCCGGACCCATAACGGCAATCTCTGCCCCGGGCCATGCAAAGACAAAATCTGCCCGTAAATGACGTGAATTCATGGCTATGTAACCACCCCCGTATGCTTTCCTCAGAATCACGGTAATCTTGGGAACGGTGGCTTCGCTGTATGCATACAGCACTTTTGCCCCGTGACGGATCACGCCGGCATGCTCCTGATCGATCCCCGGCAGGTATCCGGGCAGGTCCACCAGGGTAACGACGGGGATATTGAATGAATCGCAGAAACGGATGAAACGTGCCGCCTTGTCCGAGGAATCGACATCCAGCACACCGGCAAGCACCATGGGTTGATTACATACAAAGCCTGCGGTCTCCCCTTTGAGCCTTCCGAAACCGATCACCATGTTCTCTGCCCAGAACTGCTGTATTTCAAAAAAATCAGAATCATCCGCGATGGCACGGATCACATCCCGGACATCATAGGGTTGCCTGGGATCGCTGGGTACGATATCGTCTATCCTGACCAGTGTTTTGGGGTCTTTGGGGGGGTATTTCTTTGCTTTCTGGGTATTGCTCCAGGGGATGAAGGAAACCAGTTTCTTGATCTGTTCGAAGCATTCCACCTCACTGGTTGCATAAAAATGAGCATTCCCGGAGATCTCGCTGTGAACCTTTGCACCCCCCAGGTCCTCCATGCTGATCTCTTCGCCGAGGACAGTTCTGATCACTTCCGGACCGGTGATGAACATCTTGGAGATCTTGTCCACCACAAATACAAAATCGGTCAGGGCAGGTGAATAGACCGCGCCTCCTGCACAGGGACCGAGGATCACCGAAATCTGGGGAATGACGCCCGATGCCAGTGTATTCCTGAAAAAGATCTCCCCGTAACCGGCCAGGGAATTGACTCCTTCCTGAATCCGCGCTCCCCCCGAGTCATTGATGCCGATCAGGGGCATTCGCATTTTCAGGGCATGATCCATGATCTTGGTGATCTTGCGGGCATGCATAAGTCCGAGTGAACCACCGGCCACAGTGAAATCCTGGGCAAAAATGCAAACGGGTGCCCCGAAGATGGTCCCCGTTCCGATGATGACACCATCCCCGTGCAGGGTTTTCTTATCCATGTCAAAATCCTTGGCTTCGTGCTCCACGAAAAGATCATATTCGTTGAAGGATTCCTTGTCGAGCAAGGCAATGATCCTTTCCCTGGCCGTCATTTTGCCCATGGCCATCTGTTTTTCGATGGCTTTTTCTCCCCCGCCCTGCAATACTTCTTGCCTTTTCTTTTTTAATTCAAGAATTTTTCTTTTTAAAGCCATAATCCGGAAGTTAAAATGCCGGAACCATGAAGAACCGGTTACGGCATGGAACGGAATACAACGTTACGAAATCATTCCATATAAAAAAAATTTTGCCTTCCAAAAGGAACCGGAACGATCAGTTGGGGGCCGCCCGTACCATGAAAATGGCAACGATCAGAAAAAGGATATTGGGTAACCACACAGCCAATAAGGGATTCAATATCCCACCAATGGCAAACTGGGAAGAAAACTGCATGAAAAGAATGTAAGAAAAAGCGATCAGCAATCCGGCACCGATCTGGACGCCAATGCCTCCCTTCACTTTTCTGGAAGAAACCGAAACGCCGATGAGGGTTAATATGAAAGTGGAAAAAGGAAAGGAAAACCTGCGGTATTTCTCGATCAGATAATTGGTGATGTTCGATTCTCCCTGCAGTTTTTGCTGTTCAATAAACTCGTTCAACTCCCCCATTTTCATGGTTTCCACATAATTGGTCCTTCGCTTGAAATCGGACGGATGCAGGGCCAGTGCCGTATCGATGCTGCTTCCCCGGATGATATCTTCTTCCATTCCCCGGATATCCCGGATGTAATAATTCCGCACGGTCCATACCTCTTTTTGGGAATTCCATTTGATATAGTCGGCCATCAATTTGGAAACCAGCTTTCCGTCCTCAAATTTTTCAATGGAGAACTTGTGACCCACATCCGACATGCTGCTGTAATTTTCCATATATATGAAAATGCCCGGACGGATCTGACGGTGTATGTTTTTTTCAGAGATGCGGTATGGACGGGAATGGATATATTTCTCTTCAAAATCCAGTTTGACCTTGTTCGCCCCGGGAATGACAAAATTGGTGAAAAGAAAGGAAAACAGGGCAATAAAAGTGCCAGCGATCATATAGGGTTTCAGCAGCCGCAGGAAACTCATGCCGTTCCCCAGAATGGCGATGATCTCCGTATTGTATGCCATTTTGGAGGTGAAATATATAACGGCAATAAAGGTGAACAGGGAACTGAAAAGCACGGCAAAATAGGGGATAAAGTTCAGATAATAATCGAAGATCACTTCCCTGAGGGGTGCCTTGTTCTCAATGAAATCATCGATCTTTTCAGAAAAATCAAAAATGACCGCGATGGCCAGGATCAGTATGATCGAAAAAAAGAAAGTCCCCAGGAATTTCCTGATGATGTATTTGTCGATTATGGTAATGCCCGGTATCCTCATAACCTTTCAGCCAGTTTTTTCACCATTCTGTCTTTCCAGCCGGAAAATGTTCCCTGCCTGATCTTATTTGCCGCCTCCCGCATCAGCCATGCATAAAAGCGCAGATTGTGCAGGGTTGCAATCCGGGCCCCCAGCATCTCCCGGGAAACAATCAAATGACGCAGATAGGCCTTTGAATATTGTTCGTCCACAAATGAAGTGCCAAGCGGATCCAGGGGGGAATGATCCGTTTTCCATTTTTCATTCCGGATGTTGATGATCCCCTCCGAAGTGAACAGCATTCCGTTGCGGCCGTTCCGCGTGGGTATGACACAGTCGAACATATCAATGCCCAGGGCAACCGTTTCAAGTATATTTTCAGGCAAACCCACCCCCATCAGATATCTCGGGCGGCCGGCAGGAAGTATCCCGGTTACCAGCCGGGTCATGCTGTACATTTCCTCCGGGGGCTCACCCACCGACAATCCCCCGATGGCATTCCCGTTCATATCCTTTCCAGCAACCGTTTCTGACGAAATTTTTCTGAGATCGGCATAGGTGCTTCCCTGTACAATGGGGAAAAAAAACTGGGAATAATCAAAGCAGGGCTCAGTCTCCCGGAAACGTTTGATCCCGCGTTCCAACCAGCCGTGGGTGAGCTCCATGGACTGGCGGGCATAATGCTTGCCGCAGGGATACGGAGTGCATTCATCAAATGCCATGATGATGTCGGCACCAAGTTCCCGCTGGATATCCACCACATTTTCGGGGGTAAAAATATGCCGTGACCCGTCGATGTGGGAGCGGAATACCGCTCCTTCCCGGTTGATTTTTCGCTGGGCGGCAAGGGAAAAAACCTGATACCCACCGCTGTCGGTCAGGATACCCTGCTCCCATCCCATAAACCGGTGAAGTCCGCCTGCCTCCCGTATCACACCTGTACCCGGTCTCAGATATAAATGATATGCATTGGCCAAAATCAGGGAGGCCTGAATATCATCTTTCAGTTCCCGCTGGTGAACGGCTTTGACTGTTCCGGCGGTACCCACGGGCATAAAAACCGGGGTATCGATGATTCCGTGACCGGTATATATCTTTCCTGTCCTGGCACATGAATCCTTGTCTGTATGGTCGATCTCGAACCTCATGGCAGAATATCACGCAAAGATAATCAATTGAAATTCTTTGACTAACTTTGCAGCTTCTATAACAGGATCCGTGAACCTTGACCTGCAGGCATACGATATCGCTGAGTTGATTGCAGGAGCTGTATTTGCCCTTTCTTTTCCGGTCCAGCTCATATATTATCTTGTATTTTATTTCCGGTTGCTTTTCATTAAAAAAACAAAAACCCGTGGCGCTTCAAGGTTTCCGGTTTCCGTGGTCATTTGCGCCCGCGATGAAGCCCGGAACCTGGAAAAATACCTGCCTGTGGTACTTGAACAGGATTTTCCCGGCTATGAGGTGATCGTGGTAAATGATTGCTCTGAAGACCAGACCGGAAAAGTATTGGAGAAAATGCAGAAAAGATATAAACACCTCCGGTCCACCACCATTGTCAGGGATAAAAAATTCACACACGGGAAAAAACTGGCCCTGACCGTGGGGATCAAGGCGGCAAAATATGACTGGCTGCTTCTTACCGATGCCGACTGCCGGCCGGCGGGAAAGCACTGGATCCGGAGCATGCAAAGGAATTTCACCAAGGATACGGACATCGTGCTCGGATATGGTGGTTACCGGAAAGGAAAAGGAATACTCAACCTCCTCATCCGCTACGATACCTTCTTTAACGCCATCCAGTATCTGTCCATGGCGGTGGCCGGATTCCCGTATATGGGGGTAGGAAGGAACCTGGCATACAGGAAACAGGTTTTTTTCAAGTACCGCGGGTTTGCTTCTCATTCGGGCGTACTTTCCGGGGATGACGATCTGTTCGTCAATGAAGCCGCTCCTGGTGAAAACACCCGGATTGAAATTGATCCCGCATCCCATACGCGATCCGAACCGGAAAAAAAATTGATCCACTGGCTGAAGCAGAAAAAAAGGCACCTCACCACCGGGCCACATTACAGGACCCAGACAAAATTCCTCCTGGGCAGTGAGTTGTCCAGCCGCATTCTTCTCTATATTTCCCTGATTTACCTGGTCATCTGCAATTCCTTCACAATCCCCGCCATATCCGGATATTTGCTGCTTCTCATCCTCCGCCTGACACTCATCAAAATCATGAGCCGCCGTTTGGAAGAAAAATATTTATTGCTACCTTCGCTTCTGTTCGATCTTCTGATCCCGTTTATCAACGTTTTCCTGTTTTTTACCAATTACACAGAGGCCAAAAGGAACAGATGGAAGTAAATCCCAATCTCTCGGACAAGGCACGTCATGATTACTCTCTTGTTTTAAAGGCCCGGAAAGGTGATCAGCAGGCATTCGGCGAACTCCTCGGACGGTACCGTGATGCCATCTATTTCATGTTGCTGAAAATGGTTAACAATCCTGTCGATGCCGAAGATCTTACCATAGAATCATTCGGGAAGGCTTTCAAAAGCATCCGCCAGTACACACCGAGTTTCGCATTCAGCACATGGCTTTTCAAGATCGCCACCAACAATTGCATTGATTTTATCAGAAGGAAGCGTGCCACCACCATTTCACTCGACCAGGGGTACGAGGAACAGGAAGGCATGTCGGCCTCCATTCAATCGGATACCATGGACCCCGAAGAGATTATGATGAACGAACAAAAGATCAAATTGATGAGGAATGTGGTGTCCAGACTGAAACCCCGGTACCGCAGGCTGATCGAACTGAGGTATTTCAGGGAGTATTCCTACGAAGAGATCTCGGATGAACTGGAAATTCCCATCGGTACGGTTAAAGCCCAGCTTTTCAGGGCAAGGGAACTCCTTTTCAATATCCTTAATAGCTCCGACACCAAGGTATAGAAAGGAGCAATCCGGCCACATGAACGTCCTTCTGAAATATTTCCCTGACCTGGAAGCGGAAAAACAGTCTGCTTACCGCAAATTGCCCGAACTTTACCGCACCTGGAATGAAAGGATGAATTTGATATCCGGAAAGGATCTCCACCGGCTTTTCACCCGCCACATCCTTCATTCGCTTTTTATTGCCCGCATCATTTCTTTTCCACCCGGATCAAGGGTTATCGATGTGGGAACCGGCGGGGGATTCCCCGGTATCCCGCTGGCCATCTTCTTTCCCGAAGCCCAGTTTGTTCTGAATGATTCCACGGGTAAAAAGATCAGGGCTGTCAGTAACATCTGCCGGTCGATCGGACTCAAAAACGTGCGCACCCTTTGGGACCGGGCGGAAAATGTCACCGGGCGGTTTGATTACATCTCAGGCCGGGCAGTAACCACACTGCCGGAATTCCTTAAAATCACCCCGGGCATGGTCAGGGGTCCCTCTCACGGACACCCGGGCACGGATATCCTTTATCTCAGGGGCGGACCCTTTAATGCCGCTGAAATACCTGACGGATATGTCATCCGGCAATACCGTATCCCGGATTACTTTGATGAGCCGTATTTTAAACAAAAATACCTGGTCCGTCTCAACCGCCGGTAAAATGACTTTTTTATTCCAATCTTTTTGCCGCTTTCCAAAAAACATTATTTTTGCAACGTGAAACCCCCATCACGGGTCCGGCGGCAATCGATCCGGCGGCAATCGATCCGGCGGCAATCGATCCGGCGGCAATCGATCCGGCGGCA
>CAZNPH010000013.1:89873-112786 GCA_964574985.1 uncultured Bacteroidaceae bacterium
AGCCTCCGGTTAAAGACAAATGGGGGTTCGCCGGCCAGGCAGGCGGACAGCCCGCGGGAGGCCGGCAACAAAAAATCAAAGTATTTGAACTGACATTATAACGCATTAAATATTAAATGATTAACTTAAATATATTCTCGTGAAACGCACATTTCAGCCTTCCAACAAAAAAAGACGGAACAAACACGGATTCAGGGCCAGGATGTCAAGTACCGGCGGAAAGAAGGTCATTTCCAACCGGAGGGCCAAAGGGAGGAAGAAACTCTCTGTTTCAGAAGGGATCAGATATAAATAAACAACAGGGACCGATGGTCCGGGACCGCCTGCCAGAAACGGGCGGTCTTTTTTTTCCGGCAGCATAAAATTTATGTATCTTCACTGAAAACTTGATCCATGCCGGGAAATTCCGGGAAACATAGAAAAAAAAAGGCTGCCGGGGCAGCCCCCGTACCTTCTTTTGCTTTTATTTTCCTGTCCTGCAGGGACAGGAAACATATAACGCATGCGCTGGGTTCCCTGCAAAAAGTCCGGCATGAACACCGGGCAGGCCTGGAACTTGTTTTTGCTTTCCCGGAAGGGGCCGAAAAGATCAGGCAACACATTGAAAATGCCCCCGAACTCGAATGGTTCCGCAACAATGGCCGGCTGCGGCTGGTTCCGGAACCCTCCGTGGATCAGCCTTCCGGCAAGGAACGGATGAAACAGCCGGTGGAAGAGTTATCTGCAGATCTTGTATTCCTTCTCAGAACCGACCGGCTTGAAAAAAAATTCAACCCCGGGGAATTCTATCAATGGGACCTGGAACAATATTCAGAACAACCGGTCCTGCATGCCGATTTCCGGGATGCCGGACAGGACATTCCCCGTTCACGGGATTGCATCCGCATCCTGAGCAAGGAAGCCGCAGATTATATTTTTGGGTTAAACGGACTCAAAACGGGGGATCTCTTCGGGAAAACCGATCTGTTCGTCAGGAAAAGCGGACTCAGACCTCCCCGGATACCCGTTCATCAGACCGATCCCTTCGGACCCTCCCCGGAAAAGGAGAGCAATATCCGTACGAATCCACTGAAAGGCTTCAGATTCTGGTGGGAATGGAATTTTATGATCCCGCTGGATGAAACAGGGAAAGGTATGCACCGGAAAATTTCTTTCCTGAAAGAACCTTCCATATACCGCAGCTTTTTCGCCCTTGCGGCGCTGCTATGCCTGGTCGTCCTGCCCCTGATCAGCCTTGAGGCCGGTATTTCCGGAGATGATGAGAAACACTATGAACATGCTGTCAAGGTATATCAGTATTTCAGGAGCGGTGGGGAAAATGATGCCGCCCTGGATGATCCCACCCACAAACTGCATTTTTACGGACAGTCTTTCGACCTGCTTACCCATCTGGTCATCAAAGCTTTGAACATTGAGAATATATACAGGGCCAGGCATTTTATGACCGGCCTGGCCGGTGCCCTGACCATCATCACCGCAGGGTTTCTGGGAAGGTTCCTTGCCGGGTACGGAACCGGTTGCCTGGTGATGCTGCTCATGTTCATATTCCCCAGGTTCCTGGGCCATTCCATGAACAATCCCCTGGACATCCCTTTTGCCCTGGGTTATATTTTCACCATATACCAGAGCTTCCGCTTCCTGAAGCGGTTACCTCACTTCTCCCTGCCCATCACCGTATGGATGACCCTGGGCATGGCATTCACCGTGAGTATCAGGATTGGCGGACTCATACTGGTGCCCTATATATTTTTCTTTGCGGCCTGTTACCTTTTTTTCACCAAATGGGATTTCAGATTTTTCTCAAAACCCTGGCTCCGGATCGCGGGCAGGGGATTTCTCTGGCTTTCGGCCATATCGGCCGGAGGCTACCTGCTCAGTCTGATCCCCTGGCCCTATGGGCGGGAGGCGCCCTTTTCCCACCCGTTCAATGCCCTGAAAATGATGTCCAACATCACCGTCTCCCTCCGGGTTTTGTATGACAATACCATTTACTGGTCAAACCGGCTTCCATGGCATTACATCTCAAAGAACATCCTGATCACTGTTCCCGTATTGATCCTGGCCGGGTTCCTGCTTGCCCTGGGATGGTGCGGCAGGGCCCGCCGCAATATCCGCCCGCTCTGGGTCTTTTTCCTGTACTTCTCCGTACTGTTCCCCATCGCCTATCTGATCTATAAAAACTCGAATGTATACGGCGGATGGCGTCATTTGATATTCGTCTTCCCTTCCATGGCCGTGCTGTCCGGATTGGGACTGAAGTATGTGTACGGGATTTCCGGGGGAAGGATTTACCGTTTCGCCATGTGGCTTTTGCTGGTTGCCGGGATCACGCACCCGGTGATCCACATTGTACGGAACTATCCCTATCAGTACATCTACTTCAATGAGGCAGCGGGAGGTCTGAAAAACGCTTACGGCAAATATGAAACGGACTATTTCCTGAACAGCCTGAAAGGCGGATCCGAATGGCTCATAAAGAACAGGATCATGCCGGCTGCAGATACTGCACAAAAAAAGATCATCGTCGCTTCCAACGCACCCATCGGTTATTATTTCAGGAACCGGAAAGAAACGGTGAAAACAACCTATACCCGCTATTACAGCCGTGGTCACCATGACTGGGATTATGCCATACTGGTCAACAATTTCATCAATCCGTACCAGCTTACCCATGATCTTTATCCGCCAAAAAATACCATACATACCATCGACGTCAACGGACTTCCCGTTTGTGCCGTGGTTGAGCGTGAATCAAAACATGATTACAGGGGGCACCGGTTGCTTGCCGCCCGGCAATACTCCGCTGCCATCCCGGTCCTGAAACAGGCCATTTCTGAAAATCCCGCAAACGAAGCGGCCCTGCTCGACCTGGCTCAGGCTTACCTGGAGGCCGTTCAATATGAGGAAAGCCTGGATCAGATCAACCGGTGCCTGCAATTATACCCTGATTATGACAAGGCACTTAATCTCATGGGTATCGCGTATCTGAACCAGAAAAATCTGGACAAGGCCATGAATGCCTTCAGAAAAACCATCCGGGTCAATGAGAAATTCGTAACCGCTTACCACAACCTGGCACTGGTCTACCTGAGAAAAAATGATATTTATACAGCCATCGAATTTTTCAGGAAAGCCATCCAGGTCAATTCCCGTTATAAACCATCTTATCTTGCACTGGCCCATATCTACCGTTCACAGGGAAATCAGGACCTCGCGGCACGGTACGAACAGGCAGCCAAAGGTTTGTAATACCGGGGATTTTTGTACTTTTGCCATTCCACCCGAAGATGAATACCGAATGAGAATTGCCGTAATCGGAGCAGGGCCGGCAGGGATCACTTCCGCCTATCAATTGTCCAAAGCCATGGACGGCGAAAGGGTCACCCGGCTAGATGTATATGAGCTGGACACGCAGGTAGGCGGACTCGCGAAATCACTTCAGCTCTGGGGTCAGAAAGTGGATATGGGTCCGCACCGGTTTTTCAGCCACCATGCAATGCTGAATGAGCTGTGGCTGGAGGTGGTGGGCGATCAATACAAAATGGTGGACCGGCAAACCCGGATTTTTTACAATAAAAAATTCTTCGATTATCCCCTCAAACCCGCCAATGCATTGCGGAATCTCGGATTATACGAGGCCTTTCGCTGTATTTTCAGCTACCTGAAAGTCCGTTTGTTTCCCCTGGAAAACAACGGGACATTCGAAAACTGGGTAAGCAACAAGTTTGGGAAAAGGCTCTTTCAGATCTTCTTTAAAACCTACAGCGAAAAGTTGTGGGGGATCAGCTGCAGTGAGCTGGACTCGGATTTCGCGGCACAAAGGATCAAAAAACTCAATCTGTACGAAGCGATCAAGAACGCCATGTTCAAAGGCAAACGGAATGTCCATAAAACCCTGGTCGATCAGTTTGCCTATCCTCTGTCCGGCACCGGATCGGTATACGAAAAGATGGCTGAACTGATCAGTCACCGCGGCGGCAGGATCCATCACAATACCCCGGTCTCCCGGGTAATTACGAAAAACAATGCCGTCAGGGGCGTTGAACTTGAAGACGGCACATCCCTTGAATATGACCGGGTTATATCCTCCATGCCTATTTCCCTGATGGTCGCCCGTCTGCCCGGTGTACCGGAAAATATCAGGCAACTGGCCGAAAAACTGAAGTTCAGGAACACCATCCTGGTATATCTGAACATCGATTCCGCCAACCTCTTTCCCGACCAGTGGCTGTACATTCACTCGGAAGGACTGAGGGTGGGAAGGATTACCAATTTCAGAAACTGGATACCCGAATTGTATGGCCGGTATAAATCGGCCATCCTGTGCCTGGAATTCTGGTGCAATTTTGAAGAGCCTTTCTGGAAAAAGGACGAAACGGAACTGATCGCCCTCGCCGAAAGGGAGCTCAGGCAAAGCCGCCTGATCTCCGGCGAAAAAGTACTCTCAGGCCACGTGGTACGTATACCTCATTGCTATCCCGTGTATTTCAGGGGATACCGTGAGATCATGTCGCCCATCGAACAATACCTGGATGAAATACAAAATCTGGAAGTGATCGGAAGATATGGTGCATATAAATACAACAACCAGGATCACAGCATTTACATGGGCATGCTGGCGGCCGAAAACGTCCTTGAAAACAGGAAAAACAATCTCTGGGAGATCAATACGGATTATGAAAGTTACCAGGAAGCATCGGTGATCACAGAAACCGGAATTGTCAGGCAATGATCCGGGTTTACCTGCGCACGGACCGGGGATTCCCGGAAGAATAATTCATAAATGCTTCCGTTATAACTATATTTGACCGAACAAGTTTTTCTGGACATTCATGGATTTACTGAGGTTTATATTCAGTACGATTTTTCTCAGACATCTTCTGATCGCCGCTGCCATATCGGTTGTATTTATCTCGGGGACTTTTCTCGGCCTCAACATTTATACCCACCACAAACAGTCGTTTTCCGTTCCTGATTTTCGCGGATTAACCATTGAGGAGGTGGACAGGGTAGCCGAACTCAAGGATCTGCGGTACCAGGTGGTTGATTCGGTATATGACAACCATCATCCCCGCGGCACAGTGGTTGAACAGAATCCAAGGCCCAACTTCAAGGTGAAAAAGAACAGGCGGGTCCACCTGACCATCAACGCACACAATCCGGAAATGGTCGAAGTTCCCAATTCAGTGGGCGTTTCCCTGAGGCAGGCCAGGGCCATACTTGAAACGGCCGGACTCCGGATCGGGAACCTGAGCTATGTTCCGGACATTGCCGTGAACAATGTCCTTCAACAGAAATACAAGGAACAGGTCATTGAACCGGGAGATTCCCTGGAAAAAGGATCTGAGATCGACCTCGTGCTGGGACGAGGGATCAGCAACGAGAAAACCCAGGCGCCGAAGCTGACCGGACTCACACTGGATGAGGCCAAAAATAAAATAACTTCCCGGTACCTGAATCTTGGAGCCGTGATCTATGACGGATCCATTCACGATTTCCAGGATTCCCTGGATGCCTTCATCTGGAAACAGAAGCCTCCCTGCAACAAAAAAACCCGGATCAACCTGGGCACACCGGTGGACATCTGGCTGACGGCCGATTCGACCAAACTACCCGTCCCCTGTACAGAAAACCCGGGCATACCCGACCCGAATGAATAAGGCCCGGTTCATAGCCATTTTGATTCTTGCAGGTACCGGCACGATACTGACGGTTTCCGGGCAGCAGGAAGTTCTGGTCCCGGCCAGTCCGGCCTACCGGTCTTTTAAAACCATCCGGGGAACACGCCTGAAATCCGGATTGGCGGATACACTGGAACTGCCTTTTTTTGATGATTTTTCCAGCCGGAAAGTCTGGCCCGATCAGGAACTCTGGAGCGACCGCATGGCCTATATCAACAATACCTACCCTTCCGACCCGGTAACCGTCGGGGTTGCCACCCTGGATGCCCTGGATGAGGAAGGCAAGCTGAACGGCACCACCGTAGAGCCTTTTGATTCGGACCATCTGACCTCCCTGCCCGTTAACCTTTATTATCCTGAACGGGATGACATCGTGCTGAGCTTTTATTTTCAGCCGGCCGGACTGGGAGATGTGCCCGAAGCGGAGGACTCCCTCTGTGTGGATTTTTATGCACCCCGGCAGGGGAAATGGCACACGGTTTGGAATACACCGGGTGATTCCCTCAGGCCTTTTAAAGAGGCATTCGTTGCCGTTACCGACACCATATATCTGCACAAAGGTTTTCGTTTCCGCTTCCGCAACTATGCCAGTCTGATTAAAAACCAGAGCTTCCCCGACAAAAGAACCAACCAGGATCACTGGCACGTCGATTATGTTTTGCTGGATACCCTGCGGGAGACAGGTAAAACCATCAAAAACGACGTGGCCCAGGTGACATCCCTGGGATCCATTTTAAAAAACCATGAATCCATCCCCTGGAACCATTTCCCCCGGGCTTTTCTGACCGAACTGAAACCGGGCATGGGGATCACCTACCGGAACCTGGACACCATAACCCGCAACGTCACCCGGATGCTGAGGATCACCGACCTGAAAGTGGGGAATACATATACCGTTGACGGAAAATCAGTCAACATCGGCCCGGACTCCATCCAGACATATGTCTTCGATTTCAACTATCCCTTCATTTTTTATGAGGCGGAATCGGCTTCCTTCAAAATCAGCGCCTGGTTGATCACCGATGAAAAAGACTATCACTGGAACGACACGGTCAACTACATACAGAAATTCGGTAATTACTATGCATATGATGACGGGAGTCCGGAAAGCGGCTACGGCCTGCGGGGGGAAGGCACCATCAATGCCCGGGTGGCCTGCCAGTTCGAAACTTTCAGGAGAGACACCCTCCGGGCAGTGAACATGTTGTTTTTACGGACCGTTGACGATGTCAGCCGGGATTATTTCACCCTGGCTGTCTGGGATCACCAGGAGGAACTGAACCAGCCGGGGAACCTGATCTACCGCATGGAGGGCATGCGGCCGGAGTATCCCGACAGCCTGAATCAGATGGTTAGCTACCGGCTGGATTCGGCCATTGAGGTATCGGGCATTTTTTACGTGGGTTGGATCAAAACCACGGAGAATATGCTGAATGTCGGTTTTGACAGGAACAACAACCACCGTCCGAGGATCTTTTACAACCTGGGGCAGGAATGGAAAAACACATCCTACAAAGGGTCCCTGCTGATCCGTCCGGTGGTCGGGGAACCCCTTGGATCACCCGCCGGGATGGGCTCTGCCGCACAACCGGCCGTCAGGGTGTTTCCCAATCCCACCAGCGGGCCCCTGAGACTTGAAATTCCCGGCCGTCACAACAGGCCGGAATTACTTGAAGCCGCAGTTTATTCAGCCACCGGGCAACTGATGATGCAAACCCGGGTGGAGGGGAATATCCTTGATATTTCAACCCTTCCCGGCGGGATCTATTTTCTCAGGCTGACGGGGCGGGATTCATTCCGAAGTGTACACCGGATCGTCCTGATCCACCAGTGAGTTTTTCTATGGACAGGGAAAAAAACCAGGAATACAACGAAGAAAACGAACTCCACGAACATCACCGCTTTTCGGTCGACTGCGGACAGCGCCCCCTGCGCATAGACAAATACCTGGCCGACAAACTGGCCGATACCTCCAGAACCCGGATACAGTCCGCCGCCGATGCAGGCAATATCCTGGTCAACGGGCAACCGGTCAAGCCCAGCTACAAGGTCAGGCCCGGTGACACCATTTCCATCCTTCTTCCCCATCCACCCAGGGAGTCCGGACTCATCCCCGAAGACATCCCCCTCAACATAATCCATGAAGACAATCATTGCCTGGTGGTGGACAAGGAAGCCGGCATGGTGGTCCATCCCGGAGTGGGAAACTTCAGCGGAACACTGATCAATGCCCTTGCCCATCACCTGCAACATTTGCCGCTTTTCGAAACGGGTGAGCTGCGGCCCGGACTGGTCCACCGGATCGATAAGAACACATCGGGTATCCTGGTCATCGCCAAAACCGAAACGGCATTGAACAAGCTGGCCCGGCAGTTTTACAACCGGGAAACAGACAGGCGCTATACGGCCATGATCTGGGGCATCCCCGGAGAAAAAGAAGGGCGCATCGAGGGGCACATTGGGAGAAGTCCGAAAGACCGGAAAAAAATGCATGTATTTCCCGGCGGCACACCCGGAAAACCCGCGGTGACCCATTACCGGGTCACCGAAGAACTGGGCCATGTGTCGCTGGTCGAATGCAAACTGGAAACCGGGAGGACCCATCAGATCCGCGTACATTTCCAGTACATCGGTCATCCCCTGTTCAATGATGAGACTTACGGAGGAGACCAGATACTGCGGGGAACCCGGTTCACAAAATACAGGCAGTTCATACACAACTGCTTCAGGATCATGCCCCGCCATGCCCTTCATGCCCGGTCCCTGTCTTTCGATCATCCGGCAACCGGCAAGAGAATGCATTTTGAAAGTCCACTCCCCGAAGATTTTACCCGGGTGATCGAAAAATGGCGGACCTACCTTTCGGGGAGGGATATCCCTTAGTCCAACCATCCAACTTTCACCGGGGATTTGCAGGGGATTTCAGCAAAAAGCCATAAATTTACAGGCCATGCCGGATCAACACATGCCGAAAAAGAAAATAGCCCTGGTCACCGGGGGGTATTCCCCGGAAGCCGTGATCTCCCTGAGGAGTGCCCGGCAACTCTTCCTGGCCATGGATAAAAAACGTTATGATCCGGTAATGGTCCACATCGACCGGAATGACTGGTATGCCAGGGATCCTGAAAACGGCCGGACCTCCATTGACCGGAGCGATTTCAGCTACCGCGGCAAAGGCAAACAGAAGGTCACCTTTGATTATGCACTGATCTCCATCCACGGCACCCCCGGAGAAGACGGGACCCTCCAGGCTTATTTTGACATGGTGGGGATACCTTACAGTACATGCGGGGTGCTGGCCAGCGCATTGACCTTCAACAAGATCTTCTGCAAGAATTACCTTCGCCATTTTGGCATCCGGATGGCCCGGGATTATTTTCTGAAAGCCGGCCGGGAAGCCGGCATTGAGGAGATTATCGGGGTAACCGGACTCCCATGTTTTATCAAGCCCAACCGGGGAGGTTCCAGTTTCGGGGTATCCAGGATCATGAACCGGAAAACACTAAAAAAGGGCATCGAACGGGCCCGTTCGGAAGACCGGGAAGTACTGGTGGAAGAATTCATCCCGGGAACTGAACTGACTGTGGGATTGTTCCGGACCCCCCTCCGCCAAATGGTCTTTCCGGTTACGGAGATCGTCAGCAAGAATGAATTTTTTGATTATGAAGCCAAATACACACCCGGCATGGCAGACGAAATCGTCCCTGCCAGGATCAGCGATGCCCTGGCCCGGAAACTGCAGGACCATGCCCTGCAGATATATGAGCTGCTGGATTGCAGGGGCCTGGTGCGGGTGGATTTCATCGTCCGTGATGATGTGCCCTTTTTTCTTGAGGTGAATACCATCCCGGGCATGAGCGCCGAAAGCATTGTTCCCAAAATGATCCGTGCCGCCGGCATGAGCGAGGGGGAAGTGCTGACCCACATCATCCAGGGCACCATCGCGTAGCTTTTTTATCACCTTGCTCTTCACTTAAAACAGGGCTGCGGATACAAATTCTTTGATCTGGTCTATGTTCATTGTAATGACATTGCCATTTTGAACAATGCGCATACCGCTCTCTTTCCTTAATATCTCACTCCGGAATTTTTGATCTTCCGGAATTTTCAGTTTTACCTCAATGTCCTGCACCGGCGACAATGACCGCAACGGTCTCTCATATCCGCCGGTAACATTCACCAGGGAAACAACATACCGCATTTGTCCTTCATCCCGTGACTGGTTCACCCAAACATGAACACTGGGCGGAGCATTGGTAGTTATCATCGGGTCATCATCCAGCAAATAGAGAACCGCCCCGTGCAGCAAATCGCTGTGACCGGTTTTCATTTCCTTTTCGGGCAGCCAGGCCATCTCGGGCGATTGGTTGATGATGCGTGGCATGTAGCTGCACACAATCCTGGCTGTTTCAGAGGTAACATCACATAATACGGTTTCACCTCCATTGATGAGCATCCGGGTTTCCTGCATCCTTTCGGTAAGGATGATGCCACGATCATTGATCCATTGATAACAATCATTTTGCGTATCTATTGTGCTGCCGGTATATCTGCAGCCAAAAAGATCACCCAAAGCGAAATCAGGCCTCATATTCCCATCCCGGTCGTACAATGATGTTTTGAAAGTGGCGATTAATTTGCCTCCGTGGTCTACCCAATTACGTACAACATCAACCTCGTCATTGCTCATACAGGCAACATTGGGCAGAAACAATACTTTCACGTTTTCCAGTCTGTCCGGAGAAAGGTTTTCATCAGGCAGAAATCCGTATTGAATGTGATTTTCGCGGCACATTCTTTTTCCCCACCGCCTTCAGGGTGCCACCTGCAAGGGTAAACGCCCCACCCGATTTTTCCAGGAACTTGCCGATGATGGAACCGGCCAGAATGACAATCCCGATATATCCGATCGTATTCCCAAAACCTGAATTCACCGAGTGAATCAACTCCTCCAGGGACAGAGTGCCTGAAAAACCTCCGTACAAAAAAGCTGCGATCAGAAGGGCAAAAACCGGATGCCACTTAAGCTGCGAAGTGGTTAAGACAATGAATGCAATGGAAATGAACAACAGGATGATCAGCCACATGCTTGAAGGTTATCGGGATTGCCTGAAAAATCATTGAAAGGTAATGAAAGTTACACATTTTTCAAGTTTCAGCACGGTTGCTGCTTTGTATTCAAAGACCGGATGCATTCCCCGGCTGTCATAACAGGCAATGTGCTGCCCCTGTATCCTGAAAGTCCCCTGGTAACGATCATATCCCGACCGCATTTATAAATTCTTTATTCCTCAGCGGGCTGGTTCTTCGGAGAGAGAAAAAGGAAATCGTCACAGTTGATCTCGTATGAATACCGCTTGTTACCCTCCTTGTCCTCCCATGAAGAGTTCCGGATCCTGCCTTCCACGTAAAGGGCATCTCCCTTCTTCACATAACTCTCGATGAGTCCGGCCCGGTTGTTCCAGGCCACAATGTTGTGCCATTCGGTCTTCTGAACCTCCTTGCCATCCTTGTCGGTGTAATACTCGTTGGTGGCCAGGGGGAACCTGGCAACCTTGACCTCATCGCTGATGTTGTTTACCTGTGGTGTGTCCCCCACCCGCCCCAGCAGGGTTACCTTGTTGATGCATTTTTTCATAAGGATTGATTTTTTGGTTTGAACAATGAAACATCAACCCTTAATGGCAGAGCAGGACCAATATCATTCATTAGTTCATGAATTTTTGCAGGATTTGTTTTTTTGTTTGCGTTTTAAAGCTTTTCAAATGATCTTTACATCACAGGCATTAAAACACGATAATCCCGGAATATGAGAAAACTGCAACGAAGAGATTTTATCCGCGCCCTGGGTACCGCATCTGCCGGTGTGGTGCTTCCTTCAGACCTGTTCGGGACCATTGTCCTGGACAATCCTGTTTCCCGTAAATTGATATTGCTTGACAAAGGCTGGTACCTCAAAGAACTTGATCCTGCAAGATATGACACAGATTCAGTCATTGATTCAGCGAAGGATCCGGGTCCAGAATGGATGCCGGTTAAAATGCCGGCCCAGGTGCATGATGTGTTGTTTGCACACGGACAAATACCCGATCCGCATGTCGGAAAAAACGCCGCCCAGTGCAGCTGGGTAAGTGAAAAGGATTGGGCATATACCACCTCTTTTTCGGCTCCTGCAGGGAAAGGGCCTGTCATTCTGCGGCTGGACGGACTGGACACTGTGGTTGCCGTTTATTTGAACGGCGAAAAAATCGGGGAATTCAACAACATGCACCGCCGCTACAAAATTGATTTGCGCTCCCGGCTGAACCCTGAAAACCATCAAAACAACCTGGTTTTTATATTCCACTCGCCCCGCGGATACATGGATTACATTCGTGAAAAGTACGGCATTGTCCAGGGGATCGCCGAAAAAAAATATCTGCGGAAAAGTTTTTTTGATTTTTCTTCCTACATGGGTGCCCGGCCGAACTTTATTAAAACCGGGATATTCCACCATGTTGTACTGGACGTTCCCGGCAAAGCATGGATCGAGGATGTCGGGATACGTACACAATTGTCAGATGATCTGGATCATGCCGAGATCATGGTCAGTCCTGAAATCAGGGGAACACCTTCCGGGATCAGATGGGCCCTGACAGATCCTGCAGGAAAGACCGTTTCATCCGGAAAGTCTGATGACACATTCACCATTCCGGTTGAAAATCCCATGCTCTGGTGGCCTCACACCCATGGGACGCCCCACTTGTACAGCTTGAAGCTGGATTGCTATTGCGGTACCCGGTGTTGCGACAGCAGAGAATTTACAGTAGGTATACGCAGCATCAATCCGGTGCTGGAAAATCCGGAAACCGGTGAAAAAAGATTTGCATTCCGTATCAACGGGAAAATGGTCTTCCTTCAGGGGGCCTGCTGGGCACCTTTGGAAGGTATGACCAGCGTCTGGAGAACACGCCGGGCATTGCGGCTGCTTGAGCTCACCGAACATGGACGGATGAATGCATACAGGATATGGGGAGAAGGGTTTATACCCCCGCGGGAATTCTATGACGAATGTGACCGGAGAGGGATCCTGGTGTGGCAGGATTTCATGTTCGGACCCGGAATGCACCCTGATCATGTTCCGGAATTCCTGGAAAACTGCAAACATGAAATTGCCGATACCATCAAGAGACTGCGCAACCATGCCTGCCTCCTGATGTATTGCGGTGGCAACGAGAACCTGCATTTTGCGCAGGACATCGGGAAAAACGAATATGTGATCGGGTCGAAACTCTTTACGGAAGTAATGCCGGCCATTTGCGCAGAACTGGATCCTGACCGGCATTTCCATACCAGTTCACCCTGCGGGGGACCTTATCCCAATTACCCGCTGGAGGGTGACTGGCACGATTATTCCACCGTGGACTTCATTCCCGGCGCCTCTGTTCCCACATTTTCATCGGAAGTCTGCAGAACCAGCGCTCCTTCCCTTTCCAGTCTGCGCAAATTCATCCCTGAGGATGAGCTTTGGCCTGATTCCCACGATCCCCGGAACCTGGAGCCGGGAAAACCCGTCTGGCCCGATATGTGGAGCTACCGGTCTACCAATGGCTCCTGGGGGAAGATCGGTTGTGTGGAGGATTTCTGTGATCCGCAAAATGCAAAAGATCTGATCAGGGTATTGGGTATCGCACACGGGGAGTATCTGCAAAGGAGAGTTGAAAGGGAAAGGCGTGGTGTTCCTGACGGCCAGCCGGACGGCAAACGCCGTTGCTGGGGAAATCTGGTCTGGCGCCTGAACGACTCATGGCCCATTATATACCACAGTGTAATCGATTATTACCTGGAACCCAAGATCGCCTATTATTATTTACGCCGGTCCTATCAACCGGTACTTGTCAGCTTTGAGCGCACCCCTGACAACATCTTTGCATGGGTGATCAATGATTCCAGGGAGCCGGTGGAAGGCGAACTGCATGTAACACATCGTGATTTTAAAGGCGATACCATGGGAGAAATGCATTGCAGCGTAGAACTGAAATCCGGCCGGTCAAAACGATGTCTCGATCTCAGTGACTTCAGGCGTATACGTTTGCGGGACCATTTCCTGCAGGGGAACCTCAGAAGAAACGATGGCCGAAATCAGGCGGTATCATTTCTTCTTATCGGGGAACGGTATCTTCATTTACCCGAAGCTGAACCGTCGGTCAAATATGCCGACGGGCAGGTTGAGATCTCAACCGATATCTTTGTCCGCCAAATAAGCCTGGAAATTCCCGGTACAACCGGAGCCGTTTTTGAAGACAATTTTTTCGACCTGGTCCCCGGAACCCGGAAAAGAATCAGGATCATAGATCCCGCGGGGGGACGGAAACTGAAGATACTGGCCCTGAACAGTAAGGCGCTCCATCTGGATATATAACGAGAATGCAATGGCCGGAGAAATCAGGGTCACGGGAGCTCCAACAGGCACTGCCGGGATGTTCAGCTGCAGGAACAAACCAGGTGCCGGTCCCCGTATGCTTCGTTGAGGCGCTTGACCGGGGGCCAGATCTTGTTTCCCAGGGTCCATTCCGCCGGAAAAGCCGCCTTTTTTCTCGAATAGGGATGATCCCAACGGTCTGCGGCAATCTCTTCCGCCGTATGGGGAGCGTTTTTCAGGGTGTTGTTCTCCGGATCCTGTTTTCCTTCCGCGATCTCCATGATCTCCCCGTGAATGCTGATCATGGCCCGGACAAAACGGTCCAGCTCTTCCCTGGATTCACTTTCGGTGGGCTCGACCATCAGGGTGCCATGAACCGGGAATGAAAGAGTGGGTGCATGAAACCCGTAATCAATGAGTCTTTTGGCAATGTCCGTCTCACTCACACCTGCCGTTTTCCTGAACTCCCGGCAATCGAGGATCATTTCATGGGCCACCCGCCCGTTCTTCCCTGTATACAGAATATCATAATGCCCTTTTAGGGATTCGGCCAGATAATTGGCATTCAGAACAGCCAGGAGACTTGCTTTTTTGAGACCTTCCGCTCCCAGCATCCTGCAGTATGCATGGGAGATGGTCAGGATCAATGCACTTCCCCAGGGGGAACCCGCAACTGCCGGTATCCCTTTCACACCCCCCGTCCGGACCAGCGGATGAACGGGCAAAAATTCCACCAGGTGCCCGGTCACCACGATGGGCCCCATGCCCGGTCCGCCCCCGCCATGCGGGATACCAAATGTCTTATGCAGGTTCAGGTGGCATACGTCTGCTCCGATGGTGGCCGCACTGCCAATCCCTGTCATGGCATTCATATTGGCTCCGTCCAGATAGACCTGTCCTCCCCTGCCGTGGACCATATTCACCAGGTCCCGGACCTTCTCCTCGAACACCCCGTGGGTTGAAGGATAGGTTATCATGATGGCTGCAAGGTTCTGTCCATGCTCTTCGGTAAGTCTGCCCAGGATTTCCATATCGATGTTCCCTTCTGCATCGCAATCCACCACCACCACCTTCATGCCTGCCATGACTGCACTGGCCGGATTGGTGCCATGGGCCGAAGAAGGGATAAGCACAACATTTCTGTGCCCTTCACCCCGGCTTTGGTGGTAGGCCGATATAACCCGGAGTCCGGCATACTCCCCTGCCGCCCCTGAATTGGGCATGAAAGATATGCCTTCCATGCCAGTGATCCGCAGCAAATCTTGCCCCAGTTCGTGAATGAGCTGCTGGTATCCCTGGGCCTGTTCAACCGGCACATAGGGATGCATGTTTGTAAAACGTTTCCAGCCAAGGGCGAACAGGGAATTTGCGGCATTCAGTTTCATGGTGCAGGATCCCAGGGGGATCATGGAATGAGTCAGCGAAAAATCTTTTCTTTCCAGCTTTTTGACGTACCGCATCAGTTCCGTCTCAGACCGGTACCGGTTGAACACTTCCTGGGTAAGGAATTCCGACGTTCTCCGGAATTGTTTTCCAAAACCGGCCTGATCCGGCACTTCTTCCACTTTTCTGAACTTTTTACCTGCACATTGGGCGAAAATGGTGATGATCACATCCAGGTCCTCAACAGAGGTGGTTTCATCCAGACTGATCCCCACGTGCTTTTCATCAATGTACCGGAAATTCACCTGATGCTCCAAAGCGACCCGCTGAACATCTTCCGCCACCATTTTCCCCGGCAACAAAATCTTCAGGGTATCGAAAAAATTTCTGTTTTCCCGGATATACCCCATTCCCGGCAGGCGCTTTCCCAGTAGTGACGCCAGGGCATTAATCCTGCCGGAAATACTTTTCAATCCTTCCGGGCCGTGATACACGGCATACATGGATGCCATGCTGGCCAGCAAAGCCTGAGCCGTACAGATATTGGAGGTAGCCCGCTCTCTTTTAATGTGCTGTTCCCTGGTCTGAAGGGCCATCCGCAGGGCGGGCTTCCCTGACGCATCCACTGACACTCCGATGATCCTTCCCGGAATGTTCCTTTTGTATTTTTCCCGGGTGGCAAAATATCCCGCGTGGGGGCCGCCATATCCCATGGGTATCCCGAACCGCTGAGTGGACCCGGCCACAATATCCGCACCCCATTCACCGGGAGGCTTCAGTATGGCCAGTGCGGCGATATCTGCGGCAACTTCAACCAGGACATCATGTTCACGGGCGGTTTCCGTAAGGCGGGTATAATCGCATATTTCACCGTCTGCTCCGGGATACTGAAGGATGCATCCGAAATATTCCCCCGTCCCCGGATCAAAATGGCTGTGGTCACCGACCACCAGTTCTATACCCAGCGGTTCTGCCCGGGTTTGAAGAACAGACAAGGTCTGCGGAAAAACATTCCGGTCTACGAATGCTTTTCTGACATTCCGGGCAATCATCTCCCCGGACCTTAGTCCGTGCATCATCAACAAGCCCTCAGCCACGGCTGTCGGCTCATCCAAAAGGGATGCATTGGCGATCTCCATACCCGTCAGTTCCATTACCATGGTCTGGAAATTCAGCAGGGCTTCCAGCCGCCCCTGGGATATCTCCGCCTGATAGGGGGTATAGGATGTATACCAGGTGGGATTCTCCAGTATGTTCCTTTGAACCACCGGAAGAAGGAAAGTGTTATAATACCCGAGTCCGATAAAAGTCCGGGACAACCTGTTCAGGGAAGCGATTTTTTCCAGCCGGTCCAGATATGCATATTCGCTGATCCCCTCCGGAAGAGGGAGTGATTCACGGAGCCGGATGGATTTGGGGACCGTCTGTTCCACAAGCTCATTGAAAGATCCCACACCCAAGAATTTCAGCATCTGCAAAACTTCATGATCCCTGGGACCCTGGTGGCGTGTAATAAAATTCTCAAAATTCATCCTGAACAATGGTTAAAAAAACAAGGGTTAAATTACAAAGAAGTCCGTTTACCCGGAACTGAAACAATATGTTCAACAATATGATTGATCAGGTAACCAGAAACGGGTTGTGACGGATTTCCTCCCCGATGGTGGTTGGCGGTCCGTGCCCCGGAAGAACAGTGGTGCCGGAATCCAGTTTGAGCAGCTTTGACCGGATGCTGTACATCAACATTTCATGATCACCCCCGGGCAGGTCGGTCCTGCCGATCCCCCCGTTGAACAGGACATCGCCGGTAAGGACAAACCGGCCCTGCTCACTGTGTAGTCCGATGCCACCGGGGGAATGGCCCGGCAGATGAATGATGCCCAGAATGGAATTGCCGAATTCGATCTGTTTTTCACCGGTCAGGTAATGGTCAACTGCCGGGCACTGGTCAAAAACGAGTCCGAATGCCGCCGCCTGGTCCTCCGACCGTTCCAGCAAGGGTCGTTCAAGCTCATGTATCCAGAATGGGATCTTGTATTTTTGGGCAAGCCGTTTCACGCCCATTATATGATCAATGTGCCCGTGTGTATTCACCAGTCTGACCGGTTTGAGTCCGGCCAAAGCGATCATCCCTTCGATCATGCCGGATTCACGGGGTGTTGAATTGCCTGCATCCACGATAATGCACTCCCGCGAATTGTCCCAGACCACCCAGGTATTTTCCTGGAAAGGATTCATTTCAAAGGACCGGTAATGTATCATGGAACTATGACTTTTTGTTATTGGTCCCCCGCAGCATAGGAACAAAGGTGAATGCGCCATGCGCACTTCGTTCATATTCGTCTTCGGAGATCTTTCTGACCCGGGTCATGGCTTGGGAATAACTTCCGCCTACGGGGGCCACCAGGAAGCCTCCCGTTTTCATCTGCTCAAGCAGTTTTTCAGGTATATCCCTTACGGCAGCGGTAATCAACACCTTGTCATAGGGACCGTAGGAGGGCATTCCCTCAAAACCATCCCCGTAAAAAAAATGTACTTCATATCCCAGCTCCGACAGAAGTTTCTGTGCATTGATATACAATTCCCGGTGCCTCTCAACGGTATAAACCCTGGCTCCCATTTCCGCCAGCACGGCAGCCTGATATCCTGAACCGGTGCCGATTTCCAGGACTTTATCATGTTTGGCAATCTCAAGCAATTGGGTCTGGAAAGCCACTGTATATGGTTGTGAGATGGTTTGCCCCTCGGCTATGGGAAAAGCCTGATCCTTGTAGGAAAAATCAAGAAATCCACTATCCATGAATAAGTGCCGGGGAACTTTTCCGATCGCTTTCAGTACTTTCTCATCATGTATGCCTTTGCTGCGTATGGTTTCAACAAGTTTCTTCCTTAATCCCTTGTGCCGGTATGAGTCTTCCATTAATAAACCTCCTTGTTTACAAAATTAACGTTATCAACAAGAAATAATGGCAAGTTGATAAAAAAACAAGTACCGGCCCGAAAAAAAAATTATGTTTGCAAAAATCGCAATCATGATCAGAACCGGACTGTTCGGGATCCCCTGCTCCAATGATCCGGTAATCCATGCTTTGAAAATCCTGCCGGATTTTGAGCTGGCAGGGATTTATTATCCCGAAGTTTCCATTGTCCCTGCTGAACACGATTTCCAGGGTATTCCTTATTTCAGGACATTCGGGGAACTGGTGGAACGATCCGAGGTAATCATTTTTTCCCTCCGTGAAATCATTGATCCCTCATATATCGCTTATGCCCTGAAAAATTCAAAGCATATCCTGGTCGATCATATCTGCCGGATCAGCATAGACAAGCTTGACCATTTATTCAAACTGGCTGCAGAAGCCAATGTGGTCCTGCGGATCAGAAAAAAGGAAAAGCACAATCCTGCTCTCCGGGTGGCCCTGGATCTTGTGCGTAATCCTTTTTTTATTGAGATCAGAAAAGAAACCAGGCTCGAGCCGGATCATGGCAGCCATGAAGGACGGTTACTGAAAATGCTGGAGGGGATCGATGCCCTGCTGGATTTCCGGACATGTAATCTAAGAAAGATCAATATTTCAGAGCCTCTGGGGCTGCCCGGCCCGCCGGAAGCTTTTCATGCCCGGCTGGAATACGACAACGGGTGCATTGCCAGTATTTCGGCCAACCGGTTTGCGCAAAAGGAGAAATTGATATGCCGGTATTATCAGACCGGGGAGATGATCACCATTGATCTGACCAACCACAAAGTGCAAACCACCCGCAAGCTGCCAGGAACAGGGAACCTGAAGGAAATAAACCATTTGGTGCCTGCAGGGGATCCCCATGGCACGGAATTGCTGGAATTCATGAAAGACCTCCTCTCGCAAAACATGCAGGAAGACCATAAAACCCTATACCGTCCATCGGTTTTGATCAGCCGGAAGGTATTGCACAGATTCAGGGATTCGGCCGGAATGCTCCATTAAATGCCCACGGGCAATATATCATCGAATAAACAGTTATTGTGATAATAAGCAACAGGTATTTTCACCCATACGAAAGTGACTGCAAAAAAACAGAGGTTAAAATATCTGATCTTCGATTTATTCGCTGCAGCAGCCAGTTGGACAGCCTTTTATTTATACAGGAAGGAACTGGTTGAACCCCTGAAATTCGGTTACGATATCCCCCTGGAATTGAATTCCCGGTACTTCCTCGGCGTTGGCCTCATTCCTCTTTTCTGGATATTCCTGTATTATTTATCCGGATATTATAAGGACGTATTCCGCAAATCCAGGCTGAATGAACTGGGCCAGACCCTGCTGATGACCCTGATCGGGACTTTGATCATTTTCTTTACCCTGATGCTGAATGATGTGGTGGTTTCCCACAGAAGCTATTATGGCCATTTTCTGGTCCTGTTCACCTGCCATTTTATTTTTACTTACATCCCCCGGTTGCTGATCACCTCCTCAACCATCCGGCAGTTCCGGAAGGGGATATTGAATTTCAGAACTCTGATCATAGGCGGAAATAAACGGGCCATGGAGATCTATCAGGAGATGCGCGGTCAGAAACCTTCCCTGGGCTATCAAATTGTCGGGTTTGTAACGGTGAACGGAGGAGAGAACAAGAAACTGGAAAAATACGTGCCCAAACTGGGAAACATGAAATCCCTGACCCAGGTAATCGAAAAGCACAGAATACAGGAAGTGATCATCGCCATTGAATCATCAGAACATAAAGCCATCAGCCGGATCATCAATAAACTGAATGAATCCAGGGTGGTGATCAAGGCCATTCCCGATATGTACGACATCCTGACCGGCAAGGTCAAAATCGAGAACATATACGGAACTCCCCTGATCCAGATATCACATAACCTGATGCCATACTGGCAGGAAAAACTGAAAAGGTTTATCGACATCGGGGTATCCCTGCTTGCACTGACTATTCTTTTGCCTTTGAGCATTTTTCTGCTTCTAGGCGTTTTGTTTTCTTCCA
The DNA here is from genome assembly GCA_964574985.1 of uncultured Bacteroidaceae bacterium. Classification (GTDB taxonomy): domain Bacteria; phylum Bacteroidota; class Bacteroidia; order Bacteroidales; family SM23-62; genus CAZNPH01. Next base: position 110,322 of record CAZNPH010000013.1, read on the forward strand.
AAGGACCGGTCTTTTTCAAACAGGAACGTGTGGGAAGATATGGCAAACCCTTTTTCCTTTATAAGTTCCGTTCCATGTTCCGTGATGCGGAAACGCGGGGTCCGGAACTTGCCCGGAACAACGATGACCGCCTTACCGGTTTCGGAAAGTTCATGAGAAAAAGAAAGCTGGACGAGATACCCAATTTCTGGAATGTCCTGAAGGGGGATATGTCCCTGGTGGGGCCAAGGCCCGAACGGTATTACTACGTAAAACAGATCATGAGGAAGGCGCCCCATTATACTCACCTGCACAAAGTAAAGCCGGGCATTACTTCCTGGGGGCAAGTCAAATACGGCTATGCTGAAAACGTGGATGAAATGGTCAAAAGACTGAAATACGATATCATCTACATCGAGAACATGTCCATTTTTGTCGATTTCCAGATCATGATCAATACCCTGGTCACCGTGATACGGGGAAAAGGGATATGATCATTCGAGCCTGTATTTCTGCAGGATAGTATATTCAGGACCGTCAGGCGTAAGGACACTTTCTGTAAAACACAACTCATTGATCATGGTTTCCTGAAATATAACATCCCGGGTTTGAAGCAGCCACTCCTGAAGCTTTTGGGCGTTCTTCAGGTATTTGATCCTTCCCAGGGTGAGGTGCGGACTGAAAGGACGGTCATCGGTCGGGAAACCCAACCTTCCGGCCAATTCATCAACCTCATTTTTTATCAGGTCCAATTCATCATGCCCCTCGGTACCGATCCAGATCACTTTCGGCCTGCGCAAGCCGGGAAACACACCGGAACCTTTAAATCTTATAAGATCGGGATGGTGTCTTCCGGCCAGTTCCCCGATCCCTTTTCTGAGCATCTCCAGTTGAGCCTCATCGGTATCCCCGAAAAAATTCAGGGTAATATGCATTTTTACCGGATCAACCCACCGGATCTTTTCTCCCTGCAATTTGTCATTGCACAAACGGATGGCTTTTATCAATTCTTCATCCGGAGCGGCTTTCATAGCCAGGAAAGTCCTTTTCATAAAGCAGGAATATTTATTCTCCTGATGGATTACGATTGTGTGAAATTTTCAATATATTGTAATTATAATTAAAAAAGTACATTATGGCAACAAAGAAGAATTTTGCTGTTGTTCTATCAGGTTCCGGTGTTATGGATGGATCCGAGATCCACGAAGCAACCCTGACATTGTATGCCATTGCTAAAAATGGCGCGGATTATACAATCTTCGCCCCCGATATTGAACAGCACCATGTAACTGACCATCTCACCGGGAAGGAAACCGGCGAAAAAAGAAATGTATTGGTTGAATCGGCACGCATCGCCAGAGGCAATATCCGGGATATGAGTGAATTTTCAGCTGACAGGCATGATGCATTGGTCTTTCCGGGAGGTTTCGGAGTGGCCAAAAACCTCAGCTCATATGCCATTGACGGACAAAAATTGACCATCGTGCCTTCTGTGGGGAAAGCCATCCAGGACATGATCAATATGAAAAAGCCCATCGGCGCCCTGTGCATCGCCCCGGTTCTCCTGGCCAAGACCCTCAGCAACGTGGAACTGACCATCGGCCAGGATCCGGATACCATCAAAGATCTGGAAGCATTGGGTGCCATACACAGAAATACCGGACATGGCCAGGTCATTGTTGACAAAACATACAAAGTAGTGACCACGCCCTGTTACATGCTCGACGCAAATATCGCACAGGTCGGGGAAGGAGCGGAAAATCTGGTAAAAGCCATGCTTGAACTGATGTAGATCATATCTGTCCGTTCTCGATCATGATGATGATCTCTTCTATGATCCTGTCCTCTCCTCTGGCATCATAAGTGGCTTTCAGATTGGAGCCGAAAATATGTGCAACGGCCTGCCAGAAAAATGCAGGAAAGGAACCCTTGAGTTCTTTCACCAGTTCGTACGAAGTATCCCCTGTTTCCCGGTCGATAAGCTTGATCAGTATCCTGCCCTGGGTAATGGTCAGTTTCTTCAGATCATCCTCAAATTCCTCCATCAGTTCCTCCTCCATTTTTTTGATGTATTTTTTCCTTGCTTTTTCGGTGGGCAGGCGCACAAGGTGGTCATTGATCTCCTTCAGCCGTTTTCCGGCCAGCTTGGCCCAGGGATACGCCTTTTTGACATTGTATACCAGCCGGTAGTACCGCCTCATTTGCCACCAGTTGTTATACCTGCGCGGAAAAATGTACACCTCATCAATATGGGCCATGTAAATGGTATCTCCGTCCACGACCTTCCCCCGCACAACATTATGCTCACTGAATGGTTCGATCTTTTCCTGGCCGGTTATATTGCCGGTGCAGAAAAACAAAACAAAAAACAACCCTATGATTGAACGGACTCCCTTCATATTGCATCCTCAAACTTTTTAACGAAAAACAATCTATTTTTCCAAAATCCCTTTGGATTTTAACTCGCTAATAAATATAGCAATTTA
>CAZNPH010000014.1:0-111307 GCA_964574985.1 uncultured Bacteroidaceae bacterium
CATAGAAGCGAATATTTAAAAATCATTTCAGGGAGTACCCTGGTAAATAGTTACTAACCATTCATAAATAAAATGACTAGAAAAAAACCGGTTGAGGACATTAAAAAATTTACTAATATTACAAGATTTCCAATATTACCCGTATGAGAAGAATTGACCGAAGGATCGTCATCATTTCCGCCCTGATCTTTATCATTGCTTTGGCCTACGGGATCATGAAATTCCTGATCGCCCAGAAGCAGGAACCCTTCCGGAGGCCACCCCCGGAAGTCAGGCGGTATGTGCGTACCGAGCAGGTCAGTTACAGCACCATTGTTTCCCCGGTATCGGCACCGGGCAGATTGTCCTCGGTGGCCGGGATCGACCTGGTCGCGGAAGCTTCCGGCAAGATATTGACCGGGGAGGTTCCCCTGAAAAAAGGAGCCGGTTTCCACAAGGGGGATGTGCTGTTTGTCATTTACCCGGATGAAGTCGCACTGGCCCTCAAGGCACGGAAAAGCCAGTTTTTGAATTTGCTGGCCAACATCCTTCCTGACCTGGCAGTAGACTTTCCCGGGCATGAACCCGTTTTCCGGGATTTCTTCAACAGCATAAACCTCGAACAGCGATTACCCGAATTCCCCGGCAGCCGGGATGACAAGCTTCGTGTTTTTCTGGCCACCCGCAACATCCCTGGTGAATATTACAGCATCCAGAAAGATGAATTGCAGCTGGGCCGGCATACGGTCAGGGCTCCTTTCAGGGGTACCTACCCGGATGTCTACCTTGAAGCCGGATCATATACCAACACGGGCGGCCGGGTGGCTTTCGCCATACAGACCAGCGAACTGGAAGCGGAGGTTCCCCTGGAACGTTTCGATGCCGCCTGGGTAAAGATCGGGGACCGGGTTACCCTGACCAGCGACCGGAGGGCAGTCAGCCGGACCGGAAAGGTGGTCAGAAAGAGCCGGTTCGTGGATCCCGAAACACAATCCCAGAGCATTTTCGTACGGATCATAACCGGAGAAAAACTGCAGCTTCTGGCTGGGGAATACATCCATGCGGAATTTCCCGGCTTTCCCATCGAAGGGGTCATGGAAATGCCCAGGAACGCCGTATTCAACACCAATGAAGTATTCATTGTGGTCAATGACAGATTGCAGAAAAGGATCATCAACATCGTGAAATACAACGAAAGAACCCTGTTGTTTAACGGACTCAATGAGGGGGATGTGCTGGTGGTACAACAGCTGATCAATGTGCAGGAAGGCACACTGGTCACCACCTCCGCTGAACAATCCGAGAAACCCGGAACTTCCGGCGGAAAGCCCGAATCACCTCCCGGAAAATCCCGGAAAAAGAAATAAACCGTTCTGGAAGCCATGAAGAGGATCATTGAAAGATTCGTGGAATATCCCATTTATGCCAACCTGATAATTGCTTTTGTGATCCTGGCCGGTGGTATCAGTTTCCTTTCCATGAACAAGGCCTTTTTCCCGGAACGGGAAAGCAGAATAATCACCATCTCGGTTTTTTATCCCGGGGCCTCTCCCGTGGAAATGGAAGAAGGTGTCACCTCCAGGATCGAAGAAGCCATTCGCGGACTGGTGGGGATCAAGGAGATCAATTCCACATCGGTGGAAAACCGTTCATCGGTCATGGTGGAAACCACCGGGGAATATCCCATCGATGAAGTGCTGATCGAAGTCAAGAACGCCGTGGACGGCATATCTTCCCTGCCATCTGCCGCGGAACGGCCCATCGTGGCCAAAAGAAGGTCACGTGCCTCGGCACTGTACATGGCCCTGACCCCCGTGGAAGGTGCGGAAGTGAATCTGATGAGTCTCAAGGAACATGCCCAGCGGATCGAAGAGGATTTTTTCAATTCCGGTGTCATGAGCCAGATCGACCTCAGGGGATACCCCCAGCCGGAGATCTCCGTGGAAGTAAAAGAAGAAGAACTGCTGCGCCATAATCTCACTTTCGATGATATCATACGTGCCATCCAGCAAAACAATCAGGATGTTTCCGGGGGTGAGATCAAATCGGAAGATGAAGAACTGCTGATCAGGCTCCGTTCGAGAAGCACCGACCCCAACAAGATCGGCAGCATCATTCTACGGGGCAATGCGGAAGGCGGATATCTCCACATACGGGACGTGGCGGAAGTGAAAAAGAAATTTGCCGACACCCCTTATGAATCCTGGGTCAACGGAAGGACTTCGGTCACCATCCGGGTGGAAAAGCTGCCCGAAGAGGACCTGGAGGAAATCACCGACTTCGCCAGGGATTACATGGAGGAATTCAACTCGAAAAACCACGGGGTACAGCTGACCATGTCCCGGGCATTCCTGGATATCCTGAAAAGCCGGCTGGATCTTCTGACCAAGAACGGGTTGATCGGACTCACCCTGGTGATCATCTCCCTTACCATGTTCCTCAACATCGGCCTTTCCCTGTGGGTGTCATGGGGAATTCCCTTCAGTTTTCTCGCCATGTTCATCCTGGCCTATCTGCAGGGGATCACCATCAACATGATGTCTCTTTTCGGGATGATCCTGGTCATCGGGATACTGGTGGACGACGGGATCGTGATCGCAGAGAACATATTTGTGCATTTCGAAATGGGGAAGAAACCAATGAAAGCGGCGGTGGACGGAACCATGGAAGTCCTGCCCGCAGTCTTCACCTCGGTAACCACCACCATCGTTGCCTTCATGCCCCTGCTCTTTTTAAGCGGCACCCGGATGGAAATGATGCAGGATATGGCCATTGTGGTCATAGCCAGTCTGGCCTTTTCCCTTTTGGAAGCTTTTTTTGTGCTCCCGGCTCATCTGGGAAGCGAGAGGATATTGCACCGCCGCAGCCTGGAAAACAAAACCCGGGGGATCAAGAAATATTTTGAGCGTTTCATCGTATGGCTCCGCGAGGATATCTACCATTATATGCTTTTGTGGCTGATCCGCTGGAGGCATGCGGTTATCGGTATTCCCATTGCATTGATCATGATCACGGCCGGACTCTACCTGGGGGGGCACATAAAGAGCACCTTTTTCCCCATGGTTGATTTCGACAGTTTCGAGATCAACGTGGCTTTTACCCCGGGAGACGGGGAAAAACAAACCAAGGATTTCCTCCGCAGATTTGAAAAGGCCATCTGGAAGGTCAACGATCAATACGTCAAGGAACTCGGGCTGGAAAGTGACCTGATCGAACGGGTGCAGACCACGGTGGGCAGTGCTTTCGACCGGCAGGAAAGCGGATCCCATGCGGGAAACATCCGTGTATACCCGGTGAACCTGGAAGGATTGCCCCTGACCGGGCACGACATTTCCAACCGGGTCCGCAGGCAGATAGGACAGGTTCCGGAGGCCAACAAGTTCACGGTTGCCGGGCGGAACCGCTGGGGTTCCCCGGTTTCGATCGGACTCATGTCGAGGAACCTGAAAGAGCTTGAGGAAGCCAAAAATCACCTGATGGGCCGGCTAACCGAACTGCCCCAGATAAAGGACATCACCGAGAACGTGGCCCTGGGGAAACAGGAGGTCAGACTGGACCTCAAGCCCAAGGCCTATTTCCTGGGACTGGACGAGAACACCATTGCCCGGCAGGTAAGGCAGGGGTTTTACGGCGGACAGGCACAGCGTCTGCAGGAAGGACGGGACGAATTGCGGGTATGGGTCAGGTATCCCAAATCAGGCCGGCTGACCCTGGGACAAATGGAGAAGATGAAGATCAAAACCCCCTCCGGGGAATACCCGCTGATCGAACTGGCCGGTTACCATCTGGAAAGGGGGCCTGTAGCCATCAACCGTTTCAACGGATCCCGGGAGATCAGGGTGGAGGCCGAGACGGTCGACCCCTTTGCTTCCGTTCCCGAGATACTTGAACAGATCGAACACCAGATCATGCCCGATGTGGAAGCACGTTTTGCAGGCATTCGCTATATCTACCAGGGACAGCAGAAATACAGCAACGAGGCACTGGACAAAATTTATAAATATTTTACGGTGGCCTTTATTTTCATCATCTTTATGATCATCCTCCATTTCAGAAGCTTCACCCATACGGCCATCATCCTGCTGATGATCCCCCTGTCCATGCTGGGAGTAATCTGGGGGCACGGGATTCACAACAGACCCCTTTCCCTGATGAGCCTTTGGGGAATGGTGGCCCTGACCGGGGTGATCGTGAACGATGCGATCGTTTTCCTGACCAAGTTCAACGGGATACTCAGGGAAGGGAAAAAAGTTGAAGATGCCGTACTGAAAGCGGGAAAGATTCGTCTGAGGCCGATCATCCTCACCTCCATAACCACCACCGTGGGTCTCTTCCCCATTATTCTGGAAAAAAGCGTGCAGGCACAGTTCCTTATCCCCATGGCCATCAGTCTGGCCTACGGCGTGGCCATCGGAACCATCTTCATCCTGATCTTCTTTCCTGTTCTGATCATGCTGCTCAACGATATCAGTGTATACCTGGAATTCCTGTGGACGGGCACCAGACCGGCCAGGGAAGATGTGGAAACAGCCGTGGTGCTTCAGAAAAGAAGAAAAGAATATGAAAACAACCGTTCCGGGAACGAAAATACCTGAACGGAAAGCTTACGGAAAATGAAAACATATATTCTGATCGCACTCCTGCTTGCCCTGCTTGCCGGAACATCCGCACAGGACACCCTGCTTACCTTGTCGGACGCCTTGTCCGGGGCCCTGGACAACAATTACGGCATACGGGTCTCCGAATACGAAACGGAGATTGCCGCTATCAACAATCACTGGGGCAATGCCGGGCGGTATCCGACGGTATTCTTCAATGCCTCCTCCTCCACGGGCATCGACGTTAATGATCCGGACAAAACGGTAAGCAACCGGGTGGTGGGCGGACTCGGGGCGAGATGGACCATTTTTGACGGATTCAGGGTGAACATTACCAAGGACAAGCTGGAACAGCTCGAAGACCTTTCACAGGGTCAGGCAGCGGTGGTCATTGAAAATGCCATTCAGGATATCATCCTGGGCTATTATCTTGTGCTGCTGCAAATGGAAAAGCTGAAAGTGTTCGAAAAAGTGATGAATCTTTCGGCAGACCGATATACGTATGAGCAGCAAAAGCATGAGCTGGGAGGGATCGCCACCTACCGGCTGTTGCAGGCACAAAACGTCTACCTGAGCGACAAGGCATCCCACATGAACCAGGAAGTACTGGTCAGGCAATCGGTCAGGAACCTGAATTTTCTCATGGGAGAAGAACCGGGCAGGCAATGGGTGTATACCGAAGTCTTTGAAACCGATACGGTTGCTTACGATGAAGAAGACCTGCTGGCCAAAATGCTGGAGAACAACCAGAACCTCAGGAACCAGTATGCTTATCTGATGCTCCAGGAAAATGAGATCAAACTCAAAAAAAGTGCCCTCTATCCTTCCCTGACCATGTCAGCGGGCATAGACAACACTTTCTCCCAGATCATCCGAAAAGGATCGGATCCGGTAAACAATACCGGCATCGAACCCTACGGCGGAATCTCCCTTTCCTTTGACCTTTTCACCGGCGGCACCCGCAAACGTGCCGTGGAAGTGGCCCGGGTCTCCCGTGACGTTTTACAGACCGGGAGGGAGGAAATGAAACACAGTCTGACCAACCAGCTGATGAACGAACTGGATTTTTACAACCTCCGTATACAACTGCTGGTGGTCAACGAGGAAAGTCTGAAAGCTGCAAACCTCAACCTGCAGATCGCCGAAGAAAAATTCCGTACCGGAGTGATCAACTCCTTCAATTACCGCGACATACAATTGATCTATCTGAATGCTGCCATCCAAAAGCTTCAGTCGGTATACAACCTGATCGACTCCAGGGCAGTGCTGACCCGGCTAACAGGAGGATTCCTGTCGGAAAACGAACTATAGTTCCCTGATCCGGATATTCCGGAACCTGATCCTGATCCGGCTGTCTCTGTGTATCTGTAAAGCAATGTGACCTTTCATGCCCACCCGGTACTTTTGGTGGACGGCATCGTTCAGGATCCCTTCACCATCAAAATCGGCCAGTTCCATTCCGTTGAGCACTACCCGGATATGTGTGCCTACGGCAGTAACCTCCATCTGATTCCATGCAGGGTCGTCATCGCTGTAGTAAAACTTCATGCCCGGGGGTGCCATGGCCGAATCAACCCATTCTCCTTCCGGTATTTCAGGATACAGGAATCTGCGTGCTCCCCGGGTTTCATCCCACATCATCCCCGTTCTCCAGGACCCCGGGGGATGGATATCTACCTGCGGTCCGTCCAGCCAAAGTGAATCATCGTCATACCGGCTCCTGATCTGCAGGCCTGAATTTCCGGTATTGCCCCTGAAGGCCTGAAATTCCAGTTTGATCACGAAATCATCGAATTCCCCGTCACTCACCAGCCATACATAATCGTGTTCCTCCGAATCCATCGAATTGGCTGTGATGACCCCGTCCCTGACCTTCCAGAAATCTTTGGCAACATCTTCCGGCCTGCCTTTGACGGTCCATCCGCTCAGATCCTTTCCGTTGAAAAGGGATTTCCACTCACCGGCGGTCTCCTGATTTTGTTTCCCACCGCTGCCGTTGCAGGAAATGCAAACCGATGCGGCCAGGCCCATGGCATAATAAACAGCTTTTCTCATATCTTCTTGTTTTGATGATTACAAAAACCGGACTTCGAAATCGGGCTGTAGATGTTTTTCCTCACATGATCTACGCATCCACAACCGCGGGATCACTCCTGATCACTAAAATGTGGCTCAATCGTTTAATTATAAAATAATTAAACCTAAATTTACACATCCCGACCGGGAAACCGTTTTATTGGAACAGTATATGAAACCGTTTTTAAAAATAAAACAAAAAACATTAAAAACCAGACAATCATGCCCGAACTGCCCGATGTCGAAAACTTCAGGAAAACAGCCCAGAAGGCCGGCGGCAAAAAGATCAAAGAGATAAAGAACACCGGGGACCAGTTTTCCGACAAGGAAGTCGGTTCAATGAACGAGAGGCTGAAAAACAAATGGTTAGAAACAACTTCCCGGAGGGGAAAATATCTCTTCATGCATACCGACGCCGGGGAAACGGTGGTTTGTCATTTCGGAATGACCGGCGAAATGGAATATGCCGGTGAGCGGAAGGAACTGCCCCGGTATTCAAAATTGCAATTTGTGCTGGACAACAACCACAGTCTGGTATACATAAGCAAAAGAAAACTGGGCAAAGTGGAAATTGTCGATGAACTTGAAAAATACATCAGAGAGAATGAAATAGGTCCGGATGCCCTGGACATCGGACCGGATGATTTCACCGCCTTCATCAAAGGCAAAAATTCCATGCTCAAAAGCGCCCTGATGGACCAGTCTTCCATTTCCGGCATCGGGAATATATATTCCGATGAGATCATGTTCCAGGCCGGACTCCATCCCGGCATAAAATGCAGCAAACTAAAAGACAAGGACATCCAAAACCTGTATGATACCATGCGGTCGGTCCTGGAAACGACCATAGAAAAAGGTGCGAATCCGGAGAATTTTCCTGAAAATTATCTGATTCCCCGCCGCAACGAGGGAGAATCCTGTCCGGTATGCAACGGGGAAATCAAAATGATCAAGATATCCGGAAGGGGGACTTATTTTTGTCCGTCCTGCCAGAAAAAATGACCGGTATATGCCCATCCACAACAACGACATAGCGAAAATACTGAACGAAGTGGCTGATCTGCTGGATATCAAGGATGAAAACCAGTTCCGTGTCAGATCATACCGCAACGCTGCCCGGACCATTGATGACCTCTCAGGGAACATCACCGAAATGATGGATTCCGGGAAAGATATTTCCGGGCTGCCCGGCATCGGGAAAAGCATGTTGGAAAAGATCAGGGAGATCGTCAAAACCGGATCCCTCAAGCAATTGAAAGAACTGAAAAAGGAAATGCCGGGGGAGTTGATCGAACTGATGAAGATCAAGCAGCTGGGTCCGGAACGGATCAAGGCCCTGTATGACGAACTCGGAATCAGGTCCCTGAAGGATCTCAAATCAGCTGCAAAAAAGGGAGATATTGCCAAACTTGAGGGATTCGGCGAAAAAACCCAGGAGAATATCCTCAAGGAAATCGAACGGTTTGAAAAAGAAGGAGGGGAAAAAAGATACAAGTGGAAATATGCCGATGACATCATCCGGCCCCTGGCAAAATATCTGGAGGACCATGAGAACACGGACCAGGTGGTTCCCGCGGGAAGTTACCGGAGGAAGAAAGAAACGGTGGGCGATTTGGACATCCTGGTCACCGGCAAAAAAGCGGAAACCATCATGGATCATTTTACCGGATATGACGAGGTCAATGAAATAGTGGCCAAAGGGAAAAAGAAAACCAGCGTGGTGCTTCGCTCAGGCATACAGGTGGATCTGAGGGCGGTGGCCAAATCCAGTTACGGTGCAGCCATGCTTTATTTCACCGGATCCAAAGCCCACAACATCAAACTCAGGAAAATGGCCATCGATAAAGAGCTTAAGATAAATGAATACGGCATTTTTCACAAGAAAGACAAAAAGGTTGCCGGAAAGACCGAACAGGAAATGTACAAAAAGATCGGAATCAAATACATAGAACCGGAACTGAGGGAAGACCGCGGAGAGATCGAAGCATCCCAAAAAAGCAAATTGCCCGGGCTTGTACGCCTTGAGGACATCCGCGGAGACCTGCACACCCATACCAATTACACGGACGGCAAAAAAAGCCTTCGGGAAATGGTTGAAGCGGCAGCAGACAGAGGGTATGAATACTATGCAGTGAGTGATCACTCCAAACGGGTAAGTGTTGCCGGCGGACTGGACCAGAAAGGGCTTGCCCGCCAGATCAAAGAGATCGACAAACTGAACAAGGAAATAAAAAACCTGCGGATACTGAAATCCATCGAAGTGGATATCCTGGAGGACGGATCGCTGGACTTGCCCGATGATATACTGAAAGAACTTGATCTGGTGGTATGTTCTGTTCATTACAACATCAACCTTCCGGAAAAAAAACAAACCGAACGGGTGATCAGGGCCATGGACAATCCATATTTCAATATTTTTGCCCATCCTTCGGGACGGCTTATCGGGGAGCGCGAACCCTACCGGATCGATCTGGAAAAGATCATGGAAGCGGCAAAAGACCGTGGCTGCTATCTTGAGATCAATGCATACCCCGACCGCCTGGACCTGGATGACGTACATGCCCGGACAGCAAAGGAAATGGGGCTGAAACTGGCCATTTCCACTGATGCCCATTCCATTGACAACCTGAATTATATTGAATACGGGGTGGGCCAGGCCCGGCGCGGATGGCTGGGAAAGGACGACATCCTGAATACACGGCCCTGGAATGAACTGAAAAAATTGTTAAAAAGAAAATAACCGACCCGTGGGAAAAGAAAACCCTTTTATCAAAATGCCTTTCCCTGAATTTAAAAATGTCGGCAAGCTGAACGAAAAAGAAGCCGGAGAAGTAATCGAACAACTCAGGGAAGCCATAGAGCATCACAACCATCTGTACTATGTGAAGAACCAGCCGGAGATCTCAGACAGCTCCTATGATAAATTGTTTCACCGGCTGGAGAAACTGGAACAGGAATTTCCGGAGCTGGACTCAGAACTCTCCCCGACCAAAAAAGTTGGTGCTCCTCCCCTGGACGAACTAAAGAAGATCAGCCATCAGTCCGTTATGCTCAGTCTGAACTCATCTTCCGAAAAAAGCGAGATCAGGGAATTCCTGAAACGGGTGAAAAAACTGACCGGGATCGAAAAACCGGATTTTGTCCTGGAACCCAAGCTGGACGGATTATCCGCAGAGATCGTATACCGGGACGGTGCATTTGAATACGGGGCCACCCGGGGTGACGGGGAAACCGGCGAAGACATATCCGCGAATATCAAAACCATCCGGTCGGTTCCCATGAAACTCAGGAAAAAGGAAGACGTTCCTTCCTTTTTATCGATCAGGGGAGAGATCATAATGTCCCTGGACGGTTTCAGCAAAGTCAACAAACAAAGGATCGAAAACGGAAAGGACCCTTTCGCAAATCCCAGGAATGCGGTGGCCGGCATCATGCGGCAGTTGGATCCTTCCAAAGCGGCACGATACCCGGTGGATATTTTCTTTTACGAGATACTGGAATCAAATGAACAACCTTTCGTCAGCCACTGGGAGATGCTGAATACGTTTCCGGAGTGGGGACTGAAGGTCAGTGAGCTGAAATGGAAAGCAAGTTCATTTGAAGACATTGAAAAATACCATGACGAGCTTGCCCGGAAAAGGGATTCGATGGAATATGAGATTGACGGGATGGTCATCAAGCTGGATGACCGGAAGGCAAGGGAAAAAGCCGGCACACGCCAGAGAAGCCCACGATGGGCTTTTGCCTGGAAGTTCCCCCCCAGGAAAAAGGTGACCACACTGAAAGAAATCATCATCCAGGTCGGCCGTACGGGCATCCTGACCCCGGTCGCCCTGCTGGACCCGGTGGAAACGGGAGGGGTGACCATCAGCCGCGCCAGTCTGCATAATGAAGATGAAGTGAACAGAAAAAATGCCGCCCCCGGGGACAAGGTCAAAGTGATCAGGGCGGGTGATGTCATTCCCAAAGTGGCTGAAGTAGTGGAAAAGAAAAGCAAAAAGAAAGAAAAGTTCAAAATGCCCGTCAAATGCCCCGTCTGCGGAACAAAGGTGGTAAAGGAAGGGGCCTATACCGTTTGTCCGGCCGGACTGAGCTGTAAGGCCCAGCTAACCGGCAGGATCATCCATTTTGCATCCCGTCAGGCCATGAACATTGAACATATGGGAGATGAAACCGTCAGGCAGCTGGTGGACAGTAAAATGATCGCTTCCCTGCCCGATCTGTACGAACTGAAAAAAGAGGACCTTTTACAACTGGAAGGATTCGCGGAAAAATCCGCTGAAAAGCTGTATAACGCCATCCAAAAGTCAAAAAAGCCCCGTTTGTCCAATTTTATATACGCTCTGGGGATCCGGCAGGTGGGAGAACATATGGCCCGGGTGCTGGTCCGTCATTTCGGGTCCCTGGACAAACTGAAAAATACCGGGCGGGAGGAAATGGAATCCATTGATGAGGTTGGGCCGGAAACTGCCCGGAGTATCCACCATTTTTTCAGTTCGGAAGAAAACAGAAAAATGCTCGGCCGGCTGGAAGAAGTAGGGCTCGAACCGCAAAAAACCGCCGAACAAGCCAGCCTGCCCCTGAAAGGGCTGACCATCGTGGTAACCGGGGAGCTGGAAAGCTATACCCGCAGTGAGATCAAAGATGAGATTGAAAAACTCGGGGGACATGCCTCCTCCAGTGTCAGCGGCAACACCGATTATGTGGTGGCAGGCGAAAATCCCGGCAGCAAACTGGATGAAGCCCAAAAAAGGGATGTGAAGATCATCGATGAAAAAGAATACCGCAAATTGGCCCGGAAATAAACATATTCATCAACAGACAAACCTTCAGTAAAAAATCAGACAATCAAATGATCAGGCAATCATGATGAGACACTTATTTCCGCTGTTTGCCCTGCTGCCGGAAGAATATGCGCAGCAACCCCGGCCGCTGGATGTTTCGGAATGGATCTATACCCGGGTTGACAGCACCAGGGGCCGGTGGAGCGATTATGGTAACCTGACGGGAATTTTAGGCGACGAACGGAAAATAAGATCGAATAAGATCAAGAACCAGGTGTTCCCACAAAATGCCTCTGTCTTCGATCCTGATCTCTTTCCAGCCCTTCACAAAAGTTACCAGTCCGGTGTCAAAAACGCAGAATTTTGGCCTTGAAGTAATTTCGCGTTTTCCACCTCCGTGAAACGGAGAAAGGAGATATACATTATGTGCTATTATCAATGATTCGAGATAATTCATTACTGTAGGTCGAGACACTCCGCTATTTTTTGACAACTGAGTATAATCCAATATGTTACCGCTTGACCTGTATAAAAGTTTCATTAATTTTAAATATCCGGCTCTGTTTCTGATGCCGAAAAGTTCCTGGATATCCCTTGCGAAGAAACTATCAAACCATTCAGAAAAATAACCGGTGATCCAAATCGTGAATTCCGAATGCTTCCCTGCATTCATCCCAGATTACCGGTGGACAGAAGGCAGATCACAATCCATATATACGGGACCTTTCAGCATTTTTGATAGTGTTGTTTTGCCAACTCCCCGGGGACCCGATAGCTATATCAGTGATTTTCCCCCCCATGATTGATTGATGCGGTTGATCCAGAATGGTCTATAAAACATCGAAAGCTTATTTGAAAATTAGACGACTAACTGTAAAATAAATATTAATGCAATACAAACATATAAATTTCCGCTTACGGATTTTTCAACCCAATATTCAAAATCAGTTGATTATAAAAAGGGCCTGCACTTCTGACATTATCAATTTGGGAACAACGGCACTAATTCTGCCATTGATGTAAACAAGTGGTCAAACCGCTTCAATGGTGGAAGGAGGTTTGGAGGCGATGTTGTAGGTTACACTGACAATGCCGGGCACCTGCCGTATGATCTCAGAGGCAAGTCCGGTCAATGTTTTGAAAGATAATTCTGTGGGTGTTGCCGTCCGTGCATCCACACTGTCCCAGCAACGGATCTCGATCTGCCGGCCAAATTCCCGCCTGCCGTCCACCATGCCCGTTACCCTGTCTTCATGCAAAATGGCCATGTATTGAAAGGCCCCGGTATTTTTCAGTGCATTTTCCACGATGGCGGTTGCTTTGCGGACCGTTTCGAGTTTCCCGGCAGTCACTTCCCCGATGATCCGGGCAGCAAGCGCCGGTCCGGGAAAGGGGATCCGGTCAAACATTCCGGCCGGCAATCCCAGGGCTTTCCCCACTTTTCTTACCCCGTCCTTGCGCAACTGGATCAGGGGTTCTATGATCCGGTAACCGAACTCTTTCTGCGGATCGATGCCAAGCTGTTCAAATACATTGTGCTGCCTCTTCACCCCGGCTACCGTTTCATCCACATCGGTCAGTATGGTTCCCTGCAGGAGGTGACTGGCCTTGCTTTCCCTGACGATCTTTCCGAATACATTTTTATAGAAAGTCTGGGTAACGGCTTCGCGCTTTTCTTCAGGATCCCGGATCCCTTTCAAAGCCGTCAGGAATTCCTGACATGCATCGATAATCTCAACCTGTACACCAAGTTTCCGGAATACATCCCGGACCCTTTCAGGTTCGGATTCCCGCATGAGTCCGTTTTCAATGAAATATGTCCTGAGATTTTCTCCCAGGGCTTCATGTCCGAGCATGGTCACCACGGAAGAATCCACACCTCCGGATAAAGCATTGATGGCGACCCCGTTACCTACAACGGAACGGATCATATCGATTTTCTCCCGGATGAAATTTTCGGTTTTCAGCTCGCCGGTGGTAATTTCTTTGATCATTGTTTTTTGGTTTTTCAGGATTCGTATCTTCGTATGATGGATATGTTTGCTGTACCCCCTTTTCAAAATTTCATAAATATATCAAAATGAATCAAAAAAAATCGTTGAGGTATTGTGTTTTTACTGTTTTCACAGTCATCGTCCTGCTGGCCAATGCGCAAGAAAATAATCAGGATGAACCCGGGTGGTGGATGACCCCGCAACGCATGCTCCAGACCAATCTGCGGGAGATCGATGCCACCATGGACATCGACCGGTACGTGCAGGAAGTGAAGGATTTCGGAGCCAATGTCGTGCTCTTTAACGCAGGGGGCATCGTGGCCAATTATCCAACCGGACTGGAATACCATTGGCAGAACACCTTTATGGAAGGTGATTTCCTTGGGGAAGTCCTGCCCCGGCTGCATGCGGAAAATATTAAAATGATAGGGCGTTTCGATTTCAGCAAAATCAACGAGAAGTATGCATCCCGGCATCCGGAGTGGCTTTATGTCAGTGAAAAGGGTGAACACGTGAATTACAACGGTCAGGTACACACCTGCCTGACGGGAGGATACCAGCAGGAGTATATGTTCAGGATCCTGAAAGAAGCCGTCACCCGTTATCCGCTGGACGGCGTTTTTTTCAATATGATCGGCTTTCCGCAACGGGACTACAGCCGCAATTTCCATGGAATCTGCCAGTGCGAAAACTGCAGGAAATCCTTTAAAGCGTATTCCGGACTGGATCTTCCCAAACACGACGGGGATCCGGAGGTTCTGGAAAAGTACAGGCAATGGCAACGGATCCGGATCGATAAGCAATTTATACGCGTGCAGAAACTGATCAAATCGACCGGGGAAGATATTGTGATCTGCACCTATACGGAAAAAGGGGTGGACGTGATCCGCAAGGAATCCGGTGCAGCTGTTGGCCGGGAAATCCGGAATGATACTGACAAAGCCCAATGGACCCTGCTGACCACGGAAAACAAGCAACTGGCAAATACTTCGGTTCATTTCTATCAGACGACCTTCCGGCATTCGGCAGCAGCACCCCACCTCCATACCCGCCGCATCTGGCAACAGTTCGTGAACGGCGCCTGGCTCGACTTCTATTGCATAGGTCCCCTTCAGCGTCTTGAGGACCGGGCGGCCATCAAACCCATCAGCCGGATATACCATTTCCACCGGGAAAATGAAAAATGGCTGCTGCATACCGAATCAGCTGCCGAGGTTGGATTGTTGCGCCATGAAGGAGATGATTACCGGGGATGGGTACAGATCCTGTCAGAGCATCACATCCCTTTTGATCTTGTCTCATTTCAGCATTCGAACCTGCAAAATTACAGGACGATCATTGTCCCTGAAAGCGGACGAATCGATGCCGGCAATTCTGCCGCACTGGATCATTATGTTGAAAACGGGGGGAGACTCCTGTTAAGCGGCAGAATGCCTGATCATTTGACCTGCCTGGGACGGCCCGCCCTGAAAAAGACCTGGCCCCTCAGTCATTCCATGTATGTCCGCATACGCCCCGAAGACAAGGAGAAACTAAAGGTCACAGGTTTGAAGGATTTCGACCTGGTGCATCTGCGCGGAGATTTTTATGAATACCAGGCGAACGGGGAATCGGAAACCATGCTGCGTTTGATCCATGATGTGATGTACGGGCCACCGGAAAAGTGTTATTATCATGGTGTTTCAGATATCCCCGGCCTGTTGCTGAACCGGTATGGCGACGGGAAAGCAGCCATATTCCCTTTCCGGATCGGCGCCATGTACCGCGAATGGGGTAACCGGGGACACGCCCTCCTGGTGTCGGGAACACTCGACAACCTGCTGGAAACCGGCCGCAGGCTGCATGTAAATACTTCTGCACTCACAGAAGTCACTCATCGCCGGGATCCCGATGAAAAATTCGAATGGGTGGCATTATACAACCATTCAGGCCGGATGGGCAATTCTTTTCACCCACCGGTTCCCGTTGACAATACAGAGATCATGCTTAAAACAGATAAGGAAATCAAGCACATCATTTCATTGAGCAATGGCCATGAACTCCCGGGCGAGAGTAAATCCGGCCGCACCATAATCACGTTGCCTCAATTGAATGTATATGAGATAGTCCTGGTGGAGTATCTTTAACAAATTTCAAACCAAAAATTATGGGACGATTCTTTCTATTATTAATGTTCGGAATGATGACCACCGGGGAGGCACATGCACAATCCGCAGCGGAAGGGCCTTTCACGGGAACCGACACCATTCCTTCAGAATCCGTCATTTTTACTGCCTCATCGGCATCAGAATACATCATTGACCTCCTGGAAACAAATCGATTATGGAGTCCGGCCGGAGATACAATAAAGCTTTCACTGGCAAGACTGATCGATCATTATCATGAGCCATTCGATAGTGTCAGAACACGCCTTTCGGGGTTTGATTATGATTCCATAAAGCTCAAACACATCGAGATTGCGCGACATGACACCCTCCTGTTGAAATGGCTCAACGACTCAACCTTCATAATTGACACCGTTGACCTGGAAAAAGAACCTCTCATAATACAAAAAACTGTCATTCACAAGGTGATTTATACTTCCGGATTTTTACCGGAAAGCCGCATGCCTGAAACAGGACCTCTCACTGATACCCTGTTGCAGGAACGGGATACTTTGCTGCAGGAAAAAGATATTTTGCCGCAGGAAAAGGATACTTTGCTGCATAAACGGGATACTTTGCTTGTGGAACAAGATACCCTTACAGAGGTAAGCATTGATTCTGTTTTCCTTGAAAAAAAGGGGATACAGATGCATCAAATAAAAAAAGAAGGGATTGTTCCACCCATTATACCTCCGGGCAGCAATAAATCAGCAAGTTTTTTCCCTGATTCCGGTAAAATCATCTTGTCGGATACGCTTCGGGCCATCGTCGCAGAAGGCGATTCCCCGTTCCATATTGTACCCGGTGAAAAGATGCCCGATTCTCTCCGGTATGCCGTCGAAACATTGTTATCCCATACGTTCAGGCGTGATTCAATCCTTTTGTTTTTTCATGATGTAAAGGATCAGAAAACACCTTTCTGGTTAACCACAGGTGAAGATGATCTGTACAGATATTGGGTCAAGAATTACAGAAATGATTCCATAACCATCTGGATGGGAAATCCTTCAAAATACGATATCACCCTGATCCTTGAAGAAGACCTTCGTGTGAAACGTATGGAAAAAGAAGAAGCAGTTGATATTCCCATTACCCTTGTGAAACCTGATACGTCCCTCGCAGAGGTAAAGCCATTGGAAGAGATCCCCGTATACTGGGACTATGATTTTTCAAGTTCGTTTGCATTGAACCAGACATATTTCTCCAATTGGTCAAAGGGTGGTGAAAATTCCTTGTCAAGCTTGCTTGATATAAAGGGTAAAGCCAGATACACCAATACTGAAGCCCAAACACAGTGGACCAACTCCGGGCGATTAAATTACGGGACCATTATCACGGAACAGCATGGATTAAGAACTAACACCGATCTGCTTGAATTGAATTCAAAATACAACAAAGTCATCCGGAAGAAAATAGATCTCAGTGCGATTTTCTACATGAAAAACCAGATCGCCAAAGGTTACAATTATCCAAATGACTCTGTTGTTGTATCCAAGTTCCTGAATCCCGGAACTTTTACGGTAGGTCTGGGTTTTGAATACAAGCCTTTTAAAAATACATTGCTTAACTTTTCCCCGTTATCGTACAAAAACACCTTTGTGCTGGATACTGCAAATATAGACCAGACAGCACATGGTATTGAAAGTGATAAGCGTGCAAGACAGGAAATGGGAGGTCAGCTCCTGATACAGAATGAAACAAACATTCTGAACGATCTGAAAATATCCAATACCCTGCGGCTGTTCTCCAACTATCTTAATAAACCCCAGAATATTGATGTGGACTGGGAAATAAATTTTGATCAGAGAATTAACTGGTATTTTTCGGTCATCCTGAATCTTCACATCATTTATGATAATGATGTTCTTTTCCCGGTGCTGGATGAAAATGATCAACCTGTTTTGCTGCCGGACGGAAGCAAAAAAAAGGTTCCCAAAATGCAGTTTAAGCAATTTCTGGGTTTGAGCTTTTTATTTAATTTCTAAAAGATCAATCAGGCTTTCCTTCCAGGGTTTTCATTTTTTCGTTGAAACCAAGAACCTTGTAAAGCTGGGATAATTTTTCAATGACATACTGATTATCAGGATCTCTTTCATAGGCTTCTTCGAACCAGGAAACAGCAGTTTCGAACGCTTCTTCTGAGCGTTCATTTTCTTGACGGAAAGCACGGTTGTTGGTTATGGTTCTTGCATTCTTTTCAATTTCCACTCCCAGGTTATAATAACATGTACCCGTATTTGCATATATTTTTGCTTCACCGGGAGCCAGGGCAATGGCCTTTTTATAGGCATCAATGGCCTTTTTGTATTGATCCGTTTTCTGATAGACCAATCCTTTTGTATAAGGATAAATATATTCAGAAGGATTTTGTAAAGAGGCTGTGTCCAGAACTGTTATGGCCTTTTCTTCAGCATCTGTTTGCAAAAACAGATCTGCAAGGAGCAGAACCAGATCTTCATGATCTTTATAACGGTCAATGCCTTCAATCAGCACCCTTTTCGCAGAAATTGTATCAGCTTTCCCGAGATATACGGAACATAGCAAATGCGGGACATTTGATGAATATTTCCCTTTGTTCAGCTTTTCAAGATACTCGATTGCTTTTTCCCATTTTTCAGCTTCATATGCTGCCAATGCTGTATTATATATAAGATTTGTATCGATCCGGACAGTGAGGATGGGACTTTGGTTGATCTGAAGCGCTTGTTCAAATTTCTTCAGAGCTTCCTCATATTTCTGATTATTGTAGTGTTTTTTCCCCAGGCGCTGAAACTCATTGGCCAGAAGTACGTACCTGGGTGCCATTTGATCATCAAGTCGTCCCCTTTTATCCAGTGAACGGGCTTTCTCATAGGAATCGACGGCTGTATGAAGCTGATCGGGATACAGTTCGTATTTTGTTTTGTCATTCTCTTCCATCCCTTCCCGGCATGCAGTCTGGCATAACAAACCTTTGGCATACCATGTCCTTGGCCATTTCCGCGTTTTTTCACTATCCAGGGCTTCTTCAATGGCCTTTTTGGCGTCTTTGTATCTTCCGGTTTCAATCAGCTGAAGGGCAGCAATTACTTTGCTTTTTTGTGCCCGCGACAAAAGAAAACAACCGGAAAAAATAAATACAATGAAAACCAGTCTTTTCATTCAATTCCGTTTTTGATTCTGAAACGACAAAATTAAGCGATAATTTCCAACATAACCAATGATCACAGATCAGCCGGATAATAAAATCAACCATATAAGAAGACAAACGCCAAATACCCGGCATCTCACAAATTTCTCTATATTTATTAAAAATTATGCAGCCATGAAGAAAATATACGCCCTCGCGAACCTGATCGTCATTATTGCCCTCATTGTATGGAACTATGCTGTCAATGCATCCGGCATCAACGGGAACACCATAGCCAGCGTGAGCAACGAATACAAGAACCTGTTTACACCGGCAGGATATGCTTTTTCCATATGGGGTATCATATTCCTTGGCCTGTTTGCTCATGGGATTTACCAGGTTCGGGTGGTTTATTCCCGTAAAAAGGATGATGCATTTGTCATGAAAATGGGTCCGTGGCTCATCATTGCCAACCTGGCCAACGGATGCTGGGTATGGTTCTGGCTGAATAAGCTGACCGGCATCAGCGTAATCATGATGCTGATCATACTGGTTTCCCTGATTATCCTGATTCTCCGTTTAAACATGGAACGCCGGGATGCTCCCGTGAATATTATTGCCTGGGTATGGTGGCCTTTATCCCTTTACAGCGGATGGATCGCGGTGGCAACCATAGCGAATATCGCGGCATATCTTACAAAGCTTGACCGGGAATTTCTTTTCAGCGAGATCACCTGGACCCTGATCATGGTCATTGTGGCCGCACTTCTGAACCTGTTTATGATCATTACCAGGAATATGAGGGAATTTGCCATCGTGGGGGTATGGGCGCTGGTGGCCATTTCGGTAAGGCACTGGGGAAATATCCCGGCTCTGCAATGGACGGCCCTGGTCAGTGCAATTGTGGTTTTTACGGCCATATCAATACACGGGTACCTGAACCTGAAAACCAATCCGCTGATCAGATTGATTCAGTCCCGGGAATAATGCATCAACCAGGGACAATGAACTTCTAATCCTTCACCCCCACTCCTTTAAACCAGGTATAAAAAAAGGTGCCTTCCGGGTGGGCGGCTACTTTCTCAATATCCTTCAGTCCGCGTTCCCAGGTATCCCTGTTCATTTTCTTTGATGTCAGGACTTGTTCCTGTGCAGAACAGACCATGGGGGCAATGATCTTGTTGATCACCCCGTCCAGCAATTCATGGTCGGACTGATCCGCGTAGGCCCACCGTGGGGAGGCCTCCGTCACGGAAAAACCAGCACCCTGTAAAAGCGGATAGATCCTTCGCCCGATATTGGGATCATGGCCCAGATCCTGCTGGGAATGGATCAGTCCGTCCCAGGCAAGTCTGGATTCAGGGGTTTCCGGTGTCCAGAATCCTGAGCCATGGTCCCCTTCAATGACCGTTAGGGTGCCTCCTTTCTTCAATAGCTTATGAAAAATACTGAGGGCATTTCCGGGATCTGGCAGGTGCTCGAGCACGAAACAAACAAATATGTGATCAAAACTTCCGGGTTCGCAATTATATTCATACAGGTCAGAATGTATAAACTCAACATTGGTTATCCCCTCCCTGGATGCCATCTCTTTGGCTTTGATAAAGGATTCCTCCGATATTTCCACTGCATGGAAGAAAGCACCGGGATTCCTTCTGGAGAGGATGCGTGTCTGGGCACCCACCCCGCAGCCCGCCTCAAGCACCTTGCTTCCTTCCGGGTAACGGGTCCCGGTATGCAGAAGGTCCTCCAGTATCAGGGATTGTTCCATCAATCGCCGGATTTCCCGGTCAGTATAGCCGTGAACGTAAGACATATATTTTTATTAAACACAACAAACCGGCTTTCGGCATTATAATAATTATTTTTCTGTTCTGCAACAACCGGCCGGTTCCCGTATTCATCACAAAATCCGCCTTCCCCTGCAAAATCTACGGAATAAATCAATTATATTTATGACAGCATTAATTCACTGACGTATGAAAAAAATATTTATTCTTTCTTTTGTTATCATCGCTGTTGCAGCTTGCTCGCATAAACGGGAATACCTTTTTAACGGGGAAAATCTGGATGGCTGGAAGATCTTTTCAGAGGACTCGTTAATGAATCCGGAAGACTTTTTCTATGTTCATGACGGAGTGATTGAAACCGTTGGGGTTCCCCTGGGCTATGCGAGAACGGTAAAAGAATATTCCAATTACCGGCTGCATCTGGAATGGCGGTACCCTGAGGATCCTACGAACAGTGGCGTTTTTCTGCATACCAACGGACCGGATGTAATTTTTCCCGCTCATTTTCAGGCCCAGTTGAAACACCGGAACGCGGGTGATTTTATTGTCCACGGCGTGGGGGAAAGTGCAACCATACGCGATACCGTGTATGTATCCACCGAAACAGACAAACCGGTGATCAGCAAATTACATCCATCGAACGAAAAACCAGCCGGGGAATGGAACAGTTATGATATAACCTGTATTGGAATCACCATTGAGATAAAGGTAAATGGTCTGCTTCAGAACACGGCAACAGATTGCTCCATGACAAAAGGCAATATCGGCTTGCAGGCCGAAGGATCAAAAATCCAGTTCCGCAATTTATGGATTGAGCCGGTTGAGTAATCAGCACAGGGATATTCGTTAATCAGATCATTTTAATCAAAATCCGGTGTCTGAAATAACGTCTTTCAGATTCATCAACACCGGCATCAACTCCCTTCAAATATCCGAATCAGGATAAAACAGATTTTGCCTTTCCAGGAGAATGGGTCTTTGAACATTTTAGTGTTTTTCTGGTTATTGAAAACGAATCATTCTTTATTGTTAACAAGTTCACAGCTTTAGGCCATGCAAATCAATAAAAGCAACAGACATGAGAATAAATAAAAATCAAATCCGAACATTTAAAAAAATCATTTATGTTGGTTTTCTAGCCACTATTGTTGGAATCTCGGGGATTCTATCACTGCAATACAAATTAGTAATCGGGCCAATAATTCTCTTATTGACAATAATTCCGGTTTCAGGACTTTTAATCGCGAAACGTTCACTAAAAGGAGCTTTACCCGATCTGATTTTCGGTTCAATTGACACAGGACTTTTAACAATACCCGCCTTGTGGGGCGGATTATCATTCGGAGTTGTCGGAGCAATAGCAGGAGGAATAATCGGCGATTCAATCACAGACTCTATAGCAGGGTTTTTCGAAGGAGGAATCGCAGAATGGTTAAGAGAAAAAGGAATTGACGAATCACGTGAACCTGTTACGACTTCACTTGGGAAAATGGCAGGTTGCCTGTTCGGGAGCGGACTTATATTGACTGTTGCCCTGGTCTTTGGAATCAATCCGGAAATCAGCTAAAATATTTTCAATTTTAAGATTACCGGACATCTTTCAATTGAAATCTACATAATTATTTCTACTTTTAATTTTCTCCTTGCTTTATTTTCCCTGGATACTTCTGATGATTTCAGAATGGTAAAAATAAATCTTCCCGTGTATCTGTCTAACTTCAGGGCAGCTGATCAGTTTTCAAAACCGCCACCGGATCCATCATCCCCGGCAAAAAGTCCCCGCAGATCATGGACCTGCAGGGACCCGTTGAAATTGAGAGTGGTACCACCTGGAATCGAACCAGGGACACCAGGATTTTCAGTCCTGTGCTCTACCTACTGAGCTATGGCACCTGGTAAGGCGTTTAAGCGTGTTTAAGCGTGGCAAATTTATGCAAAAATTAAATTATGGCAAATGAAACGGATGTTTTTATACATTCCTTGCCAACTCTGAGACTTCCGGTTTATTTTCGGTTCCTTTTTGCTTTCTGTATTGTCCGGGGGACATCCCGAATTGCTTTTTGAAAACAAAATTAAAGTACTGTACCGAAGTGAATCCGCAGATATAACCGACGTCCCCTACCAGTATGTCACGCTGTTCCGCAATGAGTCCGGCCGCTTTCCGGATCCTGAGCCGGTTCAGGTATTCCATGGGTGTGCAGTTACTGATCTCCCGGCAATAATGGGTAAAACGGGTCACTCCCAGATTGCAGTTCTCCGCCATGGCCCTGACCGTCCAGCCCAGGTCAAGCTTGGATTCCAGTGAATCCAGGAAGAAACCGACCGTCCTTTTGATCCCGGTCAGGGAATGATCCAGGGAAATATTCCCTTCCCTGAACATTTCCAGCAGGTTGATCAAAAGTGAATTGATCTGGATTTTCAGCATGGAATCATAGGATCCTTCCGGGGATCTCTCCAAAACACGCCCGATCTGTCTGAAACAATTCCGGAGCTCAGGCCCGGCCTTCCATACGGGTTGCTCATTTTGCCTCAGGCAACGGGTCAGGTCATTCAGGTCATCTTTGTTCAGAAGGATCCAGTCGGGCCAGTGCCATTCCTGGTGGGGATGCCTGACACCCACATCCAGAATGAGCCAGTACAGTTTGCTCATACTGACATTCGGTGCTCCCAGTTTGTGAATGATCCACGGACGGGTTATGTTGATGTCATCGGTTTGCAGCATATGGACCTGGTCACGGAGAAGGAAATCCAGATGGCCCGATTCCAGGAAACAGATCTCAATGCCCTCATTTGTATGCCACTCCAGTCCCCAGTCCTGCAACTGCTTGATGTTCCAGTAACCGATGCTCCGGACACCCGGAAGTTCTCCCTTCCCGAGGGGTATTCCCGGATAAGTGCCGCGGACAAGTGCCGCCAACTCCAGATTGCCCGATTTCCAGGCATTGCGCAAAGGCTTGCAGGAGTCGGCCACATACTTCACCTTTTTTTCCGGATCATAATAATGGGGTATCTGGGCTGCCATAAGGGGCTAAATTAAGAAATATTTCAATGCAATAATTCAGAAAAAACGGAATGTCCACTTTATTAAATTTGAATCAGATATTTAGCGCTTGATTCATACCAGGAAAATATTTCATGATTATTTGTCAAATCAAAAAATGTAGTAAAATGAAAAAGACAAATGTTTTGTTACTGTTGTGCATCCTTGCATTTACGGCATTGGACAGCGCAGAAGCCGGTTCAAAAAAGAATCCGGCGGAAAAGAAAGCCAAAATACTGGTTATGTTTCGTTCCAGCGGACCTGCCCGGGAGGCCTCCGGACTGAAAATGAACCTTTGTGCCCGGGAATTCGAGGAACAGGTCGTATCCAATGAAGAAATCATGGATGAATTGAAAAAAAGATGCAAAGGGGTGGAATTTGTGGGAAGTACCACACCCCTCGGAAGGGATGAAACCATGAAAAAGGTAGATGACCTGTCCGGAGATGTTGACGGGATGGTGATCTTCGGTCCTATGTCATTCGGGCACGCTTTCGGGGGGCCGCTGGCAGAGAAACTGATCGAAACCAACCTGCCCAAAATAGTCGTATTTCCTCTGTGGGGGATGTGGCAGGAAAGTTTCAGTTATCAGGGATATAAGGAAAAGGAAATGAAGCTTTTAACAGCTCATATATCCATCGTGCGGGATAAATGTCCGTCTGTTTTCGCAGCCAGGTTCGATGATCTGGCAAATAAAATCAATTTGATCGGGGCGATCTCAGAACTGAAAGGATTGAAGATATTGTCAATTACAGACAGACCTCCACTGGGAGCCTACACCCCCAGATACGGAGATACGGATAAATATGAGAAAAGGTGTGTTGATAATTTAAAGGCCCTGGGAGTAGAGCTCAAGACCATACCCCAGGAAGAATTGTATGATAAATTCCAGGAAATACTGAAGGATAAAAAGGGCAGGGAAAAAGCAGAGCAGATAGCAGAGATGTGGATCGGTCAGGCCAAAGAGGTAAACTGGAATGAGCTCACCAGAGAGGACATAATAAAATCAGCATCCGTTTACCTGGCCATGAAAGAACTGAGGGATCAATATGAATGCAGCACAGTGACCTCGGAAGGATATGGTGTGTTTGCAGGTTATAAAAAAGGGCCCATTCCTTCGCAGGGCCTGGCATCCACCCAGCTATCCACAGAGAGCACGATTGCGGCTCCTTCTGAAACCCTCCTGTATTCTTTGATCGCTCAGCAACTGGGATATAACGCCACCGGAAGAAAAGGATTCAACGGCGATTATGTCATCGATCATTTCAATCAAATTGCCTACATCATGCATTGTGAAGGCCCGCTGAATATATACGGGGGCGATGAAAGGTGTTCCTTCGATATCAGAGAACTCCCCCAGCACTATGACAATCAATGCGGGGGGATCGTATTGATCAGGTATCCGAGAAATAAAACAGTCACCGTGGTCGGAATGAGCATTCATGATAAAAAGATAGGGGTTTTTACAGGGGAGAGCGTACCTCCTGAAAACTATTTTGACAACCTGGAATACAATTGGTGCAGAAGCAAGATTTTTGTCAAAACCGATACGGAAGCACTGCTTGACAATGTTAACTGGGAAGTTTTCAACCAACACAGGGTCGTTTTCTACGGAGACTACAGGGAGGAGTTCAAGAATATGGCCATGCTGATGGGATATGATTTTGTAGAGGTGGATAAATAGTTATGAGCACCTTTTCGCGACGGGTTTGACATTATCCGGATTATGATTAAATTGGCGAAAAGGTATGCTCATAATCATGCAGGGAATAAAAATATCTGTTGTACGAATCCTGATATCGGAATGGCTGAACCCGGTAATCACGTTGTTGCTGTTGTTTCTGATGGCCTTCTCCTCATGCGGGGACCCGGCAAAACAACCGGCAGGGGATGAAAAAATCAAACTGCTGATCCTGAGCGGGTGCAACAACCACGACTGGGAAACGACTACCCCGGTGCTGCTGAGGATCTACCGGGAAACGGGATGTTTCGAAATAACGGTTACCGGAAATCCGGATACCCTTTCCTTTAAGGATATGGAACCCTTTGATGCCATTGTCAGCAACTGGAATTCCTGGCCGGAAAGGGATGTGCGGTGGAGTCCGGAAGCAGAAGAGGGATTGCTGAAATACATCGAAAGCGGAGGGGGTTTCGTTACCTTTCATGCTTCTTCTTCAGCATTGTATGATTGGCCGGATTTCAAAAAGATTTCCACCGGGGCCTGGATAAAAGGGACCACCTGGCACGGCAAAAGGGCACCCGCCGTGGTAACGGTCATCAACCGGGGGCATCCTGTGACCCGGGGAATGGCCGGTTTTTTCATTATGGATGAATTATGGGTGAACGCGGAGCTGAACAATGATTTCCAGGTCCTGGCCACGGCCACCAACGGATCAAAACCCTTCAATCCTGAAAAATACGATTTGGAAGCCGGTGACCAACCCGCGGTGCTGGTTTCCGAATTCGGCAAAGGAAGGATATTCCACACCATCCTGGGGCATAATGCCCGGGCCATGCGCAACGCCGGACTCAGGGCGCTGATCGCCCGGGGCACCGAGTGGGCCGCCACCGCCGGGGTCCATATCCCGCTGCCCCAGGAGCTGCGGCTGGCAAAGGAAAAAGAAATTTCCGGTTATTCATGGAAAGAAACCGACACCAGCTATGCGATGCTCAGGGGAAATGACATTGTCTGGCAGTTCAATTTCAACACGAAATACGGCAAACCATTTTTTCATCCGGTCTATGTGGGCGGGGAACGGATCACCTGCCTGAGTCCGGATGACCACCCCTGGCACCCGGGCCAGTGGTTCTCATGGAAATTCATCAACGGGAAGAATTACTGGGAATATATCCGGGGGACTCTGCGCTCGGAAGGGGTAACCGATGTGACCCGTACCACACTGACCAAAAATCCGGACAATTCAGTCCGGATCCTGCTGGACATCGAATATCATCCCCGGGGAGGCCCCACGGTCCTGAATGAACGGAGGATCATCGATGTTTCTGTCCCACGGGGTGACGGCAGCATGTATATGGATTACCGCTTCGCCTTCCAGGCGGTTGCCGATACTGTGCTCCTGGACCGCACCCCCATTGAAGAAGAGCCGGGAGGAAAAACCTGGGGCGGCTACGGGGGGTTGTCCCTGCGTTTCAATCAGAGTTTTTATGATCCCGGATTCATTTCTCCCGCAGGAGAAACCACCGTGGTGAACAGGAAGGACTGGGACTGGCTGTATATGGGATTTACAGGATTGAAAGGGGGACACACCGGCTCGGCCATCATGGTCCCGGAAGAATCAAAAAGGGAATACGCCGCCTGGTATTCGGTGGTAAATGACGAGTTGCCCTTCTATTTTTTCACTCCGGCCTACCTTTATTTCAAACCCCTTTCCCTGACCCGTGGAGAGAAATTTATTCTGGAATACAGGATCCTGCATATCCCGGGAGAGGTGAGTGCGGAAGAACTTCAGAATGCCTATAATGAATATGCCATTACGGAATAGGCAGAATCATAAACCAAACCGCCCGAAAATGGAAAACAAAAAGAACCACGTTCTGAACCGAAGGACATTCCTCAGGAAAACCGCCTCAGGCATCGGCGGAGCCTTTCTGGCCCCGTATATACTCCCCTCCTGCAGACCCGGACAGGGAGTGAACGACCGAATCATGACCGGCCACATCGGTGTGGGCAACCGGGGTGCCCGGGAACTGCTCAATTATTTTCTTCCCCTTGACGAATCCCGGTCGGTGGCCATATGTGATGTCCGCGGGGACAGACGCGAAAAAGGGGTAAACAACGTAAGAAATTACTACCGGGAAAACGGGATCCGGGCACCGGAATGCAAAACCTATCCGAGATTTGAAGAGATCCTTGAACGGGACGACATCGATGCGGTGCACATCACTACCCCCGACCACTGGCACGTACCCGCATCCGTCAGGGCCGCCCGGGCCGGCAAGCACATTATGGTGGCCAAGCCGCTCGGACTGAGCTACCCGCATTACCTGGAGCTGAAAGAAGCGGTGGAGGAGAATGATGTCCGCTTCCATTATGCCACTCAGCAGCGTTCCTACAGACACATGAAGCTGGGGATCGACATGATCAGGGAGGGAAAGATCGGGGACATCCATGAGGTACTGGTATGGTGTCCCGGCAAGAACGATGTGGAATCCCCCGAATGCAGCGTTCAGCCGGCTCCCGGTCCGTCTGTTTTCGACTACGACCGCTGGATCGGCCCGGCCCCGGCACACGAATACTGTCCGGAAAGGTTCACCAACCAAAGCTCATTTTTCATCTACGACTACAGCATCGGTTTTCTTGCCGGATGGGGTGCACATCCCCTGGACATCATGGTATGGGGCGTAAAGGACCAGATGGACGGTGTATATTCATGCAAAGGAAGCGGCTCGCTCTGGCCGCCGGTGGGGATGTACGATGTGATCATTTCCTGGGACCTGACTTATCAATATGAGAGCGGACTCAAATTGCGTTTTATCTCCACTGACAGGCCGGTGGCCAAAGAATTGCTCAAACACAGGGAAAGGGAACCCATGGAGGGCCTGCCCGATTACAACGGGACCACTTTTTACGGGGACAAGGGCTGGATATCCCTGAGCCGGAGCTCCGCGCAATCCAATATCCCGGAACTGGACAAAAAACTGAACGACTTCCCCAAACAGGAGAACGGCAGGATCATCAGCGATGAAAATACCATGGGGCAGATGTTCATCGATGTGATCAGGGGAAGGACAGAGGAAACATGTCCGCTGGATGAAGCCATCATTTCCGATACCGTCAGCCACATGGGGGACATTGCCATCCGCACCGGGCGCAGGGTTACCTGGGATCCCCTGATTGGCAAAGTGGTTGGTGATGAAGAAGCCGATGCGCTTTATGCCAGAAAATACAGGCCCCCGTATGACATATAGTCAATGACTCCGTGCGATGAAGTACCACACCCACACATTGTCCAACGGGATCAGGATCGTGCATTGCATGGTGCCCAACCTGGCAGCACACCTGGGATTCATGATCAACACCGGCTCACGGCACGAGAAGGACGATGAACATGGTTTGGCCCATTTCATCGAACACAGCCTTTTCAAGGGAACCGCCCGGCGGAAATCCTTCCACATCATAAACCGGCTGGAAAACGTGGGCGGGGAACTCAATGCCTATACCACCAAGGAAGAAACCTGCGTTTATGCCTCCTTTCTGAAAAACGACTATCCCCGTGCCATGGAGCTTTTCCGGGACATCCTTTTCAATGCCACTTTCCCAGACCGGGAGATCAGCAAGGAAAAACAGGTGATCATCGATGAGATCCATTCCTGTCTCGACACCCCTTCCGAAAGGATATTCGATGAATTCGAGGAAATGGTCTTCAACGGCCAGGCCATCGGACGGAGTATCCTCGGATCGCCGGGAAACATCCTGCGGTTTACCCGTCAAGACATGAAGCATTTTATCCGGAACCATTATTTTACCGACCGGATGGTGATCGGTTCGGTGGGAAATATTTCTTTTGACAGGCTTGTCCGGCTTAGCGAAAAATATTTCGGGGATCTTCCCTACAGTACTTGTCCTGACACAGAAAATGAAAATATCCTCTATCATCACCGGCAGAAAATCCTGGACAGGAATACCCACCAGGCACACTGCATCATCGGGAACAGGGCCTACCACTTCCGCGACGAAAGGAGGACGGCACTGCATCTTCTGAACAATATTTTAGGCGGACCCGGAATGAACTCCCGGCTCAACATGAGCCTGCGGGAAAAAAAAGGATATTCCTACAACACCGAATCCAGTTACATCCCATATTCCGATACGGGGATCCTGAGCATATATTTCGGATGTGAAAAAGCCAAGCTGGAAAAAAGCATCCGGGTGGCTTTCAGGGAATTCGACAAGCTGAGGAACCGGAAAATGGGCAGTCTTCAGTTGAGCCGGGCAAAAAGGCAGCTGACCGGACAAATCTCCATTTCCGCGGAAAACAACGAAAACCTGATGCTTTCCATCGGGAAAAGCATGCTGATCCGCAACCGGGCAGATACCCCGGAAGATATCGCCGCAAGGATCGAAGCGGTCACTGCGGAACAGCTTCTGGATATCGCCGGCGAGATTCTCGATCCGGGGAACATGTCGCTGCTGGCATACAAATAAACCGCCCGTTCGAAAAGGGTTGTGACATGATATTGGTCAAAATACAGACGGGCAATAAACAAAATCAAAATTTTGTTGTTTTTCTGACATGGGAAGCTATTCAATCCGGGATCTGGAAAAGATCTCGGGCATCAAGGCACATACGATCCGGACATGGGAAAAACGGTACGGACTGATCAAACCGGAGCGGACCGATACCAACATCCGTTGTTACTGCGACGGAGACCTGAAGAAAATCCTGAATGTTTCCCTGCTGAACCGCCATGGCATCAGGATATCCAGGATAGCACGCATGCAGGAATCTGAGATCACCGAAAAGATCCTGACCCTGACCGGAAACTCCCACGATCATGACACGCACATCGAAACACTGGTGGTTGCCATGATCGAGCTGGATGAACGCCGTTTTGAAAAAACCATTTCCGGCTCAGTGCTGCGGATCGGCTTCGAAGAAACCATACTGAACATCATCTATCCTTTCTTTGAGAAGATCGGGATCCTCTGGCAGACCGGCACCATCAACCCGGCCCAGGAACATTTCGTCTCCAATCTGATCCGCCAGAAAATGATCGTGGCCATCGATGCCCTTATGGACAATGTAAATCCGTATGCCGGAAGTTTCATCCTCTTTCTTCCGGAAAATGAACTGCATGAACTGGGACTGATCTTTTTCAGTTATATGATCAAGAAGAAGGGGCACGGACTCATCTACCTGGGACAGTCGGTTCCTTTCGACGACCTTCTGGAAGTAAACAGGATCCATCCTTCGGATTATCTGGTTACATCCGTTACCTCCGCGCTGACCGGGGACGAACTGATTGCCTACCTTGAAAAACTCAAAAACCATTTCAGAACCCAGCAGATATATGTCAGCGGAAGCCAGGCAAAAGAAATTTCCGGCCGGTTGCCTGAAAAAGTATTCCTCATTGAATCTGCCCTGGACTTCCGGGAACTGCTGAACAAACTCCAATAAATATCCTTGTTTATCCTTTTTAATTTTTAGATAAACAATATTTGTTGTTTATACTATATTTGGAATAGGCAAAAAATATTTGTTTTATGTATTGCAAATGAGCATATTAATATCATATGCTTATTTAGAATATAGCTTAAAAAAGTGTTTTTGGAAAGATTGCAGTTTGCAAATGTGCTTAATTATATTGTATTTTTGTTAAACATTTAAAGTAAATACAATCCAAAAGCAAACACCATGACAGCCATAGAATTCAATCATCAGTTACTGAGCATGGAAGGGAATCTTGAACGGTTCGCCCTGAGTCTGACCGCAAACCGTGACGATGCCAGGGACCTTCTGCAGGAGACATATCTGAAAGCCCTGTCATCCAGGGATAAATTCACCCATCCCACCAATCTGAAAGCATGGGTCTATACCATTATGAAAAATACTTTCATCAACAATTACCGGAGGGCCAAACGGCAGAATACAGCGGTGGATCAGACGGATGACCTCTATTACCTGAACAATGCCAAACCCTCCCATTCACCAGATCCGTCTTCATCCTATTCCGCCCGGGAGATCGAGGGAAAGATCGAAGCGCTGGAAGAGGAGTTCAGGATTCCCTTCAATATGCACCGGGAAGGATATAAATACAAAGAGATCGCAAAAAAGCTGGGGCTCAAGATCGGAACCGTAAAAAGCCGGATATTCTTCACCCGGAAAAAACTGATGGAAGTACTGCCCGATTATAGCTGATATCCTTTTTTTTGCTTATCATTGCATCTTTGGGATCAAAGATGTAAAATGAGGGAAACCAAGAATTTGTGGAAGTACATTTTCTGGTGCTGGGCTGTTCTGATCCTGGTGATGGTCATCATACCCAGAATACCTGAATTCGGCTCAGGGGAAAACGAAAAAACATCCGATCCGGATTATCTCATTCACTTCGTCTCTTTTTTCCTTCTCAGTGTTTTTTTCATCCTGTGGAAATCCGCCGGAAGAATGAGAACGGACAAGAACCTGTTGCTTACATACCTGAGCGCCGGGATATTATTCACCGTATGTACGGAATTGCTACAGAAGATCATCCCCGGGCGAAGTTTCAATCCTGTGGATATCATGTTCAACCTTGCCGGGATGTTTGCCGGATTGACCGTTCCCCTGATTTTTTCTGTCTTTCAGCGCACCGGGAAATAGCATCCAAACAGCATGAACAAAAAGTGAAAGCTAATTGTTATATATAGTTAGATATGTAAATAAAAGTCATTAATTTTGGTGTCTAACAAAAGGCAATCAATGAAAAGAGAAAATATGAAAAAAATCGGCATTATCTTCGGCATTGCCCTGATCGCCCTGGCAGGTTGTACCGGGGAAAACCGGACAAATTCACAGGCACAGCAGTCAACCCCGGAAGAAGCCACGGAACAGGCCAATCCGGCAAATCCGGCAAATCCGGCCACTCCTTCCAATGATCCCGTACCGGTCCCGACCAATCAGCCCTCCGTCGAAAAGGAACCGGATCCTGTCAAAGATTCCGGCTCCGGTGAAAAAACGGTAAAAAAGCCCGTCCACCTCACCAGGGATGATTTTCTTAACAAGGTGATGAATTATGAAAAAAACACCGAAAAATGGGTGTACGAAGGGGAAAAACCCTGCCTGATCGATTTTTACGCGGACTGGTGTGCGCCTTGCCGGATCACCTCCCCCATTCTTGAAGAACTGGCTGTGGAATATGCCGGAAAGATCCACATATACAAGGTCGACACACAGGAAGAACAAGAACTCGCCGCGGTCTTCGGGATCAGGAGCATCCCGTCGTTCCTGTTTTGTCCCATGGAAGGCAAGCCGGTCATGACCGCCGGCATTGCGCAGACTCCGGAAGCGACCAGACAAATGTTCAGGGAACGGATCGATAATCTTCTGCTGAAACAATAACCACGATTTGTTTTTTTTCTAACTTTGCCGTTCATTAGCGATTGGAAATGAGTAGTATGGCATGGTTTTTTCGGTACAAGGCCTGAACAACCGTAAAATCATATATTCACCAGACCATGGAAGAAAAATGGGGCCCGGATAAGCGCATCGTCATCGAAAATGTCCAACCCGAAATAGAAGAGGGCCTGTTCCCTGTGAAAAGAATTCCCGGCGAACGCCTGGTGGTTACGGCCGATATTTTCACCGAGGGGCAGAACGCCTTGTCTGCCAACCTGCTTGTCCGCGGGGGCCAAAAGGGCCGATGGGCGGAGATCTCCATGCAGCATACGGTGAACGACAGCTGGACTGCTGATTTCCCGGTCGAAAGCAGGGATGATCATTATTATACCATAGAAGCATGGATCGACCATTTCAAGGGTTGGATACGCGATTTCAGAAAAAAAGCCGATGCCGGCGTATCCACATCCGTTGACCTTATGACAGGTGTCCTGCTGATCAATGAATCGGCGCTTCTGGCCCGGGGCAGGGAAAAGGAACGGCTGGAAGATATGGCTGCCATCCTGAAAAACAACCGGCTGGACATTCAAAAGCGAAACCGGACCGCACTGGGTGAAGAGCTTCAGGATCTGATGAAAAAATACCCGGTAAAAAACAGGCATATCCGGTACCTGCGGGAATTGAAAGTATCCGTGGACCGGCCCGGGGCATTGTTCAGCACCTGGTACGAAATATTCCCCCGTTCAACGGCCTCCGGGGAAAATACGCACGGAACCTTCAGGGACCTTGAAAAAATGCTGCCCTATATTTCAGGTATGGGTTTCGATGTGCTTTACCTGCCTCCGGTCCATCCCGTCGGGAAAACCCACCGCAAGGGAAAAAACAATGCCCTGAAAACTGAAAAAGGTGATCCCGGTTCTCCCTGGGCCATCGGAAGCAGCGAAGGAGGCCATACATCCGTCAACCCCCGCCTGGGCAACCTGGAAGACTTCAGGGAACTGGTCAAAAAAACAAAGGTCTGCAACATGGAAGCGGCACTGGACATTGCATTTCAGTGTTCCCCCGATCATCCGTGGGTGAGGGAACATCCCGAATGGTTCAGCAGACGCCCCGACGGAAGCATTCAGTACGCCGAAAATCCCCCCAAAAAATACGAGGACATCTTTCCGGTCAATTTTGATACGGAAAACTGGAAAGCATTGTGGAAAGAAATCAAGGAGATTTTCCTGTTCTGGATCGGACAGGGTGTCAAGATCTTCCGGGTGGACAATCCCCATACCAAACCCTTTCATTTCTGGGAATGGATCATCCGGGAGATCAGGAATGAGCATCCGGATGTATTGTTCCTGGCCGAAGCCTTTACCCGCCCCAAGATCATGGCCCGCCTGGCAAAACTGGGTTTCAACCAGTCATACACCTATTTTGCCTGGCGGAATACAAAACGGGAGCTTACCGAATATATGACCGAACTGACCCGGACCGGGATGGCTGAATACTTCCGTCCCAATTTCTGGCCGAACACCCCGGACATTCTTACCGAATACCTGCAGGCAGGGCACCGCCCCGCATTCATGATCCGCTATGTGCTGGCAGCCACTCTTTCCTCCAATTGCGGGATCTACGGGCCGGCATTCGAGCTTTGTGAAAACAGGGCACGGGAAGCGGGCAGTGAGGAATACCTGGATTCGGAGAAATACCAGATCCGGGACTGGAACCTGGACGACAAGGCAAGCCTGAAAACATATATCGCCCGCGTGAACAGGATCAGGAAAGAAAATCCTGCCCTTCAGCAGTTCAGGGACATCAACTTTCACCAGATCGGGAATGACCAGATCATTTGTTATTCGAAACGATCGGATGACGGCAACAATACCGTCATTACCGTGGTTAACCTGGACTTCCACCATACCCAGAGCGGTTGGGTCAACATCCCGGCAGAAAGGATCGGGATCAATCCTTCAGAAAGCTATCAGGTCGCCGATCTGCTTTCCGGGTCGTGGTACGTGTGGAAAGAAGGCTGGAATTATGTGGAACTGAATCCCCATTCCGCACCTGCGCATATCTTCAGGGTAAAAAAGAAAATGCGTACGGAACGGGATTTTGATTATTACGTTTAACCGGATCAGACATGGAACATGGAAATTCTTTATGGTATAAGGATACCGTCATTTATCAGGTGCACGTCATGTCATATGCCGACAGCAATGGCGATGGCATAGGCGATTTCAGGGGTCTGACCCGGAAGCTCGATTATATCAAGGGCCTGGGGATAACGGCTCTCTGGATACTGCCTTTCTATCCTTCCCCCATGAAAGACGGCGGATACGACATTTCCAATTACACGGGGATCAATCCGGATTACGGGACCATTGCAGATTTCAAACGTTTCCTGAAAGAAGCCCACAAAAGAAACCTGCGGGTGATCACCGAGCTGGTCCTGAATCATACGTCCAGCGAACATCCATGGTTCAAACGTGCCCGCCGCTCACCCGCCGGATCAAAGTACAGGGATTTCTATGTCTGGAATGACACACCCGATAAGTACAGGGATGCCAGGATCATTTTCAATGACTTTGAATCTTCAAACTGGGCCTGGGATAATCAAGCCAACGCATATTACTGGCACAGGTTCTACGCACACCAGCCCGATCTGAATTTTGACAATCCGGAGGTGCGCCGCGCCCTTACCAGGGTTCTGGACTTCTGGTTCGGGATGGGCGTGGACGGGGTCCGGCTCGACGCCATCCCCTACCTGTATGAAAGGGAAGGCACCAACTGTGAAAACCTTCCCGAAACACATGATTTCCTGAAAAAACTGAGAAAAACCATCGATCAGAGATACCAGGACAAGATGCTGCTGGCAGAAGCCAATCAATGGACTGAAGATGCCGTGGCATATTTCGGTGAGGGCGATGAATGCCATATGTCCTTTCATTTTCCGCTGATGCCACGTCTTTTCATGGGTTTGCGTATGGAAGACCGTTTCCCGGTCATGGATATTTTCGAACAAACCCCGGATATCCCGGAAAACTGCCAGTGGGCCATCTTTCTCAGGAACCACGATGAGCTTACCCTGGAAATGGTAACCGATGAAGAAAGGGATTACATGTACCGGAGCTATGCACTGGATCCGCGTCAGCGGATCAACCTGGGCATCCGCCGTCGGCTTGCTCCCTTGCTGGAAAACGACCGGAGAAAGATCGAGTTGCTGAACATCCTGCTGCTTTCTTTTCCCGGTTCACCGGTTATTTATTATGGTGACGAACTGGGAATGGGCGACAACTATTATCTGGGGGACCGGGACGGGGTAAGAACTCCCATGCAGTGGAGCTCTGACAAAAACGCGGGATTTTCAGCCAGCAATCCGCAACAGCTTTACCTGCCCGTGATCATCGATCCGGAATATCATTACGAAACCATCAACGTTGAGAACCAGGAGATTAACCAGTCCTCCCTCCTCTGGTGGATGAGACAGGTCATCCGCATCAGGAAAAAGTTCAGGTGTTTCAGCCGCGGAACCATGAAATTTATTCCCGGCGAAAATTCACATGTCCTTGCTTTTAGCCGGGAACTGGATGATGAGATCATCCTTGTTCTGGCCAATCTCTCACGCTATCCCCAGCTCATTTCACTGGACCTTTCTTCCTATAAGGACTTTATACCCCGTGAGGTATTCAGCCAGGAAGATTTTCCTGTGATCCGGGAAGACGATTATAACCTGTCACTGGGAAGCCACGGATACCTCTGGTTTAATCTGGTCAGGCAACCCGAGGGCCGTGAAGAAGAAACAAAAGAAAAGAAAAACGAGATCCGGTCGAATCTGTCCAAATGGAACCGCCCGGACAAAGAAATCATCGAACAACTGGAAACGGGTATCCTGGGGGATTATATCAAAAGCAACCGTTGGTACCGTGGCAAGGCAAAAAAGATCAGGACCGTCCAGATCATCGATCACATCCCGGTTACCAACCGGACGCAAATCAACAACCACATACTGATGGTTGAATTTTCCTATACAAATGCGGCAAACATGGTATATTTCCTCTTCCTTGGCCTGGCCGTTGACGATAAAATGTATGCCATCCGGAATGAACATCCCGGAAGCATTATAGCCGAAGCAGATATTTCCGGTGAAAGGGGGGTGATCTTTGATCCGCTATTTGACGGGGAATTCAGAC
The DNA here is from genome assembly GCA_964574985.1 of uncultured Bacteroidaceae bacterium. GTDB lineage: Bacteria > Bacteroidota > Bacteroidia > Bacteroidales > SM23-62 > CAZNPH01. Next base: position 36,747 of record CAZNPH010000014.1, read on the forward strand.
AACAGCTTTTCTCCATGTTCCGGGGAAGGCGAAAGCTCAAAGGGCGTAAAGGGACCATTTCCTTTTATACCGGAGGCAGCTTTTACAAAAAGATCAGGACCGCGGAGCTCCCCCCTGACAATGAGCTGCTGATGGCCGAACAATCCAATACTACGGTCCTGTACGGTGACATTTTTCTGCTGAAATTTTACAGGGCCCTTGAAGAAGGGATCAATCCCGAGGTACAGATCCTGAAGTACCTGACCGACAAGCAACATTTTCCCCATGCTCCATCCCATGCGGGCTCTATTGAATACCGGGTGGGCCACAGGGAAAGCATAACCCTGGGCATCCTGACCGATTATGTACCCCACGAGATCAATTCCTGGAATTATTACCTCAATAAGCTGGACCAGTATTTTAACAATATATTGTCCGGCAAGGGTGAATTGAAGGAACCACCCAGGATTTCTTTTCCCCCCACGGGAATAAGCCTGGAAAAGGTTCCGGAAAAACTGGCCGGTCTGACCGGACCGTTTACGCTGGAAATGACCGGACTCCTGGGCAAAAGAACCGCTGAAATGCATATGGCCCTTGCCGCCGATTCCACCGACGAGGAATTTTCCACCGAAAGGTTCTCCCTGCTTTACCAGAAAGCTTTATACCAGTCTTTTCGCGGACTCACCAGAAAGTCGTTTACAATGCTCAGGAGCCAGCTCGGGAAAATGCCGGAGCAGGACCGGGAGGAGGCTGCGGACCTCCTGGAAAAAGAAAAAGATATCCTCACGGCCATAGGCTCCATCAAAAAGTCCAGGATCAGTTCGCTCAAATCCAGAATCCACGGGGATTATCATCTGGGACAGGTTCTCTTTACGGGTAAGGATTTCGTGATCATTGATTTCGAAGGGGAACCGGCCAGGACATTGAGTGAGCGGCAGCTGAAATACTGCCCGTTCAAAGACATTGCCGGAATGATCCGGTCATTCCATTACGCGGCCTACACCGCCCTGAACAAACATACCGATACACGGCCGGAAAACCGTGAATTCCTGGAACCCTGGGTGGAGCTCTGGTATAAGATCACGGAGAATCTGTTCCTTCACGCGTATCTGGAGACCCTCAAGGGAACCGGGATGGTACCGGGAAATGGTGCTGACCTGAAAATCCTGATCCGCTTCTACCTGATGGAAAAGGCCATTTACGAACTTGGGTATGAACTGAACAACCGGCCGGAATGGGTCATGATTCCCGTCAGAGGGATCAAATACCTTTTGGAGGACATAAACCAGTAAAAACGGAAGAAAACACACCATGGCACAAAAAAAGAAAAATACGAAAAAAGAAAATGTACTCTACCATGCCGGACATCTGAGCGAAATGGACATTTACCTGTTCAGGGAAGGAAATCATTTTCACCTACACGATAAGCTGGGATCACGGATCATGGAAGTAGACGGGGAAACCGGTGTGTATTTTGCCGTCTGGGCCCCGAACGCGAGCAGTGTCCATGTTACCGGCAATTTCAACGGTTGGAACAAATCGTCACATCCTTTGAAGATCCGGTGGGATTCCTCCGGCATCTGGGAGGGATTTATACCCGGACTGGGACAAGGCGAGATATACAAATATCTTATCATTTCTTCAAAACAGCGTCACGCCGCCCTCGAAAAATGCGATCCTTTCGCCAATCATACGGAAACACCCCCAAAAACCGCATCCATCGTCTGGGATATCAGTTACCAGTGGAAAGATAAAAAATGGATGAAGGAACGGAAGAACCGGAACGGTCTGGACAAGCCCTTTTCAGTATATGAAGTGCACCTGGGCTCATGGAGAAGCAAACCAGAGGAAGGGAACCGCCCGCTGAATTACCGGGAAATGGCCCATCAGCTGGCGGAATATTCAACGGAAATGGGATTCACCCATGTTGAATTCCTTCCGGTCATGGAGCACCCCTTCAGCGGTTCATGGGGATACCAGACCCTCGGATATTTTGCACCCACCAGCCGTTTCGGCACCCCGCAGGATTTCATGTACCTGATCGACCACCTGCACCGGCACGGCATCGGGGTGATCCTCGACTGGGTGCCTTCCCATTTCCCGGGGGATGAGCACGGACTGGCGAATTTTGACGGGACCCGGTTGTTTGAACACCAGGATCCCCGCCAGGGATTTCACCCGGACTGGCAAAGTTATATCTTCAATTACCACCGGAATGAAGTGCGCGAATTTTTGATCAGCAGCGCCCTCTTCTGGCTGGATAAATACCACGTGGACGGCATCAGGGTGGATGCGGTGGCTTCCATGCTGTACCTTGATTATTCGAGAAAAGAAGGAGAATGGATCCCCAATGAACACGGGGGCCGGGAAAATCTCGGGGCCCTGGCCTTCATCAGAAGGTTCAATGAAGTGGTCTATGAACGCTTCCCCGATGTTCAGACCATCGCGGAAGAATCCACTGCCTGGCCCATGGTGACCCGGCCGGTGTATTTAGGCGGACTCGGGTTCGGGCTGAAGTGGAATATGGGATGGATGCATGACACCCTGGAATATTTCACCAGGGATCCCGTCTACCGGCAATTCGAGCACAACAAGATCACTTTCAGCATTTGGTATGCATTCAACGAGAACTTTATGCTTTCCCTCTCCCATGACGAGGTGGTCCACGGAAAGAGTTCCCTGCTTGGCAAAATGCCCGGCGACGACTGGCAAAAATTCTCCAATCTGCGTCTCTTGTTCGGATACATGTATGCCCACCCCGGAAAGAAACTATTCTTCATGGGCGGGGAGCTGGCCCAATGGAACGAGTGGAACCATGACGGGTCGCTGGACTGGCATCTTCTTGATTACCAAACCCACCGGGGCGTTCAGAACTGGATCAGGGATCTGAACCGCGTGTACCGCAACGAACCGGCACTCTATGAACTTGATTTTGTTCATGAAGGCTTTGAATGGATCGAAGCCGGGGATGCTGCAAACAGTGTTCTGGCCTGGTTCAGGAAAAGCAAGGATGACATGTCCCGGATCGCCGTGGTCTGCAATTTCACACCCGTTCCCAGGCACAATTACAAAGTGGGTGTCCCCGGTGAGGGTTACTGGAAAGAGATACTGAACAGTGATTCGGATGCTTACGGGGGATCGGGGCAGGGGAATTTTGGCGGACTCGAAACGGTGCCGGTCAGCGCCCACGGACACTTTCACTCCCTCAACCTGACACTTCCCCCGCTGGGCATCGTGGTCCTGAAAAAAGAAAACTGATATGACACACGGTACGGAATATCTGGAGAACGGCAATTGTTCATTCTCCGTATGGGGGCCCTTTTGCAGCGAAATGAAGCTCTTGCTGGCCGGCGGGGGGAAACCGTTCTGGAGCCACTGAGTCTTGCCCTGTTTGAAAAAGAAAAAAAACACCATGAATAAATTCATTTGTCTGCACGGCCATTTTTACCAACCACCCAGGGAAAATCCCTGGCTGGAGAAAATCGAACAGCAGGATTCCGCACATCCTTTTCATGACTGGAACGAAAGGATCACTTACGAATGCTATGAACCCAATACGGCTTCCAGGATCCTGGCGGAAGACAAAAAGATCATCGACATTGTGAATAATTATGCCGGGGTCAGCTTCAATTTCGGACCTACCCTGTTGTCCTGGCTTGAAAAAAACAACCAGGCCGCCTATGATGCCATAATGGATGCCGACCGCATCAGCCGGACCCGTTTTTCCGGCCATGGATCTGCCATCGCCCAGGCATACAATCACATGATCATGCCCCTGGCCAATGAAAGGGATAAAAGGACCCAGGTGATATGGGGAATCAGGGATTTCGAACACCGCTTCAAACGCAAGCCCGAGGGTATGTGGCTTCCCGAAACAGCCACCGACACCAGCAGCCTGGAGGTGCTGGCGGAAAACGGCATCCGTTTTACCATCCTGTCTCCCCACCAGGCCGGGAAATACAGAAAAACCGGGGATGAGCAATGGAATGAAACAAAAGAAAAAGGCATCGATACAAGGAGACCCTATCTCTGCAACCTTCCCTCCGGGAAAAACATCGTTATTTTCTTTTATAACGGGAATTTTTCCAATGCCATCGCCTTTCAGGGACTGCTCAAGAACGGAAAACAATTTGCCGAACACATGCTTTCGGGCTACGATGAAAAAGGCGAAGAAAACCAGTTGGTCCATGTGGCCACGGACGGCGAATCATACGGCCACCACCACCGGTACGGAGACATGGCCCTGGCCTATTGCCTTCACTACATCCGCGAAAACAGCGATGTCATCCTGACCATCTACGGGGAATACCTTGAAAAACATCCCCCTGAGTACGAAGTGGAGATCAACGAAAACACTTCCTGGAGCTGTGCCCATGGCATTGAAAGATGGAGAAGCAACTGCGGGTGCAAGGGCAGCCATGATTTCCCGGGAACCCAGGAATGGCGAAAACCACTGAGGGAAGCACTCGACTGGCTGAGGGATGAAATGTCGGCCGTCTACGAAGAAAAGGCGGGCACCTATCTGAAGGACCCCTGGCAGGCACGCGATGACTACATCCGGGTGCTGCTGGAAAGGAGCAGCGAGAACAGCCGGAGGTTCCTGGATGAACATGCCTGCAGTGACATATCCCGGGAAGAAAGGATCACCGTGCGTAAGTTGCTGGAAATGCAGCGCCATGCCATGCTGATGTATACCAGTTGCGGATGGTTTTTTGATGATATCTCCGGGATCGAGACCATACAGATCCTGCGATATGCCGGTCGTGCCATTCAACTCAGCCGGGACATTTCGGGCAACGATCTTGAAAAAGGATTTCTGTCCGTTCTCGGCAGGGCCAAAAGTCATTACCCCCGGTATAAAGACGGGGCGCATATCTACCGGAAATATGTCAGGGAAAGCATCATCGATCTTCTCCGCGTGGGTGCTCATTATGCCATTTCCTCCCTGTTCATCGACTATCCCAAAGATGCCCTGATCAATGAATACAGGGCATTCAACAAGGCACAGCACAAACTGAAGGCCGGGAACCAGGAACTAGGGGTGGGAAAAACGGATATCCGTTCCAACATCACGGAAGAGGAAAAGATCATCAGTTACGCGGTATTGTACCTGGGTGATCACAATGTAATGTGCGGAGTCAGGGAATTCATGGAAAACGGAAATTTCGTCAGCATGCTCGATGAGACCCGGGAGGCGTTCAACCATGGAAACATTGCCGGGGTCATCCAATTGATGGACAAACATTTCGGAATGCACAACTACTCTTTCTGGCATCTTTTTAAAGACGAACAACGAAACCTGCTGAACCGTATCCTGGAGAACAAGATGGAAACGCTGACCAACACTTACCGGAGATTGTTCAATGAGCATTACGGACTGACCAAAGTGATCATGGAAATGGATGTTCCGGTCCCCAAGGTCCTTTCCGTTCCTGCAGAATACATCCTGCAGAACGATCTTCAGAGCGCCCTGAATACCCCCGATCCGGACATCCGGGAGATCAAACGGCTTGCCGGGGAGCTCAGGGATTTTGAATTTTCACCGGCAGAAGATACCGGATTCGTGCTGAACAACCAGATCACCAAATTGATGGAACATCTCCGTAAATCCCCTGATGACGTGGCAATCCTGAAAAGGATCAACACCCTCTTCGGCATTGCCGGGGGGCTGGCCATCGAAATGGACTTGTGGAAGATCCAGAATGCAACTTTTTATCTCTGGAAAAGCCACTACGAAAACATGAACCAAAAGGCGGAAAACGGCAATCACCAGGCAGGGGTATGGTTGAAACAATTCCGGAACCTTGCAGGGCATCTTAATGTAAAAGTAGTCTGAACTTAACTTTATTTTATTTACTCAACTTAAAAATCAAATGACCATGGAAAAGTACACGAAACTAAGAAATGCTTGTTTTGAAGCAAGCAAGGCTTTTCAGAAGCTCAATGATCCGGCATACGAAGAGATCAGGGAAAAACTCGATTTTTGTGTGGGGAGTTATGACTTTGACAGGAATCCTTCCGGATTGATCGAATACGGTCACAAAGCGGTTGACCAGCTCAAAAAGGCCAAGGCCAAATATCCGAGGAAATTCGCCAAAAAAGTCATCACCGACCTTGAAAAACAACTCAGGGAGGCCTGAACCCTGGAAAAACCAATTGCAACATACCGTAAAAGAAAAAGCGGGATCCTGCTGCACATTACTTCCCTTCCCGGGAAATACGGCACCGGGGACCTGGGTCCGGAAGCATACAGTTTTGCGGATTTTTTGTCCGCCACCGGCACCGGATGCTGGCAGATCCTTCCCCTGAATCCCACGGAAAACGACCAGAAGCATTCCCCGTACAGCAGCAGCTCGGCATTCGCCATGAATCCCCTGCTGATCTCCCCGGAAAAACTGGCTGAATGCGGTTTGCTGGAAAGGATCCCGCCGAAGTTCCGGGGCACCGGTTCCGGAAAAGCGGACTTCCGTCAAGCCTCCGAATACCGGAAAGACTTGTTCGGGGAGGCATGGAAGCGGCTCGCCGTATCCGGACTGGAACATGAATTCCGGCACTTTTGTTCTGAACATGCCGGATGGCTGGATGATTATGTGCTTTTCAGGGTCATCCGGGGAAAATATCCGGGGCAGACCTGGAACCGGTGGCCCAAGAAAGTACGGGACAGGTATCCGGAGAACCTGGAAACCATCAGAAGGGAATCCGGGGACCGGCTTCTGCTGGAAAAATTCATCCAGTGGCTGACCTGGAAGCAATGGTTTGAATTGAAAGAATACTGTAACAGCAAGGGAATTCAGATCATCGGGGACATGCCCATCTATGTGCATTACGACAGTGCGGATGTCTGGAGCCATCCCGGCTTTTTCAAGCTCGGCCTGCAAAAAGAACCCACCCATGTTGCCGGTGTCCCCCCTGATTATTTCTCCGATACCGGGCAGCTCTGGGGCAATCCGGTTTACGACTGGGATGCGATCGCCGCGGACGGATTCGATTGGTGGGTCAGGAGGATCGGCTTGAACCTGCATTGTTTTGATTTTCTGCGGATCGATCATTTTCGCGGACTGGTGGCTTACTGGGAAGTGGAAAGCGGGGAACCGAATGCGGTCAACGGAAAATGGGTGGAGGTACCCAAAGATGCACTGTTCGGAACCCTGCGCAGCCGTTTGCCCGCACTGCCCCTGATCGCCGAAGACCTGGGCGTGATCACCCCGGATGTAACCGAATTTTTGAACCGGTCGGGATTCCCCGGGATGAAAGTGCTCCAGTTCGGATTTATGTCCGGTGAAACAGATCACCCATACCAGCCACACAACTTCCCGGAAAATTGTGTGGCCTATACAGGCACCCATGACAACAACACACTGAAAGGATGGTACCGCAATGAACTCGGCAAAGAAGGAAAAAAAATCCTCCGGGATTATTGCGGCCGGAAGATCAACGCACGGAATGTTCATCGGGAAATGATCCGCCTGGGCATGATGTCCCGTGCACGTACATTTGTTTTCCCCATGCAGGATGTAATCGGACTGGGCGACAGGGCAAGAATGAACAAACCGGCCACCACGGAAAATAACTGGCTCTGGCGTTTCGTCCCCGGGCAACTCAAAAAAGTACCCGCCGGCAGACTCCGGAAAATGAACGAACTCTACGGCCGGACCAATCCCCTGTCCGCATCATCCTGATTTTTTTCAGGTACCCGGACTGTACACCCGGAATCTTTAATCAACCATGGGATCCCCATAAATAAAAGGGTGCAGGGCTTTTGGCCGGGAATATTTTTTTAAAAACAAAATTTCATTTAAATTTGCCTTCCGCCAAAAGGATCAAAAGACCCATACCGTCAGTCCGAAAGTCCGAAGCGGCCCAATTGCTTACGCGGGAGTAGCTCAGAGGTAGAGCACAACCTTGCCAAGGTTGGGGTCGCGGGTTCGAATCCCGTTTCCCGCTCAATTTTCCTTCAGCCGGTCTGCCGGTCAGGCATTATGGATCATTTACCAACCAGACGTGACTTTCTCAGGAGATCCGCCGCCGCAGGAGCCGGCCTGTTCTGCCTGCCCACCATGATCCCTTCCTCCGTCCGGACAGGAAGTAAAAAGGTACTGCCCAATGACAGGATCAACCTGGGCTTTATCGGGGTGGGCAACATGGGCACCGGCCACCTCAGATCCTGCACTGGATATGATGATGTAATGGTCACAGCCGTATGTGATGTCCGGAAGGAACACCGGGACCGTGCAAAAGAGATCGTGGATACCGCGTACGGCAATACGGATTGTGCGGCTTACAATGATTTCCGGGAACTGCTGGCCCGCGGTGACATTGATGCCGTACTGACGGCCACTCCCGACCATTGGCATGCATTGATCGGCATCGAAGCAGCCCGCCGGGGCAAACACATGTATTATGAAAAACCCGCGAGTCTGACCATTGATGAGGCAAAAGCCCTGCGCGGTGCGGTCAACAGTTCCGGGGTGGTCTTTCAGTTCGGTACCCAGCAGCGTTCCGATGAACGTTTCCGCCGTGCAGTCGAACTGGTACGCAACGGAAGGATCGGTCAGCTGGAGGCCATTGTTGTCGGCTCCAGCACAGGCGGTGATAAGATCATCCCCCTGCAGCCCATCGAACCGGTGCCGGAGGGTTTCGATTATGACTTCTGGCTCGGTCCGGCCCCCTGGGCCCCTTTCACCAGTTTCCGATGCACCCGCAACTGGACCCACATTGCCGATTATTCCCTGGGGAGTCTTTCCGGGGCATGGGGGATCCATAATGTGGACATTGCCCAGTGGGCCGCTGATGCAGACCACACCGGCCCGGTTGAGGTCCGGGGAACCGGGACCATCCCTGCAGACGGTCTCTTCGATACATACGGAACCTGGTATGCGGAACACAGGTACGACAGCGGGGTAAAGCTGGTTCACGCGGACTGGCTATCCGCCAGGGAGCGGTTTCCCGAATATTATCATCCCGAAAGCACCTCTCCCATGGGGATATTGTTCAGGGGGCCGGAAGGATGGATATACGTAGCACGGGGATTCATCGATGCTTCCCCGAAAGCCATTCTGCACAACCCCGTCAGTCCCGGGGGGATCCGTCTTCCCGTAAGCAATGACCACCGCCGGAATTTTTTTGATGCGGTCAGGACCGGAAGACAAACCATTTGTCCGGTTGAAAACGCGGTCAGGTCTGAAACCGTCTGCCAGCAGGCTTTCATCGCCATGGAGCTGGAACAGACCCTTTACTGGGACCCGGTCAGGGAAAGGTTCAAAGACAATGAAACGGCGAATACTTTGCTCTCCAGGCCCATGAGAAGCCCGTGGCATCTTTGACCCTGTAACCTTCAGCATCAAACCGGTTTTTTTTTGTAATTTTGTGTTCCGGAAAAAGATGCGCCAACCTGAAAATCCAATTTTATGCCCGGATGGCGGAACTGGTAGACGCGCTGGACTTAAAATCCAGTAGACAGCAATGTCTGTGCGGGTTCAAGTCCCGCTCCGGGTACTTAAAAAGCCTCTTAATCACTTGATTTTAAGGGGCTTTTTATTTAATGGGATACAAATAGGACACAAATTGTAATATATTATCTTTGAAGTTGAGACACTTTTCTGATAGCTTTTGTTATTGTGCTTCTATAGATTCAACCACAATCAGAATGAAATAGAAAATGCAAATAATAAATGCTACTATAATAATTAGAAATAATAAGTAGGCAGATACTTTAAAAAGATCTCATCATATCATAGTATTCCTGTTTGTACTCAAGCTTTTTAATTCTTCTTTGTATGGTTGTTTTTCTGCCCCTGTAATGACTTTTAACTACCCTAGAGTATAATTCCTCCAATTGTCTTGCCTGGTCCCAATACCGATCTAAATAATAGTGAAGTTTACTACTGACCTGACAGGGATAATATATTTGGTTTCTATAGGCAAATCTACTTTTCCAAATAGGACTGTGATAACATTTATACATTATTCGGCACCTGGTATGAGTCACCGGGCATATAAAATAAAGAACCTTTCCATTTCCCAAATTACTTGGAACTGTAGCAAAATGAATCATGTAATCCTGCTGGGTTGTTTCATCCAAATAGTTAGTATTGCTATAAATTAATCTAATTACTGGATCTGGACCGGAAAGGTCAGATTCATATCGGATGCTACTGCCATTTGTCCAATATAAACTGCCATGAATGATTTTACCATTTTCAATGTATTTATTCCTTAACAGATAGCTCAGTTCTATTCTGTGAACTCCTGTTGTTATTGCAGATCCGGTTGTATATCTTCCCATATCATTATTCTAAAATAACCTAAATCCTTAGAGATAGTTTTTATCGGTAATTCTGCTTAACGGCCTTGATTTTCTGGTTTAATTCATCAATTAGGTCCGAGTTTTCAGTAATATCAGGCTGTTTACATAGATCTCTTATTTTTCCTTTTAGCCTGGAATAAGATTCCTGGTTGTGAAATACTTTTTTAGCTCTGAGATCCTCAACCATTTTCATTACATCCGTCTGGCCTATTTCCTGAATCTTTTTGAGAGCTAATTGTAAAATAAAATCATTAGGGGTTTTCATATTCTCAATATTGAAATTGATATGATTTAGTTTATTAATATTCTCATACTCTTTTACATATTCATTGAGGAGGTAAATATATACTTGTTCATCATACAAATCTTTGGCCTTAATAGAATCTCTATCGGGGATATTTAATGCCTTTGATTTTAACCGGTACTCATATCTTAAAACATGATTGTTCAACCAAACATCTGGCATTGGATAACCTTTTTTCTTTCCCTCTGAGATCTTATTATAGAAAAGTTTAGTCCTGGTATAATTGGAATAATAAAGACTTTGAGGCTGAACCAATCTTTTATAATATCTGCTGTCTCCAAGTAGGTCATAATAACATTCTGGCTTGTGATTTGTAATGAAGTTTTGTGCTAGGTCTATCCTTGTAACTTTTGACTTTGATACAGGAAGGTGGATTTCATCTGATAATTGTTCAATGGTTCTTTGAATATCGCTTCTAAAGAGTGTTTGGATATTATCCTTGAGGAAATACTTAGGCAGACTTCCTCTAATTGCAATTCCTGATTCATAAATAAAGACTTTCATACTTCCTAAAAATCCTGAAATTGAAACTCTGTCTTTATTCATATTCAGGTGTTCAGTTACATCAGACAGATAACAAGGGGTCTCAGTCAGCAAATCTATTATGCCAGCTGATTCCCTTGTTAACCAAAAGTGACCAGTATCAGTCATAAACAATTGACCAAATAAGTCAAGAGATACATATTACTATAGACCATAATCAAAGAAAGTCTTGGATCCTTCCCTTAGGTTAGTGATAGCCTTATCAAATTCATCCTGGATCAGTTTTAAATAATAGCTGTTCCAGAGATTCTTTCCATCTGGAATAACGATTAATTCAATTTCTGTGTAATCAGTATTCAGAATAAACAAATACAAATCATTCCTGAATGCATACAAGGGATTGGGTTTATCTCTCTTTTTCCCCAGGTATTGTGAATAGGGAGGATAACCATAAGCATATTGCTCGTATTCTGGCACATCAATGAAAAGGCTGGTCAGGTTGACACTTTTGCCGGTCAAGGCCCAATCTGCCCTGCGTTTGGGATCAGATTTACTTATCTCCTTTGCAGGGGTTTTATACAGGAATAATTGGTCTTTTCTATTGACAAAAAATGTCAATCCCTTATAATCATGTGGATTGTTTGTTAAGGTACAGTCCAATCTGTTGGGACTTCTGATATTAAGCCTTTCCCTTGACTCATCTGGTAGGTCTTGGAATTTGAAGTATATCCAGTTTGAAGTATTCATTTCTTGCCCCTTTCCTTATTAAGGGTTACATAGGAGGTGGCTTCCTGATCTATTTCTTCCTGGGATTTAATCCGATTAGCTTTTAACCAGGATATAATTTCATGCCGGTCAAAGTAATTGTGCTTGCCTTGTCTGTAGTATGGGATACGGCCTGAACAAGTAAGTTTGTAAAGGTGACTCTTTGACTTGCCAGTTAATAAACTGACATCATTCATGGTTAATACTTCCTTTTGGCTAAAAAGAAGATTTTCAATTCTTAATAGCCTTTCTTCAATAATTTTTAAATCCATTTCAAAAGTGATTTAATTAGAAATGGACTTAGCGCTAAGTCATCTTTAAGTTTTAAAGATGACTAAAATTAGGAAGTAATATAAACTATTGGAAATGAAGCAGGTAGTAGATTTTTAAGAAAGTTTTAGAGATTTTTTCTACCCCTTTTTGAAGTAATTGTTTCTTACTTTTTTATTGAGGAAATCTTGATAGGATTTGTATCCCCATGTTTCATTAAAACTGGACTCTGACAAATCTAAAACCAACCCACTCAAATTAAACAAATATCCAATTGTAAAGTATTTCTTATTTTCTCCAATAAAGGTCTGTTTTGAAAGGTATCTAAATAGACTTTGAGCAAGTTCCCTCTTTCTAAAGGTTGGTTTATTAATGTCCCGTTGTTTCTTTAGCATCTCCTTATAATTCTCCTTTGAGCTGGACCTATAAACATATTGTTTTTCAAGAAATTGCCAAATAGCATTAATGATATTAGAGTTTTCAATTTTAAAATTACTTCTCTTAGGATTATCTTTTGGTTCTACATACTTTTTTTCAAGGTCAAACTTAATCGATTTAATATACAGATCCGGTTCTTTATCAAGCATTTGAATATATTTGGAAACCTCCAGGCGATCATTAAATCTTGATTGTGTGTGTTCTTTATGATCATCCTTAGAATTAAGATGATCCTTTTCCTGTTTGAGTAAAATAAGTATATAGCAGAGATTTTCAATCTTATCATTAACCTTATAATCATTGATTAATGATACAATATTATCATAGTCAGTTTTTAATATTTCCACCTCACTTTGTTCATTATCCCAAAATGGACTTATCCCTCTAAGTTTTTCAAATTCTGGAGATATTTTTATGGTTTTCTGCATATAGAATCCCTTTAGTATTTGGGCAGACTGTCAACCGCTTTTCTTTTCAGTTCATCCACAATATGAGTGTATTTCTCAGTATGGTCCAGCCTTGAATGGCCCAAGAGATCAGAAACGGTTTTTATATTGGCTTGGTTCATAAGAAGTATTGTAGCAAATGAATGTCTTGCTGAATGCCAGGTCAGGTTTTTACTTATGCCTGCTCTCCTTGCCCAATTTTTCAGAGTTTTCATGCAGGCTGTAAAAGTTGGTAATGTGAAAACCTGGGTTTCTGGATCTTGTATTTCACTAATTTGTTTCAGAGCCATATCGTTTAAATCAATGGTTACCTGCTTGCCAGTTTTCTGTTGTCTCTTGATTAATTTATCTCCTTGGATATGTTTGTATTTAAGATCTTCAATATCCACAAACCTCAACCCAGTATTCAGGCTGAAAAGAAAAGCCCGTTTTAGCTCTGGATTCCCACATTTAGTATTTGCTAATTTGATAATTTCATCAGGCATTAAAATATCCTTGGAAATACCACCTGGGATAGGGCAGGTAATCTTTTCACCGGGATTTTTAATAAATATCCCCTCTTCAGTTGCCTGTCTGAGAATCTTTTTAAATCGGGCAAAATAGGAGTTTGGGGTTTCTCCTGAGAATTTATTCCTAAGATAGTCCCTGAACTTTCTCATAAGGTCTTCATTTAACTGAGCAGGTACAATATGAGATTCTCCTAAAAAATCCTTGAAATGACTTACTGCCCCTTTAATCATTCTAATGTCCTGCTTTTTGTAGGTGTCAATGTAGTTCTGGCAGTAATCCAGGAAATTTATTTTCTTCTTATAAGGACTGATAAAACCTTCAGGATTGTGCAGGTAATCGCTTTCCCGTTTGTTTCTTATTCCTTGTGCCAGTTCAAGTTTTGTCCGGTTATACTCTCTATCTTGAGCTGTTTGGGGATTCTCCTTCAGGTAGATCTTCAGGTATTCAATCTTTCTGAATGTCTTGGTTTTGCTGTCCTTGGTTTTGCTGTACCCGGTATAATAGTCAAGATAAAGGGATATGGTTCCCCTGGCAAGACGTTTACCCCTGAGTCTGACATTTAGATTATTGCCTGAGGAATAGGTAATGACCTGTTTTTTCTTTCCCATTGTTGAGGTTTCTTTTCCATTGTTTACCAAAGGTACAAAAGATTTCTGGTCGGGATACAAATGGGATACAAAAAAAATACAATTATTGGATAAATATTGAAAAGAAACAGGATTTGGGAATATCCTAAATACTTAGTATATTTACTTTTAGATATTTATTATTTTCCAATGATATCCTGGTTGTGTACCCGCTCCGGGTACTTCCTCCATGAATGGTCAGAGCTGCCTGCAACATGGCACGGGCATAGGCAATGTTGTAGGTCAGCCCCGTATAGCCGCCTCCCCCGGGGTAGAATGCACCGTCAAAAGAAGGATGCTCCAGATCATAGTCAAGGGCCCGCTGATGTTCGGGATAGATGGCAAACCTGTATCCGTTCCTGACCAGCTCCACCATAACCGCGAACATGTTTACCTGTCCGTTGTCAGGGAAAACTTCCGTGTATTTCTCATAGGGTTTTTCGACCCGTACATTTCTGAAATGTGCATGGTTGATCCGGTCGCGGCTTGCAAAGTAACGGCAGACCTCCACGGCATCTTCACCCAGTTCGGTGGTTACCCCGCAGTCGTAGGTGATGCCGTTGGACGGACTGTCAACGATGCTGATCAGCCGTTTCCAGTCATCAAAGGTCCGCATGATCTGGGCTGAGCCGTGACTGACCGCAACGGGCGGGTCATTGGGATGGAGGGCCATGCGAACTCCCGCCTCCTCAGCCACCGGGATCACCGCCTCCAGAAAATAGGTAAGGTTCTTCCAGAGTTCCTCACTGCTGTGGGCTCCTGTTTCCGGCTCGGGCGGCAGGTCCCTGACCGGCTCGTAATCAAATGCCGTATAGCCCGCTCCCCCGCGGCCTTCCACTGCATAGTACCCTTCCGAGATACGGTCTGCATAGAAGTTGTATTCGACAACCGGCAGGCCTGCCGCACCTGCCGCCCGAAGGGATTGCTGCACTTTTTCGATCTCCTGGTCACGCCCCTCCCGGCCGTAGATCACATTGCGGAACCCGCCGATCATCATGTTGACCAGACTCAGTCCGCCTGCACCCAACCGCTCCCTGAGCGTGCGGATTTCACTTTCCTTCCAGGGGATGCGCCCCACCCCTGACATGACATGATCAATTCCGATCTGTTTTACCTTTCTCATTTCCTCCTTACCGGCATCTCCTGAAATACTCATACACAGTTTGGGGGTGCCCCGGCCCTCGGTAACCGGCCATTCAAGCTTGTTCAAATTTTCAATCCATTCCGGGGCTGCGGTTTCACCACTTTTCTTGCATCCGCCTAATCCGGCCAGGAAGGCCGAACCCATCCCTGAAGCGGACAGTGCCACCAGTGATGAACTTTTCCGGATAAAATCCCTTCGGTTGTTTTTCATGTTTTTTTGATTTTGGTTTATGCTGTATGGCACACCTGGTTTATCATGCCGCTGCATAAACGTCTAAAATAATAACTTTGTGAAGTTAACTGCATATATTTACATGAATTTATGAAGTCGACTGCTTAAATTTCAGTAAATTCAGGATTGATGCTGGCAGACCGGATATAGACCTTCAATCAGGATGATTTGATCCCTTTTTCAAGCGGATACGGGATGTAAAATTATATTAGCAGTATGTCTTTTTAAAAAACCAATATCATGAGAACAATTGCCTGTCTTTTACTTCTGAATATTTTTCCTGCCGGCCAGTCACAACCCTTTGTGGCAGCGCCCCGGAATCCCAGGGTGGATTATCATGTCAATCCCCTGGGGCTGGACAACCCGTCGCCGGGTTTTAGCTGGGAGGTGGGGGATATGAAACGGGGAGCCCTGCAATCGGCTTACCGGATCCTGGTGAGCTCTTCACCTGAAAAACCGGACCATGAAGAAGGGGACATCTGGGACAGCCGGAAAGTTGCCTCGGGCCAGGCCCTGCAGATCCCCTACCAGGGCAAACCGCTTGAGTCTTCCACCCGCTATTACTGGAAGGTGCGGACCTGGGACCGTGACGGCCGGCCTTCGGAATTCAGCGAAACCTGCTGGTTTGAAACCGGTCTTCTGGATCAGGATGACTGGCAGGGTGTCTGGATCAGGGATCACCGGGAGCCCCCGGAAAAGGACGAGGATTTCTACGAACGTATCCCCGTGCCCCTGTTCCGGAAAGAGTTCCTGCTTGACAAAGAGATCGAAAAGGCCCGGTTGTATGTAAGCGGACTCGGGTACTATGAAGCTTACCTGAACGGGGGAAAAGCCGGGGACCACCGGCTGGATCCCGGATGGACCCGGTATGACAAAACCGTTTATTATGCGGCCTATGATGTGACCGGCCATCTGAAGCAGGGGCAGAACGCGGCAGGGATCATGCTGGGAAACGGCTGGTACAATCCCCTGCCCATGCGTTTGTTCGGCAGGTGGAACCTGCGTAAGATACTGACCATCGGCCGGCCCAAGGTCATCGCCCAGTTACAGGTGGAATACACCGACGGAAGCACGGAGGTGGTGGTCACGGGGCCTGACTGGAAAACGGCTGAAGGCCCGGTGGTGCGCAACAATGTATACCTTGGCGAATGGCAGGATGCCCGCATGGAAAAAGAAGGATGGACCCTGCCCGGTTATGCCGGCAAACAATGGCAGCAGGCACGGGAGGCCGATCCTCCGGGGGGCAGGTTGACATGGCAGTACATCCCGCCCATCCGGCATACCCGCACCGTGTATCCGCTGCGCGTCGATGTCCCGGAAAAAGGCATATATGTTGTTGATATGGGACAAAACTTTGCCGGGGTGATCCGTTTCAGGGTAAATGCGCCTGAAGGAACGGATATCCGTTTCCGGTACGCGGAACTGGTCAATGATGACGGAACCATCGATGTCAACACCACCGCTGCCACACAAATCAAGAAGGGCGGAATACAGGGAGGACCCGGGGCACCGGAAACGGCCTGGCAGGAAGACCGGTATATCTGCAAAGGTGAAGGGACAGAGGTGTTCGAACCGAAATTTACCTTCAACGGTTTCCGCTACGTGGAGATCACCGGACTCCCCTACAAACCCTCTTTGAACGATATCCGGGGGATCCGGCTCAACGCGGACCTTCCCGGCAATGCTTCCTTCCGGTGCTCCAACCGGTTATTCAACAGTATCCAGGAAAATACCGAATGGACCATGCTGAGCAATGTGTTCAGCATCGAGTCGGATTGCCCTGCCCGGGAGAAGTTCGGTTACGGGGGGGACATAGTCAGTGTTGGGGAAGCCTATATATACAATTTCGATATGTCGAATTTCTATGCCAAAACGGTCCGGGATTTTGCCCGGGATGCCCTGCCATACGGAGCCATGACCGAATGCGCCCCCAACATTGGCATCAACGGCAGGGGGCTCACCGAAGAAAGCGGACCGGTGGGATGGACACTGGCCCATCCTCTCCTGCTGGAAAAATTGTACAGGTACTATGGAAATCTTGAACTGGTCAGGGAACAGTACCAGCCACTGAAAGACCTGGTTGATTTTTACCACCGGCAGATGCCGGATCACATCATCATGATCGGCATCGGGGACCATGTAAGCATCGACGAAAGGCCCACACCGGTCACCAGCACGGCTTTCTATTACCATCATGTAACCATCCTGGGCGATATGGCCCGCCTGCTGGGAAAACCCGGGGATGCGGAAAAATATGACGCCCTGGCCGGGGAGATCAGGAAGGCATTCATCGATAAATTCGTCAATGAAGAGACCGGGGAAGTATATACCCACACCCAGGCAGCCCAGGTGTTTGCTCTTTATTACGGATTGTTGCCGGACGGACTGGAAAGAAAGGCATTGCAGGTGCTCAGGGATGAGATATTCCTGAAGCATCACGGGCATCTGTCCACGGGCATCTTTGCCACCAAGATGATGCTCAATGTCCTGAGCGACCGGGGACTGGACTGGATCAATTACACCATGATGAACCAAAAGGAATTTCCGGGTTACGGATACATGATCGACAACGGGGCCACCACCCTCTGGGAGAACTGGAGTTTCAAGCAGCACGACTCAAAAAACCATCCCATGTTCGGATCGGTCAGCGAATGGTTCCACAGGTCGTTGCTGGGCATACAGCAAACGGAAAATTCCGTGGGTTTCAGTGATATCGTGATCAAACCGGCGGTGGTGGGCGGACTCACATACGCGCAGGGATATTACCATTCGGTGCGGGGAAAGATCGAAAGCAGCTGGTGGAAATTCGGGGACGACATCTTCATGGACATCGGGATCCCGGCCAACACACGGGCAACGGTTTACGTGCCCATTGCCCCGAAGGCAAATCCCGACATTTATGAAGGGGATCAATTGCTGATCAAGGGAGGGCAACCCGCCGAAATGCCCCCGGAGATCCGTTTTGTCAGGAAAACCAACAATTTTGTTGTTTTAGAAACCGGTTCGGGCAAATACCACTTCGAAGCAAGACATTAAAACACTATTTGAGTCCGCTCAGCTTCTTGATCTCATACAGTTTGTTGAGGGCTTCCAGGGGAGTGAGGTTCTCAATGTCCAGGTCCCGGATCTCATCCCGTATCTGTTTGAGGACCGGGTCATCAAGCTGGAATATGCTGGTCTGAAAACCTTCCCTGCCGGAAGCCAGGGAGGAAACAGGCTTGGTAAGGGAATCCTTTTTGTGGGATTTCTCCAGTTCTTTCAATACTTCTTCGGCCCTGCCAACCACCGACCGGGGCATTCCGGCCATCCGGGCCACATGTATCCCGAAGCTGTGCTCACTGCCCCCCCGTTTCAGCTTCCGCAGGAAGATCACCCGGTCATCCATTTCCCGGATGGATACATTGAAGTTCTTTACCCGCCCGTAGGACGATTCCAGTTCGTTCAGCTCATGATAATGGGTGGCAAACAGGGTCTTGGCCCGGGCTTTTTCATTTTCATGGATGTACTCGACCATGGCCCAGGCAATGGATATCCCGTCATAGGTGCTGGTTCCCCTGCCGATCTCATCCAGCAGGATCAGGCTCCTGCCGGTCACATTGTTCAGGATGCTGGCCGCCTCGTTCATTTCCACCATAAAGGTGGATTCACCCATGGAAATATTATCGGAAGCACCCACGCGGGTAAAGATCTTGTCCACCCACCCGATCCTGGCCGATTCAGCGGGAACAAAACTTCCCGTCTGTGCCAGCAGGACGATCAGTGCCGTTTGCCTGAGCAGGGCCGATTTTCCCGACATGTTGGGTCCGGTGAGGATGATCACCTGCTGTTCCTTGTTGCTCAGGCAGACATCGTTGGGGATATATTCTTCACCGGGGGGAAGTTGCTGTTCGATCACCGGATGCCTGCCTTGCCGGATGTCGATCTCGTCGGAATCATCGAGTACGGGCCTGACATATCCGTTTTCTGCGGCAACCTTTGCAAAGGACAACAGGCAATCGAGCCGCGCGATCAGGGAGGCATTTTTCTGAATAACCTCCGTGTAGCCATGGAGTCCGTTCACCAGATCATGAAACAAACGGGTTTCCAGTTCGATGATCTTCTCCTCGGCCCCCAGGACTTTTTCTTCATATTCCTTTAATTCTCCGGTTACATACCGTTCGGCGCTGACCAGGGTTTGTTTGCGTGTCCATTCGGGAGGGACTTTGCTTTTGTGGGTATTGCGGACTTCAATGTAGTAACCGAATACATTGTTGAAACCAACCTTCAGGGAAGGGATGCCGGTGCGTTCACTTTCTTTCTGCTGGAGTCCGGCAATAAAATCCTTGCCGGAACAGGCCATATTTCTCAATTCATCCAGTTCTTCCGATACACCGGTTGCGATCACATCCCCTTTCCCGATGGCATTGGGCGGATCGGGCATCAATTCTTTTTCAATGCGTTCCCTGGCGGGTGCACAGGGATCAAGCCGGCCGGAAAGATCGTTCAGCCCTGTTTCATCCGCTTCCCTGCAAATTTCTTGTAACGGAATAATGGCGGTCAGCGCGGTCTTCAGCTGCATGAGTTCCCGGGGAGTGACCCTGCCGGCCGATACCCTGGAGATCAGACGTTCCAGATCGCCCACCTGCCTGATCTGTTCTCCGGCCTGCCCGGTAAATTCCGGATGGTCTTTCATGTATTCCACCACATTCAGCCGCTCGTTGATCCTGACTGTGTCTTTCAGGGGAAGGGCCAGCCATCTTTTGAACAATCTGCCGCCCATGGGGGATATGGTGCGGTCCGTAACACTCAGCAGGGTTTTTCCCCCTTCCTGGATGGAATGAAAGATCTCCAGGTTCCGGATGGTGAACTTGTCCAGCCATACATAACGGTCCTCCTCAATGCGCCGGATGGATGTGATGTGTCCCGTCTGTTCATGGCAGGTAAGCTCCAGGTACTGAAGTACGGCGCCTGCGGCAATGATCCCGTATTTGAAAGCTTGTATGCCGAAGCCTTTCAATGATGTGGTTTCAAATTGCCTGAGCAGTTTGTCCCTGGCATTGTCCTCGTTGAACACCCACTCATCAAGCTTATAAGTCAGATAATGGTCGCCGAATACGCGGAGAAAATCCTGCTGCTTTCTTTTCTCGATCAGCACTTCCTTGGGCCTTAAGCTGCTGAGCAGCTTGTCAAGGTAATCGGTGTTTCCCTCGGCGGTCATGAATTCTCCGGTGGAAATATCCAGGAAGGCCACCCCGCCCATTTTCCCTTCCACGCATACACCGGCCAGAAAATTGTTCTCCTTCCTTTCGAGCACGTTTTCGTTGAAAGATATGCCCGGGGTGACCAGTTCGGTAATCCCCCTTTTGACCACTTTTTTTGCCAGTTTGGGATCTTCAAGCTGTTCGCAGATGGCCACACGCTGGCCGGCCCTGACCAGCCTGGGAAGATAGGTTTCCAGGGCATGATGGGGGAACCCGGCAAGCTCGACAAAACTGGCTGCCCCGTTGGCCCGCTTGGTCAGTGTTATGCCCAGGATTTCGGACGTCCGGATGGCATCATCGCCGAATGTTTCGTAGAAATCCCCCACCCGGAACAACAGTACCGCATCGGGATGCTTTTGCTTGATGCTGTTGTACTGCTTCATCAACGGGGTATCCACATATTTGGATGAAGAGTTCAAATGTTCTGGATTTGAATTTTCCGTACCGTTTGAACAAAATTACAGAAATTTTCATAAGCCCACACACTATATGGTCGTGTAAAAAGGTTAAAATACCTACAAGGAAAGGATAAAATCAGAAGGGGTTTTGTTCGGTGGTGATATGGAATTAGCATTATGATTCATAAAATTTAGGATTAATCAGAAAGAGGAAACACAAGAAATAAAATGAAATTTTCTTTTTAACCGCGATTATCAGATTCAGTGGTATTTTTCTCCAATTGACCACCCAGAGCAGTAAGGTTTAAAGTAGGGAGATTTATCGCATTAATACCTATAAGAGTGGTGAGTGTTGAAATGTATGCCCTCACATAGGGGAATAGTAGAGCAGGAGCGTTTACGTAAAAATATTGGTTTAAATGCTCAGGACTGATATCAGTATCAAAATAGAAATCAGCAACGATGATTACTTCAATTAAGAAACTATGATTTTCATCTTCAATTAAAACCCCAAGTTGCAACTTAAAACATGAGTTTTCCCTGTTGATAACTCCTTTCGGGTCAAATTTAAGATTTATAGCATTGGCGGGGTTATCACCTTTTAACTCAAAAAGTGATTTTATTATTTTATAGTTCTTGAATTGGAACTTTGCCGTTTTTGATTATTCTTCCATAATTATGCAGCCAAAGCATATTCTACCTGTAACTCATAATGATTCTGTACCCAGCCATTAATTTCAACAGGTAATACTGACAATTGTATATCCTCACTAAATTGATTTGCATTAAATACAAACTCAGGGTTATTAATTTGTGTTAAGGAATCCTCTGATACAAAAAGCACAGTTTCAGGATAGAAGCGATTATCAAATTCAAAGCCAAAATCCGCTTCATACTTAATATAATCAGGATTATCTTTGTAACAATCCAGAGGTCGAACATCAACTATATGAGTTGAAGTATTTGAATTGAATTTATATTTAAATGATAATTCAGGAAAAATATTCCGTAACTCGTTCAAACGTGCCTTAATGAATTCTTTTGGACTCATCATTTAAAATTTTTTTGAATATATTGCTTTAATTCAGTTGCGTAATTCAATGCCTTTTGGCTTTTATCAATTGTAATTTCAACATCATCATAATCTGATGATTCACGGAATTCCTTTAAATCCTTTAGTTTACGGCTAAAATCATTATAATCAGAATATCCATTTTCCCTTTTTACTTCATTATTAAAGAAATGGATGACAAAAGTATGTGTTCCACCTGATGGGTTAACAGATACTCTTTGACTTAGTTCATCATAACTTATGCCAAAATGATCATACATGGTAAATTTCATCAGTTGAAAGCAACTATAATAGGCGCTATGTACACTCGGAGCAAATAAATATTTATCAATCAATACCTGAGCGGCTTCGAAATTAAACTCGGATTTTTCTCTTAATTTGCTCATTTTTCATGATTGACCTGCAGAAGCATAACATCTTTTAAAGATAAAAAATTTTATTAACGAAAAATACTACTTTAAGATTTGTCCAATTTAATCAACAAATTCACTGGTAATTAAATCCTTACCAAAGTTTTCATAAATCCCTAAACCAAACAAGGCAAAATCATATTTCACAGGGTCACTGTTATCCAATTGGCGTAAACCACCATCCAATTCCAGCACTGCTTTGGCATCATTCTGCTTCCGTTTCAGCAAACCGAGTTTACGGGCAACATTACCAGAATGAACATCCAGTGGACATGACAGAATTGATGGTGAGATGTTCTTCCAGATTCCGAAATCAACACCACGGTTATCATTGCGAATCATCCAACGTAAATACATATTGATTTTTTTCGCAGCCGAACCAGATAACGGGTCTGGAAGATGTTTTCGGGTTCTCTGAAGGTGTGGTACTGTGAAAAACTCCTTATTCAATTGATGAATGGCTGGCTGGACAGACTTCGGTGTTTTGTATTCAGTAAATACACCTTCAAGTCCATTCCGATGTTGATACAGGTATTTTAATGCTTCAATGAATGTTATCAGGTCGGTGGAATTAAATGTACGGTGGACGAACCCATCGATTTTCTTCAAATGTTCATCTTTGTAATTCATAATGAAATCATAAGGGGAATTACCCATGATTCTCATCATACGCTTTGCACTTCTTACAATTGATTTTCGGTTACCCCATGATATTGTGGCTGCCAGAAAACCTGAAATCTCAATATCTTCTTTTGCAGAATACATGTGAGGTATCTGAATAGGGTCAAGTTCAATAAAATCCGGAGTGTTATATTGAAGTACCTTTTTATCAAGAAATTCACACAGTTGTTCCAGGTTCAATTCCATACCACTGTATTTACACGGTACAAAAATACTGATAATGACAAGGGATTCCTATGCTACCTTATTTGTCCGTCTAAACATATTCAATCTTTTGGCGGATGAGCCATTTGCGGTATCGGCCAGGTGTTTTCCGGTCCTCCCGGGAGAAAGTCCCCGGAAAAAAATACTGGAAAACATGCCCCAATCCGCCCTTTTCCCGGTACAGGTACCTGAGTGGATCCATAAAAGTCCGGCAATCGCTGCCGTTGAATGTCCGGTGGACAAACCCTTCAAACCTGTCCGGTTCCCGGTCTGAACAATGCATGATGAATTCGGCCGGTTGGCAGTACCGGTGAGGAATACTTATTGGATCGCCGGGGATGATCGCCCTGATATTATAGCGACCGGTTCTTTCTTCCAGAAAATCCCTGATTCTTTTCGCTTCCAAAGTCTGTTTACGGATTATGGTCCGGTATCCTCCCGTCTTTGATGGTCAGGATGCGGTCACTGAGCGAGGCCAGCTCCTTGTCATGGGTGGCGATCACGATGGTTTGTTCATACCTGTCCCGGAGGGAAAAGAACAATTTGTGCAGTTCTTGTTTGTTCCGGCTGTCCAGATTGCCTGAGGGCTCATCGGCAAGGATCACAGCAGGATCATTGATCAGTGCCCTGGCTACAGCCACCCGCTGCTGCTCACCCCCGGACAATTCTGCAGGTTTATGGCCGAGTCGCAGTCCGAGCTGCAAAAAACCCAGTATTTCCCTGGCCCTGGCTTCTGCTTTCTCTCTGGGAGTCCCGGCAATAAATGCCGGCAGGCAGACATTCTCCATGGCGGTAAATTCAGGCAAAAGATGATGAAACTGAAAAACAAAGCCTATGTTCCGGTTCCTGAACCTGGAAAGTTGTTTTTCTTTCATCTTGTCCACATCCACGCCTTCAATGAATACTTTTCCCCCGTTCTTCCCGGTCAGGGTGCCGATGATCTGCAAAAGGGTCGTTTTGCCGGCTCCGCTTGCCCCGGCAATACAGACGATCTCCCCCTTCCGTATCTCAAGGTCTATCCCTTTGAGCACTTCCAGTTTGCCGTAGCGTTTGGTAAGATTCTCAGTCCGGATCATAGCTTCAATCCGTATAACATGACCAAATATACTATATAAACCATCAGCATGGCAACCCCTTTGCTCCTGCCGATCCTGGAACTGTTGGCCGGCATCATGAAAAGAAACAGCATTAATGCAATGCCCAGCAACCAGAAAATATCAAATTCCAGTACACGCGGATTGATGGCAACAGGACGGACAAGGGAGGTAATCCCCAGTACGCTGAAAATATTAAAAATATTGGAGCCAATGATGTTTCCGATGGAAATATCGCTCTCCCGTCTGATGGAAGCCATGCCGGAAGCAGCCAGTTCGGGTACGCTGGTGCCCAGTGCCACCAGGGAGACGGAAATGACCCTTTCGCTTACCCCCAAAAACCTGGCGATCACTACCGCGTTCCCGATCAGCAGATCGGCCCCGTAAGCCAGGCCGGCACAGGAAGCAACGATCATGATCACAGCAAATAGCAGCGGGAGTTTCGGTCCTATATACTGATCCGTATTGTTTTTTCCCTTTCTTCTGGCCACCCTGACAGAAAAAAACACGAACACGGTCAGAAGGAGGACAAATACAAAACCCTCAAAAGATCCGAGAATCCTGTTCAGGACAAATAAATACAAAAGCAGGGAACTTCCCATCATCACGGGCCAGTCAACCACTACGGAAGTGCGGTTGACGGGTATGGGACGGAAAATCGCCGTAACCGCCAGGACCAGGCCGATATTGGCAATGTTGGAACCGATGACATTGTACACCGATATATCATGGTATCCCAGGAGGGCGGCCCTCAGGCTTACCAGCAATTCAGGTGCGGAGGTACCGAAAGCCACAACGGTCATACCCACCACCAAAGTGGATATCCTGAACCTTCTTGCGATGGAAACACTTCCCCTGACCAGATAATACCCGCTGAAAATCAGCAATGTAATACCCACCAACAACAACAGGAAGTGTCTCATATACAAATGAAATTGAACGGGATGGCGGGAAACTGGATGATGATCAAGCAACCGGGCTCCCGGTTATTCAATGTCTTTGCTTAGTTTGTTGAAATCTTTGGTTACATCGTCGGCACTTTTGTTGATGTCTTTTTTGATATCATCAAAATCCTTCTTCAACTCAGGCGTACTTTCATTGATCTCTCTTTTGATATCATCGGTCGCTTTCCGGAATTCCCTCAAGCCTTTTCCCAATCCTCTGGCCATTTCAGGGATCTTCCTGGACCCGAACAATAACAGGGCGATCAGGAACAAAAAGAAAAATTCCTGTCCGCTGATGAATAAGACCAAACCTTTCATGGCTTTATCATTGTTTACAACAAAGATATTTAGTTTCCTTCAATTATAAAAGCAACCCGTCAGGCTCTTTTTTTCACGTGCGCAAGTGCGGTTTTTCCGGATTTGATGACCGAATCATAAACCACAGGGGTGGCAATGAACAGGGATGAATAAGTCCCCACCACAACACCCACCAGCAGAGCAAATGTAAAACCGCGGATCACTTCCCCTCCGAAAAGGAATATGGACAGCAGGACAAAGAAAGTGCTCAGCGATGTGCTGAAGGTACGGCTTATCGTACTGTTGAGGGCCATATTTATAATTTCCCTGTTCTCACGTTTTTTGTACATGCCCACATATTCCCTGATCCGGTCAAATACCACCACCGTATCGTTGATGGAATAACCAATCACCGTGAGGATGGCGGCAATAAATGCCTGGTCGATCTCCAGGGAAAAAGGCATCAGTCCGTAAAAAACAGAGAATATTCCCAGAACAATCAGAACATCGTGGATCAGCGCGGTCAGGGCCCCGAGGCCAAACTGCCAGTTCCTGAACCTCAACAGGATATACATAAAGATGATCACCAGGGAAAACAACAGGGCCCAGACAGCCTGCACCTTGATGTCATCGGCAATGGTGGGACCGACTTTCTGGGAACTCTGCCTGTAATCCTGCAAAAATTCATCCATGGACACATCCTCTCCGATGACCGGGAGCAGGCCCTGGTACAATTTTTCTTCCACTTCTTCATCCACAGAGGCATCTTCCTCATCGATCCTGTATTTGGTGGTGATCCTGACCTGATTCTCAGATCCGTAAGTAATAACCTCGGGGGGCTGGCCGAAAACGGATTCCAGATTTGCCTGGATATTGACGGTGCTGACCGGTTCGTCAAAACGCACCACAAATGTCCTTCCCCCTGTGAAATCGACCCCCTGGTTCAATCCCCGGGTGACCAGGGATACAATGCCAATGGTGACCAGCACCCCTGAAATGACATAAAACACTTTCCGCCTTTCCACAAAGGGTATGTTCATGTTCCTGAAAGCATTCCGGGTGAGTTTGGTGGCAAAGGTAAGTACACGGTTCCGGGTCAGTATCCGTTCATATACCAGGCGGGTAATGAAAATGGCGGAAAACAAAGAAGTACAGATCCCGATCACCAGGGTGGTGGCAAATCCCTTGATGGGCCCTGTGCCGAAAATCAACAGGATGATGCCGGTCAGCAGGGTGGTCACATTGGCATCGATGATCGCCGAATAGGCATTTTTATAACCATCGGCGATGGCCAGCTTCAATCCTTTCCCCGCGGTGATCTCCTCCCGGATCCGCTCATAGATCAGCACATTGGCATCCACCGACATGCCGATGGTCAGCACGATACCGGCAATCCCCGGCAGGGTGAGCACCGCACCCAGGGAAGCAAGCACACCGACAAGAAAGAACATATTGGCCAGCAGCGCAAAATCCGCCACCAGTCCGGCCCTCCGGCTGTAATAAAAGATCATGTACAGCAACACCACGATGAAGGCGATCAAAAATGAGTTGAGTCCCGAATTGATGGCTTCCTGGCCCAGGGAAGGGCCGACAATGGCTTCCTGTATGATCCTGGCGGGGGCCGGGAGTTTCCCGGATTTCAGTATGTTGGCCAGATCCTGTGCCTCGGCTATGGTAAAATCACCGGTAATGGAGGTTCTCCCGCTGGGAATCTCCTCGTTGACCCTCGGCCAGGAATATACATAACCGTCAAGTACCACCGCAAGCACATTGCCCACATTTTCCCGGGTGAGCCTGGCCCATACCTTCGCACCCTCGGTGTTCATGGTCATGGATACTTCCGCGGTGGCCTGGTCACGGCCGAATTCTGCCCGGGCATCGGTCACCGCATCCCCGTCAAGGGGTGGTTGCCCCCCTCTTCCGGTTTGTTTTATGGCGTGCAGATAGTAATAGGTCTGTGAATCGTCCCAGGCCGGATTGAAACGGTCCCACAGGAACATGACATTCCTGGGGAAAAGGGATCTGATCCGGGGTCTGTTCAGGTATTCATTGACCGTGGCAGTATCACGGTAGTGGGAAAAACCAACGGCAGAACCGGGAACCAACCGGCCATCCCGGGTGATGTTCGGCCTGAGAACCCCGAAAAGGGGGTTTTGCAAACGGAAATCTTCCAGGGTCATGTCCGTGGTATCGGCAGCCAGACTGTCTTCGGCTTCCAGCTGGTCGAGCAGACTGGGTTCTTCAGCGGCGGTATCCTGTTCGGCTTCCCGGAGCAAATCCTCAATGCTTTCTTCTTCTTCCTGTGGCTGGTCTGCCGGTTCCATCATTTCAATGTCCCCGGCCTTTTCTTCTTTCAATGCTTTTTCAGCATCCAGTATCTCACGAAGCCTGGTGTTGGCCTCTTCCAGGTATGGATATATTTCGCTGTTATCATATGTTTCCCAGAACTGAAGGTCGGCTGTCCCCTGAAGGATGTTGCGGACCCTTTCGGGTTCCTTAACACCCGGAAGCTGGATCATGATCCTCCCCTGGGTTTCAAGCCGGGATATGTTCGGCTGGACCACCCCGAAACGGTCGATCCTGCTCCTCAGGATATTGAACGAATTGTCAATGGCATCGTTGGTCTCTTCACGGATGACCCTCAGCACTTCTTCGTTGCTGGTATTGTAATCTATGGTCCCGCGCAATTCACGGGTTGCGAAAATAGCAGCCAGCCTGCCATCCGGATCGAGCTGTTCAAATGCCTGTCCGAAAAGGGTAACAAAATCCTCCTGGCTGTCCTTCTGCATCTGCCGGGCCAGTACAATGGCCTGATTGAATGTGGTATCCTCACTGTAATTGGCCATGGAACGGATCATATCCACCACCGAAACTTCAAGGACCACATTCATTCCGCCTTTTAGATCAAGACCCAGGTTGATCTCCCTCTCCTTGCACTCACGGTACGTATATTTTCGCAGTCCGAAAAAATTATAGACCACTTCACCGGCCATGGAATCAAGGTAGGCATCCCGTTTTTCAAAATCCCCACTGGCATATGCCCGGGAATCACTTTCCACCTTCCGGGTCACAAATGTAAACGACAACTGGTACAGGCAGACCAATGCAAGTACAATGGCAAACAACCTGATGGCTCCTTTGTTCTGCATGTGTAACGGTTTTATTTGTGCTCTTTTCGAACGGGCAAATATATACATTTTTTTTGAGAAGTCATACCGGAAGCGGCACAGGAAAATTTGTCATTTCCACCGGGTTAGAGACTTGTCACAGGTGACCGGCAACCTGGAAATAAAATCATGGCTTTGAACAATGATCCGGCAATGCCTCCGTTGTATGTTTATTATGATACCCCGAACATTCATTCTTGCAGTGAGCCTTGTTTTTCTATTCTCCTGCCAGCCTGCCGGCCCCGGGAAAAAACCGGCAGGCACAAAACAACAGGAAAGTACGGGCAATGTCCAGAAAGCTTATTATGATGACGGCACCCTGAAAGCGGAAGTCGAAGTCAAGGACAGAAAGCGTCACGGGGTCACAAAGAACTACCGGGCTGACGGATCACTTCTCTCCACCATTGAATTCAGGGAAGGGAAAAAACACGGAAAAGCCTGCAATTATTACACCAACGGATCAAAACAGAGTGAGATCGATTATGTCAACGGCATCAAACACGGTGAATCGAAATGGTTCCATAAAAACGGACAGTTTTACCGGGTCACCCCGTATGTGAATGGAAAGATCACCGGAATCCGCAGGAAATATTATGACAACGGGGCCTTGCTTTCTGAATGCCCCTATAAAAAGGGCTTCCCGGGGGTGGGACTGAAAGAATACACCAAAAGCGGCAGGTTGAAATACCAGGATCTGCGGATTGAGGTACGCGAGATCAACCGTCTGGAGACTGAAAATAAAATGTATTATAAACTCAGTCTTTCCGACGGATCCACCAGGGTAAAATTTTATTTAGGCGATCTGACCGAAGGCATGTATATGAACAACAACATGAGCCCCATCAGTACCTCCAACGGGGTCGGAACCCTTGACCTGGCACTGAAAAAAGGGTATACGATACAAAAAAACCTGAAGATCACGGCAGAAAAGATCACCCCCAACAAGAACCATCTGATCCTTCAGCGCAATTATGCCATCGACGCGGTCAATGACTGACTGTCACTCCACCAGCTCTTCAAAATCTGCCGGAATGGGATTGTCCTGTTCAAAATCGTACAGGGTCAGCCTTCTGATGTTGTAATAGTAACTCCAGTAATTTCTGAGCGCCGAAAGAAAGCCCCGTTTTGCCGCATCTTTTTCGCTCAGTGCGACATTCAGATCAAGGACATCGATCTTTCCGATCAGAAACCGCTGTTTGGTGACATTGTATCGGTTCTGTGCAATGGTATCGGCTTTACCGGCGATTTTGAGCTGGTCGTCCTGCAGGTTGAACTGCATCACCTGCAGCATGACTTCCTGTTCAAAATCCGTCTGGGCCTGGCGCACATTGGTCCTGATCACTTCCTGGCTTGAACGGGCCATTCTGTACTGGCCCTTGCCCAGTCCCCAGTCTACAATGGGAATTTCCAGTCCGACCCTGATCCTTTGCTGGTCCTGCGGAATCCTGAATACATCCCTGAATTCTGCCGCCCGCCGGGTCAGGCCGTAAGAAGCAAAAAGATTGGCTGTCAGGCCTTTTTCGGCCCTGGCCATGGAGACATCCCGTTCTGCCTCCAGAAGTTGCCTTTGCAGATTGATGACTTCCGGATTGTTCTCCCTTGCCTTCACCAGGGCCCTGCCCACATCTACCTCGAAATCGGGTATGTCCGGTGAGATGGTCAGCTCGATATCAACATTTTCATTGTATCCCAGAAATGACCTGAGCTGAAATTTTCTCATTTCCAGGTCGATCCTGGCTTCATTGAGTGCGGTGCCGGCGTTGAGCAGACTAAGCTCCATCTGAAGCAGTTCATTCTCCGCAATGGTACCGATGTTGTAACGTCCCTGGGCGATCTTATACAAAGTGTCGTTGTTGCTGTAATTCACCCTGGATATCTCAATGTTCACCTGTGCCAGCGCCAGGTCGAAAAAATAATTCCCCGCACGCTGACTGACCATTTCCATGGCATCGAGGTATTCTTTCCTGGCCTCTTCGTATTTCAGGGGTTCGATCTTTTTATCCCATTTGAAGGTATTGTGCGCCCTGATGGGCTGGCGGAACCCTATGCTCACAGGAGTGGACATGTATTTGGATGACGGGTCGTCCCCCAGCAGGTCGATCCGTTCCAGATCGGAATTCATGAAAACGGTGCCTCCGGTCAGCGAGATGTTCTGGGTCAGATTCAGGTTCATGGAGGAATTGATCAGCTTTCTTTCCACAAAATCATCCGAACCGTCAGGCAGTGTGATCTTGTCGATGGAGCGGGTCAGTTCGGGCAATACCGAGTTCAGATCCAGCGAAGGCCTGAACTTTGCCTTGTAGGTGCGGAATTCCCAGTAGCTTCCCCTGAAACGGTGCCGGGCCATAATGGCCATGGGGGACTGTTCCCTGGCCAGTTCAATGATCTCTTCCAGGGTATAGGTCATGGTATATTTCTGTGCGGATGAACCTTCGCCCAGCAGGATTGATCCGGACAGGATCAGGAATAGGATCTTTCTCATGCCAAATGTATATTTTCCGTGGATATGTATTATTCGTACCTGAGGGATTCAATGGGATCCTTCTCAGAGGCTCTTTTTGCCGGGGTATAACCGAATATCACGCCGACCGAGGCCGAAACCATGAAGGCAATGATGACTGAAACGGGAGATACAATGGTCAGTATACCAAACAGTTCCATGACTGCCTTGGAAAGGAGGATCCCCAGGATCACTCCGATGATGCCCCCGGTCACACTGATCAGGATCGCTTCGGAAAGGAATTGCACCACGATGTCTGCCTTTTTTGCCCCGATGGCCATTCTTGTACCGATCTCTTTGATCCTTTCCATAACCGTTGCAAACATGATGTTCATGATGCCTATGCCCCCGACCAGCAGGGAGATGCTGGCAATGGCGCCCAGCACGATATTGAATATGTCCTTGGTCCTTTGCTCCTGCTTGAGCAGCAATTCGGGGACGCTGATCTCATAATCCTTGATGTCTTCATGCCTGCGGAAAAGCATCCGGCTGAGGATCTCCGTGGTGGGCGTCAGTTCATTGGATTCATTCACCTGGACAATGATCCGGTCAAGCTGGTGGTAATTGGAGGATAAATTGTCCTTGGGATTTGTGCTCATCTCAAAAAAGAAACCACGCCTGTACCCCCGGGAACTCCGGACAAGCTTTGAACTGACCAGCGCCCTGTTCAGATACCGCATCAACATGGTTTTTGCAGGGATGTATATGTTGTCGTTGAATACATTGACCCCGATGTTCTCGAAACCGGTCAGACTCACCTCGGTTTTTTCAAGCACCCCCACCACTTTCAGCCATACCCGGTCGAACTTGATGTATTGGTCAACAGCGTTCTGCCTGGGGAAAAATTTGGCCTGGATGTTTGAACCGATCACACAAACTGGCACTCCCTGTTTCTCCTGAAAATCACTGAAAAACCGTCCGGAAGCAAGTGAAAGATTGAAAATATCAAAATAGGAATTGTTCACTCCCATCAGTTTGGCCTGTTCACGTTTGCCGGCCTGGACCACGAAGGAGTTTATAGCGATCTCGGGGCTGATCTGTTTTATGGTGGGAATAACCGAATCAACGGCTTCCGCATCCAGCAGCGTCAACCCGGGTGAGAATTTCTCCTGTCGCTTTCTGCCTTCCCCGTTTCCGTTACCCTCGCCATTTTCTCCTTCACCGGATTCGGGCTGGACAATGGGGGTAATCATGATGTTATTGACCCCCACCATCCTGATCTGTTCAAGTATCTCCTGCTGGGCCCCTTTGCCAATGGCCAGCATGGTGATCACCGCAGCCACCCCGAAAATAATGCCGAGTCCGGTCAACACCGACTTCAGCTTGTTGGCCATGATGGCTTCAAAAGCAATGATAATATCGTGAAAATACCTGCTCATGACGGATTGCTTCGGCGGCCGGGCACTTCCTGACCTGCCGGCCGGTCCTGACCAGGCCTTCTGCGTCTTTCCCCGGGGCCGTTCTGCCCCTCTCTCCTGGCTTTCTCCTGTTCAAGCCTCTCCTCTTTCCTTTGTTTGATGACTTCCATCAGCTCGAGTCCGGCGAACCTGTAATTCTCCGGTTCTTCGGGAACCGACAATAAAATCTTTTCTCCTTCCTCCAAACCCTGCTCCACGATGATGTAGTTTTCATTGGCCTCGCCGAGCACCGCTACTTTCCTGGTTCCCTGTTTGGTATATACGTATGTAAGGCTGTCGTTCTGGTGAACGGTCTCCAGGGGAACCGACAATACATCTTCATATTGCCGGGTGACGATAAAGTTGCTTGTGGTCATGGCCGGGCGCAAAATGGAATCCGATTCGTTCAGCTCGATCAGGACCTCAAAAACCTTGGCATCGGTATTGGGCAATTGCTCCCCGATATTGGCCACTTCCCTGACCGCTCCCGTATAATCCTTTTCGGGAAAAGCATCCACTCCGATCCGTACCGGCTGACCTTCCCTGACCTTGCTGATATCGATCTCATTGACATAAGTCCGCGAGACCATGGAAGACATATCCGGCAGGGTGGCCACAGTCAGGTCCCAGGAATGGATCTCCGACCCGACCGTTCGTTTGGACCCTCCCCATTCACGTTTGTATATGATCATCCCGGGGGCGGGGGCACGGATCTCGAATTGCCGGAGGACTTCTTCCATTTCTTCCTTCTTCCTGCGCTGCTTGGCAAGATTGATGGATACTTCGGTCATATCGGCCCTGGCCTGTTCCACTTTCAGGTGATAGTTCTTTTTGGCTTGTTCATATGCACGCCCGGCTTTGTCCAGATTTATACGCGCCTGGCGGATGGTTGCCGGTGGCTCGAATTTGGACTGCTCAAGGGTTATCTCCGCTTCCTCCATGTTGAACCGGAGGTTGATCAGTTCGTCCCTGAGATTTCTGAGCTGGATGGTTGTATCCAGTCTGGTTTTGGTATATTCGGATGCCATTTTTTCCAGCTCATCCATAATGTCTTTCAGTGTATTGTCGGCTTCACTGCGGTCCAGTGTGGCCACATAATCCCCGCTATCCACCACGGTTCCTTCGGGAACCATATCCTGGATCTTTACGCTGCGTATTCTCAGGTTCCTGCTCCTCAACTGCTTGGGTGCAATTACATCCGTTGAATTGAGTGCCTGCAGCTCTCCGGTTACGGGCACCAGTATCTCGAATTCACCTCTTTGGACTTCAACCACCAGCTGTTCCGCCTTCTCGCTGCCCGACACCATCGAATACCCGATGGCGGCGGCGATCAAAACAGCAATCACAATGAGGCTGATCCATGTTTTTCTCTTCATGAGAAAATATTTTAGTTAAATATAACATTATAAGCCTGTTGCCGGCCACTTGCATGCTGTTTACATGCAGGGCCGGCGACGGGTGAGCCTGCTGCCCCCTGCTGATCAGGTCATCGACCTGATCTTTTCCATGAATTGGAAACAAAGTTCTTCTGCGGCCTGCCGGTCACCGGCTTCCGCGATGACACGGATGACGGGTTCGGTATTGGACTTGCGCAGATGAACCCAGCTCCGGTCAAATTCAATTTTTATGCCATCCTGATCATTAACGGGATAATCATGAAAAGATTTTCCGATCTTCTCCAAAAGAGCGGAGGGATCAGCATCCTGATCGAGTTTCATTTTCTTCTTTACAATATGATAAACCGGATAAGTCCTTCTCAATCCGGAGCAGCGTACACCCGATCCGGCCAGATGGGTCAGGAAAAGAGCGATCCCGACCAGTGCGTCCCTTCCGTAATGCAGGCCGGGATAAATAACTCCCCCATTGCCCTCTCCCCCGATCACCGCCCGGTGTTCTTTCATCACCCGGACCACGTTGGCCTCACCCACCGGGGAAGCGATGTATTGTCCGCCATGCTGCAGGGTAATATCCCTGAGGGCCCGGGTTGATGACAGGTTGGAGACGGTATTGCCCTTTTGCAGGGAAAGGATGTAATCGGCCACCGCTACCAGTGTGTATTCTTCCCCGAACATGCTGCCGTCTTCACAAACGATGGCCAGCCGGTCCACATCGGGATCCACCGCGAACCCCACATCCGCCTTGTTCTGCTTGACGCATTCCGAAAGGTCTGCCAGGTTTTCCGGCAATGGTTCCGGATCGTGAGGAAATCGCCCGGTGGGCTCGCGATGGATGTCAAAAACCTGCTGTACCCCCAGTTCCCTCAACAAAGGAGGGATGGTGAGTCCGCCCACAGAATTCACACAATCAACAGCAATCCTGAATCCTGCTTTTCCGATCAGATCCTGCCGTACCGCTTTCAGTTCGATGACGGACCCGATATGCCGGTTGTGGAAAGTTTCTTCCCAACAGGTTCCCAGGGACCCGGAACCGGCAAATTCAATTTCTTTTCTGACCGCGTTGTCCACCACATACCGGCCTTCTTCCCCGCTTAAGAATTCTCCCTGCCTGTTGAGCAGCTTCAGGGCATTCCATTCACCGGGATTGTGGCTGGCGGTGATGATGATGCCTCCTGCAGCATCCCTGGCAGTCACGGCCATTTCAACGGTCGGTGTGGCGGCCATCCCCAGATCCAGCACATCGATGCCCATTCCCATAAGGGTCCCTACCACCAGTCTGGATACCATTTCCCCTGAAACACGTGCATCCCTGCCTGTGACCAGCAAGGGACGGACGTTCCCGCTCCTCTCCCGGATGAAGTCACCATAGGATGCCGTGTAACGTACAATATCCGGCGGGGTCAGGCCCCGGTTGGGTAAACCGCCTATGGTGCCCCGTATGCCGCTAACGGAACTGATCAGAACCATCAATCAGGATTTAGGTTACCCAAAAGTAGGAAAAGTATTACTTTTGCAGTTCCCTCACCAATAAAAAACATTCAAACTGGTTCAAAAAAAACGGCATACCAATCCTTATTCACCAGGTGATAAACCGGTCAGACTTAACAAGTACATTGCCAATGCCGGGATTTGTTCACGAAGGGAAGCTGACCGGCTGATCCCCGGGGGTCAGATTTCGGTCAACGGGAAAACCGTCCGTGAAATGGGCACAAAAGTATTCCCGGGGGATGTGGTCAAATTCAGGGGGCGGATCGTCTCACCGGAAAAAAAGGTGTATATCCTGATGAACAAACCCAAAGATGTCCATACAACCACTGACGATCCGCATGCGGGAAAGACCGTGATGGATCTGGTGGCCAATGCCTGCCGGGAACGCATCTACCCCGTGGGCCGGCTCGACAGGAATACCACCGGGATCCTTTTGCTGACCAACGATGGGGAGCTGGCGGCCAGACTCACGCATCCGAAGTATAACAAAAAGAAGATCTACCATGTGTTCCTGGACAAGCCCCTGCTCAAAAGCGACATGGAAAAGATCGCCACCGGGATAATCCTGGAAGACGGACCTTTTCATGCCGATGCCATCAGCTACGTGGATGAAGGGGACAAAAAACAGGCAGGTGTGGAAATACATTCGGGAAGGAACCGCATCGTCCGAAGGGCATTTGAATCCCTGGGTTATCAGGTAACCCGCCTGGACCGGGTTTATTTTGCCGGACTGACCAAAAAGGGGCTGCCCCGGGGAAAATGGAGGTTTCTGTCTCCCCGTGAGATCTCCATGCTCAAGAAAGGATCTCATGAATAGCCATAGCCACAAAATGACCGGACCTGCCAACCAGATTTTTTTCTGGCTCTTCATAGCCGGGACATTTTCTTTTTCCGCCGCACAGGATACGGTCATCCGGGGAAGGATTGCAGACAGCCACACCCGGGAGCCCCTGGCCTTCGTGAACATTGTCTTTGATGAACACGGACACGGGACAGTGAGCAACATCGACGGGGAATTTTCCATACCTGCCGGGGAGGATATTTCCGTACTGGAATTCTCCTGCCTGGGATACAGGCCATGCCGGGTGGATCTCAAAAAGACCGGTAAGGGACCGCTCAGCATCTGGATGGAAAAGACATCCTACAATATCGACGAGGTGCGTGTATCCCCTGGACCCAACCCTGCCCACCGGATCATAAAACGGGTCACCGGAAATCTGGAGAGGAATGATCCCGAAAACCTGGCCTCTTTCCGGTATACCTCCTACAACCGGATGCATTTTACCCTGGAGCCGGATACGGCAAAGGGGGGAAACAATGAAAAAAGCGACCTGCAGGAATTCATCGAAGAACAACACCTGTTCCTGATGGAATTCGTCTCGGAAAAATACTACCGGAAACCGGACAGGCATTATGAAAAAGTCACTGCTTCGAGGGTATCCGGATTCCAAAATCCGTCTTTCACCCTGCTGGCCACACAGATGCAGTCTTTCTCGTTCTATGATGACTTCATCCGCATCATGGACAACAAGTATCTGAATCCCGTGACCGGGGGCAGTACGTCCCGGTATTTTTTCCGCCTGCGGGATACCCTGTACACCCGAAGGGGGGACACGGTCTTCGTCATTTATTACCGTCCTTACAAAAACAGGAATTTCACCGGTCTGACCGGGGTCCTGCACATCAATACAAACGGTTATGCCATCCAGAATGTCCGGGCTTCTTCCTGTGAAAAGTCCGGAATGTTTGATGCGGAGATCTGGCAGGAATACGATCTGGCGGACGGAAAACACTGGTTCCCCGTGAAGCTGAACACGAACATCCGGCTGAGCGGGGATGTAACCGTATCCGACGGAAAACAAAATGCTTTTGTCAAGGCGACCGGAAGGAGCTATCTTCAGGATATTGAGATCACTCCCGGAATAGAGGACATCCGTTTCAGCAACCTTGCGCTGACCGTGGAAAGGAACGCCCACCGGAAAGATGACAGCTACTGGAATAAATACAGGGTGCATCCCCTCACTCCAAGGGATACGGTCACCTATCACCGGATGGACAGCATCGGAAAAAAGGAGCATCTCGATGAAAAACTGGCCGCGATGGAGGTTCTTTTTACCGGCCAGATCCCTGTGCATTTCCTGAACATCGATTATACCCGGCTGATAGGATACAACAAATACGAAGGACTCAGGCCGGGCATTTCCCTGAGTACCAATGAAAGGCTTTCCCAGCGTTTTTCACTGGGTGTCATGGGCGGGTACGGATTACGGGACAAGGCCTGGAAGTACGGAGGCCATCTGAGCGTTTTCCCTTTCCGGGAGACCGGTTTGGACATCCGCCTGGGTTACCGGCATGATGTCATGGAAACGGGAAGCTATGCGTTTCTGGACAAACCAGGCATACAATCCACCGAATTCCTGAGGTCATTTTTGATCGAACAGATGAACATGACCGATGAATACCGGGCAAGCATCGGTTTTCCTTTCCTGGATCATTTCCGCATCCGTACTTTTCTGCGTGTAAGCCAAAAACAATCCTTCGGCAATTACGCGTTCGACCGGGACCCTTCAGGATCTGCCCGGCCGGAAAATTTGTTCCGCTTTGCCGAAACGGGGTTCAAACTTCGTTTTGCCTTCGGGGAAAAATTCATTTCCACCCCCGGGGGGAACAAGGTCTCCCTGGGGACAGACCATCCGGTCATCCATTTCAATTACATACGGGGCATGGAAATACTGGAAGGGGAATACCCGTACAACAAGGCCGAAATACGGGTATCTGCTTCGGTCAAAAGGAAATATACCGGAGAAACCGGGGTGGTGGTGGCAGGCGGAATGGTGGACAGGGACATTCCCCGGCCGAATCTCTATAACGGGCATGCCACATACGGCCGGTTTCATTTCGATACAGAGAACAGTTTTGCCACCATGCGTCAGGGAGAATTCCTTTCCCACCGTTTTGTTTCCCTGTTTTTTCGTCAAAATTTCGGATATCTGCTGTTCAGAAAAAACAATTTCAGGCCGGAGATCGTGCTGGCAACCAATATCGGTTTCGGACAACTGGGAGACCGTTCATCCCACATGAACACCGGTTTGAAAAGCATGGAAAAAGGATATTTCGAATCGGGCATTCTGATCAACAACATCCTCAGGCAATGGCTTGCAGGTTACGGACTGGGGGTTTATTACCGTTACGGACCATACCGGTTTGAACAAACTATTGATAACTTTGCATGTGTGTTCACCCTGAATTTCAATCTGTAGAAATGTCCCACAAGGCAGGATTTGTAAACATACTTGGTCGTCCAAACGTGGGGAAATCCACCCTGATGAACGCTTTGGTGGGGGAAAAGCTTTCCATCATCACCCGGAAAGCCCAAACCACAAGGCACAGGATTGCAGGGATCATCAACGGAAAGGATTACCAGATCGTATACAGCGATACGCCCGGCATCATCAAACCGAACTACCGGATGCAGGAAGCCATGCTGAAATTTGCCATGTCGGCCCTTGAAGATGCCGACATCATCCTTTATGTTACGGACGTTATCGAAAAGGAGGATTTCCATCACAAGGTGCTGCAGAGGATCGGAAAGGTTTCCGTCCCCATACTGATCCTGATCAACAAGGCCGATCTGGCCGGAAAGGATGATATCCGCCGGCTCCGGGAAAAGTGGACCCGGCATTTCCCGGAAGCGGAAATCCATTCCATATCGGCACTCAGGGGGATCAACCTTGATACTGTTATGCAGAAGATACTGGATCTTCTGCCGGAGCATCCCCCGTACTTTCCCAGGAACCAATTAACCGACAGGTCCGAACGGTTTTTTGTTTCCGAGATCATCCGGGAAAAGATCCTGAACAACTACAGTCAGGAAATTCCGTATTCGGTGGAAGTGGAAATTGAATCATTCCGCGAGGAAGAAAACATCATCCGGATCCATGCCAACATCATCGTGAACAAAAATTCCCAGAAAGGGATCATCATCGGCCATCATGGAAAAGCGCTGAAAAAAACGGGCACTGAGGCCAGGATTGATCTGGAAAGATTTTTCGGAAAAAAAATTTATATTGAATTGTTCGTGAAAGTAAGAAAAGACTGGAGAGACAACATGCGGATGCTCAGAACTTTCGGATATAACCCGGTAACATGATTCGCCATGGGACAGATCGTTGCCATTGTAGGCCGGCCCAATGTCGGAAAATCCACCCTGTTCAACCGGCTTACCGGAAGCCGGCACGCAATTGTTGATGAATTCAGCGGGGTTACCCGGGACAGGCATTACGGCATTTGTGAATGGAACGGCCGGGAAATGACCGTTATGGATACCGGGGGGTATGTGCCCAGCCCCCGGGATGTCTATGAAGAGGAGATCCGCAAGCAGGTTCTGATGGCCATGGAAGAAGCAGATGTCATCCTGTTCATGGTGGATGTAACTTCGGGGATCACCGACCTCGACCAGGCAGCGGCTTCGATCCTCCGTAAAGTCCGTAAAAAAGTGATCCCGGTGGTCAACAAGGTCGACCAGCACGAAAGAATATACGATGCACAGGAATTCCACAAACTCGGACTGGGAGAGATATTTTGCATTTCCTCCATCAATGGCAGCGGAACAGGTGACCTTCTTGATGCCGTCCTTGATTACCTGCCGGAAGAAGCAGGAGAAAAAGAAACCTCCCTGCCCCGCCTGGCCATTGTGGGACGCCCGAACGTGGGAAAATCAACCTTACTGAACACCCTGCTGGGGGAAACCCGGAACATCGTTACTCCCGAGGCGGGAACCACCCGGGACGCCATCAGGGCCCGATACAGAAAATACGGGCATGATCTGTATCTGATCGATACGGCCGGACTGAGAAAAAAGAGCAAAGTGGCCCGGGAT
Organism: uncultured Bacteroidaceae bacterium; assembly: GCA_964574985.1. Classification (GTDB taxonomy): domain Bacteria; phylum Bacteroidota; class Bacteroidia; order Bacteroidales; family SM23-62; genus CAZNPH01. The sequence continues at coordinate 77,417 of CAZNPH010000014.1, forward strand.
ATTGAATTTTATTCGGTCCTGCGTTCCGTCCGGGCCATCGAAGATTCGGATGTTTGTTTGCTGATGATCGATGCTGCATGGGGCATGGAATCCCAGGACATGCATATCTTCGGTCTGATCCTGCGCAGGAAAAAAGGTGTGGTCATCCTGGTCAATAAATGGGACCTGGTGGAAAAAACCGACAAGACCATGCTTGAATATGAACGCATTCTTAAACACAGGATTTCTCCTTTCACGAATGTTCCGGTCATCTATATGTCCGCCACCCGGAAACAAAGGATCCACAAACTGCTGGACACGGCCGTGCAGGTATACCGGAACAGGGAACGGAGGATCCCCACCAGCCATCTGAACAGGACCATGCTGAAAGCCATCGGGGAAAAGCCGCCTCCCATGGTACGCGGAAAACAAATCAGGATCAAATACGTTACCCAGCTGAAGAGTATTTCCCCGGTTTTTGTGTTTTTCTGCAACCATCCGGAATCCATAAAAACACCCTATAAAAGGTATCTTGAAAACAGGCTTCGCGAACAATACGACTTTTCAGGGGTACCGGTCAGTATTTTTTTCAGGAAGAAATGATACTATGGCCTTTTCAATATGCGTTTTATTAGTGATTCTATTCCTCATCATGTCTGTTAGAACCAAAGTTCAGTTTTTATTGTTCCTGGCCCTGGCGATTTTCGCCTGCGAGAAAATAGAAAAGCTGCCCGATACGCCGCGGATCGAATACAAGGATTTTATCATGGCAAAAGATTCGGATCTGCTGGGAAACGAAATATTGGTGGGAACGCTGATTTTCACTTTTGAAGACGGCGACGGGGATGTGGGCCTGCCTCCTTCCGATTCCCTCGTTCCCGGCGATACCACCCAGAAAAACCTCTTTCTGACCTTATACAAAAAAACGGAAGGCACATTTATCCGGGCCCCCGAAGATGAGATCGAATCCCCGCTTGCTTTCAGGATACCTTATATCAAGCGTGAAGGACAAAACAAAACCCTGAAAGGGGAGATCGAGGTTGATATCCAGTATGTGATTATCCGGTACGATACCATCCGCTACGACTTCTACATCCGGGACCGGGCCATGCATAAAAGCAACGTAGAACGAACCGATGAGATCCCGCTTACCGGGTGGGGACTATGACCTACAGTTTAATGCCCATAAACAATACGTCATCCACCTGTTCCAGATCTTCCTTCCAGAGAAAGAAATTGCTCTTGATGTAATTGTATTGCTCTTCCATGGGCTTGTTGTGGATATCCCTGACGAGGTTTTTGAGCCGGACCATTTTGAATTTCTTCCCCAGGGGGCCACCGAATTGATCGGGGTAACCATCCGAGAACATATAGATCAGGTCACCGTGCTTCATTTTGAAATGATGTTCCCCGAAAACCTTGTTTTCCCTTTCATACTGGCCACCCACCGAACTCCTGCTGCCCCTGACATAAATCTGTTCCCCGTTCTGGTAGATGATCATGGGGCGCATGGCTGACGAAATTGTGAGTTCAAGGCTTTCCAGGTTTATTTCGGCCACAATGATATCCATGCCATCATTGGACCGCTCCGCTTCCAGATTCTGATTCAGGGCCGACATGACCTCCATATCCAGGGTCTTCAGAATATCCGACGGCGAAGAAACATCCTTCCTTTGTACGATATCCTTGATGAGTGTGGTCCCGATCATGGACATAAAAGCCCCCGGGACTCCGTGTCCTGTGGAATCGGCACAGACAATGACGAATTTGTTCCTGTTGATGGTATCGTACCAGTAAAAATCCCCGCTGACAATATCCCTGGGCAGATAAAATACAAAGGTTCCGGCAAATGCTTCTTCGAGCTTGCTTACCGGCGGAAGTATGCTGGCCTGAATGCGCTGGGCATAATTGATGCTGTCGGTGATGTCTTTGTTCTTGATCTCGATCTCCTCCTTCTGCAGGACGACCTCCCGGGTACGTTCGTCCAGCTTCTTCTGCAGGATTTCCTGGAACTGCTTTTGTTTTCGTTCCCGGTATTTTATGATCAGAAAAACCGTCAGGACCAGGGCAAATAACATAATGGTGATGAACCACCAGGTTTTCCATACGGGCATCCTGACCATCAGCCGGAATTGGACGGGGGCTTCGTTGCATACTCCCTCGCTGTTGCATGAACGCACCTGAAAGTTGTAATCACCATCTTCGATCCTGCTGTAAACCGCATAAGGAGAAGGGGAGGGATCTGACCAGTCATCGTAACCTTCAAGCATGTACTGGTAGGTGACTTCTTCCGGTGCCTGGTAATTGAGCCCGATAAATTCCACCCGCATCTTATAGATCCCGTACGGGAGCATGATGGGTTTGCCGGGATCATAGGGCTGATCCGAAATAACCACGGAAGTGATGTTCAGGATTGGCGGCGTATTATTCTCTTTCTCCCTTTCCGGATTGAACTGGATTATTCCGTCGGTTGTACCGAACAGGAGTTTCCCGGCCTCACTGAGTGCAACGGAATTGGGATTGCAATCGCCGGATATGCCCTCTTCAACCCCGTAGGTTTGTATGGATCCGGATTCAATATCAATCCTGCTGAGACCCAGCCGGTGGCCAACCCATATTTCCCCGCCCGGCCCGCTGATCAGACTGTAACAATAATTGGATTTGAGTCCGTTCACCGCAGAATAATACACAAGTGTGTCGGGCTTGAACTGAAAAACACCGTCCCGGTTGGTGGCAGCCCAGATATTTCCTTCCCTGTCCAGTGCCAGGCTTACAAAATCAAGCTCATAGTTCCCATGGATCTTATAGTCGATGTCCGCAGTAACCGAATGTATCCCGTTGTTTCGTGTTGCGATCCACACATTTCCGCCCGGATCAATCAACAAATCACTGATGCGGTTATGTGGCAACCCTTCGGTGGTGGTATAATGTGTCCGTTCCCGTGTTCCGGGATCCACTGAATAAACCCCGTTGTTGGTGGCCACCCACATTTCCCCGTTCCTGCCGGTGATCGCGTTGACCGTATTTTCCAATGAGTTCAGGGAACGGTAAAATGAAACCGCATGACCGTTTTCATTGAGATAATACAGGCCGTTCTCCTGGGTTCCAAACCACAAACGTCCGCTTACGTCCTTATACACAGAGCTTATGAGATCCTGCGGAATTCCCCTTTCTGCGGTATATATCTCCCGGTCCTCCCAGTTGCCGGAATCGGCTTTCAAAAGAAAACCTTCTCCCCCGGCCCAGTTTGCTTCTTTTTCTGCCAATAAGGAAGAAATGTTCTGGCCCAGCTCCGGGAAACGGTAAAAAACAAAGGCCTCATCATACATAACCGCCAGTCCCTTACCATATGTGCCAACCCAGATATTTCCTTCATGATCCTCAAAAGTTTCCCGGATGAACATGCTTCCCAGTCCGTTTGACTCATGATAATGGGTCAGGCTTTTATAACGGTCCGTAAGCGGATCGTAATCAAACCGGTATAATCCCTCTCCCCGTGTACTGATCCAGAGGCCGGATTCACTGTCTTCCATGATCGATTGCACGGGCATCTGGCCAACATCCAGGTGTTCACCGAACTTCCGGACCTCAATCGAATGCTCCGGATGGTCATAGCCGGACAGAAAAAATAACCCCTGATCTTCGGTTCCTGCCCAAATGAGTTCATCCCCGTTTTTCCTGGTCAAAGCGGTAATTCTTGCCGGCGGCAGGCCCCCGACCTTCCCTGTTCTTTCCATGTTTTCATAACCGGCACCAGTCCGGTACAGGTAGAGTCCGTCATAAAATCCGATCAGCATATATTCCGAAGATATACACAAGAGGGACGAAAGAAGCATATCTGAAAACGCGTCCCGGATCAGCCTGTGGTTCATTTGCCGATCGACCACGATGATCCCCTCGCTTTGGGTGGCAAAAAGCATATTGCCCGAAGGGTCTCTGGTAATGCAGTTTATGGTACTGGTGAGGCCGGATCCCCGGTTGATCCATTGAAACCGGTCCCCGTCATAATAACTGATATTGCCGTCATTATGCCCGAACCAGAGGTTGCCATCCGGATCGCGGAAGGAGGTTCTAATAAATGATTGCGGTATGGTATCGCCGGAAACATCCCCGTGGAAACTGAATCCATCATATTTGCATAATCCCTGCCCGGTGCCCAGCCAGATATATCCGTTCTTATCCTGGTTGATGGTATATACAAACCGGTGGCACAATCCATCCTCAATATCATAATGCCTGAATTGATAGGATTGCCCACCCAGGTCAATCCGGAAAAAAATAAGAACAGCAAGCCAGGCATATGAACGGAAAGTTCTTATCATGGGCATTGTAAATTCAGCTAATTCTTTTTCCGTACACCGATGGAATACTGATATTTGGGGACTCCCCCGATCGGTATCACATAAAAAGGCAGCAACTCACCATACTGGTTCCTGATATTCACCACCACATTGTTGTTGATGACCACAGGATTCTTCCGTTTGATGAACTGAAGGTCGAGCGAGGTATTTTTCTCTTCTTCAAATATCTTAAATTCCTCCTCAACCCAGTTGTCTTCATTGGAGACCTTGATCATCTGGCCTCTTCTTGCCACCGAAACCATCCGGATAAAACCATCTTTGTCCCAGTCGAAATTGGATAATTTTACCGTGATGGTCCGGTCATCCACAAACGGATAAATATGAGATACTTCGTCTGCGTTATTATGCATCCGGAAAGTATATTCATAGGCAAATGCATTGGCGCCCTCGATGGGCTTGTTCTGACCGGGTTCCGTGCTCAGGTAGAATCTGTATGCGTTCCCGTCATCTCCCCGGGTTCCTTCGGTAATGATCTTGAAAATATTCCCGTTCCATTGTCCGGCCCACTCACCTTCGGTTGGATTGAAAGGCCCGAATACATACCAGTCGTTGTCTGTTTTCGGATCCTCCCCGAATAATTTCATGGCCAGCAGGTTACCGCTCCGGTAATCCGCTGTGGGATCGGTCTCCTGTGCATCCTCATTGGACCAGCATCCCTCGCCTCCGTATATGGCATAACTCATTTCCGTATCCCAGATTCCATTGATCTCATCATGCATTCCTCCCACATCCGGATCAAAGACCCGGATGTACACCGGATCGGTATGCTCCCCGGGGATCAGAAAAAAGAACGTTTGGGAGAAATCATCGTCCCCCCATGATGTTTCGGAATTTTCCCCGAAGGTCATGAGAAACGGTATGTTTTCATCCTCAGCCGGAACAGGCTGGGCGTGCAGGGACAGAAAGAAAAAAAGGCTCAGGGTAAATAATATAATGTTCCTGATGGTTGTCATATGGTTCACATGCTAAATATAAGAATTTTTCCGGTCATTCCTCCCGTGTTGCCATTTCAGCAGGCTCAATCACCACCAGTTTTCTGAAGGAACATGATTGCATGGAACCGCCTCCGGAAGTCACACCCAGGCTCACCCGGTATGAACCCGGCAGAAGGTAGCTGTGGGTAACTTCCCGGTCAACAGACCGGCTGAAGTCACCGAAATTCCAGTAGTAATTTTCCGGTGTAAAATCCAGATTTGTTTTTTCACCGTCCAGATGGACCATATCCCCGGCAAATACGGTATCCGGTGCAGAAATATATACCTGGCGTATGTTCTCAACAGGAAGAAAATAGGTGGCCTGATTAAACATCACTTCCCCGGTAAGCTGGTCGATCACATTCAGTTTGATGATGTATTCACCGGTGGTATCAAAACAATGTTCGGCCATTTCGGACCTGATTTTGGTTCCGTCCCCCATGTCCCACTCATACATATAATTGGTAGTGTCGATATCCATGGTCCCCGTTTCAAAGAACTCATAACAATAATTGTTCTCTTCCTGCCGGGTGCATGAATCAAAAACCGGAAAAACGGAGGAGAAACGGTAAATGTCATCGGTACGCCTGCGCCGGGAAGTAAAATAACCCTGTTCAAATGTGGAATCGGCAACCAGACTGAAATCATCAAAGACCGTATTAAAGGGAGTTTCCAGTCGCACAGGGCCCATCCATTTCCCCTTGTAATGAACGGTGTAAAAAATATCCAGCCGGCCTGCACTGTTGTGTTCGCTGGAAGAAAAATACAACCGGCCGGATGAATGGACACAGGGGAATACTTCATCTCCTTCCGTGTTGATCTCCGGACCCAGATTCCCGGGTTCTCCCCATCCATCCCCCCGCTTATTGCATACATACAGATCAAACCCCCCGTAACCACCGGGCATGTCCGAAGCAAAGTACAATTTTTGCCCGTCAATGCTGAGGGCCGGATGCATATAATTGTAATCGCGTTTGCAAAAAGCAAGTGCGCCTGGCCTGGTCCATTTGTCCCCTCTGAGTTCAGCCGAGTAAAGTCCGAGCCTGTTCTCAAACCTGCGGATGTTCCCCACTTTTTTGATCCGGTAATTCCGTGTATAAATGATCAGGTTGCCCTCCCGGTTCAAAACAGCAGGACCTTCATTTTGAGGCGTTCTCAACCGTTTATCGAATATTTCCGGATTGGTCCATTTTCTGTTGTTCTTCATGGAAACCTGGTACAGGTCATACAAGGGCCTGCCCTGTATATCTTCATAAGTAACCAGAAAATCACTTTTACGGCTTGAGCAGAAAACCAAACGGTCCCCGTACCAGAATGGTGAGTATTCATGATACCAGGGTGTGGAAAATTCCGCTTCATCCACCGAATAAACCTCCTGGGCATATCCCGCCGTGCTGCTAAGGAAGAAAAGCAGAAACGCAAACCGGTATGTTTTCACGAATTTCATGATCATCAGAAATACCTCGGGTTTACCGCGTCTACCCTGAATTTGAATTCGTACCTGAGCAATATCTCATGGGATCCGTGATGAAAGCCATTCAGGGCACCAATGGCATAATCATAGGAATAACCCAGTCTGAACTGCTTCCCGAACTGGATTTCCAGGATCCCCACCACTTCCTGGCTGGACTTGTATGAACCTCCCAGCCAGAGGACATCGTCAAACAGTATGATGTTCCCGTTCAGGTGATATTTCAGGGGTGTATCGGGTTGATCAATCGTGTAGTCCAGCAAAACGGAAGGCTTGAATTTGAAATTGTCGGAAAAACGCAGCAAAGCCCCGGTGGTAAACAAATAATTGTACCGTTCATAATCGGGAATGATCTCCCGCTTGTCATCAAGGGACAACAGCAGGGGAACTGAAAAGCCCGCAAAAAACCTTCGCGCATAATAATAGATCCCCGCACCGAAATTGGGAAGGATCAGGTTTTCATCCCTGGAAAATGCATCATCGCCCGGATCCCTTAACCGGATATGATTGAGCTGGCGGTCATAATGGTTTACTCCCCCTTTCAATCCGAGTGCCAGTTTTCCTTTTCCGACATTGAACCGGTATGCATAATTGAAATAGGCATTGGAATAACGGTTGACCGATTCCTGTTCATGGTCTACCAGTATCCCGAGGGCCACCCGGTTGTTCTTCATCGGGGCATGGGCACCAAAAGAGAAGACCTCCGGGGATCCGTTCATGCCCACCCAGTGTTTTCTGTACAGCAGATTGATACTCAGGCATTCCCGGCTCCCGCTATAGGCAGGGTTCAGCACCAGTCCGTTGAACAGGTACTGACTCGATGGAAGAAAATCTGTCCCGAATTGCGCATTCAATCCGTTCATGCCCGACAATACAATCAATATGGATATCCATCGTCTCATTCGTTTCCTGCCTTGTAACGCTTCAGCACGACAAATCCGCTGTATGTATGGCCGCTGCCACCTTTGGTAACGCTCAGCGTATAATAATATGTGCCTTCCGGCACCGGTTCACCAGAGGATGTTTTTCCGTCCCAGACCTTACCATCCGATAAACCGGTGAAATTTTCATGATCGATCTTTCTGACCTCATAACCCTGTTTTGAATAGATCACCAGTTCCCATGTATCCGCAAAATCAAGTCCTTCCACCACAAAATAATCATTGATCGCGTCCCCGTTGGGAGAAAATCCCTCATAAAATTTCATGTCATACCGGGTCACCGCCACCTCATCTTCGGTGACAATGCAGGGGCCGTTTTCGACTTTCCATTTATATACCGTGGTTGCATTCAAAACCAGGTCTACCGTGGTTGCGTGGGGATCAAAGGGATCGCTGACATCCCCTTCGCCAGCTACCACATTCCAGGTTCCGGTTCCGGCAGTGGCCGGGTCAGCATTGAGCCGTACCCTGTCAGCAAAAAATACAGTGGTGTCTTCTCCGGCATAAGCCGGGCGGGGACGTTCAAAAAATGTGATCCGGGTGTTGTCGCCAACCGGTGCACATACCCCGTGAACAGCCGAAAAACGCAGCAAATAATCCACTGTGTCTTTGCCGCTTACTTTGGTGCTCACCATGGTTGTTTTCTGTCGGGGGCTGTGAATGATCAGATCCGGATCTCCTTCTTCCAGGGTCCACCGGAAAGAACCCACATCGGCTGTTGCCGTCAACCAGGCCATCGTATCACAAACAGCATCCGGAGCAGGAGCATCAATTTCCGGCAACTTGAAAACCGTATATGCCGTATTTCCGGTCAGGCTGTCCGTATTGGCCACACATCCGTTTCCATCGGTCAGACCGAGGGCTTCGTAAACATAGGTTGTGGTATCCCCGGTAACCGGCTGTACGGGGATCTGTGCATCCATATCCTCAATCCCTCCAAGGATTACCGGAGAATTGATGCCATCGGTGTATTCAAGGGTCCATGGCGGTGTCCCGGTGAGTCCTATTTCAAAATCCAGTGTCAAACCCGACGATGCATCATAGCAAAATGTATCGGTCAGTGTTTTGATATGGCCGGTGGGCAAGGGATGGATCCGGACAAGGGTGGGCGCACTTGTATCCACGCAGGCGCCGGAACTCACAATCCTTTTATAATAAACGGAATCCTGAAGTTCCGGAGAAACATAATCTTCGGGGGTATCAGGTGGTACGGCAGTGCTCCAGGCGGTTCCACCCAAACTCTGAAGCCACAGGTAATCATATGTTTTCTCATCCCCTCCCTCCAGAGAAGTAAGATCCGAGGTATAATCCAGGGTGATGGTTTCATTGTAGCAGGTGTATGTCGGTGTGCCTGTTTCAATCCGGTTTCCGGCGATGGCATCCTGAACCACGATTTGAACCGAATCACTGGTATTCCGGCAGGCACCGGAATGTATGATCCGCTGATAATAGGTTGTGTCTGTCAGGGGACCGGGATGATAATCAAACTGGTCATTGATCCCGGTGGCAAACTGCCAATCCGTGTCATTTTCCCTGTACTCCCATACATAGTAGTAGGTCCCGTCACCTCCCGAGGGACCGGGTATTTGTCCGGCTACATGGTCCGGTATGCCTCCGTTGCACACGGTATCATTTCCGGCAATCAGATTGTCGCTGATCAGCGGATGAACATATGCTGCAATTTCATTGCTGGTATCACGGCATGCTCCGGAAGTGACCACCCGCCTGTAAAAAACCGAATCGGTCAGCACACCGGGGAAATACAGCGCAGAATCGTTTTTGCCTTCGGCTGCTGACCATCCGCCGGTATTGCCACGGCTTATCCACTGGTATGCATAATGGATCAGGTCCCCTCCGCCCGGTTCAGGCCCGGCATGGATCAGTTTCTGCGCAGTATCCCCTTCACAGATGGTTTGATCGTCAGCAATGATATTGCTGGTGATCAATGGATTGACATTCACGGCCAGCTCATTGCTGGTGTCGGTACATGCATCATCGATCCCGCTGTACAGGATCCTGCGGAAAAATAATGTGTCGGTCATAACGCCCGGAGACCAAAAAGCTGAGGTTACACCCGCATCACTCCAGAGTTGCTTGTCGTTACTGGTCTGCCAGCGGTATCTCCGGTCGGCCGGATCCCCCCCGAAAATGGTTTCCCCGTAAAGGGTACCTGGTTCGGTAAATGCGCAGATGGTGGTGTCCTCATGAATGATATTGCCCCTCAGTGAATCGAGTACGGTAAGGGTCACCGTGTTGCTGGTATCAACACAAACATGCGATGAAACGATCCTCCGGTAATATGTTGTATCCCTGAGTACATCCGGATCATATGCCAGTCCGTCTACATCCCCCCCGGCTGAATCCCAGACGAATCCGTTCCCGGCCGCTTCCCAAAGGTAAGTATAGGTGCCGTTGCCGCCGGTAACCGGTGGGGCAGCATGCACCAGCAAGTCGGGATCCACACCGTCACAAATGGTATCATCGGCCGCGATCAGGTTGTTCTGGATGGCCGGAAGCACGTTCACCGTTACCACCGTACTGGTATCTTTTGTTCCTCCCGATATCACGATCCTTCTGTAATGGGTGGTGTCAAACAAAACGCCCGGAGCATAATACCGCTGATCGGGAACACCATCCGCGGTTGCCCATGATCCCATGTCCGTGCTTTCCTCCCAGAGATATTCATATGAACCTGTTCCACCCTTGGGAGCACTGGCTTTCAGTGTGTCGGGCCTTTGCCCCTGGCAAATGTCCCGGTCATCGGGAACCAGATTGAAAAGAAATCCCCTGATGGGAATGATCAGACTATCCTGTTCTCCGCCTTTGCTGGCAATACTCGCTCCGTATGTGTTGTTGCTTCCGTTGTATTTGCCCGGATTCCCCCGGAAGAAGCTGGTGGTAACATTCCCCGGTAGTCCGACCATGGAATGCCAGAGAAAACCTCCTCCCCCTCCGCCACCCGGCCCGGTGGTATCGTTTACATGGGCGGTGCTTCCTCCGTCTCCCCCCATGGCCTCGAAATAAACATTGCCTTTATACTGGCTAACGTCAGCCACAATCCCTCCTCCACCGCCACCGCCACCGGCACCTGCCGTAGCCAGGGCATCAACATCAGACCCGTTGGCCCGGATGGTATCGTTCCCGGGGACCTCAAGCGTATCGGCAATCAGAATAATGAGTCCGCCCCCGCTGCCACCCGCCGTAGCTTCATACTGAGGCGGTGTCTGGGTACCGGTTCCTCCGCCTCCCCCCATGAATATCCGGTTCTTGAAACTGCCGCTGTTCACATAATACGTATTGAACAATATTTGCCCTCCTTCACCGCCAAAGTCGGATTCAAATCCGCATGTATTGACCTCATATCCTCCGCTGCCTCCGGCACCCCAGTTACCACCCCCGCCACCTCCCGCGTATTTCCCGTTTCCACCGCCCCCCGCGTTGATTGCTTTTCTTTTGCCCCGGTTGTAGGAAAAGTCATCCACCACAACACCCTCTCCTTTGAAACCGGCTGTATCATCAGAGGAAGAAACATAAAAATTTTCCTGGTAAGAAGGATCTGTTGCCGCACAATTGCCCGAGAAATCATCGGAAGAAGGATCGCCTCCCCTGAATCCCATCCCGGTTACATCCAGGGCAGCGTTGAGGGTCAGTTTGCGGTTGACGATCATGGCAAGAATGCCGCCCGTTTTACTCACCGGGTCCCACGGTTGTGCAGTCAGGGGCGAATTCACAACCGCATGGTTATATGTAGGCACCCTGACCAGCTGTCCTGTTTCCCCGGTCTTGTAAGGCTGGAGTCCGGGCAAGGTCGCATTGAAGGTAATGACATTCCCGTTGATTGAATTGATGATCCAGAAACCATAATAGCCGGTATTGTTGGTATTGTAAATGGTCCCTGTCCCAAATATCTTGTATTCGATCTCGATGCCTTTCATTTGTATCAGCATCACGGTGTCTTTCACACTGAATCCGGATGCATCGCTCACCACCACACTGTCCAGGTCGGTATCGTCGAGGTTGTGCACAGACAGTATCCTGGTATATTCATTGATCACCGGACCGGTGATTTCGGTCTGTGCCCTGGCACCGGGACAAAACCAGATCATGAATGCCAGGGCAAAAAAGATGCAAAGGCATGTGCGGTTCGTGCAATGATATTTATACCGGCTTGTTTTCACCCTGTTGACAAAACAATGAAAAGGGTTCGTTTACAGCGGTTCCCATGGATAAATAAAAAATAAAAATAAACAATAATTTAAGTTTATGAAAATCGACTTACCAACACAAGACTAACTTGCCGGCCCTTTGAAATCCCGGATTTTGCGGGCGAGTTTCCTGATGTTCTCAACCGTTATGGCGTGTTTTCTTGTCCCGTAGGTTCCCAGTAAATATCCATAGGGCCGGAGGGACTCCACATGCTCACAGATGACATGGAAAACGGCAAGTGCGGGGACGACCACAAACATGCCGGGGATCCCCCAGACCATGCCTGCAGCGATCAGCCCGATGATGATGATGAAAGGACTGAGTTTGACATTTGCCCCGACAATATTGGGGGTAAGTATGTTGTTTTCGGTGAACTGGATGATTGCATACAGAACAATAACTTTCAGACCGAGCGCGAAAGAATCACCGGCAAGCAATGCATAGGCGATGGGAATGGACGCACCGATCCATGTTCCGAAATACGGAATATAATTGAATAGTGCTGAAAGCACGCCGAGGATCATGGCATACCGGACCCCCAGGATCAAGAGTCCGCTCGAGTTCAATACACAAAGGATCAGCACCACGGTGGTCACCCCGCCCATGTAACGGGAAACCAGCCTGGCGACCTCCCGCAGGATTTTCAGGGTGGTAAACCGTTTTTCATCAGATACCAGTTTCAGGATAAAATAGGCAAATTTTGTGCGATAGTAAAGGAACAGGAATACATATACCGGCATGATGAATATACGGAACAGGGTTCCGGCAGTAGAAGAAAAAAGCCGGTTGTAAAAATTGCTTCCCGCCTCGAAAAGTCCGACCACCCTGTCCCGCAGAAAATGAACCAGTTGGATGTCGGAGATTTGAAACGTATCCTCCAGGAATGATTCCATCAGGTCGATGTTTTTCAGTGCTTTCGTCCTGATGCTTGGAAAATCGTCAACAAAAACACCGATCTGGTTATACACAAACATCATCCCTCCGAAGACAACGGTAATTCCCAGCAAAATGCTGATCAGGATGGCGGCGATCCTGGGTACACGGTGCATCTCCAGAAAATTGGCAATGGGAAAGAGCAGGTATGCGAACAATACCCCCAACGCTATGGGATACAGGAACAGTTTTGCCTGGATCAGTACATAAAACAGCAAAATGATGGACAGCAGGAAAAAACTGAATCTCATGGTACCCGGAAAATGCTGCTTCATGTCGTCTGGTTTGATGGATATGATATCAACGGAAGACGTATGATAAAGACAGTTCCTTCGCCCATTTTTGTTTCATATTCCACGCTCCCTCCTGCATTTTCAACCACCCGCTTCACGATGGCCAATCCGAGCCCCATACCGCTGGTCTTGGTGGTGAAATTCGGCTGAAAAAGCCGGTCTCCGATTTCTTCGGGAATGCCTTTTCCGTTATCGATCACCCTGACCACGGCCAGGCCGTCAACCGTTCTCAGTTCAATCCTGATCATGCCTTTCCTGTCTTCAGGAATGGATTGGATGGCATTCTTGATCAGGTTTATGAAGACCCGGGTGACCTGTTCCCTGTCGGCCAGGACCATGGCTTTTCTGTCATTCTGCAATTCAATCCTGAAGCGTACGTTCTTTGTATCGGAAAACAAGCTGACCGCATTTTTTATTTTCGTTTCCATATCCACTTCCTGGAATTCGGATCTGGGCATTTTGGCAAAGTTTGAAAATTCCGTGGCGATGGAGGAAAGATCGTCGATCTGTTCGATCAGGTTCTGGCTGATCCTTTTCACATTCTCTTCCCAGTGTTCGGGATCATCCTGCCATGCCCTCCGGAGATGCTGAATGCTGAGTTTCATGGGGGTAAGCGGATTTTTGATCTCGTGGGCGATTTGTTTGGCCATCTCCCGCCATGCTGTTTCCCGCTCGGAACGCGCCAGCAAATCGGCGCTCCCTGCCAGCTGATCCACCATGTTATTGTATTCATTTACCAGATTACCGATCTCGTCCTCCCCGTGGTATTCGATTTTTTCATTCATCCCGTCCAGACTGATCTTTCCGATCCTGTTCCGGATCATCCGCAGTGGCTGGGTGATCCTGGAAGACATCACAACCGCCAGGATGATGCTGACAAAGATCAGCAGCACATAAAAATTCACAATGGCCACAATGAGGTTGGATATTTCCCGGGTAAGGACATTCTGCCGGGTGAAATAAGGCAGGTTCAGGTATGCCAGCAACTGGTTCTCGCTGTTCATGAAAGGAACATAAGAGGACAGGTACCGCAAACTGCCTATCTTTTCATCATGGACAAATTCCGTTTGTTTACGGATCACCAGCTCCAGGTAGGCATCGGGGTCAATTTTCCTGCTGATCAGCTCCCGGTCAAATATCTCCTCTCTTGAAGTGGCCAGGAGGTCACCGTGTTCGTCATAAAGATTGATATCGGTATAGAATACATTCGAGAACTTGATCAGCAACTCACCCAGGCTCAGGTATTTATCCGAATGCCAGTCCGCTGTGATATCCCTTTCAAATTCCAGCTTGTGCACCAGCTCAATATAAACCGACTGTGTTTTTTCACTCAGATCATCATAATGCCGCTGTCTGTATTGCTGAATGCTGTAATATATTGAGCCTGAACCGATCAGCAAAAAAGAAACCAGTAAAAGGGAAATGATGGTAAACTGGATCTTGTTTTTAAAGTCGGGACGGAGGCTCCTGCGCAATAGCGAAATGTTGCTCAGGAAAAGCAGCAGGGTCAGCAACAGGAAATAAAAAATAAAAATATAGGTAAAAGATATCACCACATCAATCAAATTCAATACCGGATGACTGAGCAGAATGGTGTTGTCTTCATTGATGTTGTATACCAGATGGTCATACCCTGCCCTTTTGATAAAACGGAATTTACTGTTCCCGCCGCTGTACATTGAAACCTCCAGGCTATAGGGGAAACCGCCCGACTGGGTGATAAGCTGCCCCTTATGATACTTGGCGTAGGAATATCCCTGAAGCAGCTCGTTGTGCCGTACTTTCCCTTCAAGCAACAATTCCGGATAACCCAGTTCTTCGGCGATCAGCCTGCTGTCCAGTTCAATGAACAGGGTCATGACACCGGTGGTGTCCCGGGAAGGATAGTAGTCAACTGATGCAAAATAGCTTATCCTTCCGTTGAGGTTGTCAATGAAATAAAATCTGCTGTCGGGAAGTTCAACTCCCGTTCGTTTAACCAGTGTATCAAAAAAACTGTAGCAGTGCCGCCAAACATCATCCGGGGGTTGGATGTAAACACTGTCCCGGGGGGAACAAACCGTTATCTGAAGATCATATTTATCCCAGAAACCGGTAAAATATTCCCTGACAAGATGGTTGTAGATCCGGTCAATGTTCACATATCTTCCTGTCAGCTGGGAACCGATGAAAGGATCCTTCGCCAGATCATCCTCCAGCCTGCTGAGCAGGAACTCGGCCACCGGATCATGTTCGTCGGCAAGGTTTTCTGCCAGCACTTTCATGTTTTTGTCCCGTTTCTGCATGGAATAATGGATGGTCAGATAGTCAACGAACAGGGAAAAAAGAAAGATCAGCAGAACAAACGCCGGGTAACCGTAACGGAACCGGCCGGTGGTCCGGATGACAAGCACAGTGGTAAACATCAGCAGAAAGAATATCACCAGGAAAGGATTGCAGCTTATCCCCGCCATCCGGCAAAACAAAACAATCAGAAGGATGGACGCAAGGTAATGAACGACAATCCAGACCACTGAAAGGGATTTTCTGTAAACCAGCAGATAGCCATCCAGAAGCAGGACAAAGGATGCAATGAAAAACCCGATGATCAGAAATCCGGCCAGGGAATAGGCATTCAAATCGAGAACCCGGTAGGGTTCAAAATTGATGTTCGAATCGAGGATCAGCTTCCGCATGAGATGGCCTGAAAAAAACAGGCACAGGACAACCAGGCACAGGAACAGGAACTGAACCGTGGCCCGTAAAACGGGAGAAGCCCTTTCAGTAAGTTGCCGGAAACCAAAATCACGATAAAAATTGTACACGATGAAAAAGATGAACAATGAAAGCATGAAAAGGTGGCCGAGAGAAGGAAGAAAGTTCGATGACGCATACTGCTGCGGTGAAAACAATGCCGATCTGACCGTTGTATCCGGAAGATCGCAGGTGGCCAGCAAAAGGAACAATATGACACACAGGATGCCGCTTCCCCCAACGGCCAGGTTTTTGTAACGCTGACGCTTTTGCAGCAGGATCAGTCTGCGCAGGCAAAAAAGCATAAGCAATAAGCCGGTAAAAAAAGATACCAGCAAAATGGCCTTCTGAAAACCGGGAATATCCGAACGCTCATCGATTTTTAAAGAAAACAGAAACCGGTTGTTGTAATCGTAAAGGGGACGGGTTCCCGGCTGTTTCCCAGGAATGATCTCCGAATCCCCGGGGATATGTTCAAAATCCCGGTAAAACCGGTTTTTCAGAAAACGGTTCTCATAATCATATTCGTACTTCAGGAGAATCAGTCCGTATAGCCGGTACGGCCCCATTTCCCTCTTCCTGGTCAGAAACCAGGCATTGCCTATAAAAACAGGTGAAGGGTGTGCCCCCCCCGGACTGATCAGGGCATTCCCGCCCACGCGGTTGTCTGACCAGAATATCATGGAATCGTTGAGAAAAACAAAAAAGGCAAGTCCGTGCTCATCCAGAAAATTCCGGAATCTGATCGAATTTTCTTCAAAAAAAGTTTCGTGATCTGCATCCGCAAGGTCATTTTCCAGTTCCTGCAAATAACGACCGGCCTGGATCTGTTTGATCTCAACGGCCTCCCGGAATTTTCCCAGGTCACATTCCCCGATGCGTCGGTCGATGCCAATAAACAAGGGATACCAAAGCAATGCTGCTCCTGCAACAATCAGAAGCAGGATTTTGAATGGTCTGACCTGAAGGGTAGTCATCATGGGCGGATCTCCATTGGTGGTTATCCGGTAGCAAATGTAAGCATAATAACGATTCACAGGACCCGGGAAATAACAGCATCATCCATGGTGATAGGGATGACCTTTCCAAATGCATAAAGCCCGGTAAAGCTGTTCCAGGAATACGATCCGGGCCAGCTGGCGGGAAAAGGTCATTCTTGAAAGTGAAAGGCAAAAATCGGCTCTTTCCTTTATGACCGGACTTACCCCGTAGGCACCGCCGATTAAAAATACCACCGTCCGCCCACCGGCCATGATCCGCTTCCGGATAAATCCGGCAAATCCTTTCGATGAAAGCATTTTCCCTTTCTCGTCCAGCAAGACAAGGGTGTCATTCCGGTCAATATGGCGCAGCACTTTTTCCGCCTCTTTCTTCCTGATCAGGTCTTCTTTCAGGTTCCCGGTTCTTTTGATATCGGGTATAAAGTGTATGTCTGCAGGAAGGAACCGACCGATGCGTTTCACGTATTCCTTCACACCCTGTTCCACATAGGGAAGTTTTGAACGACCAAGTATCAGAATCTTAACCCGCATAAAAAGCTCTCCCGGATAAAAAAATATTACTCAGGACCGTTTTATCTGGTTCAGTTTTTGTTTCTTTGAAAATAAAAGTTACGGTTCGAATAATGAAAAATATGGTCCTTTTTTTTTCGGTTTTTTTGATGTTCGCCCAAATGGCATCCGGGAAAACCGGGTATGCCTCACCGGATATACCGGAAGCCATACCCATCTCATTCAAGGCAGGGAATGCAAAGGAACTTTCAAAATTCTTCAATGAAAACATTGAGCTGGTCATACTCGGCAAGGAGGATGTATACAGTAAATCGCAGGCAGAACAGATACTGAAAGACTTTTTCGATCAACACAAACCCACATCCTTTACAATCCTTTTTGAAGGGGGAAAAGAAACCAGCAAATATGCCATCGGCAGCCTGAAAACCTCTGCAGGGAACTACCGGGTTTATTTTCTGATCAAAAAACAGAACGGGGCCACATTGATCCACCGGCTCAGAATCGAGGAAGAAGATGAACAAAACCTATAGGAAAAATCTCGCTTCGTTCATTGACGCCGCACTGAAAGAAGACATTGGAGAAGGAGACCACACGACTTTTTCCTGCATTCCCGGATCAGCCCGGGGCAAAGCAAATTGTGTTTCCAGGGGGAATGGCATTATTTCCGGAGTGGAAGTCAGCCGGAGGATCTTCCAGGCCTTTGATCCCGATGTTGAATTCACCATCCTTGCAAAAGACGGTTCCCATATCCACCCGGGGGATATACCCTTTACCGTAACCGGAAGGATCCGGTCCATCCTTCAGCTCGAGCGTTTTGTGCTGAATGTGCTGCAAAGAATGAGCGGCATCGCCACACTGACCCACTCCTACGTCGGTCAGTTGAAAGGGCTCAAGACCAAGATCATGGATACACGAAAGACCACACCCTGCATGCGGTTTCTGGAAAAAGAAGCCGTCCGGACAGGAGGAGGAGAAAATCACAGGATGGGCCTGTATGACATGATCATGCTGAAAGACAACCATATTGATTATGCCGGGGGCATTGAGAATGCCATCGCAAGGGTCCGTGAATACCTTCAGAAAATCAAAAAGAACCTGCCTGTTGAAATCGAAGCCAGGAACCTGGACGACGTGCGGAGGATCATAAACGCGGGCATGGCACAAAGGATCCTGCTGGACAATTTCACCGTCGGGGATACCCGTAAAGCGGTAGAAATGATCAATGGGCGTTTTGAAACTGAATCTTCGGGAGGGATCACCCTGAAAACCATCAGGTCATATGCAGAATGCGGTGTGGATTATATTTCGGTCGGGGCACTGACCCACCGGTTCAAAAGCCTTGATCTCAGTTTAAAAGCAGAAGTGACCTGACCCATGTCAAAAAAAGAAAATACCCGGATTCAACCGGGCAGAATCGGGAGGGCCTGTCAGAAAGTAAAAGAGAAAGCCACAAACGTATCTCTTCCCGGATTTGAAAACATCCCCATCCACGATGTGATCTCCTTCTTTATCCGGGGCATACAAAAAGGATCCCTGACTACAAGGGCCTCGTCCATTGCATTCCACTTTTTCATGGCACTGCTGCCCGCCATCATTTTTTTCTTTACACTGATCCCCTATATTCCGGTCAACAATTTCCAGGAAGGCATCCTCAGCCTTTCCAAGGACATTTTTCCGGAAGATGTATACAATGTTTTGGAATCTACCCTCAAGGACATGTTCAAAAAAAGGAGCGCACTTACCTTTATCGGGTTCATGATCGCCATGATCTTTTCAACCAACGGTTTCAATGCCATGATCATCGCATTCAACGAAACCTACCATACGGTTGAAACCCGGAGCTGGCTGGAAAGGAGAATCGTTGCCCTTGTCCTTGTGATCATTATTTTCATACTGCTCACCACGGCCATCAGTCTGATCGTTTTCAGCAGGGTAGGTGTCAGAAAACTGGTGGAAACGGGTATGATGCGTATCGATCTTACCTATTACCTGCTCATGGCCGGTAAATGGATCATCGTTTTTGCCCTGATTTTTTCAGCCATTTCCTTTTTGTATTATCTGGCTCCTTCCCGGAAATCACAATGGAGATTTTTTTCCGCCGGTTCGACGCTGGCCACCATACTTACCGTACTGACCTCGTTGATCTTCTCTTATTTCTTTAATCATTTCGGCCAGCTGAATAAGTTTTACGGATCCATCGGGACACTGATCATGACCATGCTCTGGTTGTACTTCAACGCCATTGCTTTGCTGATCGGCTTTGAACTGAATGCCAGTATCAAGAATGCCCGGCTCGAACTTGAGGACAACAATGATCAGCTCTGAAGACAACCGCGGAAAATCCGGACCCTTTATTCAAGTTCCCCGATCCTTTCCCGGAGGATGAGGATTTTATGCTCGGCATCTTTCTTTTTGTCTTTTTCCTTCTCCACCACCCTGGAGGGAGCATTGTTCACAAATCCATCATTGTCAAGGTTCTTCATTACCGATTTCAGGAAGCCTTCTGCGTATTCAAGCTCCTTTTTAAGCCTTGCGAGCTCTTCTTTCTTGCAGGCCGCATCACGAAGGGGTACATAAAATTCCGCTGTCCTGACCCGGAAAGAAACCGCATCTTCAGGTTTTTCGGAAATTTGCTCCAGATCCCGGATTTTTCCCAGTTTCCGGATCACACAATGAAAATCCGGGCAATAATCATCACGAAGGACCTTTACCTTCAGGTCAAGCAACCGGCTTGGGGGAATGTTTTTTTCATTTCGCAGGTTGCGCAGTGATGCGACGATCTCCCTGACCTGTTCGAATTCATTGATGATCTTTTGATCGTATGTTCCTTTTTCAGGGAAATTCGCGGTCATGATGCATTCGCCGGGTCCCCTGTCCCCGGTCTGATGCCATATCTCTTCGGTGATAAAGGGCATGAAGGGGTGAAGGAGTTTGAGAAGTTTTTCAAGGAATTCATTGGCTTGCCTGCAGGTTTCAGGATCCACGGGTTCTTTGTATCCCGGTTTGACGGTCTCCAGGTACCAGGAAGAAAAATCATCCCAGAACAACCGGTAAACGGTCATCAAAGCTTCCGAGATCCTGTAATCTGAAAACTGCTTTTCCATGCTGTTGATGCCTGATTGCAGGCGTTGTTCAAACCACGCTCCCGCCATCACGGAATGTTCGGGAGGAGTATGTCCGGCATCCACTTTCCACTGACGGATCAGGCGAAACGCGTTCCATATCTTATTGCCGAAATTCCGTCCCTGCAGGGGCAAGTCATCATCGTACAGCAAATCTCCTCCTGCCGGGGAACACAGCAACATGCCAACACGTACACCATCTGCACTGTATTTTTTGATCAGTTCCATGGGTTCGGGTGAATTCCCCAGGGATTTCGACATTTTCCTTCGTTTGCTGTCACGTACAATGCCCGTAAGATATACATTTCGAAAAGGTTTTTCATGGGCATATTCATATCCGGCAATGATCATCCTGGCCACCCAGAAAAAAAGGATCTCCGGGGCAGTGACCAGATCATCGGTGGGATAATAATACCGGAAATCGGCATTGTCCGGATCCCGGATCCCGTCAAAAACAGCAATTGGCCAAAGCCATGAGGAAAACCATGTATCCAGTACATCTTCATCCTGTCTGATATCATCGATCCGGAGCTCATGATCACCGGTTTTTTCGACTGCTTTCAGGAGAGCTTCCTCTGCAGAACGGGCCACAACGTATTTCCCGGTATCCCCGATATAATAAGCCGGTATCCTGTGCCCCCACCAAAGCTGCCTGGATATGCACCAATCCTTTACATTTTCCATCCAGCGTTTGTATGTATTCTTGAATTTTTTAGGGACCAACCGGATGTTATCATTCAATATATTCTCCAGCGCCGGCCTGGCAAGCTCTTTCATTTTCAGGAACCATTGCAGGGAGAGTCTGGGTTCAATCACGGCATCGGTCCTTTCCGAAAAACCGATTTTGTTGATATACTCCTCAACTCTAACCAGATGTCCCTCCTTTTCCAGTTCCCTGACCATGGCTTTCCTTGCTTCGAAACGGTCCATTCCGACAAAGAATCCGGCCGCTTCGGAAAGGCTTCCGTCTTCATTCAGAATATCGATGCTTTTCAGACTGTGCCGCAATCCGATGGCATGATCGTTCTCATCGTGGGCAGGGGTGATCTTCAGGGCACCTGTCCCGAATTCCATATCCACATATTCATCCCGGATGAGGGGAACCGGCCTGTTCAGGAGCGGAACAAGTATCCTTTTCTTTTCATAGGGGCTGAAACGTTTGTCTGCAGGATGCACTGCCACCGCAGTATCCCCCAGTATGGTCTCCGGCCGGGTGGTGGCAATGGTGATCCAGTCATTTGAACCTTCAACCCGGTAACGTACGTAATACAATTTGGACCTGACTTCCCTGTAGTTCACCTCCTCATCCGAAATGGCGGTTCTTGCCACCGGATCCCAGTTGACCATGCGGGTTCCCCGGTAAATGTATCCCTTTTCATACATATCAATAAAAACCGAAATCACGCTCTCATAATAGGCATCATCCATGGTAAACCGGGTCCGGCTCCAGTCGCAGGAAGCTCCCAGCATTTTAAGCTGTTCAAGAATGATATTCCCGTGTTTTTCTTTCCACTCCCAGGCATGAAGCAGGAATTCCCCGCGGGGGAGATCGGATTTTTTTATCTTTCTTTTTTTCATATCCGCAACCACCCTGGCTTCGGTAGCAATGGAAGCATGATCGGTGCCCGGGACCCAGAGGGCATTTTTCCCTTCCATTCGTTTCTTGCGTATCAATACGTCCTGGATGGTATTGTTCAGCATGTGCCCCATGTGAAGGACTCCGGTCACGTTGGGCGGGGGGATCACAATGGTATAAGGTTCACGTCCGTCCGGAACAGACCTGAAATAACCGTTCTTCATCCAGTAGTGGTACCACTTTTTTTCCGTTTTTGACGGATCGTATTTCGAAGGAATGGACATTTTTCCGGTCTGTTTATTGTATGAAGATTTGCCGGCAGATTCGGCAAAATTAGTAAAATCTGAAGGATTCCACCGGTTGGCTGTTCAATTTCATGTTTTAATTTACAAATTCCATTAATTTTGTCATGGATATCAAAATCCTGTTTGGTGATGCACTGCAAATTCTGTCATTGGTTTTTGTTCTTTCTTATCCTGTCGGGCTGTGTTGACCGTGAGCCCTCCGGCACGAAGGAAAAACCGGAGATCGTATTTGAAAACACCACCCATGATTTCGGCCAGGTAGCCCATGCCGGGAAAGCCAACTGCAGTTTCCGTTTTGTCAACAAGGGCAATGCCCCCCTGCTTCTGGTCCATGTCCGGGCCACCTGTGGATGCACCACTCCGGAATGGCCCGGAGAACCCATCGAAAAGGGACAGGACGGAAAAATAACCGTTCGTTATGATACCCGCAGGACCGGTCGTTTCGTCAAATCAATCATCGTATATTCCAATGCATCGAATTCGCCGGTTAAACTGATCATCAGCGGGCGCATTCTCCCCCAGGAAACCGTTGATAAATCCTAAAAAAAACATCATGCCAGAACTATCCAGCCGGGCCCGTATGATCCCGGAATCACCCATACGAAAGCTTGCCCCCCTGGCCGAAGAAGCCAAAAAAAAGGGACGGAAGATATTTCAGCTGAACATCGGACAACCTGACATCCCCACCCTTCCGGAAGCACTCGATGCCGTTCGCACCATCACCCACAAAGTGATTGAATACAGCCATTCGGCGGGCAATGAAACATACAGGAAAAAACTTGCCGGCTATTACCGGGATCACGGGATCGACATCGATCATACCAACATTCTGGTAACCACCGGTGGTTCCGAAGCCATTCTTTTTGCCATGCTGTCATGCCTGGATCCCGGGGACGAGGTCATCGTGCCGGAACCCTATTATGCCAATTACAACGGTTTTGCAGTAGCTGCAGGGATAAAGATCATCCCCGTAACCTCCTTTATTGAGCAGGATTTTTCACTGCCCCCCGTTGAAGAATTCGAAAAACGGATCGGCCCCCGTACCCGCGGGGTGATCATCTGCAATCCCAACAATCCGACCGGATATCTTTATTCCGCCGAAGAACTCGAAAAAATCAGAAAACTGATCATCAAACATGACCTGTGCCTTTTTTCCGATGAAGTCTACAGGGAATTCTGCTATGACGGAGCGGTCCATATTCCGTCCCTGAATCTTGAAGGAACCGCCCGGCATGTGGTTATGGTGGATTCCATATCCAAAAGGTACAGTGCCTGCGGGGTCAGAATAGGAACACTGGTCAGCCGGAACATGGAGGTTATCCGTACCGCACTGAAACTCGGTCAGGCACGGCTGAGTCCGCCCGGCTTCGGGCAGATCTTCGGTGAAGCGGCACTGGACACCATCACCGATGAATATTTTTCAACAGTCAGCCGGGAATACGTCCAAAGAAGAAACTTCCTGGTGGAAGCACTGAATGAGATGGAGGGCGTTCTTTGTCCAAAACCGAAAGGTGCATTCTATGCCATGGCCCGGCTCCCGGTCGATAATGCCGACCGGTTTGTCCAGTGGCTTCTGACAGATTTTGAATACAAGAACCAGACCCTCATGCTGGCTCCTGCCTCGGGATTTTATTCCGATCCCGGACTGGGTACCCGGGAAGTCCGCATTGCCTATGTACTGAACATTGAAGATCTCCGCGATGCCATGATATGCCTTGAGCGGGCACTCAGGGAATATCCCGGCAGAAAGATCAAATAAAGCAGACTGTTCAGCGATAAAGCAGATATTTCGCCCGGATACTGCGGAATTCAGCCAGTTCCGGCTCCCAGGTCTTCCTGATCTGCCCGGCGGTATAACCAAGAATGATCTGCGGGGGAATCTTGTCGGTCCCGGTCAGCTGATAAAAATAAGGTTTGAAGAACCTGACCTTGTCCGGGGTGTGATGATAAGCATATATGAGCCAGTCCAGCTTCACTTTGCCGAGTCCCCCGGGGGCGATCTTCCGGTATATCCTCAGATCGAAACCCCGGCAGGTATCCCCTTCATGCTTTGGGTGCATACTTTGGGAAGGAATGCTCACCGGGATGAATGTGAAGTCCGTTCCCTCCATTCCGGGATGACCGAATGTTTCAAAAGGAAAACCCGTTCCCCGGCCCACGCTGATCACGGTGCCTTCGAACAGGGCCAGGGACGGATACAGATATACCGCATTCATGTTGGGAAGATTGGGAGAGGGACTCACCGGGAGCTTAAAACGGGACCGGTGGGTATAATTCCTGCATTTGACATAATCCAGCGGGCATTTCACACCATCCTCCAGCCATCCTTCGCCGTTGATCATCCGGGCATATTCTGCCACGGTCATGCCGTATACGACGGGGACCGGATGAAGACCCACGAAAGACCACAAGCTGGTATCCAAAACCGGTCCGTCAATAAAAAAACCGTTGGGATTCGGCCGGTCCAAAACAAGAAGTTCCCTGCCTTCCCGGGCACATGCCTCCATGACATAGTGCAGGGTGGAAATATAGGTAAAAAACCGTACCCCCACATCCTGGATATCATATACGATTATATCCAGTCCGTTTAAATCTTCCGGATCAGGTTTCCTTTTTTCCCCGTAGAGGGAAATCACCGGGAGGCCGGTGGCTTTATCCACATCATCTTCAACCGGCTGACCCGGACCGGCCATCCCCCTGAATCCATGCTCCGGGGAAAAAATTCTGCGGACATCAATCCCCAGGGAAAGCAGGCTGTCCACCAGGTGAACCCCGCCGATCAGTGAGGTGTGGTTGGCCACGATCCCCACCCGCTTCCCCCGGAGCATTTCAACATACTCGCCGGTTTGTTCGGCGCCGGTCAGGATACCCTGAGTTCCCGGAACAAGCAATGACATCAGCACAATCAGGAACCGGAAAAATACCGCTTGTATAAAGATCATCTTAACTGTATATTTATCCTTTCGGATTACAAAAATTTACCCGGACTTGAATACGGAATTGTTTATCGCCCGGCGGACGCTTCTTGACAAAGAAAGCAAAAAAAGTTTATCCAGGCACATGGTGACCATTGCCATTTTCAGCATTTCGCTCGGACTGGCGGTCATGATCATTGCCCTGGCAGTGGTGACCGGATTCAAGCATGAGATTCGCAACAAAGTGACCGGATTCGATTCGCACATCCGGATCCTGAACCATGATTCCAATGTGTCCTACCAAACACGGCCGGTCGATAGGGACCGTAATTTTCTCGGACGGCTCCGGAAAAATCCTTCTGTCCGCCACATCCAGGTCTTTGCAATCAAACCGGGAATCATCAGGGGCAAAGAAGATATCCAGGGTGTGGTGCTCAAGGGAATCGGCCATGACTTTGACTGGAGTTTTTTCGACCGCTATCTTGTTACGGGAAGTATTTTCCATACGGCAGACAGCATGATCAGCAACCGGGTGGTGATTTCCGCAAATATCGCCTCCCTGCTGAAGCTGGACACAGGAGATGATTTCATCATGTATTTCATGCAGGACCCTCCCAGAACGAGAAGGTTTACCGTCAGCGGCATATATGAAACCAGTCTGGAAGAGTTCGACCGGATCTTCGTACTGGCAGACATCCGTCATATCCAAAAGCTGAGCGGCTGGAACGAAGACCAGGTCAGCGGATTTGAAGTATTCCTCAGGGACTTCCAGGAACTGGATGCGGTGACTTCCGAAGTACGCCGCATGACCTTCGGCTTTGCTGAAAACGGGACCAGACTGAAAGTGGTCAACATCCGGGACAGTCATCCCCAGATCTTTGACTGGCTCGGCCTGATGGATATGAATGTCCTGGTCATTCTTTTTCTGATGTTGCTGGTGGCGGGATTCAATATGATCAGCGGTCTCCTGATCATGATCCTGGAAAGGACCGGCATGATCGGGATACTGAAAGCCATGGGAACCACCAGCGCAGCCATCCGGAGAATTTTCCTTTACCAGTCCGTTGAACTGATCCTGCGCGGACTCCTGTGGGGGAACCTGATCGGAATCAGTTGCTGCCTGCTGCAAAAGCATTTCGACATCATCCGGCTGGATCAGGCTTCCTACTATCTTACATCCGTACCCATCAACCTTGATTTATTACAGATACTTGCTCTGAACCTGGGCACATGCGCGATCATCACGCTGATGCTGATCATCCCATCATCCTTCATCTCCCGGGTTCGTCCCGTAACCGCCATCCGTTTCAACTGAACCTGGGAGCTACCGCAATGATCTTGCCGGAATTTCCCGGGATTCTTCCCCGAATTCTGCTATATCCGGCTGAATGATGTTCCGGTAATGATTGTATCTTTCCATTATTTCCTCAACATACCGGACGGTTTCCGTTCCCCTGCAATAGCCGTACTTCACCACCGGGTC
This sequence comes from uncultured Bacteroidaceae bacterium, assembly GCA_964574985.1. Classification (GTDB taxonomy): domain Bacteria; phylum Bacteroidota; class Bacteroidia; order Bacteroidales; family SM23-62; genus CAZNPH01. The sequence goes on from CAZNPH010000014.1 coordinate 104,220, forward strand.
CTGGTAATACCCGGGATCTGATTTTTTCAGCAGGAACTCTTCAACCTGATCCTCCCAGACATCGGGATTGCCTCCGTATTTTTCGGCAAGGTTCCTTGCATCGATGATGTGGCCGTATCCGACATTGTAAGCCGCCAGAATAAACCTGATCCGTTCACCCGGATCCCGGATCATTCCCCTGAAACGGTCATCCAGCCATTTCAGGAAACTGACCCCGGCTTCTATCTGCTTTTCAGGGGATGATTCCCTGCTGACCCCGAATCTTCGCATGGTGGTAGGCATCAGCTGCATCAATCCGTATGCCCCGGCCCATGAACTGGCAACCGGATCGAACCGGGATTCCTGGTATATCAGGGAAGCCAGCAAACGCCAGTCCCAGTCCAGCCTGCGGCTCTGCTCCCGGATCACTTCATCGTATGCAGAGATATTCCCGCTTCCCAGGGTATAATAATCACTGGCAAAAATTCTGGCGCTTTTCCGGCTTTTAAAGTATTTATTGTAAATCACATGATATTTCAGGGTCCTCCTGAAATCCCCCAACCACTCATTGATGGTCTTGCGCAATTCATCCGCACCCGGCTTTACAGCCCAGGCAAGACTTTGGGGAAAACTGACCGGGGTGCTCACATCCAGGTTTTCATAATATGTCTGATTCACCAGGGCAACATTCTCATCACATACGGTATAGTCGATCTCCCCTCCGGCAACCATCATGACGAGCCTTTCCGCTACTTCAGGCCTGGGAACAATGTGTATGGTATCCCCGATCTCGTCTGAGAGATTCTGAAGCCTTTGCTGGTAGGAAGAATTCTGTTGGACATAGACCGTCTTTCCGGCCAGGTCAAGCTGGTTCCTGATCAGGTGGCTGTCAATCTTACCGGCGGTCATTTTTTCCCAGCCTTCGGGTTTTCTCTGCACCAGTACCTGACGGGTCTGGCTGTGAGGGATGGTAAAATTCAGTTTTTTTCTTCTTTCCTTGGTGACGGTAAGGTTGAGGGCGATCAGGTCACATTGTCCATGCAACAGGCAGGTAAAGGTTTCGTCAAGTTCATTGCTGACCACCACATCCAGCCGGATTCCAAGATGATTTGCCAGTTCCTGCAGCAGTTCATACTGGTACCCCATGGGCTCCCCCCTGTATATGAAATAATTGGTGGAGTTGTAATCGGTAATGGCCACCAATCTTCCCGATTCAAGGATCTCGTCAAGGTGGACTTCCTTATCGGGTACTTCGAGGGTTTGCACCTTTTTTTCCCGGCATCCATTGAATAAAATACACGGAAAAACCAGGATGGCAGCGTATTTTCTGATCCTACCGGTTGTTTTGTTTCCCTGCATTTTTGTTCATTGGATGGCAAAGAAAAGAATAAAGAAGACAGATGGTCGAGCGTTCACAAATATCTAAAATAGGATTTAATCGTAAAACGTCCAAGAAAGTCCGAATTTTATTGCACGGGGCGGCATAGGATAATCACGGACCATAAAATAGTCCTTTGACCACAAACCTGAATTGACATGTTCATATTTTACAAACAAGCGCGTTCGTTTCAACCGGGCGGTAATAAAGGGGTCAATGTATACATAATTTCCGGCCTGGTCACCGTTCCCCAGATAAAACCTGCCTGTAGAAGGAACGTATCCGTATCCTGAATAACGGCTCTGGTAGAAAAAGTCAATGCCCGCCTGAATCCTGAGCACATCACTTACCAGCCAGAATTCAAAATAATCGGAACTGTATACATTAAAAAACGGAACATCCAGTGCGCTTTTTTCATCCACATGCTGAAGCACGACTTTGTTCATCGAATGAAACGGCCCGGTGATAAAATGTTTGTGGATCCTGACCGAGATCATGTTGAGCGCACCCGCGTATAATTCGGGCACTTTCCCGGAACCGAAATAAACAAAGTTCCGGACAGAGGAAAACCTTATGTCCGCCCGAAGTCTTCTGGCCGGGGCATCAAGATACAAACCCAGATCCATCCTGCCGGTCTTTGGAAAATCATGATGCCACATGAAATGGTTCGAAGAATATTTCTGAAGAAAATAATCCGGCTCATCCGACCGGACACCTGCTTTCACTTTTATAATGCTGCCGGGGTACTGACTGTCTTTGTACCGGCCGGACTCAAAGACCAGGGAATAATCGCCCTGTTTGTAGCCGGTGGCATGCCAGGTGCCCTGCACATCCCATTTCCAGCCGGCTTTGTATTTTCCGGACAGGGATCCCCGGAAAAACAGGTTGTGGTAATAATTGTCCGTCAGGGGGAGAGAAGGAACATGAAATCCGTACCGTTCATACTGATGAGCCATCATCAGCCGGATCCCTGAGGCACTGGGGTCATCCCCTCTACTGAGGAAACTGAATTGAAAACGGTTTTCCACCAGATGGTAGAGCGCTGAATCATGGGTCACGGTAGAATCGAAATAATAATTGCTGTAAAAATCATGGTCCGACCCGCTGAAATCATCCCGGTACAACCGGCTGTTGCGGCTGTACCGGAAAGAATAAGCCAGCTCGGCTTTCCTGTCCGGCCATTTCTTGAAAAATGCATTCCGGTCAGGCGGGGACAGACTGTCGTTTTCCGATCCCTCCCGGCCGGTATTCAAAACATACTGACCGGAAACAAAAAACACCAGTTTGCGGGTATCTGATTTCCCCTGGGCAAGATTTGTTTCGTAGGTTTTGGGGTCGTCGTCCGAGTTCCTGAAAAGGCTGTCGTTCAGGAGGCCGCCATTCTCCTGGTTCTGAAACTTATTGTAATTGAAACTGGCGTGAACGGAGAGCCGGTCGCGTGAATAGGATCCGAAAAGGTCCAGCAGGCTGACTTTCGATTTCTGGTTGGCATATTGTCCTTCGGAAGAAAAAAGCCTGAACTGACCCCCGAAATTAAGAAAAGGGGAAGCGTTCTGGGTATGGATGACTTCGGCCGATTCCTCCCGCTTGGCCTTGCTCAGTCCGGCCCCCTGATACGAGAGTTGTGTGAACGGTTTCCGTACATTGTAATAAACGGTATTGAAAGGCAACTGCAGGTAGGGCCGGTAATTCCTGAGAAACAAAAATTCCTCCCGGTTTTGTTCCGGCGGGATGATCAGGTCTTTTGCAGGCATGCCGACATTGCCCGGATATGCATTGGAAATACTGCTCCGGAAAACCGGATTATACAACTGCAACTGTTGCTGGAAAGTATCGATCTCTGCGTCATGTTGCACGATGAAATCCTTTTCAAGGTTCCAGGTCCGTACAAAAGCTTGTGTCGAATCGGGCTCATCCCGGGCCAGGGCAGGCAAAGCATGAAACAGGAATATGACCGTCAGGAGACGGAAAAAATATCTCATGGCTGCAAATTTAGCCCATTTTTATTAACCTTAAACGCAACCGGATGTATAAAAGGTGCCTGCCAAAATTTTTGCAAAAAAAATTTTGAAACGCCGTTCTGATCAATTCTGAATATAAAAAAAACCGCCTCAAAACAAATTGAAGCGGCTTTTTAAAAATTCGGCGACGACCTACTCTTCCGCGTTTGCAGTACCATCGGCGCTAATGGGCTTAACTTCTCTGTTCGGAATGGGAAGAGGTGGTTCCCCATTGCAATAGTCACCTTAAGATCTTCAATAATAAAAACGCATTGGAAAAGAGCCCCGGTCAAATGACAAACATCAGAAAAGTCTACGGGTAATTAGTATCGCTCGGCTTTGACATTACTGCCTTTACACCTGCGACCTATCAACGTCATAGTCTTTGACGACCCTTAAAGGAGATCTCATCTTGAGGCAAGCTTCGCACTTAGATGCTTTCAGTGCTTATCTCTTCCAGACATAGCTACCCTGCAATGCAGCTGGCGCCACAACAGGTACACCAGAGGTCTGTCCGCCTCGGTCCTCTCGTACTAGAGGCAGGCCCTCTCAAATCTCCAACGCCCACAACAGATAGGGACCGAACTGTCTCACGACGTTCTGAACCCAGCTCGCGTGCCACTTTAATGGGCGAACAGCCCAACCCTTGGGACCTTCTCCAGCCCCAGGATGTGACGAGCCGACATCGAGGTGCCAAACCGCTCCGTCGATATGAGCTCTTGGGAGCGATCAGCCTGTTATCCCCGGAGTACCTTTTATCCTTTGAGCGATGGCCCTTCCATACGGAACCACCGGATCATTATGCCCTACTTTCGTACCTGTTCGACTTGTCGGTCTCACAGTCAAGCGCCCTTATGCCATTATACTCTGTGCATGGTTACCATTCATGCTGAGGGCACCTTGGGAAGCCTCCGTTACTTTTTTGGAGGCGACCACCCCAGTCAAACTACCCACCAAACAATGTCTCCCGTTTTACCGGGATTAGACTTCAGATAAACAAAGGGTGGTATTCCAACGTTGACTCCACGATTCCTGGCGAAACCGCTTCACAGTCTCCCACCTATCCTCTACATTGTCTACCCAAAATCAATGTTAAGCTGTAGTAAAGGTTCACGGGGTCTTTCCGTCCCGTTGCGGGTACCCGGCATCTTCACCGGGACTACAATTTCACCGAGCTCATGGCTGAGACAGTGCCCAAATCGTTACACCATTCGTGCAGGTCGGAACTTACCCGACAAGGAATTTCGCTACCTTAGGACCGTTATAGTTACGGCCGCCGTTTACCGGGGCTTCGGTTCAGAGCTTCTCCCGACGAATCGGGATAACCCCCCCCCTTAACCTTCCGGCACCGGGCAGGTGTCAGGCCTTATACATCATCTTTCGATTTAGCAAAGCCATGTGTTTTTGATAAACAGTCGCTTGGGCCGTTTCACTGCGTCCTGACATCACTGTCAGGAGACCTTTCTCCCGAAGTTACAGGTCTATTTTGCCTAGTTCCTTAGCCATGAATCACTCGAGCACCTTAGGATTCTCTCCTTGACTACCTGTGTCGGTTTGCGGTACGGGTGGCACATATCTGAAGCTTAGGGGTTTTTCTCGGAAGTATGCTTAGGGCTACTATCCACTTGTCCGAAGACTCATGGTACTATCGGATTCAGCATGAACAAGCTGTTAACCTGCTCATATACCTACATCCTTTAACGTACTATTCCGTCAGTACGCGGGCCTTTCACTCCTTCGTCACCCCATCGCAATATATGCCAGTACAGGAATATTAACCTGTTGTCCATTGGCTTTTCCCTTCGGATACACCTTAGGACCCGACTAACCCTGATCCGATTAGCGTTGATCAGGAAACCTTAGTCTATCGGTGAGCGGGTTTCCCACCCGCTTTATCGTTACTTATGCCTACATTTTCTTTTCCAGACGCTCCAAAAAACCTCACGGTTCATCTTCAACGCAACTGGAATGCTCCCCTACCTTCCGGCAGAACCGGAACCATAGCTTCGGTAACATGCTTGATGCCCGATTATTATCCATGCACAATCGCTCGACTAGTGAGCTGTTACGCACTCTTTAAATGAATGGCTGCTTCCAAGCCAACATCCTAGCTGTTTCAGCAATCACACTTCGTTAGAACAACTTAGCATGTATTTGGGGACCTTAGCTGATGGTCTGGGTTGTTTCCCTTTTGGCACCGGACCTTAGCACCCAATGCCTCACTCCCGAATATATGTTACAGCATTCGGAGTTTGTCAAGGTTTGATAGGCGGTGAAGCCCTCTAGCCTTATCAGTAGCTCTACCTCTGCAACACGTATTTCAAGGCTGCACCTAAATGCATTTCGGGGAGTACGAGATATTTCCTGGTTTGATTGGCCTTTCACCCCTACCCACAGCTCATCCAAAGACTTTTCAACGTCTACTGGTTCGGTCCTCCACTCCGTTTTATCAGAGCTTCAACCTGGCCATGGGTAGATCACCAGGTTTCGCGTCTACCCCCACTAACTAAGCGCCCTGTTCAGACTCGCTTTCGCTTCGGCTGCTCCCTTCATGGGATTAACCTTGCTAGTGAGGAGTAACTTATAGGCTCATTATGCAAAAGGCACGCCGTCATCCCGGCAAGCCGGGACTCCGACAGGTTGTAAGCGTACGGTTTCAGGTACTGTTTCACTCCCTTGTTCAGGGTGCTTTTCACCTTTCCCTCACGGTACTAGTTCACTATCGGTCTCTCAGGAGTATTTAGCCTTACCAGATGGTCCTGGCAGATTCACACAAGATTTCCCGTGTCTCGTGCTACTCAGGATACTGCATGAATACTGAACTTTTACATGTACGGGACCGTCACCCTCTATGGTGCAGCTTTCCAGAAACTTCCATTTCGGTTCAGTATCCGTATTGCAGTCCTACAACCCCATATTCGCCGAAACAAATATGGTTTGGGCTATTCCCCGTTCGATCGCCACTACTAAGGGAATCACTATTGTTTTCTCTTCCTCCGGTTACTTAGATGTTTCAGTTCACCGGGTTTGCTTCCCGACAAGTCGGGATGATACCGCTTCACGGTACCGGGTTGCCCCATTCGGATATCCCCGGGTCGAGTGGTTATTTGCACCTAACCGGGGCTTTTCGCAGCTTGTCACGTCCTTCATCGCCTCTGAGAGCCAAGGCATCCGCCATACGCTCTTAGTAACTTTTTGCTGATGAGAATCATTTGTACCTTATACTCTTTTCCAATACGTCAAAGAACTCTTCTGCCCATAACCGGCAGATGGTGAGAATATCCCGGTCGCCCGGAATGGCTTTGAAGCCTGGCTCCGCTGCCAATTCCCAATATCCTTAATTCTGTAAGAACTGTTGTTTTCTGGTGGAGAATATCGGAGTCGAACCGATGACCTCCTGCGTGCAAAGCAGGCGCTCTGGCCAACTGAGCTAATCCCCCCCCCAAATATCCTGCCAACATGATTTAAAAGAACCCTTATTTCAAAAAGTAGTCCCGAGCAGATTTGAACTGCTGACCCCTACATTATCAGTGTAGTGCTCTAACCAGCTGAGCTACGGGACTATTTTTCCTAACAGTCATTTTCTACTCAGGGATCTGTTTTTGCTCCGGGCTATGGTAAAAAGGAAAAGGTTGGTGGCAACAAAGCATCCCTGTTCTCAGGTTCACAACAAGTCTCTCCAGAAAGGAGGTGTTCCAGCCACACCTTCCGGTACGGCTACCTTGTTACGA